>NZ_FTNI01000079.1 GCF_900156315.1 Microbispora rosea | reverse complement strand
GCACTAGTGTCCTGCGCCTGAAATTCGTCGGCAATATCGTGCGAGGGATTCGAGGATCTCCTCTGCGGTCTTCTTCCATACGAACGGTCGAGGGTTGTTGTTCCACTGAGCGATCCAGTCGCGGATGTCCTTCTCCAGGGACTGGACGCTCTTGTGCACCCCGCGCCGGATGAGCTGATCGGTCAGGAACCCGAACCACCGCTCCACCTGGTTGATCCAGGAGGAGCCGGTGGGGGTGAAGTGCATGTGGAACCGCGGATGGCGGGCCAGCCACGCCTTGATCGCCGGAGTTTTGTGAGTGCCGTAGTTGTCACAGATCAGGTGGACGTCCAACTCGGTGGGAACCGTCTTGTCGATCGTGATCAGAAACTTCTTGAACTCGGCGGCGCGGTGCTGGCGGTGCAGCTCACCGATGACGGTGCCGTCTGCGACGTTAAACGCTGCGAACAGGCTCGTGATCCCGTTGCGGACGTAATCGTGGGTACGCCGCTCGGGCATGCCCGGCATCATCGGCAGCACCGGTTGCGACCGGTCCAGGGCTTGGATCTGGGACTTCTCGTCCACGCAGAGCACCACCGCCCGCTCGGGCGGATTGTGATACAGCCCCACGACATCGACGACCTTCTCCACAAACAGCGGATCGGTCGAGAGCTTGAAAGTCTCGGCCTGGTGGGGTTTCAGCCCGAAGTCCCGCCAGATCCGGCCGATCGTGGACTTCGACAGTCCGCTGCGACGAGCCATCGATGCCCGGGACCAGTGCGTGGCGTCTTCGGGCGCCCTTTCCAACGTGTCCACTACGACCCGCTCGACCTGGTCAAGGGTGACGGACGGTGGCCGGCCAGGCCGCTGTTCGTCTATGAGCCCATCAAGGCGCAGCTTGACGAACCGGTTGCGCCACTTGGACACCGTGTCGGGGTGGACCCGCAACTGCTGGGCGATCTGCTTGTTGTCCTTGCCGTCCGCGCACGCCAGCACGATCTTCGAGCGCGTCGCCAGGACTTGCGAGGATTTACTGCGCCGCGCCCATCGTTGCAGGGTGGCGCGTTCGGCGTCGGTCAGCGTCAACCCGGCCTTTGGCCGCCCCGTCCGGGGCCTGTCGAGCAGGGCGTTCCTTCCCCCTTGGGCATAGGCGGTCCGCCACCGGCGGGCCGTCGCCACGCTCATACCGAGATCCCGTGCCACCTGCGCATTGCTGGCCCCGGACTCGGCACAGGCCAGTACGATCTTCGCTCGGCTCGCCAGCTCTGACGCCCCCGCTGTGAGGCCGTGCAGCCAGGCCCGCTCAGCATCGGTCAACTCGATCGGTACTGCGGACGGGCCCGGATTCCCCATACGCATCAGGATAAGTATTTATCCGACGAATTTCAGGCGTATGGCACTAG
>NZ_FTNI01000035.1 GCF_900156315.1 Microbispora rosea | reverse complement strand
TCCTGCCGGACAAGGCGATCGACCTGATCGACGAGGCGGGCTCGCGGATGCGGATCCGCCGGATGACGGCGCCGCCGGACCTGCGCGAGTACGACGAGAAGATCGCGAATGTGCGGCGGGAGAAGGAGTCCGCGATCGACGCGCAGGACTTCGAGAAGGCCGCGGCGTTGCGGGATCAGGAAAAGCAGCTGCAGCTGAAGCGGGAGCGGCGGGAGAAGGAGTGGAAGGCCGGCGACATGGATGTCGTGGCCGAGGTGACCGAGGAGCTCATCGCCGAGGTTCTGGCCACCGCCACCGGTATCCCGGTGTTCAAGCTGACCGAGGAGGAGTCGCAGCGGCTGCTGCGGATGGAAGACGAGCTGCACAAGCGGATCATCGGTCAGGACGACGCGATCAAGGGGCTGTCGCGGTCGATCCGGCGCACCCGCGCCGGGTTGAAGGACCCGCGCCGTCCGGGTGGGTCGTTCATCTTCGCCGGCCCGTCGGGTGTGGGGAAGACCGAGCTGTCCAAGGCGCTGGCGGAGTTCCTGTTCGGCGACGAAGACGCGCTGATCATGCTTGACATGTCGGAGTTCATGGAGAAGCACACCGTTTCGCGGCTGTTCGGCTCCCCGCCCGGTTATGTCGGGTACGAAGAGGGCGGTCAGCTGACCGAGAAGGTGCGGCGTAAGCCGTTCTCCGTGGTCCTGTTCGACGAGGTCGAGAAGGCGCACGGGGACATCTTCAACTCGCTGCTGCAGATCCTGGAGGACGGTCGCCTGACCGACGCCCAGGGCCGGGTGGTCGACTTCAAGAACACCGTCATCATCATGACGACCAACCTCGGCACGCGGGACATCTCCAAGGCCGTGGGGCTGGGCTTCGCGAAGGCGAACGACGAGGAGAGCACCTACGAGCGGATGAAGGTCAAGGTGCAGGAGGAGCTCAAGCAGCACTTCCGGCCCGAGTTCCTCAACCGCGTCGACGACATCGTGGTCTTCCACCAGCTGACGCCCAAGGAGATCATCCAGATCGTGGACCTGATGCTCGCCCAGGTGGCCGAGCGCCTGAAGGACCGCGACATGGGCCTGGAGGTGTCTCAGGCGGCCAAGCAGGTGCTGGCCGACCGCGGGTACGACCCGGTGATGGGCGCCCGTCCGCTGCGGCGCACGATCCAGCGCGAGCTGGAGGACACGCTGTCGGAGAAGATCCTCTACGGCGAGCTGCGGCCGGGCCAGGTCGTCAAGATCGACATCGAGGGCGAAGGCGACGCCGCGACGTTCACCTTCGTCGGCGAGACCGCGCCCGCCGCCGTCGCCGCGCCGAGCACCGCCGCGTCGAACGGCTGATCCCGGCGCATGCCCGACCAGCAGGCGTTCTGGATCGACGGCCGATCCGACCGCGAGCGCGTCCGCTACAGCGGCGTCAGCCACTACTCCGAGCGGGTGTGGGAGAACATCGGCGAGTTCGATGGGGTGTGGGGTGACATCGCGCCGGTCGCGTTCGCGTGCGCGGCCTGGCGGATCGCCACCCCGCCCCTGACCTCGCCGGGGTTCGTGCGCTGGCACCGGCGGATCCTGTCGGCCTCCTGCGACCGCAACACCTGGGACGGGTCGCTGACGGCGCGCGTCACGATCGTCTCCCCGCCGCCGGCCGCGCTGACGGTGTCGCGTGACTGGTGGCGCGACCGCGGCTGGCGGGATTGGCCGGAGATCTTCGGCCAGTTCGTCGAGCCCGCCGAGCAGGACCTCGCGAAGGTCCCCTATCTGCGTCCGACCCTGGTCGTGGACGCCCCGGTGCCGCTGGACGACCTGCCCGCCGCGCCGGACGGTCCCGCGCACGACCTGGCCGAGACGGCGCACCGGGCCCTCGCGGTCCTCGTACGCGAGCTGAACGACCTGCTCGCCCCGGTCGTCACCCACCTTGAACAAAACCCCCGCTAACCCCACCCCCATCGCAGATGGGAGGTCTTGTCCGCGATTTTTTGCAAGATCGTCAGGGGTGTTGCTGCAGACTGCGGCATCGCGTGCGACAAACTGCAAGATCACGCGGACTTTTTTGGGCTCTTGACACTGGCCTTGCACGGCCTCAGTCTGTTGCGCATAGTGCTATGTGTTTCGTCTTGCACAACCACTGCACGCTGACTGATCGAGGGAAAGAGAGACATGGCGCACGAAGTCCGCGGGGTCGTCGCGAGGGGCAAGGGACAGCCGGTCAGCCTGGAGACCATCGTCGTCCCCGACCCGGGTCCGGGTGAGGCGCTCGTGGCCGTGCAGGCCTGCGGGGTGTGCCACACCGACCTGCACTACCGCGAGGGCGGCATCAACGACGACTTCCCGTTCCTGCTCGGTCACGAGGCGGCGGGCGTGGTCGAGGCGGTCGGCGCGGGCGTGACCGACGTCGCCCCCGGCGACTTCGTCATCCTCAACTGGCGCGCGGTCTGCGGCGCCTGCCGGGCCTGCCTGCGCGGACGCCCGCAGTACTGCTTCGCCACCCACAACGCCACGCAGAAGATGACGCTGGCCGACGGCACCCCGCTGTCCCCGGCGCTCGGGATCGGCGCGTTCGCCGACAAGACGCTGGTGGCGGCCGGTCAGTGCACGAAGGTCGACCCGAGCGCCTCCCCGGTCGCGGCCGGCCTGCTCGGCTGCGGCATCATGGCGGGCCTCGGCGCGGCCATCAACACCGGCGGCGTGACCCGCGGCGACTCGGTGGCCGTCATCGGCTGCGGCGGCGTGGGCGACGCGGCGGTCGCGGGCGCGCACCTGGCCGGGGCG
Source organism: Microbispora rosea (assembly GCF_900156315.1). Classification (GTDB taxonomy): domain Bacteria; phylum Actinomycetota; class Actinomycetes; order Streptosporangiales; family Streptosporangiaceae; genus Microbispora; species Microbispora rosea. The sequence continues at coordinate 95,241 of NZ_FTNI01000035.1, read as the reverse complement.
ACCACGATCATCGCGGTGGACGTGGACGACACCAAGCTCGACTGGGCCCGCCGTTTCGGCGCCACGCACACCGTCAACTCCCGGGAGACCGACCCGGTGGAGGCGATCCGCGACCTCACCGGCGGGTTCGGCGCCGACGTCGTGATCGAGGCGGTGGGCCGCCCCGAGACGTACAAGCAGGCCTTCTACGCCCGCGACCTGGCCGGGACCGTCGTGCTGGTCGGCGTGCCGACCCCGGAGATGCAGCTCGAACTGCCGCTGCTCGACGTCTTCGGCCGCGGCGGCGCGCTCAAGTCCTCCTGGTACGGCGACTGCCTGCCCAGCCGCGACTTCCCCATGCTCGTGTCCCTCTACCAGCAGGGCAGGCTCGACCTGGACGCGTTCGTCACAGAGACGATCGCGCTCGAGGACGTCGAGGCGGCCTTCGAGAAGATGCACCACGGCGAGGTGCTGCGCTCCGTCGTGGTCCTGTGACCGGCCTCCCCCTGATCATCTCGATCCCCGACGTGCGACGTACGACCTTCAGGAGCGACCAGTGAGCACCACGAGCCTGCCCCCCAGCCTGATGGCCACGCTGCCGGGCGAGCACTACACCGACCCCCAGGTCTTCGCGCTGGAGCAGAAGCACATCTTCGAGTCGATGTGGTTCTGCGCGGTCAGGGCCGCCGACCTGCCCAAGCCCGGAGCGTTCAAGACCGTCCAGGTCGGCACCGAGAGCATCCTGATCACCCGGGCGCGGGACAACTCGATCCGCGCGTTCTACAACGTCTGCCGCCACCGCGGCGCGCGGATCTGCACGGAGGATTCCGGCGAGGTCAAGCGGGCCTTCCAGTGCCCCTACCACGCCTGGACGTACGACCTGGAGGGCAAGCTCATCGCCGCCCCCAACCTCACCAAGATGCCCGACCTCGACCGGGTCGAGTTCGGCCTGGTCAACGTGGCGGTGCGGGAGTGGCTGGGCTACGTGTGGGTGTGCCTGGCCGACGAGCCGCCCTCGTTCGAGGACACGGTGCTCGGCGAGGTGCGCACGCGTCTCGGCGACGTGGCCTCCCTCGACAACTACGACGTCGCCAACCTCGCGCTCGGCCGCCGGATCGTGTACGACGTGAAGGCCAACTGGAAGCTCATCGTCGAGAACTTCATGGAGTGCTACCACTGCGCGACCATCCACCCCGAGCTGACCGAGGTGCTGCCGGAGTTCGCCGACGGCTACGCGGCGCAGTACTACGTGGGCCACGGCGCGCTGTTCGGCGAGGGCATCCAGGGGTTCACAGTCGACGGCTCCGAGGGGCTCGACCGCATCCCGACCATCAGCGAGGATCAGGACAGGCGCTACTACGCCATCACGATCAAGCCGCAGGTGTTCGTCAACATGGTGCCCGACCACGTCATCGTCCACCGGATGTTCCCGCTGGCGGTCGACCGCACGGTGGTGGAGTGCGACTGGCTCTACCTGCCGGAGGTCGTGGCCTCCGGCAAGGACGTCAGCCGGTCGGTTGAGCTGTTCCACCGGGTCAACGAGCAGGACTTCGACGCCTGCGAGCGCACCCAGCCCTCGATGAGCTCCCGCACGTACGCCAAGGGCGGCGTGCTGGTGCCGAGCGAGCACCACATCGGCCTGTTCCATGATTGGGTGCGTGGCAAGATCGGCGAGTGAGTTCGGAGGAGATGCGGCGTGACACGTAAGCCCCCTCGGGAGGATGTCGGAGACGAACGCCTGGAGATCGGCTCGCCCAAGACCTGGGCGGGCGGGGTCCCGGCGGTCGGCCACGCGCTCGGCACGGCCTACCGGCAGATGGGCGCGGGACGGACGATGCTGACCCTGCTGCGGGTCAACCAGAAGTCCGGCTTCGACTGCCCGGGATGCGCCTGGCCCGAGGGCGACGGTCACCGCAGCCCCGCCGAGTTCTGCGAGAACGGCGCGAAGGCGGTGGCCGAGGAGGCGACGGTCCGCCGGGTCACCCGCGACTTCTTCGCCGAGCATCCGGTGAGTGAGCTGGCCCGGCGCAGCGACTACTGGCTGGGCCAGCAGGGCCGGCTCACCGAGCCGATGTACAAGCCGGCCGGCTCGGACCGCTACGAGCCGATCTCGTGGGAGGACGCCTTCGGCGTCGTCGCGCGCGAACTGGCCGCGCTCGACCACCCGGGGCAGGCCGTCTTCTACACCTCCGGCCGCACCTCCAACGAGGCCGCCTTCGCCTACCAGCTTCTCGTCCGCAGGTTCGGCACCAACAACCTGCCCGACTGCTCCAACATGTGCCACGAGTCGAGCGGCTCCGCGCTGACCGAGACGCTCGGCATCGGCAAGGGCACCGTGCTGCTGGAGGACCTGCACCAGGCCGACCTGATCTTCGTGGTCGGCCAGAACCCGGGCACCAACCATCCGCGCATGCTCACCGCGCTGGAGCGGGCGAAGCGGGCCGGCGCGCGGATCGTGGCGGTCAACCCGCTGCCGGAGGCCGGGCTGCTGCGGTTCCGGAACCCGCAGCGGCCCTCCGGCCTCGCCGGGACCGGGACGGCGCTGTCCGACCGGTTCCTGCAGATCCGCCTCGGCGGTGACCTGGCGCTGTTCCAGGCGCTGTCGCTGCTCCTGCTGGAGGCCGAGGACGCCGCGCCCGGCACGGTGGTGGACCGCGAGTTCATCGAGGCGCACACGCACGGGTTCGACGCCTGGGAGAAGCACATACGCGGGCTCGGCAGTGCCGATCGGTACTGGGACGAGGTGCTGGAGGCGACCGGGCTGACCCGGGCCGAGATCGAGGAGACGGCCCGCGACGTGCTGGCCGCCCGCTCGGTCGTGGTCTGCTGGGCGATGGGCCTCACCCAGCACCGCAAGTCGGTCCCGACGATCAGGGAGATCGTCGACTTCCTGCTGCTGCGCGGCAACGTGGGACGGCCGGGCGCGGGCGTGTGTCCGGTACGCGGGCACTCCAACGTGCAGGGCGACCGGACGATGGGCATCTACGAGAAGCCCAAACCCGAGTTCCTCGACGCGTTGGAGCAGGAGTTCGGCTTCCCGCCGCCGCGCGAGCACGGCCATGACACCGTGGAGGCCATCCGCGCCATGCGCGACGGGGACGCCCAGGTGTTCTTCGCCATGGGCGGCAACTTCGTCTCCGCGACGCCGGACACCGCCGCGACGGAGGCGGCCCTGCGCCGCTGCCGGCTCACGGTGCAGGTGTCGACCAAGCTGAACCGGTCGCACGCCGTGTGCGGCGAGCAGGCGCTCATCCTGCCCACGCTCGGCCGCACCGAGCGGGACGTCCAGGCCGGCGGCGAGCAGTTCGTCACCGTCGAGGACTCGATGGGCGCCGTGCACGCCTCGCGCGGACGGCTGCGCCCCGCGTCGGACACGCTGCTGTCGGAGGTGGCCATCGTGTGCCGGCTGGCCCGTGAGCTGCTCGGCGACGACCCGCACGTGCCGTGGGCCGAGTTCGAGGCGGGGTACGACGCGATCAGGGAGCGCATCGAGCGGGTGGTGCCGGGGTTCGGCGACTTCAACGCGAGAGCGCGCAGGCCGGGCGGCTTCCTCCTGCCGAACGCGCCGCGCGACGAGCGCCGCTTCCCCACGGCCACGGGGAAGGCGAACTTCACGGTCAACCCGCTGGAGGTGCTGCGCGTGCCCCCGGGCCGGCTCCTGCTGCAGACCGTGCGCAGCCACGACCAGTACAACACCACGATCTACGGCCTGGACGACCGCTACCGCGGCGTCAAGAACGGGCGCCGGGTGGTCTTCGTCCACCCCGACGACCTGGCCGAGCGTGGTCTCGCCGACGGCGACATGCTCGACCTGATCAGCGAGTGGCCGGACGGCGAGCGCGTGGCCGAGGGGTTCCGGGCCGTCGCCTACCCGACGGCGCGGGGCTGCTGCGCGGCCTACTTCCCGGAGACCAACGTGCTGGTGCCCCTGGACTCGGTGGCGGAGACCTCGAACACGCCCACGTCCAAGAGCGTCGTCGTGCGGCTGCGGCGCGCGGCGGAGGGAGAGGGCTAGCCGCCGAGGCGGTGACTGATCTCCTCGGCTCCCTTGACGAGGAGAGGGGCCAGCTCGCGCATGCGGCCCTCGCTGAACCGGTAGGCGGGCCCCGACGCGCTCACCGCCGCCACGACCTCTCCGCCGAAGGAGCGGACGGGAGCGGCGAGCGCGTTCAGGCCCACCTCCAGCTCCTCCAGCGTGAGCGCGTAGCCGCGCTCGCGCACCGTCGCCAGCTCCCGCTCCAGGTCCTCCGCCGAGGTCACCGTGCTGGGCGTGTAGCGCTGGAGGCCCGCGACGCGCAGCAGGTCGTCGCGGCGCTGCCGGTCCACGTACGCGAGCAGGACCTTGCCGCTCGACGTCGCGTGCAGGGGCGTGAGCTGACCCACCCAGTTGTAGGCGGTGACGGCGGAGGGGCCGCGCACCTGGTCGAGGTTGACCGCGTAGTGCGAGCGCAGGACGGCGATGTTCACGGTCTCGCCGATCTCCTCCGCCAGGCGGTGGCAGACGGGCCTGCTCTGCTGGGTGACGTCCATCCGCATGGAGACGCTTCCGGCGAGGCGGACGAGCCCGAAGCCGAGGCGATACTTGCCGCGGTCCTCGGTCTGCTCCACGAGCCCGCGCGCCTCCAGGGCGCCCAGCAGGCGGAACGCGGTCGACTTGTGGACCTCGATCTCGGCGGCGATCTCGGTGACCCCGGCCTCTCCGCGGTCGGCGAGGATCTCCATGATGCTGATCGCCCGGTCCACGGACTGCACGCCGCCGCCGCTGGCCTCGGTCCTGCCGGAAGCGTCGTTGCTCATAGCCGGACTGTAGCGCTTGAGCTTCCACGTCGCCCGGCCTCCGAGCCGCGGGCCGGCTCCCGGGGATGGGACGCGTTGAACCGGGGCTACCGGTGCCGGTCCGCCGCGGTCGTGAGGATGGCGAGAGTGGACGCGTCCGGCTGGTCGAGTGCGGCCGCCGACTCGTCGGCGAGCCCGGTCATGCGGCTCACCTCGGCGTCGGTCAGGTCGTCGGCGACCTCGGCCGCGGCGACGTTGGCACGCAGATGATCGGGGTTCGCCGTGCCGGGGATCACGACAACGGCCGGGGAACGGCGCAACAGCCAGGCCAGAGCGACCTGGGCCGGCGTCGCGCCGAGTCGTCGTGCGGGGCCGGTCAGCTCGGCGTAGGCGGTGAGCCGCCCGGAGGCGAGCGGGAAGTAAGGCACGAACATGATGCCCTGCCGCTCACAGTCGGCGAGGACCTGCACACCGCTGCGGTCGAGCAGGTTGAACCGGTTCTGCACGGCCGCGATCGGCGTCATCCTCTGAGCGCGGGCCAACATCTCCGGCGACGCCCCGGACAGGCCGATGCGGCGGATGAGGCCCTGGTCGCGCAGTTCGACGAGCACGCCGAGCGAATCCTCCAGCGGCACCTCACTGGGGATTCCGGGGGTGTCACCTCCCAGCCGCAGATAGGTCAGCTCGCTGATCTCCGTACCCATGTCCGCGAGGGCCTCGTGGACCTGCCGGCGGACCGTTCGGGGGTGACCGGTGACGAGCCATGACCCGTCCGCGCCACGCCCGGCGCCGACCTTGTTGCCGACGATCACCCCGTCCGGGAACGGCCGCAGTGCCTGCCCGATCAGCCGGTTGACGGTACGCGGCCCGTAGGCGTTGGCGGTGTCGAAGAACGTCACGCCCAGCTCGACCGCGAGGCGCAGCACTCGCCGGGCCGACTCGGGATCATCCGGCAGGTCCCAGACGTTCGGCCCGGCGAGTTGCATGGCGCCGTATCCGACTCGATTCATGGAATGTCTCCTCGATGTGGCGGATCAGTGAAACGCTCGAATGCGTAGCACTGATACGTCTCAGTGATACGCAAAAATGCGTAGCATTGCAACCGTGTACGAGGCGAAGAAGCGGCAGATCCTCGAGGTGGCGGCCGGCATCCTGGAGCGCGAGGGCGCTCAGGCGGTCTCCACGCGCTCGGTCGCGGCGGCGGCAGGGGTCCGCGCCGCGTCCCTCTACCAGCTCTTCGGCGACAAGGACGGCCTGCTCGCGGCTCTGGCCATCCTCGCCTTCGACCGCTACCTGGACGAGAAGCACCTCCTGCCGTCCACCGGCGATCCGGTCGACGACATGCGCCGTGGCTGGGATGCCCACGTCGACTTCGGTCTGCGCCACCCGGCCTTCTACCTGCTGATGTTCGGCACCGACCGGCCCGGCCGCCTGCCGCCCGCCGCGGCCGAGGCTCACGACCTCGTGCTGAAGTTCCTGGACCGCGTCGCGGCCGTCGGCCGTCTGCGGGTCCCGCCCGTACTGGCCGCCCGCCTCCTGCAAGCCGCCAGTACGGGCGTCACCCTGTCGCTGATCGCCGACCCGGATGAGAACCGCGACCTGGAGATCTCCGCGAGGGTGCGGGAATCCGTCATCGGCTCCCTCGTCACCGACGCGCCGCCGGACGCGTATTCCGGTCTCGCCTCCCGGGCACTCGCCCTCGACGCCGCCATCGCCGCCGCGGATCAGGCCGGCCTTCCGCTGCGGCCCGCCGAAACGGCACTCCTGCGCGACTGGCTCCAACGGCTCGCCCGCTGACCCGTGCCCGGCTGCGCCCCTGATCGGCCGATCGCGCTCGTCGGCGGATCCCAAGAAGCGTGAGCAAGCGAAGTCGGGCCGGGCACGCTGCGCCAGATCTGTGCCGGCTCCCCACGACGCGACCCGCGCCGTGGGGAGCCGGCATTTTCTACCGGTGGGTGCGTTGTATCTCCGGGAACGTCCGCGGATGCGGCCGGCACTGTCGCTGCTCGCACTGATCAGGGGAGAGGCTGTGATCACGGGCGGAAATGGGGGCTGAGGTAGTGGTGGATCGCCTGGGGTGGCGCGGCTATTCGTCTTTACCTGTGGCGGATCTGGTCAGCGCACCGACGTACAGGAAGGTGTTGGCCGGAGGCTGGCTCGGCGTGGTGGTGGATCCGGCATGGAAGGCGTTCATGTGCCGTCCGTCGTCGGTGACCAGTGTCCAGTAGACCAGTGAGGTGTCGCCTGTCGCGGTGTGGCAGGTCTGCGTGGCGGGATCGAGTTCGGCGGTGTCGCCGCGCACGGTCAGTGTCCAGTCGCAACCGTCCGGAGTGTGCGCGTTGATCCTGCCCTTCTTGTCCGTGGCGCTGAACCGGACCGTGCCCTGTTCCGGGTAGACCGTGCCCTTGTCGGTGGAGACGACGTTGGTGAGGGTGTGGAAGTCCGCCGGGTCGTAGCGGTAGTCCCCGAGGAACCGCTTGACGAATTTGCCGCTGTCCTTGCCGCCGACCACCTTGGTGCGGGAGCCGGACTTCATGGTGCCGATGAGATCCACTCCGTTGGGCTGATGGCTGACGGCCACGATCGACTCCGTCTCTCGGTTGCCCTTCACCTGGACGGACCATTTCGTGATGTTGCCCAAGGAACCGACCGCCCGGTTGACGCACTGCTGGGTGGTGGACGACAACTCCAGCCCGGTGCGCTGGACACGGAAGCCGCGTTCGTATCGGTGCCGGCCGATGCCGCGGTCGGCGTCGCCGTCGCGGCGAAGAGCGCGGCAACGGCCGCCGACAGAGCGAGTGAGGTTCGCGCAGCGATCGCGCAGGCGCGTGCGAGGCGAGAAAAAGGTGACATGAAGTGTTTCCTCGTTGCCTGGGGTGGTCAGCGGAGTGCGGGCAGGATCAGAAGCATCCGGGCCGGGAAATCCCCGTCGAAGTCTGCGAGGGCGAATCCGGGAGAGGGTGCGAACCAGAGGGTTCGGCGCGCGGCATCCCCGCGGCGTCCGGGCTCGCGGCTCGGAGCCCGGACGCCGCGGGGGGTCTCAGCTCAGGACTCATCGATTCGCGTTGTCACAGCCGTGACGTCGGGAAGACGCTTGTCCTCGGCCGATGTGGGCACCAGTCGCCGTACGGAGTCGGGAACGGGCCCGATCGTGAACACCTGCACGGACTGACCGACGGTGACGGCCCCGAATGAGGCTTCCTTGGGAACGTGGTGAGGGATCGAAATGACGTGGGCACCGGGGTCGAGGGTGTTCTCGTATACCCGCTCGGAGACGCTGGTCGACTCGGGTGGGGTGAACGATGTGGCCCACCAGACCTCCACGCGTACGTCGGCGGACTCGTGGATGGTGAGTCGCACGCAACGGTGGTCCGCATCGTAGGCGACTTCGTCGCCTTCCGGCAGCGGCGGACATGTGGCCGCCGCTACCTGCGCCGCGATCAGCTCGGGTATCCCGAACAATCCCTGGATGACGCGGGCGTCGGGATTCAGCCGCGTCAATTCATCGCGCACGTGCTGCTTGATGTCCGGGGGCACCATGCCCCCGAACACCAGGATGTCGACTCCGCCGGCGTCGTAATCGGTGAGAACCCTGTCGAACTGGTTCGTCGCGTTCGCGGTGTATCCCGTCTTGCGCAGGATGTCGACGGCGGTGACCAGGGCGCTCGGACTGCGGCCGACGACGAGGACGTTTGCGCCCGGGGGCTTCGCGGTCGGCTCGTGCGGGGTGCTCATCGACAGTTCTCCTTGATGTGGTCGGCCCCAGCCGTTTCGCAGGCGGGGTTGGCCCATCCAATGTTGGCCGGACCAATGTTGGTCTCGCCAACATAGCAAGTGTTGGTGAGACCAACAACTCTGTATGCTGAGCGGCATGCCCATGCGCCACCAGCCGGATCGGACTCCTGATCGCGTCAAGGACCGCCCCACCTGGATCGTCAGCCGTGTCTTCGCCCGCTCCTCCGCTCTCCTGGCGGCCGCATTCGAGGCCCACGCCGATGGCCTGCGCGGCTACCACTACCGACTGCTCGCCGCGCTTGAGCAATGGGGCGCCGCCAGTCAGGCGGACCTCAGTCGTGGTACGGGAATCGACCGCAGCGACGTCACGGGTGGCCTGACCGAGATGGAGGGTCGCGGACTGGTCGAGCGTCGTCCCGACCCCGAGCACAAACGCCGCAACATCGTCACCATCACCGAGGCCGGAAGGGAGGCACTTCTGAGACTGGACGACATCGTCGACGGCGTCCAGGCGGAACTGCTCGCACCGCTGTCGCCCGCTCAGCGGAAGCAGTTCATCGAGATGGGTCGTCTCGTGGCTGACCGGCGGGCCTGATTGACCTAATCGGCCATGGCAGCGCGTGCACGGCCTCTACGCCGGACGGTCATCGACGTCCCGGTCGGCGGGCGGACAGTAGTGGTGTCGGTGACAGTACGGCGCTTGGTCTGCCCGGCGCTGGGGTGCCCGTGGCAGACGTTCCGCGAATCTGAAACCGGCGAGCGCATCGAATAGCGGGACTGTAGCGCCTGACGCAATCCTGAGCTGGGGCGTCGCGGGATTCCCAGGAGAGAGTCGGCGGCACGCCCCGGAATCCACCGATCGGTGGAGTCGCTCCACCGCCTGGGCGAGTCGCCGCTTCCACCGCCCGCTCGGGAGATCGGGCGATCCGTTTGAGGTGCCTCTGTTGCGACGCTGAATCCCGTCGCGAACGAGAAGACGGAGGCACACTGACATGCGCAATGTGGTCTGGCTGATCAGCGGGTACGCCGCGGTCAGCCTGCTGACACTGGTGGCGATGATCGTGTTTCGGCACGACGCGACGATGGTCACCACCGAGGTCTGGGTCCGCGGTGTGATCGTCGCCGTCGGCTCGCTGCTCACGCTGTTCTTCGCGGTCCGGGCGGCCCGCGGCGACCGCCGGATGCTGTTGCGGCTGCGCGTCGTCACCGCGGTCATGGTGGTCGCGATCGCGGTGATCATCGCGCTGCCCGGACTGTTCCCGCTCTGGTTCAAGCTCGAGCAGGGCGTCTGCGGCCTGCTCCTGCTGGCCGTGGTCGTGCAGGTCAACCGGCGCTCGGTGGTCCGGCCGTGAGTGCGGTGATCGAGTTCGCTCTGCTCACGTCGCCCGTGTGGGCGGTCGGGGCGGCGGCTAGATTGTCCCACTGGGAGTAGGTACGCGATGCAGAGTTGGCAGATGGCCGGGCCGGCGGGCTGGGAACAGCGGTTCCGGCCCATGGTCACCGTGGTGCCCTACGTGCTGCTGGCCGTCATGGCCGCCCTGACCATCGCCTTCAAGCACGACCAGCCCGGCTCCCTCGCCATCGATCTCATGCTCTGCGCGGCGGCCGCGGTGTGGAGCCTGGCGCTCTTCACACTGCACCCGGCGTGGCGCGACCGGGTCGGCGTGATGGGCGTCTTCCTGGCAGGCCTGATCCTGTTCGGGCTGGTCATGGTCCTGCGCAATCCGTGGTTCGGCTTGTACACGCCGGCGCTGTACTTCTACGCGTACCGAATCATCGGCTGGCCGCGCGAGCTGTACTTCATCGCCGGCGTCGCGGTGGTGGCCGGAACCGCGCAGTCGGCCGGCCTGGACACCGGCTCCTGGGTCGGCCGCCTCGAGTACCTGGGGATCCTGCTCGTCAACATCGCGCCGATGTGCCTGCTGGCCTGGATGGGCCAGATCGGCGAGCGGTACTACGACTCCCGGGAGGCGGCGCTGCGCGAGGCCCGGGAGGCCAACGCGCGGCTGGCCGCGGCGCTGGCCGAGAACGCGGCGCTGCAGGGCCGGCTGGTGGAGCAGGCCCGCGCGGCCGGCGTCCTGGGCGAGCGGGCCCGGATGGCCCGGGAGATCCACGACACGCTGGCCCAGAGCCTGACCGGCATCGTCACGCAGTTGCAGGCCGCCGAGCACGCGGCGGACGACCCGGCCGCGTGGCGCCGGCACCACGAGGCGGCGACCGCGCTGGCCCGGGAGGGCCTGACCGAGGCGCGGCGCTCGGTGAACGAGTTGCGCCCGGAGCCGCTGGAGACCGGCCGCCTGGCCGACGCCGTCACCGAGGTGGCGGCCAGGTGGTCGGCCCGTCACGGCATCCCGGTCCAGGTCACGGTCACCGGCGAAACCCGCACGTTGCGCCCGGAGGCCGAGGTCGCCCTGTTACGGGTCGCCCAAGAGGCATTGGCCAACGTCGCCAAGCATGCCGGCACCGTCACCCGCGTCGGTCTCACGCTTTCCTACATGGACCAGCAGGTGGCCCTCGACGTCCGCGATGACGGCTGCGGCTTCGACCCGACCGCCCAGGTCGAGCGCGACGGGGGTTTCGGGCTGGTGGCGATGCGGCAGCGGATCGAGGCGCTGCCGGGCACGTTGCAGATCGAATCGGAGGTGGGGGGCGGGACGGGGATCTCGGCCTGCCTGCCCGCCGAGGCGCCGGAGGTGCGCGCGTGAGTGACCCGATCAAGCTGCTCATCGCCGACGACCACCCGGTGGTACGGGACGGGCTGAGCAGCATGTTCGCCCGCGACCCCGAGTTCACCGTGGTCGGCGAGGCGGCGGACGGGGCCGAGGCGGTCCGGCTGGCCGAGGCGCTCGGGCCGGACGTGATCCTGATGGACCTGCGGATGGCCGGCATGGACGGCGTCACCGCGATCGGCGAGCTGACCCGGCGCGGCGTGCCGGCCCGGGTGCTGGTGCTGACCACCTACGACACCGACAGCCACGTGCTGCCCGCGATCGAGGCCGGCGCCACCGGCTACCTGCTCAAGGACGCGCCGCGAGACGAGCTGCTGCGCGCCGTACGCGCGGCCGCCCGCGGCGAGGCCGCGCTTTCTCCGTCGGTCGCCGCCCGCCTGATGAGCCGGCTGCGGGCCCCGGCGCCGTCGACCGGCCCGTTGAGCCAGCGCGAGCTGGAGGTGCTGCGCCTGGTCGCGGCCGGGCACACCAACCGGGAGGCGGCCGCCCGGCTGTTCATCACCGAGGCCACGGTCAAGACGCACCTGCTCAACATCTATACGAAGCTCGACGTCAACGACCGTGCGGCCGCGGTCGCGGAGGGGTACAACCGCGGCCTGCTCGGTGCTCCCGAGCGTCCGTGAACGTACTCGGCGGTGAGGGGGTCAGCGGAAGACGACGGTGCGGTCGCCGTTGAGGAGGACGCGGTTCTCGCTGTGCCAGCGCACGGCCCTGGCCAGCACCTGCGCCTCCACGTCGCGGCCCGCGGTGACCAGCTCGCCCGGGTCGAGCGAGTGGTCCACGCGTGCCACGTCCTGTTCGATGATCGGTCCCTCGTCGAGGTCGGCGGTGACGTAGTGCGCGGTGGCGCCGATCAGCTTGACGCCGCGCTCGTGCGCCTGGTGGTAGGGCTTGGCGCCCTTGAACCCCGGCAGGAACGAGTGATGGATGTTGATCGCCCGGCCCTCCAGGCGCTTGCACATGTCGTCGCTCAGGATCTGCATGTAGCGGGCGAGCACGATCAGATCGGTGTCGAGCTCCTCGGCCAGCTCCAGGACGCGCCGCTCGGCCTCGGGCTTGGTGCCGGGCGTGACGGGCACGTGGTGGAACGGCACGCCGTAGAACTCGGCCAGCGGTTCGAGGTCCCGGTGGTTGGAGACGATGGCGGGGATCTCGACGTTCAGCGCGCCGACCCGCTGGCGGTAGAGCAGGTCGTTCACGCAGTGGCCGAACCTCGACACGAGCACGAGCGTCCTCGTCGGCGTCACGGCGTCCTTGATCTGCCAGGTCATCTGGAAGGAGTCGCCGACGTAGGAGAAGCCGCGGCGCAGCTCCTCGATGTCGCCGCGGCCCTCGGGCACCTCGAAGTGAACCCGCATGAAGAAGTGGCCGTTCGTGCGGTCGTTGAACTCCTGGCTCTGCAGGATGTCGCCCGCGTGCTGGACGAGGAAGCCGCTCACCGCGTAGACGATCCCCGGCCGGTCGACGCAGGAGAACGTGAGGACGAACTCGCGACCCTGGCGAGCGGACATGGATCCTCCTGAGTGCGTAATACGCAACATGGTGACGTATACGCAACAGAGTGACCCGTTGCGAGAAACAGGTCAAGAGCTTGATGCGCAATATGCGTAGAGTTGTGTCATGAGCAACGGGTTGGGTGACGGGGCGACCGTACAGTCCGTAGACCGCGCACTCACCATCCTGAAGTTGCTCGCCCGGGACGGCGAGCTCGGCGTCAGCGAGCTCGCGGCCACCCTCGGCGTGCACAGGTCCACCGCGTTCCGCCTGGTGGCGACGCTGGAGAGCCACGACCTGGTCGAGCAGGACACCGACCGCGGCAGGTATCGGCTCGGCGTGGGCGTGGTCAGGCTCGCCGGGGCGACCAGTGCGCGGCTCGACCTGGTGCGCGAGAGCCGGGCCGTCACGCCCGCGCTCGCCCGCGCGGTGGGGGAGACCGTCAACGTGGCCGTCCTCGCGGGCCGGGAGGCCCTGTACGTCGACCAGGTCGCCGGACCGTCGGCGCTCCAGCTGCACCACTGGGTGGGTCAGCGGATCCCCCTGCACGCGACGTCCAACGGCAAGGCCCTGCTCGCGCACGCGCCCGCCGCGCTGCGCGAGGAGGTGATCGCGGCCGGGTTGCCCGTCCTCGCCACGCGGACCGTCACCGATCCCGGCCGGCTGCGCGCGGAACTCGCCGAGGTGCGCCGCCGTGGGTACGCGACGGCGGTGGACGAACTGGAGGACGGCCTGAGCGCGGTCGCGGCGCCCGTCCTCGGTGCGGACGGCTCCGTCGTGGCCTCGCTCAGCGCGTCCGGCCCGAGCTTCCGGATGCCCGAGACGGCGATCGCCGCCGTGGCGGAGCAGGTCATGGCGGCAGCGCAGGAGGTGTCCGCCCGGATGGGATGGTTCGGCCCTGCCCGGCGCTGATCTGCGCCGTGCACGTTCGTCCGTGATCGCGGCGCCTCGTCGTTCAGCCGGTGCCGCTGCGGTAGGCGCCGGGTGGCGTTCCGTACTGGCGTTTGAAGGCGTGGGTGAAGGCGTACGGCGAGGTGTAGCCGACCTGCTGGGCGATCGTGTCGACGGGTGCGTCGCAGGTGCGCAGGAGCCGGGCGGCGGTGGTCAGGCGCCACCAGGTCAGGTAGGTGAGCGGCGGCCGTCCGACCAACTGGGTGAAGCGGCGGGCGAAGGCGGCGCGGGACAGGCGTGCCTGCCGGCCCAGCTCCTCGACGGTCCACCGCCGGCCCGGGTCCGCGTGGATGGCGCGGAGAGCGGCCGCGACGTACGGATCGTGCAGAGCCGCGACCCACCCTGCGCGGGAGTCGTCGCAGGAATGCCCGTCGCTGAACCAGGCCCGCAGTAGGTACAGCAGGAGCAGGTCCAGCAGCGTGGGGAGTGCGGCGTCGGCGCCGGGACGAGGCGGGCGCTGCAGTTCGGTCCCCAGGAGGTCGACCGCCGCGCGCAGCTCGGGATGCCGGCCTACCCGGGCGGGCAGGTGGATGACCTCGGGCAGGTCGCCCAGGAGTGGGTGGGGCCCGGATCGGTCCAGCAGGTAGGCGCCGCAGAGCATGACCGCCGTCGGCTGCCCGGCGGCGGGGCGCCCTGCGTCGCCGTAACGGATGCCGGAGAGGGGCGCGGGTGAATCGCTCATCGGGGTCGACGGGACGTCGGCCAGGCCATGGGCGGAGCCGCGCGGCAGGAACGCCACGTCGCCGGGCCCCAGCGCGACCGGCTCTGCCTCCGGTGGCAGGAGCCGGCACGTGCCCTGGAGTACGACGTGGAACCCGGCGGCCTGCGAGGCGGGAAACCAGCGGCCGAAAGGAGCGGATCGCGTGACCAGGGCCGCGTGCGGCCGGCCGGTGCGCGCCGTGCTGACGACGTCTGAGAGGACATCCACCTGATCACCGTAACCGAAGGCGATCAACAGAAGACGATGACGCAAACAGTCGAGCGGTTCGGCCATTCAGTCGTCTTCGTGCGCGGCTTTACGGTGCGATGGGCGCTGTGACCCGCACGGCGCCGGATCGCACCTCCGGGAGACCTCAGATGAAGATCGCCGTATTCGGCGCGAACGGATACCAGGGGAAGCTCGTCGTCGCCGAGCTGGCACGGCGCGGCGTCGAGGCCGTCCTGGTCGGCCGTGACCCCGTCCGCGTGGCAGAGGCCGCAGCCTCGGTCGGCCATCCCGACGCGGAAAGACGTGTCGCCGCCGTCGACGACCATCCCGGGCTCGTGGAGGCACTGCGCGGCTGTGACGCGGTCGTCAACTGCGCCGGGCCGTTCACTCCGTCGGGTGCGGCAGTGGTGCGCGCCGCGATCGCGGCCGGCCTGCACTATGTCGACACCGCGGGTGAGCAGCTCTACATCAACGGCGTCTTCGAGACTTTCGCGGCGGCGGCCGAGGCGGCCGGTGTCACCGTGGTGCCCGCCACCACCGACGCATGCCTGCCCGCCGACCTCCTCGCCCACCGACTCGCCGCCCGGCTCGGGCCGTTGGACGAGCTCACCAGCACCCATGTGATCGTCGGAGGCGGCGGACCGTCACGCGGCTCGCTGCGCTCGGTGATCGAAACCATCGAGTCGGTCAGGGCGGGCGGGCTCACCTATGACGACGGAGCGTGGCGGCCGGGCGTCCCGGCCCGGCGCGGTGCGGTCACCCTGCCGGGGGAGCCCGAGGCGATCCCGGTGGCGCGCTTCCCCCTGCCGGAGGTGGTCACCGTCCCGCGGCACGTCGCCGTCCGGCACATGGAGGGACTGGCCGAGGCGGAACTGGTGGAGCGGCTGAACAGGCCGATGCCGGCGGAGGTTGTCGCGCGCCTGCCTGAAGGGCCGAGCGAGGAGAGCCGCCGGGGGCAGCGCTTCACCTACGTGCTCGACGCCCTCGGCGCCGACGGTCGCCGTGCCCGCGGCGTCGTGCGGGGCGCCGACACCTACGGCA
This sequence comes from Microbispora rosea, assembly GCF_900156315.1. Taxonomy (GTDB): domain Bacteria; phylum Actinomycetota; class Actinomycetes; order Streptosporangiales; family Streptosporangiaceae; genus Microbispora; species Microbispora rosea. The sequence continues at coordinate 79,608 of NZ_FTNI01000035.1, read as the reverse complement.
CCACCGCGGTGATCGCCGTCGAGAGCGCGTGCCGCCTGGTCGCCGAGCCGGTGAGGGCGGGGGTCCTCGCCCCCGCCCTGGCGTTCGACTCCCTGGCGTTCCTTGACCGTCTCGCCCGCCGCGGGATTCGCTGGAGCATCGAGGAGCCGCCGGCCGGCTGACCCCCCGGATTCCCGGCGGGCCTCGCGCCACCCCTCGCGCGTCTCGTCCAGGCTGGGCGCCGCACATTCGAGAGGGTGCGGTTTCGCCCGGTTTTTGATGCTTGACACCCGGGATGCGACACGTCACGCTTGTTGCGTTAAACGCATAATGTTGCGAATTGTGCAACAAAATATGCAGCAACGGAGGTGGGTATGACGGGCCCGCGCGTCGTCATCATCGGAGCAGGCGTCGTCGGTGCGGCGCTCGCCGACGAACTGTCGGCCCGGGGCTGGACGGACGTCACCGTGGTCGACCAGGGCTCGGTGCCCGCGACCGGAGGCTCCTCCTCGCACGCCCCGGGACTGGTCTTCCAGATCAACGGGTCGAAGACCATGACCGAGATGGCGCGCTACACCGTCGAGAAGCTCTGCTCCCTCGACCTCGACGGCGAGCCCTGCTTCCTCCAGGTGGGCGGGCTGGAGGTCGCGACCAGCCCGGAACGGCTTGCCGAGCTGCACAGGCGGCACGGCTGGGCCACGTCCTGGGGCGTCGAGTCGCGCCTGCTCACCCCCGCCGAATGCGCCGAGCTCTTCCCCCTGCTCGACCCCGGAGTCGTGCTCGGCGGCCTGCACATCCCCACCGACGGCGTCGCCAAGGCCGTACGCGCGGTCGAGGCGCAGCTCAGGCGCGCCCGGTCCCGTGGCGTACGGGTGCTGGAGCGGCACGAGGTGCTCGACGTCCGCACCGAGGACGGCCGGGTGACCGCAGTGGTGACCGACCAGGGGGAGATCCCCGCCGACGTCGTGGTCTGCTGCGCCGGCATCTGGGGCCCGAAGGTCGCCGGCATGGTCGGGATGCCGCTGCCGCTCACCCCGCTCGCCCACCAGCTCGCCTGGACGGGGCAGGTGCCCGACCTCGCCGGACGCGAGGAGGAGGCGACGCTGCCGATCCTGCGCCACCAGGACGCCGACCTCTACTATCGCCAGCGGTTCGACGGCGTCGGCATCGGCTACTACGGCCACCGGCCGATGCCGGTTAGCCCCGAGGACCTGCTGTCCGTGGACGAGGCCGAGGTCATGCCGTCGGTGCTCACGTTCACGCCGGAGGACTTCGAGGACGCCTGGACCGAGACGCAGCGGCTGCTGCCCGGCACCCGCGCGGCCAAGCTCGACGAGGGCATCAACGGCCTGTTCTCCTTCACCCAGGACCACATGCCCCTCATGGGCGAGTCGCCCGACGTGAAGGGCTTCTGGGTCGCCGAGGCGGTCTGGGTGACCCACTCCGCGGGCGTCGGCAGGGCGATGGCCGAGTGGCTGGTCGACGGTCACTGCTCGTCCTTCGACCTGCACGAGTGCGACGTCAACCGGTTCGAGCCGCACCAGCTCGCGCCCGATTACGTGCTGGCCCGCGACTGCCAGAACTTCGTCGAGGTCTACGACATCATCCACCCGCTCCAGCCGATGGAGGAGCCGCGGCCACTCCGCCTCAGCCCCTTCCACACCCGGCAGCGCGAGCTGGACGCCTTCTTCCTGGAGGCCGTCGGTTACGAGCGGCCGCAGTGGTACGGCGCGAACGCCCGCCTGCTGGAGGGCCGCGACATCCCCACGCCCGACGACTGGGCGGCGCGCTACTGGTCGCCCATCGTCGGCGCGGAGGCCCAGGCGTCCCGCGAGTCCGTCGCGCTGTACGACATGACCGCGCTGAAGCGCCTGGAGGTGGCCGGCCCGGGCGCCCTCGCCTTCCTGCAGCGGCTGACGACGGGCCAGATGGACAAGTCGGTCGGCTCGGTGACCTACTGCCTGCTGCTCGACACCGACGGCGGCATCCGCAGCGACGTGACCGTCGCCCGGCTGGGCCGCGACGTGTTCCAGGTCGGCGCCAACGGCAACCTCGATCTCGACTGGTTCCACCGTCACCTGCCCCCGGACGGCTCGGTCATGGTCCGCGACATCACCGCGGGCACCTGCTGCCTCGGCGTGTGGGGCCCGCGTGCCCGCGACCTCGTCCAGCCGCTGACCGACGCCGACTTCTCCAACCAGGGCTTCCGCTACTTCCGGGCGAAGAAGGCGTACATCGGCACCGTGCCGGTCACCGCGCTGCGGCTGTCGTACATCGGCGAGCTGGGCTGGGAGCTCTACACCACCGCCGACCTGGGCGCCAAGCTGTGGGACACGCTCTGGCAGGCCGGGCAGCGGCACGGCATCATCGCCGGCGGGCGCGGCGCCTTCGCGAGCCTGCGGCTGGAGAAGGGCTACCGGTCATTCGGCACCGACATGACCTTCGAGCACGACCCGTACGAGGCCGGGCTCGGGTTCGCGGTGAAAATGGACAAGGGCGACTTCGTCGGCCGCGAGGCGCTGGAGCGGCGGAAGGAGAACGTGCGCCGCCGCCTCACCTGCCTGACCGTCGACGACCCCACCCAGGTGGTGATGGGCAAGGAACCGGTGTACGACGGCGAGAGCGCCGTCGGCTACGTCACCAGCGCGGCCTTCGGCTACACGATCGGCAAGGGCATCGCCTACGCCTGGCTGCCCGCCGAGCTGGCCACGCCGGGACGGACGCTGGAGATCGGCTACTTCGACCGGCGGGTGACCGCCGTGGTCGCCGAGGAGCCCCTGTTCGACCCGGCCATGGAACGGCTGCGCAGCTAGTGAGGACTGAAGTGAACGATTCGGTGATGGACGCGCCGCTCGCCGAGGCCGATCCGGAGGTCGCGGCGGCGATCGGCGAGGAGACGCGCCGCCAGCGAACCACGCTGGAGATGATCGCCTCGGAGAACTTCGCGCCCGTCTCGGTGATGCAGGCGCAGGGCTCGGTGCTCACCAACAAGTACGCCGAGGGCTACCCGGGCAGGCGCTACTACGGCGGCTGCGAGCACGTCGACGTGATCGAGCGGCTGGCGATCGACCGGGTGAGGGCGCTGTTCGGCGCGGAGGCGGCGAACGTGCAGCCCCACTCGGGGGCGCAGGCCAACGCCGCGGCCATGTCCGCGCTGCTGGAGCCGGGCGACACGATCCTCGGTCTCGACCTCGCGCACGGCGGCCACCTCACCCACGGCATGCGGATCAACTTCTCCGGCCGCCTCTACAACGTCGTGGCCTACCACGTGCGCGAGAGCGACAGCCTCGTGGACATGGACGAGGTCGGGCGGCTCGCCCGCGAGCACCGGCCCAAGCTGATCATCGCGGGCTGGTCGGCCTACCCGCGCCACCTCGACTTCGCCGCCTTCCGGCGCATCGCCGACGAGGTCGGGGCGTACCTGATGGTGGACATGGCGCACTTCGCCGGGCTGGTCGCGGCGGGGCTGCACCCGTCGCCGGTGCCGCACGCGCACGTCGTCACCACGACCACGCACAAGACGCTCGGCGGGCCCAGGGGCGGGGTGATCCTGTCCACCGAGGACCTCGCGAAGAAGATCAACTCGTCGGTGTTCCCGGGCCAGCAGGGCGGTCCGCTTGAACACGTCATCGCGGCCAAGGCCGTCGCGTTCAAGATCGCGGCGGGCGACTGGTTCCGCGACCGGCAGCGCCGCACGCTGGAGGGCGCGCGGATCCTCGCCGACCGGCTGCTCGCCCCCGACGCCGCCGAGACGGGCGTACGGGTGCTGTCCGGCGGGACGGACGTCCACCTGGTGCTGGTCGACCTGCGCGCATCGGAGCTGGACGGCCGCCAGGCCGAGGACCGGCTCCACGAGGCCGGGATCACGGTCAACCGCAACGCGGTGCCGTTCGACCCCCGGCCCCCGATGGTCACCTCCGGGCTGCGGATCGGCACTCCGGCCCTGGCCACCCGGGGGTTCGCCCGTCCCGAGTTCGAGGAGGTCTCCGACGTGATCGCCCAGGTGCTGCGTCCCGGCGCGGACCTGACGGCGCTGCGCGCCCGGGTCGAGGCCCTCGCCGCCAAGCACCCGCTCTACCCCGGCCTGAACGGAGCGGCCCAGTGAGCCCCGAAACTCAAGGGCGCAGGACGCCGGGCGCGGACCTGCCCGACCACCCCGACCGGCTGTGGCGCTCGGCCGAGCCCAAGCGCGCGTACGACGTGGTGATCGTCGGCGGCGGCGGGCACGGCCTGGCCACGGCCTACTACCTGGCCAAGAACCACGGCATCACGAACGTCGCCGTGCTGGAGCGCGGCTGGCTCGCGGGCGGCAACATGGCCCGCAACACCACCATCATCCGGTCCAACTACCTGTGGGACGAGAGCGCGGGCATCTACGAGCACGCGCTGAAGCTGTGGGAGGGGCTGGAGGAGGACCTCGGCTACCCCCTGCTGTTCAGCCAGCGCGGCGTGCTCAACCTGGCGCACAGCCTGCAGGACGTGCGTGACAGCGTGCGCCGGGTCAACGCCAACCGGCTCAACGGCGTGGACGCCGAGTGGCTGACGCCGGAGCAGGTCAAGGAGGTCTGCCCGATCGTCGACATCTCGCCCGGCGTGCGCTATCCGGTGCTCGGCGGCACCTACCAGCCCAGGGCCGGCATCGCCAAGCACGACTACGTGGCATGGGGCTACGCGAAGGCGGCGGCCGACCTCGGGGTCGACATGATCGAGCACTGCGAGGTGACCGGCCTCGACGTGCGCGACGGCCGGGTGACCGGCGTCCAGACCACCCGCGGCCCGATCGCGGCAGGGAAGGTCGCGCTCGCCGCCGCAGGGCACTCCTCGGTCGTCGCCGGATACGCCGGGGTGTCGCTGCCGCTGCAGAGCCACCCGCTGCAGGCGCTGGTGTCGGAGCTGCTCGAACCGGTGCACCCCACCGTCGTCATGTCGAACGCGGTCCACGTCTACGTGAGCCAGGCGCACAAGGGCGAGCTGGTCATGGGGGCGGGCATCGACGCGGCCAACTCCTACCGTCAGCGCGGCGCGTTCCACATCATCGAGCGGCAGATGTCGGCCGCGCTGGAGCTGTTCCCGGTCTTCGCCCGGGCGCACGTGCTGCGGACCTGGGGCGGCGTGGTGGACGTGACCCCCGACGCCTCGCCCGTCGTCGGCCTCACCCCCGTCGAGGACCTGTACGTCAACTGCGGCTGGGGCACCGGAGGGTTCAAGGCCACCCCGGGCGTCGGCTGGTGCTACGCCCACACCGTGGCCACCGGCGAGCCCCACCCGCTCAACGCCCCCTTCTCGCTCGACCGGTTCACCACCGGCAAGCTCGTCGACGAGCACGGCGCCGCCGCCGTCGCGCATTAACACCGGAGACAGACAGAATGCTGCTGATTCCCTGCCCGTGGTGCGGGCCGCGGGACGAGGCCGAGTTCCACTACGGGGGGCAGGCCCACGTCGCCTATCCGGAGGACCCGGCCGCCCTGTCCGACGAGGAGTGGGCCCGCTACCTGTTCTTCCGCGACAACCCCAAGGGACTGTTCGCGGAGCGGTGGAGCCACACCGCCGGATGCCGCCGCTGGTTCAACGCCGTACGGGACACCGCCACCAACGAGATCCACGCCGTGTATCGCGCGGGCGAGCCGCGGCCGGTGATCGCATGAGCGAGCGTAGCGAGCGAACCGGCGGGGCCGCCGTACAGCCGTATCGGCGTGAGGGGGCGACGGGAAAGACGCTGCGCTTCCGGTTCGACGGCCGGGAGTACGCGGGCCTGGAGGGCGACACGCTGGCCTCGGCGCTGCTCGCCAACGGCGTGCGCGCGGTGGCGAGCAGCATCAAGCTCGGCCGCCCGCGCGGCGTGTACGCGGCGGGCAGCGAGGAGCCCAACGCGCTCGTCCAGATCGAGGAGCCCTTCCCCGAGCCCATGCTCACGGCCACGACGGTCGAGCTGTACGACGGCCTGGTCGCCACGGGCCTGCCGGGACAGGGCAGGCTGGCCGACCGCCCCGACCCGGCGCGCTACGACGCCGTGCACGCGCACTGCGACGTGCTCGTGGTCGGCGCGGGACCGGCCGGCATCGCCGCCGCGGGCGTGGCCGCGCGGGCCGGCGCCCGGGTGATCCTCGCCGACGAGCGGCCCGAGCCGGGCGGCAGCCTGCTCGGCACGGCCGAGACGCTCGACGGCGCGCCCGGTCGCGAGTGGGCGGCCGGGGAGGCGGCCGCGCTGGCCGCCCTGCCGGAGGTGCGCGTGCTGCGCCGCACCACGGTCCTCGGTCACTACGACGACAACTACGTCATCGCGGTGGAGCGCCGGACGAACCACCTGGGCGCCCAGGCGCCCGCCGACGTGGCGCGCGAGCGCGTGTGGCGCATCCGGGCCAGGCGCGTGGTGCTGGCGACCGGCGGCCATGAGCGGTTCGTCGCCTTCGCCGGGAACGACCTGCCCGGCGTGATGCTGGCGGGCGCGGCCCGCACCTACGCGAACCACTACCGCGTCCTGCCCGGCTCGCGAGCGGTGGTGTTCACCACCAACGACAGCGCGTACGCCGCGGCGCTCGACCTCGCCCGCGCCGGTGTCGAGATCGCCGCGATCGCCGACGTACGGCACGCCCCCGGCGAGACCTGGGTGGCGCGCTGCGCCGAGCGCGGCATCGAGGTCCTGACCGGCCACGTGGTCACCGCCGTGAAGGGGGAGGGCGAGGTCTCCTCGGTCGAGGTCGCTCCGCGCCCGGAAGCACAGGGCTCGGGTGGCCAGGCCCGGGAGATCCCCGCCGACCTGCTGCTCGTGTCCGGCGGCTGGACGCCGGTGGTGCACCTGTTCAGCCAGGCCGGGGGCACGCTGCGCTACGACGAGGAGCTGGGCGCGTTCACGCCCGGCGAGACGCGCCAGGCGGTGGAGGCCGCCGGGTTCGCCCGGGGCGTCCGCACGCTGCGGGAATGCCTGGAGGACGGCGCCGAGGCGGGCCGCCGCGCGCTCGCCGGGGCCGGTCTCACCGCGCCGCCCGAGATCGACGTCCCTGCCGCCGAGGAGGAGCCCGCCGCCGCACCCGCCGAGCATGTGTGGCTCGTGGAGAGCGGCGACTACGGCACGCACTTCGTGGACCTGCAGCGGGACGTCACCGTGGCGGAGGTGCTGCGCGCGACGGGCGCGGGCCTGAGCTCGGTCGAGCATGTCAAGCGCTACACCACGGCGGGCACGGCGCACGACCAGGGCAAGACGTCCGGGCTGCTGACCGGCGGTGTCGTGGCGCACGCGCTCGGCGTCGACGTCGCCGAGCTGGGGACCACGACGTTCCGCGCGCCGTACACGCCGGTGTCGTTCGCCGCGCTGGCGGGCCGCGACCGGGGGCCGCTGCACGACCCGGTGCGCGTCACCGCGCTGCACGAGTGGCACGTGGCGCGCGGAGCGCTGTTCGAGAACGTCGGCCAGTGGAAGCGGCCCTGGTACTACCCGCAGCAGGGCGAGGGCCCGGGTGAGGACATGGAGGCCGCCGTGCTGCGCGAGTGCCGGGCGGCCCGCGAGGACGTGGCCGCGATGGACGCCTCCACGCTCGGGAAGATCGACGTGGTCGGCCCCGACGCGGCGGTGCTCCTCGACCGGCTCTACACGAACATGATGAGCACGCTCAAGGTCGGCTCCATCCGCTACGGCGTGATGTGCCGCCCCGACGGCATGGTCTTCGACGACGGCACCGTCATCCGGCTGGCGGACGACCGCTTCCTCGTCACCACGACGACCGGCAACGCGGCCGCGGTGCTCGACTGGATGGAGGAGTGGCTGCAGACCGAGTGGCCGGACCTGCGGGTCCACTGCACGTCGGTCACCGAGCAGTGGGCGACCGTCGCGCTCGTCGGGCCGCGCTCCCGCGAGGTGCTGGCGCGGCTCGCGCCGGGTCTGGCGGTGGACAACGACAGCTTCCCCTTCATGACGTGGCGGGACGCCGAGGTCGCCGGGATCGAGGCGCGGGTCTGCCGGATCAGCTTCTCTGGCGAGCTGGCCTACGAGATCAACGTGTCCTCCTGGTACGGGCTCGCCCTGTGGGAGGCGGTCATGGCGTCCGGCGAGGTCACGCCGTACGGCACCGAGACCATGCACGTGCTGCGTGCCGAGAAGGGGTTCCCGATCGTCGGTCAGGACACCGACGGCACGGTCACCCCCCAGGACCTCGGCATGGAGTGGATCGTCTCGAAGAAGAAGGCCGACTTCGTCGGCAAGCGGTCCTTCGCCCGGGCGGACACCTCCCGGCCCGACCGCAAGCACCTGGTCGGCCTGCTGCCCGAGGACCCCGGCGTGCTGCTGCCCGAGGGCGCCCACCTCGTGGACACCTCGGCGCTGCCCGAGCCGCCGGTCCCGACGCTCGGCTTCGTCACCTCCAGCTACCGCAGCGCCGCGCTGGGCCGTACGTTCGCGCTCGCGCTGGTGAGTGGCGGACGCGAGCGGATCGGCGAGCGGCTGTACGCGCCGGTCGGGGCGGACCTGGTGCCCGTCACCGTGACTTCGCACGTCCTGTACGACCCGGAAGGAGCGCGCCGCGATGGTTGAGCCGGCGGCTGTGTCGATGGCTGAGCGCAGGAGTCCGGCCGCGGCGTTCGCGGCCAGGTTCGAGGCGGCGAGCGCGGGCGGCGGCCTGCGCCTGGCCGAGATCCCCTTCCTGTCCCAGATCAACCTCCGGGTGGACCCCAAGAGCCCGGCGGCGGAGCGCATCGGGACGGCGATGGGGGTGCCGCTGCCGATGGAGCCCGGCACCGCGGCGGGCGGCGGCGACCTGGAGGTCCTGTGGCTCGGGCCCGACGAGTGGCTGGTGGTCGGTCCCGATGGCGCCGCTCCGGGGCTTGTGGAGCGGCTTGCCGAGGCGGCGGCCGGCGAGCACGTCTCGGTCGTCGACGTGTCGGCCCAGCGCACCGCCCTGGTGGTCGCCGGGGAGCGGGCGCGGGACGTGCTGGCCCACGGCTGCGTGCTGGACCTGCACCCCCGGGTGTTCGGCCCGGGGCGGGTCGCCCAGACCACGCTGGCCAGGGCGGGAGTCGTCCTGGTCGCCGGTGAGGACGGTTTCCGCCTGCTGGTCCGCTCGTCCTTCGCCGCGTACGTCGCGGAGTGGCTGCTCGACGCGTCCGTCGAGTACGTCACGTCCCCGGCCGGGGAGGCCGACCCGGCCTGACGCCGGGCCGCGGTCCTGCCGGTCAGGCGTGTGACATAGCATCGAGGGCGCTCGTAAGGAGGGCAGTCCGCACCCCGGTGGGAGACCATGTTCCGCACGCTGATGAAGTCGAAGATCCACCGCGCGACCGTCACGCAGGCCGATCTGCACTACGTCGGCTCGGTGACCATCGACGCGGACCTGATGGCCGAGGCCGACCTCGTCGAGGGTGAGAAGGTCGACATCGTCGACATCGACAACGGCAACCGCCTGTCCACCTACGTGATCGAGGGCCCGGCCGGCTCCGGCGTCATCGGAATCAACGGCGCCGCCGCCCGCCTCATCTCGGTCGGCGACCTTGTGATCATCATCGCGTACGCGCTGGTCGCCGAGGAGGAGGTCAAGGCGCTCAAGCCCCGCGTCGTCTTCGTCGACAAGGACAACAAGCCGCTGCACGTGGGCTCCGACCCCGCCGCCGTGCCCGACGGCATGGGCCTGACCCCCGGCGACCACGTCGCGTAGGAGGCCGGGGAACTCCCGCGCTGTCCGGTGAGGCCGGTCGTCTCGCGCGCCCGCTCGCCACGATCCGCCCGCCACGATCCGCCCGCCCCATGCCGAACTCGGCCGCAGGGGTGTCGTCGAACCGCTCGGCAGCCTCACGTCGGATGACGGCGTAACCGAGGTGCCCGGCGGCCCCATGGAGCTGATCGCCCGCCGCTCCACCGCCCCGCCGTGCGGATGTCCGGCGGGGCGCCGGCTTGTCGACGTCTCGCGCTGCCGAACCCCCTTCGGGGTTCGGCTTTTCGGGTTCGGTGGTAATCCTGGGGCTTCTGCGAGGACTACTTGGCGTGAACGATTCCGAAGAACGCTTCACGAACCTCTACGACCGGCATTACCGGGCGGTGCTGGGATACGCACTGCTGCGCGCCGACCACAGCGTCGCCGAGGACGTGTGCAGCGAGACCTTCCTGGTCGCCTGGCGGCGCCTGGCCGAGCTGCCCGAGCCCGTGCTGCCCTGGTTGCTCGGCGTGGCCCGCAACCTGCTGGCCAAGCAGCGCGACTCGCGTGGCCGGCGCAAGGCGCTGGTGGACCGCATCGCCGCGCTCGGCACCGAGCGCGACAACGTGGCCTGGGACATCGCCGACCATGTCGTCGACCGGGACACCGCGCTGGCCGCGCTGGCGACCCTGCCCGAGCAGGACGTGGAGGCGATGGCGCTGGCGAGCTGGCACGGCCTGCCGCCCGAGCAGGCCGCAGCCGTCATGGGCTGCTCCACCCGCACCTACAACGTGCGGCTGCATCGTGCCCGCAAACGACTGGTCCGGGCGTTACGCGCCGAATCGAACAGGAGCACCTCACCGGCGCGGACCGCCGCCGGCAGGCAGCGGTTCGCGGAGGAGACGTGATGGCCGCCGAACCCCCTCGCAGCACTTCCCCGGAGGAACGCATGACCGACCGTATGTTCGCCCAGCTCAAGCCCGCACGGCTGGAGGAGCTGACCGAGGCGGCCCACAGCCGCCACCGCGCGGACGACCTCGCCCGTGCCTTCCGCACCCCGCCCGCACCGCCGAAGGCGGCCGTACCGTTCAGGCGGCGCCCGTTGCTTCTGAGTGGCGGCCTGGTGGCCGCCGGGCTCGCCGCAGCAGTGATCGTCGCTCCCCACGTGGCCCCGCAGCCCGGGCCGGCCCCCTCGGCCGCGCTTTCGCGGACCGTCGCCACCCGTCCCGCCGCCCTCGACGCCCGTAGCGTGCTGCTGGCCGCCGCCGAGAGCGCGGCGAGGACTCCGGCGAGCACCGGCCGCTACTGGTACACCCGCGAGCGCACCTTCAGCCGGGTCCGGGTGGACGAAGACGCATATGTCGCCAAGCTGAAGGCTCTGGCCGCCGAGCGGGACAGGAGAGCGGCGTCCGGTTCGAAGGAGGCCGCCGACCGGTGGCTGGACGCGCAGGTGAGCAAACTGAAGAAGACGAGCGACTTGGCGTACGCCGCCTATTCGGGCAGCACCGACGAGAGCTGGCGTGCCCGCGCGAAGGGGGACGTCAACCGCAACGTCCGCAGGTCCGACGGGAAGATCACGTTCGGCTCGCCGGAGGACGAGGAGAAGTGGCGCAGCTCGGGATCGCCCCGTCTGATCAAGGGGGGCCGGACCGTCGACGACGACCGGCTCGACCGGGTCCTGTCGATCGACAACCCCAGCCTCACCATCCGGAACGTGGACCGGTTGCCCACCGGGGAGAAGGCATTCGGGCGGCGTCTGCACGAGCTGTACCGGGCACGCCCGTCCGGCGGCACGGACGAGGACTTCTCGGTCTACCTGTGGCAGACGGCCGTCGACCTGCTGAACGCCCCGATCACGCCGGGCACGCGGGCCGCGCTGTTCCGGGTGCTGGCCGGTGAGCAGGGCCTGACCGCGCTGGGCGAGCGTGCCGATTCGCTGGGGCGGACAGGGGCGGCCCTGGCGGCGACCGAACCCGGCGACCACGGCGAGTCCATCGAGTATCGGATCATCGTGGACCCGGGCTCGGGCAGGCTGCTGCAGTACGAGGTGGCTGGGGACGGCGCGTCCGCCCCCTACCTCCGGGTCACCCTGGTGGACGCCGGCTGGGTGGACGCCCTCGGCCGCCGGCCCTGACCTCCGTAGGTGACGGCGGGCCGGTCACGGCGGCGACGATCTCGCCGGGCCATGCCGCGACCGGCCCGCCGCCGACGCCTCAGAGGAGGGTCATCTGACCGGAGCCCGCGAGGGGGTCGCGGTGTTTGCGCAGGTGCCGCCACTGGGGGAGGTCGTCGAGGTAGGACCACGAGAGCCGGTGGTGCGGGGTCGGGCCCGTCTCCGCCAGCGCCTGCTGGTGGACGGGGGAGGGGTAGCCCGCGTTGGCGGCGAAGCCGTACGCCGGGTGCTCCTCGCCGATCTCCGCCATCAGACGGTCGCGGTGGACCTTGGCCAGCACCGACGCGGCGGCCACCGACACCGAGCGCTGGTCGGCCTTGATCTCGCACCGCACCCGCCACGGCCGGCCGAGGAAGTCGTGCGCGCCGTCGAGGAGCACCACGTCGGGCCGCAGCGGCAGGGCCTCCAGCGCACGGCACGCGGCCCGGCGCAGCGCCTCGGTCATGCCGACCTCGTCGATCTCCTCCGGTCCGGCCGCGCCGTACGCGTGACAGGTGAGCCACTCGGGCAGGACCGCGGCGAACGCCTCCCGCTGGGCCGGGCCGAGCAGCTTGGAATCGGTCAGCCGGACCGTGCGCTCCCCGCGTCCCGGCAGCTCGGGCGGCGGGCCGAAGGCGGTGACGGCCGCGCAGACCATCACCGGGCCCGCCCACGCGCCGCGGCCGACCTCGTCCACGCCCGCGATATGGACCGCCCCCGCGGCACGCAGCTCGTCCTCGATCTCGTATCCGGCCGCCCGCCGCGGGGATGTCGCGGGTGCGGCGGGGGATGGGGCGCCGGGCTCAAGTCCGGGCAGGGCGTCGGTCATCCCCGTATCTTCCCAGGCCCGGCGAGCCCTTCCCGGCCGATTCCGGCACAGAGCACGGATCGGGTACCCCGGTGCCCCAGCCGCGCGCTGCCTCAGGAGCAGGTGGTGCCGTTGAGGGTGAAGGCGGCGGGCGGGGGGTTCTCACCGGAGTAGGCGCCGTTGAAGCCGAGGTACAGCGACTGGCCCGGCTTGATCGTCTTGTTCCATTCGTAGTTCTCGGCCGTGACCGCGGTGCCGGACTGGGTCCAGACGGCCGACCATCCGTTGGTGACCCGCTGGGAGGCGAGCGGGAAGCTGAAGCCGAGCTTCCATCCGGCGATGGCGGCGGTGCCGGTGTTGGTGATCGTGACAGTGGCGGTGAACCCGCCGCCCCAGGTGGTGGGCGCGTACGTGACCTTGCACGTGCTACCGGAGGACGCGGACGGCGACGGGCTGGGCGAGGAGGTTCCGCCCGGCTGCGCGACGGCCGTGTACGGCGCGGAGGGGTTGCTCAGGTTGCCGGCGGCGTCGCGGGCGACGACCTGGAAGGTGTACGGCTTGCCGCCTTCGAGGCCCGAGACGATGTCGCGGGGGATGCCGTTCTCGCCCTCGTAGGCGTAGCCGTGGTCGGTCTGGCGGAAGAGGTCGTACTTGGACGGGACCCCGCTGTCGTCGCTGACGCTGTTCCAGGCGAGGAAGACTCCCCCGGGGATGTCCATCCCGCTCACTGACGTCAGCCCGGTCGGGGTGCCGGGCGGGGTGGTGTCCGTCCCGGGGCTCGGGCTGGCGGCGGGCGGCTCGACCATGGCCCGCTGGCGGACCAGGTCGGAGGGCGCGCTGAGGTTGCCTGCGGCGTCCTTCGCCACGACGTAGAACAGGTAGTCGCGCCCCGGAGTGAGGCCCACGATCGCGAGGACCTTGTCGTCGGCCGGCGTGGAGACCTGGGCCGGCACCTTGCTGAAGGCGCCGTCGATCCAGGCGTACACGTCGTAGCCGGAGACCGCCACGTTGTCGGTGGAGCGGGTCCAGGTCAGGCCCGCCGCTCCGTTGATGTAGACGCTGTACGGTCCCAGCCCCTCCGGGCGGGTCGGCGGGGTCCGGTCGATCGGCGACGGGCTGGGCGGGGGAGCGGACGGCGACATGCCGCTGAGATAGTTCGCGGCCTGCGTCACCTCGTTGGACGGCGGGCCGGCGTTCCCGGCCACGTCCCTGGCGATGACCCGGAACGTGTACGACTGCCCAAGGGTGAGGCCGCTGACGATGGAACCGGTGCCGGTCGTCGTACGGACTGCCGTGAAGACGCCGTCCTGCTTGATCTGGACGTCGTAGCCGGTCACGCCCACGTCGTCGGTAGCGGCGCCCCAGCACAGCGACACGCCGACGCCGAGGCCCGACCCGGGCGCGCCGGGCAGCGGGCAGTGGAACAGCGTTCCCGGCGCGCTGGGCGGGGTGGTGTCAGCTGCGCCGACGGCAGGCGCGGCGGACGCGGCGAGCGCGAGGCCGGCGCCCAGGATCACGGAGGCCGGACGGAGACCCTTGACGGGCATGTGGTTCACCTTTCCGATGGGGGCGGCCCGGCGCATCGGGGGACGCGCCGGGCCGTCGGCGGGATCAGGAGCAGGTGGTGCCGTTGAGGGTGAAGGCGGTGGGTTTGGGGTTGCTGCCGGTGTAGGCGCCGTTGAAGCCGATCTGGATGGACTGGCCGGGGTTGATGGCCTTGTTCCAGTCGAGGCTGGTGGCGGTGACGTTGGCTCCGGTCTGGGCCCAGGTGGCCGACCAGCCGGGCGGCGTGATCGTCTGGTTGCCGGGGAAGGCGAACTTCAGGGTCCAGCCGTTGATCGCCGTGGTGCCGGTGTTGGCGAGCGTGACGGTCGCGGTGAAGCCGCCGCCCCAGTCGCTGGTCCCGTAGGTCACCTTGCACCCGCCACCCGCAGACGGAGACGGTGATGGAGACGGGCTGGGCGACGGCGACCGAGAGGGGCTGGGCGAGGGGGACGGGGTGGGCAGGCCCGACTGGGCGGTCGCGGTGAGCGTGGCCGAGGGCTGGCTGGTGTTGCCGGCCGCGTCCCTGGCCACCACGTAGAACGTGTAGCTGGTCCCGGCCACCAGCTTGTCGGCGACGTACAGTGCGGACGTGGACGAGCCGATCTTGGTGAAGCTCGTGCCCTGCTTCATATAGACGTCATAGCCGGTGACCCCGGTGTCGTCGGTCGAGGCCGTCCAGCACATCGGGACGGCGTTGACGAAGTCCGCTCCGCAGACCCACAGCCCGGTGGGCGCGCTCGGCGGCGTGGTGTCCACCGAAGCCGACGGCGAGGGAGACGGCGACGGCGATGGGGACGGAGAAGGCGACGGCGACGGCGAGGGCGACGGGCTGGGCGTGCCGCCGGGCGGCGTGCCCCACACCAGCGTGTTCCCGTCGTACACCGGCACGTGCGAGGCCGCTGACGCCGACCAGTCGTTGGACGGATCCCAGGTCGCGCCGTTCGGCACCGAGATCCGCAGTTGCGTGCTGCGGCGGTAGAGCTGGGCGTCGCCGGGATAGATGGGCTTGCCGGTGCAGTCCACCTCGGCGTAGTAGGTGCGGTCCTGCGCGAGCGTCGGCCCGGTCACGGCACAGCCGTTGCTGTCTCCGCCGGTCACCTTCACCTGGGAGACGGAGATGGAGCCGTCGAGCGTGAAGTAGTAGCGCGCCTTGCCCGACTGGAGGACGCGCGGCGGCCAGTTCGACGTGTTGGTGATGGTGACGCTCAGCGAGGTGCCGTCCACGCCGGTGTAGACGTTGCCGGTCTCGGCGTGGATCTCGTCGTACTTGTTCTCCGGGGCGGGGAAGCCCGCCGCCGGCGTCCCGCCGTACTCCTTGGCGAACCGCGCGAGCACGTTGGTGATGCCGGAGTTGTAGTCGATGGCGACCTCGTTGCGGACGTAGTCCGTACGGCTGTCGGTGTAGGCGTCGGTCTGGTCCGGGCCGCCGGCGAGCGCGCCGTACAGGACGTGCAGGTTCGGGCCGCTGGTGTCGCTCATGTAGCCGAGGTACTGGCCGCTTGCCGCCCGGTGGTGGACGTGCGTGGGCGGGTTCGTCCCGAAGCCGACCATGTAGCTGGAGTGGCGGGGGTTGTCCCCGAGCGCGTAGTCGACCTGCCGCTTGGCGAAGTCGTGGTAGCGGGCGTAGAGGGGGTCGTCCGGGCCGAGGTGGTCGGCGTAGACGAGGGCCACCCACGCGGTGTTCAGCGCCATGCGCAGCGAGGCCCAGTTGAAGATGTAGGCCAGGCCGCCGGGGGTGACCGGTCCCTTCTTGCCCTTGTATCCGACCGTCCAGTAGTCGAGGTAGCGCTGGACGTCGTCCTTGTACTGCTGCTCGCCCGTCAGCGTGGCCATCAGCGCGTAGACGCCGTACTCCTTGTCGTTCCAGCCGAGGCCGAAGGTGTACGCCGGGACGGCGGTGCCGCCCGCGCCCTGGCCCACGTCGGGCTCGCTGCCCATCTTGGGATAGAACTCGCGGGCCTTGTCGAGGTAGCTCCCGGTGCCGGTGGCCTGGTAGAGCCACACGGCCGCCCAGGCCAGTTCGTCCCAGTACATCTTGGTCGCGCCCGGGTGGTCGGAGCCGCCCTCCCAGGTCGAGTTGTAGTAGCCGGAGATGCCCGGCACGCAGCTCGTGTACGCCGTGTCCTGGCCGTTGGAGCCCTTCGTCGTGTCGGCGAACGTGAACAGCTGCTTGGCGTGGGTGAGCAGCGTGTCGGCGTACGACGGGTCGGCCGGCCGGAAGGCCATCGAGGAGGCCGCCATGGCCGCCGCCGTCTCGGCGACGACGTCGGTGCCCTTGCACGTCGGGGTGATCTTGTAGACCGGCCGCGCCATGCCCTTGATGTCGATCACCTCGGGCGGACCCCAGTACGCGTGGTCCACGCTGCCGTCGCCCACTTGGACGTACAACGTCTCCGGCTCGGGATGGGCGGCGATCAGGTAGTCGGTGGCCCACTTGAGGTTGTTCAGCATGGGCGTGAGCTGGGTCCCGTAGCCGGTGCGGTTCTCGACCAGGCCCCAGGCCAGCATCGTCGTGGTGAACGCCATCGGGAAGCCGAACTTGACGTGGTCGCCCGCGTCGTACCAGCCGCCGGACAGGTCCACCCCGGCGGCCTTGCCGTCGTTCAGCGTGCGGTCGCCGCGCCACTCCACCCGGCTCCAGGCGGGCTTCTTGCCGGACTGCTGCGCCTCGTAGAAGTAGATCGACTTCTGCAGGGCCTCGGTGTAGTTGTACGAGCTCGCCGCCTGAGCGGGCGCCGGGCCCGGGACGAGCAGGGCGGCCAGTATGGCGGCCACCCCGCCCAGGGACAGGAGTCTCATCGATGGCCTCATCTCAGGAGCAGGTGGTGCCGTTGAGGGTGAAGGCGGCCGGGCTGGGGTTGCCGCCGGTGTAGGTGCCCTGGAAGCCGATCTGGACGGACTGGCCGGGGTTGATGGTCTTGTTCCAGTCGAAGCTGGTGGCGGTGACGGCGGTGCCGGTCTGGGTCCACGTGGCCGACCAGCCGGGCGGGCTGATCTTCTGGTTGCCGGAGAAGGCGAACTTGAGGGTCCAGCCGTTGATCGCGGTGGTGCCGGTGTTGGCGATCGTGACGGTCGCGGTGAACCCGCCGCCCCAGTCGTTGGGCGCGTACGTCACCCTGCACCCGCCACCAGCGGACGGAGACGGAGAGGGGGAGGGGGACGGGCTCGGTGAGCGGCTGGGCGAAGGCGACGGGCTGGGGGACGGCGACGCCGAAGGGGACGCCGACGGCGAGGGCGACGGCGACGGGGAGGCGGATGGCGACGGTGAGGGCGACCGTGAGGGCGACCGTGAGGGCGACGGCGACGGGCTGGGTGAGGGCTCGGCGCCGGGCGGCGTGCCCCAGATGACGCGGCCGTCGTTGCCGTACAGCGTCATGTGGTCCGCGCCCTTGGCCGACCAGTCGTTGGACGGATCCCAGGTCGCGCCGTCGGCCACGCCGATGCGCAGCTGCACCTCGCGGCGATACTCCGACTGGCCGCCGGGGAAGATGAGCGTCCCGGTGCAGTCGACCTCGGCGTAGTAGGTGCGCCCCTCCAGCAGGTGCGGCCCGGTGGGCTGCTTGCACTGCGTGTAGGACGTGCTCACCGTGACCTGGCTCGCCGTCGTCGAGCCGTCGAGCGTGAAGTAGTAGCGGAACTTCGCCTTGTCGAGCACGGTCGCCGGCCAGGCCGACTTGTTGATGACGAACGTCTTGGCCGCCGTCTCCCGGCTCGTGTGGGTGATGGTCGGCTCCAGGGAGAACTCCGGGCCGTCGGGCGTCTCGCGCGGCAGCGTGGCCAGGGGCGAGCCGCCGTACTCGCCGTAGAGGACGGCGAGCGAGCTGGTGATGCCGGAGTTGAAGTCGAGCGCGACCTCGTTCTTCACGTAGTCGCCGCGGCTGTCGGTGTAGGCGTCGGCGCCGTCCGGGCCGCCGACCAGCGCGCCGTACAGGATGTGCCTGCTGACGGTGGGCTCGCCGTCGGGACCGGCGTTGGTCCAGGAGCCGTGCGCGCCGCGGTGGTGCGGGTTGCGCGGCGGGTTGGTCCCGAAGCCGATCATGTAGCTGGAGTGCCTGGGGTTGTCGCCCAGCGCGTAGTCGACCTGCCGTTTGCCGAAGTCGTGGTAGCGCGCGTACAGCGAGTCTCCCGAGCCGAGGAAGTCCGCGTACCTCATCGCGACGAAGGCCGTGTTGGCGGCCATGCGCAGCGAGGCCCAGTAGAAGATGTACGCCAGGCCGCCGGGCGTGATCGTGCCCTTCTTGCCCTTGTATCCGACCGTCCAGTAGTCGAGGTAGCGCTGGACGTCGTCCTTGTACTTCTGCTCGCCGGTCAGCTCGGCCATCTGCTCGTAGACGGCGTACTGCTTGTCGTTCCAGCCGAAGCCGAAGTTGAAGACCGGCACCTGCTGCCCGTTGCTGCCCGGGTCCTCCTGGGTGCCCATCTTCGGGTAGAACTCGCGGGCCCGGTCGAGGTAGCTCGCGGTGCCGGTGGCCCGGTAGAGCCAGACGGAGGCCCAGGCCAGCTCGTCCCAATACATCTTCGTGGCGCCCTCGACCTGCCCGCCCTCGCCCGTGGAGTTGTAGAACCCCTGCGCGGCGCTGACGCAGTTCACGTACGCCGTGTCGCGGCCGTTCGTGCCCTTGGTCGTGTCGGCGAACGTGAACAGCTGCTTGGCGTGGGTGAGCAGCGTGTCGGCGTACGACGGGTCGGTGGGCCGGAAGACGACCGACGAGGCGGCCATCGCGGCGGCGGTCTCGGCGGCGACGTCGGTGCCCGGGCACGACGCGGTGATCTTGTAGACCGGTCGCTTGTGGCCCTTGGCCTCGACGGTCTCCGGCGCTCCCCAGTAGGAGTGGTCCTCACCGCCGTCGCCGACCTGGACGTACAGGACGTTCGGCTCGGGGTGGGCGTCGATGAAGTAGTCGTTCGACTGCCGGAGCGTGTTCAGCAGGTACGGCAGCTGGCCCGAGCGCTCGTAGGACGCCCGGTAGTCCGCGCCGCCCCACGCCAGCGTGGTGGTCATGGCCGCCATCGGGAAGCCGAACTTCACGTGGTCGCCCGCGTCGTAGAAGCCGCCGGACAGGTCCACCCCGGCGGACTTCCCGTCGTTGACGGTCGAGTCGGCGCGCCAGGTCACCCGGTTGGTGGACGGGAGGTGCCCCGACTCCTGCGCCTCGTAGAACAGGAACGACTTCTGCAGCGCCTCGCCGTAGTTGAAGGACGCGGCCGCAACAGGGGTGGAAGTCGAGGTGACGGCCAGCAGGGCGCCGGCCAGTGCGGTCGCCGTGCTCGCGCTCAGCAGCCGTCGCGGTAGTCGCATCACGTGCCCCTCGAAAGGACGACGGGCCGGCCCCGCCGCGCGGGGCCGCCCCGGAAGCGGGCGGGACGATCTCGGGAGGACTCCCGCCCGGATGGTGCGTACGCGAGGTGGCGCGATCCAAGCACGCTCCGGTCACGGAGCGATACGTCCAGGTCAGGGCGGTCGAGGGCATGTCGCGGAGCTGAAACTTTCAGCTCCGCGCCGCGTCAGCTGCGCCCTGCTTTCAGCTCCGCCCTGCTTTCGGCTCCGCCCTGCTTTCGGCTCCGCGTTCACAGCAGCAGCATGAGCACACCCGCGAGGAGGATTCCGGCGACGGCCAGGGTCACCGCGAGCAACGCGGTCCTGCCGAACCGGCGGCGGATGAGTTTCGGATTGTGTGCCATCACGAGCGCCTTTCGTCTCGCCGAGTCAGTTCTCGGACGTGTGCGTGCGCGGTGTGGACGGATGCGTCGCCGTGAGCTCGCGTGCCCGGCGCAGCAGCGCCGCCCGGCGGGCATGGGCGTGCACGGCCAGCACCAGTGCGGCCGCCACGAACAACCCTCCGATCGCCAGCACGGGGGCGAGGCCGGTGCCGCGCCGCACCGCCGGCACGGCGAGAGCCGCGGTGGTGGCCAGCGAGGCGGCCAGGGCGATCCACGCGGCGATCACGCGGTCAGTGGCGAACAGCGGCACCCGGCGCATGAGCAGCCATCCGCCGTAGCCGGCCCAGGCCAGGCAGATGACGGCGAGAAGGGCGAACATCACCTGCGTGCGGCCGGGCAGCGGTCCTGGCTCGCCTGCCCACAGGGCGGTCACGAACGCCGTGCCCGACAGCCCGGACAACAGCGACGTCACCGCGCGGACGCGCCTGGCACGGGACAGCGCCGGTTCGAGCCGCTCGATCATTTCCCGCGCCGACAGCGGCGGCTCCTCGGTCATGGCCGGTATCCTTCTCCTCCAGCTGCGCGCGCAACAGGCGACGTGCGCGGTTGAGCCGCGACTTGACCGTCCCGGCGGGGATCTCGCAGATCTGCGCGCAGTCCTCCACCGAGAGGTCCTGCAGGTAGAACAGGACGAGGATCTCCCGCTCCGGCATGGGCAGGCCCGACAGGAGGCTCACCAGCTCGGCGCGGTCCACCGCGGCGTCCACGGGATCGTCGACGGTAACGTCACCGGCCGCCAGAGTCTCGTGCCCGTGCTCGTGTTCCTTGGCGTACTGGCCGCGCAGACGGTCGGTGACCGATCGGCGCGCGATGGTGAACAGCCAGGGCGCGAACCGGGCGGGTTCCCGCAACCGGGGCAGGCCGCGGATCACGGCCAGCCAGATCTCCTGGGTGACGTCGTCGGCCCGTTCGGCATCGAGCATGCGCCGCACGTACGTCCACACGGGCATCTGCCAGCGGGCGACCAGCTCGGCCAGCGCCGCGCGCTCGCCAAGCTGGGCACGCACCACCAGCAACTCGTCGGCCATCTCGTCCTCCCGTCTTATTGCACAGTCGGACGAGGGGCCGATCAGGTTCACGCATCCGGCCTCTGGATGGGATGCCGCGGTGGCGGCCGCAGAAGGGAACGGGCCGGGGAGGGCGGCCCGCCGGACTCGCGGCCGGACGCCCGGGTGACGTCCGGCCGCGAGGCGCCGCGCGCGCGGGCCGCTCCGGGCCCGGCGCTCGACTTCGCCCTACGGGCGGTGGCGCGATGTGGTCACGCCTGCACCGGCGCGGGCGCGTACGTCTCGACC
Source organism: Microbispora rosea (assembly GCF_900156315.1). GTDB lineage: Bacteria > Actinomycetota > Actinomycetes > Streptosporangiales > Streptosporangiaceae > Microbispora > Microbispora rosea. Next base: position 58,491 of record NZ_FTNI01000035.1, on the reverse strand, counting down.
TCCTGGTGCCGCATCCGGTGGATCAGCGTGTCCAGCGCCCAGGCGCCGGGCCCGAAGACCGCGACGAGGAAGAACGACCAGCAGAACATCGCCGCCGCCTCGCCGCCGTTCTGGATCGGGAACAGGCCCTGCGGCATGTGCACGGTGAAATACGCGTACGCCATCGAGCCGGAGCACAGCAGCGCGCTTACGCGGGTGAGCAGCCCGACGAGGACGAGCGTCCCGAACACCAGCTGGATGGCCGCCGCCCACCAGCCCGGCCACGTGCCGATCGCCAGGGCGTGGCCGGTGCCGCGGTTGCCGCCCAGCACGCCGAAGATCGTCGCCACGCCGTGGCAGACGAACAGCAGTCCCGTGACGATGCGGAAAAGCGAGAGGACTGGTCCCCTGATCTGGTCCGTTTTCATGTGATCACCTTCTTGTCGTGCCTGCCGGATGGGCCGCGTCGCATGCGCGCGGACACGATCCGGGCAGGCCGATGGGAACGCGCCGGAAAAGCTGAGATCCGGCGGAAGGGAAACGGGAAACTCCGGCCATCGCCTATTCGTAGTCATGGCGAAGTAAATCGGCCGTCATCTCCTGCGTTCCGTGGCTCACATTGTCGGCGGATTGGGCGTCCGGCGGTGCGAAGCCGCGCGGTTGTGCGAGCAAAAGACCCAGATCCGCTGGTCAAAGCCCAAATAAGCAGCATCGTCGCTGACGGCTTCGGCGGTTCGTCGGTGAACCACGTGGCCGCGCCTCGCTTATTCAGCGGTGAATATGCGCGGGGCGGCTAGCCCCAAGAATGCTGATGTCGGTGTCGCTGGTCAAGTCTTCAAGTAATTCTCTGTCAGGAAGCGGCGACACGATGTTGGTGAATTCACGACGCCGGCCCGGTCACCTGCCGGTTCTCCGGGGTCGCGGACGGTCCCGCCACGGGAGGCTGCGTGAAACTTTCTCGCATCAGTGCTCTGGCGTCAGCGCCGGGAACCCCTGGGCGCTACCTCGTCCAGAGGCACTCCTGCGCCGTACGCACGAGTGCCATCAGCCCGGCCGACAGCCGTTCACCCCGCCACGCGAGCGCGTACGTCAGGCGAAGGTCGCCCGCGTCCAGCGGGACGAAGGCGACGTCGTCCCTGCGGACGGACGTCACGACCAGGGAGGGGGTGGGCAGCAGGCCGACGCCGGCCGCGACCAGATCGAGCGCCGCGGCGAAGTCGTCGATCTCGTCGGCCACGACGTGCTGCCGGTGCGGCCCGACGCGGGCGGCGAGCCGCGCCCACATCCCGCCGGGCGGACGTTCCCGAGGCAGCAGGACGCGGTGCCGCGCGAGCCGTTCGGGCTGCACGCGGGGCAGTCCGGCGAGCGGGTCCCCGGCCGGCACGGCCAGATGCCCGACGGGCACGTGGAAACGGGCGGCGGTGGTCAGCTCTCTCGGGAAGGGAGCGGCGAGGACGGCCGCGGTGACCTCGCCGGCGGCGAGGGCGGCGAGGGCGGCGGCCCGGCCGGCCGGGCACAGCTCCACTTCGGCCGGGGGATCGAGGCGTGCCATCCGGCGGGCGATCCGCGCCGCGAGGCCGCCGACCGGCGGGGGATAGGCCAGGCGGACACCGGCGCCCTCCGGCGCGGCGAGCCGCCTCGCCTCCGCCGAGAAGGCGGCCGCCGACTCCAGCAGCGCCTCGGCGTACGGCAGCAGTGCCTTGCCGGCCGGCGACAGGTGGACCTCCCTGCTGGTCCGCTCGAACAGGCGGACCCCGAGCGTGCGCTCGAGACGGCCGACGGCCTGGCTCGCGGCGGGCTGGGAGACGCCCAGTTCGGCGGCGGCGCGGGAGAAGCTGAGGTGCCGGGCGACGAGGGTAAAGCAGCCGATGTCGCGCAGCGGCGGGCCGGAGTCCACGCTCCAGTATGGGGAGATCAGACGGTCCTGCGCAGACGCAGGTGGCAGCCCGTCTGGCGGTAGAACGCCACCTGGTCGTAGTAGAACCGCCCGCTGGCGAACACGCCGTCGTCGCCCATCGTGTAGGAGACCGCCGCGGGGAAGACCACGCGGCGGCCAGTGCCCATGATCTCCATGCCGCCCGGCAGCAGCAGCACTCCGGTGTGGGTGCCGCTGAACGTGAACTCCGTGACGACGCTGTCGTCGAGGACGGCCCGGGTGGTGATCTCGTTGTGCAGGTCGGGAAACGCCGAGAAAAGCTGCCGGAAGTACCAGCCGATCTGCTCGTGACCCTCCAGCACCCCCGCAGGCGTGACGACCACGGCCCCCGGGGCGAGGCAGCGGAGCAGTCGCTCCTCGTCGTGAGAGCTGATCGCGTCCGTGATCGCGTCGAGCAGCGCGTTGATCTCGGCCATGCGCCTCCCGTCCCCATCCTGGAACCCCTACCCATGGAAACAGGTGGCGACGCCGGGGCGGGACGCAGGGGCGGGTCAGTCCTTGCGGGCGACCCCGCACAGCGCGTCGACCTCGGACGCCTCCCCGAGCTGGGTGGGGTCGGGCCGCCACCGCGACACCGACACCACCCCCGGTTCCAGCAGGGTGAGGCCGTCGAAGAAGCGCGCGAACTGCTCGGGCGTCCGCAACCGGTAGGGGTCGCCGCCTTCGGCGCGGATGCGCTCCGCCTCGTCGGCCGCCTCGGGCAGGACGACCTTCGTGCCGTCCTCGAAGACCAGGTGGCTGCCGGACGGCAGGGCGTCCATGAGCCGGCGCACGATCGCGTACGCCTCCTCGTCGTCGAGCACCTGGCCCATGATCCCCAGCAGCATGAGGGCCACCGGCTCGCGGAAGTCGAGCGTCTTCGACGCGGCGCTCAAGATCTCGTCGGGAGCGCGTACGTCGGCCTCGATGTAGTCGGTCACGCCGGGCGGGCTGCTGGTCAGCAGGGCGTTCGCGTGCACCAGCACGAGGGGGTCGTTGTCCACGTACACGACGCGGGACTCCGGCGCCACCCGCTGCGCCACCTGGTGGGTGTTGTCGGCGGTCGGCAGGCCGGTGCCGATGTCGAGGAACTGCCGGATGCCCACCTCGCCCGCCAGGTGCCGTACGGCCCGGCCGAGGAAGCCCCGCGACTGCCGGGCGATGTCGACGATGCCGGGGTACGCCTGCCGGATCTGCTCGCCGAGTTCGCGGTCGACGGTGAAGTGGTCCTTGCCGCCCAGGAAGTAGTTCCAGATGCGTGCCGAGTGCGGCACGCTCGTGTCGAGCTTGGGACGGTGCTCCTCGCCAGGGCCGTCCACGAAGCCGTCGCTCATCCGGTCCTCCTGCCGTCACGTGATCAATGCCCACCTTAGAGACTCCCTGGCGCACGGCATAGCGGTGAAAACCGGCCCTTGAGTCTCCACCCGGTGGAGAGACCAGACTCGGAGTCATGGACGACGAGGGGCTGTTCACCATCGGATGGCTCTCCCGCCGCACCGGGATGCCGGTGCGCACGATCCGATACTGGTCGGACGTCGGCGCGCTGCCGCCTGCGGAGCGGAGCGAGGGAGGCTACCGGCTCTACGACGCCGGCGCCGTGGCCCGGCTGGAGCTCATCAGGACGCTGCGGGATCTCGGTCTCGGCCTGGACGACGTACGGCGGGTGCTGGAGCGGAAGGTCACCCTGGCCGACGTCGCCGCCGTCCATGTGGACGCACTGGACGCGCAGATCCGCACCCTGCGGCTCAGGCGCGCGGTGCTCAGCACCGTCGCGAGGCGGCGGTCCGGCACGGAGGAGACGAAGCTGTTGAACGAGCTGGCACGGCTGTCCGCCGAGGAGCGGCGGCGCATCATCGAGAACTTCGTGGACGAGGTCTTCGGCGGCCTGGACGCCGACCCGGAGCTCAGGAACCGGCTGCGGCACACCGAGATCGGCCTGCCCGACGACCCCACGCCCGAGCAGGTGGACGCCTGGGTGGAGCTCGCCGAGCTCGTGCAGGATCCCGGCTTCCGGCGGCGGATGCGCGACATGGTGCAGCACAACGCGCGCAACCGCGGGGAGCAGGGGCCGGGAGGCTTCATGTGGTTCGCGAAGAAGGTCGCCTGGCAGGTGGGTGAGGCGCGGGAGAACGGGGTGCGCCCCGACTCGCCTGAGGCCGTCGAGGTCGTCGGCCGCCTGCTCGGCGGCATGGACGCCGACGGCCGGGCGGCCGTCGTGCAGCGTCTGGAGGCGGGGCTGTTCGCCGAGGCCGAGCGCTATCGGCACCTCATGGCCGTGATCAACGGCCGGGAGCCGAAACCGTCCCACGCGGACGACTTCGCCTGGCTCCTCACCGCCCTGCGCGCCCACCCCTGACGTCCGGGGCGGGCGGCGCGGGAGCCAGCAGGCCGATCCGTTCGAGTACGGCCTGCTGGAAGTGCGCGCAGCCGGTGACGTCGTCGTGGTCGCAGCCCAGTGCGCACTCGACCACCTCCAGGGCCGCCCGGGCCTGTTCTATGCGTCGCAGGAGCTCGGCCCGCCGCTGCCGGAGGATCTCCCGCCGCTCGGACGCGGCGCGGGCGGCGATCATCTCGCGGATCTCGTCGAGGCCGAGCCCGGCCTCCTTCGCCCGCAGGATCACGGCCACCCGGAAGAGGTCGCCGGGGCCGTAACGGCGCCGGTCGCCCGCGACCCGGGCGGGCGTCAGCAGCCCCAGCGACTCCCAGTGCCGCAGGACGTGCGTCGCGAGGCCGAACCGGGCGGCCGCCTCGCCGATGCCGATGGTCGCGCTTGACTTCATGTCGACATTAAGTCCGACGCTGTCCTCCATCAGAACCTCGGCAGGGGACCGTCGTCTTCCGACGATGGGGGGATGCCGTCCCTGGCTGATTTTCTCTCTGGGCTTATCGCGGATTCCCTTCTCAGGAACATAGATGTACGGCGCTGTCAAGATGATCGTGTGACTCGTCAGGTGCGCACCTCCCCCGGCGTGGCGTATGACCTCGGATACCACGTGGTGTGGTGCCCGAAGAACCGCCGCCCGGTTCTGGGCGGTCGCGTCAAGACGCGCCTTGAGAAGCTGATCCGCGCCAAGGCCGGCGAACACGGGGAGGGAGATCGTGGCGCTTGAGGTGATGCCCGACCAGGTGCATCTGTTCGTCAAGCCCCACCCGAAGAACTCACCGTCGTACGTGGCCGACCAGTTCAGGGGCTTCACCTCCCACCACCTGCGCGCCGAGTTCGGTCACCTGCGCTCGCGGTTGCCCACGCTGTGGCCGCGACCCTACTTCGTGGCCACCGTTGGCGTGGTGTCGGACCAGATGGTGCAGCGTTACATCGAGACGCAGTACGAGCGCGCCCCCACAGGGGGTGGCCCTGCGTAGGTCGTACAAGTTCCTGATCCGCCCCACATCCAAGCAGGATGCCGCGCTGTCGGCCTGTTTGGAGGATCACCGGCAGCTCTACAACGCCGCTCTTGAGCACCGCCGCACCGCCTACGCCAAGGCCAGGGTGAGCATCCGCTACGGCGATCAGTCCGGTGAGTTGAAGCACGTCCGCGCCGATGACCCCGGTGGTCAGGGCCGGTGGTCGTTCTCCTCCCAGCAGGCCACCCTGCGCCGCCTCGATAAGGCGTTCCGCGCCTTCTTCGACCGCCTCAAGGCCGGGCGCACACCGGGGTTCCCCCGGTTCAAGGGGCGCGGCTGGTTCGACACGGTGACCTGGCCCAAGGACGGTGACGGCTGCCGGTGGGACTCCCAGCCCGAACACCCCACCGCCACCTACGTGCGGCTCCAGGGTGTCGGGCACGTACGCGTGCACCAGCACCGGGCCGTGCGCGGCCAGGTCAAGACGATCAGCGTCAAGCGCGAGGGCTCCCGCTGGTTCGTGGTGTTGTCGTGCGATGAGGTTCCCGCCGAACCGCTGCCCGCGACCAGTGCGGTCGTCGGTCTGGACGTGGGTGTGGCCTCGCTGGTCACCACCTCCGACGGGGAGCACCTGGCCAACCCGCGTCACCTGCAATCGTCGGCTGATCGTCTTAGGGCGGCACAGCAGGATCTCGCCCGGAAGAAGCGTGGGTCCAAGCGTCGCCGTAAGGCGGTCGCGCGGGTCGCAGCCCTGCATGCCAAGGTGCGGCGGCAGCGCTTGGACGGTGCGCACAAGACCGCCCTCGCCCTGGTCCGCGCCTACGACGTGATCGCGCACGAGGACCTGCGGATCGCGAACATGACCCGCAGCGCGTCCGGCACGATCGAGGCCCCCGGCCGGAACGTCGCCCAGAAGTGCGGGCTCAACCGTTCGATTCTCGACGCGGGTTGGGGGGTGTTCCTGACGGTCCTCGCGCACAAGGCTGAAAGCGCTGGTCGTGAGCTGATCGCAGTCGAGCCCCGCAACACTTCCCGCACGTGTGCCCGGTGCGGGCACTGCGCTGCGGACAACCGCCTCACCCGGGCCGAGTTCCGGTGTGTGTCGTGCGGGCACGCCGCACACGCTGATGTGAACGCGGCCAAGAACATTCTCAGGGCAGGGCTTGCCCTTCGCGACGCTGCGGAAGCGGCCTAGCGAGAAGCCGCTCCCTTCAGGGAGCGGAGGAGTCACGTCGAATCACACTCTCATCGCCCTTCTCGACCGCGTGGACAGGCATCCCGGCCAGGTGGCACTGCGTACGCGCTCCTACGAGCTTCTCGGTCCGGCCGCCGGGAGCCGCGTGGTGGACGTCGGCTGCGGCGCCGGACTGGCCGTCGCGGAGATGGCCGCCCTGGGCGCGGAACCGATCGGCCTGGACGTGGACGCCCAGATGATCGAGGTCGCCCGGTCCCGGCACCCGGGCCTGGAGTTCCGCCGGGCCGACGCCCGCGACCTGCCGTTCGGGGACGGCGAACTGACCGGTTATCGGGCCGACAAGGTCTACCACGCCCTGGATGATCCGGCGCGGGCGACGGCCGAGGCATGGCGGGTGCTCGCCCCGGGCGGGCGGATCGTGCTGGTGGGGCAGGACTGGGACACCTTCGTGATCGACTCGGACGACCCCGCTCTCACCCGGGTCATGGTGCACGCGAGGGCGGAGGCCGTGCCCAGCCCGCACGCGGCCCGCCGTCACCGCAACCTCCTGCTCGACGCGGGCTTCGCGGACGTCACCGCCGAGGTCCGTACGGGTGTCTTCACGGACGGGTCGTTCCTGCCGATCGCCACCGGCCTCGCCGAGGGGGCGTACGCGGCGGGCGCGGTCACCCGGCGGCAGGCCGACGACTGGATCGCGGAACAGCTCGGCCGCGCGCGGCGGGGCAGGCTGTTCCTCGCCGTGCCCATGTTCCTGGCCGCCGCCCGCCGTCCGTGAGTGAGCGCCGTCCGTGAGTGAGCGCTGTCCGTGAGCATCGTGCGTGAGCACCGCCGGGGAGGTAGCCCGTCCGCTGGGGGCACGACGGCGTCGGCCGGAATGTCGGTGGCCGGGGCTATGGTGCGTCCGTGACGACGTTCGATCTTTCATCGCCGGCCGCGGTGGGGGCCGTCCGAGCCGAGGACGGCCTCTGATGGTCACGGCCGACGACGTGCGGCGGGTCGCGCTGAGGCTGCCCCGCACCGAGGAAGCGCTGGTGCGCGACCACGTGAAGTTCCGGGTCAGGGGCATCGTGTACGTCTCCATCTCCCCGGACGAGACCCTGATGGGCTTCGCGTTCCCCAAGGAGGAGCGGGAAGCCCTCGTGGCCTCCGAGCCGGAGAAGTTCGTCATGCCCCTGCCCTCGGACGAGCGCTATCAATGGGTCCGGGTCAGGATGGCGGCCATCGACGAGACCGAGATGCGGGAGCTCGTCGTCGACGCCTGGCGCATGGTCGTGCCCAAACGAGTGGCCGCCGCCTACGACGCGACCTGATCTGCCGGGAACCGGCACGACGCCGCAGGCAGGCGGAATGAGCGGCGCGTGATCCATAAGCGCGGTCAATGGATCGCGGGAGCCGGACGCGGGGCCGGAACGCCGCGGCCGAATCCGGTGGCCGGATCCGGCCGGCAGGCCCTGGACACCGCAGGGGAGGCGTCGGCTGGCCCGGACATCGCATGGGTGGAGCCCGCTGGCAGGCCCGGCACCGCAGGGGAAGATCTCCGCCCCTGCTCAGACTCGGGCGCCGCCGTCGACCCGCAGGACGGCGCCGGTCACGAAGGAGGCACGGTCGCTCAGCAGCCAGGCGGCGGCCTCGGCGATCTCGGCCGGGTCGGCCCCGCGGCGCAGCGGTGTCCAGGCCGTGAGCCGCTCCTGGAGACCCGGGGACTCCGCCTCCCAGGCGCGGATCATCTCGGTGAGCGTGTTGCCGGGGGCGATGGCGTTGACCCGGATGCCTTCGGGGCCGTAGGTGACGGCGGCCGACTCGGTGAGGCTGTTGACCGCCCGTTTCATCGCACCGTAGGCCGGCAGCTCCGGGTTGCCTCCCCAGCTGCCGACGGACGAGTTGTTGACGATGGCGCCCGTGCCCGCGGTGGCCCGGATCGCCTCCACCTCGGCGACCATGGCCAGCCAGACGCCCTTGAGGTTCACGGTGTAGACGAGGTCGAAGTCGGCCTCCTGCATCCGGTCCAACGGGCCGGGCGGCTGGCCGATCGCCCCGTTGTTGAAAGCGACGTCGAGCCGGCCGTACAGGTCCACCACGCGGTTCACGGCGGCCCGCACGCTCTCCGTGTCGGCCAGGTCGCACACCACGTAGTCGGCGGTGCCGCCCGTCGCCCGGATCTCCTCGGTCACCGTCTTCAGCTGGGCCTCCGTGCGGGCCGCGAGCAGCACTCGTGCGCCCTCCCGGGCGAACAGCCGCGCCGCCGCGGCTCCGATGCCGCGTCCGGCGCCGCTGACGAAGGCGACCTTGCCGTCGAGCAGGCCGGGAGCGCCGGGCGGGGTGGGGATGGTCGTGCCTGTTGTCGGTGTGTTGTCCATGCCAGTGAGCCTGCGCCGACGGGCGCCGCTCCATCCAGGCATCGGCAGTACCTGGATCGCCCGCGCGCTGCGCGCACACTGGAGGTGTGAACCGACGAGAACTGGCCGACTTCCTGCGCAGCAGGCGCGAGCGGATCAGCCCTGCCGACGTGGGGCTGCCCGTGGGGCCCAGGCGCCGCACCCCGGGGCTGCGGCGTGAGGAGGCGGCGCAGCTGGCCTTCATCTCGACCGAGTACTACACGCGGCTGGAGCAGGCCCGCGGTCCGCACCCGTCGCGCGAGGTGCTGGCCGGGCTGGCCCGGGCCCTGCGCCTGTCGGACGCCGAGCGCGCCCACCTCCACAACCTCGCCGGCGTCTCGCCCGCCCCGCCGCCGGGGCCCCCGCGGGAGGTGCGGCAGAGCATCCTGGACCTGCTGGCGAGGCTGCCGCAGGCCGCCGCGTTCGTGACGTCCGCCACGCTCGAGGTGCTCGCCTGGAACGAGTTGGCGGCCGCCCTCATGGAGGACTTCTCGGCCCTGTCCCGGCGCGACCGCAACCTGGTGCGCCGCGTGTTCATCGGCCCGCACCGCGAGGGACGGCGGTTGTACGGGGTCTCCGACGCCGACGACTTCGCCCGGCACGCGGCCCGGCGCCTGCGTGCCGCCGCCGCCCGCTACCCGGACGCGCCGGAGGTCACCGGGCTGGTGGACGAACTCCTCGCGAAGAGCCCGGAGTTCGCACGCCTGTGGGCTTCCCACGACGTCACGGACGGGCCCACGCTGTGCAAGACCTTCCAGCACGCGATGGTCGGCCCGGTCACCGTCAACTGCGACGTCCTCGACATCGCCGACCGCGATCAGCAGGTGGTGATCTACACCGCCGTACCCGGTTCGCCGTCGGAAGAGGCGCTACGGCTGCTGTCGGTCATCGGCACGCAGCGCATGGACGCCCCCCGCTGACCAGCCCGGGTGACCTGCCGAACTGATCCATAAGCGTGCTCGATAGATCCGCCGGGGCGGGACGGGACGAGGAGAGGATGCGGGGCGTCCTGTTCGACGTATGAGGAGTGGTGATGACGTCGTCTTTCCCCGCATCGACCGTGCTGGGATATCCGCGGATCGGGCCGGATCGGGAGTTGAAGCGGGCGCTGGAGTCCTACTGGGAGGGGCGTTCCAGCCGGGCGGACCTGGAGGAGACCGCACGGCGGTTGCGGGAGGACACCTGGCGGCGGCTCGCCGCGCTCGGGCTGGAGGGCCTGCCGTCGAACACGTTCTCCTATTACGACCAGGTGCTCGACACGGCGGTGCTGCTGGGCGCGGTGCCCGCGCGCTACCGGCACGACGACGACCTGGAGACCTACTTCGCGATGGCCCGGGGCGCCGAGGGGATCGCCCCGCTGCGCATGACCAAGTGGTTCGACACCAACTACCACTACATCGTTCCCGAGATCGGCCCGGACACGGTCTTCTCGCTCGACGCCGCCAAGCCGCTGGCCGAGGTGCGCGAGGCCCTCGCTCTGGGACTGGAGACCCGGCCGGTGCTGGTGGGGCCGGTGACGTTCCTGCTGCTGTCGCAGGCCGCGCCGGACAGCCCAGAGGGCTTCGCCCCGCTCGACCGGCTGGACGACGTGGCCGAGGTGTACGCCCGCCTGCTGGCCGAACTGGCCGCGGAGGGCGTCGGCTGGGTGCAGCTGGACGAGCCCGCCCTGGTCGCCGACCGCACCCCCGCCGAGCTGGCCGCGGCCGAGGCGGCGTACGGCCGGCTGGGACGGCTGGAGAACCGGCCCGCGCTGCTGGTCGCCTCCTATTTCGGCGATCTCGGCGACGCGCTGCCCGTGCTGGCCGGAGCGCCGGTCGAGGCCGTCGGCCTGGACCTCGTCCGGGGCTCGGCCCACGGTGTGGACGCCCTGGGTGTGGAGGCGCTGGCCGGCAAGACCGTCGTCGCCGGCGTGGTCTCGGGACGCGACGTGTGGCGCACCGACCGCGACCGCGCGCTGGCCACGCTGCTCGCCGTGCGGGAGCGCGCCGGGCGGGTCGTGGTGAGCACGTCGTGCTCGCTCCTCCACGTGCCCTACGACGTGGGGCGCGAGACCGGCCTCGACCCCGCGCTGCGGGAGCGGCTGGCGTTCGCCGAGCAGAAGGTCGCCGAGGTGGCCGAGCTGGCGGCCCTGCTCGCGGTCACACCCGGGCATCACCTGCCCGGACAGCCCGCCGCACAGGAGCGCCCGCGCACCTTCCCGGCCCGGACGGCGGAGGGCCGCGCCCCCTACCCTGTACGGGCGGCGGCGCAGGCCGAGCACCTGAAGCTGCCGCTTCTCCCGGTCACCACGATCGGCTCCTTCCCCCAGACGGGCGAGCTGCGCCGGGCCCGGGCGGCTCTCGCGGCCGGGGAGATCGGGGAGGCGGCCTACGAGAACATGGTCCGCGCGGAGATCGAGCAGGTGATCGCGCTGCAGGAGCGGCTGGGGCTGGACGTCCTCGTGCACGGCGAGCCCGAGCGCAACGACATGGTGCAGTATTTCGCCGAGCACCTCGACGGCTTCGCCGTCACCCGGCACGGCTGGGTCCAGTCGTACGGCTCGCGCTGCACCCGCCCGCCCATCCTGCACGGCGACGTGCGGCGGCCGGGGCCGATCACGGTGAGGTGGGCGCAATACGCGCAGTCGCTGACGAGCACGCCGGTCAAGGGCATGCTCACCGGCCCGGTGACGATCGTGGCCTGGTCGTTCGTCCGCGACGACCTGCCGCTGCGCGAGGTGGTGTTCCAGGTCGCCGACGCCGTACGGGAGGAGGTGGGCGACCTGGAGGAGGCGGGCATCCGCGTCATCCAGGTCGACGAGCCCGCGCTGCGCGAGCTGGTGCCGCTGCGGCGTGCCGAGCAGGGCGCCTACCTGGAGTGGGCCGTCGCCGCCTACCGATGGGCCACCTCGGGCGTGAGTGAGCACACGCAGATCCACACGCATCTGTGCTACTCGGACGCCGACCAGATCCTCGCGGCGATCGACGCGCTCGACGCCGACGTCACGAGCATCGAGTCGGCCCGATCGCGGGGACGCGTGCTGGGCGTGGTCGGCGGCTTCTCCCGTGGGCTCGGACCCGGTGTGTACGACATCCACTCGCCGCGCGTGCCGGGCGCCGACGAGGTGGAGCACCTGCTCACGGAGGCGCTGCGGACGGTGCCCGCCGAACGGTTGTGGGTCAACCCCGACTGCGGGCTGAAGACCCGCTCGTACGAGCAGGTCGAGGCGGCGCTCGCCAACGTGGTCGAGGCGGCGGCCCGCCTGCGCGAGCGCCGCTCCTGAGCGGTGGGCCTGAGCACCGCCCCCGGGCGCGCCATGCCTGAGCGGTGGGAGGTGCAGGCCGCGAGCGAGAGCAGGGCGAGACCGCGGCCACGGGCGTACGCAGACGTGTGGAGGTTATCGGAGAGACCCCGCAGTCCGCGTCCCCGGGGCCGGACGGACGGTTCAGCGGGGCTTGGCGGACCCCCGGGGGACCACCAGGCCGGACTCGTAGGCGAAGACGACGAGCTGCGCCCGGTCCCGCGCGCCGAGCTTGGTCATCGCCCTGCTCACATGGGTCTTGGCGGTGAACGGGCTGATCACCATGTGCGCGGCGATCTCCTCGTTGGTGAGGCCGTGCGCGACCAGGGCGACGACCTCCCGTTCGCGGTTGGTGAGCTGCTCCAGGGCGGCCGTCGGCAGGGCGTCCGGCGGGCGGGAGACGTACTCGCTGATGAGCGTCCGGGTGACCGCCGGGGACAGCAGGGCGTCGCCGCGCGCCGCGACCCTGATCGCCTGGACGAGCTCCGCCGGGTCGGTGTCCTTGAGCAGGAAGCCGCTCGCGCCCGCCCGCAGCGCGTCGAACACGTAGCGGTCGAGCCCGTAGTTGGTCAGGATCACCACCCGGGTGGCGGCCAGACGGGGATCGGCGGCGATGCGGCGAGTGGCCTCGATGCCGTCCATGACCGGCATCTGGATGTCCACGAGCGCGACGTCGGGGAGGTGCCGCTCGGCCAGCGCCAGGCCCTGGCTGCCGTCGCCCGCCTCGCCGACCACCTCCACGCCGTCCTCGGCGTCGAGCAGCGCCTTGAAGCCGGCCCGGATGAGCGCCTGGTCGTCCACCAGCAGCACCCTGATCACGCCGCTCCCTCCGTGACCGGGAGGGGCAGCTCGGCGTGGACCGTGAAACCGCCGTCCGCTCCCGGACCGGTCCGGAGCCGCCCGCCCAGCCCGGACACCCGCTCGCGCATGCCGGTGAGCCCGACGCCCACCCGAACCGCTTCGGGCCCGATCTCGGTGCCCGTTCCGGACGGCTCGTCCGTTCCGCGCTCCTGTGTCTCGGCGCCCCTGCCGTCGTCCTCGACGAGTACGACGAGGGCGTCGGGCAGATAGCGGACGTACACGGACGCCGAGGCGGGGCCCGCGTGCCGCGCCACGTTGGTGAGCGCCTCCTGCACGATCCGGTAGGCGGTCAGGTCGACCTCGGGCGGCAGGGCGCGGGGCATGCCGCTGATCGCGAGCGTGGCCGGCACGCCCGCCGACCGCGCCCGATCGACCAGCTCGCCGATCCTGTCGGCCCGGGCCGCACCGGGCGCGTCGTCGGGGCCGGGTTCGCGCAGCACCTCCAGCGTCGCGCGCAGCTCCCGCATGGCGTCCGCACTCGCGTCCTGGATCGCCAGCAGCGCGGGCGGCACGTCGTCGCCCCGCTTGCGCGCGAGATGGACGGCCACTCCCGCCTGCACCTTGATGATCGAAATGCTGTGGGTGAGCGAGTCGTGCAGTTCCCTGGCGATGCGCAGCCGCTCCTCGCCGGCCCGGCGCAGCGCGACCTCCTCGCGGGTGCGCTCCGCCTCGACGGCGCGCTGCTCGGCCTGGCGCAGGTACGCCCGCCGTTGCCGGGTGACGACCCCCGCCACGTTGGCGGCGACGAACCAGCCGACCAGCAGGCCGACCCGGTCCACCACGTCGCGCGGGGTCCGTGCGCCGAGGTCCGACAGCTGCTCCAGCAGGACACCGGCGAGGTAGGCGGCGCTGACCGACGCCGCCCACACGCGCCGGCCCACGGTGGCCGCCGAGAACACCGTGAGCAGGAGGGGGAACGCGGTCGCGGTCTCGGGCTGCACCAGCAGGGCGTAGGCCAGCATGCAGGCCCCGGAGACGACGAGCGCCGTCACCGGCGCCGCCCGCCGGGCGGCGAGGGCGAAGGACCCGCCCACCAGGAGCAGGTAGCCCACCACCCCCAGCTGCGCGGGCCCGCTCGGCGCGCCGGGAACCAGGGTGCCGCCCGCGAGCAGCACCGCCACGACAGCCGCGAGCGCGGCGTCCGACCCGTAGAACCGGGGAAGGCGGCGACGGCCGGCCCCCGCCCGGTCGTCCCCGAGGGCCGGCTCGTCCGTGAGGGCTAATCGGTCCGGGAGGGCCGGTCCGTCCGGGAGGGCCGGTCCGTCCGTGAGGGCCGGTCCGTCCGGGAGGGGTGGTCCGTCCGAGCGGGCCGCTTCGTCCTTGAAGGGCGGTTTGCCGGGGAGTCCCGGCAGGTCCGCGAACGCCCGTGGGCCGGGCGACGCCGGCTCGTCCACGGTCACCGGTGAGCGAGACTCCCGTGGGCTGGGGGACGCCTGCCGTCCGCGATCGCCGTCCATGTCTGAAGGGTAAACCGAGGCCGATTCGGCCCGCCTCCTCCCGGCGGACCCATCCGGCGCTACTCCCGCGGGAGTACGGCCGCCATCCTGCAGCCGCGCCGGGAGCGGCCGGGAACGCATTCCGCCGTACGACGACGGGGGCGACGGCGCTCGGCAGGATCGGTTCGCATGACAGCACGACCGATGAGGAGGCGGAGATGCCGACGCCCTACCGCTATGTGACGCCGGTGCCCACGGAGGCGGCGGCCGGCCTGATCGCCCAGGTCTACGCGCAGATCGCCCGTGATTTCGGCATGGCCCGCATGCCGCTGTTCCTGACGTTGTCCCCGGCTCCCGAGGTGCTCGCCGCCACCTGGGCGATGCTGCGTGAGTCGCTGGTCGCCGGGCAGGCCCCGAGGGCGGCCAAGGAGGTCGTCGCCACCGGGGTCTCCCTCGCCAACAAGTGCCCCTTCTGCGTGGACGCCCACACTGTGCTCCTGCACGCGACGGGTGAGCACGAGCTGGCCGAGACCGTCGCACGCGGGGGGAAGCCGTCCGATCCTGAGCACGCCCGGCTGTTCGCCTGGGCCACCGGCACGGCCACGTCCGGGCAGGCGCCGCCGTGCCCGGAGGGTCACGCGGCCGAGCACATCGGCACGGCCCTCGCCTTCCATTTCATCAACAGGATGGTGTCGTCGCTGCTGACCGACGACCTCCTGCCGGCCGGGCTGCAACGCTCCCGGCTGGTACGCGGCCTGGGCGGCAGGGCCCTCGCCAAGACGGTACGCCGCAGGCTGCCGCAGGGCGAGGCGCTGCCCCTGCTGCACGGGCTGCCCTCGGGCCCCGCCCCGGCCTGGGCGGCGGGTGCCCCGGCCGGGACCGCGTTCGCCGCGCTGCGGGCCGTGGCGGGGGAGGGAGATCATCTGCTGGGCGACTCGGCCAGGGAGGCGGTCGTGGAGGCCGTCGCGGCCTGGGACGGCGAACACCCTCCGCTGTCCGGCTGGCCGTCCGGTCCGCTGGCGGACGTCGCGCCCGCACAGCGCCCGGCGGCCAAGCTCGCCCTGCTGGCCGCCCTCGCGCCGTATCGGGTGGCCGACGCGGACGTGGCCGCCTGGCGGGAGGCCGGGGGCGGCCGGTCCGACGCCGACCTCGTGCGGCTGCTGGCGTTCGGGGCGATCACCGCCGTCCGGCGGATCGAGGCCGCACTCGCGGTGCCCGCCTGAGGTCAGACCTCCAGTTCGCCGGACCAGATGGTCACGGCGTGCCCGGCGAGTTCGACGCGTTCGCCGCGCAGGGTCGTGCGCACGGTCCCGCCGCGCCGCGACACCTGCTCCCCGACGAGCGCGTCCCGGCCGAGCCTGGCCGACCAGTGCGGCGCGAGCACGCAGTGGGCCGACCCGGTGACCGGGTCCTCGGGCACGCCCACCCGGGGGCCGAAGAACCGGGAGACGTAGTCGGCGGAGGTGCCCTCGCCGGACGCCGTCACGATGACGCCGCGGGCCTCGACCTCGGCGAGCCGCGCCATGTCGGGCTCGGCGGCCCGGACCTCATCGGCCGACCCGACCTCGACCAGCAGGTCGAACTCGCTGCGGCCGGTCCACACCGGCGTGACGCCGAGTGCCTCGACGAGGCCGTCCGGCGGCGGGCACGGCGCGGCCTGCTTCGCCGGGAAGTCCATCGCGATCAGCCCGCCGTCCGCCTGCTCGGTCGCGAGCACGCCGCTCTTCGTGTCGAACTCCAGCCGCCCGGACTCCCCAAGGGAGTAGAGGACGTGCGCGGTGGCCAGGGTGGCGTGCCCGCACAGCGCGACCTCGACCGCGGGGGTGAACCAGCGCAGCGAGCACGGCCCCTCGGCCTGCCCGAGAACGAAGGCCGTCTCCGAATGGCGCATCTCGGCGGCCACCGCCTGCATCCACTCGTCCGGCACGGTGTCGTCGAGGAGGCAGACCGCGGCGGGATTGCCCCGGAACGGCCGGTCGGTGAAGGAGTCCACGGTGAAGATGCGCATGTCTGCGGATTCTACGGCCGCCCGCTTCCACCACCGGGCCGGCCGAGCGCGGCGAGGGTCTCCCGGGCGACCTGGAGCTCCTCGCGGGGCCGTACGACGAGGACCGGCAGGCGGGCGCCCGGCGGGCTGACGACGCCGTCCCGGTCCACGTCGGTCACGGCGGGCGGCTCGACGCCGAGCAGCGACAGCCGGCCGCACACCGCCTCGCGCACCTCGGGCTGGTCCCAGCCGATCTCGCCGGTGAACACGAGCGCGTCGAGCCGGTCGAGAGCGGCGGCCGAGGCGGCGATCTCCCGGCTCACCCGGTAGGCGAACACGTCGAGCGCCAAGGCGGCGGCCTCCTCGGGCGAGGCGACCAGGTCGCGGGTGTCGCCCGACAGGCCGTCGGACAGCCCCAGCAGGCCGGAGCCGTGCTCCAGCCCGTCGCTCAGCTCCTCCAGCGTGAGGCGCGAGCCGGACAGCAGCCACAGGAGCATGCCGGGATCGACGCTGCCGGAGCGCTTGCTCATGGGCACACCCTCCAACGGAGTGAACCCCATCGAGGTGTCCACGCTCCGGCCGTCCCGCACGGCGCAGACCGAGCATCCGCCGCCGAGATGGGTGAGGACCAGGCTGACCTCCCCGGCCGGGCGCCCGAGCAGCTCGGCCGCACGCCGGGTCGCCCACGCGTACGACAGCCCGTGGAAGCCGTAGCGGCGCAGGCCCCAGCGCCGCCGCCACTCGGCGGGCAGGGCGTAGGTCGCGGCGGCGGCGGGAAGCCCGGCGTGGAAGGCGGTGTCGGGACACAGCACGTGCGGCACGGACGGCAGCACCCGCCGGGCCGCCTCGACCAGCGCGAGCGCGGGCGGCACGTGCAGCGGCGCGAGGTCGGCGTATCCGCGTACGGCCTCCACCACGTCGTCGTCGGCGACCGTCGGAGCGCGCACGGCCTCGCCGCCGTGGACGAGCCGATGACCGACGGCGGTCACCTCGGTGTCCGCCCCGGACAGGAAGTCCGACAGCGTACGCTCCGCCGCGGCGGGGTCCGGGCTGTGCTCGCTGTGCTCGGTCCGCACCACGCGGCCGTCCCGCACCAGATGCAGCTGCAGGCTGCTGGAGCCCGCGTTGACGGTGAGCACGGTCGGTGTCATGGCGTTCGTCTATCCGGCGGCCCGGCGGGCAAACCCCGGCGGCCGCCGGAAAGAACGGCCGGAAGAACGGCTGGAAAGAACGGCCGGGGAGACTACGGACGCACGGCGCAGAGCAGGCGGTTGTCGCCGCGCTGCCACAGCGTCCCGATCTCGGCGAAGCCCGCCGCGCGGAGGGCCTCGACATGGGTGGACAGGTGGAGCGACTCCGAGCCGTGGTGCGCCGCGGTGGCCGGCCGGGGCGCCGCGACACCGGCGAGGTCGGGGTCGGCGGCGATCGCGTCCCACCACTGGCGCCAGTCCTCCGGACGGCCGCCGGCGAAGCGCCGCCGCTCCTCGCTCTCGTGCACGGCCCGCTCCAGCCGCGCCAGCTCGGGAGTGGTGTCCTCGGAGCTGAAGTGGTCGCCGTTGAGGAACAGCCCACCCGGGCGCAGCACGGTCGCGAGCTCGGCGTACACGGCGCGCAGATGGGGCTCGGCCAGCCAGTGCAACGCGGTCGTGCTCACCGCCACGTCCGCCGGGCGGTCGAGGCCGAGCGCCCGGCTCCACCCCGGCTCGCGCAGGTCCAGGTCGGCGAGGCGCAGGCCGTCACGGTCGCCGTACGCCGCCCGGGCGAGCGACAGCAGGAGGGGATCGGCGTCGACCGCCACGACCGTGGCCCCGGGAAGACGGTCCAGCAGGCGGGCCGAGAGCGAGCCGGGGCCGCAGCCGAGGTCGATCACCAGGGGGTCCGGACGGCCCACGCCCGCCTCGACGGCGTCGATCAGCGCGGTGAAGCGCTCCTCCCGGTCGGGGAGATAGCCCTCCTGCTGGCGGTCCCAACGGTCGATCCACCTGGTGGCCACGTCGATCGTGAGCATGCCGACTCCTTGTAACTGGCGTGTATGCTTTCGGCAGTTACAACGTAGAACGCAAGGGCGTAACTGGTCAAGTGAACTTCAACAGTCACACCGATGCTGTGGTGTCGATCGCGGTCGGCCTGGTCAACGCGCTGACCGAGGGTGAGGCTCGGGGCCGGCCGTACGCGCCGCCGACGGGTGAGGCGCGGGCCGCCGCGGTCGGCGACGTCCTCGCGGCCGGCGACAGCCGGGCGCCCGAGGTCGCCGAGGAGGAGGTGGACGCGCTCGCGGAGGTCGCGGGGCGGCTGCGCGGCGTGTTCGAGGCGGTGACGCGTGGCGACGTGGACGCGGCGGCGCTCGCCCTGAACGGACTGCTGGCCGAGACGGACGCCCGCCCGCACCTCGACCGGCACGACGGGGAGCCCTGGCACCTGCACTTCCACGGCGCGGGCGGCACCCTGGCCGGCAACTACGCGGCCGGTTGCGCGACCGGCCTCGCCGTGGTGCTCGGCAGCGAGTTGCACGACCGGCTCGGCGTGTGCACCGCGCCGCACTGCGACCGCGTGTACGTGGACACCTCCCGCAACGGCACCCGCCGCTTCTGCTCCACGGCCTGCCAGAACCGGGTCAAGACCGCCGCCTTCCGGGCGCGCGGCGCCTGACCGCTCTGTCGCCTGTCTCTCGGGCCCGACGGTCGGAACGCGAGGTCCGATCGCCGCCGGACCTCCCCGCGGCGCTGCCGCCATGCTCGACACCATGAACGAGATCGACGACATGAACGGCAAGACGGCCCTGGTCACCGGGGGTGGCCGGGGGATCGGCGCGGCGGTCGCACTCAAGCTGGCCGAGCGCGGCGCGGACGTGGCGCTGACCTACGAGCGCGACGGGGACAGCGCGGCCGCCGTGGCCGAGAAGGTGAAGGGGATGGGCCGGCGGGCGCTGGTCATCCGGGCCGACAACGGCGACGCGGCGGCGGTCACCGCCGCCGTGGACGAGGCGGCCGCGGAGTTCGGCCAGCTCGACGTCCTCGTGAACAACGCGGCGGTCTTCCACGTCGCGCCGATCGAGGACCTGGGGCCGGAGGAGGTCGACCGCACGCTCGCGGCCAACGTGCGCGGGCCGTTCCTGGCCGCGCGGGCGGCGGCGGCCCACATGACCGAGGGCGGCCGGATCATCACCATCGGAAGCAACATGGCCGAGCGG
Source organism: Microbispora rosea (assembly GCF_900156315.1). Classification (GTDB taxonomy): domain Bacteria; phylum Actinomycetota; class Actinomycetes; order Streptosporangiales; family Streptosporangiaceae; genus Microbispora; species Microbispora rosea. The sequence goes on along the minus strand of NZ_FTNI01000035.1, from coordinate 38,928 downwards.
GCCGTCTTCCCGGGCTTCGCCCTGTACGCGATGAGCAAGACGGCCATGACCGGAATGACCAAGGGGCTCGCCCGCGACCTCGGGCCGCGCGGCATCACGGTCAACCTCGTCAACCCCGGCCCGACCGACACCGCCTCGAACCCGGCGGACAGCCCCATGGCGGACACGATCCGGGGGCTGACGGTCCTCGGCCGCTACGCGGAGCCGGGCGACATCGCCGAGACCGTGGCCCACCTGGCGGGTGACGGCGGGCGTTACGTCACCGGAGCGACGATCAACGTGGACGGCGGCTGGGCCGTCTGACGTCCGTCCGGGCACACCGCCCGGGCGCGGCCCCGGCCTCGGGCGCTGTCCGGCTGCGCCCCGCTGCCGGCTGCGGGGTCCTCCGACGGCCGTGGGACGGGGCGGGTCTCAGGCGTCGGCGGCTTCGACGTCGGCGACCACGCACGAGATGTTGTCGGGTCCGCCGCCCTCGTTGGCCAGCTCGATGAGCCGGCTGACCGCCTCCTGCGGATCGGCCACGGTGGTGAGCACGTGGTGCATCGCCTCGGGTTCGAGCACGGCGGAGAGCCCGTCGGAGCACAGCAGATAGCGGTCGCCCGGGTGCACCTCGCGCAGCGAGAGGTCCGGCTCGGCCAGGCCGCTCGTCTCCAGCGCCCGCAGCAGCAGGGACCGGCGCGGATGGCGGGCGGCCTGGTCGGGGCTCATGCGGCCGTCGTCCACCAGCGACTGCACCAGCGTGTGGTCGCGGGTGATCTGGTAGAGCGCGCCGTCACGCAGCATGTACGCCCGCGAGTCGCCCACGTGGGCCAGGGCGAACTTCCCCTGGCCGTCCCACAGCATCGCGGTGACCGTGGTGCCCATCCGCTCGAGTGCCGGGTCCTGGGCGGCGAGGTCGCCCAGGCACTGCCCCGCCTCCCGTACGGCGTCCGCGAGGGCGGCGGCGACGTCGGCGGGAGCCGGACCGTCCTCCAGCCTGGCCAGTGTGGAGATGACGGCCGCGCTTGCGACCTCGCCGTGTCCGTGTCCGCCCATCCCGTCGGCGATGGCGAGCAGGCGCTCGCCGGCGTGCACCGAATCCTCGTTGTTGGCACGCGAGCGCCCGACGTCCGACCCCGCGGCGTACCGAATACGGTTGTGCGTCATGGTTTTGAGTAAACCATTGGTTGAGTCACTTCACAAGCACAGTGCTAGGCTCGTGTTCATGAGCCACGACGCCCAGGCGGACAACTCGGCGGACACGACCGCGCGCCCGGCCGCCGCGAGCCCGCTCGAGGCCGCCGTCGAGGCGGCGGTCGAAGCGACCGTGAACGCGGGCGACATCGCCCGGCTCGCCGACGTCGGCAGGGCCGCGGTCAGCAACTGGCGCCGCCGCTACGAGGACTTCCCCCAGCCGGTCGGAGGTACCGCCTCCAGCCCCCTTTTCTCGCTTCCCGAAGTGGAGGCGTGGCTGCGCAGGAACGGCAAGTCGTTCGAGGTGTCCCAGGGCGACCGTGTCTGGCAGCGGCTGCGCGCGTCGGCGGACGACCTGCGCCTCGGCGAGGTGCTGGGGGAGGTGGGGGCGTTCCTGCTCTACACGCTCCGCGACCCCGACGGCTGGAAGCGGCTGTCCGCCGCCTCCGACCTCGCCGTACGGCTCCCGCGTGCGGTGGCGGAGGCGACCGCCGACCTGCCCCCGCGCGCGGGGGACGCGACGCAGGTCGAGCCCGGCCTGCTCCGGCTGGTCGCCGGGATGGCCGAGCGGAGCGGCGCGGCCGGCACGTTCGAGTTCCTCTGCGAGCGGTACGCCGAGGCGCACAGCCGCAGGCTGGCGCTGACCCGGCCCGACCTGGTCGCCCTGATGACCCGGCTGGCCTGTTCGGGGGCGCGGACGGTGCTCGACCCGGCGTGCGGCATGGGCACACTCCTGCTGGGCGCCGCCGGGGCCGCCGGGGCGGGGGACGACGTGCGACTGCTCGGCCAGGACGCCAACGAGACGGTCGCGATGCTCGCGGCGTTGCGGCTGCTGCTGCGCGGACGGGACGCCCGGGTCGTCCCGGGGGACGCGCTGCGGCACGACGCGTTCCCGCCGGACCGGCCGTCGGACGGCGCGCTCGCGGACGCGGTCGTGTGCGACCCGCCCTTCAACGAGCGGGCGTGGGGCCACGAGGACCTCGTCGGCGATCCGCGCTGGCAGTACGGCATGCCTCCGCGGGGCGAGTCGGAGCTGGCCTGGGTGCAGCACTGCCTCGCCCACGTGCGGCCCGGCGGGCTGGTGGCCATCCTGATGCCGGGTGTCGCGGCGAGCCGCCGCCCGGGACGCCGCATCCGGGCGAACCTGCTGCGGACGGGCGCGCTGCGCGCGGTCTTCACGCTGGTGCCCGGGGGCCCCGACCTGTGGCTGCTGCGCCGTCCCGAGCCCGGGGAACGGCAGCCCGGCGCGATCCTCGTGGCCGACGCGGGAGACGACCCGGCCTCCGTAGAAGCGGCCTGGCGGGCCCACCTCGCGAAGACCGAGCTTCCGCCCGGCGGCCGCACGGTCAGGATCATCGACATCCTCGACGACGAGGTGGATGTGAGCCCGGCGCGGCACCTGTCCCCCCGGGTCGACATGCGGGGTTTTCCCGCGGCCGGTGAGCGCTTCAGGGAGGCGCTCGCGGCGCTGGCCGGCGACATGCCCGACCTGGAGGTGCTCACCGGCGGCGCGGCGGGCTGGGACGTGTCGTGGGCGACCGTGGCCGAGATGGCGAGATCCGGGCTGGTCACCATCAGGCACTCGACGCTGCGGGCGCTGCCCGCCGATGTCCCCGGCAGCGAGATGTCCGAGAGCGAGGTTTCCGGCAGCGAGGTGGCCGAGGGGGGAGTGGCCGTGCTGACGGCCGACGACGTCGCGGCCGGAACGACGCCGTCGAGGTGGATCCCGCGCGCCCCCGGCCTGCTCGCCGTACGACGGGGAGACGTCGTCGCGTCGGCCGTGACCGCCCGGGTGGTCGCGGGGGAGGGGGCGGTCCTGGGCCCCCATCTCAGCCTTTTCCGCGTCGATCCCGGCAAGGTGGATCCCGAGTTCCTGGCCGGGTTCCTGCGCTACGCCGCGGGCGGCGGGCGGCCGCACCTGGGCAGCAGCCGCGTGGAGGCCCGCCGGGCCCGCGTGCCCCAGCTTCCCCTGGCCGTCCAGCGGACGTACGGCACGGCCTTCCGGCGGCTGCTCGCGCTGGAGGACGGCCTGCGCGAGGTGGCCGCGGCGGGTGAGGCGCTCGCGCGGCTCGGCGTCGAGGGGCTGATCGACGGACGCCTCCGCCCCCGTGGGTGACGCGGCCGGCGGCTCCCCAGCTGAGAGAGTCCTGTCCACCCTGCCGCCGAGCCCGAGCATCGCGGACGAATCCGGTAGCTTTTTCCCCGATAGGCCGACGGGAGGGGCGCATGGTCATCGGCGACCGGTATGACCTGGACGACCTCCCCCTGGGGCAGGGCGGCATGGGCGCCGTATACGGCGGGCACGACCGGCGGCTCGACCGCAAGGTGGCGGTGAAGTTCCTGCGGCTGCCCGACGGCCCGGACGAGGAGTTGCAGCGCCGCTTCATTCGCGAGGCGCGCATCCTCGCGAAGCTCGACCATCCGGGCGCGCCCGTGCTCTACGACTTCGGCACCTACGAGCAGCGGCTCTTCCAGGTCATGCAGTTCATCGAGGGCGTGACGGTCGCCGACCTGCTGAGCGAGCACGGCCCGCTGCCGGTGCCGTGGGCCGCGGCCATCGCCGCGCAGGCGTGCGCCGTGCTGACCGCCGCCCACGAGCTGTCGATCTGCCACCGGGACCTCAAGCCGACCAACCTCATGCTCTGCCCGGACGGCAGCGTGAAGCTGCTCGACTTCGGGCTCGCCATGCTGCGTGAGACGGACGTCGCGGGGAGGACGGCGCAGTTCACCCGGATCGGGCAGATTCTCGGCACCCCGGCGTACATGTCCCCCGAGCAGATCCAGCGGGGTGTCGCCGGGCCGAAGAGCGACCTGTACTCCCTCGGCTGCGTGCTGCACGAGATGCTGACCGGCAACCAGCTGTTCACCGGGCCCACGGAGTACGCCGTGTTCGACAAGCAGGTGAAGGAACAGCCGCCGCGGGTGCCGGGGGTCCCCGCCGCGCTCGACCGTCTCATCGCCGAACTGCTGGAGAAGGAGCCGGACAACCGGCCGCCCGACGCGCACACGCTGTTCGAGCGGCTGCAGCCGTTCGCGGTTGACCTGCCCCCGCTGCCCGGCTTCCTCAACCCGTCGTCGGTCCCCAGCCCCGGGCGCATGTACGCCCAGATGGTCGGCCGGGTCCGCTGACGGGGCCGCTGAAGGGGCACTGAAGGGCCGGCCGGAGGGTCCGCCGGAAGCGGGCGCTCACGCCCGCCAGGCCGTCAGGACCTCCTCGACCCGGGGGCGGATCCGCTCGCGGGCCGTCATCCGCGGCGCCCCGCCCATCAGCAGCGCGTCGTAGTCGGTGTCCAGATGGCGCACGCTCGCGATCACGGCGAGCGTGATGGCGTTCTCGTCCAGCACCCGGGCGGCGGCGGTGCGGCCCACCCGCCCGCTGCCGCGTACGGCGGCGTGCGCGGCGATGGCCTCGGCCCGCTCGGCCGGGCAGTGGGGGAACAGGCGGCGGATCTGCGCAGCCATCCTCGTCTGGAACTCGGCGTCCTCGCCGGCCCGGCGCTCGCGGTCGCGTTCGCGGCGGCGCAGCCGTGCCTCCTCGTCGGCCAGGCACTGCTCCTCGGCCCGCGTCAGCGCCTCCTCCTCGACCAGCACGCCGAGCCGCTCGTATCTCTTGCGCCGCCGGTTGAAGCGGACCACCACCGCAGACAGCCCGCTCTCCTTCTTGGCGCGGCGGCTCAGCGCCGCGTTCCCCGCCGGAAGGAAGCACAGGTGATCCATGTCGGCGCAGGTCAGGCAGTGCGGCCGATCGTCCTCCATGATCAGATAAGGCCCGGTGTCCCCGCACCCGGCACACGTCCACGCGTCCAGCGGCGCCACGGCCACGAGGTCGGGGGCCTTGCTGTGCCGTTCGGCGATCTGCCGCCGCCGTGTCTCGCTCAGCTCGGGCGACAGCCAGTGGACGCGGAAGGCACGCTCCAGGTCCTCGTCGCCCGCCGCCGTGAAGCGCAGCGGCCGCCGGTCGCGGGTGCCCGCCGTGTAGGCCGCCTCGCTCTCCAGCAGGTCGCGGGACATGGCCCACGCGCGCAGATGCGACAGGGCCTCGGCCATCCGGCCGGCGTCCACGGCGGCCAGCCGTTCCAGGCTGTCGGCGCGCCCCTGCCGCCAGGTCTCCACGTGGCGGTCGTGCAGCCACCGCAGGCCGGTGAGGACGTCGATCGGGGTCACGTACTTGCGGGTGGCCAGGGCGATCTCCGCCGCCTGGGCCACCCGTCCGCCGAGCTTGCTGCGCATTCCTCCAAGGGTGCCCTATGCCGGTGTGCGCGTAAGCCGGTTCACGGCGGCGAGCAGCCCCACGGCCGCCAGGCTGGAGATCGTGGCCGACCCGCCGTACGACACGAACGGCAGCGGCAGCCCCGCGACCGGCAGCAGGCCCATCGTCATCCCGACGTTCACGAACGTCTGGAACGCCAGCCAGCACACCACCCCGCCGGCCACCGCCGTGCCGAACGGCGAGGGGCTCTTGGCCGCGATCCACAGGCCGCGCCACAACAGGGCGAGCATCAGCAGGATCACGCAGGCCGCGCCGAGGAAGCCGAGCTCCTCGCCCGCGACGGTGAAGATGAAGTCGGTGTGCTGCTCGGGCACGAAATGACCCGCCGTCTGCTCGCCGTGGAACAGGCCCTTGCCGAGCAGGCCCCCGGAGCCGATCGCGATCCTGGCCTGGGTGGCGTTGTAGCCCATGCCCATGGGGTCGGCGTCCGGGTCGGCCAGCACCATCAGGCGCTGGAGCTGGTAGGGCCGGATCAGGTCGAGCCGCCACACCAGGAGAAGCCCGGCGGCCCCGGCGGCGGCGAACGCCGCGAACCACCTCTTGGGCGCTCCCGACACCACGATCATCCCGGTGGCCAGCACCAGGAAGACGATCGCGGTGCCGTAGTCGGGCTGCAGCGCGATCAGCCCGACCGGCACCGCGGCGAGGCCGAGGGCGAGCAGCACGGCCCCGGCGCCCGGCCTGCGCTCGCCGTCGCGCGGCTCGCCCAGCGCCGTCGCGATCGCGAGCACCGTGGCCGCCTTGGCGAACTCGGACGGCTGGAACTGCAGCCCGTCGCCGAGCACGATCCAGGCGTGCGAGCCGTTGATCGTGCGGCCCAGCGGGGTCAGCACGGCGACCAGCCCGGCCAGCCCGAGCAGGTACAGCACCGGGACGTAGGCCCGCAGCATCCGCAGGTCGATCCGCGAGACGGCCCACAGGAGCGCGAAGCCGATGCCCACGCTGAGCGCCTGCCGCTGCAGGAGCGTCGAGCCCGGCTCGTTGCGGGTGGCCGACCACACGAGCAGCAGCCCGATCGCCGACAACGCGGCCGCGGGCAGCACCAGGCCCCAGGCGGGGAAGAGGGCGAGGCGCGCCCACGGCCTGCGCCTGGTCGCCCGGCTCGCCGGCAGCCGTACGGACAGGGGACCGAGCGTCGTCATCGCGTGCCTCCAACCAGCCGAGCCCAGCCCGTTCCACCCCTGCCCGTCCGAGTCCTGCCCGTCCGAGCCATGCTCGCCCGGGTCCAGCCTGATCCACCGCTGCCCGTCCGAGTCCCGCCCGTCACCGCGTGCCACCCGGCTCGGAGAACGCGACCGGAGGCAGGGAGGCGGCCCGCGCCCCTCTGCCGTCCTTGTCGTGCTTCGTGCTCTTCTTGCCGTGCTTCTTCGCGTCGTGGGTGAGGGCGGCGATGCCCTCCCAGATCTCCCGCGCGGCGGGGGCCGCCGTGGTCGCGCCCGTGCCGCCCTGCGAGACGACGACCACCACGACATACTTCGGCTTCTTCACCGGGCCGAAGGAGGCGAACCACGAGGTGTCCTGCCTGCCGTACGCCTCGGCGGTGCCGGTCTTCCCCGCGACCGGCAGCCGCTTGAAGGAGTAGCCCTCGAACGCGCCGGCGGCCGTACCCGCGCGAGGCACGTCGGCGAGCGAGTCGCGGATGAACCGCAGCGTCGTGCGAGAAGCGTCGATCTTTCCCACGACGGGCGGGGTGATCGTGCGGACCACGGTGCCGTCGGGGCGCACGACCCGCTTGCCGATCCTGGGGCTGAAGACCGTGCCGCCGTTGGCGAGCGCGGCGTACCCCCGGGCGAGCTGGAGCGGCGTCACCAGCACGTCGCCCTGGCCGATCGAGAAGTTGGCCGCGTCGCCCGCCCACCAGACCCCGCCGGAACGGCAGTTGTCGGAGGCGAGCGCCTTGAGGTAGGCCGCCCGCTTTCGGTCGGACATCTCCGGATAGCCGGTCTTGGCGCGGCGGCAGGAGTCGGTCTTGGTCCGCTCCCAGTTGGCCTTCTTCCAGGCGCGGTCGGGCACCCGCCCCGACGCCTCGTGCGGCAGGTCGACGCCGGTGGGTGTGCCGAACCCGAACTCCGCGGCCATCTTCTGCATCGGGTCCTTGGGGTGTTTGACCGGCTTGAGCCCGCCGTCGCGCTGCCACATCTTCTCGGCGAACCGGTAGAAGATCGTGTCGCAGGACACCACCAGGGCCCGGTGCATGTCCATCCGGCCCAGCTCGGCGCTCTCGAAGTTGTGGAACACCCGGCCGCCGATCGTGTAGCCGCCCGGGCAGTCATAAGAGGCCCGCAGCGAGTAGCCCGCCTTCGCCGCCGCGGCCGTCGAGGTCACCTTCCAGGTGGAACCCGGCGGCCACTGCCCCTGCACGGCCGCGCTGACCAGCGGCAGGTCCTCGTAGTCGTGCTGTGAGATGCCCCCGGTCCACACGCCCGGGTCGTAGGTGGGATAGTCGGCGATCGCCGTCACCCGCCCGGTCTTCGCCTCCAGCACGACCGCCGCGCCGCTGTCCGCGGGCTCGCCCCGCTTGCGCGCGGCGGTCACGGCCCGGGCCAGCGCCCGCTCGGCCACCTCCTGGATGCGCGCGTCGATGCTGGTCACCAGCGTGTCTCCGGCGACGGCGGCCTCCTCGCGGATCAGGCCGGTGACCGTGCCCGTGCTGTCCACGGCCACCTGCCTGAGCCCGGTGCGCCCGGCCAGCTCGCGGTCGTACTGCGCTTCGAGGCCGTCGCGGCCGATCAGCTCCGGGCCTCCCTCGGGGTCGTCGGGGGAGGGCGGCTGCAGGTAGCCGAGCACGTGCGCCGCGGCCGAGCCGAGCGGATAGGTCCTGACCGGCCGCAGCGCGGTGCTGACGCCGGGGAACTCGTCCTGCCGCTCCGCGATCCACAGCGCCGTGCGCACGCTCACGCCGTCCGCGACCACGATCGGCTGGTACGGCGAGCCGGGCCAGCACGGCCGGGGCACGCCTCCGGCGCACAGCCGGGCCCGGTCGGCGATCTCCTGGTAGGGCCGGCCCAGGGCCCGGGCGAGCCGGGTCAGCACGTCCCGCCCGCCGTCGGGCTGGTGGATGAGGGCCATGTAGTCCACCGACACCTGCGGTTTGGTCTCGTTGGCGACCAGCGGCCGGCCGCGGACGTCGAGGATCGGCCCCCGCACGGGCGGCAGGACGACCGAGCGGACCCGTGACTCCGTGGCCGCCCTCACGTACGACGGGCCGGTGACGATCTGCAGATACCACAGGCGGCCGAGCAGGGTCAGCATGAGCGCGGTCACCACGACGAACACGAGCGTGAGGCGGCCCCGGTGGACGGTCCTACGCAAGCCGCCTCCCCCGGCCGTACCGATCGCGTGAACCGTCCCGCGACCTGGGCACCCGCCCGAACGACCGGCGGCGGGGCAGCAGGGCGAGCGCCGCCGCCACGAGCGCGGCCAGGCCGACGGTCCAGGCGACGGCGCCGGGCGCGAGTGCCGTGCCCCAGGGGGTGCCGTCGAGCAGGGCCGCGAGCACGCCCCCGGCGAGCGTCGCGCCCAGGGCCACGACGGCGGCGACGGCGGCGCGCCGCCCGGCCGCGCCGTCCGCGGTGACCCGTGCGCACACCCACCCGGCCAGGCACATGACCAGGGCGAGCCGCCCGATGGTGTGGTCGGCGGGCGGCGCGACGTCGGCGGCCAGGCCCGCGGCGAACCCCAGGAACGCCCCTGCTCCGGGGCGTAGCAGCGCCGCGAGCGCGATGACGGCGACCAGCACGACGTCGGGCCCGCCGCCGGGCAGGGACAGTCCGTTGACCACGGCGACCTGGAGCACCGGTGCGAGGAGGACGACGAGCACGGACAGGACGACCGCCTTCATCACGCCCCCTTCGCCTTCTTCTGGTTCTTCTCGCCGCTCTTCGCGGCGTCCGCATCCCCGCCCCCGGCCTCGCCCCCGGCCTCGCTCCCGGCCTCGCTTTCGGCGGCGGACGCGTCCACCGCCGCGGCGTCCGGCAGCGGTCCCAGCACCACGGTGACGAGGTCGAGCGCGGTGAAGCGGGCGAAGGGACGCACGAGCGCCGTCCTGGTCAGCGCGTCCGGCGCGGGTTCCACCGTGACCACCGTGCCGATCGGCACGTCCGGCACGTACGGCCGCATGTCCCGCGACCCCAGGGTCACCACCCGGTCGCCGGGCTTCACCTCGGCGGAGGCGTTGAGCAGGCTCAGCCGCAGCAGCCCGTGCTCGGGGACGCCGGTCACCAGGCCGACCTCACGCGAGCCCTCCAGCCGGGCCCCGATCGAGGCGCCGGAGGCCGTGGCGAGCTGCACGGTCGCCGTGCCGGGGCCGGAGCGCAGGATCCGGCCGACCAGCCCGTCGCCGTCGAACACGGTCATGTCGCGGGTCACGCCGGCGTCGGAGCCGGTGTCGACGGTGACCGTGCCGTCCCGGCCGAAGCCGATGACGTGGGCCGACACGACCCGGTAGCCGTCCGCCTGGGCGGGGGAGGGGATCGTGCGCCGGGCGGCCAGCAGGTCGGCGCGCAGGCGGGCGTTCTCGCGTTCGAGCTCCGCCACGCGATGCTCGCCCGACGCCCAGCGGACGCCGGCGGACGCCGCGTCCTCCAGCCCGCCGAAGACGGCCGACCCGAACGCCCGCAGGGGTTCGAGCGGGGTGACGGTGTCGGCCGCGATCAGGGCGGCGGAGGCGAGCGCAAGCAATACGGGCACCCGGCGACCGGAGGCCCTCATCGACGCGTTTCGGGGAGGAACACGTCCTGCATGTCGTCGAAACGCTCGACGCACCGGCCCGCGCCCAGCACCACGGACTGGAGCGGCTGGTCGACGAGGTGGATCGGCATGCCGACGGCCTTCTCGAGCCGTTCGGCCAGCCCGTCGAGCAGCGCGCCGCCGCCGGTCAGCACGATGCCGTTGTCGATCAGGTCGCCCGCCAGCTCGGCCGGGCACTGGTCCAGCGTGCTCTGCACGGCGTCGACGATCGTCTGGACCTGGTCCTCGATCGCCTCCCTGACCTGCGCCCGGTTGATCGTCGCGGTCTTCGGCAGGCCGGTCACCAGGTCACGGCCGCGGATCGGCAGCGGCGTGGTCTCGTCGCCGCCCGGCCGCGCATTGCCCAGCTTGATCTTGACGTGCTCGGCCGTGCGCTCGCCGAGCATCAGGGAGTGTTCCTTCTTGACGTAGTTGACGATCGCCTCGTCGAGCTCGTCGCCGCCGACCCGCACGGACTTCGACACGACCACCCCGCCGAGCGAGACGATCGCGACCTCCGTCGTGCCGCCGCCGATGTCCACGACCATGTTGCCGGTCGTGTCGCCCACGTTGAGCCCGGCGCCGATCGCCGCGGCCATCGGCTCCTCGATGATGTGGACGCGGCGGGCGCCCGCCTCGTACGCCGCCTCCCTGACCGCGCGCTGCTCGACGCTCGTGGTGCCGCTCGGCACGGCGACGACGACCCGGGGCCTGGCCAGGTAGCGGTTCTTGTGCGCCACCTGGATGAAGTGCCGCAGCATGCGCTCGGCCGCGTCGAGGTCGGCGATCACGCCGTCCTTGAGGGGGCGCAGCGTGGCGATGTGGGGCGGGGTCCGCCCGATCATCTCCTTCGCCGCGGTCCCGACCGCCACGATCCTGTCCGTGTGCAGGTTGACCGCCACCACCGACGGCTCGTCGAGGACCACGCCCTTCTTGCGTACGTACACGAGCGTGTTGGCCGTGCCGAGATCGACCGCCATGTCCCGGCCGAGCAATCCCCACGGGAAACCCATCGCCGACCAGCTTTCAGAAAGGAGGGAGAGCACGCGTGATCGCTGCCCGGCGGCCCTGCCTCTAAACAGAACGGTCCCTCCCGTACGAACCGGACCGCTAGGCGACGCTGAGATAGAGGTCTCTCGCCAGCTTCGTCACCCGCTGGGCCGACTGCGTGAAGGACGCCCCCGAGGGCTGCAGGGTGAGCACCACCATGATCAGCCGGTCGCCGATCACGCCAGTAGTGTGGAGCACCGGACGGCCGAAATCAACCGGGTTGCCGCTGATTGTGACCGCCCCGATACGGTATGACGTCGCCTTCGCCCGGGTGCATTTGACGGGAGGAACCGCACCATATCCGGACCAGCCCTGCTTGATCGCCCAGGGTCGGGGGACGGCGCGGGGGATGCCGAAGAACTGGTCGAAACCGTCGCGGGCGCACTGCGACGCCTTGCGTAGATTGCCGAGGACGAAGTCGCGGACGCGCGGCTCGGCCCGCCGCAACAGATACCGATAGACGAGCGCGATGTCGGCCGCGCTGATGGCCGTGTAGCCCCAGAAGCCGGGTTTGGCGGCGGGTGGCGGGCCGGTTTCGGTCAGGCCGATCCTGCGTGCCATCCGCCGCACGATCTCGCCCTGGCCGCCGTGCCGCCACAGGGCCGTCGCCGCGTCGTCGTCGCTGCCACGGAGCATGGGCGTCAGCAGCGCCATGTCCCGGGCCGGGATCGTCCCCCTGTGCCGCTCCAGATAGTCGGTGGCGATGAGGATCTTCACGACCGACGCCGACCGGAACCGATGGTGCGCCTGCCGTTGGGCGACCGTCTTGCCCGTGGTCACGTCGACCACGGCGTACCCCGCCGTCACCCCGGCAGGCACCCGCACGGGCTTCGCGGGGGACCGGACCGGGCGGGCGGCCGACGCGTCCCTGGTCGCCGGCCCGCTCGCTCCCGCCGTCGCCGGCTCGCTTGCTCTCGCGGTCGCGGCGTCGCCCGAGGGGCGTGTGTCCGGCGTGGCTCGTGACGCCGCCCGCGCCGAGCCCGTGCCGTCGCCGCCGGCCGCGCAGCCGGTCAGGAGCGCCGGAAGCACGGCGGCGACGGCCAGGACGGCGGCGGTTCTCGATCGCGTCATCCGACCATGCCTACCAGATCGGCTCCCGGCCGTGCGGGGAAACAGCCCGTACGCACCGGTTGTCCCGGAGCGGTCTCAGCGGCCGTCGAGGAGGGGCTGCCGCGGATTCCAGCGGGTGCCGTCGGCGGCGTCCCTGCGCCGCCGGGCGATCGCCGACAGCGCCTCCAGCACGACCCGGTTGCCCAGATACGCAGTGATGTCCGCATGGTCGTACGGCGGGGCCACCTCGACGATCTCCAGACCGACGACGGGCATCTCGTAACAGGTCCTGCGTACGGCGTCGAGGAGCTGGCGGGCCGACAGGCCGCCCGGCTCGGGCGTGCCGGTGCCCGGCGCGTGGCCGGGGTCGCAGACGTCCACGTCGACCGACAGGTAGACGCCGTCGCACTCGTCGAGCGCGATCGCGTACGCCTCGCTGAGGCACTCGTCGAGACCCCTGGCGACGATCTCGGTCATCTCGTACGACCGCATGCGCTGCCCGGCCATCCAGTCGAGGATCTCCGGCCCCGGCCAGTAGCCGCGCAGGCCGATCTGCAGGAAACGGTCGCCCCGGATGGCCCCCGACTCGATGAGCCGCCGCATCGGCTGCCCGTGGCCGTGCAGGTGGCCGAACTCGATGTCGCCGGTGTCGGCGTGCGCGTCGAAGTGGAGCATGGAGATCCGGCCGAAGCCGTGGTGGCGGGCCACGCCGGTCGCGTCGGGCAGGGCGATCGTGTGGTCGCCGCCGAGGACGACGGGGATCGCCCCGGAGGCCGCGATCTTGGCGACCGCGTCCTCGATCGCGCGCAGGCTGCCCTCGATGTCCCCGGCGTAGGTCTCCACGTCTCCGGCGTCAAGCACCCGCAGGTCCTTGAGGGCGTCCACGCGCAGCGCCAGGCTGGGGCGGGAGCCGTCGTGGGGGAGATAGCAGGTCTGCCGGATGGCGTTCGGGCCGAATCGCGCACCCGGGCGGTGGGAGGTGCCGCCGTCGAACGGCGCGCCCAGGATGACGACGTCGGCGTCCGCGTAGCCGGCCGGGTCGTCGAGGTCGCAGCGCTCGACGCCGAGGAACGTGATGTCGGGGCCGAACATCTGGCCGTAGCGGGACAATCCAACTCCTGGCAGCAAATCGGTCCTATCGGACAACACATGCTATTAGCCGACAGGGCTGATGTGCTGCTCCTCGACGAGGAAGGGGTCGAGCAGGCCCGAGGTGCCCGCGGCGGCCAGGCGCAGCGCCTCGGCGAGGTCCACGTCGCGCACCTGGTAGCCCTGCTTGCCGGCCGCCGTGGTCGCCGTCAGCGTCACCAGGCCGGCCCGGCGCTGGAAGAACGACCGCTCGACGTTCCAGCCGATGACGCCGTCGCACTCCAGCGCCACCCGGCGACGGGAGAACGAGCCCCAGCGGGTGACCAGATACCCGGACGTCAGAGCGTGGCCGAGAGAGCGGTAGCGGTCGGCGGCGAGCAGGGCGGTCAGCGGCAGCAGGGCGGCGGCGGTGAGCCACGTCCACGACGGCAGCCCGGCCCACAACCACAGCGCGACCAGCGCGGCCAGCACCAGCGCGTGCACGCCGTACGCCCGGGTGAACCTGCGGCGCAGTGCGGCGGGGCCGTGCGCGGTCAGACCCACGGTGACCGGCGAGGCGCCGGAGGCGGAGGAGTCGGACGCGGCGTCGGCGACACGGGGGAGCACGAGCCGGGCCACCGACACGGCGGCCGCGCGCGGCGCGGGCGGCAGCAGCAACGATCCGCCGCGCTGGGCGCCCTGCGCCGCCCGCAGCCCCGTCGTGACCGCGGACAGGCGGGCCCCGCGTACGGCGCGCAGCAGCAGCGGCTCGCTCACCTCGACCCCGCGCAGCCGCCGTTCCTCGATCGTGGTGGCCCGGGTGGTCAGCAGTCCCCGGGTCACGTGAAGGGTGCCCTCGGCGTGCCGGGTCAGCCGGAAATTGCCGAAGGCCAGGACGTAGCCGAGCGTGGAGGCGACGCTCACGAACACCACCAGCACGAGCACCACCGTCGCGATCTCCAGCAGGAGCGACATCGCGCTGAACCACCGCCAGGTCTCCTGGATCGGCCCGACCCTGCCGAGGTCGACGTTGCCCTCCGAGACCAGGCGGGACACGAAGCCGGCGACGACACCCACGGTGACGAGCCCGGACATCGTGAACGGCCCGAACCTCACCCACTCGGGACGCATCCGCGCGAGTTCGGTCTCCGCGGCCGGCATGCTCCCCGCGGGAGGTGTCACGCTGATCTCCGCGGCGGACGCGGCGGACGCGGTGGACGCGGTGGAGGCCGCTACGGGAGAGCGGTGCAGCAGCTCCACGCGCAGGCGGGCGGCCTCGGCGGCGGACAGCGCGTCGAGCTTGAGCCGGCCCTCGCGCCTGCGCTCCGACGTGCCCGTCCCCACCTCCACCCGGGCCAGGCCGAGCACCCGGTGCAGCACGTGGGAGGTGACGTCCACCGTGCGGACCCGGTCGCGCGGCACGGTCACCACCTTGCGGGTCAGCAGGCCGCGGCGGACCTGCACGTGCTCGGGGGTGATGCGATAGGTCGTGGTGAACCAGCGGAGCATGCCGAGCACCACCATGAGGCCGACGCCCCCGATGCTCCACCATTGGCCCTGCCCGCCGCTGCTCGTCCCCGCGACCAGCAGGCCGAGCAGCGCCGGGGCGGCCCGTACGACCTCCTGGAACGGGTGGATCACCAGCATGCGCGGGCTCAGCCGCCGCCAGGTCGAGGTCGTCTCGACGACGTCGATCACGTGGCGTCACCCGCCGTCGCCTGCGCGGTCGCGGTGAGGTCGGCGACCAGGCGCTGGGCCGTGTCCCGGTCGAGGCCGCTGACCTTGATCGGGCCGGCGGCGGAGGCGGTGGTGACGGTGACGTTGGCCAGGCGGAAGATCTGCTCCAGCGGGCCGCGCTCGCTGTCCACGGTCTGGATGCGGGAGACGGGGGCGATGCGCCACTCCTGCTTGAACCAGCCCGACTGGGTGAACACGGCCGCGGACGTGGCCTCCCAGCGGTGCACCCGATAACGCCACTGCGGCATGACCGTGACGTGCGCCACCGCGACGACGGCGGTGACGACGAGAGCGGTCACGTGGGTGGCGACGGGCCAGGCGTCACCGTCGCCGTCGGCCACGAGCCAGACGACCTGGGCCGCGAGGAGGACCAGCCAGCCGAGGGCGGCCCGTGCGGCCCAATACCAGACGGCGGTGCGGCTCACGCGGTGCTGAGGAGACCGGAGGGTCGGGGTGTCCACGTCTCAACTCTGCCCGATCGCGCGCGTTCTGGCGTAGTGGCGCATATCCCGTCCTGATCGGGACAAATGTCGTGTCCGCGATCGGCGGTGGATCGGACGGTTCTGCCGACGGGGACGGTCGCGTTGGCGAGGTGGTTCCGGTACGAGGCCGCTTGGCGAAAAGCGTAACCTGTAGGTTACGCTTTTCTTCGTGGACGTGGTGGTGCAAGCGATCGCGGACCCGGTGCGCCGGGAGATCCTGGTCATGTTGCGCGGAGGCAGGCTCTCGGCGGGACGGATCGCCGGGCACTTCCGGATCAGCCGGCCGGCCGTGAGCCGCCACCTGCGCGTGCTCCGGCAAAGCGGGCTGGTGCGCGACGAGCTCGTCGGCAGGCAACGGCTCTACGAGCTCGACGCCGGGCAGCTCACCGAGCTCGCCGTATGGCTCGGCCAGTTCGTCCGGCCTCGCGGCTGGGAGCACCGCCTCGACGCGCTGGAGACGGAGGTCTACCGGACCCGGCGCGAACGCCGTACGCGCAGTGCGGCCGACCAAGCGAAGGAGAACACCGCGTGAACCATCCCCCCACCGGCGAGCTGTTCCGCACCGGCGCCGGCAGTGATCTCGTCCTGACGCGCTCGTTCCGCGCCTCCGCCGAGGACGTCTGGGCCAGCATCACCGAGCCCGAGTCCACGGCTCGCTGGTTCGGGCCGTGGGAGGGCGACGCCGCGCCCGGCCGCACGATCAAGGTGCGAATGGCGTTCGAGGACGAGGCGCCGTGGCTCGACATGCGCATCGACGCGTGCGATCCGCCACGGCGGCTGGCGCTGTCGGCGACCGACGAATCCGGCACCTGGCGCGTCGAGATGCTGCTGTCGGAAGCCGCCGGTGCGACGCGCCTGCGGTTCGTGCAGCACCTCGACACCGAGGAGCAGCTCGGCGAGATCGGCCCGGGTTGGGAGTACTACCTGGACATGCTCGTGGCCGCGCGTGACGGCTCACCCATGCCGGACTTCGCCGCCTACTACCCCGCGATGCGGCCCTACTACGCCGAACTGCCCGCCCAGGCATGAGGACCCCGGCCCTTGACGGAGGGCCTCAGAGGGCGGACAGCAGCGTGTGGACGTGGGAAAGCGGGTCGGCGCCCACCGGGCGTACGGCGACCGTGGAGACGCCCGCCTCCCACAATGCCCTGACGTGCGCGGCCGCCTCCTCCGGCGAACCGGCCGCCATGGCGACCTCCTCCGGCGCGACCTGCAGGAACCCGGCCTGCTCCTCGGCCGCCTTCCGCATGGCCTCGCGCGCGCCGTCGCCGACGTAGAGGTGGACGAACGCCACCACTTCGTGGTCTCCGGTCGCGCCGATCCCCTCGATCATCGACCGCAGCCGCTCCGGGGGGAGGCCCTCGGGGAGGATGGTGCCCTGGGCGATCCGTCCCGACAGGGCCAGCGAGCGCGGGCTCACCACTCCGGCGAGGACGGGCGGGGGCTCGGCCGGCGGGTGGACGAGGCGGACGCCGTCCAGGTTCACCTCGCGTCCGTGCAGGGTGACGGTCTCGCCGCGCAGCAGCGCCCGTACGGACGTGATCGTCTCCTCCAGCAGCGACAGCGGCGACGCGGCGGCGGCGCCCACCTGACGCATCCACGCCTGCACGCCGTGCCCGATCCCGGCGGCCAGCCGCCCGGGGTGGAGGCGGGCCAGGTTGGCCAGCTCCATCGCCAGCAGCATCGGATTGCGCAGGGGCGCCGGAGTGATGCCGATGCCCACGCGCAGGCGCGAGGTCGCGGCCAGCGCCGTGGCGGCCGAGGAGATCGCGCCCGTCCAGCCGAGGTCCTCCACCACCCACAGGTCGGAGACCGCCGTGCCGTCGAGCTCCCCGGCGAACGGCGTGAGCGACTCCGGCGGGAGGTCGCGGTCGAAGACGACTCCAAGCCTCACGGGCGGCCCTCCAGAGCAGGCGAGATCGGCTCTACGGCCTTCGAGTATCCAGGACGGAGGGAAGCGGCGCATACCGGGCGACGCCGCAGGGGGGCGGATGGATTGCTCAGCGGGGGCGGGGAATTCAGCGGGGGCGGGGAATGAGGAGGGCCGGGCCACGGTGGGCCCGGCCCGGATCATGGTGGCACCGGCCGTACGGCCGTCACTCGCTCGCGCCCTCGGCGGGACGGTTGGCCTTCTTCGCCTGCTTCGCCGAGCGGGCTTCCTTGATGGCCGTCCTCTTCGCCTTGCCGGTGGACTTCGCGGGCTTCTTCTTCTGAGCGTCGTCAGCCATGATTCCCCCGAATGTACGAGGATGCGCCTTATGTGCGCATCTGAGGGGGTTGATACCCAAGAGAGCGGTGAGACACCCAGCCGGTACGGCTCGCGCTTCCCTGGTGCGAGCCGTACCGGTGCGTCCGGTCAGACCATCTGGTGCTGCTCGGCGCTGAGCGGCGCGGCGATGTCCTCCAGGGAGCGCCGTGCGGCCTCCACGCCCATGAACCACTGCACCAGTCCGGCCGCCATCATCAGGACGGCGCCGATTAGGTAACCGACCACGACGTTGCCGACGACCCCGCTCTCCACCAGGCGGCCGAACAGCACCGGCCCGATGATGCCGCCGAGCCCGGTGCCCACGGCGTAGAACAGCGCGATCGCCAGGGCCCTGGTCTCCATCGGGAAGATCTCCGAGACCGTCAGGTAGGCGCTGCTCGCCCCCGCCGAGGCGAAGAAGAACACCACCATCCAGCAGGCCGTGAGGGTCACCGGGGTCAGCACCTGCGCGTCGAACAGCGCGGCGGTGCCCAGCAGGAGCAGGCCGGACAGCACGTAGCTGCCCGCGATCATCGTCCGGCGGCCGATCGTGTCGAAGAACCGGCCGAGCAGGACCGGGCCGAGGAAGTTCCCGATCGCGATCGGGACGAGATACCACGGCGTGCTGCCGTCCGGCACCTTGAAGAACGTCGACAGCACCAGCGCGTACGTGAAGAAGATCGAGTTGTAGAGGAATGCCTGGCCGATGAACAGCGACAGGCCGACGGTCGTGCGCTTGGGGTAGCGCCGCAGCAGTGTGGCCGCCACCTCCGTCAGCGGGGTGTGCGTCCGCTGGTTGATCCTGATCTCCCCGTGCGCGGGTTCGAGCGTCTTGCCGCTCTCCTCGCGGACCTTCGTCTCGATGTCCCGCACGATCTCCTCGGCCTCTTCGCCGCGCCCGTGGATGAACAGCCAGCGTGGGCTCTCCGGCACGGTCCTGCGGACCAGCAGGATCGCCACACCGAGGACGGCGCCCAGGCCGAACAGCAGGCGCCAGCCGAGATCGGCCGGCAGCAGGCTCGTGTCGAGCGCCGGGATCGCGATGAGCGCGCCGAGCGCGGTGCCGAGCCAGAAGGAGCCGTTCACCACCAGGTCGACCGTGCCGCGCACCCGGGCCGGGATGAGCTCGTCGATCGCCGAGTTGATCGCGGCGTACTCGCCTCCGATGCCGGCGCCGGTGAAGAACCGGCACAGGTAGAAGTACCAGGCGTCGTGCGAGAAGGCCGTGGCCACGGTGGCGGCGAGGTAGACGGCGAGCGTCACCAGGAAGAGCTTCTTGCGCCCGAATCTATCCGTCAGGTGGCCGAAGAAGAGAGCGCCGAGACAGGCTCCCGCGACGTACACCCCGGCGGCGATCCCGACCTCGCTGTCGGTGAGTCCAAGCCCGCTGCTCGGGTCGGTGATCCGGGGGCCGATGACCCCGACGATGGTCACTTCGAGCCCGTCGAGGATCCAGACGGTGCCGAGTCCGATGAGCACGAGCCAGTGCCAACGGGCCCAGGGGAGCCGATCCAGCCGCGCGGGAATATCGGTGCTTATTTGCGCCATATCGTCCCCTTCTCCGGAAGATATGGCGCCCGTCTACCCCGGATCCGGCCAGAAATTCATTCTGCTTCGCACCGGTCCCGGTCCCGGCCGGTGCGCGCCGGCGGTCAGGCCGTCCTCGTGCTCTCGCTCTCCACGCCCCTGGGGGGCGGCACGGCGGCGTCGTGCCCGAGCTCGAACCACACGCAGACCCCGGTGCGGCTGGCCGACACGCCCCACCGGCGGGTGAACAGATCCACGAGGTGGACGCCGCGGCCCGGCGTGAGCTCGGGAGACGTCCAGCACCCACAGCCCTGTGTCGACAGCGTGACGCGGGCCGCGGCGGGCGTGGCCAGGACCGACACGCCGTACCCCGGCGGGCGTCCACAGGAGGCGGCGTGGCGCAGGGACTCGGCGACCAGCTCGCCGATCAGTTGCACGGCGTCGTCGCGGTAGGGATGGCCGTCGCCGAGACGGTTCGCCACGAACCGCCGGGCGGCCCGCACCCGGGACGGGTTTCCTGAGAAGGGGCGTGAGATCGCGATTCTCCCCGAGAGGTTGAGAATTGTCATCCCCTGATAACTCCCTGTGCACCCGTCTGTGGATGGCGATTCGAGGTCCGTGCAAGACTGCGTTCATCCTGCACTTTGCAATACGGCTACGCAATATGGCGAATGCACGATTGCATAGTTTCCTTTTGCGGCGAAAGGGAGAGTTCGACCTATGAGGGGAGTTGGCGGCCCTACTGTCCGGCTCCGTCGGCTTTCCGGTGAGCTGACGCGTCTACGGCGTGAAGCCGGGTTCGTTCGCGAGGAGGTCGCGCGACGGCTCGGCATGGCGGCCTCCACCGTCTATCGCATCGAGACCGGCCACACCCGCCCGCACGCCCGGACCATCCGCGACCTGCTCGATCTCTACGGCGTCGAGGGCTCGGAACGGGACGCGCTGATCGCGCTGGCCAGGGACGCCGCCCGGCGGGGATGGTGGCGCGCCTACGACGACGTCCTGCCCGGGCCGTACGTCGGGCTGGAGTCCGAGGCGTCGTCGGTGCGCAACTACGAGCCGCTGCTGGTCCCCGGGCTGCTCCAGACGGAGGACTACGCCCGCGCGGTCATCGGCGCCGCCCTCGTGAAGGACCCGGCGGAGATCGAGCGGCGGGCGGCGGCCCGGATGGAGCGCCAGCGGCGCCTGACCGGGCCCGCCCCGCTGGAACTGTGGGCCGTCCTCGACGAAGCGGCGCTGCGCCGGCCTGTGGGCGGGCCGCCCGTGATGGCCGAGCAACTGCGCAGGTTGCAGGAGATGGCCGTCCAGCCGAACGTCACCGTGCAGGTGCTGCCGTTCGACGCGGGCGCCTACCTCGGCATGGGCAACTCGACGGCGATCCTGGCCTTCCCCGATCCCGGCGATGCCGACGTCGTGCTGCTGGAGAACATGAGCGGCGAGCTCTACCTGGAGGATCCGGCGGAGATCCGCGGATACGTCCAGGTCTTCGATCATCTTCGTGCCGCCGCGCTCGGCCCGGAGAAGTCCATGGAAATGATCATTTCGGTCGAGAAGGAGATGGCAGGACGATGAGGGGACTCGTACCGGCGGACGACCTGGCCTGCGCGGTCTGGCGTAAGGCGGCGCGCTCGAACACCGTCGGCAACCAGTGTGTGGAGGTCGCGCGCCTGCGCGACGGCGTCGCCGTGCGCGACTCGAAGGATCCCCAGGGCCCGCGGCTGATGTTCACTCCCGGGGAGTGGGAGGCGTTCATCGAGGGGGTCAAGGGCGGGGAGTTCGACCTGTCCTGAGCACTCCCGTCCCCGTAGGGCCCGTCTCCGTCCTGGACGGAGCGGGCCGTACGGCATTCCGGGGGCGATGCGGTGCGGCCGGTCCGGAATGGCGGGCGCTTCACCGGGCAGGAGACCTGGCATGCGAAGGGAAGACGACCGATACATCGATACCGAGGATGAGCCGGACATCGCCGGTGAGTGGACTCCGTCCGCCACGGACCCGCCGAACGCGGAGCCGGACGACAAGAACCCCGACGAGCGCTGGGACAAGCCGACAGAGGTGTGAGGGAGGATCGCCATGACCATGGGAGTCGACCCGCGGGACCTGGGCGACGAGGACCTGATCCGCGAGTTGCGCCACCTGCACGAGACCCGCACGGAGACGTTGTTCCACGGGTCGGACGACGCGCTGGAGCGCCACACCTCGCGGACGCAGGAGCTGGAAGGCGAGTACCTCGCACGCTACCCGGACCGGCAGGTCGATCCGGAGCGGCTGCGTGAGGGGGCGAGACAGCGCAGTGCCTGACGAGGAGCGCCTGGAAGACGTCCAGGAGATGACGACGGCGGACATGACGGTCTACGAGGCCGTCGCCGCATTGAACACGAAGGGACGGCCCGCGACCGTCGCCGACGTCGCCGCGATGACCGGGCTTCCGGAGGACGACGTACGGCGGTGCCTCGACAGCCTTGCCGAGGGCGGCAGGCTGGTGCCCAAGGGAGACGCCTACACCCTCGGCACCCACGACTGGGGGCTCGAATACTGACGGGCGGGCCTTGCTCCACCACCCAGGCGGACGCGCTCACGAGCGGGCGGGTGCTCCGGCCGGCCGTGATAGTTGCGCTCTGGTGAGCCTCGGGAGCGGCCATCGCGGGCGCGGCGGTACAGGGCACGGTCTTACGCCGGCCTCCGCACCCGCCCGCCCCCGGCGCAGGCGCCGGCGGCGGGGCGGGCCGCGAAGGTCAGGAGCAGGCGGAGGCGAGCTGCTGGGTCGCCTGGGTGGCCTTCTGCCCGAACTCGGTGAGCTTGGTCGCGGCGGCCGGGTCCGACAGGTCGATCTTGAAGGATGCCCACGAGTCGGCCATGCCGGCGAGCGCCACCTTCAGGTCGCCGTCGGCCTTGCCCGACAGCTCCTTGAGCTGCGCCGCGAGGTCGCCGGTGGCGGCGTTGAGGCCCTTGATGTCGCCGGCCGCGCCCGCGGCCTTGGAGCTGTAGTCGGTGAACGCCTTGGTCGCCTCCTCGCAGACGGCCGTCTGGCTCCCGCTGCAGGCGGCGGTCAGGCCGAGAAGGGCGGACGCCGCGACGACGGCGAGGCTGTTCCTGAGGATGTTCATGGTGCCTTCCTGGGAGATCTGCAACACGGTGGACACTAGGAATCACCCCTTTCACAGTGCTTTCAGCCCGCTTGCATCCGTGTCGTCGAAGATCCTTGGCGCGGCCGTTCCGCGTCGTATGCTTGCCGCCATGACGCGACGGCTTGCGGAGGTTGCGAAGAAGGTCGGGGTCAGTGAGGCCACGGTGAGTCGCGTCCTCAACGGCAAGGCCGGGGTCTCCGAGGCCACCCGGGAGGCCGTGCTGACGGCTCTCGACGTGCTCGGGTATGAGCGGCCCACGCAGTTGCGCGGCGAGCGCGCCCGCCTGGTCGGGCTCGTCCTGCCCGAGCTGCAGAACCCCATCTTCCCGGCGTTCGCCGAGGTCGTCGGCGGGGCGCTGGCCCAGCAGGGGTTCACCCCCGTGCTGTGCACGCGTACGGTCGGCGGGATCTCCGAGGCCGACTACGTGGACCTGCTGTTGCAGCAGCAGGTGTCCGGCGTGGTCTTCGCCGGGGGGCTCTACACGCAGACCGGCATGGTCCACGAGCACTACCTGCGGCTGGTCGAGCGGCGGCTGCCCACCGTGCTGGTGAACGCGGCCGCCGATCACTGGGACTTCCCCCGCGTCTCCTGCGACGACACGATCGCGGTGGAGCAGGCGCTGGGCCACCTGCGCGCGCTCGGTCACCAGCGGATCGGCCTCGTCGTCGGTCCCGCCGACCACATGCCGTCCATACGCAAGCTGGAGGCGTTCCGCGCGGCGGGCGGCGAGTTGGTCGAGCATACGATGCACTCGCTGGAGGGCGGTCACGCGGCGGCGTTGAAGCTCGTGCGGCAGGACGTCACCGGGATCATCTGCGGCAGCGACCCGCTGGCCCTCGGGGCGATCCGCGCGGCGCGGCGGGCCGGTAGACGCGTGCCCCAGGACGTGTCCGTCGTCGGATACGACGACTCCGCGCTCATGACGTGCGTGGACCCGCCGCTCACGACGGTGCGTCAGCCGATCGAGGCGATGGGCCGGGCCGCGGTGGAGCTACTGGTCAGCCAGATCGAGGGCGCCGCCGTCGCCACCGGCGAGCTGTTGTTCGAGCCGGAGCTCGTGGTCCGCTCCTCCACCGGCCGCGTCGGCGTCCCCGTCACCTGACGGCCTGCCGAGGGGGTCATGCTGTGTGGGGGAGCCCGGAGGAGGAGGCGTCCACTCCTCCTCCGGGCGTCCCGTTCCGGGTTACGAGGCGTACGCCTCGAACTCGGAGATCTGCGCGGCAGGCCAGCCGGTGTTACCGGTGACGTTCAGCCGCAGGTAGCGCCGGGCGGCGGCGGGCACGGCGACGGTGACGCTGTTGCCGGTCGCCGGGTCGAACGTGTAGCCCGCGGGCCCGGCGATCGTCGTGTAGTTCGTGCCGTCCGTGCTGCCGAGGACCGACAGCGTCTGGGTGCGGGTGCCCCAGGCGGCGCTCGGCGGCAGCTTGAGCACCACCCTGCCGACGGTGACGGACGCGCCGAGATCCACGGTCAGGGTCTGCGGGAAGGCGTTGTTGGCCGACTCCCAGTAGGTGCCCGCGTTCCCGTCGGTCGTGTTGCTTGCGACGTACACGTCGGCGTGACTGCTCGCGCTGACCGCCTTGCCCCGGGCGAGGTTCCCCGTGGGCAGCGGGCTGGGCGACGGGCTGGGGGAGGCACTGGGCGAGGGGCTGGGTGAGGGGCTGGGGGTGCCGCCGCCGGTGCCGTACACCTCGAAGGCCGACAGCTGCCCGGCGGGCCAGCCGGTGTTGCCGGTGACCGTCACCCGGACGTGACGGACGTTCGCCGTGCTGAAGGAGATGCTCGCCGTGTTGCCGGTGGCCGGGTCGAAGGTGCGGCCCGCCGAGGGGGACAACGTGGTGTAGTTCGTGCCGTCCGTGCTGCCCAGGACCGACAGCGTCTGGGTCCGGGTGCCCCAGGCCGCGCTCGGCGGCAGCTTGAGCACCACCCGCTGGACCGCGGTCACCGCGCACAGGTCCACGGTGATCGACTGCGGGAAGGCGTTGTTGGCCGACTCCCAGTAGGTGTTCGCGTCGCCGTCCACGGTGTTGGCCGGGACGTACGCCTGGGTGCTGCTCGTCGCCGTGACCGCCTTGCCCCGGGCGAGGTCGCCGCTGCCGGGAGCGCACGCCGTCGGGCTGGGCGAGGGAGAGGGGGAGGGTGAAGAGGAGGGCGAGGTGGACGGTGACGGGCTCGGGCTGGGGTCGCCGCCGTCGTAGATGTAGTTCGGCGTGGGCCACTGGCCGGTGCAGACGGTGGACGTCGGGCTCCAGCCGGAGTTGCCGCTGCCGTACGCGGGGGCGAATCCGGTGCCGACGCAGTTGTGGATCGCGACGCCCGCGCCGATGTGGGCCGCCCTCACGTTGGTGAAGCTCGCCTTCGCCGCCGCCTGCGCCTGGATCATGTACGTCCCGGTGCCGTCCACGTTCACGTTCGAGAAGTTGACGGTCTGGGTGCTGCCCTCGATGAACTGGATGGCCTCGTAGGAGCTGTCGACGACGTCGGTGTCGGTGACGTTGATCGTCGCGTTGACCGGCTCGTTGAGGGCGTCGAACCAGATCGCGCCGACGCCGAAGTTCCAGTTGTAGTCGCTGTTGCCGGCCCTGATGAGGGTGTCGCGGGCGACGGTGATCGTGCCGGCCACCGCCGTGCCCTGGCCGGAGTTCACCCCGGGATAGCGGTTCGCGACGTGGATGCCGCCGCCGTTGGTGACCGTGTCGCTCACCACGTTGTCGGTGATCTTTATGTCCCGGCCGCCGTACGTCACGATGTTGTTGGCCAGGACCGGCGCGACCACCGTGTTGAACGTGAACGCGTTGTTCACGTTGGCCATCCGGTCGGGCCACATCGCCAGGCCGTCGTCGCCGGTGTTGCGTACGAAGGTGTTGGTCACCGTGGAGTCGGTGACCCCGGTGTGGAAGTTCACGCCGTCGGCCGTCTGGTCGAGGATGCGGCTGTTCTTCAGCGTGAAGTTGTCCATCGGGCCGTCCATCCAGGCCCCGACCTTGGTGTGCTGGAGCCACACGTTGTCGACCACCGAATCGGTCATCGCGCCCCCGAGGGCGTTGACCTGGTCCTCGTCCACGCGTTCAGTGATGTCGCCGATGATCGCGAAGTCCCGCAGGGTGACGTTGCGGCTCGGCCCACCCGCCTCGTGGGACCGGATCGGCCCGGTGTAGCCGCCGCCGCTCACGTACTTGCCGTAGACGCCGACGGCCCGGTTGCGCTGAGTGGGGTGCCGGCCGGTGAGCACGCTGTACCAGGGTCCGGCGCCGCGCAGCGTGACTCCGTCCACGACCACGTGGTCCCACAAGGTGTACGTCCCGGCCGGGATGTAGACCTCCTTGCCCTGGGCCTTTCCCGCGTCGACGGCGGCCTGGAAGGCGGCGGTGGAGTCGTTCGTGCCGTTGCGGTCGGCGCCGAAGTCGTCGACGGACAGCGACCCGGCGGGCCGGGGGATCGCGTCCGGCACGAGTTCGAAGTCGGCGAGGTCCACGACGACCCACGGCGCGACCGAGGTGGAGGCCACCTGGATCCTGACCTTCGTCCCCGCGGCCAGGGTGGATCCGAACATCGTCCGGGTCTCGTCGTAGAAGTGGTGCGGCTTGTCGCCGGGCGTGTTGCCGAACGGGTAGCCGCCGTAGAACCAGCCGTACCGGGAGGTGAACTGCAGGTCCTTGAGCTTCGTCCCGTTGACCCGCAGGTCGACCGGCGCCGTGATGCCCGTTCCGGTGGCGTTGTCCGGCACGCTGTAGCGCACGGTCATCGCGTTGGCGGGCTTGGGCAGGGTGAACTCGACGTACTCTCCCGGCGCGTCGAGGCGTACGGCCCGGCGGCCCGACGCCTCGGACGGCAGGTGGGTGTAGACGCGGTCCGGGCCGATCTGCTCGCCGTTGGTCGTGGCGGCCTCGGCCTCGATCTCGGTGAACGGCACGGTCGCGCCTCGTCCAGGGACGGAGAAGGGCGACGGCGAGGTCGCGGCCGACGAGGTGCCGGGGAACGCCACCACACTCCCCACGGCGATCAGCGCCCCTGCCACCGCGACGGCGGCTCCGGATCTTCTCATGAGGTTCCTTTCTGCATGCGAGACCCGTGAGATGCGGCGTGGACGCTGAACCGCCACACCTCCGAAGAAGGTGAGTGGCCCACACGATAAGTTGACAAACATCCTTCTGCAATATTGCGACGAGAAGTCGCAAGATGACATGCGCGTTACGGCATTACGTAACCCCAGCCCTGAGCCCCCTGGAACGATCCGCACTTCGCCCCCAAGAGTGGCGGGGTCGCCCCCGCCCACCACGATCGGCGGGGGAGACCCCCAACCGCGAAAATGCGGCCCGACCTGCTGCTCGTGTGCGCATGCGCAAGTGGATGAAAGTCTTTGCGCTCACTGTCGTATAGTTGCGTCCATGACACGACGGCTTGCGGAAGTGGCCAAGAAGGTGGGCGTGAGCGAGGCGACGGTGAGTCGCGTGCTCAACGGCAAGCCGGGGGTCTCCGACGCCACCAGAGAGGCGGTGCTCACCGCGCTCGACGTGCTGGGATACGAACGGCCCACCCAGCTGCGCGGCGACCGCGGCCGGCTCGTCGGCCTGGTCCTCCCGGAACTGCAGAACCCGATCTTCCCGGCGTTCGCCGAGGTCGTCGGCGGCGCGCTGGCCCAGCAGGGGTTCACGTCCGTCCTGTGCACCCGGACCGTGGGCGGTGTCTCGGAGTCCGACTACGTGGACCTGCTCCTCCAGCAGCACGTGTCCGGCATGGTCTTCGCCGGCGGCCTGTACGCCCAGGGGGACGCCTCCCACAGCCACTACCGCAGGGTCCTCGAACGCAAACTGCCGACCGTGCTCGTCAACGCCGCGGTCGAGCATCTCGGGTTCCCGCAGGTCTCCTGCGACGACGTCGCCGCCGCCGAGATCGCGCTCGCCCACCTCATGGCGCTCGGGCACCGCCAGGTCGCGATGCTGCTCGGCCCGCCCGACCACGTGCCGTCCCAGCGCAAGCTCGCCGCGTTCCGCGCGTACGCCGCCGCCAACGGCCTGGAGCTCGGCCCCGACCACGTCGAGCACACGATGTTCTCGCTGGAAGGCGGGCACGCCGCCGCCACGCGCATGGTCGCCGCCGGCGTCACCGGCATCATCTGCGCCAGCGACGTGCTCGCCCTCGGCGCCATCAGGGCGGCCCGCCGGGCGGGGCTTTCGGTGCCCGAGGACGTCTCCGTCATCGGCTACGACGACTCGGCGCTGATGAACTGCGTGGACCCGCCGCTGACCACGGTCCGCCAGCCCATCGACGCCATGGGCAGGGCCGCCGTCGAGCTGCTCGTGGCCCAGATCGACGCGGCCGTGGTGCCCGGTGACGAGCTGCTGTTCGAGCCAGAACTCGTCGTGCGCGCCTCGACCGCCCCCGCCCCCCGCCCCTGACAGGCCCTGTCCCCGTCACCCCCACAAACCGCGCCCGCGCTGGTCAGCGAACCAGGTCATCTGCCCCGTCAATCAGCGCGCGGAGCGCCGGGGGCGGGCGGGTGCGGAGGCCGGCGTAAGACCGTGCCCTGTACCGCCGCGCCCGCGATGGCCGCTCCCGAGGCTCACCAGAGCGCAACTATCACGGCCGGCCGGAGCACCCGCCCGCTCGTGAGCGCGTCCCCGTCCTCAAAGACCAGCTCTTGGGCGCGTCCCGGTCCTCAAAGCTCGCACGCTCGGCCCACCACCCCGCTCGTGACCGCGTCTCCGCCTTAAAAGCCCGCTCGTGAACGCGGCCCGACCGTGGCACGCCAATGACAGACCGATCACTGTCACTTTTTTGCAGAGTTATTGACGAACTATTGCTCAGTCCTGCATGCCTCTGTATGTTTCTCGCAACCGAGCGGATCGGGGCGCTCCAGTCGGCCCCGAGCCGTGTGCTTCGACGGGTCGTGGTGCGCGGTTCCAGAAGGGAACGAGGATGAAATCCCACAAGCTCTCGATACTGCTGGTCTCGGGACTTGCCATTGCAGCGGCCGCGGCGTGCGGCACCGACGACAGCGGTAACGGTGGCGAGAAGGCCGGCGCGGCGGCCGGTAGCGCCGGGCCGGTGTCGATCTCGGTCAACTGCGAGCCGCCGAAGACGAACAAGGCGGAGCGGGCGACCTTCGAGGAGGACCTGGCGGCCTTCCAGCAGCTGAACCCCAACATCAAGGTCTCGAAGGTCACCGACGCCTTCCCCTGCTACGACCCGCGCACCTTCGAGCCCAAGCTGGCCAGCGGCGAGCTGGAGACGGTCTTCTACGTCAACTTCCCCAACGTGGGCCGCCTCATCGAAAGCGGGCAGGCCGCCGACATCACGTCGTACGTCAACGAGATCAAGACGTTCCAGGACTACAACAGCTCGATCGACCTGTTCAAGAAGGACGGCAAGATCTACGGCCTGCCGACCGACGGCTACGGCATGGGCCTCGTCTACAACAAGGCGGTCTTCACCAAGGCCGGCCTCGACCCGAACAACCCGCCCAAGACCTGGGCCGATGTGCAGGCCGCCGCGAAGAAGATCGCGGGGCTCGGTCCCGGTTACGTCGGGTACGGCGAGTACAGCGGCAACAACGTCGGCGGCTGGCACTTCACCGCCTCCATCTACGGCCGGGGCGGATCGGTCATCACCGACGACGGCAAGAAGGCCGCCTTCAACACCCCCGAGGGCAAGGCCGTGCTGGAGAACCTCCACCAGATGCGGTGGGCCGACAACAGCATGGGCTCCCAGCTCTACATCGACTGGCCGGCCCTGATGAAGGCCATGGCCGGCGGCAAGATGGGCATGATGCTGGGCGCGCCCGACGTGCTCATCTCGCTGCGCAACGACTTCGGCGGCAAGTTCGAGAACTACGCCATCACCGCCCAGCCGGAGGCCAAGGCCCTGTTCAACGGCGGCGCCGGCTACATGATCAACCCGAAGGCCACCCCGGAGCAGATCAAGGCCGGCCTCAAGTGGATCGAGTACAAGTTCCTCACCCCCGGTAAGGGCCAGTTCGACTACGTGCGGGCCAAGGGCGCGAACCTGACGGTCGGCCAGCCGTACCCCGACCTGTACGGCGCGGACACGCCGTCCGGCCAGGCCGTGAACGACCTGCGGCAGCAGAACGCGAACATCGACGCCGCCCAGTTCGCCGGCTGGGTGGAGGGCTCCAAGGGCATCCCGCCCAAGGCCGAGCCCGGGCCGTACGCACAGGAGATCTACAAGATCCTCGACACTCCGATGTCGGCCGTGCTGACCCGCAAGGACGCGAACATCGACCAGCTTCTGTCCGATGCCGAGTCGAAGGTCAACTCCCTGCTGGCTTCGAAGGGCTGATCGCCCGGATAATCCGGGCCTAATCCGGGGCGCCGCCCGCCGCCGTCGTACGCGCGTGGCCGGCGCCCCGGCAATCACGTCGAGATCGGATTCACAACGATGACCACAGCGAGCATCCCGGCAGCGGGCGGCGGGCGGCGGCAGCCGACGAAACTAGGGCGTGCCGTGCGGCGCAACGTGACCGCCTACGGCTTCCTGTGCGGCGCTCTGATCTGTTTCGCGTTCTTCTCCTGGTATCCGATGGTCCGGGAGGTCATCCTCAGCTTCCAGAAGACCAACTTCGTGGACCCGCCCACATGGGTGGGGCTGGACAACTTCCGCACCGTCGTCAGCGACCCGGCGTTCGGGCCGGCCTGGGTCAACACCGCGCTGTTCACGGTGCTCGCCCTGCTGTGCGGCTACGGGATCCCGTTCGTCACCGCGATTGTCCTCAACGAGCTGCGGCACGCGCGCGCCTACCTGCGCTTCGTGGTCTACCTGCCGGTCATGCTGCCGCCCGCGGTGAGCGTGCTGCTGTTCCAGTGGTTCTACAACCCCGACTACGGGCTGTTCAACCAGGTCCTGGACCTGTTCCACCTGCCCGGCCTGCAGTGGCTCAACTCGACGAGCACCGCGCTGATCTCGCTGGTCATCGTCTCCACCTGGATGAACATGGGCAGCGGCACGCTCATCTATCTCGCCGCCCTGCAGACGATCCCGAGCGAGCTGTACGAGGCCGCCGAACTCGACGGCGCCGGCCTGTTCAAGCGCATCTGGCACGTCACGATCCCGCAGACCAAGCTGATCCTGCTGGTGATGCTGCTTCTGCAGATCGTGGCGACCATGCAGGTGTTCATCGAGCCCTACCTGCTCACCGGCGGCGGTCCGGAGAACGCCACGGTCAGCGTCGTCTACCTCATGTACCAGTACGCCTTCAACTTCGGCAATCTCAACGCGGGCAACGCGCTCGGCCTGATGCTCATGATCGTGCTCATGGTGTTCTCCGCGATCTACCTGCGCGTCTCGCGCGACAACACGGTGTGAGGGGAGCGACCATGTCGAACATCACCGTCATGCCCGACCGCTCGGCCGGGACGCCGGCCACCCCCGCCGGGCGGGAGCGCCGCAGGCAGCGGCGGCCCCGCAAGCCGATCAACACGCAGTTCCGCACCGCCGTCTCGCCGCACCAGCTCAACACGACGCGTGGCCGGATCATCTACTGGATCGTGCTGGTGATCGTGGTGGTGAGCTTCACCGCCGCGTTCGTCTTCCCGCTCTACTGGATGGTCACCGGTGCGATGAAGTCCACCGAGGAACTCAACGCGATCCCGCCGACCTTCCTGCCGTCGCACTTCTCCCTGGACGGCTACCTGGAGGCGTGGGACCTGCTGGGCCTGGGCACGCTGCTCGGCAACACCGCCCTGTACGCGGGGGGCGCCTGGCTGCTGACGCTCGCGGTGGACGTCTCGGCGGCCTACGCCCTGTCGAAGCTCCGCCCGGCGCTCGGCAAGGTCGTGCTGGCCCTGATGCTCTCGACGCTGATGATCCCGCCCATGGTCATCATGCTCCCGGCGTACCTGACGGTGAAGGAAGTGCCGATCTTCGGCTGGAACCTGCTCAACACGCCGTGGGCGATCTGGCTGCCGGCCGCGGCCAACGGCTTCAACGTCTTCCTGCTCAAGCGGTTCTTCGACTCGATCCCCAGGGAGCTGCTCGAAGCCGCCGAGATCGACGGCGCGTCGCCGGGCCGCATCCTGTGGTCGGTGGTGATACCGATCTCCCGGCCCATCCTCGGCGTGGTCTCCATCCTCACCGTCGTCAACGTCTGGCGTGACTTCGTCTGGCCCCTGCTGGTCCTGCCGGACAGCGACAAGATGTCGGTGAGCATCGGCATCGCCTCGCTCTCCTCGCAGATGCCGCAGAACGTGCTGGTCGCCTCCCTGGTGATCGCGAGCATCCCGACCATCGTCGTGTTCTTCCTGTTCCAGCGGCACATCATGGCCGGCCTCACCGCCGGCAGTCTCAAGGGCTGACACCCCTCCCCGTCGCTTTTCCCTCGTCATCCGTAAGGAGTTGTATTCAGCATGCCCGGCAACACCTCGACCCCCGATTGGTGGCGCGGGGCCGCGATCTACCAGGTCTACCTGCGCAGCTTCGCCGACGGGAACGGCGACGGGACGGGTGACCTGGCGGGGCTGCGGTCACGCCTGCCGTACCTGGCGGAGCTCGGCGTCGACGCCATCTGGCTGAACCCGTGGTATCCCTCGCCCATGGCCGACGGCGGCTACGACGTCGCCGACTACCGCAGCATCGAGCCGGTCTTCGGCACCCTGGCGGAGGCGGAGAAGCTGATCGAGGAAGCCCACGAGCTGGGCATCCGTACGATCATCGACGTCGTCCCCAACCACGCGTCCGACCAGAACGCCTGGTTCCAGGAGGCCCTGGCGGCCGGTCCCGGTTCGGAGGCCCGGGAGCGGTTCTGGTTCCGCCCCGGCGTCGGCGACGGCCCGCCCAACGGATGGCAGTCGATCTTCGGCGGCCCGGCCTGGACACAGGTGCCGGACGGCGAGTGGTACCTGCACCTGTTCGCTCCCGAACAGCCCGACTTCAACTGGAACAACCCGGCCGTACGTCAGGAGTTCCTGGACGTGCTGCGGTTCTGGTTCGACCGGGGCGTGGACGGCGTGCGCATCGACTCGGCCGCCGTGCTCGTCAAGGACCTCGACAGCGTCGAGGAGTCGTACACCGACCACGACGGAGTCCACGAGATCTACCGCGAGTGGCGGCGGGTGTCCGACTCCTACGGCGGGCGGATCCTCATCGGCGAGGTGTGGCTGCCCGACCAGGAGCGGTTCGCCAACTACCTGCGCCCCGACGAGCTCCACACCGCGTTCAACTTCGACTTCCTGTCGAGCGCGTGGGAGCCGGCGGCGCTGCGTGCCAGCATCGACCTGACCCTCGCCACCCACGTGCCGATCGGCGCGCCCGCGACCTGGGTGCTGTCCAACCACGACGTCGCCCGTCCGGTCACCCGCTATGGCCGGGCCGTCACGTCGTGGGACAACGCGGAACGCCGGGACCGCATGCCGTCCGACCTGGAGCTCGGCCGCCGCCGGGCGCGCGCGGCGGCGCTGCTCGCGATGGCGCTCCCCGGGAGCGTCTACGTCTACCAGGGGGAGGAGCTCGGCCTCAACGAGGTCGAGGACATCCCCGAGGAGCTCATCGACGACCCGATGTGGGAGCGCTCCGGCCACACGGTCCGCGGCCGTGACGGCTGCCGGGTGCCGCTGCCGTGGTCGGGCGCCGAGCCGCCCTTCGGCTACAGCACGGGCGAGCCCTGGCTGCCGCAGCCGGCCGGCTGGCGCGACCTCACCGTGGAGGCTCAGGAGGCCGATGAGAGCTCGATGCTCTGCCTCTACCGCTCGGCCCTGCGTCTGCGCCGTGAGCTGCTCGGCGACGGCGCGCTGACCTGGCTGCCGTACGGGGACGAGGCGATCGCGTTCCGCCGCGACTCCGGTCTGGTCTGCCTGGTCAACCTCGGCGCCGAGCCGGTCGCGCTGCCGGAGACGGGTTCGGTGCTGCTGGCCAGCGGCCCCCTCGACGGCGGGCTGCTCCAGTCCGACACCGCGGTCTGGATCATGGAGGCCCGATGAGAATCCTGCTGGCGGCGGCCCTGGCCGCCACCGGGCTCGCGGTCTTGGCGACGCCCGCGTCCGCCACGGTGAAGCCCTCCGTCGTGACGCGGGCCGCCCTCGACCCGGCGCTCGTCGCCGGACGCGGAGCCGACGTCGACTTCGCCGAACAGGAGGCGGAGAACGGCACGACGAACGGCACGGTCATCGGCCCCGGCCGCGACGCGTACACGCTGCCCGCGGAGGCGTCCGGCCGCAAGGCGGTCAAGCTGACCCCCGGGCAGTACGTCGAGTTCACGCTGCCCGAGGCGGCCAACGCGATCACCGTGCGGTACAGCGTCCCGGACGCTCCCGGGGGCGGCGGCATCACCGCGCCGCTCGACGTCGCGGTCAACGGCCACAAGCGGGCCACCATGACCCTCACGTCGCAGTACGCGTGGCTCTACAACCAATATCCGTTCTCCAACGACCCGAACGCCGGGCTGCTGCACCCCGACTGGTGGATCACCGAGTGCTCCTGCGTGCCGGACGCCACCACGCCGGCGCCGGAGATCGCCAAGCCGTTCCGCCCGAACCACTTCTATGACGAGCAGCGCCTCCTGCTCGGCCGTACGTACCGGGCGGGCGACACGGTGCGGCTGACGGTCCCGGCGGGGAGCAAGGCGGCGTGGACGGTCGTCGACCTGCTCGACTCGCACCTCGTCGGACTGCCGCACGTCGAGGCCCTGGCGGCGAACGTGCTGCTCTTCGGCGCCGACCCGACGGGTAAGCGCGACTCCGCAGAGGCGATCGACAAGGCGATCGCGTTCGCGAAGCGCACGCACCTGAAGGTCTACATCCCGCCGGGCACCTACCAGGTGAACCGTCACATCGTCGTGGACGACGTGACGATCACCGGTGCCGGAAGCTGGTACACGATCATGAAGGGCCGTCAGGTGGACCTGGACACCCCGGCCCCGGACGGCTCGGTGCACACCGGTGTCGGGTTCTACGGCAAGGACGCCGCGGCGGGCGGCAGCCGCAACGTGCACCTGTCCGGCTTCGCCATCGAGGGCGACGTACGGGAGCGCATCGACACCGACCAGGTCAACGGCGTCGGCGGCGCGATGAGCGACTCGACGATCGACGGGCTCTACATCCACCACACGAAGGTCGGCATGTGGTTCGACGGCCCGATGCGCAACATCAAGATCACCAACAACGTGATCGTCGACCAGATCGCGGACGGGCTCAACTTCCACACCGGCGTGACGGGCTCCGTCGTGTCGAACAACTTCTTCCGCAACACCGGTGACGACGCGCTCGCCCTGTGGTCGGAGAAGACCGCCGACGCGAGCAACACGATCGACCACAACACGATCCAGACGCCCGTGCTGGCCAACGGCATCGCGATCTACGGTGGCAGGGACAACACGGTCTCGAACAACCTGATCGCCGACCCGATCAGGGAGGGCAGCGCCATCCAGGTCGGCTCCCGGTTCGGCGCCGAGCCGTTCGCCGGCAGGCTCCGCATCACCGGCAACACCACTGCCCGCGCGGGCACGTACGAGCTGAACTGGAACATCGGCCTGGGGGCCATCTGGTTCTACGCGCTGGAGAAGGACATCGACGCCGACATCGAGGTCAGCGGCGACCACTACCTGGACAGCACCTACAACGCGATCATGCTGGTCAGCGAGTGGTCGGTGAAGGACCGGTACGCGATCCCGAAGGTCCGCTTCAAGGACATCCGGGTCGACGGCACGGGCACCTCCGTGGTCAGCGCCCGCGTGAAGGGCTCGGCGTCCTTCGGGAACGTGGACGCCCGCAACGTGGGCGCGGTGGGCGTCAACAACTGCGGGTCCTTCAACTTCCCGCCCACGGGGTCGGAGTTCTCCCTGACCGACCTCGGCGGCAACGACGGTGGCTGGCTCGCTCCCTGGATGCTGCCCAACACCATCACCTGCGACGACCGCCCCCCGGTCGTCCCCCCACCCGCCCCGGCCCCCTGGTGACGCCGGGCCACTGACGGAAATACGAGGGCCCTCCCCGGCCGCCGGCCGGGGAGGGCCGTTTCGTCGTCCGCCGTCTCAGGCCGGGTCGAAACGCCCGCCCTTGACGCCCTCGACAAAGGCCTTCCATTCCTCCAAGGTGAAGGTCAGGATCGGACTCTCATCACCGCGTTTTCCATCGCGCACACTGACATGACGGCCCTCGAAAGTCACTTCGACGCAGTTGCCGCCGCTGCAAGCACTCCTCCATCTCAGGTCCCGGAACGGAGGCTCGTCGGCCATACACCCTCCTGCGTGTCGCCTGGCCGGGAAAGAAGTCCTACGTCGCGGCTGGGCGTTTACCACTAATTTACAGCGGTTTGCGCCCTCTGGATAGTGGGCGCGGCCAGGCCGGAAGGGCCCTCCGGCCTGGCCGTCTGCATATCACTTACGCAGGTCGTGGCGTCCTGTCTTCACATCTGCAACAAAATCACGCCAAGCGTCGGTCGAGTAGAGCAAGATCCCCTGCTCTCGATTCTTCGAGTCACGAACAGCGACCCCGCCTCCGGTGAATGCCACTTCCACGCATTCCCCTCCGGTGCAACGAGAAGAGGTGTGCCACTCCGATATCGGGGTGGTCACACCTTGCGGCGTTTCCATTGAATCTCCTCATCTGTATCGCCATAATGCCGAGGTGATGTGAGGCCTCTGGGGTGCATGATGCCGACGATGCAGATGTTCTTATTGTCGGGAATTGTCTCCTATGATCCTTGGTTAGGCATTCAAAAGCGGTACCTCTCGCTCGCTTCAGCGACGACATCCAGTGACGCCTGGGGGTTGAGGGCGGCGGCCCGCAACCGATCGACGGCCTCCCGATAGCCTTCCAGGTCTTCCTGCTTTTCCAGGTATTCGGCACGCCCCAGGAGTTCGATGAAGACGACGGCCGGCATCGTCGCATCCCCGATCTCGAAGTAGACGAAGGGGTTGTCGGCGCACATGTACGCGCCCAGGTCGAGTGGGATGACCTGAACTGTCACGTTGGGTAGCTGCGCGGCTTCCAAGACGGCCTGCATCTGAGCATGCATGGTCGCTGCGCCTCCCACCCGACGCAGCAGGGCGGCTTCATCGAGCAGCGCCCAGTAACGAGGCGCGTCGGGCTCGCGGAGACGGGCTTTCCGCTTCATGCGGACTTCCACCCGGTGCTCCAGAACGTCTGGCGCGATTCGTGGCAACATGCCACGAATGAGGGCGCGGGCGTACTCCTCCGTCTGCAGGAGGGAGGGCACATAGGTGATCTGGAACTCGGAGACGGCGACGGCGCTGGACTCCAGGTCGACGAAGGTCGCGAGTGCGTCGCTAAGTTCGCCCCACTCTTGCTTGAAGCCGGGTTGCCGTGCTTCCCTGGCCAGGTTCATGAGCTGTGCGGCGACGTTTTGATTCTCAATGCCATAGATCCGGCAGAGTTCGCGCACGTCTCGCAGGCTCACCCCACGTTGGCCCGTCTCCATCCGGCTGATCTTGGCGGGGCTGCACAGCATCTTCTCGGCGACCTGCTCGACGGTCATGCCGGAACCGTGTCGCAACTCTCGCAGTCGTCTCGCCAACTGACGCTGGCGAAGTGTCAGATACGTGCCGGCCACCTGGCGCCACCCTCTCCGAAAGTGGCAGCCTAGCACGACTGGCACTATGCCATTGGCAAATTGCCATCGGCAAGATTGCCAATGGCAAAGGACGGGTAGGAATCTGACATAAGCCTCAACGTGGCGGCTGGACCGGCCGGTTCCCGAAGGGAGGCGATGCGAATCAGGGGCCCGTCTTCCGGCCCTTTTCTTCTGAAACGCGCTGCTGGGCCGATGGTGGCACATCGACCCAGCGCAGACGACCATCCAACCTGCCTGCTCAGCAAAGGGATGATCCCATGCACTTTAACAGCAAGAACATGCGCGCTCCTTCCCTCGCGGGGTTACGGATGCGCATCGTCGCCCTCCTGTGGAGGGTGGGCGAGGAGGCGTTCGCGGAGATCGACGCGTTCGCCTGGGTGCAGCGCTGGGAGATCCGGCGTACATGGCACACGCACACCTACCGTGACACGCGGTTCGACGCGCTCGCCGCCTGCACGGTCTGCTCCGCGAAAGGACGGTGCCCTACGGGGTTGCCGTGCCGCCGATGCCGGGGCACCGGGCGGGTGAACCTGCTCGAATCACCGGCCTCCCGCAGGCCGGGGCGCCCCTCGGGCGGCCGGGCATGAGGCACTCCGTCAGGCGGAATCCCCACCTGGTCCTGCGTTTCATCGAGCGGGAGACCTCTCCCGTCGCGCGGCCGGGACCGCTGGTGGTGCTGTGGAGGTGGCGTTACGAGGCGATGCTGCTGGTGGGAGGGCCGGCGGTCGTGGGCGTCGCGGTGCGGGCGGCGGGTCCGGCCGTCACGATCGTCGCCGGATCTCTGGTCGGCCTGCTCGTCCTGCTGTGGCCGCAGGCCCGCAGGGAGGTGGCAGGCCGCTTCTGGTGCGTGGTGACCCCCCACCGCGTACGGAAGGCCTGCGCCGAGGCGTTGATCGTCAGCCGGCGGGGCAAGCTGCCCGTGATCCTCCGTACGAGGCCGGAACCGTTCGGCGAGCGCCTGTGGGTGTGGTGCAGAGCGGGGACCAGCCCGGGCGACCTCGAACGGGCCCGGGACCTGATCGCCGCCGCGTGCTGGCTGGCCCACGGCGTGCGGATCGCCAGGGACCCGCACCGGACGTCAGTCGTCATCGTCGACGTGCTGCGGCGCGCCGGCCGCCCCGTTCCCGGGGAGCCGGCGGAAACCGGGGAACGGGCGCTCACCCGGTTCCGGCCCTGACGAGGAGGACGGCTCGCGGAAGGGTGGTCAGGGCACGCGCCAGCATCAGGGGCGGCTGCCACAGGCCGTTCAGGGTGCTCGTGCCGAGGCGGACCCGGTTGGTGTACGCGGCGGCGAGAGCCTGGGAGGCCAGATTGCGAACGTAATCACAGATGCGGCCGGGCGGACAACCTGATCAAGTCGCGCCGCTGGGAGGCCGGCAGGGGCTTTCCCTTGCGGCAGGGTGGCTCGCCCCCGCCTCATAGATAATGGGTGACATCTATCACGTGGACGCTGTGAGGCGGGGGCCTGCATGATGGGCCCGCACATCGTGCCCAACGCATCACCTGCCCTATGAGGTTCGAATGCCCCTGCCGTCGCTGTTGCTGGTGCCCGGAGCGTGGCACAAGCCCGAGCATCTGCAATTCCTCATCGATGACCTGCCCGGCATCGATGTCCACACCGTGGCTCTCACCTCGTGTGGCGACGATCCCAAGGCGCTGGGCGACATGTACTCCGACGCGGCCGCCATCAGGGCCGCGGTCGAGGCGATCGGCGGCCCCGTGGTCGTCGTCGCGCACTCCTACGGCGGCGTCCCCACCACGCAGGCACTCGCCGATGCGTCCAACGTCAAGAGCATCGTCTACCTCGCCGCGTTCCAGCTCGACGCAGGAGACTCCCTGCTGTCGAGCGCGGGCGGCGACCCGGCACTTTGGTGGGAGTTTCACCGGCAGGAGGGTGTCGGCGACTTCCTGACCGTCGCGAACCCGGTC
>NZ_FTNI01000026.1 GCF_900156315.1 Microbispora rosea | reverse complement strand
ACTGGAAGCGACTCACCAATTGGTCTCCCCGGCGAAATACTTGGCCGCCCGGCGCAGGATGTCGCGCTCCAGCTCCAGTTCCCGGATCCGAGCCTTGAGCTGCTTGTTCTCCTCTTCCACGTCGCCCGACGGTAGCGGGGCCTGCGAGCGCTTCGGCACCGGCCTCGCCTTCGCCGGCGCGGTGCCCGCCGCCTGGGCCTGGCGCACCCACAACCGCAGCGTTTCCCGGCTGATCCCCAGATCCCGGGCCACCGACGTGATCGTCCGGGTCGGGTCCGACAGGTACAACGCGACCGCGTCGGCTTTGAACTCAGACGGGTAGACCTTCATGACCACCAGGAACTCCTCGGTCTCCAGATCTCCATGATCTGGCACTCAAGGTGTCCACACCTCGGGGGGAGGGCCCGACCTCGACGCGGGTGTACACGAGCTCCACCGGATCCTCCGGCCGGGCGGCATCCTGCTGATCGCCTGGCACGGTGGAAGGGCGCCTTCTGCGATCGCCAGGAAGAACTCCCTGCCCGCACAGAAACTCGATCGAATTCGCCACGCGCTGGACCTGGTCTTCCCGCTGGTAGAACGCCATGAGCTGACGAAGGTCACTGTCTTCACCGCCCAGCGGAGTGCCTGAAAGGCGCACCTGCCGTTCCTGCCACCGGGGCTATCCCGTTAAATTACAGCGGAGGAGGCGGGGTGCCCAGCCCGGCCAGGGTGACCGCGACCAGGCGATGGACTGCGTCATGGCCGTCGACCGTGCTGGCCGCGGTGAGGGCGTGCAAGCAGTAGCGGGCCAGTTCCCCGGCCGCCACGTCGTCACGAACATCCCCGTCCCGTGCGGCCTCGGCGATCAGGTTCTCCACGAACTCCTGTAGCCGCTGCCGCGCGCGGTCGACGTGTTCACTGCGATGCAGCAGTGCGGCGAGCTCACCGCCATGGTGGCGCGCCGAGTGGTGCTGGATCTGCGCGAAGGTCTGCAGGGCTGCCCGCAGGCGTACGACGGCCGGCTCGGTCGGCTCGGCCGCTGCGGTGAGCTGGTCGAGATGTGCGGTGATCTGGCGTTCGTGCCACGCGGTGAGGACGGCCTGGGCGTCGGGGAAGTACTTGTACAGCGTCGCGCGCCCGACGCCGGCGCGTTCGGCGATCTGCGACATCGTCAGCGAGACCAGCCCGCGCTCGGCCACCAGCGCCGCCGTGGCGTTCAGGGCGGCATCCCGGACCGCTGCGCGATGCGCGTCGATCGTCTCGGTCCACAGCTTGGGCATGTCCAGATCGTACAGGCTGTCCTCTTGTGCGACATAATGTTATTGCCGTAGACACTATGTATCGATAAATTCGATCTCGCCACGACCTCCGGGACACCATGGCTGATCGTCTCGAAGAGAAAGAACGGAGACCTCTTATGCAGAACGCGACCACCGGCCGGCACCCCGGCGCCGCCGCCCCGCACGGCATGGACACCAAGCACCCGAACTGGGAAGAGATCTACGCCCGTGGGCCGCGATGGGACATCGGTCGTCCCCAGCCGGCGTTCCTCGCTCTCGCCGGGTCCGGCGCCATCTCCGGGCGGGTCCTGGACGTCGGCTGCGGGACCGGTGAACACGTGCTGATGTGCGCGGCTCTCGGCCTCGACGCCACCGGTGTCGACATCGCGGGCGCCGCGATCGACGCCGCGGAACGCAAGGCACACGAGCGGGGCCTGAACGCCCGGTTCCTCCGCCACGACGTCAGGCGACTGGCCGAGCTCGGCGAGTCCTTCGACACCGTGCTCGACAGCGGGCTACTGGTCCACGTCATCGACGACGAACAGGACCGCGCCGCCTACCTGCAGGGACTGCGGGCGGTGCTGCCGCCGGGTGGGCGCTACTTCGTCCTGTGCTTCCGCGGCCCCCAGAGCGGCTCGGGGCCACGGCACCTGATGCGCGAGGACGTCACCGCCTGCTTCACCGAGGGCTGGCGCGTGGACACGACCGAGGAGACCACCCTCGACAGCCTCACCGACGAGGACGGCATCCCGGCGTGGCGCATCGCCCTCACGCGGATCTGATCCCCGCCGTCGCGACGCCGGATTCCTCCACCACAGACGAGCAAGAAAGCTCCCCGATGCCAATCCTGCACGCTCGCATCCAGACCGAACGGGCCGGGCGCTACCTCGCCCAGTTCTGCAAGCACGCGGCCGCCATGGGCGGCGGCCACACCGCCCGGCTCCACCCGCACGGACCGACGGCCCGCCGCGAGGTGCGGGTGACCGCCGAATGGTCGGACACCAGCGGAACCGTCACCTTCACCCCATGGGGCGAATGCACGCTCACCGCCGACGCCGACACCCTCACAGTCCGCATCGACGCACCCGACGAGGAGGGCCTAGCCCGGATACGCGACGTCGTCACCCGCGACTTCGAGCGGTTCAGCCGCCGCGAGCCGCTGACCGTGACCTGGCAGCGGCAGGAGACCCCGGACGGCCCCGTCGTGCACACCGGCGCGAGCACAGCCACGCCACGGCGGGGGCTTTCCCGGTCGAGGCTCCAGACCATCCTCCTGGCGCTGGCCATCCTCCTGGTCGTCGGCCTGCACGTCGGCGTGGCCGGCACGGTCATAGCGGAATCACGCTGGACCGCCGCTGCCGGCGACATCGTCATCGTGCTCATCGTGGTGAAAATCGCGCTGATCACGTGGGCTCGCCTCCGGCTCCGCCACCGCAAGGCCGCCAGAACCCCCGATCGAACGTGAGATAGATGCCAGTAGCCCTGCCGACGGTGCCCCGTTGAGGCATCGCTCGCGCAACCCGGCTGAGCGGCGATCGCAGCGCCCGCGCCCTTGTCGCTGACCGCCTTCAGCCACTGGCAACGGTTCAGCTCCGAGGCCGATCGCTCCCTGGACCTTGGGGTCGAAGGTTCAACCGGACACCGAGCGGGGTGATTTCTAGGGCTGCCTGGTGTTGCTAACGGCTACGTGATCGGGTCAAACCACTAACGCCACGCTAACGAACGATCAAGGGCCTGACCACTGTCTCCAGCGATCAGGCCCTTGACCTGCAACTACCTGGTCGGGGTGGCGGGATTTGAACCCACGGCCTCTTCGTCCCGAACGAAGCGCGCTGCCAAGCTGCGCTACACCCCGGTCGCTTGGACTTTCCGTCCTGCGCCTCGGCAAGTCTAGCGGACTTTGCGGCTGCTTGTGTCATCCGGCACGACGGGGCGGCGGGGGACGAGCGTCAGCAGGGTCGCCTCGGGCGGGCAGGCGAAACGCGCGGGCGCGTACGGCGAGGTGCCGAGCCCGGCCGAGACGTGCAGCCAGGAGCTCTCGTGCCTGCTCAGTCCCTTGACGCGGGCGCGGTCGATGCCGCAGTTGGTCACCAGAGCGCCGTAGAAGGGAATGCACAGCTGTCCGCCGTGGGTGTGCCCGGCCAGCAGCAACTGGTATCCGTCCTGGGCGAAGCGGGACATGTTGCGTGGCTCGGGCGAGTGCATGACGCCGAGCCGCAGGTCGGCGTCCACCGGGGCCTGGCCCGCGATCTCGTCGTACCGGTCCCGGTCGATGTGGGAGTCGTGGATGCCGCCCACGTGGACGTCGAGGTCGGCCACCTTGAGGCGGGCCGTCGTGTTGTTCATGTCCAGCCAGCCGGCCTCCCGCATCGCGGCGCCCAGCTCGGTCCACGGCAGGTTCGGCACGTGCTGCCGGGAGTCCCCCTTGGACGTACGCCACAGATAGCGAGCGGGGTTTTTCGGCCGGGGGGCGTAGAGGTCGTTGGACCCGTAGACGAACAGGCCCGGCCGGTCGAGCAGCGGCTCCACGGCGTACATGTACGACTCGACGGCGTCGGGGTGTGCCAGCGTGTCGCCGGTGTTCACGACGAGGTCGGGGTCGAGCGCGGCCAGCGAACGCACCCACGTGATCAGCCGGCGGCGCCGGGGCGTGAGGTGCAGGTCGGAGATCTGCAGGATCCGGACCGGCCGCTGGCCCGGAGCCAGGACGGGGACGTCGAACCGGCGCAGCCGGAACCAGTTTCGCTCGATCACCGAGGCGTAGCCGACACCGGCAATGCCGAGGCCGAGGACGGACAGGGGAATCGCGGCTGCTTTCCTCACACAGCCATGATGCCCGACGTACGGCCCGCCTCCCGCATAACCTGGCGAAGTCGGGAGCCTGGGCACGGCAAGATGGACGCATGAGTGCGTTGAAGGACAAGCTGAAGGCCGACCTCGCGGCCTCGATGAAGGCCCGTGACGAGGTACGGCTC
Organism: Microbispora rosea; assembly: GCF_900156315.1. Lineage (GTDB taxonomy): Bacteria > Actinomycetota > Actinomycetes > Streptosporangiales > Streptosporangiaceae > Microbispora > Microbispora rosea. The sequence continues at coordinate 129,795 of NZ_FTNI01000026.1, read as the reverse complement.
CGGACCATCCGGATGGCTCTGGCCGCCGTCAACGTCGAGGAGGTCGCCGGCAAGGAGGCCCGCGTGCTCTCCGACGACGAGGTGATCAAGGTGCTGACCCGCGAGGCCAAGAAGCGCCGGGAGGCCTCCGAGGCGTTCGCGGGCGCAGGGCGGGCCGAGCAGGCGCAGGCGGAGCTGGACGAGCAGGCGGTCCTGGAGGAGTACCTCCCCGCCCAGCTGAGCGACGACGAGCTGAACGCGCTCGTCGACGCGGCGATCGCCGAGAGCGGCGCGGAGGGCCCCAAGGCCATGGGCCAGGTCATGAAGATCCTGAACCCGAAGGTCGCGGGCCGCGCCGAGGGCGGCCGGGTCGCCCAGGCCGTACGCGCCCGCCTGTCCGCCTGAGGCCGAGACCGGGAAACCCGGCCGCACGGCCGAGACCGGGAACTCCGCCTCGCAGCCGAGGCCGGAAACGCCTCACGGCGAGGCTGAAAAGCCGATGGGCCGCTCCCCGGAGAGAGGAGCGGCCCATCGGGAGAAGGATCACCCGAACGGGTTGAAGGGCGAGTCGCCGCCACCCGGGCCACCGCGACCACCGCCGGGCCCGCCGCCGTGCCCACCACCGGGGCCGCCGCCACGGCCGTTGCCGAAACCGCCGCCGCCGGGACCATCGCCATGATCGCCGCCGTCGCCCCGGTCGGACTTCGGCTTCGGCGGGGGAGCGCACTGGTGGGCGCAGCCGCCGAACCTCGACATGTCCGGCTTGACGAACGACGAGGGTTCGATGCCCTTGAGCGCCGACAGGAAGGTGGCCTTCCAGATCGGACCGGGGACTGTGGCGCCGAAGACCGAGCCGTACGTCCGGCCTGCCATCACCTGTCCAGGGAGCGGATACCGAATCGGGCCGCGCGGGTCGCCGAGGCTGACCGCGCCCGCGAGGTCGGGGGTGAACCCGGCGAACCAGACGGTGCGCGACTCGTCGCCGGTACCGGTCTTGCCGGCGGCGTCCCGGCCGATGCCGCCGACGGCCGACATGGTGCCCTTGGTGAACACGCCCGACATGATGTAGGTGGCGGCGTCCGCGATCTCGGCCTCGATGGCCTGCTTGCAGGACGGCTTGAACGAGGTCACCTTGTTGTAGCGGTCGGTGATCTCAGTGATCGCCATGGGCTTGCAGTACTTCCCGCGTGCCGCGACGGCCGCGTACGCGCTGGCCACGGTCACCGGATCCATCTCGTTGAAGCCGAGCGTGAACGTCTGGAACTCGCGCAGTTTCGCGCCGTCGGCGCGCTTGATGCCGAAGTCCTTGGCGGTCTTCACGACGTCGCAGAGCCCCACCCTCTGCTCCAGAGTCATGAAGAAGGTGTTCACCGACTTCAAGGTGCCGGTCTGCAGGGTCAGGAACCCGCCGCTGCCGCCCTCGGAGTTGTGCTGGACGACCCGGGGGTCACCGACCAGGTTGCCGTCGCAGTCCTTGAAGGCCGAGGGACCGCTGGCCTGGAAGGTCGCGCCGGTGCTGATGCCGTCGTTGATCTTCCACCCCTCCTTCAAGGCGGTGAGCAGCGTGAACACCTTGAAGGTCGATCCTGCCTGGAAGCCCGCGCCGCCGCCGTGCTGCGCGTCGGCCACGACGTTGATCGACATCTCGTTCTTCTTCTTGCTGGTGCCGAACCTCCGGCTGGCGGCCATCGCCCTGATGGCACCCGTGCCCGGTTCGACCAGGGCCTCGGAGGCGACCGGCTTGTCCGACGGGTGGACGTACTTCTTGATCGCCGTATCGGCGGCCTTCTGCATCTTCCGGTTCAGCGTGGTGCGGATCGTCAGGCCGCCGCGGGCCAGGAAGTCCTGACGGGCCTTCTTGGTCTTGCCGAACTGCTGGTCGTTGAGGATCTCGTTGCGCACGTACAGGCAGAAGTACGGGTAGTCGCTCTCCTCGCAGCCGCCGGGGATCTCCTTGTCCTTCCACCCCAGCTTCTTCTTCTTGGCCGCGTCACGCTCGGCCTCGGTGATGATGTGCAGCTCCTGCATGCGGTCGAGCACGACGTTGCGCCGAGTCAGCAGCCGGTCGCGGAACTCCTTGCCCCGGTTGGGGTCGGTGGCGTTCGGGTCCTGTACGGCTCCCGCCAGCGTGGCGGCCTCGCTCAGGCTCAGATCGGAGGCGTGCTTGCCGAAGAAGCGCTTGGACGCCGCCTCGATGCCGTACGCGCTGGCGCCGAAATAGGCGATGTTGAGATAGCGGTTGAGGATCTCGTCCTTGCTGTACTTCTGCTCGATCCCCATCGCGTAGCGGATCTCGTTGAGCTTGCGACCGACGGTCGGCGCGACTGCGGCGGCCTTCTGCTCGTCGGTCTCCGCCTTGTTGTACAGCACCTGCTTCACGTACTGCTGCGTGATGGACGAGCCGCCCTGCGTCACCCCGCCCGTGGTGATGTTCCTGACGAGGGCGCGGGTGGTGCCCTCGACGTCGAGCGGGCCGTGTTCGTAGAAACGGAAGTCCTCGATCGCCACGATCGCTTTACGCATGATCGGCGCGATACGGTCCATCGGGACCGATTCCCGGTTCTCGAAGTAGAACTGGGCGATCTGCTTGCCGTCCGAGTCGAGCAGGACCGTCTTCTCGGGCAGCGGCGGTTCGTCGAGTTTCGCCGGCTTGAGGCTCAGGGTCTCGATGCTCGATTTGACCGTGACGCCGGCCCCGCCCACGGCGGGTAGTGCAATCGCCGCCGCCAGCACTCCCGCGACGCCCGCGGCGCCGACGAGGCGCAGGGCCGCACCTGTCCGGGATGCCAGAGATTTGCCGTGAGCTTGCACGGATCCAAGGGTACGTCCGTTTGGTGACTCTCCCGGCATCGACATCACAGCTCCGCATTACCCCTTGGCGGGGGGGACTAGTCATTCCCGGCCACATGGCCTGACATGACCATGCACGAATTTGGTCCCCCCGGGGTATGTCGGTTCGATCGTTTCGTTGCGTACTTTCTCCTCTGCGGCTACTGCAACCAGGAGGCCCGACGCCCGCGCCCGTCGGCCGAAACGACGACTGACCACCTAAGGGGAGTGGGGTCGAACATGTGGATCACGGATTGGACCTCCCGTGCCGCCTGCCGAGGTGCGGATCCTGACGCACTCTTCGTGCAAGGCGCCGCCCAGAACCGGGCAAAGCTCATCTGCCGTGGATGCCCCGTCCGTACCGAATGCCTCGCCGATGCGCTGGACAACCGCATCGAGTTCGGGGTGTGGGGCGGGATGACGGAGAGGGAACGGCGTGCGCTGCTCAGGCGCAGGCCGGATGTGGAGTCCTGGCGAGACCTGCTGGAGTCCGCCAAGGAAGAGTACGAGCGCACCAACGAGTTGATCGCCGGCTGAGCCCGGCGCGGCGTCCCGCGGCGAAGCGGGACGCCGGATGTCGCGTCTTCAGACAGGATGTCGCGTCTTGAGGACGGACGTCGCGTCTTCAGGACGCGAGGAGTTGCCCGATCTGGCGAAGTCCCGCCAGATCGTGCACATCCTCGGGCATCGCGGGCACCTGTGCGATGGGCACCGTCGGGTGCGCCGAGGTGAAGTGCTCCTGCTGGCGCTGCTCCCGTGAGGCGAGCTGCATCCTTCCGGCGTGCAACCGCAGCACGGCCGCGGTGAGTTCGTGCTCGCCCTTGGCGTCCAGGTCCTCGGCGGCGGCGGAGCTGCGTGCCGCCGACAGTGACGGCGCCAGCGGCCGGTGTACGCGGTTGACGACCAGCCCGGCGAGCGGCATGCGCTCGTCGGCCAGCCGCTCCACGAAGTAGGACGCCTCGCGCATCGCGTCGCGCTCGGGTGCGGCGACGACGAGGAACGCCGTGCCGGGCGCCTGGAGCAGCCGGTACGTCTGCTCGGCACGCTGGCGGAAACCGCCGAACACCGCGTCGAGCGCGGTGACGAACATCTGGATGTCGCGGAGCACCTGGGCCCCGATCACCTTGGTAAGGATGCCCGCGACCATGCCGAAACCGGCGTTGAGCAGCTTGAACGCGCTGCGCCCGCCCGCCTTGGCCGGCGCCGTGAGGATGCGGATCAGCCTGCCGTCCAAGAACCGGCCGAGGCGCTCGGGGGCGTCGAGGAAGTCGAGCGCCGACCGCGACGGCGGGGTGTCCACCACGATCAGGTCCCACTCGTTCGAACGGCGCAGCTGGCCCAGCTTCTCCATCGCCATGTACTCCTGCGTGCCGGAGAAGCTGGACGACAACGACTGGTAGAAGGGGTTCGTCAGGATCTGCTGGGCGCGCTCGGGGTCGGCGTGGGCCTCGATGATCTCGTCGAAGGTCCGCTTCATGTCGAGCATCATGGCGTGCAGCTCGCCGCCGGCCTCTCCGGCGCCGTCCACATCGTGGACGCGCCTGGGGGTGTTGTCGAGCTCGGTCAGGCCCATGGCCTGGGCGAGCCGCCTGGCGGGGTCCACGGTCAGGACGACCACCGAGCGGCCCCGTTCGGCGGCGCGCAGCCCGAGGGCCGCGGCCGTCGTGGTCTTGCCGACGCCGCCCGAACCGCAGCACACGATGATCCGGGTGTCCGGATCATCCAGGATCGCGTCGATGTCCAGCGCGGGCGCCGTCCTCGTCACAGCTCAGCCTCTCACTCGATGCACTCGATCAGCAGGTCACGCAGGGCACAGCAGCACAGTTCACGCGACAGACTGGGCCCGCAGCGCGTCGGCCAGCTCGTAGAGCCCGGCCAGGTCTGCGCCGTCGGGCAGCAGCGGCAGGTCGTACCGCGGCACGCCGGCCTCCTCCAGCGCGACGCGCTCGCGCTTTTCCAGCTCGGTCCGCAGGGCGTGCTCGGTCACCTCACGGGCGAGCGCCTCGGCGACCGCGGAGGAGTCGGCCGTGACGTCCGTCAGCCCGGCCGCCTTGAGGCCCAGCGCGAGCTCGGCCGAGTCGAACCGGCCCCGGCTGGCCGCCTCCAGCACACCCTCGGGCAGCCCGGCGGGGCGCACCATGTTGACGAACACGCCGCCCACCGGCAGGCCGGTCGTGCGCAGCTCCTCGATGCCGTCCAGCGTCTCCTGGACGGGCATCTCCTCCAGGAGCGTCACGAAGTGGACCGCCGTCTCGGGGGAGGCGAGGACGCCCCGCACCAGGTCGGCGTGGTTCTTGATCGGCCCGACCCGGGCCAGCCCGGCGACCTCCTGCGTCACGTTCAGGAAGCGGGCGATCCGGCCGGTCGGGGGCGCGTCCATGACGATCGCGTCGTACACCCTCCGGCCCAGCTTGTCGCGACGCCGTACGGCCTCGCTGGTCTTGCCGGTGACCAGGACGTCCCGCAGGCCGGGGGCGATGGTCGTGGCGAAGTCGACCACGCCCATGCGGGTCAGCGCCTTGCCCACGCGCTTGATGCCGTAGAACATCTCGAGATAGTCGAGCATGGCCTCTTCGGGGTCGACGGCCAACGCGTACACGTCCCCGCCGCCGGGCGCCACGGCGATCTTGCGTTCCTCGTACGGCAGCGGCGGCAGGTCGAACGCCTGGGCGATGCCCTGCCGTCCCTCGACCTCGACGAGCAGCACCTTGCGCCCGCCCGCCGCCAGGGCCAGCGCGAGCGCGGCGGCGACCGTCGTCTTCCCGGTGCCGCCCTTGCCGCTCACTATGTGCAGGCGCACGCCGTCCCAGTCGGTGTCACGGGCCTCCCCGTTGCTCCCGCCGCGACTGCTGGTCGGCTGACTCACCGTGCCTCCTCCGGACGGCCGGCGAGATCGCGTCCGCGGGTCGTCGCGCGGTGGTTCCCGTCGGCGTGCCTGCTCCACTCGCCCACGTGAGGAAGGCTACCCAAGGGTCACCTGCCGATACGCGGGGGTCGTCCCCAGTAGGGACCCGGAGGTACGGCTTGCGCGTGGATGGGGTAAGGGTTCGCCAATGCGCGCTTGCCCAGTGCCGAGTCCCGGTCTGCACCTGATCGTCCCGATCGTCGACCGCACGCAAAAAGTGCACATGGGGATCCTCGCGATGAGGTGCCCGTGTGGATGTCCTCCGCCCCGGCCGGCCTGCCCGGCACGCCGTTCGTCGCGGACGCCCGCACGCCTCGCGGCGAACGGCGTTCCTGAGCGCCCCCGGCGCGCCGTGCATCGATAGCCTTTGCCCATGACCAAGTGGGAATACGTCACCGTGCCGTTGCTCACGCACGCCACGAAGCAGATTCTGGACAACTGGGGCGAGGACGGGTGGGAGCTCGTCTCGGTCATTCCGGGGCCCAACCCCGAGCAGCTGGTCGCCTACATGAAGCGGCCGAAGTGATGGCCACCCCGGAGGAGCGCCTCGCCGAGCTCGGGCTCACGCTGCCCGAGGTCGTGCCCCCGCTGGCCGCGTACGTGCCCGCCGTACGGACGGGCGACCACGTCTACACCTCCGGCCAGCTTCCGCTCGTGAAGGGCGAGCTGGGCGTCACCGGCAAGGTCGGCGCGGAGGTCTCGGCCGAGGAGGCCAAGGAACAGGCGCGCATCTGCGCGGTCAACGCCCTGGCGGCCATCAAGGCGCTGGTGGGTGAGCTGTCGCAGGTCGTGCGGATCGTGAAAGTGGTCGGGTTCGTCGCGAGCGCTCCCGGTTTCACCGGGCAGCCGCAGGTCGTGAACGGCGCCAGCGAGCTGCTCGGCGAGGTGTTCGGCGAGGCGGGCAAGCACGCGAGGAGCGCGGTCGGGGTGGCGGTCCTCCCGCTCGACGCCCCGGTCGAGGTGGAGGTCATCGCGGAGGTCCGCTGACCGTACGGCGGGCCGGAACCGGGGTTTGCGGTTCCGCGAACGCGTGGGGGAGCATGGGGGCCGGTTGACCCGATTGTTGTTCTGGAGGGCCTCATGGGGTTTCCGCTGCCCGGCGAGGTCGGCGAGCGGGCGCGGGAGTTCCTCGCCGGCCGCCTGGCTCCCGTCCCCGCCAGGGACGCGGCCACGGTGGTGCTGCTGCGTGACAGCCCTCTGGAGGTGTACCTCCTCAGGCGCAAGGCCACGATGGCCTTCGCCGCCGGCGCCTACGTGTTCCCCGGCGGGTCGGTCGACCCGCGGGACGCCGACCACATGGTGGCCTGGGCGGGCCCGTCGCCCGCCGAGTGGGGCGAGGTCTTCCGGGCCGACGAGCGAACGGCCCGGGGCCTCGTCTGCGCCGCCGTACGCGAGACGTTCGAGGAGTCGGGCGTGCTCCTGGCCGGGCCCGGCCGGGACACGGTGGTGACGGACACGACGGGCCCGAGCTGGGAGGCCGACCGCCTCGCGCTGATCGCGCGCACGCTGTCGTTCGCCGAGTTCCTCGACCGGCGTGGTCTCGTGCTCAGGTCCGACCTGCTCAAGGCGTGGGCGCACTGGATCACGCCCGTCATGGAGCCCCGGCGCTTCGACACCCGCTTCTTCGTGGCGGCTCTGCCCCCCGGGCAGCGTACGCGTGACGTGGGCGGGGAGGCGTCGGGGGTGGCCTGGATGCGGCCGGGCGACGCGCTGGCCGCCGCGAAGGCGGGAACGGCGCGCATGCTGCCGCCCACCTTCCGGACGCTGACCGAGATGGCGGCGTTCGAGTCGGCCGGCGATGTGCTCGCCTGCCCCCGGTCGATCACGACCGTCATGCCGGAGCCCGCCGAGGTGGACGGGCGGATGGTGCTGATGATTCCCGAGACAGGAAAGGCGGCCGAGTGAGCGGCCTGCGCATCCCCGGACCGGACGGCACCGACGCTCGTGACGGCGTCGGCGGTGGTGGCGTCGGTGGTGGCGCCGGTCGTGACGCCTCCGGCGGCCTTGACGGCGCGGGCACGGCGAGCGCCGTGAACGTGCTGGCGCCCAATCCGTCGCCGATGACCCTCGACGGCACCAACACGTGGATCGTCGGCGGGGCGGACGCCGTACTGGTCGTGGACCCCGGCCCCGACGACGAGGCGCACCTGCGGCGGGTCGCCGAGCGGGTGGACGGCCGCCGGGTGACCGCCGTCCTGCTCACACACGGCCACCCCGACCACAGCGAGGGCGCGACGACGCTCGCGCGGATGCTGGGCGCGCCGGTGCGGGCGCTCGACCCGCGCCTCCGCCTGGGCGATGAGGGACTGGCCGACGGCGACGTGGTGACGGCGGGCGACGTGGAGGTCCGGGTCGTCGGCACGCCGGGGCACTCGTTCGACTCGCTGTGCTTCTGGCTGCCCGGCGACCGGGCGATCCTGACCGGTGACACGATCCTCGGCCGGGGGACGACCGTCATCGCGCCCGACGGGGACCTCGGCGACTACCTGCGCAGCCTGGACAGGCTCAGGCAGGGCGCCGAGATGCTGGAGGCCGCGGTGTTGCTGCCGGGGCACGGGCCCGTCCTGCCCGATCCCTCCGGGACGCTCGACGCGTACATCGCCCACCGGCGCGAGCGGCTGGACCAGATCCGCGAGGCGATCCGCAGGGGCGCGAGAGACGCGCGCGAGATCGTGGAGATGGTCTACGCCGACGTGGACCGGTCACTGTGGCCGGCCGCCGAGATGTCGGTGGCGGCCCAGCTCAACTACCTCAAGACGCTCTAGCGGTCAGCGGGAGCGGTTGAAGAGCCGCTCCCTGTCCATGATCACGACGGCCTTGGCCTCGATGCGCAGCCAGCCGCGCTGGGCAAAGTCGGCCAGGGCCTTGTTGACCGTCTCCCGCGAGGCGCCCACGAGCTGGGCGAGCTCCTCCTGGGTGAGGTCGTGGTGCACCCGGATGCCGTCGTCGGTCTTCTGCCCGAAGCGGTCGGCCAGATCGAGGAGCTGCTTGGCGACGCGGCCGGGGACGTCGGTGAAGACGAGGTCCGCGAGCACGTCATTGGTGCGGCGCAGCCGCTGGGCCAGGGCACGCAGCAGGTGGAGGGCGACCTCGGGCCGTCCGGTCAGCCACGGCCGCAGGTCGTCGTGGCCGAGCCCGGCCAGGCGCACGTCGGTCAGCGCGATGGCCGAGGCCGTACGCGGGCGGGGGTCGAACAGCGACAGCTCGCCGAACATCTCGCCGGGGCCGAGCACGCTCAGCAGGTTCTCCCGGCCGTCCGGAGCGGTGCGCGCCAGCTTGATCTTGCCTTCGAGCACCACGTAGAGCCGGTCGCCCGTCTCGTTCTCACTGAAGAGGGTGCGGCCCTTGGGCAGCTCCACCTCGGTGATGCTCGTACGCAGAGCCGCGGCGCTCTCGCGGTCGAGCGCGGAGAACAGCGGCGCCTTGCTCAGTACTTCCTCGGTGCTCACGGTGCCTCCTTGCTGCGGGCGCGCTCGGTCGCCGGCTCCGTGCTAGCCATTGTGACCCACACCTTCCACGACGTATTGCGGGGTATCCCGTTACGTCGCATGGGCATGGCTCCCGGCTCGCACTCGTGTGCGTCGTGCCTGGCGAAACAACACAATCTTGGCGGAAACCTATCCTTACGCCCACTGCGCGCTCGACCGGCTCGGGCAGCCGGTCGTCCCCCTACGGGCACAGTGTATTGCGCAGCGTAGGGACAAATTGGCAAATACAGGCTGGATATGTGGCATGTGTGGCAAGCCATGACCTGGGCGCGGGCCGGGGATGCGAGGCCCTACGCTTGCGGCATGGCGACGAACACGGCCGCTCCCCGACGGCGTCAGCGCCAGGCCGAGACCCGCCTGGGGCTCGTGCGGCGGGCGCGGCGAATCAACCGGATCCTGGCCGAGACCTATCCCGACGCTCACTGCGAACTCGACTTCGGCAACCCCCTGGAGCTGCTGGTCGCCACGATCCTGTCGGCGCAGTGCACCGACAAGAGGGTCAACATGGTCACTCCGGTGCTCTTCGCGAAGTACCGCACCGCGGCCGACTACGCCGGGGCCGACCGCGCCGAACTCGAAGAGATCATCAAGTCCACCGGGTTCTTCCGGGCGAAGGCCAACAGCATCATCGGGATGGCGCAGGCCCTGTGTGAACACCACAAGGGGGAGGTTCCGGGTAAGCTCGCCGACCTGGTCAAGCTCCCCGGTGTGGGCCGCAAGACCGCGAACGTCGTGCTCGGCAACGCCTTCGACGTCCCCGGGATCACCGTCGACACGCACTTCCAGCGGCTGACGAGGCGCTTCGGCTGGACGACCGAGACCGATCCCGTGAAGATCGAGCACGAGGTCGGCGAGCTGATCCCCAAGTCCGAGTGGACGATGCTGTCGCATCGGCTCATCTGGCACGGGCGGCGCATCTGCCACGCCAGGAAGCCCGCCTGCGGGGTGTGCCCCCTCGCCGCGCTCTGCCCGTCGTACGGCACCGGCCCCACGGACGCGGACGAGGCGCGCAAGCTGGTGCGACCGGGACCGTTCTCATAAGTCTGCGGTAATCGGGAAGCTCGGATGCTCTCGCGTGGTTGTACGGACGCCTGGGTCCGCGCATGCCCCTGTGACGATGCGGTGTGACGATGTGGAGGTGGTCGGTGGCTCCCCCCTGGTTGACGGAGCTGGCCGCGAAGGCCGCGCACAGCCCTGTTCCCACTGCGTTGCGGCCGCCGGCGAACGGCGCCGGCCGCTCGGCCGCGGTGCTGTTGCTGTTCGGCGAGGGGCCCGAAGGGCCCGACATCCTTCTCATCCAGCGCAGTTCGAAGGGCCGGGTGCACGCCGGCCAGCCCGCGTTCCCCGGGGGCGGCGTCGATCCCGGTGACGACGGCCCGATCGGTGCGGCCCTGCGCGAGGCCCAGGAGGAGACCGGGCTCGACCCCTCGGGCGTCGAGGTCGTCGGCACCATGCCCGAGCTCTACGTCTGGCGCAGCGACAACCGGGTGACGCCCGTGCTCGCCTGGTGGCACACGCCCTGCGCCGTGCACGCCGCGTCCCCCGACGAGGTCGAGACCGTCGAGCGGGTCCCGGTCTCGGAGCTCGTGGACCCGGCCAACCGGCTGCGGCTGCGCCACCCGGCCGGCATCGTCCCCTCCGTGGCGTTCCGCGTACGCGGCCTGCTCGTGTGGGGGTTCACCGCCGGCGTGCTGGACGGCGTGCTGACCGCGGCCGGCTTCGAGCGTCCCTGGGACCGCTCACGGGTCGAGGATCTTCCCCCCGAGGTCGTCGACCTGGCCGCGCGGGGCTGACCCGGCGAGGTGCTCGTACGCCGCGTATGGCGACGAGACCCGGCAGACGCCCGCACACGACGACTGGCGTGCCTATACCGTGGAAACTGTGCGCGGCGATCTTCTGGATCTCATTCTGATCGGCCTGGTTGTGGCCTTTGCGGTATCCGGTTACCGGCAGGGCTTCATCATCGGGGCCTTCAGCTTCATCGGATTCATCGGGGGCGCCGTCCTTGGCCTGTTCATCGCGCCACCCCTGGCCGGAGCGATCGTCAGCGGTGACATCGAAAGGGCCCTGTTAGCCATCGTCATCGTCTTCCTGGCCGCGACGATCGGGCAGTTCGCGTCCTCGACCATCGGCGCGGTGGCCCGCAGTCACGTCACCTGGGAGCCTGCCAAGGCCGTCGACGCCTTCGGCGGTTCGGTCGCCAGCGGCCTGTCGGTTCTGGCCATCGCCTGGCTGATCGGCTCCCTGATGGTCTCGATGAGCATCGGCCAGCCGCTGATCAAGGACCAGATCAACGGATCCGTCGTGTGGGGGACGGTCGACGAGGCCATCCCGGACGGCGTAGGGGCGCTGCAGAAGCGCTTCAGGGACTTCGTCACCACGTCGGAGTGGCCGCAGGTCATCACGTCCATCGGCGGCCAGAACGTGCCTCCGCCGGACCAGAGCCTGATCAACAGCAGCCCCGCCCTCGTACGGGCCCGCAGGGCGATCGTCAAGGTGCAGGGCACGGCCCCGAGTTGCCGCAAGCGCATCGAGGGAACCGGGTTCGTCTACGCCCGGCAGCGGATCATGACCAACGCGCACGTCGTCGCCGGGGTCACCGAGGGGCTGCGGGTGACCGACTACGAGGGCAACCAGTACGACGCCCAGGTCGTCCTGTACAACCCCGAGCGTGACATCGCGGTTCTGCTCGTCCCGGGCCTTCCGATGAACGGGCTGCGTTTCGACCTGGAAGCCGACAAGGGCGACAACGCGATCATCGCGGGTTACCCGAAGGGACACCCCTTCACGCCGCTCGCCGCGCGCATCAGGATCAAGCAGCGCGCCGAGTCGTTCGACATCTACAACCGGCGCAAGGTCGAGCGCGAGGTCTACGCCATCAGGGGCAAGGTCCAGCCGGGCAACTCGGGCGGGCCGCTGCTGAGCTCGGACGGCCGGGTGTTCGGAGTGATCTTCGCCGCCGCGACGGACCAGCCCGAGACGGGTTACGCCCTCACGGCGGAGGAGGTCATGGCCGACGCCAAGGACGGCAGCGCCGCCGTCGCCCGCGTGGGCACCCAGGACTGCGACTAGCCCCCCGCGTCGCTATGCGGGGCCGGCCGGCTCAGGAGAGCGTCTTCGGCGGAGCAAGCGTCGGACGGGTCAGGAGAGCGGCCTTGGCGGAGCAGGCGTCAGGCGGGTCAGGAGAGCGGCCTTGGCGGAGCAGGCGTCAGGCGGGTCAGGATGGCGGCGATGGCGGAGCCGGCGTCGGCGTTCCCCTCATCGATGGCGGTCGTGACCGCGTCGGCCTCCACGGCCAGGGCCCGCAGGTCCAGCCGGTAGGGCCGGGTGGAGCCGTACGCGCCGAGCCGGGCGGACCCGCGGGTCAGCAGGGCGGCGGCGCCGGAGAGGTTGCCGCGCTGGATGTGCGTCAGACCGACGCATATCTGCGCGAGTCCCTGCCACAACTCGCGTTCCTCGTCCGGGCCCGTCTTCCAGCGGGCCTCGAGCACCTCGTGGGCATGGAACGGCCGGCCCGCCGCGAGCAGCTTCCTGGCCTCCTCCAGCGCCTCCTCGGCTGTGGGGGCGTAGTCGTCCGGCACCCGGGGCACTCCCTCTGTGCCTCTGGGGAGCGGCCTGCCGTACTCGTCGCGAGGGCGCGCATTGCGGGGGCGACCCGCTTCGTCACGGTCACGCATGGTCTCTCCGCAGGGCGCGTGGGCGGTTCGGAGCGGCGCAAGCCCCCGGCGACTCCCGGATCGCCCGGAGATCAACCAGGAAGTTGAGCCACTTCAGGGCACATTTCTACTATCTTCTACAAGATCACGGGTAGCGATCCGGCAGCCGGGGCGACCGTCCGGGAGCGGTCACGGGCTGTTAGGGCGGTGTGCCGGACCGGCGGCCGCGGACGGTGCCTGGTGCCCCGCGGCACGTCAGAGGCCCAGTTGACCGGCGGGGCTCAGCGGTCGGGTTCGGGGTCGGAGAGCCAGGAGATGAGCTCGGCGTTGAACTGCTCGGGGCGCTCCTCGTGCGGGAAATGCCCGGCGCCCTCGATCAGACGCCACCGGTACGGCGCGGCCACGAACCTGCTGGAGCCCTGGGCGGTCCGCGGCAGGATGCACGGGTCGAGCGCGCCGTGCAGCTGCAGCGTCGGCGCCTCGATCTCCGCGCGCATCTGCCGGGCGTAGCGGAAGCCGTCGGGGCGGAGCTGGGACCGGGCGAACCAGCGGTAGTACTCCAGCGCGCAGTGCGCCACCGCCGGGAGCCGTATCGCCTCCCGGTACACCCCCGTGACGCCGTCGCCGGGCCACTGCGGTCCGGCCCACCTCTCGACGAGCCTGCCCACCGCGGCCCCGCCCTTGCGGGCCAGCTTCCGCTCCGGCAGGAAGGGGAGCTGGAACCCCAGGGCGTACCGGCTGGCCTTGAGCTGGCCGAGCGGGTCGGTGAACAGCGCGGAGCGCATGCGCAGCGGATGCGGCGCCGAGACGGGCACCAGCCGCCGCACCACCTTCGGGTCGAGGACGCTCATCGTCCAGCCCAGCAGGCCGCCCCAGTCATGGCCCACCACGATCGCGCTCGTCTCGCCGAGCGCGCGCACCAGGCCCGCCGCGTCGACGGCCAGCGTGGGCAGGTCGTAGCCGCGCGGCGGCTTGTCGCTGGTGCCGTAACCGCGCAGGTCGACGGCGACGGCACGGTAGCCGGCCTCGGCCAGCGCCGGAAGCTGGTGCCGCCAGGTCCACCAGAACTGGGGGAACCCGTGCAGCAGCAGGACCAGCGGCCCTTCGCCGGCCTCGGCCACGTGGAAGCGCACACCGCCCGCGTGCACCGTCCGGTGTGTCCAGGGGCCGTCGACCTCGATCAGCGTCTCGTCAACCGGCATCGCTCACGGACTCCCGGTGGGCGCCCACCTGCCCGGCGGTCGGGCCCGTGTACGGCGGCGGCGCCGGGGCCGCGGGCCGCGACACGGTGGACGGAACCGCCTCCGGCAGCTCCCCCTCCGCCTCCTCCGGGCCCCCCAGGCCGCGCAGGCTCCGCCTGGTGCGCTTCATGCCGGTCAGCCCCTTGAGCCGGCGGTAGCCGACGAAGACCAGCAACCCGGCCATCAGGAGGTAGAACACCGTGACGATCGTGAACGCGAGCCAGGTGGCCAGCCCCACGGCCACGAGGGCGTACGCGATCGCGAACGAGGCCAGGATCAGGCACAGGTGCCCCATGAAGGCCGCGGCGCCGAACAGCCCGGCGGCCACGCCGACCCGCTTCGCGTCGAACTTGAGCTCGGCCTTCGCCAGCTCGATCTCCGACCGTACGAGGGTCGAGATGTGATGGCTCGCCTGGGCGACCAGCGCACCGAGCGATTCGTCCTCGGGCATGAGCGAACTCCTATCTGCGACTATCAAACATCATCTCGTGCCCGTCCGCGCACGGTGCACGTGAAGCCCTTGCCTGGGGATAACCCGGTTCGACGGACGCGTCACGCGGAGGTCTGCCCGCAGACGACCGGAATATGACGGCGGAGGCGATCCGTGCGCTCCTCGTCGTGCCGGGCAGGCGGCCGGTGCCGGAGACGCGGAAGGCGTGGACGCCGTTCGTCCACGCCTTCCTCACGAGCTCAGGCGGCTCGCGTTCAGTCCTCGCTCTTGGCGCTGGGCAGCTTCTCCGCGATCAGGCTCATGACGGAGCTGTCGGTCAGCGTGGTGACGTCGCCGAGCGAGCGGTTCTCCGCCACGTCGCGCAGCAGCCGGCGCATGATCTTGCCGGAGCGGGTCTTCGGCAGCTCGGGCACGACCAGGATCTGCCGCGGCTTGGCGATCGGGCCGAGCGTCTTGGCCACGTGGGCGCGCAGCTCGGCGGCGATGTCGTCGCTCTCCTCGGCGTTGCCGCGCAGGATCACGAAGGCCACGATGGCCTGGCCGGTCAGCGGGTCGGTGGCGCCGACGACGGCCGCCTCGGCCACCTTCGGGTGGCTGACCAGCGCGCTCTCGACCTCGGTCGTGGAGATGTTGTGCCCCGACACGAGCATGACGTCGTCCACCCGGCCGAGCAGCCACAGGTCGCCGTCCTCGTCGCGCTTGGCGCCGTCGCCGGGGAAGTACATCCCCTCGAACCGCGACCAGTAGGTGTCGATGTAGCGCTTGTCGTCGCCCCAGATGGTCCGGAGCATCGACGGCCAGGGCTCGCGGACCACGAGGAAGCCGCCGCCGCCGTTCGGCACCGAGTTGCCCTGGTCGTCGACCACGTCGGCCGCGATGCCGGGCAGCGGCTGCATGGCGGCGCCGGGCTTGGCGGCCGTGACGCCCGGGAGCGGGCTGATCATGATGCCGCCGGTCTCCGTCTGCCACCACGTGTCCACCACCGGGCAGCGGCCGGCGCCGATGTGCTCGCGGTACCAGACGTACGCCTCGGGGTTGATGGGCTCGCCGACCGACCCGAGCACCCGCAGGGACGACATGTCGTACTTCGCGGGGATGTCGTCGCCCCACTTCATGAAGGTACGGATCGCGGTGGGCGCGGTGTAGAGGATCGTGACCTTGTACTTCTGCACGATCTCCCAGAAACGGCCGCGGTGCGGGGTGTCCGGGGTGCCCTCGTAGATCACGCTGGTCGCGCCGTTGGCGAGCGGGCCGTACACGATGTACGAGTGCCCGGTCACCCAGCCGATGTCGGCGGTGCACCAGTAGACGTCGGTCTCGGGCTTGAGGTCGAAGACCGCGTCGTGGGTCCAGGCGACCTGGGTGAGGTAACCGCCGGTAGTGTGCAGGATGCCCTTCGGCTTCCCGGTCGTGCCGCTGGTGTAGAGGATGTACAGCGGGTCCTCGGCGTCGTGCGGCACCGGCTCGTGCTCGGCGGGCTGGCGGTCCACGAGGTCGTGCCACCAGACGTCCAGGTCGCTCCACGCGACGTCCTGGCCGGTCCTGCGTACGACGACGACGTGCTCGACGCCGGGGCACTCGGCGACCGCCTCGTCGACCGTCGGCTTGAGCGCGCTGGGCGCGCCGCGGCGGAATCCGCCGTCGGCCGTGACGACGACCTTCGCGTCCGCGTCGTGGATGCGGCTCTTGAGCGCGGAGGCGGAGAAGCCGCCGAAGACCACCGAGTGGATCGCGCCGATCCGGGCGCAGGCCAGCAGGGTGATCGGCAGCTCGGGGATCATCGGCATGTAGACCGCGACCCGGTCACCCTTGCGCACCCCCAGCTCCTGCAGGGCGTTGGCGGCCTTCGCGACCTCCTGCTGCAGGTCGGCGTAGGTGATCGTACGGCTGTCGCCCTCGGGCTCGCCCTCCCAGTAGAAGGCGACCTTGTCGCCCCGGCCGGCCTCCACGTGGCGGTCGACGCAGTTGTAGGCGACGTTCAGCTTGCCGCCGATGAACCACTTGGCGAAGGGCGGCTTCCATTCAAGCGTGGTGTTCCAGCGCTCCGCCCACGTCAGCCGCTCCGCGGCCCGTTCCCAGAAGGCGAGCCGGTCCTGTGCGGCCTCCTCGTAGACGTCCGCCGTGACGTTCGCGGCCGAAGCCAGGTCCGCCGGGGGCTCGAACCGGCGCGTCTCGCTCAGCAGGTTCGACAGCGTCTCCTGGGTTTCCTGACCGGGGGTCTCGGTGGCCACTCCGTACTCCTTCGTAGCTTCTAAAAAGGTTGTCTCTCGTTCGGCCGCCTCGGCCAAGCTGGGGTATGTCGTGTCCCACTTCACCAGGCGAGCGGTGTCAAGTACAAGTAATCGGGGTGGGGGCGTTTTGTCCGGTTACCGCCTATAAGCTGCCAACCTAGCGATAGGCGACGAACCGACCGAGACCGGCGTCGCCTTTGTGCGCTGAACGGCCTCACCTCCTCGGCGAACGACCTTCTACCGGCGGGTATGGTCGGGGGCTGTGAGCGATCCCCTGGCCGCGATCGCCGGTCTTCCCGGCGTGCCCGAGGCCGTACAGGAGGCCCGAGAGGCCGTCGACCGGCTCTATCGGCACCGGGTGCTGCGCCGGCGCAGTCCCGAGGTGTCGGCCGAGTCGGCCCTGCGCGGCGCCCGCGCGTCCGCCGCGATCGAGGGCGTCGAGGTGCCGCTCGAGCCGCTGCGCATGGGCGAGGTGACCGATCCCGTCGTGCAGGGTGCGCTGCGCGCGTCGGCCGAACTCGGCCGGCTGGCCCCGACGTGGCGCTCGGCGCCGCGGCAGGTCCTCGCCCGGCTGCACGCGCTGGCGGCGGCCGGGCTGACCGCGGACCCCGGCAGGCCGAGGACCGCGCCCACGACCGCCGATCCGCTCGGGCTCGGCCCGGCGCCCGGACCGGAGGAGACGGCGGCCCGCATGTCGGCACTCGCCGCGCTGGTCGAGGAGTCCACCGCGGCGCCCGCTCTCGTGCTCGCCGCGATCGTGCATGCGGAGCTGGCGGTGCTGCGTCCCTTCGGTGTCGCCGACGGCCTGGTCGCCCGCGCCGCCGAGCGACTCACGCTGGTCGACCTCGGCCTGGATCCCAAGTCGCTGGCCGTTGTGGAGGTGGGCCACGCCGACCTCGGCGACGCGTACGCCGAGGGCCTCAGGGCGTATCTCAAGGGCACGAGCGAGGGCGTCGGAACGTGGGTGAGGCACTGCGCCTCGGCGGTCGTCCACGGCGTCCGTGAGACGACGGCGATCTGCGAGGCCATGTCCCGCTGATCCGCTCTTGCGGGCCGCCGTGCGCGGCGCCTGCATGGGTGGGTGCGGTCCGCTCGGGTCGTGTAGAGCCTGCTCCTGCGGTGGTGGTGCGGGGGTCGCGATGTGCGCCGGGTGCGGACAAAGCGGACGGCGTCCCTGGTGTGGAACGCCGTCGCCGGTACGTGTCACCGGGTTACCAAGCGTGCACCTGATCTGTCGGAGCGGGTCAAGCCCGTCTCGACACGCCTCCCGCGGCTGGTCGCGCGTGGGTACCCGATGTCGTACACGAACCCGCAGGTCCGTAATCCCTTTTTACGTCCGTTTCCCTGAGATGGAAACCCCTGCGTCCAAGACCTTTACCGAGCCACCTTGGTCATTCTGGTACTTCTGTCCACATTCGTACCGTATGTCGCATGCGAGAGATGGCCGGCGTGACTCCTCGTGGCCGCTTCCCTTACCCGTTGCAACTGTGTATGTCGACATGCCACACTGACTCTGGGAAAAATTTTTACTCAGATGCGAGAGGTTCTCGACGTACCTCTCGTGATCAGGCAGCATACGGTGTGTCTCCATCGGAACGATGTGGCTTGAGGGGGTTCGAACCCTTGCCATGTCCTGGTCCCTTGTTTAAAGCTTTCTTGTAAAACGGGACCGGCTCTACCCCCCCAGAGCCGGACCGCCAGGCGACCCCCGCTCTCCCCCCCGGCGGGGGTCGCCTTTTTCTCGATCGACTTCCCTGCGGTCAAAAGCGGACGACCTGAACTGCCCCGGTCTTGTCCACAGGCCGGGCCTCGTCCACAGAACGCCGTTCGCTCGCCCGTGCCGGTCGGGGCCTCTCGCATCGTGGTCCTCCCAACCGCTGAGTCGTCCCGGACGACAGGGAGACACCGATGCCACGCCCACTGGCCATAACCGACGATCAGGAACTCCTCGACGACCTGCTCCGCATCGCCGCCGCCGCGGGCGTCGAACTCGACGTCGCCCACGCGGCGGCCCACGCCCGGCCGTACTGGACGAGGGCTCCGCTGGTCGTGGTCGGCGGCGACCTGGCCGACGATCTCGCCGCCACGGGTCCGGCGCCCCGGCAGAACGTGGTCGTCGTGACGCGGACGGCCGACGATCCCGACATGTGGCGCAGGTGCGTCGCGGTCGGGGCGCACACCGTGCTGGAGCTGCCCGAGGCCGAGCGGCTCCTCGTGGAGGAGTTCGGCGACGCCGCCGAGCCCGTGACCAGGGCCGGCACGGTCCTGTGCATCGCGGGAGGGAAGGGCGGCGCCGGTGCCACGGTCCTCGCGGCGTCCCTGGCGCTGACGGCGTCCCGCGGCGGGCTGCGCACGCTCCTCGTCGACGCCGACCCGCTCGGCGGCGGCGTCGACGTGCTGCTCGGTCAGGAGGAGGCCCTGGGCGCCCGCTGGCCCGACGTCGTCGGCAGGGAGGGCAGGGTGAGCTTCGCCGCCCTTCAGGACGCCCTGCCCACCTTCGGGGAGCTCACGGTGTTGTCGGCGCATCGCGGCGAGCCGGTGCGCATCCCCCGGGAGGCGATGCGTGTCGTGCTCGACGCCGCGCAGCGTGGCTGTGACCTCGTCGTGGTCGACCTGCCCCGGTATCTCGGCGAAGGCGAGGCCGAGGCGCTCGCCAGGGCCGCCGCGACGATCGTCGTCGTTCCGGCGGACCTGCGAGGAGCCCTCGCGGCGGCTCAGACGGTGACGCTGCTCCGGCCGGGGACCGGCGACCTGCGCCTGGTGATGCGCGCCGGGACGCTCGATCCTGAGGTCGTCGCGGCCTCCCTGTCGGTCCCGTGCGTAGGTGTGCTCCCGGAGGTGCGCGGGCTCGTGGAGACGCTGGATCGGGGAGACCCGCCGCCGCTGCGCCGCTCCCCGCTGGGCCGCTTCTGCGGCGAGCTGATCGAGTCCCTCGTCGGCGGGATCCCCGAGACCCGCAGGACCGGCACGACCGGCCTGCCCTCTGCCGGGGCAGGTGGCCCGTGACCCGCCAAGGACCGGCGACCGTTCCCGGGGTCGGCGCGGATCTCGTCGAGGCGGTGCGCGTACGGCTGTCGCAGACCGGTGCCGCCCCCAGCGAGGCCCAGGTGGCGGCGGCCCTGCGCGCGGAGCGGGCCGTGCTCGGCGACGCCGAGGTCCTGGCCGTCGCTCGAACGCTTCGCGCCCATCTCATCGGCGCGGGCCCGCTCGAAGGCCTGCTGGCCGAGCCGGGTGTCACGGACATCCTGGTGAACGGGCCGCGCGAGGTGTGGGTGGACGACGGGGACGGCCTGCGCAGGACGAGCGTGACGTTTCCGGGAGACGACGAGGTCCGCAGGCTCGCCCAGCGCCTGGCCGCGGCGGCCGGGCGTCGTCTCGACGACGCCTGCCCCTATGTGGACGCCCGGCTCGCCGGCGGCGTGCGCCTGCACGCGGTCCTCCCGCCGATCGCGGCCGAGGGAACGTGCCTGTCCCTGCGGCTGCCGTCACGACGGGCGTTCACGGTGGAGGAACTCGCCGTGGAGGGCGGAGCCGCCGTGCTCCGCGCGATCATGGCGGCCCGGCTGGCGTTCCTGGTCACGGGCGGCACCGGCACTGGAAAAACGACGATGTTGAGTGCCATGCTCTCGCTCGCCGGCCCGGCGGAGCGTCTGCTGCTGGTCGAGGACTCCGCCGAGTTGCAGCCTCTGCACCCTCACGTCGTACGGCTGGAGGCACGGCCGCCGAACCTGGAAGGCGCGGGCGGGGTCGGGCTGCGCGATCTCGTACGGCAGGCTCTCCGGATGCGGCCCGACCGCCTCGTCGTGGGCGAGGTGCGAGGGGCGGAAGTCGTCGACTTGCTGGCCGCGCTCAACACCGGCCACGAAGGCGGCTGCGGCACGCTGCACGCCAACAACGCCGCCGACGTGCCCGCGCGGCTGGAGGCTCTGGCCTGTGCGGCGGGGCTGACGCGGGAGGCGGTGCACAGTCAGATCGCCGCCGCGCTCGATCTCGTCATCCACCTCGTGCGGGAGGCCGGCGGCGGCCGCCGTCGCGTCGCGGAGATCTGCGTGCTCGAACGCGGCCCGTCCGGCCTGGTGGCGGCGGCTCCGGCCCTGACCTTCGACCCGGACGGCCGGGCGCGCCGGGGCCCGTCCTTCGAGGCGCTGCGGGCACGTTGCCCGGCCTCGTGGCCGTCATGACGCCGCCGGGCGGGCTGGCTCCGGGGCTGGTCGCGATGCTTGCCGCCGCCCTCGCCGCCTGGGAGTGGGCCGGGCCGGATGCCGGGACGACACGGCTGACGTCGCTCACACGAAGGCGGCGGCCACGGGACATGCGCAGGTTCTGGGCCGCGATCACCCGCCGTCCACGGCCAGGGGCGACGGCGGCGGCCTGGCGTGCGGCGTCCATTGAGCTGTGCCAGAGCCTGGCAGCCGAGTTGTCGGCGGGCAGGACTCCGGGCGACGCCCTCGCGCGGGCGGTCTCCTCGGTCAACCCGCCCGATCCGGCGGCGCTCGCGCCGGTGGTCGCCGCCGCCCGTGACGGCGGCGATGTCGCCGCGGCCCTGCTGCACGCGGCCCCCGCCCGCGGCGGCGAGGGACTGGTCCGGCTGGCCGCGTGCTGGCGGGTGAGCGTGGCCGTGGGCGGGGGCCTTACCGCGCTGGTGGAACGGGTGTGTGCGTCTCTTCGGGAGGCGCAGGCCCACCGAGAGGAGGTCGCCGCCCAGCTGTCCGGCCCCCGGGCGACCGCCCGGATGCTGGCGGGCCTGCCCGTGCTCGGCCTGCTGATGGCCGCCGGGCTCGGCATGGATCCGCTGGCGTTCCTGTTCGGCGGCCCGGCGGGGTTCGTCTGCCTGGTCGTCGGGCTCGCCCTCGACGCCGCCGGCGTCTGGTGGACCCACAGGCTCGTCACCAGGGCCGAGGAAATGACGTTGCCGTGAACGACAGCCCCGCCATCGGCGCGAGCGGCGCCGGGGCTGTCGGAGGGGTGCGGGCGGGGTGTCACGTGGGGTGAAGAGGACGGCTGTCGTCGTGGGAGACGACGCCGGTTGCTCTTCTGGGGACGATTGTCCTGCTGGAAGGGGAGCGAGACATGATCGCTGTGCTGGCCGGGCTCCTGACCACGCTGGCCATGCTGACGTGGCCGGTTGCTCGTTCGCCGGCCGTGCGGCTGAACGCCATCGCGTCGTCGGCGGCGTCGGAGGCGCCGGCAGGAGGGCCACCGGGCGCCGCGCCGATGGGCGCGAGCGCGGCACGCCGAGGGGTGGCCGTCTCGGCACCCGCGGGGATCGCGCTGTTCCTGCTTCTCGGTGGCCTGACGGGGGCGTGCGCGGGGACGTTGGTGGCCGTCGGTCTGTTCGTCGCCGTTCGCAGGCGGGAACCGGCCGAGGTCAGGCGCCTCCGGGAGCGTGTGGGGGCCGACCTTCCGTTCGCCGTCGATCTGATCGTGGCCTGTCTCCGGGCAGGACAACCGATGAGCAGGGCAGTCGAGACGACCGCCGTCGCGATCGCGGGCCTGCTGGGTGAGCGCCTCTCGTGGGCGGGCGCTCAGATGCGCCTGGGGGCTCCCCCCGAGGAGGCGTGGGCCGCCTTGTCCGACGAACCGGCGCTCGCCGTCCTGGCCAGGACGATGATCCGGGCCGCGCAGAGTGGCGCGCCGGTCGCCGACGTCCTCACCCGGCTGGCCGACGACTCCCGGCGTACGGCTCAGGCGACGGCCTCCGCTGCGGCGCGGAGGGTGGGCGTCCACGCCGTCGCACCGCTCGGGCTCTGCTTCCTGCCGGCCTTCGTCTTTCTGGGGATCGTCCCCATGGTCGCGGGCCTGGCGGGTCAGATCCTCCTGCCGTGAACAGCCTGTGGACAG
The DNA here is from genome assembly GCF_900156315.1 of Microbispora rosea. GTDB lineage: Bacteria > Actinomycetota > Actinomycetes > Streptosporangiales > Streptosporangiaceae > Microbispora > Microbispora rosea. Next base: position 107,174 of record NZ_FTNI01000026.1, on the reverse strand, counting down.
CCTCATCCACACCTGTGGACAGCGAAGTGGGTAAAGCGCTCAGGAGCTCAGCAATCGCCGATCGTTCCTCCACAGATGAGGGCTCTGGCGTTGTGGACAACCGCGGCGGCAGCGCTCCTGTCCACAGAACCGCGCTCGGCCCGAATCCGCCCATCCGTGATCCCGCAGTCTGGCCCCAGCACGGGCGGAGTGGCCGCCCCGAGCGGGATCAGGAGGACCGATGAGCAAGCACGCCGCGACCGCCCGGAGGGACCAGACGGGCACGACCCTCCGGCGGCGAGACGGTGACGCTGTGGGCCGTCACAGGGCGCGGCCGGCACGTTGGGTGGCGCTCGTGCGCTCCGCGCGAAGGGCGCTGCCCGGCCGATCCGGGCGCACATCCGCGTTCACCCGTTTCGGCCGCCTGGGACAGCGGGCGGTCCTCGGCCGGCTCCGGAACGCCGTGCAGGGGATGGGCGACGTCCTGCGGAGGTCGTCCGCCGCGCTGCGGCAGCCGGTCGCCCGAGCCTCGTGCCGCGCTCGAGAGCTGACCCTTCAGTGGGCGGTGCAGGCCGGGACGAGGGCCGACGCGGGCATGTCCACTGCGGAGTACGCCGTCGGCACGATAGCCGCCTGCGGGTTCGCCGCACTGCTCTGGAAGGTGGTCACCAGTGCCGAAGTGAGGTCGATGCTCGCCGCGCTCATCCAAAAGGCGCTGAAGCTGGCCGCCTGAGGCTTCCGGTGATGCGCTGCCGTGCGTGGATGCCGCGACGTCGGCTGGTGGACGTGCGGCCCCGGCGAAATCGAGGGTCGGTGACGGCGGAGACCGCCGTCGCACTTCCGGCCCTCGTGCTGGTGCTGACCGCCGCACTGTGGGCGGTGACGATCGTGGGCGCGCAACTGCGATGCGTCGACGCGGCCCGGGCCGGCGCACGCGCGGCTGCACGTGGCGAGGTGACCGAGGAGGTGCGTGAGGCAGTCCGGCGACTGGCTCCGGAGGGCGCCACGGTGACCATCCGCGTGGATGCGGACACCACCCGGGTTGAGATCGTCGCGACCGTCCGTCCGCCCTTCAGGTCGCCGCTTCCGCCCGCTCGCCTCCGGGCCGCCGCCGTCTCCAGCACCGAACCCGGCGTTCTTCCGTAACTGTGCGCGGCTACGGGGGCGAACCGGTCTCCGGGCTTCCGGGAAGACCTGGTCGCGCCGAGGCCAGGTGCACGCGAATGACGAGCGGCTCCGAAGCCGCGAGAACGCGGCGAGGCAGTCGCCTTGGACTCGGAGGCCTGGGTTCGAAGGACCGAGCTCGGAGGGCCGGGCTTGGAGGGTCGGGGCTCGAAGGACCGAGCTAAGGGCCGGGTTCGGAGGGGCGGGGTTCGGAGGACCAGGCTCGCAGGACGGGACTTGCGGGACCTGGGCTCGGAGGACCTGGGCGGAGGACCCGGGCTCAGAGGACATGGGCTCGGAAGACATGGAGGAGCACGAATCGTGGGAGCGGAATTTCAGGCCTGCGGGGGCGGAGGACCCTCCAGTCGGGAACGCGGCTCGGCGACCATCTGGACGATCGCCCTCATGACCGCCGTCTGGGCGATGGCGATGGTCGTCGTCCAGGTGGGCGTCGCTCGCGTCGCCCGACACCGAGCGCAGAGCGCCGCCGACCTCGGCGCGCTCGGTGCCGCTCGCGTGGCGCTGGCGGTCCCGGATGAGGCGTGTCGTCGAGCGGGGGCGATCACGGTCGCCAACGGCGCGTCGCTGCGGTCGTGCTCGCTGTCGGGCGGTGTCGCCGAGGTTGCGGTAACCGTGCGGTTCGTGGTCCCCCTCCTCGGTCCCGCGACGGCCACCGCTTCCGCATCGGCCGGCCCGGTCGGTGCCGCAGCATGAGGGAGCCACCGGGGTGGGCGGATCAGCGTGCACAACGAGAGTGCTCTCTTCCGGAAACTCGCCCTAGGTTCGACGGCCGTGGCGGATGAGGCGTAATCGGGCGCTCAGGCAGCGGCCTGCGTACGAAGCATTCGGATCTTCCGTAATCCGACACTACTTGTGTCGCAATAGAATCACGACTTCTTGGACATAGGGTCTAAGAGTGGACGGCTGGCGTACAGTGCCGCGTACTCTCAGTCGCCGTGCGTATTCGGCCGAGGCAGCCGGGGCGGACGGTTTTCCATGAAGGGATGCGTCGTGACCAGGGTTCGTAGGCTGGGCACAACGGCGATGATCGTCCTGATGGCTGTGGCGTCCACGCCGATGATCGGTGCCGGACCCGCGTACGCGGCCGACGCCGAGATCCTGTCCCCGGCGGACGGGGCGGTCGTCAAGTCGTCCGGTGCGGTGGCCGTGTCCGCGAAGACGGACTGGTACCAGATCAGCATGGCCCTGTACGTCGAGGGACCCTCCGAATCCCGGCAGAAGATCGCCTCGGGTGGCGCGAACCAGACGATCAGCGGATCCTTCGACCCCGGCGACGCCCCCAACGGCACGTTCACGGTCAGTTTGTTCGGTGAGGTCACGCACAAGACCTACGCCACCTCGACCTTTGTGCTCAGCCGTCCGCCGGAGGCCCCCTCCGGCGTCCAGGCGCAGCTCAAGAATTCCTCGACAATCCTGGTCCGCTGGGCGAAGGGCGCGGAGCCGGATCTCCAGTCGTACGAGATCGCCTCGGTCAAGGCCGGCAGGTCCGGCTCCGTTTCCGCTGACTCCGCCTGCTCCGGATCGAGCTGTCAGACGAGCATGAAGCTTCCGGCCAATATGGCCGGACAGAAGGTGGACGTCTCCGTTCGCGCGTTCCGCTCGGACGGCACCGGCGGCACCGTCGCATCGCAGCGCTCCGCGGCGGCGTATGTGACCGTTCCCGCCCCGAAGCCGTCACCGAGCCCCTCTCCTAAGCCGTCGAAGAAGCCGGGCCAGTCGGGGGTCAAGTCGCCCGCCGCCGAGACTCCGAAGACGCACCAGTCCACCGCCGTGCCGAACGCGGAACCGGCGCTGCCTAAGGACGCCACACGGCCCAAGGACACCGAGCTGCCGAAGGACACCGAGCTCACGCTGCCGGAGGCGAACGGCGGCAGTGACCAGACCGAGCCGGTGGTCGTCCCGGAGAAGACCGACGATCCGAAGATGACGGCGCAGTCGTCTTTCCTGCCGCTCGGCGGGCTGAGCTTCGGCGTGTATGTCGCTCTCGCCGTCGTCCTGCTGCTCACGGGCGCGAACCTGGGCGCCTGGCTACGGCGCAAGGGCCTGACAAGTGACAACGCGGGCGAGGGACGATCCGGTGGCTCAGAGCCGCGGCCGGCGGCAGGAAAGACGGGCGCATCGCCTGAGGCCGCCACGGTGGCGAGCGGCGTGGCCGCGTTCAGCGGCGCCGCCACGGCGAAGGCCCGGGGGAACGCGCCTGTGCGACGTCCCTCCGTGATCCTGGCCAGGCCGAAGCCCCGCGAGAATCTCCCGGAGGCGGACGCCGACACCGAGACCCGCTTGGACGCCGTCACCTCGACGGCCGAGGGCATGGACACCATCCCAGGCGCGGGCATGGACACCATCCCAAGTTCAGGCGCGAGCGTAGACACCGTCGCGGGCCCGGGCGCGGGGACCGTCCCAAGTTCAGGCGCGGGCGTGGACACCGTCGCGGACACGGACATGAGAACGGACACGGACACGGAGACCACGGTGTCCGGTCAGGAGCCGGCCGTTCCCGCCGAAGGCGAGCCGCCTGTGCGGGCCACGCCGGACTGGCCGGCATCGCTTCCGTCGTTGACGACACGGCCGGACGAGGGCGGCCGGAGGGCCTCCGCTCACGAGTCGCCGTCTCCGGCGGTGCTGCCCGGGCAGATGCCGGTGATCTCGGCGTCGGCCATGCCCGCGGGTACGACGATCAACGACCAGATGCAGGAGCGGCCTCTCCGCCAGCCGGAGCCGGACGTCTGGACGGAGGACGACGACAACCTCTACTCCGGCCGCCACCACGACCTCTGACGGTCGCGTGATCCCGGCACCTGCCGGGATCACGAACCTTCGGTGCGCGCCGGCTACCTCCCCTCTGTTCGCCTCGCGGGCGGTCGTGCCGGGAGCGCGCCCGAACGCCTGCCGGAAGGGCGGGTCCGCTCCCGAAAGGGCGGGTCCGCTGCCAGGCGGGCGGGGTCCGCGTGTTCCGCGCGCCGGGGTCAGGCGCCCAGGAGGATGTCGAGGAGGCGGATGGCACCGGCCTTGTCGAGCGGCTCGTTGCCGTTGCCGCACTTGGGGGACTGGATGCAGGACGGGCAGCCGCGCTCGCATTCGCATGAGGCGATCGCCTCCCGCGTCGCCGTCAGCCAGTCGGCCGCCCGGGCGTACCCGCGCTCGGCGAAGCCCGCGCCTCCGTCGTGGCCGTCGTAGACGAAGACCGTGAGCAGGCCCGTGTCGGGATGGAGCTCGGTGGACACGCCGCCGATGTCCCAGCGGTCGCACGTCGCGAACAGGGGCAGCAGGCCGATCGAGGCGTGCTCGGCCGCGTGCGCCGCCCCGCCGAGATCCACCGCGTGTCCGGGCTTGATGAGATCGGCGAGTGCGGGCGTGGGCAGGGTCCACCAGACCGCACGGGTGCAGAGCGTGCGCGGCGGCAGGTCGAGCGGCTCCTCGCCGAGGACCTCCCCGGTCTGGGTGCGCCGCTTGAGGTACGAGACGACCTGGCGGGTGACCTCCACCGAGCCGAAGTGCAGGGTGCCGGGCCCTAAGGGCCGTGAACGCAGCGACTCCATCACCCGGATGTCGGTGACGTCGCGCGCGAAGGTCGCGTAGTCCGGTTCGGTGGCGGTGACCAGGGCGACCCCGGCGTCCAGATCGAGCACGTCGACCACGAACGTCTCGCTCTGGTGCAGGTAGACGGCCCCCGGATGGACCATGGTGTGCGCCGACGGCTCGTCGACCGTGCCCAGCAGGCGACCGGTGGACGCCTCCACGACCTGCACGGGGGCGCCGCCAGAGCCCCGGATGTCCGCCAGATCGGCCGCGTGGTCCCGGCTCGTCCAGAACCACCCCGTGGGGCGCCTGCGCAGCAGTCCCCGGTCCACCAGGTCGTCGAGCACGCCCCGCGCCGCCGGGCCGAAGGTCTTCAGGTCGTCCTCGGTCAGCGGGATCTCCGCGGCGGCCGCGCACAGGTGGGGCGCCAGCACGTACGGATTGTCGGGATCGAGGACGATGGCCTCCACGGGCTGTCCGAACACCGCCTCCGGGTGATGGACGATGTAGGTGTCGAGCGGGTCGTCACGCGCGATCAGCACGGCCAGCGCGTCCTGCCCCGCGCGGCCGGCCCGGCCCGCCTGCTGCCACAAGGAGGCCCGGGTGCCGGGCCATCCGGCGATGAGGACCGCGTCGAGCCCCGAGACGTCGACGCCGAGTTCGAGCGCGTTGGTGGTGGCCAGGCCGGTCAGTTCACCCGAGCGCAGGGCCTTTTCGAGCACGCGCCGGTCGTCGGCCAGGTAGCCCGCCCGATAGGCCGCCACCCGGTCGGCCAGCCGCCCTCCACGGTCCGTCCGGCGTTCCACGCCGGTTTCACCCGCCTCTTCGGTCTCGGCGGCCTGAGAGGCCTCGGCAGCCCCGGAGGAGGACCGCTCTCGCCCGCCGATCGCGTCGAAGGCCCTGCCCGCAGCGTCGAAGGTCCCGCCCACGGTCTCTAAGGTCCTGCCCGCGGTCTCGAAGGCGCCGCCCGCAGCGCCGTCCGCGGTGTCGCCGAAAGCTCCGCCGTCCCCCGCGGCGTCGCCCAGAGCTCCACCGGCGCCCGCGCCGCCCACCTCCCCCGGCACGCCCTCGGCGTACTCCCCGTACGGCGCGGGCCCGGCGTCGAGGAGGGCCTCGACCTCCTCCAGCGTGCGGCGGGCGGTGAGGGCCACGGCCTCCGCGCCGCGGCGGGAGCGGACGAACGCGAGAGTGCGGACGTCCTCGATCACGAGGTCCGCCAGGAGATCGGCCGCCTCGGCCGTGGCCGTACGGCGGACCGGAGCGCCGCTTTCCCCGCGTAAATCGGTCAGAGGCGGCTCCCACAGGGCGAAGGTGGTCGAACCCCGGGGGGAGGCGTCCGCGGTCACCTCGGCCATCTCAAGGCCGGTCAGGCGCATTCCCGCGGCGGCGGGGTCGCTCGCGGTGGCCGACGCCAGCAGGAACACCGGGGAGGAGCCGTATCTGGCGGCCACCCGGCGCAACCGGCGCAGGATCTGGGCGACGTGGGAGCCGAAGACTCCCCGGTAGCCGTGGCACTCGTCCACGACCACCAGCCGCAGCCGCCGCCAGAACGACGACCAGGACGAGTGCCGGGGCAGAATCGACCTGTGCAGCATGTCCGGGTTGGTCAGCACGTAGTTGGCGTTCTGGCGCACCCAGCGGCGTTCCTCGGGCGGCGTGTCGCCGTCGTACGTCGCGGCGCGCACCTGCGTCAGCCGCAGCTTGCGCAGGGCCCTGAGCTGGTCGGCGGCGAGCGCCTTGGTCGGGGTGAGATAAAGCACGGTGCCACCGGAGAAGATCTCCGCGACGGCCGGCACCAGGTAGGCCAGGGACTTTCCGGACGCGGTTCCTGTGGCAATGATCACGTTTTGGCCACGTTTAACCAGCTCGGCGGCTATAAACTGGTGTTCCCACAAGCCGGAGACGCCTTGCAGGCGCAGGCGTGAGACCAGCAGCTCAGGAGCCCATTCCGGCCATCGCGCCTCACCTGCCTGACGTGCTGGAACATGCTCCACATGAGTCACGCGCCCCCGGCGTGCGGGAACCGCGAGCAGACGGGTGAGAAGGTCGCCTGTTCGGGCAGAGGACGAAGAAGTCGGAGTCACTGGTTTCCAGTTTGGCATCTGCGGGGAGAGTCGCCCGGAGTCGTGATTTCGTATAGACACGGAGTCGTAGCGTGGTTGAATGCCGCGCATCGGGTCGTGCCTCTGGACTACCAGGATGCATGACCTGTATCGAGACCTACGCAAGTAAGGCGCTGGAGGATCTGTGGATCTGAAGTTGGACCACCATTCCGAGGACAATCTCACCATCGTCGATGTCGAGGGTGAGATCGACGTCTACACCGCGCCCAGACTGCGTGAGCTGCTGATCGACCTGGTCAACAAGGGCAACTTCCACCTGCTCGTGAACATGGAGAAGGTGGACTTCCTCGACTCGACAGGCCTTGGCGTGCTGGTCGGCGGCCTCAAGCGGGTGCGGGCGCACGACGGCTCCCTGGAGCTCGTCTGCACGCAGGAGCGCATCCTGAAGATCTTCCGCATCACCGGTTTGACGAAGGTCTTCGGGATCTACGCCTCGGTCGAGGAGGCCAAGGAAGCCCACGGCCGGGACAAGTGACGGCCGGGGACTCAGCAACATGGCCACCGTCGAGCTGACGTTCAGCGCTCTGCCCGCCCACGTGCGCACGGCCCGGTTGGTCGCCACGGCCATCGCCCGTCGCACGGGAGTGGCTGAGGCGATCCTGGACGAGGTGCGGCTCGCCGTCGGAGAGGCGTGCTCACGGGCTGTGGAGGCGCACCGCCTCCACTGCCCGGGGGAGCCGGTCCGCATCGAGTTACGCGATGACGCGGGGCGTTTCGAGGTGACGGTCACGGACGCCGCCCCGAGCGAGGACGTGACGCCCCAGGTGCTGGAGGCGAACGGCAGCCTCATGCCCGAGATCGACAATCTGGGCATCGCGGTCATCGCGGGGCTGGCCGACGACGTCGAGGTGCTTCCGGGGCCCAAGGGCATGCGCATCCGCATGAGCTGGCCCGCGTCGCCCCACGGCATCGCCGCCCTCTGACCGGCGAAAGCCTCCGAGAACTTCGGGGAACCTCCGAGGGCATGCGAGGAGGACCTTCACGGACCCCGAAAACCCGCCGAGACAGGACCTTCGCGGACCCCGGAGACCTGCTGGGACAGGACCTCCGAGGCACGACCTTCAAGCAGATCGAGTGTCGCCCCCCGGCGTGACACTCGATCTTTTGCTATGCCCGGCCCGATTTCGGACGGTCCGAAATCGGAGGCAAGGGAGTGCCGTAACCAGGGCGACCATCACCGCCGCACACCTGACTCCGCTGGTCAAAGCCCCTTCATAGCGGTGCAAATGTTGGGGCATTACTAGACGCCGCTTCGATTACGACGCGCGAGGGCCTTCATATCCGTGGCGTCGCTGCGTAGACTCCCGGCACCGGCCAAGGTATTGCGGATGCAACCGGAAGCGGCACTTGCCAACCCGCCCGGAAGCGCCGCACAGCCAGTGGGTTCGTCCAGCGTCGTCCGGGCAGGAGGACCGAAACCCCGTCTGGCCGAGGAGGACGGATGTTTGCCTTGCACGCCGCTGGCGAAGGCGCAGCGGTAGCCCTGAACGGTTCCCATCTCACTCTTGTCATAGTCGTCGCCGTCGTGGCGTTGCTGGCATTGGCGGTCGCGGGCACTCTCGTCCGCGAGGTGCTCGCCGCCGGGCAGGGCACCGAGCGAATGCAGAACATCGCGCGTGCCGTGCAACAGGGCGCCGCCGCGTATCTCGCGCGGCAGTTCCGGACGCTGGCCATATTCGTCGTCATCATTCCGTTCCTGCTTCTGCTGCTCCCCGCGGGCTCGACCGGCGAGCGAATCGGCCGGTCCGTGTTCTTCGTCGTCGGTGCGGTGTTCTCCGCGCTGACCGGTTTCATCGGAATGTGGCTCGCCGTACGCGGAAACGTCCGCGTGGCGTCCGCCGCCCGCGAGTCGGGCGAGAAGACCGCGATGCGCATCGCGTTCCGCACGGGTGGCGTCGCCGGCATGTTCACGGTCGGCCTGGGCCTGCTGGGCGCCGCGATCGTCGTGCTGGTCTACAAGGGTGACGCGCCGAACGTCCTCGAGGGGTTCGGCTTCGGCGCCGCGCTGCTCGCGATGTTCATGCGTGTCGGCGGCGGCATCTTCACCAAGGCCGCCGACGTCGGCGCCGACCTGGTCGGCAAGGTCGAGCAGGGGATCCCGGAGGACGACCCGCGCAACGCCGCCACCATCGCCGACAACGTGGGTGACAACGTCGGCGACTGCGCCGGCATGGCCGCCGACCTGTTCGAGTCGTACGCCGTGACCCTGGTCGCGAGCCTGATCCTGGGCAAGGCCGCGTTCGGCACCGAGGGCCTGGTCTTCCCGCTGATCGTCCCGATGATCGGTGTGATCACCGCGGTCATCGGCATCTTCACCACGGCTCCCCGCTCCAGCGACCGTTCCGGCATGGCCGCCATCAACCGCGGCTTCTTCATCTCCGCCGCCATCTCGGCCGTGCTGGTGGCCGTCGCCGCGTTCGCGTACCTCCCGTCGAGCTTCGCCGAGCTGTCCGGCGCCGCCGCGAACGTCGCCGGGCTCACCGCCGACCCGCGCCTGATCGCCATCGGCGCGGTGCTCGTGGGCCTGGTCCTGGCCAGCGCCATCCAGATCCTCACCGGCTACTTCACCGAGACCAACCGTCGCCCGGTGCGGGAGATCGGCGAGAGCTCGCTCACCGGTCCCGCCACCGTCATCCTGTCCGGCATCTCGGTCGGCCTGGAGTCCGCGGTCTACTCGGCGCTGCTGATCGGCGGCGCGGTCTACGGCGCCTTCCTGCTCGGCTTCGGCAACGTGACCGTGGCGCTGTTCGCCGTGGCCCTCGCGGGCACCGGCCTGCTGACCACGGTCGGCGTGATCGTGTCGATGGACACCTTCGGCCCGGTCTCCGACAACGCCCAGGGCATCGCCGAGATGTCGGGCGACGTCGAGGGCGAGGGCGCCCGGGTCCTCACCTCGCTGGACGCGGTCGGCAACACCACCAAGGCCATCACCAAGGGCATCGCGATCGCGACCGCCGTACTCGCGGCGACCGCGTTGTTCGGCTCGTTCAGGACCGCGGTCGAGGGCGAGCTGGCCAAGGCGACACAGGGCGTGAAGGACGCCCTCGGGTCGTTCGCGAACTTCAGCCTCTCGGTGGACGCCCCGAACGTCCTGGTCGGCCTCATCGTCGGCGCGGCCGTCGTGTTCCTGTTCTCCGGCCTCGCGATCAGCGCCGTCGGCCGAGCCGCCGGCCGGGTCGTGTACGAGGTGCGCGAGCAGTTCCGCACCAAGCCGGGGATCATGGACGGCAGCGAGCTGCCGGACTACGGCCGTGTGGTGGACATCTGCACCCGCGACTCGCTGCGCGAGCTCGCGACCCCCGGTCTGCTCGCCGTGCTGACCCCGATCGCGGTCGGCTTCGCGCTCGGGTACGCGCCGCTCGGCGCCTACCTGGCCGGCGCCATCGCGGCCGGAACGCTGATGGCGGTGTTCCTCGCCAACTCCGGCGGCGCCTGGGACAACGCCAAGAAGCTGGTCGAGGACGGCCACCACGGCGGCAAGGGCTCGGAGGCGCACTCCGCCACCGTCATCGGTGACACCGTCGGCGACCCGTTCAAGGACACCGCGGGCCCGGCCATCAACCCGCTGATCAAGGTGATGAACCTGGTCGCGCTGCTGATCGCCCCGGCCGTCGTCACGTACGCCGACAACGTCGCGGTCCGCGTCACCGCGACGATCGTGGCGGTGGCGGTCGTGGTCGGCGCCGTGGTGGTCTCCAAGCGCCGCGCCTCGGGCATCGCCCCGTCCGGCGAGGCCGACGAGGCCTCCCGCGCCACGGAGCCCGTCGCGCACTGAACGCTCGTCGCCCGAAGGCGCTGAGAACGAAGGCACTGAGAACGAAGGCACTGAGAACGAAGGTCCCCTGCTCCTGGAGCGGGGGACCTTCTCCATACACTGAGCACTTATGGACAAGCCAAACGGGGGCAGGACGCTGGCGCTGATCCTGCTGACCATGGCGGTGATGATTGCTGTGATCGTGGGCCTCGCCGTCTGGGCCATGCCGTGAGCGCGCGGACGCTCGTCGTGGTCAGGCACGCCAAGGCGGGTCAGGCGCCGGGCCTCCCGGACAGCGAACGTCCGCTCACCCCCGGCGGTGAGCGGGACGCCCGGGAGGCGGGGGAGGAGATCCGGCGACTCGCACCCGGGCTCGTCGCGGGGCTCGTCCTGTGCTCGCCGTCGGTCCGCACCCGCAGGACCGCCGAACTGCTCGGTCTCGACGCTCCCGTCGAGATCGAGCGCGACATCTACGAGGCGTACCCCGACGACCTGCTCGGCGTGCTGCGCCGTACGGACGACGAGATCACGTCGGTGGTGCTCGTCGGCCACAACCCGGGGGTGCACGAGCTCGTCGCCGCCCTGACCGACGCGCGGCTCGACGGCTTCCCGCCCGGCGCGTACGCGGTGATCGAGCTGGACGTGCCGTGGGAGGACCTCGCCCCCGGCACCGGACGGCTGGCCCGGATGAGCCGCCCCTGATTGCGGTGCGGCACGGCGGGTAATAACAAGCGCCTGCCGCTCAGGAACGTCGTGCTCGCCAGGGCGCTGAGGCTGGAGGATCCACGCCTCGCGCTCGGCTTCGGCCTGACCGGGGCCGCCTGCCTGGTGATCCCGCTGCTCACGGGCCTGCTTACCGGGCATCCCGCGGGCGGCGCGACGGTCGGCCTCGGCGCGTGGCTGGTCGCGGGGCGGGCAATCCTGAACCCCGCGGGCGTGCGCACGCCCTACCTTCTCGGCGTGGTGCTGTCGGTCGGCGTGGGGACGTCGCTGGGGATCCTGCTGTCGGGCAGCAGCTGGGCCATGGTCCTGGTCGCCTCGGCCCTGGCCGGGCTGGGCGGCCTGGTGCGCCCGATCGGCGTCACCCCGGCGCTCACGCTGCTGCTGACCGCCGCCAACCCGCTGCCGCTCGATCCCGCGCCGCACACCGGCCTGCAACTGCTCGGCGGCCTGCTGGCGGCCGTCCTGCTCACCCTGCCCTGGCCGTGGCGGCGGACCCGCCCGGTCGTCGCGATGCTGGGGGAGACCGCCGACACCCTGGCCGGGCTGGTCGAGGCCGTGGCCGACCCCTCGGTGGGTCAGGACGAGTGGGACGAGCGCCGCAGGAAGGCGGCCGAAGCGATCGCCGAGGTCCGCCTGGCCCGGGCCCGCCGCGTCCGGTGGGAGCGGTCGCGGGCGGCCGCGGACGTCGCGCTCGCGTTGCGCCGGGTGTTCCACGAGATCATCGCGTTGCGCGGGCTGTGCGACACGCTGGCCCGGCGTGCGCCCGGCGCGGCGGACGAGGCGGGAATTCGCGACCTCGTGGGCTCGCTGTCCGCGGCGCTGAGCGCCTATCTGGCCGAGTGCCCGCCCGAGCACGTGTCCGTCATGGATTTCGGCGACCGGGTCGACCGGCTGCGCGACCGGGCCGCGGGCGGCGAGCGCGAGATGGTGGTGCTCGTCCTCCTCCGGCAGATCGCCCACAGCGCCGGGCGGATCCGGGAGGCGCTCGACGGCTCCGCCGAGGCGGCCCGCTGGCTGTGCGCGCACCGTCTCGATCTTGCCACCCTGGCGGTTCCCTCGTCGCTCGCCTTCGACGACCCCCGCGTGCGTCACGCCCTGCGGGTCCTGCTCGGCACCGCCTTCGCCTCGATCGTCATCGTGCTGTTCAAGCCCGCGTTCCCGCACTGGCTGGTGATCGCGGTGCTGGTCACCATCCAGCCGACGTATGGGGAGACGCGGGCCAAGGTGTGGGCGCGGGTGGGCGGCAGCACGGCCGGCGGTCTGGTCTCGGCGGCCATCCTGAACATCGCGCCGGGTCACTGGACGCTTGTCGCGCTGATCGGGGTGTCGGCCGCGCTGGCGTTCGGCCTGGCCCCGACGCACCAGGCCTACTGGGCGACGTTCATGACGATGTGCGTGCTGCTGCTGCTCGACTTCCAGATGCCGCAGACCGCGACGATCGCCGAGTCGCGGGTCGTCCTGACCGTCGCCGGCGGCGTCATCGCCATCGCGTGCGCGCGGCTGCTGTGGCCGCGGGGGGAGACGGAACACCTGGCCGAGCGGGTCGGCCGGATGCTCGACTCGCACGCGGCGGTCGCCCGGACGGTGGCGCAGCTGGCCAGGAGGAAGGCGGGTGCGGAGCGGGCCGAGGAACGGATCAGGAAGGCCGCGGTGGACGCGGAGATGGTCACGGGGGCGCTCTGCTACATCGCCAAGGAGCCCGGCGGCACGGCCCCCGAGACCGTCGACGAGGCCCTGGAGGCCGCCCAGCGGGTCCGCGACGACCTGCTGACGCTGATCTCGGTGCTCCGCGACGAGCCCACGGGTGGTGGCCCGGTCCCCGACGTCCTCGACGCGGTGGCCGGCCACCTGCGGGCCACCGCCCAGGCCGTGCGGGGGCGGGAGCCGTACGAGCCGGCGGCGGAGATGTGCCGGGGGCTCGCGGACGACGCCGTGTGGGTCGGCGCCCAGGCCGAGCGCCGGCTCACCGAACTGGAGGCGGACGCGACCGAGCCGGGCTCGGGGCGGGCGCTGCTGCGCACCGCCGCCGTCGACCAGGCGCTGCGCTCGCTGGACGCCGACGCCGTACGGCTGTGCGCCGCGGCGGCCGACGCCTTCGCGGCCGGGCCCTGAGATCTCAGTTCATGGCGGGCGGCATGCCGTCCTCGGCGTCGGCCGCCTCTACCTCCTCGCGGGAGATGCCGAGCAGGTAGAGGATCGAGTCGAGGTAGGGCACGTTGACCGCGGTGTCGGCGGCCTGCCGCACGATGGGCTTGGCGTTGAACGCGATGCCGAGCCCGGCGACGGCGAACATGTCGAGGTCGTTCGCGCCGTCGCCGATCGCGACGGTCTGGCTCACCGGGATGCCCGCCTCGGCGGCGAAGCGCTCCAGCGCACGGGCCTTGCCCGGCCGGTCCACGATCTCGCCGACGACCCGGCCCGTGAGCCGGCCGTCCACGACCTCAAGGGTGTTGGCGGCGGAGTAGTCGATGCCGAGGTCGGCCACGAGGGAGTCGGTGATCTGGGTGAAGCCGCCGCTCACGATGGCGAAGCGGTAGTCGAGCCGCTTGAGGGTCCGCACCAGCGTGCGCGCGCCGGGCGTGAGGACGACCTCCTTGACGACCTTCTCGAAGACCTCCTCCGACAGCCCTTCGAGCAGCGCGACCCGCCTGACCAGCGACTCGGCGAAGTCGAGCTCGCCGCGCATGGCCTCGTCGGTGACCCGGGCCACCTCGTCCAGGCACCCGGCGTGCCGGGCGAGCAGCTCGATGACCTCGTTCTGGATCAGCGTCGAGTCGACGTCCATCACGATCAGGCGCTTGGCGCGGCGGTGCAGGCCGCTGCGCTGCACGGCCACGTCCACCTGCTGCGCCGCCGCCTCCGCGGCCAGCTCCGCCCGCATCGCCTGGGGGTCGGCGCCGGACACCGCGAGCTCGATGCACGTCACCGGATAGCTCGACAGTCGTTCGATCCTGTCGATGTTGGCGCCGCTCGCCGCGATCCGGCCGGCGATTCCGGCCATGGCGGCGGGCAGCAGCGGCGCGCCGAGGACGGTGACGTGCAGCCGCCCGCGTCGTCGCTTCTCCTTGGAAGTGGTGCCGGTCGCGATCTCCAGGTCCATGTCGAGGTCGGCGGCGACCTGTTCGACGGCCGTCCACAGGCCGCCGATCGTGCCTCCGGTGCCGGTGGGTGGCCCCCCGGCGTAGGCGACGAGGACGCCCAGGGTGAGGCGGCCGCGGATGACGACCTGCTCCACGTCGGCCACGACGACCGGGAACCCGGACAGTACGGAGAACAGCCGCGAGGTGACGCCCGGGCGATCCGGACCGGTCAGCGTGATCAGGAGCGTGCGCTGGTTCACGTTGTTTGAGGTTACTGCGCCGCTTGTCATGAGCGCGCACGAGGTTCACGATGCGGACGCCTTCATGCCCCCGCCCTGAGGCTCCGCTGTCATTTCCGCATGTCGTCATGGTGGTGGGCCGCGGAATGGGCCGGGAGAGACGGGACGCCTCACCGCGGCCGGCACCCCCCGAGGAAGGATGCGACACGCATGACGATCTCTCTGCAGTCCCAGCACTCCCTTGACTCCGGCCGCTACACCGTCGGGCTCGCCGAGAGCGCCGCAGACCTGCGTGCCGCCCAGCGCCTGCGCTACGAGGTGTTCGCCGGGGAGATGGGCGCCCGGATCGACTCCCCCCTGAACGGGCTCGACGTCGAACCGCTCGACGCGTACTGCGACCACATCCTCGTCCGCGAGGGCGACACGGTGGTCGGCACCTATCGCCTGCTGCCGCCCCGCCGCTCCGACCGGCTCTACTCCGACTCCGAGTTCGACCTCCGCGCGCTGAAGGGCCTGCGCGGCGACCTGGTCGAGGCCGGGCGTACGTGCGTGCACCCCGACCACCGCGGCGGCGCGGTCGTCGCCCTGATGTGGGCCGCGATCGCGCAGTACATGACCAGCCTCGGGCACACCTGGCTGGCGGGCTGCTGCTCGGTGCCACTGGACGACGGCGGCGCGGTCGCCGCCGGTGTCGTCGACCGGGTCGCGCTGGGGCCCGAGGAGTATCGCGTCACGCCGCACACGCCCTGGCGCGATGCCGGGGTCCCCCGCCCCGACCGGTTCACGGTGCCACCGCTGCTGCGCGGTTACCTGCGGCTCGGCGCGTGGATCTGCGGCGCTCCCGCCCACGATCCGGACTTCGGCACCGCGGACTTCTTCGTGCTGCTCTCCGTGGCCGACGCCGACCCCCGCTACCTGCGGCACTTCCTGGGCGGGACGCGATGAGCGCCGTCACCCACCTGCCGGCGGCCTCCTCCGCCTGGCTGCCGGCGTCCCCCTGCGCGCCGGACGTCTGCCTGCGGACGCAGGCGCGTACGGCAGGCCCCCTGCGGCGGGCCGCCCGCCTGACGGGCGCGGTCCTCGTGCTGCTCGCCGGTCTGCCGATCGCGCTCGCGCTGGGCCGTACGGCGTGGCGGGGGGCGGTCACGACGCGCTGGTCGCGTCTGCTGCTGCGGGCCCTCGGCATCAGGATCGTGACGCGCCGCGGGTTCTCCTGCATCGGGGGCGCGGCCCGGGCGCGAGCCGTACCGGAGGAGGACGGGCCCGCCCTGCTCGTCGGCAACCACGTCTCGTGGCTCGACCCCCTGGTGATCACGGCGACCTTCGCCTGCCGCCCGCTGGCCAAGGCGGAGGTGGGCAGGTGGCCGATCGTGGGCACGCTCGCCGCCGGGGGCGGCGCGCTGTTCATCGACAGGGACAGGCCGTCCGCCCTGCCGGGGGTCGTCGCGGACATGACCGCCGCGTTGCGGCGCGGTGAGAGCGTGGCCGCGTTCCCCGAGGGCACGACGTGGTGCGGACGCGAGATGGGGCGGTTCCGGCCCGCGGTGTTCCAGGCGGCGCTCGACGCGGGGGTGCCCGTGCGGCCGATGGCGCTGCGTTTCCTGGAGGGCGCCGCGGCCGGCCCGGGCAGTGCGGTTCGTGGAGGCGCGGCGTTTCATGAAGGCGCCGGGGTTTGTGGAGGCGCCGGCGAGCGGGCCGCCCTTTCGACCCGGCCGTCCTACGTCGGGGACGACACGCTGCTCGCGTCCGTCCTGCGGATCGTCGCCACCAGGGGCCTCGTCGCGGAGGTGACGGTCTTCCCCGCCGTACGGCTGGACCGTCCGGCCGCGTACGGCGGGCGGACCCCCAGGAGGGAGGCGCGGATGGCACTCGCGCGGATCGCCGAGGCTCAGGTGAGGACGGGGCTGGCAGGACCCGGGGAGCGGGCCGTAGCGGCCTGACGGGCCGCCGGACGATCGACGGCGCCTGCCCGGGACACGGGCGGGCGCCGTGGGGGATGGATGGACGTCAGCGGGTGATCGTGCTCTTCGACTTCACCCAGCCGATGCGGTCGCCGAACTCCGTGAGCAGCTCCTTGGGGTTGGTGTTCGTCGACGTGTCGACGACGGCGCCGCCGAAGTAGCCGTAGAGCGTGCCGCGGGCGGACCCGCTCAGTTGGGCCTTCGCATAGAACGTGTAGCTCTTGCCCTTCTGGAGGCCGGGCAGCACGCACAGCGCGCGCGTCCGCTCCCGCGTGCAGTGCTCGTGATACCTGGAGCCGTGCGGCACGTAGATCCGGGTCTTGGTCACGTTCTTGGGGAACTTGACCGCGAGGAAGATCTCGTCGGTCTTGGTCCTGAGCTTGTTGACGAGCGTGACCTTGAACGTCACCACGCGCCCGGCACGGACGCGGTAGGGGAAACTGACCTG
This sequence comes from Microbispora rosea, assembly GCF_900156315.1. GTDB lineage: Bacteria > Actinomycetota > Actinomycetes > Streptosporangiales > Streptosporangiaceae > Microbispora > Microbispora rosea. The sequence continues at coordinate 90,163 of NZ_FTNI01000026.1, read as the reverse complement.
GATGCGGACGGGCGCCGAGGTCGCCGTGGTCGCCGCGGACGTCGCGGCCGCCGAGGACGAGCTGGACGTGGCCGACGACGCGGCGGAGGCGGGCGCGCCGGACGCGACCAGCGCGCCCGCGGCCAGTGGCAGGGCCAGCAGCGCGGTCGGCTTGCCGATGAGGGTACGCATGCGGTCAGCCTTGACGATCGAGATCACGGTTCGATCACGTGTCACAGGATGAGATGGCTGTCGCCGAACTCGTGCCAGAGGTAGCCCTCCTCCAGCGCCGCCTCGTACGACGAGGTCAGCACGCCGGTCCCGGTGATCGCCGACAGCATCATCAGGTGGCTGGAGCGGGGCTCGTGCAGACCCGTGACGAGGCCGTCCACCGCTCGCACGCCTCCCGCGGGCGTGACGACGTGTGAGGTCCAGCCCGACGTCGCCCGCACCGTGTCCGGGGCGGAGGCGTCGAGGGCGGCGGTCTCCAGAGCCCGTACGACGGTCGTGCCGACGGCGATCACCCGGCCCCCGTGCTCGCGGGTGATGTTCACCAGCCGTGCCGTCCACGGGGAGACCGAGAACCACTCGGGGTAGGGCGGTTCGTCCTTCTCCGGAGACGCGACCCCGGTGTGCAGCGTGATCGGTGCGACGCCGATCCCCCGGCTGACCAGGGCGGTGACGAGCTCCGGGGTGAACGGCCGGCCGGCGCTGGGCATCTCCGCGCTGCCCGGCTCGACCCCGAAGACCGTCTGGTAGTGGGCGAGCGGCCAGTCGCGCCCCACGTAGCCGTACCGGATGGGCACGCCGTGCGCGGCGAGGTAGGAGAGCACGTCGCGGTCGAGGTGGGCACGCCACAGGCGCGGCGTCTCCTGCGCCAGCAGGCGCAGCGTGGCCCCTCCCGGCAGCGGCAGCCACTCGCCGGGCGCGGCGCCGGAGTAGGGCTCCGTCGCCTTCGCCGTACGGCGGCGCAGCTCGACCAGCCACTCTCCGGACGCGAGGCGGCCGGAGAAGTGGACGGCCAGCCGGTCGAGCCGCACCGCCGCGGGCAGGGTGGCGGAGTTGTTGACCACCAGCAGGTCGCCGGGGGACAGCAGCGACGGCAGGTCGGCGAAGACGTGATGGGTGATCTCGCCGGTGTCACGCCGGGAGGCCAGCAGCCTGACCTCGTCGCGGCGCAGCCCGCGCGCCTCCGGCGGTTCGTGCGCCTCCAGCGGCGCCGTCAGCGCGAACTCGAACGACCCCTTCGCCCCATGGGGCCGGATCGCCGAATCGGGGGCGGTCATTCCAGCGCTCCGCGGGTGAAGCGGCCGGGGGCGGGACGGGAGCCGACGAGGCGCAGCAGTGCGGGGACCACGCTCTCGGGCGGCGGCGCCGCCCCGGCCTCCTCCGGGCCGACGGCGTCCGCCAGCATGCGGGTGCGCATCTCGCCCGGGTCCACCCACCAGACCGCCACGTCGGGCTCCTCGGCGGCCAGGACGTTCGACACCTGGTCGAGGGCGGCCTTGGTCGCGCCGTAGCCGCCCCAGCCCTCGTACGCCTCGACGGCGGCGTCGGAGGAGATGTTGAGTATCGCGCCCTTCCGCTTGCGCAGCGCGGGCAGCGTCGCCTGGACCAGCGCGAGCGGCGCGATCACGTTCGTCTCGAACAGTGCGCGCAGCGCGTCCGGCGGATAGTCGGCGAGCCTGGGCAGCGGGGTGGGGCCGAGCCCGCTCGCGTTGTTGACCAGGAGGTCCAGCTCGGGCACGGAATCGGCGAGCCTGGCCACGTGCGCCGGGTCGGCGACGTCTCCGGGAAGGGCCCGGGCGCCGAGGTCGAAAGCGGCCGACATCAGGTCCTCCTCGCCGCGCGCGGTGAGCAGGAGCGACCAGCCGTCGTCGGCGAGTGCCTTGGCGAGAGCGAGTCCCAGCCCGCGCGACGCTCCGGTGATGAGTGCGTGCTTCATGCGCTCCACGCTAGAAATCGGCACGTCAGAGGCGCATCGGACCGAGGTCCGGCCGTCGCTCGGCAGTTGGGTCTAGGTCCTGCGGCCGACGCGGCCCACTCGCCGCGGGACCTACTCTGTGTTGCGTGCCCGAGCCTGCCGACCCCGCTGCCGCCTGTGAACGGGACCGCGACGCGGTGCTGCACGCGGTCAGCTCGGCCGTGCTCGCCGTCACCCGTCACCTGTCGGTCCGCGAGGTCCTCCAGGTGATCGTGCGGTCCGCGGCGCGGCTGCTCGACGCGAAGTACGCCGCGCTCGGCGTGCCGGACGACGACGGCGCGTTCGCGGAGTTCGTGGCCGAGGGCATCCCCGACGAGCAGTGGGCGGCCATCGGGCCCACCCCGCGCCAGCACGGCATGCTGGGCGCGATGCTCCGCGAGGGGACGCCGGTGCGGCTGCCCGACATCCGCAGGGACCCCCGGTTCGAGTGGTGGCCGAAGGCCCATCCCATCCTCAAGGACTTCCTCGGTGTGCCGATCACGGACGGCGCCACCGTCCTCGGGATCATCTTCCTGTCCAACAAGCGGACGCCCGGCGGGTTCGGCGAGGCGGACGAGGAGCTGCTGACGCTGTTCGCGGCGCACGCCGCCATCGCGATCACCAACGCCCGGCTGTACGAGCGGGGGCGCGAGCTCACGGTCGTCGAGGAACGCACCCGGATGGCCCGCGAGCTGCACGACGCCGTCAGCCAGAAGCTGTTCTCGCTGCGGCTGACCGCGCGGGCCGCCGCGGCGCTCGCGCGTACGGACCCCGAGCGGGCGGCCGAGGCGATCGATCGTGTCGAGCGGATGGCGGGTGAGGCGCTGACCGAGCTGCGCGCGGTGATCGTGGAGCTGCGCCCGGCCGAGCTGGACCGGCACGGCCTGGTGGAGAGCGTGCGCAAGCAGGCGGCCCTCCTCGACCGCCTGCACCCCGTGACGGTCGCGTTCTCGGCGGAGGGCGAGCCGCCGGACGACCGCGACCTCGCGCCCGAGATCGAGGTCGCCGTGCTCCGGGTCGCCCAGGAGGCGTTGCACAACGCCGTGCGGCACGCCAGGGCCGCCCGCATCGACGTACGGCTCGCGCGCCGGGAGGCCGCCCTGGTGCTGGAGGTGACCGACGACGGCGTCGGATTCGATGAGGCGGGCGTGCACGGCTTGGGGCTGCCGTCGATGGGCGACCGGGCCCAGACCGTCGGCGGCACGCTGACGGTCTCCTCCGCGCCCGGCAGCGGCACGACGGTACGACTGGAGGTGCCCGCGTGATCCGCGTGCTCATCGCCGACGACCACCCCGTCGTACGGCAGGGCCTGCGTACGTTCCTGGAGATCCAGGAGGACATCAGCGTCGTGGGGGAGGCGGCGGACGGCGCCGAGGCGGTCGAGATGACCGGTGCGCTCGCTCCCGACGTGCTGCTGCTCGACCTGAAGATGCCGGTGCTCGACGGCCTCGGCGCGCTCGCGGAGCTGTCCGGCCGGGACGTTCGAGTGATCGTCCTCACCTCGGTCAGCGACCGCGGCGACGTGGCCCCGGCCATGCGGGCGGGCGCCGCGGGCTTCCTCTACAAGGACGTGGACCCCGGCGCCCTCGTCCAGGCGATCCGGGCCGTGTACGGCGGGCAGGTCCTGCTCGCGCCCGAGGCGGCCGAGGCGATGCTGGCCGGCCCGGCGGACCGCGAGCAGGCCGAGGCGGGGTCGGCGCTGACCGACCGGGAGCGCGAGGTGCTGCGGCTGCTCGCCGCCGGGCGGTCGAACCGCGAGATCGCCCGTGAGCTCGTGGTGGCGGAGAAGACCGTGAAGACGCACGTCTCCAACGTGCTCATGAAGCTCGGCGTGCAGGACCGCACCCAGGCCGCGCTCTATGCCGTGCGCCACGGCCTGGCCTGACGAACTGTTAGTTCGCGTCGCGAACTGGTTACTCTGGTCCGGTGAGCAAGAATGCCGATGGCCGGATCGGGACGGTGGCCGCACTGGTGCGGTCCACGTTCCTGGTGAACGCCGTGTATGCGAATTCCGCCCGCGAGTACGGCCTCACCCAGCAGCAGGGCCAGTTGTTGTGCGTCCTGATGGCGCAGCCCTACGGCATGAGCGAGCTGGGCGCGATGCTCGGCCTGGCGAAGTCGAGCCTGACCGGCCTGGTGGACCGCAGCGAGCGCAACGGGCTGGTCCAGCGCGCCCCCGACCCCCAGGACTCCCGCGCGGTGCGGGTGTCGCTCACCGGGCAGGGCGCCAAACTGGCCGACGAGTTCTACACCGAGACCTGTCGCCGTGTCGAGGAACTCGCGTCGGGGCTGGCCCCGGCGGAGCGTGACACGCTCGCCGCCCTGCTCGGCCGTGTCGTGACGGACAACAAGGTCCCCACCGTCTTCCTGGAACCGGATCCCGTGCGCTGAATCCCGGGGACGATTGAAGTTCGCGCCACGAACTAATATGGTTCGTGGAACGAACTTTTGTTCTCGGGGAAAGGCGGAATAATGTCGGCACAAGACGTCGTCTTCGGTTTCGGCGCGCACTCCGGCGTCGACGACATACCCGAGCTGCTGCGCATGGTCCGGCAGGCCGACAGGGACGGGCTCGACATCTTCACGCTGTCGGACCACCCCTACCTCGGCGGACGCGTGGACGCCTACGCCGCGCTCGGCTTCATCCTCGGGCAGACGCGGCACATCGCCGGTTTCGCCAATGTCACCAACCTGCCGACCCGCCCCGCCCCCATGCTGGCCAGGATGGTGACGTCGTTGTCGGCGCTGTCGGGCGGCCGGATCGTGCTCGGCATGGGCGCGGGCGGGCTGTGGGATCGCATCGCCGACATGGGGGTGCCGCGGCTGACACCAGGCGACGCCGTGGACGCCTTCGAGGAGGCGATCATCCTGGTCAAGCTGCTGTCGGGCGGCGGCCCTCCGGTCACCTACCAGGGCACGCACTACCAGGTGAACCACATAGAGCCGGCGCCGGTGCCCGCGCCGCCCGTGTGGACCGGGTCGGTCGGCCGTAAATCCCTGGCGGCCACCGGCCGGGTGGCCGACGGCTGGATCCCCGGCCACGCGGCCGACTGGCTCAGCGAGCGTTACCGCACGTCGCGGCCGATCATCGACGAGGCGGCGGCGTCCGCCGGCCGTGATCCGCGGGAGATCCGCACGGTCTTCAACTTCCCCGGCCGCATCACCGACCGGCCGCTGCCCGCCACCCGCGACTCCGACGGCCGCTGGATCGGCGGCTCCGCCGCCCAGTGGGTCGAGGAACTGACCGGAGCCGTGCTGGAGCACGGCGCGTCGGGCTTCACGCTCTTCTCCGCCGACCACGGCGCCCCCGACCTCACCCTTCTGGCCCGCTGGGCCCAGGAGGTCGCGCCCGCCGTCCGCGAGGCGGTCGCCGCGCGGTGAACGCGGCACGGGCGCACCGTCAGACCTGGGACTCGACGATGGCGTTGTGCGCCGCCACCCTGGCCCGCCGTACGGCGCGGTCGAGGTCGCGCAGGGCCTGCCCGCGGGCGGTGACCTGCCCCGAGGTGAGCCCCCGCTCATCGGCGAGACGCAGCGCCACAGACAACCGGGCGGCCAAGGCGCCGACCCGGTGCGCCCTGCCGGGATAACCGGGGGCGAGGGCCTCGCCCGCGCGGTCGAGCGCGTCCGGCGCCGGGAAGCCCTGCGCCGGTCCGCCCACGCCCAGCAGCGCCTCGGTGGCGGCCATCATGGTGGTCCGCAGCGCCTGCTCCGCCTCGGCCAGCGACGGCACGTCGGGCGGTACGGGCGACGCCTCGGCCACGGTCCAGCGGATTCCGCAGTACGACGAGCCGCGCCGGTCGGCGGACGGCACGAGACCGAGGCACCGGCCGGACAGCACGGCCACGGCGGCCTGGCCCGCGTCGATCGCGGCGCCGTTGAAGGCGGGCGGCCCGGTGAGCCCGAGGGGGTCGCCGGGCACCGGCAGGGCCAGCCGGAACGCGCCCAGCCCCTCGATCCGCCGGTCGACGAGGTAGGCGAGCAGGGGGGTCTCGACGTCATCCGCCGCCACCACCTGAGGCCCGGCCTCGCGCTCGACGCGGTCGAGGGCGTGCTCCAGGCTCACGTGTCCCCCGAGCCAGGCGTTGCCCCAGGCGACGAGCGTGGCGGAGATCGGTGATTCGATGCGCACCCGATCCACGATATGTGGTGGGACTGCCATAGTTTTATCTCAGCGAACCACGGGAGGGGGACCACATGGGCGGTCAGGTGCTTCAGCTTCAGGACGTGGCCGTCCGAAGGGACGGCGCGGCCCTGCTGCGCGGCATCGACTGGAGCGTCAGGGAAGACGAGCGCTGGGTGGTGATCGGGCCGAACGGCGCGGGGAAGACGACGCTGCTCCAGGTGGCCGCATCGCTGCTGTTCCCATCCGAGGGCTCGGTGGAGATCCTCGGCGAGCGGCTCGGCCAGACGGACGTGTTCGACCTGCGGCCCCGGATCGGCCTGGCCAGCGCGGCCCTGTCGGAGCGCATCCCGCCGGACGAGAAGGTCATCGACCTCGTGCTCACCGCGTCGTACGCGATCCTGGGCCGGTGGACGGAGGAGTACGACTCCCACGACGTCACCCGGGCGGTCGAGCTCATCGACCAGCTCGGCTGCGCCCACCTGATCAGGCGGCGCTTCGGAACGCTGTCGGAGGGCGAGCGCAAGCGGGTGCAGATCGCCCGTGCGCTCATGCCGGACCCCGAGTTGCTGCTGCTCGACGAGCCCGCCGCCGGGCTCGACGTGGCCGGCCGCGAGGATCTCGTACGCCGTCTCGGCGCGCTGGCCCGGGACCCGAAGTCGCCCACGATGGTGCTGGTCACCCACCACGTCGAGGAGATCCCGACCGGGTTCACCCACGTGCTGCTGCTTCGGCACGGCTCGGTCGTCGACCAGGGGCCGATCGACGCGGTGATGACGCAGGAGAACCTGTCCGCGACCTTCGGCGTGCCGCTGCACCTCGACCGCGGCCAGGAGGGCCGCTGGTACGCCCGTCCCCTCTGACCTTCGGGCGGAGCCCGCCGCCTACCCTTGGCGGATAGCCGTACGAGGGAGAGGTGCGAGTGACGCCGTGGGAGGCGGCCGCGGTTTTCGCGGCCGGTGTCGGGGCCGGGGCCATCAACGCCGTTGTGGGGTCGGGTTCCCTCATCACGTTCCCGACGATGCTGGCCGTCGGCTTCCCGCCGATCGTCGCGAACGTGTCCAACAACGTCGGGCTCGTCCCCGGCGGCGTGACCGGCGTGCTCGGCTACCGCGCCGAGCTCAAGGGCCAGCGTGAGCGGCTGCTCCGGCTCGGCGTCGCATCGGTGATCGGCTCGCTCGCCGGCGGGGTCCTGCTCCTGCTCCTGCCGGCCGAGGCGTTCAAGGTCATTGTCCCGGTGCTCATCGCGGTCGCCTGCCTCCTGGTGGTGTTCCAGCCGAGGATCAACGAGTGGCTGGCCGCACGGCGCAGGCCGCACCCCCATGGGGGGCCGTGGCTGTGGCTGGGCGTGCTGGGCGCGGGCATGTACGGCGGCTACTTCGGCGCCGCCCAGGGCATCGTGCTGATCGGCCTGCTGGGCAGCTTCCTCGACGAGGACCTGCAACGGGTGAACGCGGCGAAGAACCTGCTGTCGCTGCTGGTCAACACCGCGGCCGCGGTGCTGTTCGCGTTCATCGCGCCGGTGGACTGGATCGCCGTGCTGCTGGTCGCGCTGGGCTCGGCCGCCGGCGGCTTCCTCGGGGCCCGCGTGGGCCGCCGGCTGCCCGCACCCTTGCTGCGGGGATTCATTGTTGTCGTCGGAATCGTGGCGATAGTGAAGCTGCTGTCCTGAAAGGGTATGTATGCCCTTGTGAAGGGCGACCGGGTGGAGATCGTCATCGATGCGGGGGGAACCCCGCGCACCTACGAGGTGGTCGCGACCAGGGCGGGCCGCCGGATCGAGATCACGACGGGCCGGGGAGTGGTCGAGGTCACCGAGGTCACGCGGGCGGGCACGCCCGTCCGCACCGCGCGGTTCATGTCCAACCGCGTGCTGGCGCTGGTCGAACATCCCGCCGACGACCGCGGCCCGGACACCGGCTGACCCGGGTCCGGGCGCGCAACGCGCCGCTGCGGGCTGGAGTCACTCCGCGGGGCGGACCTGGATGACGCCGTCCTGCCGCAGCCGGGTCTGGAAGGCCGGCTGGCGCGACGTGGCGGGACCGTGCATGACCCGGCCGTCGGAGATGCGGAAGGCGCTGCCGTGCCACGGGCAGACGATGCAGGCCTGGCCTTCCTCCATGGCGACCCGCCCCTGGTGGAGAGGGCCGGCGAGGTGGGAGCAGTTGTCCGCGAGGACGCTCACGTCGTCGCCGAGGCGAAGGACGAAAAGGTCGATGTAGCCGAGCCGCCGCCGGACCGGCCGCCCGTTGGGCAGCTCCTTGAGCGCGCACAGGTCGTGCCAGCCGAGCGGCATGAGGTGGCCGACCGACTCCGCGTGGTTGGCCCCGGCCGCCTGGCGGTAGGACATGTGGCTGCCGAGGTGCGCACCCGCGGACGCCGCCACGAGTCCCGCGTACCCCAGCATGCGCCCGGCGCGTTCGCGTCCCGTCACCCGTAAGAAGAGAGAACCCGTGTAGCAGAGCGCCGCGGCGGTGTTGGTCATGGCGTGCACCAGGCCCACGCGCTGCTGTTCGCGGTGGAGAGTGGACCAATCGGTGAGGCCGGCCGCCACCGTGGGAACGGCGCTGCTCAGCCCCGCCACGATCAGCGTCCGCGCCGCGCGTGAGCCCGTCTTGGTCATGTCCACCAGGCTCGCCGACAGCCAGCAGCCGAAGGTCGTCACCGCGAGCGCCGGGTGCAGCGGGTGTCCCATGGGCACCCCGTGCAGGACGTCCCGGAGCTTGCCCGGGCCGAGTCTGCGGCGGACCTTCTTGGATATGACGGCGATCGGCCGGTCGAGCGCGGTGGCCCGCTCGAGCCCGTCGAGGAGCTCTGCCGAAGGGACCCTCCGTGCCGTCCGGCCCGCCTTCGGCCTGGTCGTCTCTTCCATGTTTCGCCCCCTAACACGGGATCACGTACCCCCGCGTCACAGGTGTGAACATGGACAGGTATGGGACGGTACAAGCGAGTTTCGGGCCGGCGCGCTCCCGGTCAGGGCGCCAGATGACCCCGGGAGACCGAACCGGCGACCAGCTCCGCCGCGTACTCGCCGAGCGTGGGCGACCCCTCCTCGATGAGCCGCACCTTCTCCATGACCTGGGCGGCCGTCACCTTGTACAGCGGCCAGGTGCCGCCCTCGTTGTGGTGGTTGGCGATGATCGGCGCGAGCCGGTCGAGCGCCCTGGCGAACCTCGCCTCCGGTGTGCGCCGCTCCTCGAACTCGTCCCACAGGGTGCGCAGCCGCGCCCCCTGGTCGTCCGGCAGCAGCCCGAAGATCCGGTCGGCCGCCGCGCGTTCGAGAGCGGCCTGCCCCTCGACCGCGACGGGGTCGTAGATAAAGGTGTCACCGGCGTCGATCTCCACGATGTCGTGGACGAGCAGCATCGCGACCACCTTGGACATGTCGGTTCCCGGGGGCGCGTGCTCGGCCAGCGTCATCGCCATCATGGCCAGATGCCACGAGTGCTCGGCGTCGTTCTCCCGGCGCGAGCCGTCGATCAGCGAGTTCCGGCGGATGACGCGCTTCAGCTTGTCGATCTCTGTGTGGAAGGCGAGCTGGGACTGCAGCCGTTCGTGGATGAGCGCGGTCGTCACCCGTGCAAGCCTAACCGGTCACGATCAGTTCGTCCCCGATCCGGCGCCGCGCGCCGTCAGGCTGGTGAAGCGCATGCCCTTCTCCCGTCCGGCGCCCGCGGGCGTCAGACGGTGAAGAGGCGGCCGACCTCCTCCAGTTCGCGTACGAGGTCGAAGCGGGGGTCGCGATAGTGGCGGGCGCCGAAGCCGGTGCGGCTCACGGTCCATTTCAGTTCGCGCGCCCACCTGTCCTGGTCGGCGCACAGCGCCAGGTCGGCCATCGTCATCCGGCTTTTGATCAGTAATAACCAGGCGGCACCTGGGGGGTTCACCAAGAGACTCCTTCCGGAGAGGTGCCAAACGGAGATCTCGTCGTCCTGAATTCGTCGTACGGAGAGCGCGTCCAATCCTCGGAACGGCTCAATTCGGTGTTCGCTGCTCGTGCGATGCGAGCGCCGGCGACGCCGGCCGAATCTCGAAATCCCGCTGGCCCGGATGCCTCCCGTTGTCACGCGCATCCGAAGCGGCCGGCGCCCCTCGCCGGGCGCGTGCCCCGGATGGGGAAGCGGTTTCGGAGTATTTCGCCGGCGACGCCGGCGCCCCCACACTCCGGAGACCTTTCCCACATCGATCGTGACTCAGGACGCAATGCCCTGCAATACTTGACGAAAAGAAATCCGCAAGAATCTTGTGTGGATACGCTGAAAATTACGGTGCAAGTTGCACGAGCGGGCGCGGTAATCTTCGAACAGGGCGCCCCTCACCCGCGCGCCCGATCGGCCAGGGCGCGCCCACCATCCGTGCGTCCACCGCAACCACCGGATTCACCGGATGAAGGAGGTCGGCAGGGATGCCCGAGCACGGCAGTCCCACCGTCCGCCGCCGTCGGCTGGGGCAGGAACTGCGCCGCTTACGTGAGCGTGCCGATCTGACGGGCGACCAGGTCGCCGCGCGGCTCGGCTGGTCGGCAGCGAAGATCAGCAGGATCGAGACGGCGCGGACCTCGCCTCGCACGAGCGATGTTGAGGCACTTCTCGTGATCTACATGGTAGATTCCCGCCAACGCCAAGAGCTGCTCGCCCTGCACCGGGACGCGACCCGGAAGGGCTGGTGGGAGGATTACCACGACTCCCTGCCCAAGGAATACACGACGTTCCTTGGCCTGGAGGCCGAAGCCACGGCGGCACGTGACTGGGAACCCCAGGTGGTGCCGGGTCTGTTCCAGACAGAGGCGTACGTCCGGGCCATGATGGAGAGCGGACAACGGAGCACCCTTGAGCTGCCGGGCGGCGTCCGCAGCCGGATCGAGGTCCGGATGGCGCGCCAGCAGGCGGTTCTCAGGGCGGAGAGCCCGCTGGCCATCTCGGCCGTTCTGGAGGAGTCGGTCCTGCTGCGCCGGTTCGGCGACCACGAGGTGATGCGGGAACAGCTCAAGCGGTTGATCGAGGTGTCGGAGCTGCCGAACGTCGAGTTGCGGATCCTGCCGCTCGACGCGGACCACCCGATCAACACCGGGGCGTTCTGTCACCTCAAGGTGCCCGACTTCCACGACGTCGTATACCTGGAGGCACTCCTGGGCGGGCGTCTGGTCGAGGACGAGGCGATCGTCTACCGGTACGAGGTGGCATTCGACTACCTGGAGACGAAGGCTCTCGACGTGGACGACTCCCGCCGGTTCTTGGAGAAAACTGTCCGTCACTGGCGTTAGCCAGCTCTAGACCGCCCCGGGAACCTGCGCGACATGATTTCCGGGGGGAGAGAAACATTGTCCATGAACTCGATTGACCTGTCCGGCGCCGCCTGGTGGAAGAGCAGCCGGAGCTCTAACAACTGCCAGTGTGTGGAAGTCGCCGTACTGCCCGACGGGCATGTAGGCGTGCGCGACAGCAAGAACCAGGACGGTCCCGCTCTCGTCTTCACCTCCGCGGAATGGGACGCGTTCATCGGCGGCGTGAAGGACGGCGAGTTCGACCTTTAAATCAGCCCGGCCTTTCAGCGAATCCGGCCTTCGCAGGCCCCGGTCCTCGGTGATCCGGCCTTCCGCGAGGCGAGTCCGGCCGGATGTCCCGACCTCGGGAAACGACGCCCGCGGGGCGCTCGTGACGACGGTCGCGCACGCACGTACGGCCCGCGCCCCGAGAAGGGCGCGAGCCGTACGTGAGGGGAAGGGGGTCAGGCGACGCCGAGTCCCTGCGCCACGCGCTGGCCGAGGTCCTTGTGGACGTTGGTCCAGTAGTCGGCAACGCGCTTCTTCATGTCGGCGGTGACCTCGGGAGCCGAGGCGTGGCCGACGATGTTGCCCACCATGTGGTCGCGGTCGACGTCCGAGAGCACGTTCTCCCACAGCGCGCGGGGCTGGACGTAGTCGTCGTCCTCGCGGTGCCTGACGTAGGCGCTCCGGATGATCTCACCGGTGATCTGGTAGTTCTCGCCCTCGTAGAGCGACGGGTCGGCCGCGGGGCCGTTGACGCTGTTCGGCGCGTAGACCGGGTCGCCCGGGTTGCGGTAACGCATATGACCGTCGCGGTTGTAGCTGTGCACGGGCACCTTCGGCGCGTTGACCGGAAGCTGCAGGTAGTTCGGCCCGATGCGGTAGCGGTGGGCGTCCGGGTAGGAGAGCAGCCGGCCCTGCAGCATCCTGTCCGGGGAGGGCCCGACGCCCGGCACCAGGTTCGCCGGCTCGAATCCCGCCTGTTCGACCTCGGCGAAGTAGTTCTCCGGGTTGCGGTTCAGCACGAACCGGCCGATGGTGATCTCCGGGTAGTCGGAGTGCGGCCAGACCTTGGTGAGGTCGAACGGGTTGAACCGGTAGTCCGCCGCGTCCTCGAACGGCATGATCTGGACGTTGACCGTCCACGCCGGGTGGTCGCCGTTCCTGATGGCGGTGTGCAGGTCGCGGAGATGGAAGTCCGGGTCCTCCGCCACCAGCGCCTTGGCCTCGGCGTCGGTGAAGTTCTCGACGCCCTGCTCGGTCTTGAAGTGATACTTGACCCAGAACTTCTCGCCGGCGGCGTTGTACCAGAGGAAGGTGTGCGACCCGAAGCCGTGCATGTGCCGCCAGCTGCGCGGAGTGCCGCGGTCGGTCATGAGGAACGACACCTGGTGGGCCGACTCGGGCGACAGCGTCCAGAAGTCCCACTGCATGTTGTGGTCGCGCGTGTGGGTGTCGGCGCGGCGCTTCTGCGAGTGGATGAAGTCGGAGAACTTCGAGGGGTCGCGGATGAAGAAGATCGGCGTGTTGTTGCCGACGATGTCGTAGTTGCCGTCCTCGGTGTAGAACTTGATCGCGAAGCCGCGGGGGTCGCGCACGGTGTCGGCGCTGCCCAGTTCGCCGGCGACGGTCGAGAACCGCAGGATGAGCTCGGTCTCCTTGCCCTTCTGGAACAGCGAGGCCTTGGTGTACTGGCTGACGTCCTCCGTGATCCGCAGCACGCCGTACGCGCCGCCGCCCTTGGCGTGCACCACGCGCTCGGGCACCCGCTCCCGGTTGAAGTGGGCCATCTTCTGGATCAGGTAGTGGTCCTGCATCAGCAGCGGGCCGTTGGGTCCGACGGACAGCGAGAATTCGTCGCTGGGAGCGGGGATCCCGGCGTCAGTGGTGGTGATGGGCCTGTCGGTCATGGGGCTGTCCTCCGGAGTCACTTCATTGGAACCGCGTGCGGAAACGACGGAAGCAGGGGGCGCGAGGCTCAGGCGTGGGCGGAGTGGGGCTGGGCGCTGCCGGTCTCGGCCCGGCACGGGGGGCACAGGCCCCAATAGATGACGTCCGCCTCGTCCACGAGGTAGCCGGCGTCCGACACCGGCTCCAGGCAGGGCGCGTGCCCCACCGCGCAGTCGACGTCGGTGACTCTGCCGCAGCTGCGGCAGACGAGGTGGTGGTGGTTGTCGCCCACCCGCGTCTCGTACCGCGTCGGGCTGCCCGCGGGCTCGATGCGGCGGAGCAGTCCACCGCGCTGCAACGCGTTCAGCGAGTCGTAGACGGCTTGCAGGGACACCTGGCCGACGCGATCGCACACTCCGCGATGGATGGCTTCCACGTCGAGGTGGTCGCCTCCATCCACGGTGTGCAATATCGCGAGCCGAGCCGCGGTCACCCGAAGTCCGGCCTGGCGAAGGCGCCCGGCGTCGTCCACAGCTCCCACGTTAGCAGCACACTTGAATGATTCAAGTAAAGGAACTCTCCCAGTTATTTGCCCTTGGATCTCCCCCGGGCTCCCCGGATGACGGCGGGAGATGGCATGCTCGGGTGCCGTGAGACGTCAGCCCCTCGCCCTGTCCCTGTTCGCTCTCCTCGCGGCCCCCCTCCTCGTCGCGGGGTGCAGCCCGGCGGAGAGTGAGCCCGTCCCCGGCGCGTCACAACCGGAGGTCAAGACCGCGACGCCGGCTCCCAAGCCGCAGCGACGCCCCTTCACGATCTCCTTCGCGGGTGACGTGCACTTCGAGGGCATCCTGCGCAACCGGCTCGACGCCGACCCGCGTACGGCGCTCGGCCCGATCGCCGCCGTGCTGCGCAGGTCCAATCTCACCGCCCTCAACCTCGAGACGGCCATCACCACCGCGGGCACGCCCGCGCCGGGCAAGCAGTTCACCTTCCGCGCCCCGGCCGCGGCGTTCACGGCTCTGAAGGCCGCCGGGGTGGACGTGGTCACGATGGCCAACAACCACGGCATGGACTACATGGAGAGCGGCCTGCGGGACACGCTCGCCGCGATCAGGTCCTCGAAGTTCCCCGTCATCGGCATCGGCGCGAACGAGACCGAGGCATACCGGCCCTATCGCAGAACGGTCAACGGCAACCGGGTGTCGATCATCGGTGCGACCCAGGTGCTCGACCAGCAGTTCATCCAGTCGTGGACCGCCTCCGGAGACAAGGCCGGGCTCGCGTCGGCGAAGAACGAGCCCCGCCTCCTGCGTGCCGTACGGCAGGCACGCAAGAACTCCGACACCGTCATCGTGTTCCTGCACTGGGGCACCGAGCTGGTCAAGTGCCCGACGCCGGTGCAGCGGAGCCTGGCGGACAAGCTGGTGGCCGCGGGAGCCGACGTCATCGTGGGCAGCCACGCGCACATCCTGCTGGGCGGCGGTTACTCCGGTGAGGCGTACGTGCATTACGGCCTGGGCAACTTCGCCTTCTACAACTGGGGCCCCGACACCGGGACGACCGGCGTGCTCACTTTGACGATCAATGGCAGGAAGGTGCTCAAGGACCAGTGGACCCCCGCGCGGATCAACGGCGGCGTGCCGATTCCCGTGACGGGTGGCGCCAAGCAGCAGGCGCTCGGCGCGTACCGCGCGTTGCGCGGCTGCACCGGCCTGTCGGCCGCACCCGCCGACTCCTGACGACGGCGCTACGGGATTCTTGCCGCAATTCAGACGACCGGTCGATAAGCGCTGACCACGGCGCGTGAAACAGGCAAGATGGGTGAGTGTCCAGCCGGTATGTGAAGGAAGCAGGCGGTCCCGCTTTCGCCGTCGAGCAGTGTGCTGCCGTTGAGACCTGTGCTGCCGCCGAAAAACGGGGCCATGGGAGTGGTGAGGGGATGTCGCCCCGCGCGTCACATCCCGGTGAGCCGCTGCGGCGGCGTCCTTCGCAGCGTCGCAGTGCCCGCCGAGTGGAGCGGATGCTCGACGCCTGCGCCGAGTTGCTCGACGAGGGCGGGTACGACGCGCTGACGACCACCCGGGTGGCCGAGCGGGCCGGAGTGGCGATCGGGTCGGTCTACCAGTTCTTCCCGGACAAGCGGGCGCTCAGCCAGGCCCTGACACGGCGCAACGTCGAGTTGTTCGTCGCGCGGGTCGGGCGTCGCTTCATGGTGGAGGACTACGCCGGCTGGTGGGACGCCGTCGGCGCCATCATCGACGAGTACGTCGAGATGCACCGCAGCGTTCCCGGGTTCCGCTCGCTGCACTTCGGCGAGGTCTTCGACCTCGACCTCCTCGACTCCGTGTCCGACAACAACACCGTGATCGCCGGGCGGCTGCGCGCGTTGCTGCTCGCTGAATTCGGACTGGCCGACAGCGAGGATTTGGATCGTGCCATCCTCGTCGCCGTCGAGGCCGGGGACGCGGTGCTGAAGCTCGCCTTCCGGCACGACCCGCACGGCGACCCCGGGATCGTGGACGAAGCCAAACAGCTCGTCCGCGGGTATCTGTCCCGCCAGCTCGCCTCCGCCGTCTCGCGGCGCGCCTGACGACACGCGCCCTCGCGGTGCGGGCCGTTCCCTATGGGCGGAGCGGCTCACTCGCGGGGGCGGTGCGGATCGCCCGGCGCCTGCGGGCCGGGTACGACGCGGGGGACGCCGATCGAGGGCCACCGCTCCGGTACGGTGCCCTGGACGTAGGCGGTGTTCTGCCACGACCTGGTGCGGGTGCGCGGCGGTATCGTCAGCTCCCGCGTGTCGTCCTCGTCCATCAGGCTCGGCTGTCTCTTCCCGGTCGCGCCGGTGCGGCATCGCAGCGTCGCCGCAGGCTCGACCCGCAGCTCCATCATCTGCAGCTTGGTCTGCAGCCGGGCCAGTTCGGCGCGGGCCTGGTCGAGCGCCTCGTACTGGGCCGTGACGAAGCCGGCGAAACCCGGAACCACGGCGGCGAGCACCGTTGTGGAGGCGAGAGTCAGAATCACCCGCTTGGACATGCTGTAACGCTCCTCGCCGAGCTTCGATTGGCACAGGCATGGTGCGATATGCCCGACTATCTGCTGGGAAAAGCGGATAGTAGTCAAACGTGTACTAATCGTTGCTTCGGCAATGCCTGGTGTTGTCCTGCGAAAACAGGCCGGGATCGGTAGCCTCGGCTCTGTGGCACATGTGACAAATGAGCAGGTGGACCGACTGCTCGAACAGGCTCTGCTGCTCGATGACCACGGTGCCCTCGCCCGCCGCCTCGACGCGCTGGCCCAGGGGTACGAATCGGGAGAGATGTCCAGGGCGGCGATCCTCGTGCTCTCCGCGGAGGAGTGGCGCTCGGCCGGTCAGCCCGCGACCGCCCTCGACCGATACCAGAGCGCCCTGGAGGACGGCGGGGAGGTGCCGGTGGACCCGCGGGCGGGAATCGCCGACACACTGTTCGAGCTCGACCGGCCCGAGGAGGCCAGGGCGGTGATCGCCGCGGTCAGGTCGGGGGACTGGAACCCGGCCACCGCGCTGACCGTCGCCGAGACGCTCATGGCGTACGGCGACCTCGACGCGGCGCACGAGTGGGCCACCGACGGCATTCGCGCATGCGGCACGACGGGGTCAGGCATCCGCGACTCGCTGCTGCGCACCCGCTATCGCATCCGGCTCGATCTCGGCCTGCCCGAGGACGACCTCGACGCCCTCCTCGACGTCTCCCGCTGAGTCCTCCCCGCATCCCGGCTTCGGGGCCGCGGGTCACAGCGGTCACGTACGCCGGCCGGTGTGAGGGCATGTGAAAAGGGGCCGTGCGTCACGGCCCCTTGGTCACGCTGTCTTCTCGAACTCGCCCGGCGAACCACTCCTCGTGCGGCCCGGTCGCCGAACCCGGGCCGCCGGCCGCAAGGCCGCCGTCATACGCGTCGTACGGCGGATCGGGGGTTACGGCAGAAGCTTCTTGCCGGTCGCGGCGGCGAAATCGGTCACCGCGCGGGTGTCCGTCGCCTTGGTGAGGGCGGCCGGGGCGGTGATGTCGCCGACCTGCTGGTGCGAGGCCGCCTTGGGGTACACGCGCGGCCGCAGCCGCGGCACGTGCCGGCCGTCCGCGACGTCGGGCTCCACGCCCATGCCGGTCCCCTGCCCGCGCGCGGCGTCGTCCCGCTGACGCTTGTCCTTGGTTCCCTTCTTGCGCTCGCCCTCGGCCAGGGCGGTGTTGCGCGTGCCGGGCATGGGACGTCCGGCCTGACCCGCCTGATTGGCGCCCTGGGCGGGAGCCGCGACGCCGGGCTGCTTGTGGGGGTGGTGCGCCTTGCGGTGGCGGCGGTCCTTCACCGGGAAGGTCTTCGTGCTCTGCTCCTGGCCCGAGGCGCCGCTCTGCGAACTGGTGCTGTTGGACACGCCCTGGGGCGCGAGAGCGCCCTGTGCGCCCTGGTTCCGCGCATCCGGCCTCTGGCCCGGCTTCTGCGTCCCCGGCTTCTGCGCCGCCCGGCCCTGGGCGGAGTCGCCCCGGGTCGCCGCGCCCGCCGACTCGTCCTGCGGCTTGGGATGCCGGTGGCTCTTCTTCGAATTCCCCTGCGCGAGGGGGTGCTCCCGCTCCCGGGCGGCCGGCGCGGTCCGCAGCGCCTGCGGCGCGCAGGCGTTCGCGGTGCTGGGCTTGGCAGGGGCGACGGCCAGGAGGGGCACGGTGCTCCTGACCGGGAACAGGGTCTTGGCGTCGGCCCCGGGAACGGCGGGCGCGCGGCGCGGCTCGGCGACGGCCGTGGCGCCGGCCACGGCGTTGTGCACCGGCGCGGAGACCGCCTTCGCGGGCGCCGAGAGGGTCGTGGCGTCGGCGGGAAGCGTCTTCGCGGCGCCCGCCGGTGCGGGCAGCGCCGCTGTGGCGCCGGGAACGCTGGGAACACCGGGAACGGCGGGAGCGGCCTTGGCGGCACCGGATGCCGTGCCCGGCAGCGTACGGGGGCCGGGCACGGCCGGCAGCGCCGAGGGCCCCGGGATGGTCCGGGCGACCGTGGCCGAGCCGGTGGGAAGCGAGTCGTGCCCCTGCCCGGCTGCCGCTCCGGCCGCGTCGGCGATGCTCAGCACGCCCGCCGCCGGAAGGGTGGTCAGTCCTCCCGTGAGGTCGCGGCCGATGGCGTCGTGGCCGGTGACGTCGCGGGTTTGGGCCCGGCAGGCGTCGGCCAGCGCGCCGTCCTTCGCCATCGCCGGGCCCCCGGTGAGCCAGCTCACCCCGGCAGTGACCGCCGCAAGCGCGACGCACCGCCCTCGAATACTTCGTGATGTCCTGGACATCCACGTCCCCCTGATCGCGTACGGTAGTCCGACGAACGCCGAACGTAGCAGCGAGAGGAAAGGGCGGGGCGCGCTTGCCCCAATGGTGGGGAAGACCTTACCGAGAGGGCCGGATCGTCAGCGTGTCACCTGCCTCGTCAATATCGACGATTACCTCGTCGCCGTCCCGGATGGCCCCCGACAGCAGCTCCTTGGCGAGCTTGTCGCCGATGGCCGACTGGATCAGGCGGCGCAGCGGGCGCGCGCCGTACAGCGGGTCGTAGCCGGTCAGCGCGAGCCAGTCGCGGGCGGCCGCGGTGACGGTCAGCTTCAGACGGCGGTCGGACAGGCGCTGGGCGAGCCGGGCGACCTGCAGGTCCACGATCTGCGACAGCTCCTCGGTGCCGAGCGCGTCGAACACGATGATGTCGTCGAGCCGGTTGAGGAACTCGGGCTTGAACGACGCCCGCACCGCGTTCATCACCGCCTCGTGCTTGGCCTCGTTCTCCATCGTGGGGTCCACGAGGAACTGCGAGCCGATGTTCGAGGTGAGGATCAGGATCGTGTTGCGGAAGTCGACCGTGCGGCCCTGCCCGTCGGTGAGCCGGCCGTCGTCGAGCACCTGCAGCAGGATGTCGAAGACCTCGGGATGGGCCTTCTCGATCTCGTCGAGCAGCACCACGGTGTAGGGCCTGCGCCGCACGGCCTCGGTGAGCTGGCCGCCCTCCTCGTAGCCGACGTATCCGGGCGGTGCGCCGACCAGCCGGGCCACGCTGTGCTTCTCGCTGTACTCGCTCATGTCGATGCGGGTCATGGCCCGCTCGTCGTCGAACAGGAATTCGGCGAGCGCCTTGGCCAGCTCGGTCTTGCCGACGCCGGTGGGGCCGAGGAAGAGGAACGAGCCGGTCGGCCGATCGGGGTCGGAGATGCCGGCCCTGGCCCGTCGCACGGCGTCCGAGACGGCCTGGACGGCCTGCTGCTGGCCGATCAGGCGCCTGCCCAGCTCGTCCTCCATGCGCAGCAGCTTGGCGGTCTCGCCCTCCAGCAGCCGGCCCGCCGGGATGCCCGTCCACGAGGAGATGACCTCGGCGATGTCGTCGGGCCCGACCTCCTCCTTCACCATCGGCTCGGCCTCGGCCTCCGCCTTCTCGGCCGCCTTGGTGGCCTCGGCCAGTTCCTTCTCCAGCCGCGGCACATCGCCGTACATGAGACGGGAGGCCGCCTCGAAGTCGCCGTCGCGCTGGGCCCGCTCGGCCGCGCCGCGCGCCTCGTCGAGCTGCTTCTTCAGCTCGCCGACCTTGTTGAGCCCGGCCTTCTCGTGCTCCCAGCGGCTGACCAGGGCGTTGAGGTCCTCCTGGCGGTTGGCCAGCTCCTCGCGGAGCTTCTCCAGACGCTGCCGGCTGGCCTCGTCGGTCTCCTTGGCGAGCGCGAGCTCCTCCATCTTCAGCCGGTCCACGATCCGCTGGAGCTGGTCGATCTCCACCGGACGCGAGTCGATCTCCATGCGCAGCCGCGACATCGACTCGTCCACCAGGTCGATGGCCTTGTCGGGGAGGAACCGCGCGGTGATGTAGCGGTCGGAGAGCGTCGCGGCGGCGACCAGGGCGCTGTCGGAGATCTGCACCTGGTGGTGCGCCTCGTAGCGGCCCTTGAGCCCGCGCAGGATCGCGATCGTGTCCTCGACCGTCGGCTCGCCGACGTAGACCTGCTGGAACCGCCGCTCCAGGGCCGGGTCCTTCTCGATGCGCTCGCGATACTCGTCGAGCGTGGTGGCGCCGATCATGCGCAGCTCGCCGCGGGCCAGCATGGGCTTGAGCATGTTGCCGGCGTCCATCGCGCCCTCGGCGGCGCCCGCGCCGACCAGCGTGTGCAGCTCGTCGATGAACGTGACGATCTGGCCGTTGCTCTCCTTGATCTCGTTGAGCACGGCCTTGAGGCGCTCCTCGAACTCGCCGCGGTATTTGGCGCCCGCGACCATCGCGCCGAGGTCGAGCGCGACCAGGCGCTTGTTGCGCAGGCTCTCGGGCACGTCGCCCGCGACGATCCGCTGGGCGAGGCCCTCGACCACGGCGGTCTTGCCGACGCCGGGCTCGCCGATCAGCACGGGGTTGTTCTTGGTGCGCCGCGACAGCACCTGGATGACCCGGCGGATCTCGCTGTCGCGCCCGATCACCGGGTCGAGCTTGCCGGAACGCGCCCGCTCGGTGAGGTCGACGCCGTACTTCTCCAGCGCCTGGTAGGTGTCCTCGGGGGTCTCGCTGGTCACCCTCCCGTGCCCGCGGACCTTCTCGAACGCCTCCAGCAGCGCGTTGGGGGTGGCGCCCGCGGCCTTGAGCAGGTCGGCGACCTGCCCGCCGTCGGTGGCCAGCCCGACGAGCAGGTGCTCGGTCGAGACGTACTCGTCCTCAAGCTGCTTGGCCCGCTGCGCCGCGGTGTTGAGCACGGTCAGCAGCTGGCGTGAGCTGGACGGCGCGCTCACGGTGGAGCCCTGCGCCTTCGGAAGCCGGTCGAGCAGGTCCTCGGCCTGGGCACGCAGGTGCCGGGGGTCCGCGCCGACGGCCTGCAGCAGCGAACCGGCGATGCCGCCGTTCTGCGCGAGCAGGGTCGTCAGCAGGTGCGCGGGCGCGACCTCGGGGTTGCCGTCGGCCGCGGCACGCCGGACGGCCGCGGACAGGGCCTCCTGGCTCTTCTGGGTGAACTTGTAGTCCATATGTGAATGCCTCGTTTCCGCCGATCAGGCAGGTGGCAGTTCGTAGCGGACCAGTGCCCGCAACATCGTGAGCTCACCCCTGAGCCGGGTGACCTCCTCGTGCAGGCGCATGTTCTCGGTTTCGAGTTCGAGGATGCGCTTGATGCCGGCGAGGTTGATGCCGTGCTCCTGGGAGAGCCGCTGGACCTCGCGCAGAAGCACGATGTCCCTTGTCGAGTACAGCCGCCCCCTCCCCGCCGTACGGCCGGGGCTCACGAGCCCGAGCCGGTCGTACTGGCGGAGCGTCTGCGGGTGCAGCCCGGACAGCTGGGCGGCTACGGAGATCACATAGACGGGGGTGTCGTCGGAGATGTCGAAAAACCTGGCATCCATCGGCTCACTCGCTTCTGGCCTGCTTGATCAGCTCTTCGCGAAGGTCCTGGCCCTCCGTGGCGTTCCTGAACTCCTCAAGGGCCGCGCGGGCCTTGTCGTCGAGGGTCTGGGGCACCGTGACCTGGACGGTGACCAGCAGGTCGCCCTTCGTGCCGTCCTTGCGGGGGGCCCCACGGCCACGCACCCGGAACGTCCGCCCGTTGGGCGTTCCCTCCGGGATGCGCAGGGTCACCGGCATCCCCCGGAGCGTCGGCACCTTGATCTCGGCGCCGAGCGCGGCCTCGGGGAAGGTGACGGGGACGGTGACGGTCAGGTTCTCCCCGCTGCGCCCGAACACGGGGTGCGGCTTGACGTGGACCAGCACGTAGAGATCCCCGGCCGGGCCGCCGTTCTCGCCGGGCGCGCCCTTGCCCTTGATCCTGATGCGCTGGCCGTCGCCGACCCCGGCCGGGATGCGGGCCTGGATCGTACGGGTGCTCTTGCCGCGCCCGCTGCCCTCGCAGACGGGGCAGGGGTCGTCGACCACCAGGCCCCGGCCGCGGCAGTCGCGGCACGGCTCGGAGAAGGCGAAGTTGCCGAGGTTGCGGCTGGCCGCCCCGGTTCCCTCGCAGGTCGGGCAGACCCGTGGCGTGGTGCCCGCCTTCGCCCCCGTGCCGCCGCAGGCGGTGCAGGCGGCGGAACTGGTGAGCCGGAGGGACACGGTGGTGCCGTCGACCGCCTCGCCGAAGGCGAGCGTCACCTCCGACTCGACGTCCTGGCCGCGCCGTGGCCGGGCAGTGGTCGTGCGCGTGCCCGCTCCGCCCCGGTTGAACAACCCCCCGAACAGGTCCCCGATCCGCTCGCTCGACCCCGAGCCGCCGAACAGGTCGCCGAGGTCGAAGTTGAAGCCGCCGCCGGCGCCGCGCGGGCCCCCCGCTCCCGCGAAGCCGCCGACGCCCGATCCGAAGAGCGTGCGCGCCTCGTCGTACTCCTTGCGCCGCTTGACGTCGGAGAGCACGTCGTACGCCTCGGAGACCTCCTTGAACTTCTCCTCGGTCTCCTTGTTCCCCGGGTTGGCGTCGGGGTGGTACTTGCGGGCGAGCTTGCGGTACGCCTTCTTGATCTCTTCGGCGCTCGCGGTCTTGGGCACACCAAGGACGGCGTAGTAGTCCTTTTCCAAGTAGTCCTTGGTGCTCATCTATCGCTTCCTTCGCACGAAAGGGGAGTGAATCGGTGTTCCGCGCAGGCCCCCGTGGCTGTCGTCACGGGCGCCCTCGCGGGTCTCTCCCGATCTTCGCCGATCGGGAGAGACCCCGCGGTCTTAGTTCGCGTCCGGTTCGCCGGACTCACCGGAGCCGGCCGCCGTCTCCTCCGGCGCCGCGGCATCCTCGCTCGGCTCCGCGACCGCCACGCGGGCGGCCCGCAGGATCCGGTCGTTGATCCGGTAGCCCGGCTGGAGGATCTCGACGCACGTCGGCTCGGTCACCTCCGCCGAGTAGCTGTGCAGCAGGGCCTCGTGCACGGTCGGGTCGAAGGGGTCGCCCTTCACGCCGTACGCGGTCAGGCCCAGCTTGCCGACGGCCGCCTCCAGCGACTCGCTCACCTTCGCGAACCCGCCGGTGAGCTCGCCGTGGTCACGGGCGCGGCCGATGTCGTCGAGCACCGGCAGCAGCTCGGTGAGCACGCTCGCGACGGCCTGTTCCCTGACGGCGATCCGGTCGCGCTCGACCCGCTTGCGGTAGTTGCTGAACTCCGCCTGGAGCCGCTGCAGGTCGGCGGTGCGCTCGGCGAGCAGGTCCTTCGCGGACCCCGAGGCGGGCGCCGCCGCCGTCTGCGTGCCCTGGTCTCCGGGGGCGGCCTCGGGGGCGTCCCCGGCGGCCTCGCGAGCCTTGCCGGTCTCCGGGTCGATCTTGCGGTTGTCGCGGATCACCGGCTCCTCCTCGGAACCGCTCTCACGCGGGCTCACTTGTGGCCGCCCTCCCGCTCGTCGTCGACGATCTCGGCCTCGACCACGTCCTCGTCGGCCTTCGCCTGGGCGCCCTCCGCGTCCGCGCCGGCCGGGGCGCCCTCGGCGCCGGCCTGCGACTGGGCGTAGATGGCCGAGCCCATCTTCTGGCTGACCGTGGCGAGCTTCTCGGCGGCGGTGCGGATGGCGGGGATGTCGGTGCCCTCCAGCGCCTTCTTCAGCTCGGCGAGCGAGTCGTTGACCTCCGTCTTCACGTCGGCCGGGACCTTCTCGTCGTTCTCGCGGAGGAACTTCTCCGTCTGGTAGGCCAGCGAGTCCGCGTTGTTGCGGACCTCGGCCTCGTCGCGGCGCCGCTTGTCCTCCTCGGCGTAGGACTCCGCCTCGCGCATCATGCGCTCGATGTCGTCCTTGCCCAGGGCCGAGCCGCCGGTGATGGTCATCGACTGCTCCTTGCCCGTGCCGAGGTCCTTCGCGGACACGTTCACGATGCCGTTGGCGTCGATGTCGAAGGTGACCTCGATCTGCGGGATTCCGCGCGGGGCCGGCGCGATGCCGGTCAGCTCGAAGGTGGCCAGCTTCTTGTTGTACGCCGCGATCTCGCGCTCGCCCTGGTAGACCTGGATCTGCACCGACGGCTGGTTGTCCTCGGCCGTGGTGAAGACCTCCGAGCGCTTGGTCGGGATCGTCGTGTTGCGCTCGATGATCTTGGTGAAGATCCCGCCCTTGGTCTCGATGCCCAGGCTGAGCGGGGTGACGTCGAGCAGCAGGACGTCCTTGACCTCGCCCTTGAGGACACCGGCCTGGAGCGCGGCGCCGATGGCGACGACCTCGTCCGGGTTCACGCCCTTGTTGGGCTCCTTGCCGCCCGTCAGCTCCTTGACCAGCTCGGACACGGCCGGCATGCGGGTGGAGCCGCCGACCAGGACCACGTGGGCGATGTCGGCGATCTTGATCCCCGCGTCCTTGATGACCTGGTGGAAGGGGCCCTTGCATCGCTCGAGCAGGTCGGCGGTGATCCGCTGGAACTCCGCCCGGGTCAGCTTCTCCTCCAGGTGCAGCGGACCCTCGGAGGAGGCGGTGATGTAGGGCAGGTTGATCGTGGTCTCGGTCTGGGCCGACAGCTCGATCTTGGCCTTCTCGGCCGCCTCGCGCAGGCGCTGGAGGGCCATCTTGTCCTTGGCCAGGTCCACGCCGTGCGCGTTCTTGAAACGGGTCACCAGTTCGTCGACGACCCGCTGGTCCCAGTCGTCGCCGCCGAGGTTGTTGTCACCGCTGGTGGCCTTGACCTCGACGAACCCGTGCCCGTCCTCCTGGCCGACGTCGAGCAGGGACACGTCGAAGGTGCCGCCGCCGAGGTCGAAGACCAGGATGGTCTGGTCCTTCTCCTTGTCGAGGCCGTAGGCCAGGGCCGCGGAGGTGGGCTCGTTGATGATGCGCAGCACGTTGAGGCCCGCGATCTGGCCGGCCTCCTTGGTGGCCTGCCGCTGGGCGTCGTTGAAGTACGCCGGAACGGTGATGACCGCGTCGTTGATCTTCTCGCCCAGGTACGCCTCCGCGTCCTGCTTGAGCTTCTGCAGGACGAACGCGCTGATCTGCTGGGGCGTGAACTTCTTGCCGTCGATCTCGATCGACCAGTTCGTGCCCATGTGGCGCTTGACCGAGCGGATGGTCCTGTCGACGTTGGTCACCGCCTGCCGCTTGGCGACCTCGCCGACGAGAACCTCGCCGTTCTTCGCGAACGCGACCACGGACGGCGTGGTCCGCGAGCCCTGAGCGTTCGCGATGACCGTGGGCTCGCCGCCCTCGAGGATCGAGACGACAGAGTTGGTCGTCCCCAGGTCGATACCTACCGCACGTGCCATGAGTACGTCCTTGTAGTCAAAGTTGAGTCGGTCAGACTCAAATACTAGCCCCGCCGAGGGGTCTGTCAAACGTCTTGAGTCTATGGGGCTCAACCCTGGAGCGCGCGGATTTCATCCCGTCATCGCGAACTTGTGTGGACGGTCCTCTCTGCCCCGTCCGGGACGGACATGCCGGGCGGGGGAACGTGATCTATTTCGCCCCGTCCACGACCTTCCGGCCGTCGAGGGGGGCCTTGAGGTGCACCTTCGTGCTCTTCATGATCGCGATCTCGATGCAGACGGCGTCGGGTGAACGCCGGTCCTGCCCCTCGTACAGGGTGACGGTGACCTCGCGCGCGGTCTCGGTCACCTCGACCCGGTCGAGCACGTTGCAGGGCTCCACTCCGGACCACCACACGACGTCGAGGGACCTGCCGTCCCCTGTGGGGGTGGCGCTCTCCCACGGCACCTTGTGCGGGTTCAGCGTGGGGCCGGCGGGCGTCACGGGAGACGGAGTGCCGCTCGGCACGCCGGACGGGCCGACCGGCGAGGCGGGTGCGGACGAGCCGTGATCGGCTCCGGTGCCGGAGGGGGAGGCCTCGGGCTGCTCGGGTGAGGCCGAGGTGGAGGAGGTCCCTCCGCAGGCGACCGCCAGGAACAGGAGGGCCACGAGCCAGAGCTTTCTCATGCCCCTTACACGGCTGCGAGGAGCCTGTGGTTCGACCGGCCGCTCGAGCGTTGACGCGCCCGTTTCGCGGGTCTAATTTCATCACATGATGAATTTATCGGGTCCCGCGATCGCCGTACGGGATCTGCGGGTGGTCCGGGGCGGGGCGGAGGTCCTCCACGGCCTGACCTTCGAGGTGCCCCGAGGGCAGGTCACCGGCCTGCTCGGGCCGAGCGGCTGCGGCAAGACGACGCTCATGCGGGCGGTCGTGGGCGTACAGATCGTGTCCGGCGGCGAGGTGAGCGTGCTCGGCGAACCCGCGGGGAGCGCGGGCCTGCGCCGCAGGATCGGCTACTCGACGCAGAGCCCGGCGGTCTACCGGGACCTGACCGTGCTGGAGAACCTGCGCTACTTCGCCGCCGTGCTCGGCGCGCCGAAGGACGACCCCGAGCGGGTGCTCGCGGAGGTGGGGCTCGCCGGCGCCGCCGGCCGGCTCGCGTCCACCCTCTCGGGCGGTCAGCTGGGCCGCGCCGGGCTCGCCGCGGCCCTGCTCGGCCGTCCGGAGCTGCTCGTGCTGGACGAGCCGACGGTCGGGCTCGACCCCGTGCTGCGGCAGGAGCTGTGGACGCTCTTCCACCGCCTGGCGGAGGGCGGCACCACGATCCTGGTCTCCAGCCACGTCATGGACGAGGCCGCGCGGTGCGAGCGGCTGATCGTGCTGCGTCAGGGGGAGATCCTCGCCGACGACACCCCGGACGCCCTGCGCGCGCGCACGCGTACGACCGACCTGGAGGAGGCGTTCCTGCGCCTGATCGAGGAAAGGGCGGCGGCGTGAGCGAGCGCAGCGAGCGAATCGACAGGCACAGCGTCCGGCGCGGTGTTCGCCTGCGTGCCTCCGGCACGACCCCACTCCGAACCGAAGGCGAGGAGGCGGCATGAGTCTCGCGATCACCCTCGCCACGGCCAGGCGGATCATGACCCAGCTCCGCCACGATCGTCGGACGGTCGCGCTCATGGTCCTGGTGCCGACGCTGGTGATGATCCTGCTCTACTACGTGATGGACGACGAGCGCGCGTTCGGCCACTGGGCGCCGATCCTGCTGTGCGTCTTCCCCTTCCTGGTGATGTTCCTCATCACCTCGATCGCGACCCTGCGCGAGCGCACGTCGGGCACGCTGGAGCGCCTCATGGCGATGCCGCTCGGCCGGCTCGACCTCCTCCTCGGCTACGGCCTCGCGTTCGGGCTGGCGGCGTGTGCCCAGGTGGCGCTGGCGCTGGCCGTCTCCCTCACCTGGCTGGGCATGGACCTGCCCGGCCCGCTGTGGCCGCTGGTGCTCGTCGCCCTGCTCAACGCCCTGCTCGGCACCGCGCTCGGCCTGCTGTGCAGCGCGTTCGCCCGTACGGAGTTCCAGGCCGTGCAGTTCATGCCGATCGTGATGATCCCCCAGATCCTGCTCGGCGGAATCCTCGTGCCGCGCGGGCAGATGGCGACCCTGCTGGAATGGATCTCGGACGTGCTGCCCATGTCGTACGCGATCGAGGCGATGGCGCACGCGGTCGCGGACGCCGACCCGGGCGGCGAGTTCTGGCGCGACGTCGTCGTGGTGGCGGGGTCGGCCGTGCTGGCCCTTCTGCTCGGCGCCGCCACGCTGCGCCGCCGAACCTCCTGACCGAATCCCCTGAGCGCCGCCGCCGCACGCCCTGGCTCAGCGCGTCCGGCGGCGCCAGGCCGAGGGGCTGACGCCGTGGGCACGCTTGAACGCCACACTGAACGCGAACGCGTCCCCGTAGCCGACCTCGCGGGCCACGGCGGCGACGGTGGCGTCGGTGTCGCTGAGCAGATCGGCTCCCAGAGTCATCCGCCAGCCGGTGAGGTAGGTGAGCGGGGGCTCGCCCACCATGCTCCTGAAGCGCGCGGCGAAGGCGGCGCGGGACATGCCGGCCCCGGCGGCCAGCTCGGCGACCGTCCACCGATGAGCGGGACGCTCGTGCAGCAGGCGCAGCGCCTCGCCGGCGACGGGATCGGCCAGCGCCCGGTGCCAGGAGGGGACCGAAGCCCCCGGTCCGCCGCACCAGGCCCGCAACGCCAGCACGAGCACGAGGTCGAGCAGCCGGTGGAGGACGGCGTCCTGGCCGGGTTCGTCGCGGGCGACCTCGGCGGCGAGCAGATCCAGGGCCGCCCGGGTGCGCGGCTGGGCCGGCACGACCGCCAGCGCCGGCAGCATGCCCAGCAGCCGGACGCCGGCCTCGCCGCGCAGTTCGCAGGCGCCCCTGAGCATGATCGTGGCCCCGGGCAGGCCGTCGCCGTAGGTGCGCGGGCCAAGACTCCGCTGCACCCCGGCCATCGCCCCGGCCGCCGCCACGCCGTCGCCGACGAGGAGTTTCCTGCTCCCGTGGATCACGGCCTGCGGCGGGGTGGACGGATCGTCGGCGATCGTGTGCGGGTGGGCGCCGCCGATGAGGGCGATGTCACCCGGGGCCAGGCGCACCGGCGCGACGCCGGCGTCGTCGAGCCGGACCGACGCGTGGCCGCCGAGCGCGGCCACGACCGTGAGAGGAGGGGCGCCGGTGAAGGCCAGCGCCCACGGCGGACGCTGAATCAACTGCCTGACCAGCGCGTTCCTGGCATGAGCCCGGTGGAGCAGATCGCTCAGCACGTCCATGCCGTCACGCTAGACGATCACAAATGAATGAGGGACGTTCTCCCATGGATTGTCTTGGCTACCCCCGGTTTCCTTGAGGCATGGAGAAGATCCTCGTTCTCGGCGGCACCGGCAAGACCGGTCGCCGCGTCGTCCGGCGCCTGAAGGCCGCCGGTAAGCAGGCCCGTACGGCATCCCGCACCGGAGAGGACGTCCTGTTCGATTGGGGCAGGCCGGAGACCTGGGCGCCCGCGCTCGACGGGGCCGCCGCCGTCTACATCGTCGAGCCCGACCTGCGGCCGGGCCTGGACCGCCGGGCGCGCGTCCCCGCTCTCGTCGCCGAGGCGGTGGCCGCAGGCGCGCGGCGGCTGGTCCTGCTGTCCGCCCACGGCGTGGGCGAGGCCGGTGACGACCACCCGCTGAAGTCCGCGGAGCAGGCCGTGCGCGACTCGGGCGTCGGCTGGACCATCCTGCGGCCCGACTGGTTCTCGCAGAACTTCAGCGAGGCCTTCTGGCGGCAGGGGATCGTCTCCGGGACCCTGGCCCTGCCCACCGGCGACGGGCGCACCCCGTTCGTCGACGCCGAGGACATCGCCGAGGTCGCCGCGGCGGCGCTGACCGAGGAGCGCCACAGCGGCCGGATCCATTACCTGACCGGCCCGCGGGCCATCGCCTTCGAAGAGGCGGCCGAGCTCATCGGCAGGGCCACGGGACGCACGATCCGGCACGTCGACGTGGACCCCGAGGCCTTCGTGGAACGCCAGGTCGCGAACGGCGTCCCGTCTGACGCCGCGCGGCTGCTCACCGGTCTCCTCGTGGACATCCGCGACGGGCGGGGCGCCGAGCCCTGCGACGGCGTGGAACGCGCCCTCGGCCGGCCGCCCCGGCGGTTCGAGGACTACGTCGCCGAGACCGCCGCCGCAGGCCACTGGAACTGACCCTGCCGGCCACGCCGCGGCGCAGCGCATTCGGCTCCGTTCCGCGGGGTCGGTAAGCTGCGGGGAGATCCCGGCGAAGCCCAGAAGAGGTGCAGGAATGATCGCGATTCTCGGGACAGGAAAGATGGGCGAGGCCCTGCTCTCCGGGCTGGTACGCGCCGGTCTGCGGCCGGATGAGATCGTGGCGACGGCCCGCAGGCCCGAGCGGGCCGAGGCGCTGCGCGAGCGGTACGGCGTGCGCGTCGCGGGCAACGCCGAGGCCGCCAAGCTTGCCGACACGCTGATCCTCGCGGTGAAGCCGCAGGACATGAGCGCGCTGCTGACCGAGATCTCCCCGCATGTGGCGGTCGACCGGCTGGTGATCTCGGTGGCCGCCGGCATCACGACCGCGTTCGTGGAGGCGAGGCTCGGGGACGGCGTGGCGGTCGTCCGCGTCATGTCCAACACGCCCGTCCTGGTGGACGAGGCCATGAGCGTCATCTCGGCCGGGGCGCACGCCTCGGAGGAGCATCTGAAGCGCACCGAGGAACTGCTCAGCCCGGTGGGCAAGGTGCTGCGCATCCCCGAGTCGCAGCAGGACGCCGCCACCGCGCTGTCCGGCAGCGGCCCGGCGTACTTCTTCTACCTGGTCGAGGCCATGGTCGACGCCGGGATCCTGCTGGGCATGCCGCGCGCCGCGGCCCTCGACATGGTCACCCAGTCGATCGTCGGCGCCGCGATCATGCTGCGCGACTCGGGGGAGCACCCGGTGATCCTGCGCGAGGCGGTGACCTCGCCGGGAGGCACCACGATCTCCGCCATCGCCGAGCTGGAGCGCCACAAGGTGCGGGCCGCGTTCCTCGACGCGATCGAGGCGGCCTGCGAGCGCAGCCGCCGTCTCGCCGGCGGCTGACGGAAGGCGCTCGCCCCGGTTCGGGGACGGTTGCCCCGGTTGCCGCACTTTGCCCTGTGCCGACCGGGGTTCCCGAGACGGGAGATGACCACCGCTTTACGATTGGCGGGTGACGTGTCGTCGCGGGGTCGTCCCGCTTCTCGCCGTCCTGCTGGCCGCCGGATGCACGTCCTCGGAACCCCAGAAGCCCCCGGTGGCCCTGGTGACGAGAACCACCGTCAGCGAGGTCGTCGAGGCCCCGGCGACGGTGGGCGCGCGTGCGACCGCCACCCTGACCGCTCCCGCGTCCGGCACGGTCGCCCGCCTGTACGTCCAGGACGGCGACACGGTGAAGAAGGGCCAAATCCTCGCCAGGATCGGCTCTCCGCAGGCCAGGCAGCAGCTTTCCGCCGCGCGCGAGGCCGACCGGCAGGCCGCCCGCCCGGTCTCCTTCGGCGGCGCGGGCGGCGCTCCGGTGAGCGTACGGCTGCCGCGCCCGCGGCTGCCGGGCTCGCTCGACGCGCACGTCGCCCGGTCGTTCGCCGAGGCCAGGAAGGCGGCCAGGTCGATCGGCGACCGCGCGGCCAGAGCCCGGCTGCTGGCCGCCATCGACGCCGCCGAGAAGCGCCAGCGGGCCCAGCGGCGGGCGCTCGGCGAGGTGCTCGACGGACTGGCCCGCTCGCTCGACCGGACGCTGTCACAGATGAGCGGCCGGGTGAGCGCGGGGATGAGCGGGCTGAGCGCGTCCATGGCGTCCCTGCGGGCCGCGTCGAGGTCGCAGACCAAGGCGGCCGTGCGCGCGGCCGAGCAGACCGTGGACGCCCTGGTCGTCAGGGCGCCGTTCGGCGGCGTGGTCACGCTCGGCGGCGCGTCCTCCGCCGCGGGCGGGGCCGGTCTCGGCGCGCTGGTCTCGCAGCTGCCGGCCGGCCTGGCGAGCCAGGCGGGAGCCGCCGCCGCCCCCGCTGGCCGTTCCGGCGGGACGATCGCCACCGGAGTCCCGGTCGCCGCCGGGGACCCGATCGTCACGGTGACCGACGTGTCGGTGCTCACGTTGTCGGCCGACGTGGACGAGACCGACGTGCTGCTGGTGCGCAGGGGCACGCCGGCCGAGGTCGAGTTCGACGCGGTGACCGGCGCGACGTACACCGGCAGCGTGACGGGCGTGGGGGTCACCCCCAAGGAGGGCGCGACCGGCGGGGTCAGCTATCCCGTACGGCTGCGCCTGGGCCGCGGCGCCTACGACGACGGCGGCGCGGCCCCCGCGCCCAAGCCGGGGATGAGCGCCGTGGTGCGGCTGGCCGTACGCCGCTCGGAGAACGCCACGGCCGTGCCCGCGTCGGCGATCGTGACGAGCGGCAGGGAGACGATCGTGTGGGCGGTGCGTGACGGCAGAGCCGAGCGGCGGGTCGTCCGGCTGGGCGCGCAGGGTGACGCGGTCGTGGAGATCCTCAGCGGGGTGTCCCCCGGTGAGCGGGTGGTCGTCAAGGGCGCCGACGCCGTACGCCCCGGCCAGTCGCTGTCGTGAGCCACGACGAGCGTGCCGACGGGCCGGTGACATCGGCGACACCCGCGACACCCGCGACACCCGCGACACCCGCGACACCCGCGACGCCTGCGATGCCGGAGGCGACCGGCACATCCGTCCCGGCGTTCGAGGCGATCGGCCTCACCCGCTCCTACCGGCTGGACGGCGGAGTGCTGGTCGACGCGCTGCGCGGGGTGAGCCTGCGCATCGGGCAGGGGGAGTTCGCGGCGATCGTGGGCCCGTCCGGCTCGGGCAAGTCCACGCTCATGCACCTGCTCGGCTGCCTCGACCGGCCGACCTCCGGCACGCTGCGGGTGAACGGCGTGGACGTGGCGACGCTCGACGACGCCCGGCTGGCCGATCTGCGCAACCGCACGATCGGCTTCGTGTTCCAGTCCTTTCACCTGCTGGCCCGCACGTCCGCGCTCGACAACGTGGCGCTGCCGCTGGTCTATCGGGGCGTGTCCCGCGCCGGGCGCAGGGAGCGGGCCAAGGCGGCGCTGGAGGCGGTCGGGCTCGGCCACCGGCTCACGCACCGGCCGTCGCAGATGTCCGGCGGCGAGCAGCAGCGGGTGGCGATCGCCCGGGCCCTGGTGGGCGATCCCCGGGTGCTGCTGGCCGACGAGCCGACGGGCAACCTCGACACCCGCAACGGCGAGGAGGTGATGGGCCTGCTCGAACGGCTCAACGAGGGCGGCGTGGCCGTCGTCCTCGTCACCCACGACGCCGACGTCGCGGCCCGGGCCCGCCGCCAGATCCACGTACGCGACGGCCGGATCGAGCGCGACACATGAGGACGGCGTCATGAGGACGGCCGAGGCGCTGCGCATGGCGGTGGAGGCGCTGCGGGTCAACCGGCTGCGCAGCATGCTGACCATGCTCGGCGTGATCATCGGCGTGCTCTCGGTCGTGATCCTCGTCGCCATCGGCACGGGAGCCAAGAACGCCGTCGAGAAGGAGATCGCGGGGCTCGGCAGCAACATCATCCTCGTGGTCCCCGGACAGGTGGGGCTGGGCGCGGCCCCCACCCAGAGCCGCCTCGACCTGTCGGACGTCGCGTACGTGCGCCGCGTGGTCGGCGATCCGTCGAAGGTGACGGTCGCGGTGAACTCCGGCGAGCCGGTGCGGGTGGGCCGCGTGGAGGTGTTCGCCACGCTCACCGGGACCGACGAGAACATGCCCCATGTCTTCGACCGGCCGCTGCGCCGGGGCCGCTATCTCACCGAGACCGACGTGGACACGCGGCGGCGCGTGGTGATCCTCGGCTCGGAGGTCGCGGCCAAGCTGTTCGGGGACGTCGATCCGATCGGCCGCCAGGTCACGATCGCCGGGGTGCGGTTCCGCGTGATCGGCGTCTACGAGACCGTCGGATCCACGTTCGGGGTGGCGCGGGACCAGGAGGTGCATCTGCCGGTCACCACCGCCCAGCGGCTGATCGGGCTGCCGAGGATCAACGGCATCGCCGTCGGCGCCTCCGGCCCTGACGAGATCGAACCGCTGCGGCAGCGGGTCGTGGCCGCCCTGGCCGCCCGCTACCCGGGCGAGACGTTCTCGGCCGTCACCCAGACCCAGCTCCTCGGCACGATCGGCACGGTCCTCGGCATGCTCACCGGCGTGCTGGCCGCCATCGCGGGGATCTCCCTGCTGGTCGGGGGCGTCGGGGTGTCCAACATCATGCTGGTCGGCGTCAGGGAGCGCACCAAGGAGATCGGCCTGCGTAAGGCGCTCGGCGCGCGCGGCCGCGACATCCTCGGCCAGTTCCTGATCGAGGCCGTGCTGCTGACCACGATCGGCGGGGTGATCGGCATCCTGACCGGGGTCGGCGGTGCGCTGCTGATCCAGGCGGTCTCGCCGGTGCCCGCGTCGATCACCTGGTGGTCGATCGTGCTCGCCTTCGGGGTCTCCGCGGCCGTCGGCGTCTTCTTCGGCGTCGCCCCCGCCCGGCGGGCGGCCAGGCTCGATCCCGTCGTCGCGCTGCGTACGGACTGATCGGGGCATGGACTGATCGCGCGGGTGACGCCCGCGTGATCGGCGACGACTGCCCGAGCGACGGCGTCCGGGGGCCGGTGCGATAGCGTCACGGCATGAGTCAGGCGGTGCGGGTCGTCTGGGACGACGCTCTGGTTTCTTACGACTTCGGGCCCGGCCATCCGCTCGCGCCCGTACGCGTGGAGCTCACCATGGCGCTCGCCCGCGACCTGGGCGTGCTCGACGGCGCCGAGATGACCGGGTGCGTCCCCGCCACCGAGGACGAGATCGCCCTGGTGCACAACCGGGACTACATCGAGGCGGTCAAGAACGTCTCCAAGGACGGCCGCCCCGACCTGCGCTACGGGCTCGGCACCGAGGACAACCCCGCCTTCAGGGGCGTCCACGAGGCGTCGGCCCTGGTCACCGGTGCCTCGCTGGCCGCCGCCAGGGCGGTGTGGACGGGTGAGGCCGAGCACGCGGTCAACGTCGCGGGCGGTCTGCATCACGCCATGCCCGGCGCCGCCAGCGGCTTCTGCGTCTACAACGACCCGGCGGTCGCCATCGCGTGGCTGCTGTCGCAGGGCGCGACGAGGATCGCGTACGTGGACGTGGACGTGCACCACGGCGACGGCGTGCAGGCGGCGTTCTACGACGATCCGAGGGTGCTCACGATCAGCCTGCACGAGAGCCCGCGCACGCTGTTTCCCGGCACCGGCTTCCCGCAGGAGACCGGCGCGGACGGCACCGCGGTGAACGTGGCGCTGCCGGCCGGATGCGGCGACACCGGGTGGCTGCGCGCCTTCCACGCGGTGGTCCCGCCGCTGCTGCACGCCTTCGCGCCGCAGATCCTGGTCACCCAGCAGGGCTGCGACAGTCACGCTCTCGACCCGCTGGCCCATCTCATGCTGAGCCTGGACGGGCAGCGCACGGCGTACGCCGCGCTGCACCGGCTGGCCCACGAGACCGCCGGCGGCCGCTGGATCGCGATGGGCGGCGGGGGATACGAACTCGTCCAGGTCGTGCCGCGGGCGTGGACGCATCTGATGGCCGAGGCGCTGGGGCGCCCCGTCGAGCCGTCGACCGCCACACCGGCGACATGGCGGACGTACGTGCGGGAGCGCACCGGGGAGATACCACCCCTGACCATGACAGACGGGCGTCACCCGCAATGGCGCGACATTTCGGAAGGGTACGATCCAGCCGACGCCGTCGACCGGGCCGTCATCGCGACGAGGAAGGCGGTGTTCCCCTTCCACGGCCTGGACCCCATGCCCTGAGAAGTACGGAATCTTGCCGAGCCGAGGAGCGCTGTACCTGTCGTGACCGCACCACCCTCCAGAACGCCCTCCCGAGCCGAACTGCGCGAGCACCTCGTCAGGACCGCCATCGCGGGTGACGTGGCGACCAGCCGCGAGAACAACCTCGATCACTACCGGTCGCTCGCGCTGCGCGACCCGCACTACCTCTTCGGGCTCACCTTCGAGGGCGAGTGGTCCTACCCCGACGTGCTGGCGCTCATGTCCGAAAAGGTGGGGGTGACCGCCGACCCCGGCCATCGCGAGGGCGCCGACACCATCGACCCCGAGCGGACCATCGACGCCGTGGAGGAGATGGGCGAGCGGATCGCCAAGGTGCTGCGGCGCGCTGCGCCCCGGATCGTGCTCGCCACCGGGCATCCGACCGGTCTGCTCACCGTCCACCTCGCGCTGGCGCGGTTCCTCGCGGAGAACGGGGCGACCCTGCTCTTCCCGGCCGAGGGGTGGGCGTACGTCGGCGGCCTCGGCCGCCGCAGGCAGATCCGCTACCTCGACGGGGTGGCGATGCTGGAGGACCGGGGCACCTTCGTGCACACGCACGAGGCGGCGCCGATGGAGGCGATGCTCGCCGATGAGCGGCCCGACTTCGTGATCGCCGATCACGGCTGGGCGGGGGCCGCGGGCGAGGCCGGGGTCGAGACCGTGGGCTTCGCCGACAGCAACGACCCCGCGCTGTTCGTGGGCGAGGCCGAGGGCAAGATCGCCGTCGCCGTTCCCCTGGATGACAATGTGCTGCCGCGCTTCTACGCTCCGTTGACGGCGTACCTGCTCGCCCGGGTCGCCCGCAGCCTCTGACTCCCCTTCCGGACCTCCCAAACCGGGCATTTCGCGCCCGCTTTTGCGCCTCTGTGTCGGCCGTTTGCCAACTTTTTCGTGTGCCTGGGCGACTCTAATGTGAGAGAAGTTGGTCCGTTCCAAGATTGAGGCGAGGGGCACGATCTGGCTGCTGCCAGCGACTTTCCCGACTCTGAGGGCACACGACTCCGTTGATTGACGGAATGAGGGGTTTGCCTACTCGGAGTCCGGACTTACGCTGACGGCAGTACACGTGCGTGAGCAATGGCACCAGTGGGGATAACCCGGAAACACGTGCGGAAGAGGCGTCCGATGGGTGCAGGCGAAAGACCTCTCAGCGAGGTGAAGTTCTTGACGGTGGCCGAGGTGGCGACCGTCATGCGGGTGTCCAAGATGACCGTGTACCGGCTCGTGCACTCCGGAGAGTTACCGGCCATCCGTGTCGGCCGGTCCTTCAGAGTGCCAGAGCAGGCGGTCCACGACTACTTGCGAGACGCGTTCATCGAAGCAGGGTGAACCGCGCAGGCGACCACGCTTGACGGCGGCGTGGCCGACTCCCGGTCGACGCGGGGTCCCCCGGGGGAGCGATCTACCACGGATCGCCGGTAGTCTGTTGAGCCGGTGTGCGCTCGCGCGCCGGTTAGACAGTCACACCTTCACCTGGGGGTCCCGTGGGCTCTGTGATCAAGAAGCGCCGCAAGCGTATGGCCAAGAAGAAGCACCGCAAGCTGCTGAAGAAGACCCGCATCCAGCGGCGTAACAAGAAGTAGCCGAGACGGAGCGCGCACCGGTCCTCAGGGGCCGGGCGACCGTGAACACGCACACCCCCGGCGAGGCGTCGATGACTCGTACTGTGCTGGTCACCGGTGTCTCCGGTCACATCGGCGCTCGTGTGGCGCTCGCGCTCGCGGCCGACCCGGAGATCGACCGGGTCATCGGCGTGGACACGGCGCCGCCGCCATCCCCTGCCGGGGAGGACGGCGCGGTGCTCGGCCGCACCGAGTTCGTCCGGGTCGCGTTGCGCAGTCCCGACCTTGTCAAGGTCATCAGGGACGCCGACGTCGACACCGTCGTGCACCTCAGCCTGGTCAGCGGCCCCGGTGGCAGCGGCCGGGCGAGCGGATCGGGCGGCGGCCGGCCGGCCATGAAGGAGCACAACGTCATCGGGACGATGCAGCTGCTCGCGGCCTGCCAGCGCTCCGCCACGGTGCGCCGGGTGGTCGTGCGGTCCACCACGGCCGTGTACGGCTCCTCGCCGCACGCTCCCGCCGTGTTCACGGAGGACACCGAGCCCGTCGAGGTGTCGCACTCCGGGTACGCCAGGGACGCCACCGAGGTCGAGACGTACGTGCGGGGCTTCGCCCGGCGCAGGCCCGATGTGACGACGACGACGCTGCGGTTCGCCACTCTCATGGGGCCGGGCGTCGACTCGCCGCTGACCGGCTATTTCTCGCAGCCGGTGCTGCCCACCGTGCTCGGCTTCGATCCCCGGCTGCAGTTCGTGCACGAGGACGACGCCGTCGAGGTGCTGTGCCGTACGGCGCGGGCCGATCACCCGGGCGTGTTCAACGTCGCGGGCGACGGCGTCCTGCTGCTGTCGCAGTGCGCGCGGCGCACCGGCCGGCCGGTGATCCCTATGCCGTCCCCCGCCTTCCGCTTCGTCAGCGGGCTCGCCCGGGGCGCGCGGCTGGTGGACTTCTCGCCCGAGCAGCTCGCGCTCATGAGCCACGGCCGGGCGGTGGACACCACCAGGCTCGCCGCCGAGCTCGGCTGGCGGCCGAAATACAGCACGGCCGCGGCCTTCGACGACTTCCTCAGATCGCGCGGCGGCCCCGGTGACCTGCCTCGTGCCCTGGTCGACTGGCTGGCCGACTTCGTCCGGCCGATCTCGTGACGGGACGTTGATGGACGATTTCCAGGGCCGGCGCACGGACGGCAGCACGAACGAGAGCACGAACGAGAGCAGGGACGGGAGCGCGGCCGACGATCGGCTCGCCGAGCTGTTCGCGTTCCTGAGGCGCAGGATCACCGGCGATTACGAGGTCGACGAGTTCGGCTTCGATCCCGAGCTCAACGAGAAGGTGCTGCTGGAGGCGCTGCGCCCGCTCTACCGGCGCTGGTTCAGGGCCGAGGCCCTCGGGCTCGGCAACGTGCCGGCCGACAGCGGCGCGCTGATCGTGGCCAACCACTCGGGCACGCTGCCCGTGGACGCGTTGATGCTGCAGGTGGCGGTGCACGACGAGCTGAGCAGGCCGCTGCGCCTGCTCGGGGCGCACCTGGTCTATCAGCTTCCCGTGCTCGGGCACCTGGCCCGCAAGTCCGGGCACACGCTCGCCTGTCCCGAGGACGCCGACCGGCTGCTGCGCAAGGGCGAGGTCGTCGGCGTCTTCCCCGAGGGGTTCAAGGGCATCGGCAAGCCGTTCTCCGAGCGTTACCGGCTCCAGCGGTTCGGCCGGGGCGGGTTCGTGGCGTCGGCGATCAGGGCCGGTGTGCCCATCGTCCCGTGCGCCATCGTGGGGGCGGAGGAGATCTACCCCAAGGTCGGCGACCTTCCCGCGCTCGCCCGGCTGCTCGGCCTGCCCTACCTGCCGATCACGCCGCTGTTTCCCTGGCTCGGGCCGCTCGGCCTGCTTCCGCTGCCGTCCAAGTGGCTGATCGAGTTCGGCGAGCCGATCAGGACCGACGAGTACGCCCCGGAGGAGGCCGACGACCCCATGCTGGTCTTCGACCTGACCGACCACATCAGGGAGACCATGCAACGGCAGCTCGACGCGCTGCGGCTGCGCCGGGGCCCCGCGTTTCCCCCGATCGTGATGTGACGTCGCCCTGCGGGAAGCGTGTTGGGCATCGGGTCCCCCGTACGGATCCCCGGTGCCGGGCACATGATCGGTTTCGAACGTCCCGGACTGGTGAACCGCGAGCTGGCCGCCCTGATCGAGCGGGCCGCGCCGGACCTCACGCCGGGCCGGTCGAAGGGCCGGTCCGCCGCCTGAGCGCCGTCGCGGCGCGTGCCGGGCGGATTCCGGCCGCCGCGGCCACGGGAGTGAGGTGCCCGGCCGCCTTGAGCGCGCTCAGAGCGCGGAGCGGCGGTGTCTCAGAGCGCGGAGCGGCGGTGTCTCAGAGCGCGGAGCGGTAGTGGCGGCGCAGGGCGATGCCCGCGGCGACGCCGCCCGCGATGGCTCCCGCGGTCGCGGCGATCGGCAGACCGATCATCGTCGCCTTCCTGCCCGTGCGGAAGTCGCGGACCTCCCAGCCGTTCTCCCTGGCGTGCTCGCGCAGCTCGCTGTCGGGGTTGATGGCGTGCGGGTGCCCGACGAGGGAGAGCATCGGCAGGTCGTTGGCAGAGTCGCTGTAGGCCGAGCAACGGGCCAGGTCGAGGCCCTCACGACGGGCCAGCGCGCGGATGGCCTCGGCCTTGGCCGGGCCGTGCAGCAGGTCGCCGACGAGCCGTCCGGTGTAGGCGCCGTCCGCGGTCTCGGCGACCGTGCCGAGCGCGCCGGTGAGCCCGAGCCGCTGCGCGATGACCCGGGCCAGCTCGACCGGCGTGGCGGTGACCAGCCACACCCGCTGCCCGGCGTCCAGGTGCGCCTGGGCCAGCGCGCGGGTGCCCTGCCACACGCGGTCGGCCATCACGTCGTCGTAGATCTCCTCGCCCAGGCGGACGACCTCGTCCACCTTCAGCCCGGCGACGAAGGCGAGGGCCATCTCCTTGGCCTTGGCGATGTGCTCGGGGTTCTCGTTGCCCCGCACGCGAAACCACGCCTGCCCGAGCGCGAACTTCATGAGGTCACGGCTGGTGAACAGGCCGCGCGACGCCAGTCCCCGGGCGAAGTGGTAGATCGAGGCGCCACGCATCATGGTGTTGTCGACGTCGAAGAACGCCGCCGCCGTGAGGTCGGGGACGACCTCGGGGACGGACACCGCCGCGGCGGCCGCCACTTCGCCGGCGATCTCCGCCTCTTCCCGCCGTCGCAATAGCCGCCTCATGACTCATCAGCTTAACCGCCGCAGAGTGCACGGAACGGGAGCGGGACATGACGTGTCAACGTCCGGAACCCGTGAACGAATCGATATAAATTAGGTATTGGTTAACCTTGTCGCGATTTTCCCCGTCGAGCTTCGGCAGCAACGGCTCCACGAGATTGCGCTGCTCACGGGCGAACTCGCGCGCCTTGCCGTCGGCGCGTCCCTGCCGGACCACCCGGCTCAGCGCGGCCCTGGTGGTCGTCTCCATGTCGTCGAGCGTCTGCCCGATGAGCCGGCGGCGCTCCGGGGTCGCCGCGTTCACCAGCGACGCGGTCTCGGCGGCCCGCTGCCGCGCCGCGACCATCTGCCGCTGCGCCAGTTCCTCGTCGTCGTGCGCGAGGCGGAGCACCGTCGACTCCGCCATCCTCTTCAGCGGATACAGCACCTCGCCGGGCACCGCGTAGTGGGTGCGCACACCGGTCCCGAACATCGCCGCCAGCAGCACGCAGAACACCAGCAGGGGGCGCAGCCGTACGAGCAGGGACCAGCGGGACCGGGGCCGCGGGGGTGGGGCGGCGGGCGCCGCGTGCTTTCCCGCCGCCTGCCTGCCCGCCGCGCGCTCGGCGGCGTGGGCCCGCATCAGGTCGGCCCGCAGCCTCTCGCGGAACTCCGGTCGCGGGCGGCTGCCCAGCAGGGAGCGGAGACCAGCCACGCGTGCGAGGACCCCGCGGGTGCGGGCCGGCGACCGGCCGCGCAGCAGGAAACGGCGACCGGCGCCGTCGCGGGAACGGGCCGACGACCGGCCGCCCGCGCGGCGCGAGCGTCGCCACCAGCCCATCACCGCTCCCGCCATCCCCCGCTTGACGCCCAGCGGAGCCGCTCGCGGGGCTGGGAAGCGTTCGTCACCTTCCGGCCTGCCCGCGAAGTCCACCTGAAGATCCGACCTGCCACATGCCCAACGATGGGGTATGGGTAATGGTTACGGGGGGTGTCAACCGAGATCGTCGGGGAGTTCCCGGGCGAGCGCCCTGATCGCCCGGAACTGGAGCGCCTTGATCGCCCCGGACTTCTTGCCCATGATCATCGCGGTCTCCGCGAGCGACATCCCGTGCAGGAAACGAAGGATCACGCATTCCTGCTGCTCCGGGCCGAGTTGCTTGATCGCCTGCATCACGCGTTCGTTGACCATGTTCGTGACGACCGCGTTCTCGGGGATGTGCGGGCCGTCCAGAGGCGTGTCGAGTATCTCCGCGGTGGTCACCTCGAGGCGGTTGCGGCCCGACTTGTAGTGATCGGTGACGAGGTTGCGGGCGATCGTGACGAGCCAGGCGCCGAAGTCGCGGCCCTGCCAGGTGAACTCGGCCATGCCCCGCAGTGCCCGCAGGAACGTCTCGCTCGTCAGGTCCTCGGCGAGCGCGTGGCTGCCGA
Organism: Microbispora rosea; assembly: GCF_900156315.1. Lineage (GTDB taxonomy): Bacteria > Actinomycetota > Actinomycetes > Streptosporangiales > Streptosporangiaceae > Microbispora > Microbispora rosea. Next base: position 48,677 of record NZ_FTNI01000026.1, on the reverse strand, counting down.
CCCGGAAGTAGACGTACCGGTAGACCAGATCCAGGTAGTGGTCGTAGAGCGCGCCGAACGCCTCGCTGTCGCCGGTCTTGGCGCGCAGCACGAGGCTCCGCATCTCGTCGTGCTCGCGCTCGCGCTCGCGATCGGAGAGATCGGCGGAACGCGCGGGTTGCGCTGCTCCTGCTGCTACCGGAGGGGAAAGCCCGGCCAACGGCCACGTGTTCGGCATCCGTGATCCCATGGGGGAAGGGGAGTCGGCGTGCTCGAACACTCTAGAAATCAACGGGGGATTACACAATCCGTTCGGGTGGAGGAATCCGCTTCAGGAGTGCGTACGCGGCGAGTGACATTCCCGGACAGGGCGACCGGCTACCGGTGACAAGCCGATGTCCGGCAGCATGGGTGCCACCATGGAAGTCCTCGTCGCTCTCCTCGCGTTCGCCGGCGCCCTGCTCGCCGGCATCACCACCGGCGTCCTCGTCGGGCGTCTCCGTGACGAGCCGGCCGGTTGGCTGATCGCGTGGAGCATCGCCACAGGCACGCTGGCGTTGTCGCTCGGCGCCGTCGCCGTCGGCCATCTCACCGGATTCGGGCCCGTGACGTTCCGGGCCTACCAGATCACCGGCTCGCTGCTGGCGCCGCTCTGGCTGACGATCGGCGTCATCCAGCTCCTCGCGGAGAAGGGCGGCGCCCGCTTCGCCGGCTGGCTCCTCGGCGCCGCGCTCACGGTCGTGGGCACGGTGATCATGGTGCTCGACCCCGTCGTCACCGCCGGCTTCGGCAAGTCGCTGCCCGACGGGCCGGCCCACTGGGACCTCTGGCCGGAGTGGCTGCTGCGGGGCGTCCACGGCCTGGTGGTCTTCATCCTCCTGCTCTGCCTCGCCATGGCGGTGATGGCATGGCGGGACGGAGACGAGTACGACGTCGACAACATGAACGCGACCGTCGTGCTCGCCCCGGCGGGAATGGCGATCTCGGGTGTGCTCGAGTTCGGGCTTCCCGGGCTGGTCGTCGTCGCGGTGCTGGCCGCCTCCGCCGGAGGCGTCTGGTACGTCGTGGCCCGGCCGCTCGCGCCGTACGACGACGAGGGTGAGGACGACGAGGCCCCGGAGGAGGAGTGGCAGGGGCGGCGCGGCGGCCGGGCCGACAGCGCCCTGCGGGCCGAGACCCGCGTGCCCTCCGCGCCCTCGGGGCCGCCCGTGCCGCCGCGCGGGGCTCCTGGAGGCCGCTCCGCCGGAGCCGGTGCGGTGCCGTCCGGTATGCCGGGAGCCGGAGGTGCGGGAGCCGGGGGGCCGGGAGCGCCGCGCCGTTCCGGGCTCGGCGACCTGGTGGCCGAATACCGGGCGGGGGAGCAGAACGAGGTCGACTACGCCGCCCGCATGCGGCCCTCCGACGGTCCGCTGTCCCCCGACGACTTCGGCGGTCCCGCGACCGGCCAGCTTCTCGCCGCGGACCAGTACGGCCAGCCCCGCCGGCCCGAATACGGCATGCCCGCGGCGGCTCCGGCCGAGCCCGACCGGGCGATGCCCGCCACGGGGGCCCTCTATCCCGGGGCGGAGGTCCCCGATCCGGCCGACCTCGCCGCGAGCTTCGGCGTCGGGTTCGGCGGCAGGTCCCGTCCGGCCATGAGCCGCCAGGACGGCGGGCAGGGGCCGCAGCAGGCGGGCCGGCCCGCCGGTCAGGGCGGCTCGGTGAAGCCGGCCCCCGGCATCTACGGCCTGCTGACCGTCTTCACGCTGCTCGACGGCTCGGGCGAGGCATTCGACACGCTGGCGGAGGAGACGGTGGAGGCGGTCCAGCGCAACGAGCCGGACACGCTGCTGTTCGTCTGCCACGCGGTCAAGTCGGCCCCGCTCCAGCGCATCGTCTACGAGCTCTACCGGGACGAGGTCGGCTACGCCGAGCACCAGCGGCAGCCGCACATGGAGCGGTTCGCGACCGAGCGGGTGAAGTACGTGCTGGCGGCCAACGTCATCGAGCTCAGTGTCAACGCCGCCAAGGTGGTTCCCCTCCCCGCCCGCCGGATCCTCTAGGGCCAGGCAGGCCGGACAGGTCCGGGCAGGCCGGAGAGGTCAGGCAGGCCGGTTCAAGGTGGCCGCGCGCCGCACCCACGCCGGCCGTGGCCTCACCGCAGCAGGGCCTCCCGGAGGCGGTTCTCGTTGACCCGCCAGTAGTCGTGCTGCACGCCGTCGATCAGGACGACCGGGATCATCTCCCAGTATTCGGCCTGGTCCTCCGGCGAGGCGGTGATGTCGCGTTCGTCCCAGGGGACGCCCAGCTCGGCGGCCACGCGCTCGACCACGGCGCGGGCGTCGTCGCACAGGTGGCAGCCGGGCTTGCCGAGCAGTGTGATCCGGTGGTCTTGAGGAGCCATGCCCTCGATTATCACGATCCTCCCGGCCCGGAATGGAGACCGCCGCCCCCTCCTGGGACCCTTGTGATGAGGGAAACCGCGCACGATCGACTTTGTGCATTGCTTCACAAAGGCACTAACCTGGTACTCATCCGTCGCATCCGCTATGCGGCCGGGGGCGCAACCGGCCGTCCGTCCCCCTGGAGCCCCGGCAAGTGATCCGCCGTATCCCGCAGGCCCGTGACCGCGGCATCCCCGACGCCACGGTGGCGAGGCTGCCGCTCTACCTGCGCGCACTCAACGGGATGGCCGAACGGGGCACGGCGACGGTGAGCTCGGAGGATCTCGCGCTCGCCGCCGGAGTGAACTCCGCCAAGCTCCGCAAGGACCTGTCCCACCTCGGGTCGTACGGCACCAGAGGTGTCGGCTACGACGTGCAGTACCTCATCTATCAAATCTCGCGTGAGCTTGGTCTCACTCAGGACTGGGCCGTGGCCATCGTCGGCGTGGGAAACCTCGGCCGGGCGCTGGCCAACTACGGCGGGTTCGCCTCCCGCGGGTTCCGGATCGCGGGCCTGCTGGACGCCGATCCGCACGTCGTGGGCGATCGCATCGCAGGTCTCGTCGTCGAGCACGCCGACGAGCTGGAGTCCGTGATCAAGAAGCGCGGAGTCTCGATCGTGGTGATCGCCACCCCCGCCACGTCGGCCCAGCAGGTATGCGACCGTGTCATCGCGGCCGGCGTCACCAGTATTTTGAACTTCGCCCCCGTCGTCTTGGCTGTGCCTGACGGCGTGGATGTCCGTAAAGTCGATTTATCCATCGAACTGCAGATACTTGCGTTCCACGAGCAGCGCAAGGCTAATGGAGGGCCCATCATGGCCGAGGAGTGGCCGGACGGGGTGGTCATGTGAGTGAGCCATCGATCGGAGCGAGCTCATGAGTGTCCTCGTCGTCGGCCTGAGCCACCGGACCACGCCGGTCGCGCTGCTCGAACGTGTCACGGTCAGCGGGGACGCGCTCGTCAAGCTGCTGCACGACGTGCAGTCTGACGAGAACGTGTCCGAGGCGCTGGTCGTCTCGACGTGCAACCGCGTCGAGGTCTACGCAGTGGTCGACCGGTTCCACGGCGGCGTCACCGCGGTGACCAACATGCTCGCCGCGCATTCGGGCCTGCCGCAGGAGACGCTCGCGCGGCACCTGTACGTGCACTACGAGGACCGGGCGGTCCAGCACCTGTTCACCGTCGCCTGCGGGCTCGACTCCATGGTGATCGGCGAGGGGCAGATCCTCGGCCAGATCCGGACCGCGCTGCGCCTGGCGCAGGAGGAGGGCACGGCCGGGACCACGCTCAACGAGCTGGCCCAGCACGCGCTGCGCGTGGGCAAGCGCGCGCACGCCGACACGGGCATCGACCGGGCCGGCGCGTCGCTGGTCGGGGTGGGGCTGACGCTCGCCGAGCGGGCGCTAGGCGACATCACCGGCAGGCGCGCCCTGGTCGTGGGCGCGGGCTCGATGAGCTCGCTGTCCGCCGCGACGCTGTCCCGCGCGGGCGTGACCGACATCGTCATCGCCAACCGCACCCGCGAGCGGGCCGAACGGCTCGCGGAGACGGTCGGCGGGCGTGCCGCGGACCTGGCCGACGTCCCGGCCGAGCTGGCGGAGGCCGACCTGGTCATCTCCTGCATCGGCGCGGGAACCCGCACGATCACCCCGGAGACGCTCGGGCACCGCGACAGGCCGCTGTTCGTCCTCGACCTCGCGCTGCCCCACGACGTGGACCCCGGCGTACGGGACCTGCCCGGCGTGACGCTGGTCGACCTGAAGTCGATGCAGCAGGACGGCGTCGGCGACGACGTCTCCGACGGCGGCAGGGCCGAGGCGATCTGCGAGGTCAGGCGCATCGTGACCGAGGAGGTCGCCGCCTACCTCGACGCGGCGCGCGCCGCGCTCGTCACCCCCACGGTCGTGGCCCTGCGCAGCAAGGCCGCCGGGGTGGTCGAGGCGGAGATGGGCCGGCTGCTGTCCCGCCTGCCGGACATCGACGGGCGGATGCGCGACGAGATCAACCAGACCGTACGGCGGGTCGTGGACAAGCTGCTCCACGAGCCGACCGTACGGGTCAAGCGGCTGGCCGCATCCCCGGGCGGCGACCAGTACGCGGAGGCGCTGCGCGAGCTGTTCGGCCTCGACCCGAAGACGCCCGACGCCGTTTCGAGCCTGGAGGTGGAGCAGTGACCGCCCCCCTGCGGCTCGGCACCCGCAAGAGCCTGATGGCGACTTCGCAGTCGCAGATCGTCGCCGACCGGCTGACCGCCCTGACCGGCCGGGCGGTGGAGCTCGTCGGCGTCACGACCTTCGGCGACGTGTCCCGGGCCCACCTGACCCAGCTCGGCGGCACGGGCGTGTTCGTCAACGACCTGCGCGGCCGGCTGCTCGCCGGCGAGGTCGACTTCGCGGTCCACTCGCTCAAGGACCTGCCGACCAAGCCGGACGAGCGGATCGCCATGGCCGCGATCACGCGGCGGGACGACCCGCGCGACGCGCTCGTCGGCTCGGTCAAGCTGCACGACCTGCCCGCCGGCGCCCGCATCGGCACCGGCTCACCGCGCCGGGTGGCCCAGTTGCGCCTGCTCCGGCCGGACATCGACTACGTCCCCATCAGGGGAAACGCGGACACCCGCATCGGCAAGGTGACGTCGGGCGAGCTCGACGCCGTCGTGCTGGCCGCCGCAGGGCTGGTCAGGATCCGCCGGGACGGGGAGATCGCCCAGGTGTTCGAGGTCGACGAGATGCTGCCCGCTCCCGGGCAGGGCGCCCTCGCCGTCGAGTGCCTGGCCGACCGTGACGATCTCATCGAGCTGCTGCGCGCCGTCGACGACCCGCCGACGCGGGCCGCGGTGAGCGCCGAGCGCTCGGTGCTCGCCGCCCTCGAGGCCGGTTGCGCGGCCCCGGTAGGTGCTTTCGCCTCCGGTGACGGGCACATTCTCAATCTGACCGCCACCGTCGTCGCCGTCGACGGCGGGCGGTCGGTGCGCAAGTCCACCTCCGGACCCTCTACGGCGGCCGTGGAGATGGGCCGCGAACTCGCGGCAGCCATGATCGCCGAGGGGGCCGACACGTTGATGGGGGAGCAGGCCCGTTGAGCCCCGCGAATCACAGCACGCAGACCCGGTCCGGGTTCGTCGCCTTCGTCGGCGCCGGCCCCGGTGACGAGAACCTGCTCACGTTGCGCGGCGCCGACCTGCTGGGCAGGGCGGACGTCGTCGTGCTCGACCGGCAGGCGTACGGCTCGCTGCTGCGCCACTGCCGCGAGGACGTCGAGGTCGTCGACATCTCCGCCGACGCGGCGGAGAACTCGGTGTCGCTGAAGACCATCCAGGCCGCCAAGGCGGGCCGCACGGTCGTGCGGCTCTGCTCGGGCGACCCGTCCTTTTTCTCCTCGGTCACCGACGAGGTGGCCGCCTGCGCCAAGGCGGACGTGGACTTCGAGATCGTGCCCGGCGTGCCGCCGGCCACGGCGGTGCTGACGTACGCCGGCATCCCGCCGGCGGCGTCGGCCCCGGAGTTCCGCATCGTGGACGCCGCGCAGACGGACGACTGGGCCAAGCACGCCGCGTGCGAGGGCACGCTGGTGATCTACAACGGCGTCGCGGACGCGGTCCCGATCGGCAAGGCGCTGATCGCGGGCGGCAAGCCCGACTCGACCCCGGTGGCGGTGACCAGCGACGGCACGACCACCGAGCAGTACACCGTGGTCTCCACGCTCGGGCGGCTCGGTCCCGACCTCAAGCACGCCGGGATGACCGAGCCCGCGCTGATCGTGGTGGGCGACGCGGTCGGCATGCGCGACCGCCTGTCCTGGTTCGAGACCAAGTCGCTGTTCGGCTGGCGGGTGCTCGTGCCGCGCACCAAGGAGCAGTCCGCGGGGCTGTCGGAGCAGCTGCGCTCGTACGGCGCGGTGCCCGAGGAGGTGCCGACGATCTCCGTCGAGCCGCCGCGCACGCCGCAGCAGATGGATCGCGCCATCAAGGGCCTGGTGACCGGCCGCTACGAGTGGGTCGCCTTCACCAGCGCCAACGCGGTCAAGGCGGTGCGCGAGAAGTTCGAGGAGTACGGCCTGGACGCCCGGGCGTTCGCCGGGCTCAAGGTCGCCGCGGTGGGCGACGCCACGTCGCGGGCGCTGGTGGAGTTCGGCGTGAAGCCCGACCTCATGCCGACGGGCGAGCAGTCGTCCGAGGGCCTGCTGGCCGAGTGGCCGCCGTACGACTCGATGCTCGACCCGATCAACCGGGTGCTGCTGCCGCGGGCCGACATCGCGACCGAGACGCTGGTGGCGGGGCTGACCCAGCTCGGCTGGGAGTGCGACGACGTGACGGCCTACCGGACCGTGCGCGCCGCGCCGCCGCCCGCCCCGATCCGCGAGGCGATCAAGGGCGGCGGGTTCGACGCCGTGCTGTTCACCTCGTCCTCGACCGTGCGGAACCTCGTCGGCATCGCAGGAAAGCCGCACAACGTCACGGTGATCGCGGTCATCGGGCCGCAGACGGCCAAGACGGCCGAGGAGTTCGGCCTGCGGGTCGACGTGATGGCCGACAAACCGTCCGCTACGGCTCTCGCCGCCGCGCTGGCGGACTATGGTGCCAAGATGCGGCACGCCGCCGTATCGGCGGGCGAGGTGCCTCGCCGCCCGTCCCAGATGCGCAGGGGCGCGCGGCGACGCGTGAAATGAACTGATTCGCGTACGGCCCGCGGGAGACGTCTCCGCGGGCCGGCGCCGTTCCGAGCGGAGAGAGCACTGTGAACGCTCAATACCCGGTGGCACGGCCCCGGCGGCTGCGCCGTACCGCCGCGATGCGCCGGATGGTCGCGGGGACGCGGCTGCACCCGGCCGAGCTCATCCTGCCGATGTTCGTCAAGGAGGGCATCGCCGAGCCGCAGCCGGTGGGCTCCATGCCCGGGGTCGTCCAGCACACCCGCGAGTCGCTGCGCAAGGCGGCCCACGAGGCGGCCGAGGCCGGTGTGGGCGGGATCATTCTGTTCGGGATCCCCGCGTACAAGGACGCCCGGGGCTCGGGCGCCGACGACCCGGACGGCATCGTCCAGGTGGCGCTGCGCGACCTCGCCTCCGACCTGGGCGACGCGCTGGTGCTGATGACCGACACCTGCCTGGACGAGTACACCGACCACGGCCACTGCGGCCTGCTGACGGCCGACGGCGAGGTGGACAACGACGCGACGCTGGAGCGCTACGCGTCGGCGGCGGTCGCGCAGGCGACGGCCGGCTCCAGGATGATCGCGCCGAGCGGCATGATGGACGGCCAGGTGGGGGCCATCCGCGCGGCCCTCGACGCCAACGGCTTCGCCGAGATCCCGATCCTGGCGTACGCCGCGAAGTACGCCTCCGGGTTCTACGGGCCGTTCCGCGACGCCGCCGAGTGCGCGCCGCAGTTCGGCGACCGCAGCGCCTACCAGCAGGACCCGGCCGGTCCGATCGGCGAGGCGCTGCGCGAGGTGCGCCTCGACCTGGCCGAGGGCGCGGACGCCGTCATGGTCAAGCCCGCCCTGGCCTACCTCGACATCCTGCGCCAGGTGCGCGACACCGTCGAGGTGCCGGTCGCGGCCTACCAGGTCAGCGGCGAGTACGCGATGGTCGAGGCGGCGGCGGCCAACGGCTGGATCGACCGGGAGCGGGTGATCATGGAATCGCTGATCGCGATCCGCCGCGCCGGTGCCGACATGATCCTCACTTACTGGGCCACCGAGGTCGCCCGCGGACTATCCTGACACCTCATCAGGGGGGTCCTGCCGCGCCGCGATCGGGCAGAAGGCATTATCAGGTACATGTACCGCGAGCATCTTGCGTAACGCAGGAGGGCAGCGGGCGTGACGCTTGTGGGGAGGAGCGCCATGGTGGGGGTACCGCTGGCCCGACGCGCGAAACGGCGTGCGCATCACGCGCCGCGGAAGATGACGTCGGTGCTCGAGTACGCGCAGCTGGGTTGGGCGAGCTGTATGGGCGCTCACCCGCTGAGCGAGGGAGGCAGGGCGTGCTCCTGCGACCGGGTCGGCTGTCCCGACCCCGGCATGCACCCGCTGTCGCCCGCGTGGCAGATGCAGGCCACGACGGACACGGCGCTGCTCACGCGGTGGTGGAAACAGGATCCGGACGCGAACGTGATCCTGCCCACCGGCAGGGTGTTCGACGTGTTCGACGTACCGGCCTCGGCGGGCCGTCCCGCCCTGGCCGCGATGGACGCCGCAGGCTTCGACACGGGCCCGGTCGCCGAGAACGGCGACCGGGTGCTTTTTTTCGTGGCGACGCGCGGGGCGCCCGAGGACGAGGACGAGTGGTGGTCCTGCAGCCTGGACGCGGGACCCGAGACGATCGACAGCACGCCGGGGCTGCGCTGGCACTGCCGGGACAGCTACGTGCTCGCGCCGCCGTCCACCACGCCCTCGGGCGAGGTCCTGGGCTGGATCAGGCCCCCCGACGGGCGTCCGCTGCCCGATCCGCTGCGCGTGCTCGACCTGCTCGCCGACTTCTGCGAGTGATTCCCGATACGGGCCCCGCGGAGGTGGGCCCGTAATCTGGAGGGCGTGACTCGCACGCAGACCTCCGAGGACCTGTTCGACCGCGCCCGCCGGATCGTTCCCGGCGGCGTCAACTCGCCGGTGCGCGCCTTCGGCGCCGTGGGCGGCACGCCCCGTTTCATGGCCTCCGGCGAGGGGCCGTACATCACCGACGTGGACGGCAACCGCTATGTCGACCTCGTGTGCTCCTGGGGCCCGATGATCCTCGGCCACCGCCACCCCGCCGTCGTGGAGGCCCTGGAGGAGGCCGTCGCGCGCGGCTTCTCGTTCGGCACCGCGACCGAGGGCGAGGTCCTGCTCGCCGAGGAGATCGCCTCCCGGGTCGCCCCGGTCGAGAAGGTCCGCCTGGTCAGCTCCGGCACCGAGGCCACCATGTCCGCCGTACGGCTGGCGCGCGGCTTCACCGGGCGGGCGAAGGTCGTGAAGTTCGCCGGTTGCTACCACGGGCACGTGGACGCGCTGCTGGCCTCGGCCGGGTCCGGCGTCGTCACCTTCGGCCTGCCCGACACTCCCGGCGTCACCGGAGCGTCCGCGGCCGACACGATCGTGCTGCCGTACAACTCGGTCGAGGCGGTCGAGGAGGCGTTCCGCACGTTCGAGATCGCCTGCGTGATCACCGAGGCGTGCCCGGCGAACATGGGCGTCGTGCCGCCGGCCGACGGCTTCAACCGGCGCCTGCGCGAGCTGTGCACCGAGCACGGCGCGTTGCTGATCATCGACGAGGTGCTGACCGGGTTCCGCGTGTCCGCCTCCGGCTGGTACGGCCTGGACCCCGTCGAGGCCGACCTGATGACGTTCGGCAAGGTCATGGGCGGCGGGCTGCCCGCCGCCGCGTTCGGCGGGCGGGCGGAGGTCATGGCCGCCCTCGCCCCCGAGGGGCCCGTCTACCAGGCCGGCACGCTGTCGGGCAACCCGCTCGCCTGCGCGGCCGGGCTGGCCACGCTGCGCGCCTGCGACGACGACGCGTACGACAGGATCGACGCGTCCGCGCTGGTCATCGGCAGGGCCGCCTCCGACGCGCTGGCCGCGGCCGGGGTTCCGCACCGGCTCCAGCGGGCCGGAAACCTCTTCTCGATCTTCTTCACGGACACCCCGGTCACCGACTTCGACTCGGCCCGGACGCAGAACACCGACGCGTACCGCGCGTTCTTCCACAGCATGCTCGACCAGGGCGTCTACCTGCCGCCGTCGGCATACGAGGCGTGGTTCCTGTCGGCGGCCCATGACGACGAGGCACTGACCCGGGTGGCCGAGGCCCTGCCCCTGGCCGCCAAGGCCGCCGCCCAGGCCGCCGGGGTCTGACTCACGTCACCAGCCGGTCGAGATCCACCTCGAACGGGAAGGGCACCTGCACCGCCAGGTGCCCGTGGTGGATCCCGGTCGGCGTGTACGCGCCCGTGGCGGGGTCCCGTTCGTACACGTAGACGACGGGACGGCCGTCGCTCTCCTCCACCCGCCAGAAGTGCGGGATGCCCGCCTCCGCGTACCGTAGGGGCTTGAGCTTGCGGTCGCGCTCCACCGACTCGGGGGAGACGATCTCGATCACGAGACGGACCTCTCGCGCTTGGTAAAAAGTGCGTGCATTGTCCGCAGCGGCCTCGGCGTCGATGACCATCACATCTGGGCGGGGGCGCGTCCGTTCCCCCAGCTTGACGTCCATCCGCTGGACGGCTGACAGATGCGATGGGGCCTCGGCGTCGAGCCGTTCTGTCAGGCCGCGGATGAGGCTCTGGTGGAATCGCCGCTGGGGGGAGATGAAGACGAGTGCTCCGTCGATCAGCTCGACGCGTTTGAAGAAGTCGGGCTCGCCGTTCGGGCCCTTCGAAGGCAGATGATCGAGGTCGTCCGCGCTCCACCCCCAGGGAGGCGGCGCCGGCCAGTACTCGAGTGCGCTGCTCACGTCGTGCACTTCGGTGTCATCCACGTCACACACGGTAGCCGTTCCACTCAATCTCGTGACCCTTGCCCATGTCTCCCGATCGGCATGCGAGGGCGAGGGTCAGCGGGAGGCGGGCACGGGGGGTGTCGTGAGAACCGTACGAGGGCGCGCGTTGGCGAACAGGAGGCCGGCGAGGATGAGGGCGCCGGCGGCGACCGTGAGGAGGGAGATCGGCTCGCCGGTGAACAGCGCGGCGGAGGTGATGCCGAAGACCGGCACGAGCAGGCTGTACGGCGCGACGACCGAGGCGTCGTAGCGGGCCAGCAGCCACCCCCAGACGGCGAACCCGCCGAGGGTGGACAGGAACGCGGTGTAGAGCACGGCGCCCACGCCCTCGGCCGTGAACGACCCCAGCGAGGACGGCCCCTCGGTCACCAGGGCCAGCGCCAGCAGGGGCGGCGCCGAGACCGCGCTCACCCAGACCATGAACCGCAGGGAGTCGGGCGGCGCGGCCCTGCGGGTGGCGAGGTTGCCGAGCCCCCACCCGGCCGCCGCGCCGACGCACAGCAGGAACGCGCCGAAGGGGATCGCCCCCGACCTGGCGGTCACGTCGGCCGCGATCAGGCCCAGGCCGCCGAAGGCCACCGCAGTACCGATGATCCGGCGCCGCCCCAGGCGCTCGCCCAGCAGCGTGGTCGCGAACAGCGCGGTGAAGACCGCCTGCACCTGGAGGACCAGGGAGGTCAGTCCGGCGGGCATGCCGGCACGCATGCCGAGCAGCAGCAGGCCGTACTGGGCGACGCCGAGTGACGCGCCGGTGGCCAGCACCCACCGCCAGGGCACGCGTGGCCCTCCGGCGACGAGCACGGCGGGGAAGGCGGCCAGCAGGAACCGGAGGGCGGCGTACGTCAGCGGCGGATAGTGCTTCAGACCCGTCTGCATGACGACGAAGTTGAAGCCCCAGACGGCGGCGAGTGCGACGGCGAGAGCCAGGTGGCGGGGGCGCATGGATCAGTGGATCAGCGCGAGGAGAGGCGGTGGTCGCGGGACTGCCGCGTCTGCCGCGCCAGGGTCTCCAGATAGGACGTCTGCTCGGAACGGATGGGCTTCGTGAAGAGTCTGTTGAAGATTCGCATGGCTATATCGTCGCATCGCTAAACAGTTGAGCGCAAACAAGTTTTTCTAAGCAGAACGGTTTAGACTGGCTACATGTTGGACCTGAACCGGTTGAAGGCACTGCACGCCGTGTCGGTCTACGGCTCCGTGGGCGCGGCGGCCGAGGCGCTGATGGTCACCCCTTCGGCGATCTCCCAGCAGCTCGCGAAGCTCGAACGGGAGACCGGCGCCGTCCTGATCGAGCGCAACGGGCGCGGGGTCAAGCTGACCGACGCCGCCGGGCTGCTCGCCGAGCATGCCGAGCGCATCCTCGCGCTCGTGGAGACGGCAGAGGCCGATTTCGAGGCGCTGCGCGGGGAGGTGGTCGGCAAGCTGACCATGGCCGCCTTCCCCACCGCGGCCCGGGGCATCGTGCCGCGTGCCCTGACCTTGCTCAAGAGACAGCATCCCGATCTCGACCTGCTGCTCTACGAGAGGGAGCCGGAGCGGCAGATCCGCGAGCTGGTACGCGGCGACCTCGACCTCGCCGTCTTGCAGGACTGGCTCAACCGGCCGATGGCGCTGCCCGAAGGGTTGTCGCGCACGACCCTGCTCGACGACGTGGCCGACGTCGTCGTGCCGGCCGACCACCCCCTGGTGAACGCCGAGCGGGTGCGGCTGAGCGACCTCGCCGGCGACAACTGGATCAGCTCGACCCCCGGCACGGTGTGTCACGACTTCCTGGTGTTCCTGTTTCGTTCCGAGGAGCGGGAGCCGCGGATCGTCTGCATGGCCGACGAGTACCCCACCCACCTCGCGCTGGTCGCCGAGGGCCACGGCTGCGCGCTCATCCCCCGGCTGGGCAGGGGACCGCTGCCCGAGGGCGTCGCCGTCCTGCCCGTCCAGCCGCCGCCCGTACGGCGGATCTACGCGGTCTGGCGGACCGACGCCGCCCGCCGCCCCGCGATCCGCGCCGCCACCGACGCGCTGCGTTCTGCCACCGACGCGCTGCGCCCCGCGTGCTCCGAGCTGCCCGGCGGGTAGGCTGTCCAGGTCATGACAGAGATGACCATCGTTCACCTGCTCCGGCACGGTGAGGTTCACAATCCCCGTGGGGTCCTGTACGGCAGGCTGCCGGGCTACCACCTGTCCGAGACCGGCCGCCGGATGGCCGAGGTGGTCGCCAAGGCCGTCGAGGGCAGAGACGTCGTCGCGCTGTGGAGCTCGCCCATGGAGCGCGCCCAGGAGACCGCGGCGCCGTCCGCCCGGGCCCTGAGCCTGGAGGTGGCGACCGACGAGCGGCTGACCGAGGCCGGCAACGTCTTCGAGGGCCTGCGGATGGCCGGGAGCGACAACGTCTTCCGCGACCCCCGCTCCTACCGCCACTTCAGGAACCCGTTCCGTCCGTCCTGGGGCGAGCCGTACACGCAGGTCGTGGCGCGCATGAAGGCGGTCGTGGACGACGCGCGCGCGGCGGCACGCGGCCACGAGGCACTGCTCGTCAGCCACCAGCTGCCCATCTGGATCATCCGGCTGGCGGCCGAGGGCAGGCGGCTGTGGCACGACCCCCGCCGCCGCCAGTGCGCGCTCGCCAGCCTCACCAGCCTGACCTTCGAGGGTAACCGGCTCATCAGCGTCGGCTACAGCGAGCCCGCGGGGGCGCTGCTCAGGGCCGGCGCGCCGCTGCAGGGCGAGGCCGCGCTGTTCGACAAGGCCGACGACGCGCTCCCGGAGGCCCTTCGGCCGGGCTCGGAGGACGAGGAGACCCCCGGACCGCGATCCGTCCCCGGCGTGTGACCCGGCGAACGGGGCACGCGCGTCGCTCGGTAGGCTTACAGCTCTACCGGTTGTAGTACAAGGAGATCCTCCTCCCGTGTCCGCCAAGCGCCTGACAGCCGACCGCGCCACCGCCAAGCGCCTGAGCGCGCTCGTCGCCGCGGCCGTGGCCGCGACGGCCCTCGCCGGCTGCGCGGGCGGCCAGGCGGCCCAGCCCCGCTCCGGCGACACGCGCTTCGTCGCGGGGGACGGCCGTGTCGAGTTCTTCGCCGCCGCGCAGCGTCACAAGGCGCCCGTGATCGAGGGGCAGACCCTCGACGGAGGCACCGCTGCGCTCACCGCGGGCAAGGTCCACGTGCTGAACTTCTGGGCCTCCTGGTGCGCGCCCTGCCGGGCCGAGGCGCCCGTGCTCAAGGACATCGCGGCGACCAGCAAGTCCAAAGGCGTGGAGTTCCTCGGCGTCAACTTCAAGGACCTCAAGGCCTCCGCCCAGGCGTACGACCGCTCGATCGAGCCCGGCTACCCGAGCATCTACGACCAGAGCGGCAAGGTGCTGCTGCAGTTCCAGGGCACGGTGCCGCCCGCCGCCATCCCCTCCACGCTGATCATCGACGCCCAGGGCCGCATCGCCGCCCGTGCGCTCGGCGCGGTCAAGTACGACGACCTGCTGTCGGCCGTCACCAAGGTGACCGATGAGTGACCTCGGCAGCACCGTGGCGACCGGGTCGCTGCTGCTGGCCGCGCCGATCGCGGCGGCGGCGGGGCTCGTGTCGTTCGTCTCACCGTGCGTGCTGCCGCTGGTCCCCGGCTACCTGTCGTACGTCACGGGTATGAGCGGAGACCCGAAGCGCGGCCGGATGGTGCTCGGCAGCGCGCTGTTCGTGCTGGGGTTCGCGGTCGTGTTCGTGCTGGGGGGCGCGCTGTTCGGCGGCCTCGGCGCGGCGCTGCACGGCAACGCCGACGTGATCACCAGGGTCCTCGGCGTGGTGACGATCGTCCTCGGGCTGGCCTTCGTGGGCATCGTCCCCGGCCTCCAGCGCGACGTGCGCATCCATCGGCTTCCCTCGGCCGGGATCGCGACGGCCCCGCTGCTCGGGGTCGTGTTCGGCCTCGGCTGGACGCCGTGCATCGGCCCGACGCTGGCGGTGGTGATGACGCTCTCGGTGAACCAGGGCAGCGCGATGCGCGGCGCCGCCCTCGCCTTCGCGTACGCGCTGGGCCTCGGCCTGCCGTTCGTGGTGGCGGGGCTGGCCTACCGCAAGGCGCTCCACACGTTCAAGGCGGTCCGCCGCCACACCCCGCTGATCACCAAGGTCGGCGGGGCGATGCTCGTGGCCGTCGGCGTGCTGCTCGTGACCGGGCAGTGGTCGGAGATCATCGTCCACCTGCAGGTCTGGGTCGGCGGCTTCAGGCCGGTGATCTGATGAGCGCCCCCGACGACCTCGCCTCGGCCGTGCGCGAAGAGTCCGCCGCACAGGAGCAGGCCGAGCAGGAGCAGGCCGGGCAGGAGCAGGCCGGGCAGGAGCAGGCCGGGCAGCAGGCACAGGAGCGGACGAAGCCCGTCGGCCTGGGCGTGGTCGGCTGGGCGCGCTGGACCTGGCGCACGCTCACCTCGATGCGCACGGCCCTGATCCTGCTGTTCCTGTTCGCGCTCGGCTCGGTCCCCGGGTCCATCTACCCGCAGCGAAGCGTCGATCCGGGCAGGGTCGCGCAGTATTTCAAGGACAACGCGACCCAGGCGAAATGGCTCGACCGGTTCTGGCTGTTCGACGTCTTCAGCTCACCCTGGTTCGCCGCGATCTACCTGCTGCTGTTCATCTCGCTGGCCGGCTGCGTGTTCCCACGCGCGCTGGCGCATCTCAAGGAGATCCGGCGCCGCCCGCCCGCCGCGCCGCGCAACCTCCTGCGCCTGCCGCACAGCGAGGCGTTCGAGGGCGGGCTCACGCTGGAGCAGGCCGCCGCCGAGCTCAGGCGCAGGCGGTTCCGGGTGGTCACCGGCGACGGCTGGGTGTCGGCCGAGAAGGGCTACCTCCGCGAGACCGGCAACCTCCTGTTCCACGTCGCGCTGCTCGTGCTGCTGTTCGCCGTCGGCGCCGGAGGTCTGTTCGGCTATCGCGGAAACGTGCTGGTGGTCGAGGGCGACGGTTTCTCCAACGCCGTCGCGGCCTACGACCGCTTCATGCCCGGCAGCCGGGTCACCGCCGAGTCGCTCGAGCCGTTCTCCTTCACCCTCAAGGACTTCCAGGCGAGCTACGTGGCCGCCGGGGAGAAGCAGGGCCAGCCCCTCGACTACCTCGCCAAGCTCACCGTGCAGGACTCGCCGACGGCCGCGCCGCGCGAGGTGGACCTCAAGGTCAACGACCCGCTCGACGTGAACGGCACCCTCACCTACCTGATCGGGCACGGGTACGCCCCCACGTTCCGGGTGACCGACGGCAAGGGCCAGGTGGCCTACGACGGCCCGGTGCCGTGCCTGGCCGACGACCAGGCCACGTACACGTCCGAGTGCGTGATCAAGGTGCCGGACGCCCAGCCGACCCAGCTCGGGTTCCTGGCGCGCTTCCTGCCCACGACCGTGCCGAACGGCGACGCCTGGGTGTCCGTCTTCCCGGGCGCCGCGAACCCGACCGTGCAGGTCTTCCCGTTCGCCGGCGACCTCGGCCTGAAGTCGGGGCAGCCGCAGTCGGTGTACCAGCTCGACACCACGAGCCTGAAGCCGCTCGGCAAGATGTCGGCCCAGCCGACCCCGCTCAACGTGGGCGACACCAAGGAGCTCGCCGACGGCGCCGGGAAGATCGAGTTCACCGGCGTCAAGGAGTGGATCAGCCTCCAGATCACCTACGACCCGGGCCGGGAGCCTGCCCTGCTTGCGGCGGCCGCCGCGGTCATCGGGCTCGTGCTGTCCCTCACGATCCGCCGCCGCCGCGTCTGGGCGCGAGTGAAGGACGGGACGGTCACGGTGGGAGGATTGACCCGCACCGAAGGCGGTGGCGCGGCCTTCGCCGAGGAGTTCGCCGAGATCGTCGCCGCCCTGCGCGGCGACCCGCCCACCGGCGACCGGGCCGGCGACGACCCGCCCACCGGTGGCCAGGGCGGCGACAAGAGCGGCGAGCCGGACGAACCCGGGAGCGCCGGGCACGTCGCGCCGGACGCGCCCACCGGAAACACTGCGCCGGGCGCCCGCCCGGACGAGGAGTGAGTGATGCCCGCCGAGGTCAATGAGAGTCTCGCCACGCTGAGCGACCAGCTCATCCTGGTCACCGTCCTGCTGTATCTCGGCGCGATGATCTGCTACGCGCTGGATCTCGCCTTCGGCCGGGCCCGTACGGTCGTGGCCGAACGCCGGCGGCAGCTCGTCGGCGCGGGCGGTCCCGCCCTGCCCGAGGAGACGGCGGAGGCGTCAGGCCCGCAGCCGGCCGCGTGGGCGGCCCGAGCCGGAACCGTCGGCGTGGTCCTCACCTGGATCGCGTGGGCCGGCAACCTCGCCGGCATCCTCACCCGCGGCGTCGCCGTCGGCCGCTGGCCGTGGGCCAACATGTACGAGTTCGTGGTGGCCATCTGCTTCGCCGCCGTCACCGCGTTCCTCGCGCTGCTGATCCGCCAGCCGATCCGCTTCCTCGGCGCGTTCGTGACCGTGACCGCGGCACTCGGGCTGGGCTTCGCCGTGCTGTTCCTGCACGTCCAGGCCGGGCCGGTGATGCCCGCGCTGCACTCGTACTGGATCGCGATCCACGTCACGGCGGCGATCGTGGCCAGCGGGCTGTTCATCCTGGCGGGCGTCTGCGCGATCCTCTACCTGATCCGCAAGGACGGGCGGCCGTCGGTGCTGCCGAGCAGGGAGGGCCTGGAGCGCGTCGCGCACCGCGCGATCGTCATCTCCTTCCCGATCTGGACCTTCGCCGTCATCGCCGGCGCTCTGTGGGCCGACCGGGCCTGGGGCCGCTACTGGGGCTGGGACCCCAAGGAGGTGTGGGCGTTCATCACGTGGGTCGTCTACGCCGCCTATCTCCACGCCCGGGCGACGGCCGGGTGGCGCGGCAAGGCTGCGATGATCGTCTCGCTGGTAGCCTTCGGCTGCCTGCTGTTCAACCTCATCGGCGTCAACATCTTCTTCTCGGGGCTGCACTCCTACGCCGACGTGCCCAAGTAAGACGGGCCGGGGAGGGGCGGCGCCTGAGGGGGAATCAGTCCTCGTCGCGCAGGCGCCGCTCCAGGCTGCGCAGGAACTCGGGGTCGTCGTCGGGGCCGCGGGGCATGTCGCCGCTCTGGGCCCACCCGCCGCCGCCCGCCGCGTACATGGCGTGCCGGGCACTACGGGGGCGACCCACGAGGAGCCAGGTCAGCGCGCCCACGTCCGCCAGGAAGATCACGATGAGGACCCACATGAACTTGGGGAGGTTGCGGACGTCCTCCTCGGGGGTCGTGATCACGTCGAACAGGCAGTAAAGCCAGAGGGCAAGCAGCGCCAGGCCGATAATCACGCTAGGCATGCCCACACGGTAAGCCATACCGGCGACTGATCGTGTCGGCCATCGGGGTGACGGGGACGGTCCGGCATCGTACGGTGGACCGGTACACGGCATGGCGGGAACGCGGAGCCTGACGAGGGGTGCGATGGCGGAGCCGGGCGACAGGGGCCGCCACCGGCGGGGGTCGCGGTGGTGGCAGCGAGGGCCCTATTGGTCCTCCCACCGCCGTAGTGACCTCCCGGAACGCCCTCCCGACCGGGTCTCCGACCGAGCCGCCGACCATATGGCGGAATGGACCCAGGACCGGCCCTCAGATCGGTCCGCGGAACGCTCGCAGGGTCGGCGCGCTCAGTGGGAGGCGCAGTGGGGCGCCGACTGGCCCGGCTGGCCGCCG
The DNA here is from genome assembly GCF_900156315.1 of Microbispora rosea. Lineage (GTDB taxonomy): Bacteria > Actinomycetota > Actinomycetes > Streptosporangiales > Streptosporangiaceae > Microbispora > Microbispora rosea. The sequence goes on along the minus strand of NZ_FTNI01000026.1, from coordinate 30,129 downwards.
GAGCAGCCGGTGGACCGGGTCTACACCGTGACGGCGCCCGTGGTGGACGACCGGCCGCACTACATCTGGCAGGACTTCGAGCTCGACGACCTCCCGACGCGGGCCGCGCCCCACTCTCCCGACGCGCCCGACCTGCGGGACGGCAGGCGGCACTGCGGGCCGCTGGAGCGCATCCTGCACCGCGAGTGGGACGCCGCGGAAGGACCGCCCTCGGCCGACGCCGTGCGGGCCGTGGACAGCCTGGCGAGCCTGCCCGAGCAACTCAAGACCAAGCTCGCCATCGGGCTCGAAGGCATCTATGTCGGGCGCGGCGGGGTGCCCGACCTGGACGACATGGGCTACCTGCGCGGCGCGCCGCTGCCGTCGGGACGGGCCACCTGGGACATCTGCGCCGGCGCGTACGGCGACCGCAAGATCGTGGTGGGGGACCGGCCGTCGCCGACGCCGGACGTGATGATGCACGAAGTCGGACACGCGCTGGACGACGTGGACGCCGGTCCTGGAGAGTGGGTCTCGGACTCTCCCGAGTTCGCGGCGCTCTACGAGGAGTGCCTGCCGCTGTTCGCGTCGTCGTTCCACCGGCAGCCCGGCGGCCTGGGGCGCAAGGAGTTCTTCGCCGACGCGTTCGCGGCGATCGCGTCCCGGCAGCGTCCGGCCCTTGTCGACATGCTGGGCGGCGACACGAGGACCGCCCTCAACGTCATGCTCTTCTTCAACCGGCGTTACGGAATCTAGGTGATTCGGATGTACGTGATCCGGCTCGGCGACGGCACGCTGCGCGTGCCCAGGTCACTCACCACCGATGACGGGCGCCTCATCGGCAACGCGTACGTGGAGGTCGCGCCGGGAGAACCGGACTACGAACGCTGGCTGGCGGAGTCGATCACCGAGGAGGAGGACGCCGAGCGGCGGCGCCGCTGGCGTGAGGGTGACGACGCGTTGGAGCAGGCGTTCCTGGCCTTCAAGGCGGAGCAGGACTGACGTTCCCGGCAAGGGAGCAGGACAGGCCGGGGACGCAGACTCGACGGTGGGGCTGACTCCGGTGACCCTGCGGCGTCCGGGTAGCGCGCAGGATCACCCGGTGCTGGTACTGCGTCAGACTCGCGGGGAGTCGCCGTTCGGCCGTTCGGCCGTGAAGACGTCCTCACCGCGAAGGAGGGCGTGCACTTCCGATTCACGGAATCGCCTGTGCCCCCCGGGGGTACGGATGCTGCTGATACGCCCGGCCGCGGCCCAACGGGTCACGGTCTTCGGGTCGACCCTGAAGAGAGCGGCAACCTCTCCAGGAGTCAGCAGTCGCTCGCTGCTACTCTCCACAATCTCTCCCCCTCGCGTCCCGCGTCCTGCAGCGGGCGGACAGGTAACCAGTGTGCCGAGCGAAGCCTGATTTATCCGTGGTTTTCGCAGAAGATCACGGGTTGTTACCGGCTCAGTGCCCGATTGTTATATGATAGAGCCTCTTTGGGGCGCTCATGGGTGTTTCTTTACAAAAGCGCCTTGTTGTGAACACTAGCAGTGCCCGCAGCAGATGCGAAGAGAGACCGGCGCGTCGTGAGAGTGACGTAACCTCGACGCTGTGCATCCGGTTGTCGTTTACACCCTTTCGCGCCTCGGCCTGTTCGCTGTGGCCCTCGGCGTCCTGTATCTCGTCGGCCTGCGGTCGTTCCCACTCCTCCTGCTCGCGGTCCTGGTCAGCGGCCTGGCCAGCTACGTGCTGCTGACCAAACAGCGCGACGCGGTGAGCGAGCGCATCGCCGCGAAACGGCGGGAGGCGGGGAAGAACTAGGTCGCCGGGAACATGCCGACGCGGGCATGGTACTCATGCCCGAGCTCCGTCGTGTCGCTTCCCACCAAAAGACCTGTCTTTACGGTCAGGAAGGCCTTTACCCCGATTCCCCTTTCCCGCGTGGGGTTCCAGCGCAGCGCCCTGCCCGTGGCGGGGTTGATCGCCCCGATGCCGGGCCGGGAGACCGCTCCGGCGCCGGCCGTGTCGGCGCCCTTCGGGTTGTCCAGCCAGCGCTGGTGTCCGCCCACGTAGACGGCGGACCCCGAGACCGCGACCGCGTACAGGGAGTCCCCCCCGGTGCGGTTCACCCAGGTCGGACGGACCGCCTCGCCCTTCGCGTACGTCTCGAACCTGGCGGCCGAGTCGCACAGCTTCGAGGTGCCGCGCGCCGCCCCGCCCGTCGTGACGACCACGAAGTAGCGCCCGTCCGGAGACAGGTCGAGCCCTCGCACGTACGACGGGAAGTTCGGCTTGCACGCCGGGGCGTACGCCTCGGTGCGCCAGCCGGCCACCCGCCCGGTCGTCAGGTCGATCACGCCGAGCTGTGGGCGGCGCAGGCCGTCCAGGGTCGAGAACGAGCCGTCCACCACTAAGCGGTCGCGGACGGCCGCCATGGCGTAGATCCCGGGATCGCCGTGGCGCCCGTCGCCGGGGGTGACGGTGAACCGGGGGTCCACCGCGCCGGTCTCGGCGTCCACGCGGGCCAGCGCGGTGCGCGGGCTGCGGCCGACCCTGCTGAAGTCGCCGCCGACGTACAGCGCCTGGCCCAGCCGCACGAGGCTGGTGACCTTTCCGCCGTAGACGGGGGCGGCGAAATCCTCGACGGGAGCGCCGTCGGCCACGCTGAGGCGGACCAGGCCGCGGTAGGGAGCGCCGAACGCGCCACCCACGTAGACCGTGTCGCCGGGACCGGCGGCCAGTGCGGCCACGGGCCCATCGAGGTCCGGCGCGAAGTCGGGCAGGACGCGCCCGGTGTAGAGGTCGAAGGCGAAGACGTTCGACCGTGGCAGGTCCTCCCCGCCCCGGGCCTCGCGGACCGCGCTGAACTCGCCGCCCACGACGACGGTGCGGCCGACCAGCGCGAACGCGTTGACGATGCCGTCCAGCACGTGCGGAGTGGTGTTGACCGGGTTCTCCGAGACCACGCGGGGCTGTGGCGTCCCCGCGGACGCCGCGACGGTGGGGACGACGGCGGCAAAGGTGACGAGCGATGCGACTGGGAGCAGTGCGGTGGTGACGCGCATTCCCCAATTTCTAGCAGACGCAGCGTAATCGATGAACTACGTTCCGCTCATCCGGTGGCGGCGATGAGGGGGCACGCCCTTCGCGGCCTAGGCTTGCGTGCATGACGCGCGCATCGCTGGACAAGCAGCCGCACGAGGTCGCCGCGATGTTCGATCGCACGGCCCGGCGCTACGACCTTGTCAACGACGTCCTCTCGCTCGGCCAGGACCGCCTGTGGCGGAAGTCCACGGCGGCGGCGATCGACGCGGGGCCGGGTGAGCTGGTCCTCGACCTCGCCGCGGGCACCGGCACCTCGACCGACGCGTTCACCGCGCTCGGGGCGCGGGCGATCGCGTGCGACTTCTCGCTGGGCATGCTCCGCACCGGCGTCGAGCGGCGCGGCGGCTCCGGCCTGTACGGCGGGGGCGTGCGCGGGGTGACGTTCGTCGCGGGCGACGCGCTGCGCCTGCCGTTCCGCGACGAGACGTTCGACGCGGTGACGATCTCCTTCGGCCTGCGCAACGTGGCCGACACCGAGCACGCGCTGCGCGAGATGCTGCGGGTGACCCGCTCGGGTGGCAGGCTGGTGATCTGCGAGTTCTCCCGGCCGACGCCGAAGTCGTTCGACCTCGTCTATTCGCAGTACCTGATGAAGCTGCTGCCGCCGGTGGCCCGGATGGTCAGCTCGAACCCCGATTCGTACGAGTACCTCGCCGAGTCGATTCGGGCGTGGCCCGATCAGGAGTCGCTGGCGGGAATCATTCAGAAGGCCGGCTGGCGGAAGGTGGCCTGGCGCAACCTCACGCTCGGCATCGTGGCCCTGCATCGGGCGGTCAAAGCGTAATGAGACGTGCTTGGCCATACCCCTCTGACACTGTGCGCCGGGAAGGGGTTAGACTGCGGCGCGACAGTTTGTGAAGTTGTTCACAAAGGCACGAAGGTCTAAACCAATTCGAGGCCTTCCTTCCCTGGAACGGATAGGTCCCCCGTGAGCGAGCAAGCCCGCGTGACGCGGAGAGATGTCGACGCCGACGTCATCGTCGTCGGTGCGGGTCCCGCGGGTGCGACGACGGCTTTCCACCTCGCCCGCGCCGGTCTCGACGTGCTGCTTCTGGAGAAGACGCGCTTCCCGCGCGAGAAGGTCTGCGGTGACGGGCTGACCCCGCGCGCGGTCAAGGAACTCGTCGCCATGGGCGTCGACATCGACGCGCCCGGCTGGGTCAGGAACAAGGGGCTGCGCGTCTACGGCGGCGGTGTGCGCCTCGAACTCGACTGGCCCGAGCTGTCGAGCTACCCCGACTTCGGCCTCGTGCGCACCCGCGCCGACTTCGACCAGATCCTCGCCAGGCACGCCGAGCGCGCGGGGGTCCGGCTGCGCGAGGGCGTGAACGTTACAGGCCCGCTGCTCGACGAGCGCAGCGGCCACATCGTGGGCGTGACGGCCAAAACGGACGGCGAAGAGGTGTCCTATCGCTCGCGGCTCGTGGTGGCGGCCGACGGCAACTCGACCCGGCTGTCGCTCACGATGGGCCTGCACAAGCGCGAGGACCGCCCGATGGGTGTGGCGGTGCGCACCTACTACAAGAGCCCCCGGCACGACGACGACTACCTGGAGACGTGGCTCGAACTGTGGGACGGCGAGCGACTGCTCCCCGGCTACGGCTGGATCTTCCCCGTCGGCGACGGCACCTCCAACGTCGGCCTCGGCCTGCTGAACACCAGCGACGCGTTCAAGAACATCGACTATCGCGACCTGCTGCGGCGCTGGATGAAGAACACGCCGGCGGAGTGGGGCTTCGCCGAAGAGAACATGACGGGCCCGATCAGGGGCGCCGCGCTGCCGATGGGCTTCAACCGGCAGCCGCACTACACCCGCGGGCTGGTGCTGGTGGGCGACGCCGGCGGGTCGATCAACCCGTTCAACGGCGAGGGCATCGCGTACGCCATGGAGACCGGCAGGACCGCGGCCGAGGTGATCGTCCAGGCGCTGTCCCGGCCGACGCCCGCCCAGCGTGAGCGCGTATTACTCGCCTACCCGCGTATCCTCAAAGACGCCCATGGGGGATACTTCACCCTCGGCCGCCTGTTCGTCGAGGCGATCGGGAGGCCGGGAGTGATGAGCTTCGCCACCCGGCACGGGATGCCCCATCCCACCCTGATGAGATTCGCCTTCAAGCTGCTCGCTAATCTCACAGACCGGCGGGGCGACGTCTCCGACCGCATAATCAACGCCCTGTCGAAGGTGGCTCCGCCATCATGACCGAAGCCAGCATGACGCGAACCCGCACGATGCGAACCCGCATGACTGAAGCCCGCATGACCGAGACGACGCGCACAGCGCCGCCGGCCCCGAAGACGGCCGTGCGGCCGGCCGCGCTCTCCGGCATTCTCGTGATCGCCCAAATTCACCGAGTTAGCGAGGACATGTAGCCATGGAGCTGTATGTGCCGATCGTGGTGCTCGCGGTCCTCGCGGCGGGATTCGCCGTGTTCTCCGTGGGCATTGCACCCTTCACCGGGCCGAAGCGCTGGAACCGCGCGAAACTGGACGCCTACGAGTGCGGCATCGAGCCCACTCCGCAGCCGGTCGGCGGCGGCCGCTTCCCGCTGAAGTACATGATCACCGCGATGCTGTTCATCGTGTTCGACATCGAGATCATCTTCCTCTATCCGTGGGCGGTGGCCTTCGACAAACTCGGCGTGTTCGGGCTCGTCGAGATGGTGCTGTTCATCGTCACCGTCCTCGTGGCGTACGCCTATGTGTGGCGGCGTCGCGGCCTCGATTGGGATTAGTCATGGGTCTTGAAGAGAAACTCCCGAGCGGGTTCGTCCTCACCACCGTCGAGCAGGTGGCCGGATGGGCCCGGAAGAACTCCGTCTGGCCTGCGACCTTCGGTCTCGCCTGCTGCGCCATCGAGCTGATGGCCACCGGTGGCCCGAACCACGACCTGGCCCGCTTCGGCATGGAGCGCGCGTCCGCGTCGCCGCGGCAGGCCGACCTGATGATCGTGGCCGGCCGGCTGTCGCAGAAGATGGCGCCGGTCCTCCGCCAGATCTACGACCAGATGGCCGAGCCCAAGTGGGTCATCGCGATGGGCGTGTGCGCGTCCAGCGGCGGCATGTTCAACAACTACGCCATCGTGCAGGGCGTGGACCACGTGGTGCCGGTCGACATCTACCTGCCCGGCTGCCCGCCGCGCCCGGAGATGCTGATCGACGCCATCGTGAAGCTGCACGACAAGATTCAGAACATGAAGTTCGGCGCGCACCGCGAGAAGCAGATCGAGGAGCTGGAGCTCCAGGCGCTGCGCACGCTGCCGCTGATCGACCAGGGGGCCGGGAAGTGACCACCGAGAACCTGCCCGGGCTGCCCGAGGAGCCCGTCGCCCGCAAGGGCATGTTCGGCGTCAAGGACAGCGGCGACACCTCCGGCTACAACCGCCTGGTCGTCCGCCGCGCGCCGAAGCTGTCCAGCAGCCGGCCGTACGGGTCGTACTTCGACGAGGTGGCCGACGCGCTGGAGCCGGCGTTCGCCGACGCCATCGAGCGCGTGGTCGTCGACCGCGGCGAGGTCACCTTCCACGTGCGGCGCGAGCGCCTGCCCGAGGTGATGCAGCACCTGCGCGACGACGCCGCGCTGCGGTTCGAGCTGTCGCTCGGCGTCTCGGGTGTGCACTACCCCGAGGAGACCGGCGCGGAGCTGCACGCCGTCTACCACCTGTGCTCCATCACGCACAACCGGCGCGTCCGGGTGGAGGTCTCCTGCCCCGACGCCGACCCGCACATCCCCTCCACGGTTCAGGTCTACCCCACGCACGACTGGCATGAGCGCGAGACGTACGACTTCTTCGGAATCGTCTTCGACGGCCACCCGGCGCTGACCCGGATCGAGATGCCGGATGACTGGGAGGGGCACCCGCAGCGCAAGGACTACCCGCTCGGCGGGATCCCGGTCGAGTACCGCGGCGCCGAGGTCCCCGCGCCGGACCGGAGGAGGTCGTACTCGTGAGCATCCGCGGCGACCTGCACGAGTGGACGAGCGCAGCGAGGAGAGCGTCGTGAGCACCACCGAGACCGCCACCGAGACCCAGGGCCGGATCTACGACGTCGCCGGTCAGGACTGGGACGAGCTGGTCAAGACCGTCAGCGAGTCGGCCGACGAGCGCCTGGTCGTCAACATGGGCCCGCAGCACCCGTCGACCCACGGCGTGCTCCGGCTCGTGCTGACCCTCGACGGCGAGACCGTGACCGAGGCCCGCACGGTGATCGGCTACCTGCACACCGGCATCGAGAAGAACATGGAGTATCGGACGTGGACCCAGGGGGTCACGTTCGTCACCCGCATGGACTACCTCGCGCCGATCTTCAACGAGACCGCCTACTGCATGGGCGTCGAGAAGCTTCTGGGGATCACCGACAGGATCCCGGACCGGGCGCAGGCCATCCGGGTCCTGACGATGGAGCTCACCCGGATCTCCTCGCACCTGGTCGCGATCGCGACGTACGGCCTGGAGCTGGGCGCGACCACGCCGATGCTGTTCGGCTTCCGCGAGCGCGAGATGGTGCTCGACCTGATGGAGTACATCACCGGCCTGCGGATGAACATGGCGTACGTCCGGCCGGGCGGCGTCAGCGTCGACCTGCCGGCCGGCGCGGTCGACAAGATCGGTGAGTTCCTCAAGATCATGCCGGGGCGGATCAAGGAGATGCGCAAGCTCCTCGACGCGAACCCGGTCTACACCCGGCGCACCAAGGACGTGGCCTACCTCGACCTCACCGGCTGCATGGCGCTGGGCGTCACCGGGCCGATGCTGCGCGCCGCCGGCCTGCCGTGGGACCTGCGCAAGTCGCAGCCCTACTGCGGCTACGAGACGTACGATTTCGACGTGCCGACGCAGAACACCTGCGACGTGTACGGCCGCTACCTCGTCCGAATGGCCGAGATGGAGGAGTCCCTCAAGATCATCGAGCAGGCGCTCGACCGCCTGTCCGGCCCGCTCAAGGGCGGCCCGGTGATGATCGAGGACAAGAAGATCGGCTGGCCGTCGCAGCTCGCGCTCGGCCCCGACGGCCTCGGCAACTCGCCCGACCACATCGCCCACATCATGGGCAGCTCCATGGAGGCCCTGATCCACCACTTCAAGCTGGTGACCGAGGGCTTCCGGGTGCCGGCGGGGCAGGCGTACGCCTCGGTCGAGTCGCCGCGCGGCGAGCTCGGCGCGCACGTGGTCAGCGACGGCGGCACCCGGCCCTACCGGGTCCACTTCCGCGACCCGTCGTTCACGAACCTGCAGGCGGTGCCCGCGACGTGCGAGGGCGGCATGGTCGCCGACGTCATCTCAGCGGTCGCCTCGATCGACCCGGTCATGGGAGGTGTGGACCGATGACGTACTCGCCCGAGGTCCGCGAGCGTCTGGAGACGGACGCCAAGGAGATCATCGGCCGCTACCCCCGGCCGCGTTCGGCGCTGCTGCCGCTGCTGCACCTGGTTCAGTCGGAGGACGGCTACGTCTCCGACGACGGCCAGGAGTTCTGCGCCGAGATGCTGGGCCTGTCCAAGGCCGAGGTCGTCGGCGTGGCGACCTTCTACACCATGTACAAGCGCAAGCCGGCCGGCGAGTACAACGTCGGCGTCTGCATCAACACGCTGTGCGCGGTCATGGGCGGCGACCGGATCTGGGAAGAGCTCAGCGAGCACGTGGGCGTCGGCCACGACGAGACCACCGGGGACGGCAAGATCACGCTGGAGCGGCTGGAGTGCAACGCCGCCTGCGACTTCGCGCCGGTCATGATGGTCAACTGGGAGTTCTTCGACAACCAGACCCCGGAGTCGGCCAAGCAGCTCGTCGACGACCTGCGCGCGGGCAAGGAGGTCGCGCCCACCCGCGGCCCGGGCCGGCTGTGCACGTTCAAGGAGGCGTCCCGGGTCCTCGCCGGGCTGCCCGACGGCCTGGCCGGTGACGGCCCGTCGGCCGCCGGCCCGTCGCTGGAGGGCCTGAAGATCGCCAAGGCCAACGGCTGGGAGGCCCCCAAGGCCGAGGGGAGCGAGAAGTGACGACGCGGACGAGCGGCCCGCGCAGCGAACGAGGAGCGGTGAGCGACCGATGACAACGCTGACTCCAGTCCTCACCAGGAACTGGGACCAGGCGGACTCGTTCACCCTCGACGGGTACGGCGAGTACGCGGCAGCCAAGAAGGCCCTGGGCATGGACCCGGACGCCGTCATCCAGGCGGTGAAGGACTCCGGCCTGCGCGGCCGCGGCGGCGCGGGCTTCCCCACGGGCATGAAGTGGGGCTTCATCCCGCAGGGCGACGGCAAGGCCCACTACCTCGTGGTCAACGCCGACGAGTCGGAGCCGGGGACCTGCAAGGACATCCCGCTCATGATGGCCAACCCGCACGCGCTGGTCGAGGGCGTGATCATCGCGTCCTACGCCATCCGGGCCAACTACGCGTTCATCTACGTCCGCGGCGAGGTGCTCCACGTCATCCGCCGGGTGCAGGCCGCGGTCCGGGAGGCGTACGAGAAGGGCTACCTCGGGACCGACATCCTCGGCTCGGGCTACGACCTCGAACTCGTCGTGCACAGCGGCGCGGGGGCCTACATCTGCGGCGAGGAGACCGCGCTGCTCGACTCGCTGGAGGGCTACCGCGGCCAGCCCCGGCTCAAGCCGCCGTTCCCGGCGGTCGCCGGCCTGTACGCCTCCCCGACGGTGGTCAACAACGTCGAGTCGATCGCGAGCGTGCCGAGCATCATCGCCAACGGCGCCGACTGGTTCGCCGGGATGGGCACCGAGAAGTCCAAGGGCTTCGGCATCTTCTCGCTGTCGGGCCACGTGACCCGGCCGGGCCAGTACGAGGCCCCGCTGGGCATCACGCTGCGCGAGCTGCTCGACATGGCGGGCGGCATCCGCGAGGGCCACGAGCTGAAGTTCTGGACGCCGGGAGGCTCCTCGACGCCGATCTTCACGGCCGAGCACCTCGACGTGCCGCTCGACTTCGAGTCGGTCGGGGCCAAGGGCTCGATGCTGGGCACCCGCGCCCTGCAGATCTTCGACGAGACGACCTGCGTGGTGCGGGCCGTCCTGCGCTGGACCGAGTTCTACGCGCACGAGTCCTGCGGCAAGTGCACCCCGTGCCGTGAGGGCACCTACTGGCTCAAGCAGGTGCTCAAGCGGCTGGAGAAGGGCCAGGGATCCGAGGAGGACCTGGCCACGATCACCGACATCGCCGACAACATCCTGGGCCGTTCGTTCTGCGCCCTCGGCGACGGCGCGACGAGCCCGATCCACTCGTCGGTGAAGCAGTTCCGCGACGAATACCTCAAGCACTTCGAGATCGGCGGCTGCCCGTTCGATCCCGCCGCTTCCACGGTGTGGGGGTCCAAGTGACAGTTCAGACGACGCAGCCGGAGCAGCCGGTCGTGGACATGGTCACCCTGACCATCGACGGCTTCCAGATCAGCGTCCCCAAGGGCACGCTGATCATCCGGGCCGCGGAGCTGCTGGGGATCCAGATCCCCCGGTTCTGCGACCACCCGCTGCTCTCGCCGGCGGCCAACTGCCGCCAGTGCCTGGTCGACATCCCCGACGCGGGCAACGGCCGCGGCTTCCCCAAGCCGCAGCCGTCCTGCGCGATCGAGGTCGCCGAGGGCATGGTGGTCAAGACGCAGCTCACCTCGCCGGTGGCCGAGAAGGCCCAGCGCGGCGTGATGGAGATGCTGCTGCTGAACCACCCGCTCGACTGCCCGGTCTGCGACAAGGGCGGCGAGTGCCCCCTGCAGAACCAGGCCATGTCGAACGGCCAGGGCGAGAGCCGGTTCGTCGAGCAGAAGCGCACGTTCGAGAAGCCGATCCCGCTGTCGAGCGAGGTGCTGCTCGACCGCGAGCGCTGCATCCAGTGCGCGCGCTGCATCCGCTTCTCCGAGCAGATCGCCGGTGACCCGCTCATCGACTTCTTCGAGCGCGGGGCCAAGGAGCAGGTGGGCGTCGCCGACGGCGAGCCGTTCCAGTCCTACTTCTCGGGCAACACCATCCAGATCTGCCCGGTGGGCGCGCTGACCGGCGCGGCCTACCGGTTCCGCTCCCGCCCGTTCGACCTGGTCTCCACGCCGAGCGCGTGCGAGCACTGCGCGTCGGGCTGCTCGCTGCGCACCGACCACCGCCGCGGCAAGGTCACCCGCCGCCTGGCCGGCGACGACCCGCAGGTCAACGAGGAGTGGAACTGCGACAAGGGCCGCTGGGCCTTCACCTACGCCACCGCGCCCGACCGCCTGCGGTCGCCGCTGGTCCGTGACGAGAGCGGCAAGCTCGTCCCGACCTCCTGGCCGGACGCCCTGGCCGTCGCCGCCGAGGGTCTGCTGCGGGCCCGGGGCAAGGCCGGTGTGCTGGTCGGCGGGCGGCTCACCGTCGAGGACGCCTACGCGTACAGCAAGTTCGCCAGGATCGCCCTCGGCACCAACGACATCGACTTCCGGGCCCGCCCGCACTCCGAGGAGGAGACGCGGTTCCTCGCCCACGCCGTGGCCGGCAAGGGCATCGAGGTCTCCTACGCCGACCTGGAGACGGCCCCGGCCGTGCTCCTGGCCGGGTTCGAGCCCGAGGAGGAGTCGCCCATCGTCTTCCTGCGCCTGCGCAAGGCGGCGCGCAAGCGGGGCCTGAAGGTCTACTCGCTCGCGCCGTTCGCCACGCCGGGCCTGGCCAAGATGAAGGGCACGCTGATCCGCACCGCGCCCGGCGCCGAGGCCGAGGCGCTCGGCGACCTCATCGGCGGCGACCTGCTGCCCGCGGGCACGATCGTCCTCGCCGGCGAGCGGCTCGCCACCGCCCCCGGCGCCCTGTCCGCGCTCGTACGGCTCACGCAGGCCACCGGCGCCAGGCTCGCCTGGGTGCCGCGCCGGGCCGGTGAGCGCGGCGCGCTGGAGGCGGGCGCCCTGCCGGGGCTGCTGCCGATCGGCCGCCCGGCCGGCGACGAGAGCGCCCGCGCGGAGGTCGCCAGGGTCTGGGGCGTCGCCTCGCTGCCCGGGACGCCCGGCCGCGACACCGCCGGCATCATCGAGGCCGCGCTGAACGACGAGGTCGACGCGCTGGTCGTGGCGGGCGTGGACCCCTACGACCTGCCCGACCCGGCCAGGGCGCTCGCGGCGCTGGAGAACACGCCGTTCATCGTCAGCCTGGAGATCCGCGCCAGCGCGGTCACCGACCGGGCCGACGTGGTCCTGCCGGTCGCCGCGGTGGCCGAGAAGTCCGGGACATTCGTCGACTGGGAGGGCAGGGGCCGCTCGTTCGGGGTGGCCACGGCCGTCCCGGGGCTGATGAGCGACCTGCGCGCCATCGCCTCGATCGCCGACCAGATGGACGTCCACCTGGGCCTGCCCGACCCCGCCGCCGCCCGGCGCGAGATGGCCGCGCTCGGCGCCTGGAAGGGCACCCGCCCGGTCGCGCCGGCGGTCACCGGCCGCCCGGTCAGGGAGCCGCAGGCGGGCGAGGCCGTGCTGGCGACCTGGCACCTGCTGCTCGACGACGGCCGGATGCAGGACGGCGAGCCCTACCTCGCGGGGACCGCCCGCTCGGTCGCGGCGCTGCTGTCCGAGGCGACGGCCGCCGAGATCGGCGCGGTCGACGGCGGCAAGATCACCATCGGTGACGACGTGGTCGTCCCGGTGCGCGTCGCGGACCTGCCCGACCGTGTCGTGTGGGTGCCGTCCAACTCCGCCGGCCTGTCGGTCACGCGCGACCTGCGCGCGGTCGCCGGAGACGTCGTAACGATCGGGAGCGTCTCGTGAACAACCCCGGACCCACGCTGAGCGACTTCGGCCACGATCCACTGTGGATCACGATCATCAAGGCCGTCGCGATCTTCGTGTTCCTGATGCTGGGCGTGCTGATGGGCGTGTGGACCGAGCGCAAGCTCATCTCGCGCATGCAGCACCGCTACGGCCCCAACCGCGCAGGTAAGTTCGGCCTGCTGCAGACGGTCGCCGACGGCCTGAAGATGGGCCTCAAGGAAGACCTCATGCCGCGCACCGTGGACAAGGTGATCTACTTCCTTGCCCCGGTCATCATCGCCGTCCCGGCCTTCCTCGCCTTCTCCGTCGTGCCGTTCGGGCCGATGGTGTGGATGTTCGGCCACAAGACGCCGCTGCAGCTCACCGACCTGCCGGTCGCGGTCCTGCTGGTCCTGGCCACCGCCTCGATCGGCGTCTACGGCGTCGTGCTCGCCGGGTGGGGCTCCCGGTCGCCGTACGCCGTGCTGGGCGGTCTGCGCTCGGCCGCCCAGGTGGTGTCGTACGAGATCGCGATGGGCCTGTCGTTCGTCGCGGTGTTCCTCCAGGCGGGCACGCTGTCCACCTCGGAGATCGTGGCGAAGCAGGCTAGTGGCGGCACCTGGGACATCCTCGGACTGTCCATCCCGGCGCCGTCCTGGTACGTGGTCTCGCTGATCCCGTCCTTCCTGATCTACGCGATCACGATGCTGGGTGAGACGAACCGCGTGCCCTTCGACCTCCCCGAGGGCGAGGGCGAGCTGGTCGGCGGCTTCCACACCGAGTACTCCTCCTCGCTGAAGTTCGCGATGTTCATGCTCGCCGAGTATGTGAACGTCTTCACGGTCTCGGCGATGGCGATCACGCTGTTCTTCGGCGGCTGGCGGGCCCCGTGGCCGATCTCCCTGTGGGACGGCGCGAACTCCGGCTGGTGGCCGATGCTGTGGTTCTTCATCAAGCTGGTCATCGCCTTCGGCTTCTTCGTCTGGGTCCGCGCCTCGCTGCCGCGGGTCCGGTACGACCAGCTGATGGCCTTCGGCTGGAAGGTGCTGATCCCGCTCAACCTGGCCTGGATCCTCCTGGCCGCCACGTTCAAGGCGCTCCGGATGCCGGACAGCAACCGGGCGATCATCATGACCATCGGTGCTGTGGTCATCATCGGGGCCCTCGCGATCTGGCTGCGGTTCGACACCGTCAACCAGCGCCGCAGGGAGGCCAAGGCCGCCGCGATCGAGGAGGAGTTCGAGCAGCTGCGCGAGGAGCCGTCCGCGGGCGGGTTCCCGGTGCCGCCGCTCGACGCCCCGCATTACCACGGAGCCGTGCCCGCCGCGCGTCTCAATTCCGACGCCGCCAAGGAGGTGACCAGTGGGAGCAACTGATTGGCTGAACCCGATCAAGGGATTCGGCGTCACCTTCCACCACATGTTCAAGAAGCCGGTGACCACCAACTATCCCGAGGAGAAGCGGCCCACCGCGCCGCGTTTCCACGGGCGGCACCAGCTGAACCGGTGGCCCGACGGACTGGAGAAGTGCGTCGGCTGCGAGCTGTGCGCCTGGGCCTGCCCGGCGGACGCCATCTACGTCGAGGGCGGCGACAACACCGACGAGGAGCGTTTCTCGCCGGGTGAGAGGTACGGCCGCGTCTACCAGATCAACTACCTGCGCTGCATCCTCTGCGGGCTGTGCATCGAGGCGTGCCCCACCCGGGCGCTCACGATGACCAACGAGTACGAGCTCGCCGACTCCAGCCGCGAGTCGCTGATCTACACCAAGGAGATGCTCCTCGCGCCGCTCGGACCGGGCATGGAGCAGCCGCCCCACCCGATGCGCCTCGGCGAGACCGAAGAGGACTACTACCGGTTGGGTCGAAGCAATGGGTGAGTCCATCACGTTCTGGGTGCTCGCGGTCATCTCGGTGATCGCGGCGCTCGGACTCGTCTTCAGCCGCAGGGCCGTCTACTCGGCCCTCATGCTCGGCGTCGTCATGCTCTCGCTGGCGGTGCTGTACGCGGTGCAGGACGCTCCGTTCCTGGCGGCGGTGCAGATCATCGTCTACACCGGCGCGGTCATGATGCTGTTCCTGTTCGTGCTCATGCTCGTGGGCGTGGACTCGTCGGACTCCCTCGTGGAGACGATCAGGGGACAGCGGTTCTGGGCCATCGTGGGCGGGCTCGGCTTCGCCGTCCTGCTCACGGCCGGGATCGGCAACGCGGTGGTCGGCTCCGCCAAGGGCCTGACCGCCGCCACGCAGGCGGGCAACGTGCCCTCCCTGGCCGAGCTGATCTTCACGCGCCACGTGTTCGCCTTCGAGGTCACCTCGGCGCTGCTGATCACCGCGGCGCTCGGCGCGATGGTGCTCGCGCACCGGGAGCGCGCCGAGGCCAAGCCGACCCAGAAGGACCTGTCCCGGCAGCGCTTCGTCGCCTTCGGCAGGACGGGCAAGAACCCGGCGCCGCTGCCCGGCCCCGGCACCTACGCCCGGCACAACGCCATCGACATGCCGGCGCTGCTGCCCGACGGGTCGGTCTCTCCGCTGTCGATCAACCGCTACATCGCCCGGTACGAGGAGTCCCAGGGCATCCTGTCTCCCGAGGTCGCCCGGGTGCTGGAGCAGGAGGAGGCCGCGCTGCACGCGAACGGCCACAGCACGCCCACCGTGGCCGAGGAGGCCAGGGACGGCGGCCCCGACACCGAGCCGATGCCCGACGACGGCGTCGGAGACAGTGTCGTGGCGGGCCGGGTCGTCCGCCCGCGCGGTGAGTCCCCGAGGGAGTCCCTGAGCGAGGAGGACGGCAAGTGACCACGCACTACCTGGTGCTCTCCGCGCTGCTGTTCGCCATCGGCGGCGTCGGCGTGCTCGTACGGCGCAACGCCATCGTGGTGTTCATGTGCGTCGAGCTCATGCTCAACGCCTGCAACCTGGCGTTCGTCACCTTCGCCCGGCAGAACGGCAACCTCGACGGCCAGCTCATCGCGTTCTTCGTGATGATCGTGGCCGCCGCCGAGGTGGTCATCGGCCTGGCCATCATCGTGACGATCTTCCGAACCCGCAGGTCCGCGTCGGTCGACGACGTCAGCCTGCTGAAGTACTAAGAGGTGGCCGTGGAACCCGCTGAGATCATCCAGCACTCCGGCGGAGCGATCGGAGCAGCCTGGCTCATGATCGCTCTGCCCCTGGTGGGAGCGGCGGTCCTCCTGCTTGGCGGCCGGAGGACCGACAAGTTCGGCCACCTGCTGGGCGTGCTCATGGCCGTCGCGTCCTTCGTGGTGGCGGCGCTGTCGTTCGCGCAGCTGCTCGGCTTCGCCCCCGGCGAGCGCCGCCGCGGGATCGAGCTGTACGACTTCATCCCGGGCCTCGCGAAGGTGGGCCTGCTGGTCGACCCGCTGTCGATCTCGTTCTGCCTGCTGATCACCTTCGTGGGCTCGCTGATCCACATCTACTCGATCGGCTACATGGCGCACGACCCGAACAGGCGGCGGTTCTTCGCCTACCTCAACCTGTTCGTCGCGGCCATGCTCCTGCTGGTGCTGGCCGACAACTACGTGGCCCTGTTCGTCGGCTGGGAGGGCGTCGGCCTCGCGTCCTACCTGTTGATCGGGTTCTGGCAGCACAAGCCCTCGGCGGCGACCGCGGCCAAGAAGGCGTTCATCGTCAACCGCGTCGGTGACTTCGGCCTGCTGATCGGCATCTTCACGATCTTCGCGACGTTCCACACGCTGGCCTTCAGCGACGTCCTCGGGAACGCCTCGAAGGCGTCCTCGGGCACGCTCACCGCGATCGGCCTGCTGCTGCTGGTCGGCGCCTGCGGCAAGTCGGCGCAGCTCCCGCTGCAGTCCTGGCTCCTCGACGCGATGGAGGGCCCGACCCCGGTCTCGGCCCTCATCCACGCGGCGACCATGGTCACCGCCGGCGTCTACCTGATCGTCCGGTCCGGCCCGATCTTCGAGGGCGCCGGGACCGCGCAGCTCGTGGTGACGATCGTCGGCGTCGCGACGCTGCTCGCCGGTGCGATCATCGGTACCGCCAAGGACGACATCAAGAAGGCGCTGGCCGGTTCGACGATGTCGCAGATCGGCTACATGGTGCTCGCCGCGGGCATCGGCCCGGTGGGCTACGCCTTCGCGATCGCCCACCTGATCACGCACGGCTTCTTCAAGGCCGACATGTTCCTCGGCGCGGGCTCGGTCATGCACGCCATGAACGACGAGGTCGACATGCGCAAGTACGGTGCGCTGCGCAAGGTCATGCCGGTCACGTTCGTGACGTTCCTCATCGGCTACCTGGCGATCATCGGGTTCCCGCTGCTGTCCGGTTACTTCACCAAGGACGGCATCATCGAGACCGCGATGGAGCACAACGCGATCCTCGGCTGGCTGGCCGTGCTCGGCGCGGGCATCACCGGCTTCTACATGTCGCGCCTGGTGTTCATGACGTTCTTCGGCGCCAAGCGCTGGGAGCCCACGGCCCACCCGCACGAGTCGCCCGCCGTCATGACCTGGCCGCTGATCATCCTGTCGATCGGCGCGATCGGGCTCGGTGCGTTCCTGGTGCTGGGCAACCGGTTCATGACCTTCCTCGCGCCGGCCGTCGGCGCGCCGGAGGAGATGCCGTCGTTCCACCCGTTCAGCCTCACCGGTCTGGTCACGCTCGCGCTCGTCGCGATCGGCGCGGCCTTCGCCTGGGTCAAGTACGGCAGGGCCGAGGTGCCCGCGGTGGCCCCGCGCGCCTCGTTCCTCACCACCTTCGCCCGTCGTGACCTGTACGGCGACGCCCTGAACGAGGCGCTGTTCATGCGCCCCGGCCAGTGGCTGACCCGCCTGGCCGTGTTCTTCGACAACCGCGGCGTCGACGGCCTCGTGAACGGCCTGGCCGCCGGCATCGGCGGCACGTCCGGGCGCCTGCGCAGGGTCCAGACCGGGTTCGTCCGCTCGTACGCGCTGTCGATATTCCTGGGCGCCGCCGTCCTGGCCGGTGCCTGGCTCGTCGTAGGGAACCTGTGATGCCCTGGCTTTCAACCCTGATGGGCGTGTCCGTACTCGGCGCGCTGGGCGTGACCCTTGTCCGCAACGACAAGCTCGCCAAGCAGTTCACCCTCGTGGTGTCGCTGATCGTGCTGGCGCTGACCGTCGCCATGGCGGTCCAGTTCAGCCCGAACGGCGACAAGTTCCAGTTCGCCGAGACGTACGACTGGATTCCCCAGTTCGGGGTCCACTACGGCGTCGCCGTGGACGGCATCGCCCTGGTGCTGATCCTGCTGTCGGTGATCCTCGTGCCGATCGTGGTGCTCGCCTCGTGGCACGACGCCGAGGCCGGCAAGCGCTCGGTCCGGACGTACTTCTCGCTGCTGCTCGTGCTCGAGGCCATGATGATCGGCGTCTTCGCGGCGACCGACGTCTTCCTCTTCTACGTCTTCTTCGAAGCCATGCTGATCCCGATGTACTTCATGATCGGGTCGTACGGCGGGGCGCAGCGGTCGTACGCGGCCGTGAAGTTCCTGCTGTACTCGCTGTTCGGCGGGCTTCTGATGCTGGTGGCGGTGATCGCGCTCTACACGATCGCCGGCAAGGGCACGTTCATGTTCTCCGACCTGGTCGGGACCATCCAGGACGTGACGACGCAGAAGTGGCTGTTCCTCGGCTTCTTCATCGCCTTCGCGATCAAGGCGCCGCTGTGGCCGTTCCACACCTGGCTGCCGGACGCCGCCGCCCAGGCTCCGGCCGGCGCGGCCGTCCTGCTCGTCGGTGTGCTGGACAAGGTCGGCACGTACGGCATGCTGCGCTTCTGCCTGGAGCTCTTCCCTGACGCCGCGAAGTTCTTCACGCCGCTGGTGATCACGCTGTCGGTGATCGGCATCGTGTACGGCGCGATCGTGGCCATCGGGCAGACCGACATGAAGCGGCTCATCGCATACACCTCGGTGTCGCACTTCGGCTTCATCGCGATGGGCGTGTTCGCGATGACCACCAGCGCGGGCTCGGGCGCGACGCTCTACATGGTCAACCACGGCTTCTCGACCGGCGCGCTGTTCCTGATCGCGGGCTTCCTCATCTACCGCAGGGGCTCGCACTTCATCGCCGACTACGGCGGCGTGCAGAAGGTGGCCCCGATCCTCGCCGGGACGTTCCTGGTGGCCGGTCTGTCCAGCCTCTCGCTGCCCGGTCTCAGCACGTTCGTCAGCGAGTTCATGGTGCTGACCGGCACCTACCAGCGGTACGTCGTCCCGGCGGTGATCGCCACGGTCGGCGTCATCCTCGCCGCGATCTACATCCTGTGGATGTACCAGCGGACGATGAACGGCCCGACGGCCGAGTCGGTCAAGTCGCTGCCCGACCTCAACGCCAGGGAGAAGTGGGTGGTGGCGCCGCTCGTCGCGCTGCTGCTGGTGTTCGGCTTCTATCCCAAGCCGCTGCTCGACGTGATCAACCCCGCCGTGAAGGACACGCTGTCGAGCGTCTCCGTCACGGACCCGAAGCCGGCCGTACCCGTTGCTCAGGAGGGCCAGTAGTGAACGGCACCATTCAGGCGCCGAGTATCGAGTACGCCCTGCTGGCGCCGATACTCGTCGTCTTCGGCGCGGCGATCGTCGGCGTGCTGGTGGAGGCATTCGCCCCGCGCTACCTGCGCTCGGCGATCCACCTGCCGCTCACGCTGCTGTCGCTGGCCGGCGCGTTCGCGCTGGCCGTCTGGCAGGCGATCAAGGGCGTGCCCACCAAGCCCGCCGCGATGGGCGCGGTGGCCGTGGACGGCCCGGCCCTGTTCATCTGGGGGACGATCCTGATCCTCGCCTTCGTGAGCGTGCTGCTCATCAAGGACGAGGAGCACTTCGTCGGCGCCGCGGCGGCGGTGCCCGGCTCGGCCGAGGAGGAGCAGTCGCTCGTCGAGCGGGCCGCGCACACCGAGGTCTATCCGCTGCTGCTGTTCGCGGTCGGCGGCATGCTGCTGTTCCCCGCGTCCAACGACCTGCTCGTGGCGTTCGTCGCCCTCGAGGTCATGTCGCTGCCGCTCTACCTGCTGTGCGGCCTGGCCAGGCGCCGCCGCCTGCTGTCGCAGGAGGCCGCGGTCAAGTACTTCCTGCTCGGCGCGTTCTCCTCGGCCTTCTTCCTGTACGGCACGGCCCTGCTGTACGGCTACGCAGGCTCGGTCGACCTCGCGAAGATCAACCAGGCGCTGGGCGCGGTCGGCGGCCAGGACACGCTGCTCTACATCGGCGCGGCCATGCTCGGCGTCGGCCTGCTCTTCAAGATCGGCGCCGCGCCGTTCCAGGCGTGGAAGCCGGACGTCTACCAGGGCGCGCCCACGCCCATCACCGCGCTGATGGCCTCGGGCACCCTGGTGGCCGCCTTCGGCGCGCTGCTGCGGGTGTTCTGGGTCGGTCTCGGCGGCCTCGACTGGGACTGGCGCCCGGTGCTCTACGGTGTGGCGATTCTCACGATGGTGGTCGGCGCGGTCCTCGCGATCACGCAGACCGACATCAAGCGGATGCTCGCCTACTCGTCGATCGCGCACGGCGGCTTCCTGCTCATCGGCGTCATCGCCACCGGCCACACCCAGGCGGAGAACACCTCGGCCCTGTCCGGACTGCTGTTCTACCTGGTCGCGTACGGCTTCACCACGGTGGGCGCGTTCGCCATCGTCACGATGGTGCGCGACGCGGGCGGCGAGGCATGGCACCTGTCCCGCTGGGCCGGGCTCGGCAAGCGCTCGCCGCTGCTGGCCGGGACGTTCGCGTTCTTCCTGCTGGCCTTCGCCGGCATCCCGCTGACCAGCGGGTTCTTCGGGAAGTACGCGGTCTTCCAGGCCGCCGTCGCCAACGGCGCCACGCCGCTGGTCATCATCGGTGTGGTGGCCTCGGCCATCGCTGCGTTCTTCTACGTGCGTGTGATCGTGCTGATGTTCTTCAGCGACCCGGCCGCCGACGGTCCGTCCGTCGTGCTGCCCTCGCGGGGGACCGCGGCCGTCGTCGGCATCGCGGCATTGGCTACGGTAGTTCTCGGGGTTTACCCCCAGCCCGTGCTGGACCTTGCGCACACGGCTGCACAATCCCTGTTCGTACGATAGGAGATCTCCGTATGGCCGCGCCGCCCGTTGTGGACATTCCTCTCGTAGACGAGCGGCTGGCCGACGATCTCGCGGGCGGGCTCGCGGCGGTGGAGAAGCTGCTGCGCTCGTCGGTCGAGAGTGAGGACGCCTTCGTCACCCAGACGTCCAGGCACCTCATCGAGGCGGGTGGCAAGCGGTTCCGGGCGATGCTCGTGCTGCTGGCCGCCCAGTTCGGAAACCCGGACGCCCCGGGCATCGTGCCCGGGGCCGTCGTCATCGAGCTGACCCACCTAGCCACGCTCTACCACGACGACGTGATGGACGAGGCCCCGGTGCGCCGGGGCTCCCCGTCCGCCAACGCCCGGTGGGACAACACCGTGGCCATCCTCACCGGCGACTACCTGTTCGCCCAGGCGTCGGAGATCCTCGCCGACCTCGGCAGCGAGCTCATCCGGATCCAGGCGCGCACGTTCTCCCGCCTGGTGCGCGGCCAGATCCGCGAGACGATCGGGCCCGCCGAGGGCGGCGACGCGATCGCCCACTACATCAGCGTGCTGGCCGACAAGACCGGCTCTCTCATCGCCACCTCGGGCCGCTTCGGGGCCATGCTGGCCGGCGCCCCCGCCGACGTGGTCGAGCGCCTGACCGACGCCTGCGAGGCGATCGGCGTGGCCTGGCAGCTCGGTGACGACCTCATCGACGTGGCCGCGCCCACGGCCGACTCGGGCAAGACCCCCGGCACCGACCTGCGCGAGGGCGTCCACACGCTTCCCGTGCTGTACGCGCTGACCTCCGACGACCCCGCCGACGCCCGGCTGCGCATCCTGCTGTCGGGGCCGGTGGCCGAGCAGGACGTCGAGGAGACGCTGACGCTGCTGCGGGCCCACCGGGCCATGGACCAGGCCCGCGAGGAGCTCACCCGCTGGATCGACCGGGCCAAGGCCGCCCTCGCCGGCCTGCCCGACATCCCCGCGCGTACGGCCCTGGTCGCCCTGTGCGACTACGTCGTCGAGCGCACGGGCTGACCGTCCTGTAGGAGATCATGACCGGGTGAAGCTCACCCGGTGTGCGGTCGTGGTGTCGGCGGCCCTGTGCCTCCTGGCGGTGGCGGCCTGCGGCGGCAAGCCACGCGCGGGCATGCCCGTCACCCCGATGCCCGGGAGTCCTGTGCCCGCCGACGCCGTCATCGTGGACAAGGACCAGGTCCTCACATGTGGCGAGGGCGAGGGACAGGGCTCGGCGCAAGCCCTGTGCGACGCCATCGCCGGGGTGGCTTCGCCCGAGCCGGTTTCGCGCGCGTCTGCCCGTCCGTCCCCGGCACCGTCCGTGGAACAGGTCTTCGAGGCGGAGGTGCTGAAGAAGGGGCGGCCGCTCTCGCCCGCGAACCCCGGAAGCGGCCCCGGCGATCCCCGGCTTAGGCGGGCCCTGCTCGTCGACTACCGGGGGGTCCACGAGTCGATCACCAAACCGGGCGCGGTCGTCGCTCTGCCCGCCGCCGAGGGCAGAGCGACGGAGTTCATCTCGGCTCGGCAGGCGGCCGGGGTGTTCGAGAGGTTCTCCGGCTGCGACTGGTGGACCGTGGGATCGTGGCGCGTCGCGCTGCGCGACTTCAACCGGCCGGGTGTGCAGATCGCCGCGACGCTGCTGAGCGCCATGAGCGACGAGGCGTGGAAACGGTCGGCGGAGTTCTCCGAGACCATCGTCACCGGGCCCGCTCCAATGCTGAACGCCCTCGGTGATCCCGCCGCGATGGCCTCCTGCCGCGGGTTTCTCAACGTGTGGGGCCATTCGATGCACGTGGAGCCGATCCCCGTGCCGCCTCTCGGCACCCGGTCCTGGGCCTTCCGAGTCATGGAGGGGAAGTCGGTCACGCAGTGGGTCGAGGTGGTGCGGACGCCGCGTTACGTGCTGGAGGTGCGGATCCCGAACCAGTGGCCGAGGCCGCGGACCGACCCCGCCGTACTGCTGCCGCGCATCGCGGCAGCCGCGTACGCCAGGGCCGAGGCGGCGCTGACCTGACGCCTTTGTGACCGTGGCCGCCCTGCCCTGAGTGGGGGGCGGCCGAGCACGAGGTCCGAAGGGGCGCTGCCGGTGTCTACTGCTGGGTCGCGAGCCACTCGTCGAAGGTGGTCGGCGCGATGCGGGCGCCTTCTCCGGGCAGCAGCACCTCGCCGGCCATCGCCGTGCCGAAGATTCCCGACCAGGTCGGCACGAGCTTGACCGTCCCGCCGCGCGCCGCGAAGGTGCGACGGGCCATGTCGACGAGGTCCTGCGGCTCGGGACCGGCCACGTCGGTGTAGCGGCCCTGCGGCCTGCCCACCGCGATCTCCGCGAGGACGTCGGCCACGTCAGCGGGCGCGATCGGCTGCACCAGCAGCGGCGCGATCGTGGCGACGCCGTCCTGCTCGGCCCACCCCGCCACCATCGCGGCGAAGTCGTGGAACTGCGCGACCGGGACGATCGTCCACGGCACAGAACCGGCGGACACCAGGCGCTCCTGCTCCCGCTTGCCGGCGTAGTGGGCGTTGCCCTCCACCTTGTGGATTCCGATGATCGAGAGCAACACGTGGTGGCGGACGCCCGCTCGCTCCTCGGCGGCCAGCAGGTTCCTGGTGGTCGTGCCGAAGTACGCCACCGACTCGTCCCGGTCGACCGCGTTCGAGCTGATCGCGTCCACGACCGCCTCGACGCCGTCCAGGGCCTTGTCGAGCCCCTCGCCCGTCAACAGGTCCACACCGAGAGAGCGGCTGACGGGGACGACGTCGTGCCCGTCCCGTTCGAGGGCGGCGACGGTGAGCTTCCCGATGTTCCCGGTGGCGGCGGCGACTGCGATGCGCATGGTCTTCTCCTTCGCTAGACGCCACGGATGCTATCTCGGACAAAATAGATCTGCAATGTCTCCAATACACTGGAGGGCATGAAGCTGCCTGCGAGCACCGAGTGGGTGTTGCACTGCGCCGCCACGCTGGCGCAGCTCGAGCCGGGAGCGACCGCGTCTGCGGCGCAGCTCGCGGAGTACTACGACGTCCCGGCGCCCTACCTGGCCAAGCAGTTGCAGGCGCTCGTAAGAGCCGGGGTTCTGGCCGCGATGACGGGCCCGCGGGGCGGATTCCGGCTCGCACGGGCGGCTCCCGATATCACGTTGCTGCAGATCGTCGAGGCGGTCGACGGCGCCTCCTCGCCGTACGAGTGCCGTGAGATCCGTCAGCAGGGAAGGGGGGCCCTGCCTCCCGAGGACTGCCGGAGCATCTGCATCATCGCCGAGAAGATGTCCGAGGCGCACCGGGCGTGGCGCGGCAGCCTCGGAGGGGTCACGCTCGCCGACATCGTGGCCGGGCTGCCCGCATGGGCGCCTGCCCGCACCCGGTCACGCCTGTCGGCCACCCGGTGAGGTCAGCGACCGGCGAGGAGTCCGACGACGGGGGCGAGGGCGTCGGCGAAGAAGCCGCTGACGGTGATGTAGGACAGGCCCAGCTCGTCGCGGCGGCGCAGCAGCGTGTCGGCCATCTCACGAGGTGAGCCGCGCAAGATGGCGGCGGCCTGCGCCGACGTGCTCCTGAGCCCCTCGGGCACCCATGGGGGCGGCTCGTCGCCGATCTGGAGCAGGTTCATGCTCAGCTCGATGTCGTCGAACCTCGCCCCGGCCAGATCCCGCAGTGTGCCGATGGGCCCGCGCAGGCCGTCCTCCGGCGTGTCGGCCTGTACGGCGAGCGCGACGATGTCCGCCTCCTCCGCGGCCAGCGTCAGCATGCGGGGACCGGCTCCCGCGATCATGATCGGCGGCCCCTGGCGTTGCACGGTGGTTTTGCTCGCTGAGAAGGCCTCCCGCACTTCGCCGATCACCGAACGGACCAGCGCGAGGCGTTCGCCCGCCGTGCCGTACGGCATGCCGAGCGCCAGGGCGTCCTCCTCGGCGGCGGGACGTCCGGCCCCCAGGCCGACCTCCAGCCGTCCGCCGGACAGGAAGTCGAGCCCGGCGAGCTCGTGCGCGAGCAGGCGGGGGTTGCGGTAGGGCGCGGCCAGCACGAACGTGCCCACGCGCAGCGTCGTCGTGACGGTGGCCGCGGCGGTCATCGCGAGCAGCGGGGGCATCGTCCCCAGCGTGTCGGGGACGAGCAGGGTCGAGTAGCCGAGGTCCTCGGCGTGGCGGGCCGTCAGCGTCCATGCGGCGGCGTCGGGGGCCAGACCGGCGACGATCCCGAAACGGAATTCTCTGCTCATGCCACCGATCCTCGCCGTTCCGGCCGGCCCCGTCGTCGTACCGTCGGAGGCGGGCCCCGTACTCCGGAAGGCGTATCAGACGGTTTCGAGCGCGGCCGCGCGCTCCAGCCGGGACGTACGGGCGGAGCGCGCGCTGTCCCAGGTGAAGACGCTCAGCGCGAGCCAGACGACCACGAACCCGGCCCACCGGCTGACGGGCATGGTCTCGTGGACGATCAGCACCCCGCACAGGAACTGCAACACCGGGGCGATGTACTGGAGCAGGCCGATGACGGTGAGCGGAACCCGCAGCGCGGAGGCCGTGAAGAGCATCAGCGGCACCGCGGTGATGAGACCGGACACCACCAGCAGCAACGCGTGGCCGAGACCGTGGTTGCCGAAGGTCCCGGTGCCGTTCGCCTGCAGGACGAGCAGGTAGCCCAGGGCCGGCACCAGCAGCACGAGCGTCTCGATGGTCAGGCTCTCCGCGCTGCCCACCCCCGCCGCCTTCTTGATCAGTCCGTACGTGCCGAAGCTGACGGCGAGCACGAGGGCGATCCACGGGAGGCGCCCGTAGCCGAGCGTCAGGATGAGGACCGCGAGAGTGCCCAGCCCCACGGCGATCCACTGCCACCGGCGCAGCCGCTCCCGGAAGATCAACACTCCGAACAGCACACTGACCAGGGGATTGATGAAGTAGCCGAGCGCGCCTTCCACAACGTGGCCGGCGTTGACGGCGTAGATGTAGACGCCCCAGTTGACCGAGACCGTGACGGCCGCGAGGGCGAGGAGGATCAGCTGCCGGCGCGTTATCGTGCGGATCCAGGACCAGTGGCGGCGTACGGCGAGGACCGTGATGACCACGACCAGCGACCAGACCATTCGGTGGGCGAGGATTTCCACGGCGCCGGACGGCTTGAGCAGAGGCCAGTAGAGAGGGAACAGACCCCACATTGTGTAGGCGGCGACGCCATACAGGACACCGCGGCGCGTATCAGGCATGAACCACATCTTCGCTGCTTACCTGGATTCAGCACAAATAAGGGTCTCTATGTCTGAGATTTAGAGACGCTTACGTGGGGAACAAGGTCGCCCGGTGTCTGGTTGGGGATGGCAGAGCGGAAGGAAGGGTACGTGATGGGCTGGCTCTTCGGCACAGACAAGACGACGATGGTGGACCCCGCGGAGGCGCTGTCGGGCCGGGTCGAGGTCATGCCGGTGGCCACTCGCCACCAGGTCCTCGGCGCGCCGCTGGCTCCGCCGTACCCCGAGGGTACGGAGATCGCCGAGTTCGGGCTGGGCTGTTTCTGGGGCGCCGAGCGCAAGTTCTGGCAGACCCCCGGGGTCGTCTCGACCGCAGTGGGCTACGCGGGCGGCTATACGGCGAACCCGACGTACGAGGAGGTCTGCACGGGGCGGACCGGGCATACCGAGGTCGTCCGGGTGATCTTCGACCCGGCGGAGGTGTCGTACGAGGAACTCCTGAAGGTGTTCTGGGAGGCCCACGACCCCACGCAGGGCATGCGCCAGGGCAACGACGTCGGCACGCAGTATCGGTCGGCCGTCTACACCCACGGCCCTGAGCAGGCCAAGGCGGCCGCGACGTCCCGGGACGCGTACCAGGAGGTGCTCACCAAGGCCGGGTACGGCGAGATCACCACCGAGATCGCCCCCGCCGGCGAGTTCTACTTCGCCGAGGATTATCACCAGCAATACCTCTTTAAGGTGCCGAACGGCTACTGCGGCATCGGCGGCACCGGCGTCGCGTGTCCGATAGGCCTGACCACCGGTGAGGCCTGACCTGCGGTAACTAACTGATCCTGGCCCTTGGTCGCCCGGCTAGCCCGGTGCCGATCGAGGGCCGGAGCCGTACTCGGCGAGGACCGCCGGCACCTCACAGCCCCGCGACAACTCGGTAACCACCTCATGGAGCGTGGGCATCCAGGCTCCATGGCCGCACACCACTGGCCGACCTGGAAGACGCCCACGTAGCCGCCGCCGTCACCGCCGTCCGTCTCCTCGATGAACCCGTATGTCTTGTCGTCGAGTCCGAGAACTGACGGTCCGGGCGTGTGATTCAGATCTGTCGCTGTCGCCTGATAAAAGAAGAGGCCACAGGTCCAGGTCCTGGTAGCCCCACTCAGAGAATGATCACCGATTGAACCATGCCGCCGACGGGCGCAGGTGACTGTAGAAGGAGTTTTGATGGTGCGGACTACGCCGCCGCGTCCGGTTGACATCGCTTCCATATTCCCTGAGCTGGCTCCGCTGGCCAGGCAGGCGATCCGGCTGCATCCGCGCCCAGGCATACCGACGCCTTACGAGAGTTCCATTGGTGGCCCGCTGCTCTGGCCGGCGGATGAGGAGTGGCCGGTGTGCGCGGAAGTGCACGATGATTGGCAGCTGCCGGTGTCGCTGGACGACGTGCGTAGGCGTCGTGCCCTGCTGGAAGCAGCATGGCTTCGTCCCCGTGGCCCTAAGGAGAACCTTCTCTCCCCAGAGGAGCGGGCCCTACTGGACACATTGGAAGCAGGCCACCCCTGGCACGGCGAGCCGAATGCCCTGCTGCCCGTCGCACAGCTCTATCTGCGCGACATCCCAGGGCTGACTGGCCCCGATGGTGCAGATCTGCTCCAGGTGTTGTGGTGTCCCCTCGATCACGAAAGCGGACTGCCTGCGGCCCGCCTGGTGTGGCGGGACACCGCGAGCGTCGTCGATCCTCTGGTCAGTCCGCCCGAGCCGGCCGATGTCGATCCCTACGGCAACTATGTCCCCGAACCCTGCGTCCTTCACCCGGAGGCCGTCATGGAGTATCCGGCTCCGCATGAGTTGCCGGAAGAGTTGGCGGGCCGTCTCGTTGCCTGGGGCCCCGCGGAATGGGCCAAAAGCCACCCGGAGGATGAAGATGAGAGTGGCGGCGCTTACTACCAGTATGAGCTGTCCGTCGCCCCCGGATGGAAGGTCGGTGGGTGGGGGCCATGGAGCTTCTGCGACCCGTGCCCCATGCTCTGTGCCACCTGCAAGACCGAATGCCGGCCACTGCTGACCGTCAGCTCCGGTGAATGGGACGGCGGGAGCGGAAGCTGGATTCCCCTCGAAGACCGCGTACCGCCGCGACCAGCCGGCCTCCGCAGGCCTTCCGACCCTCCGATGGTCTCCATCGGCCGCGGCTACAACATGCAGATCTACATCTGTCCGGAGTCGTTCGACCACCCTCATCTGGAGAATATGCAGTGAGTTCTTTCGGCCTGCCCGCCGCCAGGTGAGAAGCGATGGCAACCAACGGAAGCGTTCTTGTAGCTCGAAGGCGTCGTGTCAGCTTGTCCCCATGCCAGCACGCGATGGCGTCCACTGTGTCTGCCTGGTCTCGCCTCCGGCACGTGCGGAGTCCGGTCTGCCGCGAGGGCATGATCCTTGTCGGTCTTGTTGGAAGCGGCGACCAGCGGTCCTGTGTCACAAAGGATCACCCTGTTGCCGCTCCGCCGGCTTTCTCATGGTGGGGGTACGTGAGGTACCGTCCTCGACCAGACCTGGACATCCGATCCACTGTCGTGCGCGGAGCAAGATCTATTGCCTGAGGTGAACTGCTACCACCAGCAATACCTCTTTAAGGTGCCGAACGGCTACTGCGGCATCGGCGGCACCGGCGTCTCCTGCCCCGTTGGCCTGACGGCGAGCGAGAGCTGATCAATCGCCTGGCACGATCGTGAGTCGTTGCCCTTTGGGAAGATGACGAGGGGCAACGACTGTCAATCCCCTGAAAGCGTGGAGACGGTCCTATGCCACAGAGACCCTCAGCAGGGCCATTGACGATTGCCTCTCCTCGATCACCTGACGTTCGAATGTGACAGGCGGCAGCCCGTCATTGGCGCTGTGCCTCCTGCGGGTGTTGTAGAAGTCGACGATCCAGGTCGCGATCTTCAGCCGTGCTTCGGCCCGGGTCTGGAAGCGCTGCCGGTGCACGTACTCGACCTTGAGGGTGCTGTTGAACGCCTCGGCTGCGGCGTTGTCGAGGGCGCAGCCGACCCGGCCCATCGACTGGACCACCCCGTGCCGCGCGCATTCGGCCTGGTAGCGGGCCGCGGTGTACTCACTGCCCCTATCGGAGTGAAAGATCACGCCGTCCACGTCACCACCGCGTGTGGCCACGGCCATCTGCAGCGAGGCGACCGTCAACGCCGCGTCGTGATGCTCGCTCATCGCGTAGCCGAGCAAGCGCCGGGAGAACAGGTCCTCCACGGTCGCCAGGTACAGCTTGCCCTCGCCGGTGTCGATCTCGGTGACATCGCCGCACCACAGCAGATCCGGTGCGATCGCGGTGAACTTCCGGCGGACCAGGTCGGGCGCGGCCGGCCGCTTGCCTTGGCGGGTCAGCGATCGCCGCCTCTTCGGCGGCCGCCCGGCCAGGCCGAGCTCGGCCATCCGGGTCGCCACCGTGTTCTTCGACACCCGCCAGCCGACCTGGTGCAAATCACGGGTGATCCGCGGGGAGCCGTAGGTACGGCCGGAGGCCTCAAACAGGCGGGTGATCTCGCTATCCAGGTCGTTGCGCCGCTCGTCGCGGGCCGTAGGCGTCTCGACGTCGATGCGGTTCTTCCACTTGTAGAACCACGACTGCGACACCCCCAGCGCCCGGCAACTGGTGGCGTGGTCGATGCCGTGGTCGGTCTTCTGAGAGCAGATGAAGGCCGCCACGCTCACCGGCCCATCGCCTCTTTCACCCACAAGACCACCGAGCGCTTGAGGACATCACGCTCGTCCTCCAGCTCAGCGCGTTCCTTGTCCCACGCCGCCTTCTCGCGTGCATGCTGCTTGACCAGCTCGGCCTTCTCCCGCCGCAGCCGCTCCAGTTCCTCGCTCTCGGACTCCTTCAGCGTCCCGCCTCCGCCGCCGTTGCCGCCGGCCTGCCCGCCGGCGTGCCGGTCCATCTGCACCCAGTTGTGCAGCGTGTACTCGTTGATACCAAGGTCTCGCGCGACGTGCGAGACGGGTTTGCCGGTCTCCTTAACGATCCGCACCGCACCGGCCCGGAACTCCGGATCAAACCGCCGTCTCGTGGTAGCTCCCACGACCAAACCTCTCCCGGTTCGGTCTCCACGCTACGAGGGGAAGCTCA
>NZ_FTNI01000049.1 GCF_900156315.1 Microbispora rosea | reverse complement strand
CTCGACGTGTCGGCGACCGGCCGGTATGTCCGGATGTACGGCCTGACCAGGGCCACGGCGTACGGCTACTCGCTCTGGGAGTTCGCCGTCAACACCACGGGCGGCGGTGACGGCGGCGGCGATCTCCCCGGCGGCGGCGACCTCGGGCCGAACGTGAAGGTCTTCGACCCGTCGATGTCGAGCGCGAGCATCCAGAGCACGCTCGACACCATTTTCGGCCAGCAGGAGTCGAACCAGTTCGGCAGCCAGCGCTACGCGCTGCTGTTCAAGCCGGGCACCTACAGCGGCCTCAACGCCCAGATCGGCTTCTACACCTCGATCGCCGGTCTCGGCCAGTCGCCCGACAACGTGACGATCAACGGAGACATCACCGTCGACGCCGGGTGGTTCAACGGCAACGCCACCCAGAACTTCTGGCGGTCGGCGGAGAACCTGGCCGTCGTCCCGGTCAACGGCACCGACCGGTGGGCCGTGGCCCAGGCCGCGCCGTTCCGGCGGATCCACGTGCGCGGCGGGCTGAACCTCGCCCCCAACGGGTACGGCTGGGCCAGCGGCGGCTACATCGCCGACAGCAAGATCGACGGCACGGTCGGCCCGTACTCCCAGCAGCAGTGGTTCACCCGCGACAGCACCATCGGCGGCTGGACCAACGCCGTGTGGAACATGGTGTTCTCCGGCGTCGTCGGCGCCCCGGCGCAGAGCTTCCCGAACCCGCCGTACACGACGCTCGCGACCAGCCCGGTCACCCGGGAGAAGCCGTACCTGTACGTGGACTCGGGCGGCGCCTACCGCGTCTTCGTCCCCTCGCTGCGGACCAACTCCAGCGGCGTGAGCTGGGCGAACGGCGCGACCCCCGGCACGTCGATCCCGCTGACGCAGTTCTACGTCGCCAAGCCGTCCGACAGCGCCGCCACGCTCAACCAGGCGCTGGGCCAGGGCCTCAACCTGCTGTTCACGCCCGGCATCTATCACCTCAACCAGACGCTCAACGTGACCCGGGCGGACACGGTGGTCCTCGGGCTCGGCTACGCCACGCTGATCCCGGACAACGGAGTCGTCGCGATGAACGTCGCGGACGTCGACGGCGTGAAGATCGCCGGTCTGCTCTTCGACGCCGGCACGGTCAACTCGCCGGTGCTGCTGCGGGTCGGCCCGGACGGCGCCTCGGCGAGCCACGCCGGCAACCCCACCTCGATCCAGGACGTGTTCTTCCGGATCGGCGGCGCGGGACCCGGCTCGGCCACGACCAGCGTGGTCGTGAACAGCGACAACACGATCATCGACCACATCTGGGCGTGGCGCGCCGACCACGGCGCCGGCGTGGGCTGGAACACCAACCCCGCCGACACCGGCCTGATCGTCAACGGCGACAACGTCACGGCGTACGGCCTGTTCGTCGAGCATTACAGGAAGTACGAGGTGATCTGGAACGGCCAGGGCGGTAAGACGATCTTCTTCCAGAACGAGCTGCCCTACGACCCGCCGAACCAGGCGTCCTGGATGAACGGCTCGACCCGGGGCTACGCCGCCTACAAGGTGGCCGACAGCGTGACCAGCCACGAGGCCTGGGGCATGGGCAGCTACTGCAACTTCAGCACCGACCCCTCTATCGTGGCCGAGCGCGGCTTCGAGGCCCCGAACAGATCCGGGGTGAGGTTCCACGACCTGCTCACGGTGTCGCTGGGCGGGGTCGGCACGATCGCCCACGTCATCAACGACACGGGCGGCGCGGCCCAGGGCACGGCCACCGTTCCGGTCAACGTGGTCAGCTACCCCTGACGGTCGCCGGCCCCTGACAGCAGGGCGCGGCGGGAGGCTCGTCGCCTCCCGCCGCGCTCCGCGCGTCCACGGGGATCCACTACATCCGGGCGCCGGCGGGCTCGAGCGTGTGGATCCGCACGGCGTGCCGTACGCGCATCTCGAGCTCGTCCAGCTCGGCCGGGGTGGCCGCGTCGATGAGGAACGTCACCGCGCGGTCGTCGGAGCTGTGCAGCGGCCCGAGCTCGGCGCCCCGGTCCTTGAGCACGAGTACGGCGCGCAGGGTGGGCGGGTCGTCCGGGGCGCCGGGCTCGACCTCGGGCCACAGGCCGCCTTCGCCCACCCAGGCCGGTGAGATCCCCGGCCAGTCCACCGTCACGTCGCCGAGCCGTCCGGGCTCGTGTTCCAGGTAGACCTGCCGGGCGTACCGGCGCGGCGCGGGATAGTCCGCGGGCTCTCCCAGGGCGATGCGGATGATCTCCGGCTCCATCGGGGCGCCGGTCGCGAGCGAGTAGAGGATCGACAGGCCGTCGCCGGGAGTGCGCGCGGCCACCTCCATCAGGTAGGGGCGGCCCGCGTCGTCCACCCGCCACTCGGCGTGCGCGATGCCGTCGGCGAAGGCCAGCCGTTCGAGCATGCGCCGGTTGGCGTCGAGGATGATCCGGTTGACGCCCTCCAGCTCGTTCGGGACCGAGTGGGACAGCTCGACGAAGGTGCGGGTGCCCGACTCGGTCGTCTCCTTGCGGGTCACCGAGGCGAAGACGACCCGGCCGTCCTGCACCAGGCTCTCCACGGAGAACTCCTGGCCGGTCACCTTCTCCTCCACCAGCACCGTCTCGTGCGGCAGGTACGCGTCGAGCTGGGCGCGCAGCTCGGCCGGGTCGCGGACGGTCTCCACACCCGAGCTGGAGTGCCGGCTCGCGGGCTTGACCACGGCGGGAAACGACACGCCGGCGGCGGTGAACGTCGCGCGCTCGGCCGGGGGGACGACCACCGAGGCCGGGCTGAACTCCGGCAGATACCACCGCTGGAGGTACTTGCTGCGGCAGGCGCGGGTGGCCCGCAGGCCGGGGGAGGGCAGGCCGAGAGCATCGGCGAGCAGGCCGGTCGGCTCGACCAGCGTCTCGCCGACCGCGTAGACGCCGGTGATGTCGTAGCGGTCCCGCCACGCCCGTACGCCGGAGATCACACCGGCGGTGAACGAGTTGTCCGTGTTGACGTCGCCGTCGGTGAAGGCGATCTCCTCGATGACCGATGCCGGGTGCTCGGGGTCGCGCATCTGGGCCAGGGCCTGCTCACGCCAGGAGGCCGGGGTGACCACGAGGATCCGCAGCCCGCGGCGGGACAGTTCGCGCAGATAAAGAGGGGCCCGGCAGATCACCAGGAATGATCCGGTAAGTACGAATGCTCGAGGTTTCACTTTCGTCACCGCCGTTTCTCGCACGTGCTCACAGGCACTTCGCGAACGGACATTAGTTCCGTCATTTTCGGACGGTCAACGAAATTTCCCGATCATTCGGGATGACCCGTTTCCCGATAGGGGTGGACCGGGGTCGCCGGCCGGCCTTCGTCCCTCCGGCCTCGGGGGTGCCGAGAAGTCCGAGGTAGTCCCGGATTGTCCGGCCGTGCTGTGGGGCCGTTAGGGGTTGTGAGAAATGTGCGCCGGATCGAATCCTGAATTAGCCCGACAGGGCCGGAACATCGGTGCACCCCCGATTGGAGGGCTGTTCACATGGCTGGCAACGGCGCCGGAGAAGACGGTCTGGAGACGCTGCGGGCCTCACTCGACCGCATCGACGAGTCGCTGCTCGACACCCTGCGCAGGCGTATCGAGTGCTGCGTGGAAATCGCGCATTTCAAGCGCGAGCACAACGTCCCGATGATGCAGCCCCACCGCATCGGCATCGTGCAGCGGCGGGCCGCCCGATACGCGCAGGACCACGGAATCGACCCCGACTTCCTGCGCCGCCTCTACGAACTCGTCATCGCGGAGACCTGCAGGGTCGAGGACCTGGTGATCGGCGATGTCGCCGCTCGGTGAGCGCGGCGCCGGCGGCTCACCCGGCTATTCCGACACGGCTTGGAGGAACCCCGGAATGAGAACGATCCTGATCGACAATTACGACTCGTTCACCTACAACCTCTACCAGCTCCTGGGTGAGGTGAACGGACAGCCGCCGGTCGTGGTGCGCAACGACGCCGACTGGTCCCAGGTGCCGATCCACGAGTTCGACAGCGTCGTGATCTCCCCGGGTCCCGGCCGGCCCGAGCGGGCCCGCGACTTCGGCGTGAGCGCGCGGGCCATCCGCGAGAGCGGGCTGCCCGTGCTCGGCGTCTGCCTCGGCCACCAGGGCATCTGCCACCTGTTCGGCGGGACCGTCACCCACGCGCCGCAGCCGATGCACGGCCGCGTCTCGCAGGTGCGCCACACCGGCGCCGACATCTTCGCCGGGCTGCCCTCGCCGTTCTCGGTCGTGCGCTACCACTCGCTGGCCGCCACCGACCTGCCGGACGAGCTGGAGGCCGTGGCCTGGACCGACGACGGCGTCGTCATGGGGGTCCGGCACCGCACCGAGCCCATCTGGGGCGTCCAGTTCCACCCCGAGTCGATCAGCAGCGAGCACGGCCGCGAGCTGCTGGCCAACTTCCGCGACCTCGCGCTGGCCCAC
This sequence comes from Microbispora rosea, assembly GCF_900156315.1. Taxonomy (GTDB): domain Bacteria; phylum Actinomycetota; class Actinomycetes; order Streptosporangiales; family Streptosporangiaceae; genus Microbispora; species Microbispora rosea. The sequence continues at coordinate 35,581 of NZ_FTNI01000049.1, read as the reverse complement.
CGCCGGGCCAGGGAGGAGCGCGCCGCCGCCGCCCGCTCGCCCTACCGGGTGCACGTGCGCAGGCTGCCGCTGCTGCCGGACGCGGAGACCGCCTACCGCGAGCTGTTCGCGGGCAAGGAGCACGGCTTCTGGCTCGACAGCAGCTCGGTCATCGAGGGGCTGTCGCGGTTCTCGTTCATGGGCGACGGCTCCGGGCCGCTCGCCGAGTACGTCACCTACCGGGTGGCGGAGGGAACGGTCACAGTACGCCGGGCCGACGGGTCGCGGCAGCGCGTCGAGCAGCCGTTCTTCGAGTACCTCGACGAGCAGCTGCGTGAGCGCGCCGTGCCGGCGCCCGAGGGCCTGCCGTTCGACTTCAACCTCGGGTACGTCGGCTACCTGGGCTACGAGCTCAAGGCCGAGGCGGGCGGCCAGGCCGCGCACCAGGCCGAGGAGCCCGACGCGGCGCTGCTGTTCGCCGACCGGATGCTCGTGCTCGACGACGTGGAGGGCGTCTGCTACCTGCTCGCGCTGACGACGAGCGCGGACGGGGACACCGACGGCGGCGCGATCGCCTGGCTGGACGAGACCGCGGCGCGGCTGTTCTCCCTGCCGAGGCACGAGCCGGCCGAGCCGGCCGCGTTCGCGGGGGTCGGCATGACCGACCCGGCGATCGCCGGCGCGGTGGAGATGCGGCACGACAAGCAGGGCTACCTCAGCCGGATCGGCGAGTGCCTGGAGGAGATCTACCACGGCGAGTCCTACGAGATCTGCCTGACCAACGCGGTCACCGTCCGGGCCGAGATCGACCCGCTGCGGACCTACAGCCACCTGCGGAAGATCAGCCCGGTGCCGTACGGCGCGCTGCTCGACTTCCCCGACGTCGCGGTGCTCAGCGCCTCGCCCGAGCGGTTCATGACGATCGGCCCCGACCGGGTCGCCGAGTCCAAGCCGATCAAGGGCACCCGGCCGCGCGGCGCGACGCCCGAGGAGGACGAGGCGCTCCGCCACGACCTGCTCAGCCGCGAGAAGGACCGCGCCGAGAACCTCATGATCGTCGACTTGATCCGCAACGACCTGAACACCGTCTGCGAGGTCGGGTCGGTGCACGTGCCCCGGCTCTTCCACGTCGAGACGTACGCGCCGGTGCACCAGCTCGTCTCCACGATCCGCGGCACGCTGCGGCCGGAGGAGTCGGTGGTGACCTGCGTGCGGGCCGCCTTCCCCGGCGGGTCGATGACCGGCGCCCCCAAGATCCGCACGATGGAGATCATCGACCGCCTGGAGGAGGGCCCGCGCGGCGCCTACTCCGGCGCGCTCGGCTGGTTCTCCCTCGGCGGGGCCACCGACCTCAGCATCATCATCCGCACTCTCGTCGCCACCCGCGACCGGGTCAGCTTCGGCGTCGGCGGCGCGATCGTGGCCCTGTCGGACCCCGAGGAGGAGTTCGAGGAGACGGTCGTCAAGTCCCGCGCCATGATCACCGCGGTGCTCGAAACCGCGGCCCAGGCCGTGGGGGCCTGACGATGGACCGCGGGGACCACACGACGGCCTGTGACCGCCCGGCGGCGGATCACGGGGAGACGGACCTGCTGCGGCGCTGCGTCGTCGTCGGCGGCGCGGGCGCCGTGGGCGGCCTGTTCGCCGAGCACCTGCTGCGGTCCGGCGCCGAGGTGCTCGTCGTCGACCCCGCGCCCGGCGCGGCCACCGGGGCATCGGCCGCCGGGTCCGCGCGGGCCGTGAACGTCGCCTCGCAGGATGTCACGGCCGGGAGCCCCGCCGGGGCGCCCCCGGCCGGTGAGGCGAGGGTCCTGCGGGGCGACATCACGGACATCGGGCCCGAACTCGCCGGCGAGATCGGGCGGGCCGACCTGGTCCTGCTCGCGGTGCCCGAACAGGTGGCGCTGGCGGCGGTGAAGCAGGTGGCCGCGGCGATGCGACCGGGCGCGCTGCTCGCCGACACGCTCTCGGTCAAGGGCCCGATCGCCGAAGAGATCCTGGCCCATGCCGGGGACGTCGAGGCGGCCGGTCTCAACCCGATGTTCGCCCCGTCGCTCGGCTTCGCGGGGCGGCCGGTCGCCGCCGTCGTGGTCCACGACGGTCCCCGCGCGAGGGCGCTGCTGCGGCTGGTCGAGAGCTGGGGCGGCCGTGCCGTACGGCTCGGCGCGCACGAGCACGACCGGCTGGCCGCGGCGACGCAGGCGCTCACCCACGCGGCGGTGCTGTCGTTCGGGCTCGCGCTGGCCGGCCTCGGCGTCGGCGTCGCCGAACTGGCCGCCGTCGCCCCGCCGCCCCACGCCACGATGCTCGCGCTGCTGGCCCGGATCGCCGGGGGCACCCCGGAGGTCTACTGGGACGTCCAGTCGGCCAACCCGCAGGCCGCCGCCGCCCGCGCGGCGCTGGCCGAAGGCGTACGCACGCTCGCCGGTCTCCTCGACGGGCGGGCGGACGGGGAGGCGGAGTTCGCGGCGGCCCTGGGCGCGCTGCGCGACCTCCTCGGCCCCGATCTCGGCTTCTACCGCGACACCTGCGCCGAGATGTTCGGCGCACTGCCCTCCTACGAGCCCCGCTCCCCCCACGAGTCCAGCCTCCACGAGCTCAGCCACCACGAGTCCAGCCTCAACGAGCACAGTCCCTCCACGAGCACGTCATCTCCCGTCACTACCGAAAGGTGAGATCGATGACCATCTCCATCTCCCACGAGACCGTCCTCACGCCGGAGCAGCGCGCCCGGATCGCCGCGGACCCCGACCTCGGCGGCGGCAACCTGCTGACGAAGGCCATCGAGGCCAACCCGCACCCGGAGCTGCCGTTCATCCACCTGGGCCGGCCGCTGACCAACACCAAGGGTGAGCAGCAGACCGAGTTCAGCCTGCTGGAGCTGGACGAGCTGGCCCAGAGCTGGTCGGTGTGGTACCTCCGCCAGGGCGTACGGCCCCGCGACCGGGTGGCCATCTACCTGGAGGACTCCTTCGCCTACTCCCTGCACTTCTACGCGCTGGCCCAGATCGGCGCGGTGGCGGTGCTGGTCAACAGCAAGGCCTCGCGTTACATCGCCACCGAGCTGTGCCGCCAGACCAACCCCATCGGCATGTACACCGACCTCGCCCACCTGGAGATCCTCGGCGAGGAGTTCCACCTGCTGCCGGGCCTGCGGTGGACGCAGGTGGCCGAGGAGCTGCCCGCGCCCCCGCCCGCCACGCTGCCGCAGGAGGCCCGTTTCCGCCACGTCGGCGAGGACCCGGTCTCGATCCTGCACTCCTCCGGCACCACCGGGCGGCCCAAGCCGGTCATCCAGACCCACCGCTCGTGCGTGGCCGGGCCGCGCTTCCGTCTCGTGGACCACCACGAGCAGCCGGGCGCCGTGATGATGACCGCGCTGCCGCAGTCGCACCTCGGCTGCATCGCCTACACGACGTACGCCATGCTCGGCGGCACGCCGATCGTGCCGTGGTTCGACACCAGCGGCCCCGAGCTGGCCAAGGCCGTCGAGAAGTACCGCCCGACGACCGTCATGGCCTTCGGCCACGCGTACGCCGAGCTGGCCGGCGCGGACCTGCCGGCCGGGACGATCGACTCGGTCAACGTCTGGATCTCCATCGGCGACGCGGTGCACGAGAAGCACATCAAGGCGATCCTGGCCATGCGGGACCCGTCGCTGCCGCCGGCCGCCTTCTTCGACCGCCTCGGCACCACCGAGCTGGGCTGGGGCGTGCTGCTGAAGGTCCGCACGCTGTCCGACGAGCGCAACGACCGGTGCGTGGGCAAGCCGGTCGGCGTCGCCGAGGTCGCCGTGCTGCGCAGGGACGGCACGGTCGCCGACGTCAACGAGGTCGGGCTGCTCGGCGCGAAGGGCCCGGCGATCACCGCCGGATACTGGAGCGACTCCGACACCACCTACCGCAGCAAGCTGTCGGGCTACTGGCTGACCGGCGACATGGCCTACCGCGACGAGGCGGGCAACTACTTCCAGGTCGACCGGGCGGTGGACGCGATCGAGACCCCGACCGGCACCGGCTACTCGGTCTTCATGGAGGAGCTGCTGCTCAACGACCTGCCCGAGGTCCTCGACTGCGCCGTCGTGGCGGGCATCCACCGCGGCCGGACGGTCCCGGTGGCGGTCGTGACGTCCAGCGCCGCCAGGCCGGACGCGCAGAAGCTGCTCAACGAGGCGAACGAGAAGCTGAAGGCCGCCGGTCACCCCGAGCTGACCATGCTGGAGGTCGCGCGCAACGAGGAGGACTTCCCGGTCGGCGTCACCGGCAAGGTCCTCAAGCGCCGGCTGCGGGAGAAGTACAGCTCGCTGTCCACCTACATCCGCGAGAACGGCGGCAAGTCGCTCGGCACGATCCTCACCGACGTCTTCGTCTGATCCCGCCCTGCCGACGCCCCGATCCCGCCACCCGCACGCGGATCAACGGCGATCCGCACCGATCCGCGCCGCCGGGCCGGAGTTCCCCCCAAGAACCGGCCCGGCGGCGCACACGCGGACGACCCCGCCGCCCCGACACCACGAAGACCCGACCACACGGATGTGGAGAACTGCCATGACTGACGCCGAGCTGTTGCTGGTGTTCGACTCGACGATCGATCCGTCCGGGATCGCCGGGTGGGCCCAGCACTTCGACTCCACCGGCACCACGACCACGACGTACCGTCTGGGCGGGGCGGACGTGATGGTGGCGCAGGGGCCCGGCACCCTGCTGCCCCTCCCGGCCGACCTGCCCCGGCCGCGGCAGACGGCACGGGCGAGCGGCGGCTTCCGGCTCGGCCGGCGCGAGCTGTTCCCCGCCGGCACGGCCGTGAGCATCGGCTCCGCGGTGGTCGGGGACGGGGACATCGCGGTCTTCGCCGGACCCTGCGCCGTCGAGAACCCCGGGCAGATGATGTCCACGGCCAGGGCCGCCGCCCGGCACGGCGCGGTCGGCCTGCGCGGCGGCGCGTTCAAGCCGCGCACCACGCCGTACTCCTTCCAGGGCCTCAAGTGGGCGGGCCTGGACCTGCTGGCGCAGGCCAGGGAGGAGACCGGCCTGCCGATCCTCACCGAGGTGGTCGACCCCCGGCACGTCGACCGGATGGCCGAGGTGGTCGACGGCTTCCAGATCGGCACCCGCAACATGCAGAACTTCGAGCTGCTGACCGAGGTGGGCCGCAGCGGCATGCCGGCCGTGCTCAAGCGCGGCTTCGGCTGCACGGTCGACGAACTGCTCACCGCCGCCGAATACATCCTCGCCGAGGGCAACGACCAGCTCGTGCTGTGCGAGCGGGGGATCAGGACGTTCGAGGGGGCCACCCGCTTCACGCTCGACCTGTCGGCGGTGGCGCTGCTCAAGCGGCGCACCCACCTGCCGGTGATGGTCGACCCCAGCCACTCCCTCGGCATCCCCGAGCTCATCGAGCCGCTCACGCTGGCCGCCGTCGCGGCGGGCGCCGACGCCCTGCTGATCGACGTGCACGTCCAGCCCGAGCAGGCGCTGTGCGACGGCAAGCAGGCGCTGCTCCCCGAGGACTTCGCCCGGCTGATGAGCCGCCTGGAGATGCTCGCGCTCGGCGTCGGCCGCCGGATGGCCCCGGCCCCGGCCGCCGACTACTCCGAGATCCACGACGCCCTCACCCCCGACGTCGTCTAGGGAGTGTCCCGTGATCTTTTGCCGTAGCGAGGATCGTCCAGGTGGATGCCTCGCAAGGCCGAGGAGGAGGCCATAGCGGAGCTATGGGCGACGACGAGAACGCGGCGAGGCGCCATCTGGGCGACCGCAGTAGGCGAAAAAGATCACTGGACACGACCAGGCCCGGCTGCGTACGAGTGCCGGTCGAGGAGGTGGAGCGATGCGCGCGGCGACGAACCCGCGCCCGGCGGACACCGCCGACGGCGCCGACGGCACCGCCGTCGACACTCACTGCCCGTACTGCGCGTTGCAGTGCGGCATGACCCTCAGCCCGGCGGGCCGCGCCTCGGTGCGAGTGCGGCCCCGCGACCCGTCCGCGGGCGGACTGTGCCAGAAGGGCTGGGCCGCCGCGGCCCTGCTCGGCTCGCCGGCCCGGCTCACCACGCCGCTCGTCCGGGACGGCGGGACCCTGCGCCCGGCGAGCTGGGACGAGGCACTCGGCCTCGTCGCCCGCAGGATCACGGAGATCGCCGCGGAGCGCGGGCCCGACGCCGTCGCGGTCTTCGGCGGCGGCGGACTCACCAACGAGAAGGCGTATCTGCTCGGCAAGTTCGCCCGGGTGGCGCTCGGCACCTCACAGATCGACTACAACGGCAGGTTCTGCATGTCGTCGGCGGCGGCCGCGGCGCACCGCGCCTTCGGCCTCGACCGGGGGCTGCCGTTTCCCCTGGCCGACCTGGAGGGCGCGGACGCGGTGCTGCTCGCCGGAGCCAACCCGGCCGAGACGATGCCGCCGTTCCTGTCCCACCTGCGCCGCGCCATGGACGCCGGGGGGCTGATCGTGATCGATCCCCGGCGCACCCCGACGGCCGAGCGCGCGGCGCTGCACCTCGCGCCGGCCCCGGGCACCGACCTCGCGCTCGCGCTCGGCATCCTCCACGCCGCCGTGAGCGACGGCCACCTCGACCAGGCGTACGTCGCCGAGCGGACGACGGGCTTCGAGGAGACCTGGCGGGTGGCCGCCGCCTGGTGGCCCGAGCGGGTCGAGCGGGTGACCGGCGTCGCCGCCGCCGACCAGCGCAGGGCCGCCGCGATCCTTTCCGAGGCCGCGAGCGCGTACGTGCTGACCGCCAGGGGGGTGGAGCAGCACGCCACGGGCGTGGACACGGCCGGGGCCTGGATCAACCTGGCGCTCGCGCTGGGCCTGCCCGGCCGCCGCGGCTCGGGCTGGGGCTGCCTGACCGGCCAGGGCAACGGCCAGGGCGGGCGCGAGCACGGGCAGAAGGCCGACCAGCTGCCCGGCTACCGGCGGATCGACGACCCGGCGGCCCGCGCCCACGTGGCACGGGTGTGGGGGGTCGAACCGTCCGCGCTGCCCGGTCCGGGACGGTCCGCGTTCGAGCTGCTCGACGCGCTCGGCACCTCCGGCGGCCCGTCCGCGCTGCTGGTCTTCGGCAGCAACCCGGTCGTGTCGGCGCCGCACTCGGCCCGGGTGGCCGAGCGGCTGGCCGCGCTCGACCTTCTCGTGGTCTCCGACATCGTGCTGTCGGAGACGGCCAGGGCCGCCGACGTGGTCCTGCCGATCACACAGTGGGCCGAGGAGGACGGCACGCTGACCAACCTCGAAGGGCGCGTGCTGCTGCGCCGCCGCGCGCTGACCCCGCCGCCCGGGGTGCGCACCGACCTGGAGGTCCTGCACGACCTGGCCGTACGGCTCGGGCAGCCGCCCGAGCGCTTCCCCGCCGACCCCGAGACGGTCTTCACCGAGCTGCGGGCGGCGTCGGAGGGCGGCCCCGCCGACTACTCGGGTGTGACCTGGGACCGGCTGCGCGCCGGGGAGCGGCTCCACTGGCCCGTTCCGGCCGGGCCCGCATTCCGCCGGCCGGGGCATCCGGGGACGCCGCGGCTGTTCCTGGACCGGTTCGCCCATCCCGACGGGCGGGCCAGGTTCGCCGCCGTGGACCACAAAGGGCCGGCTGAGCCGCCGGACGAGGAGTTCCCCCTGTACGCGATCACCGGGCGGGTGCTCCAGCACTACCAGTCGGGTGCGCAGACCCGGCGCGTGGAGGAGCTGCGCGCGGCCGTGCCCGAGGCGTACGTCGAGGTGCACCCGGACACCGCACGCCGGGCCGGGCTGGGCGACGGCGCGGCTGCGGCGGTCGCGGGCAGGCGCGGGCGGGTCGTCGCGACGGTGCGCTGCGTGCCGTCGATGCGGCCCGACGTGGTCTTCCTGCCGTTCCACTTCCCGGGCGCCCAGCGCGCCAACCTCGTGACGAATCCGGCGCTCGACCCCGTCAGCCGGATGCCCGAATTCAAGGTCTGCGCCGTACGGCTGACGCCGGCGGGGGAACGGGAGGCGCAGTGAAAACCAGGGTCGTGATCGCCGGGTACGGCATGGCCGGCGCCCGGCTGGCGGAGGAGATCCGCCGCAGGGACCCGGCGGGAGAGCGCGTCGCGATCGTCGCGATCGGCGACGAGCCGCACCCGCCGTACAACCGGGTCCTGCTGTCGAACGTGCTGGCGGGCGCGATGTCCGCCGACTCGGTGCGGCTGCAGGAGGAGGGCTGGGCCGCCGCGCACGGCGTCGAGGTGCGCCGGGGCCGCGAGGTCGTCTCGATCGACCGCGCCGGGCGCGCCGTCGCCCTCGACGACGGCACCCGGGTCGGCTACGACGTGCTCGTGCTGGCGACCGGCGCCCGTGCGTGGGTGCCGCCGGTGGAGGGGCTGACCGGCGACGACGGCGGTCTCACCCCCGGCGTGGCGACGTTCCGCACGCTGGACGACTGCGCCGCGATCGCGGCCGGAGCGCGCGGCGGCGTGCGCGTGGCCGTGCTCGGCGGCGGCCTGCTCGGCCTGGAGGCGGCACGCGGCCTGGCGGCGCGCGGCAACACCGTCACCGTCGTCCATCCGCGCCGCCACCTGATGGAGCGCCAGCTCGACGACGGTGCGGGCCAGGTGCTCGCGCAGGTCCTGCGCGGCCTCGGCGTGCGGGTGCTGCTGAACTCGCGGGCGGCCCGTTACCTGCCCGGCGACGGGCTGAAGCTGGACGACGGCCGGCTGGTCGAGGCCGACCTCCTCGTCGTGGCGGCGGGCGTGCGCCCGCAGACCGCGCAGGCGTCGGCGGCCGGGCTCGCGGTCGACGGCGGCGTGCTGGTGGACGACGACCTGCGCACGAGCGACCCGCTGATCCACGCCATCGGCGACTGCGCCCGGCATCCCGGCACGGTCCCCGGCCTGGTGCAGCCCGCCTGGGAGCAGGCCGCCGCGCTGGCCGCGCTGCTCACCGGCACGCGCTCGCCGTACCGCGGCACGAAGGTGGTGACCCGGCTCAAGGCGAGCGGGGTGGACCTGGCCGCGCTCGGCGACGTGCACGCCGCGCCGGACGACCCCCGCGCCGAGGTGCTGTGGCTGAGCGAGCCGGCCCGGGGCCGCTACGCCAAGCTCGTCGTCCGCGACGAGCGGGTCGCGGGGGCCATCGCGCTCGGCGTGCCCGACGCCGCCGCCACGATCACCCAGTACTACGACCGCGGCCTGCCCGTGCCGCCCGACCGGCTCGCGCTGCTGCTCGGGCGGGCCATGCCGTACGGCGAGGGCGGGGCCCCCGGCGGCGGGGACGCGGCGGCGCTGCCGGGGACGAGCGTGGTGTGCCGCTGCAACGCGGTCAGCAAGGACAGGCTGGTCGCCGCGTGGCGGTCCGGAGCCCGCGACCTGACCGCGCTCGCCTCGGCCACCCGGGCGACCACGGGCTGCGGCACCTGCGCCGACACGGTGTGCGGCATCGCCCGCTGGCTCGCCCGCGCGGACAAGGAAGAAGCCGCGGGGGTGGCGCATGCCTAGTCCTGAGACCCCGACGACGACCACGCTGACGAGGAGATCCGCATGAGTGACACGACGACGGCGGCCGCGCGGCGCGGCCGCGGATGGATCGACCACTGGAACCCGGAGGACGAGGAGTTCTGGGAGACCACCGGCCGCCGGGTGGCCCGGCGCAACCTGATCCTGTCGGTCTTCACCGAGCACCTGGGCTTCGCGATCTGGGTGCTGTGGTCGGTGGTGGTGCTGAGCCTGCCCGCCGCCGGGCTGCCGATGAGCGTGTCGGAGTCGTTCTGGCTCGTCTCCGCGCCCAACCTGGTCGGCGCGGCGATCCGGATCCCGTACACGTTCGCGGTGCCGCGCTTCGGCGGCCGGGTGTGGACGACGATATCGGCGGCGCTGCTGCTGGTCCCGTCCTCGCTGCTGGCGTTCGTCGTGCCCAGCGGGTGGCTGGCCGCGCAGGACCACGACACGAGGTTCTGGGTCCTGCTGGCCTGCGCCGCCGTGGCGGGCGTCGGCGGCGGCAACTTCTCCTCCTCGATGGCGAACATCTCGTTCTTCTATCCGGAGCGGCGCAAGGGCTTCGCGCTCGGCCTCAACGCGGCCGGCGGCAACCTCGGCGTCGCGGTCGTGCAGCTCCTGGTGCCGCTGGTGGTCGTCGCCGGCGTGCCCGTGGCGGCGTCGGGCACGCGGGTCCACCTCGCGTACGCCGGCCTGGTGTGGATGCCGTTCATCGTGATCGCCGGGATCGGCGCCTGGCTGTTCATGGACAGCCTCGCCGAGGCCAAGGCCGACCCCCGGTCGTACGCCGCGGCGCTGCGGCACGGGCAGACCTGGGTCGTGTCGCTGCTCTACGTCGGCACGTTCGGCTCGTTCATCGGGTTCTCCTTCGCGCTGCCGCTGGTGATCAGGACGACGTTCCCGGAGTTCCTGGCCCAGCATCCGTTCATCCGCGACTACCTCGCCGGGCTGGGCTTCGTCGGGGCGCTGGTCGGCTCCGTCGCCCGGCCGCTCGGGGGACGGCTGTCCGACCGGTACGGCGGGGCCCGGGTCACGCTGGCCGTCTTCGCCGGGATGGTGGTGGCGACGGTCGCGGCGGCGGGCGGGGTGATGCGCCACGACTTCGGCCTGTTCTTCTGCTCCTACCTGGTCGTCTTCGCCTGCTCCGGGGTGGGCAACGGCTCGACGTACCGGATGATCCCGGTGATCTTCGGCGAGTTGGGGCGCAGGGAGGCGGCCAGGCGCGGTCTCGACGCGGCGCTGACCGCGCCGGACTACAAGCGCAGGGCGGCGGCCGTGATCGGCATCGCCGGGGCGATCGGCGCGTTCGGCGGGTTCCTGATCCAGCAGGTGTTCCGCCTGGCGAGCACCGACGCGGCGAGCGCGATGAAGGGCGTCACCGGAGCCGCCGCGGCCCGCGTCGCCCAGGAGCACGCGGGCTGGTCGCTGCCCGCCCTGTGGATCTTCGTCGGCGCCTACGTGCTGCTCGCCGGGCTCACGTGGTGGACCTACCTGAGGCGCGGGCCGAGCCGAGCGCCGAGCTTCGCCTACGCCCGAGTGTGAATTTTCGTAGCACCCCGGCGTAACCAAAGTTGTAGGCCGTATGCCCCTTCCGTCATCCGGCCCGGTCATTAGGGTGCGCGGCCGTTGTGGCGGTCATACGCGCGTGCCAGCGTGCTGGTCAGAGGGCCCGCGAGACGGCTCGTACGGGATGTGGAGGGATTTCGATGGCACGTCGCATTCGCGTCGGCAAGCCGACCAGGAAGCCCCAGTCGAACGCGCCCGACCTCCGCACCCCGTCGGGCCGCGAGCTGCCCTACTGACCGAGACCCACGCAAAGCACAACAGCCGCTTCCAGCAGAAAGAGGGGAGGATCCCGGTGAGCAATCTCGTCATGGTCATGCCCTACCGGGCGTTCGTCATCAAGGCCCGTGAGGAGGGGCACCGGATCTGCGCGGTCTGGGATCCCACCCTGCAGACGCCGGACTATCTGGCCGGCATCGCCGACCTGGCCGACGCCTTCGTGCTCGCCGACTTCGGCGACCCCGCCGCGTTCGACCGGGCCGTACGGCAGGCGGTGCGCGACTTCGGCGCCGACCTCGTCTACCACATCGGGGCCGAGGAGAGCATGCTCGCGACCTACCGCATCGCGGAGGACCTCGGCAAGGCGGTCAACCCCGCACGCTCGATCGAACTGCTCAACGACAAGCTCCAGCTGCGCCGGCTGCTCGCCGAGCACGACCTGTCGCCGGTGCGGTTCGCCCACGCGGCGCGCTGGCAGGACGTGCCCGCCCTGCTCGACGGCTTCGACCTCCCCGTGGTCGTCAAGCCGACCGAGCTGGCCGGCAGCCGGGGCGTGTACCTGCTGCGCGAGCCCGGCCAGGTCGCCGAATGGGGCGCGCTGCTCGACTCGTACGGCTACGCCGGCCCGGTGCTGGTGGAGGAGTATCTGCGCGGTCCCGAATACAGCGTGGAGTCGCTCAGCGACCACGGCCGCCACCAGGTGGTCGGCGTCACCCGCAAGGTGCTCGGCCCGCCGCCGCTGTTCGTCGAGGCCGGACACGTGCACCCCGCGCCGGCCGGGCCGGACACCGCGGCGATGGCGGAGCTGACGGTCGAGATGCTGCGGCTGACCGGCTACCAGACCGGCCCGGCCCACACCGAGATCATCTGGACCGCGGCCGGCCCCCGCATCGTCGAGTCGCAGGCGCGGCTCGGCGGCGACCAGATCCCGCGCCTGGTGCAGCTCGCCACCGGGCTGGACATCGAGCGGGCCGTGTTCCGGATCCTCGACGGCAGGGAGCCGGGCACGGTCGAGCGCCGTGCGGTCGCCCACATCTCGTACTTCAGCCTGACCCCCGGCGAGGTCCGCGCCGTCACCGGCGTGGAGGAGGCCAGGGCGCTCGACTTCGTCGACATGCTGGAGTTCCCCTTCCGGCCGGGCGACCGGATCCCGGAGACGGTGGACTGGCGCACCCGGCACGGCTTCGTCGTCGTGACGGGGGAGACCGAGGAGCAGGCCGTCGCGCGGGCGCGGCACGTCCACTCGCTCGTACGGGCCGAGGTGGGCGAGCCCGTCGCGGCCGGGGCGGGCGTGACGCCGTGAACCTGGCCGCTCTCCACCCGGCAGTGCTTCATCCAAACCTGCGCGTCCGCATCGCGGTCGGCTTCCTGCAGCGCCTGCTCGACTCGATGGTCATGTCGTTCATGGCCATCTACCTCGCCTTCGAGTACGGCGTGGCGGTCGCGGGCGTGCTGGTCGTGACCGTCATGGTGCTCGGCGTCGTGGGCACGCTGGCGGGCGGGCACATGTCCGACGCCCGCGGGCGGCGGCGCACGCTGCTGCTCGGCGAGACCGGCGTCTGCGTGACGTTCGCGCTCATGGCGGTCGCCGACTCGCCCGCCTGGCACAGCCCGGCGCTCGTCTACTGCGGCTACCTCGTCAACAAGTTCGCCGCGAGCTTCGCGATGCCGGCGAACGACGCGATGATCCTCGACGTCACGACCCCCGAGAGCCGCAAGCTCGTCTACACGATCAACTACTGGTCGATCAACCTCGCGCTGGCCTTCGGCGCGCTGCTCGGCGGCTTCCTCTACAACGGGCACTTCACGCTGCTGCTGACCCTGGCCGCCGCGGGCACGGTCGCGATCGCCGCGGCCACGTACTTCCTCATCGCGGAGACCAAGCCGGAGGAGACCGAGCAGGGGCTCGGGGAGACCGGCGCGACGGCCGGGCCGCGCGGATCGATCCTGCGGGACTTCGCCAACGGCTACCGGCTGGTGCTCCAGGACCGCGCCTTCGGCCGGCTGCTGGTCGCCGCCACGCTGTTCATGTCCATCGAGCTGCAGCTGATCAACTACATCGGCGTACGGCTGGCCAGGGACCTGCCGGCGCAGAACCTGCTGTCGATCGGCTCGTGGTCGATCCGCGTGGACGGCGTGGAGATGCTCGGCATCCTCCGCGCGGAGAACACCGTGCTGGTCGTGGCGCTCGCGCTCGTCGCCCACCTCGTGCTGCGCCGGGTGCCCGACCGGGTCCGGATGTACGCGGGGGCGGGGCTGTTCACCGCCGGATACATGGTGCTGGCGGTCAGCGACACCGGCTGGGTCCTGCTCGTGGCCGCGCTGGTGCTCACCGTGGGCGAGCTGATGGACGTGCCGGTGCGGCAGGCGCTGCTCGCCGACATGGTCCCGGCCGCGTCCCGCACCCGCTACATGGCGGTCTACAACCTCAACATCCGGGTGGCCCTGGTGGTCGCGTCGCTGTGCATCACGGTCGGCTCGGTGCTTCCCCCGTGGGGCATGGCCGCGCTGTACGGCGTCTTCGGCCTGGTGATCATCTGGCAGTACCACGCGATCCTCACCCCCTCCGCCGCCCGTGCCGAACTCGCGCGGGCGTGACCAGGGAGACCCCATGAACCTGACCATGCAGGACACCCGGCAAGAGATCAGGCGAGAGACCGGCGCGGTGCTGCGGGGCGCGGAGCTGGAGTATCGGCGGCACGGCGACTGCTGGGTGAGCCCGGTGGCCGGCCCGCACATCGGCGCGCGGCACTCCACCGTCGACGCGGTCCGCATCCCCGCGGGCCGCCAGTGGTCGCCGCCCGGCGCGGCGGCGGCCGAGCAGGTCGCGGTCGTGCTGGCCGGCGCGGGCGTCGGCACCGTCGGCTACGAGATCAGCCGGATGCGCGCCGCCTCGGCGCTCTACTCGCCCATGGGCAGCCCGTACTCCCTGTCGGCCGGCGACAGGGAGATGACCGTCTACATCTGGAGCGCCGTGCCGTCGCAGGGCGGCACGGCGCCCGCCGTCCGGCCCGGTGCCGGCCAGGCCCTGTTCCGCTCGCTGTGGAACGGCGAGACCTGGCTGACCCCGCCCGCCGCGAACGTCCTGTTCCGGCCGGAAGCCGGTCACGCGGGGCTCTGCCTGCGCTGCGGGATCATGCTGCCGGGGGAGACGCTCGGCGTCCGCCGGCGTGAGGAGAGCGAGACGGTGCACTTCGTCTTCGAGGGCGAGGGGCAGTTCTTCCTGCACGACCGGTGGGTGGACCTGGGCCCGGGCGACGGCGTCTTCGCACCGCCGGGGGTCCGGCACGGCGCGCGCAACCCCCACACGGGTCGCCTCGCCAGCCGCTTCGTCGTGTTCGGCGGCTCCGTGGCCGAATCGCTGTCATATCCGGCCGATGGTTTGCCGGATTCGCAGCGCGGACGGCCGTGGCAGTAGGGAAAAATAGGGGCGGAAAAATCCGCCTCGCGCAATCTGAGTGGTATCAGGTGCATCCTCGCGTTTCTTGTACCTCCATTACTTTCAGCGGTGTCCACGTGAATGACGAAGCGATATCGAAACTCTTCAAACGGCCACGGTGGAGCGGGTCGCGGGCGGCGTCATGCGGCGCGTGAACCTCGGCGGGCAGGGTCTCGTCTCCACGAGCCTCGGGCTCGGGTGCACCGCGCTGACCGGCGCGTACGGCCCGGTCGACCCCGATGAGGCGATCCGGGTGGTCCTGCGCGCGCTCGACGGCGGCGTGTCGCTGATCGACCTGATCGACGCGGACGGCGAGGCCGAGCGCCTGGTCGGCAAGGCCGTCGCCCACCGGCCCGACGAGGCCCTGATCGCGACCGCACCTGGCACGGCCCGATGGGAGGGGCGAGGCTGCGTGTCCCGCCCCGAGGACCTCGGCCGCGCCTGCGACGCGTCCCTGGCCCGCCTGGGCTTGGAGCGCATCGACCTGTTCGTGGTGGACCCCGGCGCCACCGTCGCGCCGATCGAGGAGACGATGGGCGCGGCCGGCCGGCTCCAGGACGCCGGGAAGATCGCGCACATCGGCGTCCGCGGGCTGGACGGCGACCTGTTGCGGCGCGCACACGCGGCGCGGCCCGTCGCCGCCGTCGCGGTGGAGTACTCCCTGTGGCAGCGCCGCGCGGAGCGGGAGGTGCTGCCGGTGGCGCGCGAGCTGGGGATGGGCGTCGTCGCCGGCAGGCCGCTCGGCCGGGGCTTCCTGACCGGCAGGATCACCTCGCCGGTCCAGCTCGGCCCGGGGGACGTGCGCCGCACGGACCCGCGTTTCTCGCCGGAGAGCCTGGAGGCGGAGCTGCTGCGGCTGCGCGACGCCCAGGGGGTGGCGGCCGACATGGACGTCGGTATCGGGCGGCTGGCCATCGCCTGGCTGCTGACGCGCGGCGACGACATCGTGCCGGTGCCGAGCACCCGCGACCTGGTCCACCTGGAGATGAACCTCACCGCGGCCGGCATCCTGCTGCCCGAGCCGGTGAAGGCCCGCCTCGCCGGGACGTATCCGCTGCGGGAGGAGTGAGTTCTCCGCGGACGGGCGCCGCGGCTCGGGGAATCTAGCGCTGTCCCCGCAGGCCCGGGGTGTTCGGGCGAGGGCGGGGCGCCGGCTGGTCGCGGCGCGGCGAGATGAGCGAGGCGGCCAGCGCCTTGTTGACCGCGTCGATCCGGGAGACCGCGCCGAGCTTGGTGAAGATGTTGTGCAGGTGCCGCTTGATCGTCGCCTCGGTGAGCGTGAGCCGGGTGGCGATCTGGTAGTTGCTCAGCGCCTGGGCGGCGAGTTCGAGGATCTCCCGCTCCCTGTCGGTCAGCACCACCTTCGACCCGCCCCCCTGCACCTGGGCGAAGGAGTCGCGCGAAACGGCGAGCACGAGCCGGTCGGGCTCGTTCCTGACGCTCCTGACGGCCGAGATCAGCTCCTGGCGGTGCACGCTCTTGAGCAGGTAGCCGCGGATGCCCGCCGCCAGCAGGCGGCTCAGCAGCTGCGGGCCGTCGTACATGCTGAGGATGATGATCTGCGACTCGGGCGAGATCGCGCGCATGCGGGTCACGGTCTGCGTGGCGTCGTCGCCGGGGATCTCGACGTCGAGGAGGACCACTTCGGGCCGCTCACGCTCGACCAGGGCCACCGCCCCCTCGGAGTCGCCCGCCTCGCCGACGACCTCGAAGTCCTCCTGGGTCTCGAGGATCTCGCGGAGGCCCTCGCGGAACAGCGCGTGGTCGTCGATGACGGCGATTCTGATCATTTTGTCCGATCCGCTCATTCTGCCCCCTCGCCTGGCGGCTCGGGGTCGCATGAGCGAATCGCACTGTGTGGACTGATTCGCTCGCTGCGCTCGCTCATGGTTGTCTGATTCGCTCGCTGCGCTCGCTCATGCCGGGAGCCCTGAGAAGGGCACGTACAGTTCGACGTGCGTGCCGTGGCCCGGCCTGCTGGTGATGGTGGTCGTCCCTCCGATGATCGCGGCCCGTTCCTGCATCGACAGCAGGCCCACTCCGTCCGACCGGCGGCCTCCTTCGGCGAAGCCCAGGCCGTCGTCCTCCACCGACGCCCGCAGTTCGTGGGGGGCGAAGGCGACCCGGATCAGCACCTTGGCGGGGTCGCCGTGCTTGAGCGCGTTCCTGGTCGCCTCACGCAGGATGAGGAAGGACTCGTCACGCACCGCGGGGGAGGCCCACGTCTCGTCCCCGCTGACCCGCAGCCGGATGTCCACCTCGTCCATGTCCACGGTTTCGAGGTAGTAGAGCAGGGCCTTCTCCAGGCTGTTGAGCGGCTCCTGCGGGTGCAGGTCGCTGGTGACCGCGCGCAGGTTCTGCATGGTCTCCAGGATGGCCTGCTGGGCGGTCTCCACTTTGGCGGTCGCCGTCGCGGGCTTGCTCGCCCGATGAAGATCGTACAACTCCAGTTGCCGGTGGGCGACGCTGAGGCCGTGCCCGAGCCGGTCGTGCAGTTCCCTGGCGATCCTGCGGCGCTCCTCGACCTGGGCCTCGTGGACCTTGTCGAGCAGGAAGCTGGAGTAGCTGGCCGAGGCCTCCCTGATCCGTGTCGTGATGCTGCGCTCCAGCCCGAGGACGACCAGTGTGAGCAGCCGCATCGACTCGGCGTCGCCGGGCATGCGCTCCAGCAGGCAGGTCACGACCGCCTGGAACCACACCGACGCCGCGCGGAGCGATTCGTCCGGGTGGACCCCGCTCGCCGCCCTGGTCACCCCCACTTCCCACGCGATCATCTTGTGGGAGTCGCCCACCTTGATGGTGCCGGCTCGCAGAGTCTCCGCGACGTCGTCGAGGATCTGTTCCGCGTTCGCCATCGCCTGTCGCAGGGCGATCGGGTCGCGGCTGATCGGGCTGTCCAGAGCCGCCAGGTTCCGTGCGTACGCTTCCAGAATCTCGGAGCGATGCTCTTCAAGGAATGCCTCGAAGTCCGGGACCGCCGGTCCGAGTTCTCCGTCTCCCGCCAATGGACCCTCCGAGAGGAAGCGGACGAGTGCCTCCATCCTGGACTAAGCCGCACGTCCAGACAATAAGAATTGTGACACCAGTGGGAGAAGAACAGCCAAATGCACAGCGTATTGCGTCGTCATGAACGCGCGGTAGGGCAGGCGGCGGCGCACCCGGGACCCCCGGGAAAGCGGAGTAAGAGTGATCACGACGAGCAGCGAGGCGCCGGTGAGCATCGCGGCCGGCGCCATGCCGAGCGGCACCCGCAATAGTAGTGCGACCCCGCTGAAAGCGAGCGCGACGGAGGCGGCGACCGCCGACAGCAGCAGCCTGACCGGCCATTCTCCCCGGCTCACGGCGAACGAGACGCGCCCGGCGGAGCGGTCGCCCGCGATGTCGGGCAGGTCCTTGGCCGGTGTGCCGACCAGGCCCATCCACAGCGAGGCCGCGACGGCGAACGCGGGCAGCGCGATCGCCTCCTGCCCGGAGGGGCCGGTCCCGCACGAGGTGTAGCCCGCGCAGTAGGACAGCAGGCCGGACAGCCCGCCGACCACCACGGTGGCACTGGACCACTTCTTCAGCTGGAAGGGTGGCGCCGAGTAGAGGTAGCCGAGTACGAGCACCGTCGTGACCAGCCAGATCATCGGGCCGCCGAGCAGCAGCGCGCCGAGCAGGGCGGCCGCGGCGGCGGCCCACGCGATGACCTTCGCCTGGCCGGGGTCGAGGTCGCCGCGGGCGATCGGCCGGTGCGAGCCGTTGACGCGGTCCTCCCGCACGTCCATCACGCCGTTGAACAGGTAGACGAAGAAGATCGCGCACTGCCACACCAGCGCGCCCGCCACGAGGCGGAACGGGTCGGCGGGGGCGAGTCCGGCGTCCAGGGCCGCGCCGGCGGCGAACCGCAGGAAGAAGATGGCCAGAACGGACGGGCGCGCCTCGGTCATGCACATTCCGAGGATTCGGAAAGGCGAAATTGAAATGGCCGGGAACGCTGCTCTGCTGATCGACATGATTCGGAGTATGTGTCCGATTCAGGGGGGCGTTAAGAGGGCCGCCCGGGAGGTTGTACCGGGACTACAACTTTCGATACCCCTACCGATCGTACGGGTGAGACGGGGCGCACTCTAGTTGCTTCTCCCTTGCCCCTTGACCAGGGCGCTTGTAGCTTCGGCAACGTACCGGTCAGCGAATCACCAGCAATTTGGACGGCCTTCCGGAAGGAAGTAGGCGCGATTCGCGGACAGCTTTCGGAGAAACGGTCGGTCGCGAATTCGGTGGCAAGGTCGCCGATGAGAAAGGAATTCCTCATGAGCAGCTCTCCTTCCCGTTACTCGGCCTTCACCCCCGTCCGCCTGGCGGACCGGCGCTGGCCGGACCGGACGATCGAGGCCGCACCGCGATGGCTGTCCACCGACCTGCGCGACGGCAACCAGTCGCTGGTCAACCCGATGAGCCCGGAGCGCAAGCTCGCGATGTTCGACCTGCTCGTACGGATGGGCTACAAGGAGATCGAGGTCGGGTTCCCGGTGGCGAGCCAGGACGACCACGACTTCGTGCGCATGCTCATCGAGCAGGACCGAATCCCCGACGACGTGCGGATCTCGGTTCTGGTGCAGGCGCGGGACGAGCTGATCCGGCGGACCGTGGAGAGCCTGGCCGGCGCGCCCCGGGCCAACATCCACCTCTACAACGCGACCGCCCCGCTCTTCCGCCGGGTGGTCTTCGGCATGACCCGCGACGAGTGCAGGGACCTCGCCGTCGAGGGAACCCGCCTGATGATGAAGTACGCCGAGGCCACCCTGGGCGACTGCGACCTCGGGTTCCAGTACTCGCCCGAACTGTTCAACGAGACCGAGCCGGAGTTCGCGCTGGAGGTCTGCGAGGCGGTCATGGACGTGTGGCAGCCGGAGGAGGGCCGGGAGATCATCCTCAACTTCCCGACCACCGTCGAGCGGTCGCTCCCGCACGTCTTCGCCGACCAGATCGAGTGGCTCGACCGCAACCTGTCGCGCCGCGAGCACGTCTGCCTGTCGATCCACCCGCACAACGACCGGGGCACCGGCGTGGCCGCCTCCGAGCTGGCGCTCCTGGCCGGCGCCCAGCGGATCGAGGGCTGCCTGTTCGGCAACGGCGAGCGGGCCGGCAACGTCTGCCTGGTCACGCTCGGCCTGAACATGTACACCCACGGGGTCGACCCCGGCATCGACTTCTCCGACATCACCGAGATCCGGCGCACCGTCGAGTACTGCAACGAGATGCAGGTCAGCCCCCGCCACCCGTACGGCGGCGACCTCGTCTACACGGCCTTCTCCGGCTCCCACCAGGACGCCATCAAGAAGGGCTTCGACGCGCTGGCCGCGGAGGCCGGCGAGGCCGGCGTCAGCGTGGACGACCTGCCGTGGCGCATGCCGTACCTGCCGATCGACCCGAAGGACGTCGGCCGCACGTACGAGGCGGTCGTGCGGATCAACAGCCAGTCGGGCAAGGGCGGCGTGGCCTACATCCTGAGCGCCTGGCACGGGCTGAACCTGCCCAAGAGCCTGCAGGCGGAGTTCGCCCGCGTCGTGCAGGCGCACGCGGACGGCTCGGGCGGGGAGATCACCCCGGCCGTCGTCCGCGACCTGTTCGACGAGGAGTACCTGTCGCGGACCGAGATCACCGTCCCGCTCGGGCTCGGCGGCCGGCCGCTGCAGACCACGCTGTACGTCGACGGCGCGCGCTTCGACGTCACCGGGCCGCGGGCCGACGCCATCCGCACCCTGGGCGCCCGGCTGGCGGTCTGGAACGTGGACGTGCAGATGGTCCACCGCACCGGCGTGGAGGCCGCGGCCGGGAGCCCGGAGGACCAGGAGGTCGCGGTCTACGCCGAGTGCGTGATCGACGGGCGGCAGGTCTGGGGGGTGGGCCTCGACCGCGACGTGGTCGCCGCGTCCTTCGCCGCCGTCCGCTCGGCGCTGGCCCGTGCGGGCGAAACGGACGCGGAAGGCACGGCGAAGCAGGCCGGCGAGGGCGTTTCCGCTCGAATGACGCTGGTCGGCTGAACGCGGTTCGACACAGCAGCTTTACCTAAGTCACGGCACATTGTGAACCCGGCCGTGCGGCCGGAAAACGAACGGAATTCGGGAGGCTCATTATGGCCCTGGTAGAGCGGGAAGAGGTGTTGGCCTCCCTTGAGGACATGCTGGCCGACGCCGTCACCGGCAGAGGAAAGATCGCGATCGTCGGCGGGCCCGTCGCGACGGGGAAGACCGCACTGCTCAACACTCTGGTCGAGGACGCGCTGGAGCACGGCGCCCTGCCGCTGACCGCGACCTGCTCGCAGTCGGAGTCGGGTCTGGCGCTGGCCGTGCTGTCGCAGATCCTGCACAACGCGCCGCTCACCCCCGAGGAGGAGGAGCGCACCCGCAACCTGCTGCACGAGGGCGCCCGCTGCGCCATGTCGGCCGACCCGCTGGCCGACTACGTGGACCAGGTCGACGCCCACATCGTGCACGCCCTGTGCATGGTGCTGCTCGAACTCGCCGAGCGGCACCCCCTCATGATCGTGGTGGACGACATCCAGCACGCCGACCGCGCCTCGCAGCTCTGCCTGGCCTACCTCGCCCGCCGGCTGCGCTTCGCCCACATTCTGGCGATCTTCAGCCAGTCGGAGGAGGCGTGGAACGCCCCCTCGCTGTTCCAGACCGAGCTGCTGCGCCAGCCGCACTGCCGCCGCCTCCCTCTGTCGGCCCTGTCCCGCGAGGGTGTCGAGATCATGGCCGCCGACATCGTGGGCGACGACGTCGCCCGGCGGTTCGCCGCGGACTGGCACGCGGTCAGCGGCGGCAACCCGCTGCTCGTGGGCGCGCTCATCGAGGACCACCTCGCCGTGGCCGATGCCGGCGGCGCCCCGGCCGAGAGCGAGCCGGACGCGGGGATCGACGAGATCGTCGCGGGCGACGCCTACCGCCAGGCGGTGCAGTCGTGCCTGCGCCGCGGGCACCCGCTCGCGGCCCGCGTCGCCCGGGGTCTGGCGGTCGCCGGCGACCCCGGCCACCTCGACCGGCTGCTCGACCTCGACGCCGGCGTCGTCGTCCAGGCGCTCAACGCGCTGCACAACGCCGGGCTGGTCGGCGCCGACCTGCACCTGCGCCACCCCCAGGCGCGCGCCGCCGTGCTCGCCGACCTCGACCGGCACGAGCGGACCGACCTGCACCGCAGGGCCGCCGAGCTGGCCTACGGCCAGGGCGCACCGGCGGCCGTGATCGCCGAGCACCTGCTGGCCGCCCAGCACAACGGGGGGTCCTGGGCCGTGCCGATCCTGGAGGAGGCGGCCCGGCAGGCGCTCAGCGAGGGACGCGTCGAGCCCGCCGTCGACTACCTGCGGCTGGCCGACGGGGCGTGCACCGACGACCAGCGCCGCGCCACCATCAAGACGACGCTGGTGCGGGCGGAGTGGCGGCTCAACCCCAGCGCCCCCGCCGTCCACCTCGACGAGCTCACCGACGCCATGCACCGCGGCCACCTGCGCGGCTCGGACGCGGTCGTGCTGGCCAAGGCGCTGCTGTGGCACGGCCGCTTCGACGACGCCCGCGACGTGCTCGACCACCTGGGCCGGATCGGCTCGATCATGGACGCGGAGACCGTGGCCGAGATCCGCGCCGCCCGGCCGTGGCTGCGCTGCTCCTACACGCCGTTCCTGGCGCACATCCCGAGGGTCACCGACATGAGCACGCAGGCGCCGCCGTCCGCGCCGGTCATCGGCCGGCTGGAGGCCGCCACCGCGCTCGCGGCGGTGCTGACCAAGGGCCCGCACCCGCAGACGCTGGCCGACGTGGAGCGCATCCTGCGCGGCTCCCGCCTCGACGACATGTCGATGGACGCCGTCGAGTGCGCCCTGCTCGCGCTGATCTACGGTGAGCGGCCCGACCTGGCGGCCCCCTGGTGCGACCTGTTCTTCGAGGAGGCCGCCAGCCGGCGTGCGCCCAGCAGGCAGGCCCGCCTCGCGGCGCTGCGTGCCGAGATCAGCCTGCGGCAGGGCGACCTGGAGGGCGCCGAGAGCCTCGCCCAGATGGCCGTACGGCTCATCCCGCCGACGAGCTGGGGGGTCGCGGTCGGCGGCCCGCTGTCGGTGCTGCTGACCGCGGTGACCGCGATGGGCCGGCTCGACGAGGCCGTGCAGCTGGTGAACCAGCCCGTGCCCGAGGCCATGCTCCAGACCCGATACGGCCTGCACTACCTGAACGCGCGGGGCCGCTACCACCTGGCGACGGGCGACCTCGGCATGGCGCTGCGCGACTTCCAGACGTGCGGCGAGCTGATGGGCTCCTGGAGCCTCGACTCGCCGGGGCTGGTCTCCTGGCGGACGGGCGCGGCCGAGGCGCTGATCGGCATGGGCCGCGCGGAGCGGGCCCGGCCGCTGCTGGACGAGCACGTGGCGCGCTGCGCCCCCGGCCCGGTCCGCGCCCGCGGCACCGGCCTGCGGCTGACGGCCGCCGCGAGCGAGCCCCGGCAGCGTCCCCCGCTGCTGCGCCGCGCCGCCGACATGCTGCAGGCGAGCGGCGACCAGTACGAACTGGCCCGGGCCCTGGCCGACCTGGCCGACGCCTACCAGGCGGTGGGCGAGCTGCGCCGCGCCCGTACGGTCGCCAGGCAGGCGCAGCGGATCGCGGAGGAGTGCGAGGCCGTCCCGCTGGTCAACGCGCTCACCCAGGGCGGTCCCGGGCAGCCGGCCGAGCCGCCCCGCACGGAGAGCGGCCCGGGGACGCTCAGCGAGGCCGAGCGCCGGGTCGCCTCGCTCGCCGCGGTCGGATACACCAACCGCGAGATCGCCGACAAGCTCTACATCACGGTCAGCACGGTCGAGCAGCACCTGACGCGGATCTACCGCAAGCTCAACGTCACCCGACGTTCCGACCTGCCCGCGAGCCTCGAGTTCAGCACCTCCGCCTGAGACAGCTCCACGACCTGGGCCGGCCGGGCTTCCCCGGCCGGCCACTTCCCTGACTGGAAGGTGAACGCGCATGACTCGGACGAGCGCCACACCTGTCACCCCTGCCACCACCACCCCTGCCACCACCACCCCTGCCACCACCACCCCTGCCACCACCACACCGGCGGGCCGCCTCACGGCGGCCCAGGGCGCCGCCATGTACGTCGGCGCGGTGCTCGGCACCGGCGTCATCGCCCTGCCCGCGCTCGCGGCCCAGGCGGCCGGACCGGCGTCGCTGCTGGCCTGGCTCGGCCTGGTCGTGCTGTCGGCCCCGCTGGCCGCGGCGTTCGCCGCGCTCGGCGCGCGTCATCCGGACTCCGGCGGCGTGTCCACCTACGCCCGCCTCGCCTTCGGGGACCGGGCCGCGGTCGTCGTCGGCTGGTGCTTCTACTTCGCGATCCCGCCGAGCGCCGCCGCCGCGGCGCTGTTCGGCGGCGAGTACGTCGCCGCGGCGGTGGGTGGCGGGACCGGCACCGCGACGCTGACGGCGGCGGGGCTGATGGCGGTCGTGACCGTGTCGAACGCCTCCGGTCTGCGGGTGACCGGCCGGGTCCAGCTCGGGCTGGCCGGACTGCTCGTCGCGTTGCTCGTCGTCGCCGTGGCGCTGTCGCTCCCGCACGCCGACATGGCCAACCTGCGGCCGTTCGCCCCGCACGGCTGGACGGCCGTCGCCCCGGCGGCGGCCCTGCTGGTGTGGAGCTTCGCCGGCTGGGAGGCGATCACACACCTCGCCGCCGACTTCCGCAGGCCGTCCAGGGACCTGCCCAGGGCCGCCGCGGCGGCCGTCGTGGTCGTCGGCGTGCTGTACCTGTCGGTCGCCTTCGCGACCGTCGCCGTCCTCGGCCCGGCCGCCGGGGCCGCGCGGGCGCCCCTCGGCGACCTGCTGGCCCTCGGCCTCGGCGGCAACGCCCGGCTGCTCGCCGCCGTCGCCGCGCTGCTGCTGACGCTCGGCGCGATGAACGCGTACTGGGCCGGGGCGGCCAAGCTCGGCGCGGCCCTCGGCCGTGACGGCGCCCTGCCCGGCTGGCTCTCCCGCGGCAGCGTCGCCGGGGAGGTGCCCCGGCGCAGCCTCGCGGTCGTCGCCGTGCTGTCCTTCCTGGCGCTCGCCGTCGTGTACGCGGCGGGGACGGGCATCCGGCCGCTGGTGCTGATGACCAACGGGTCGTTCGTGGTGGTCTACGCGATCGGCGTGGCGGCCGCCATACGGCTGCTGCCGCGCGGCCGGGCCAGGGCGGCCGCCCTGCTCGCGCTCGTGGCGGTCGCCCTGCTGGTCGCCGCGTCGGGCGTCTACCTCGTCTGGCCGCTGCTGGTCGGCGGCGCCGCCCTGGCGTACGCGCGGTTCACCCGCGGGGAGGCGGCCGTCCCGGCCGGACATTGACGAAAGTGAAGGGTCGCCGGCGACTTTCCGCGAGTGCCCGCCGGTCCGTCCGGTCCCTAGGGTCGAGGGGCCGGACGGACCGGCGGGGAGCGGCACGGAGGGGAACCGGTGGGCGACGAGATCGAGGACGTCCCGGACATCAGCGCCGAGTGGTATCGGGAGGTCACCGCGTTCGCCCTGCACACCCCCGCATGGGTACGCGACGCGGCGGCGGTCGCTACGGACGCCGTCCCCGCGGTCCTCTTCGCGTTCCTCGTCTTCGGCTGGTGGCGGGCGCGGCGGGGGGACGACCGCAGGATGGCGCTCGCCCTGCTCGCACCGGTCGCCGTGGCGACGGCCTACCTCGCGAGCGAGGGCGTCAAGAGCGTCCTGCGGCTGCGGCGCCCCTGCTGGGACCTGACCGACGTGGTCACGGTGGCACCCTGCCCGCCGTACGGCGACTGGTCGCTGCCGAGCAACCACGCGACCTTCGCCGCGGCGGCGGCCGTCGCGCTGGTCGCCCTGTGGCGCGGCGCGGCGGTGGCGGCGCCGGCGTTCGCGCTGCTGGAGGCGTTCTCCCGGGTATTCGTCGGCGTCCACTACCCCCACGACGTGGCGGTGGGGCTGCTGTTCGGCGCGCTGATCGCGCCGCTGGTCCTGCTGGCTCTGCGGAACCCGGCGACCGCCCTGGTCGCCGCGATGCGGCGGCGCCCGGCGCTGGCGGCGGTGCTGACTACCGTCCGCCCGCCAGCCCCGCCTCGTGGGCGATGATCGCCGCCCGCACCCGGTTGGGCACGCCCAGCTTGCTCATGATCGTGCTCACGTAGGTCTTGACGCTGCCTTCGGCGAGGTGCAGGCGGGCGGCGACGCCCGCGTTCGACAGGCCCTCGCCGACCAGGGCGAGCACCTCGCGCTCCCGGTTGGTGAGCCCCGCGACCTGCTCGCGGGCCGCGGCCGAGCGCGACAGCCGGTCGCCGGCGAGTCCCCGGATGACTCGTGCGGCCACCGGCGGCGACAGGTACGCGCCGCCCTCGGCGGCCGCCCGCACCCCGAGGGGGAACTCGCGCGGATCCCCGGTCTTCAGCAGGAACCCCGCCGCGCCGTCGCCCAGCGCCCTGGCGACGTAGGCGTCCTCGCCGAAGGACGTCATGATCAGTACGGCGGTGCCGGGGGCGGTCCTGCGCACCTCGGCCGCGGCGGCCAGCCCGTCCAGACCGGGCATCCGGATGTCGACGACCGCGACGTCGGGCCGGTGCGCCAGGACGGCGTCCACCAGCTCACGTCCGTCGGCGGCCTCGGCGACCACGTCGATGCCCGGGTCCGCCGCCAGGATCGCCCGCACCCCGGCCCGGATCACCGGTTCGTCGTCGGCCAGGACCACCCGGATCGCGTGCATGCCCTCGATGCTACGGAAGGGTGGAGAGTCGCCGAGCGCCGCTCAGGAGGGCAGGAAGGCCTTGGCGACCAGCCGGCCCTCGGCGAAGCACAGCCGGTAGAGCTCCAACTCGCCGAACGGCTCGGGGCTGGTGCTGTAGTAGCGGCACCGGGCGCCCGGCGGGATCGGCGGCTCGGGCCAGGACGGATCGTCGATCCTGGTCCTGGCCGGGAGCACCGCGGCGACCTCGGACTCGGCCTGCCCCACCCGCAGCTTCGCGAACTCGGCCGGCGGCAGGACCGAGGTGGCCGCCTCGTAGACCGTGAACCCCAGCACGAACGCCGCCACTCCGCCCGCAGCGGCCAGGCAGACCAGCGCCGCCGCCAGCCGGGTGCGGCGCACCCGCCCGCGGGCGAGCGCCAGATCCAGCTCCACCGGCCGCGACGCCGTACTCGGCCCGCCAGGCGGGGGGACACGCGGGGGCACGGTGTGCGGGAGCCGTACGGTCAGGGCGAATCCGCCGTCGGCGGGACCGCTCCGCAGGGACCCGCCCTGCAGGCGGACCCGCTCCGCCAGCGCCCGCAGCCCGTGTCCGCCCGTCACGCCGCCGCCGGGCCGGTGCGGTGCGGCGTTGGCGACGGTGACCACGGTCTCGCCCGGTGCGTGCGCGAGCCGTACGGTGACGGTGACAGTGACGGGGGCGCCGGGCGCGTGCTTGGCGGCGTTGGTCAGCCCCTCGCGGACGACGCGCCGTACGGTGGCGAGCGCGGGCGCGGGTATTCCCGCCTCCGCCTGTGCGCCGTGCAGCGTCACCGCCATCCCCGCGGCCGCGGCACGTCGGACCAGTTCGTCCACGCTCTCCCCAGGCGAGGACGGCGTGTCCTCATGCTCTGGGTCTCCGTGCTCTGGGCCACCGTGCTCAGGGCCACCGTGCTCAGGGCCACCGTGCTCAGGGTTTCCGTGGTCTGTGCCGCCATGCTCCGGGCCGTCTCCGAGCACGGCGACGACGTCGCGCAGGCGCTCCGCCGCGGCCGTGACCGCCGCGCGGGCCTCGCCCGCCGCCCTGCGCTCGCTCTCGGGGAGGCCGGCGGCGACCTCCAGGGCCCCGATCCGCAGCGCGACGAGGCTCAGGTCGTGACCGAGCAGGTCGTGCATCTCCCTCGCGATGGCTGCCCGCTCGCGCTGCCGCGCCTGCTCGGCGAGCATGCGCCGCTCGCGCTCCAGATGCCCGGCGCGTTCCCAGCCCGCTCTGGTCAGGGCGAGACTCTGGTGCCGTGCGTGGCCCGCCAGCCACGGGACCAGGCCGAACAGTGCGATGCCCGTGACGGCGAAGAACCAAGCGCCCGGATCCCACCGGCCCGCGAGAAGCCACCGTACGGACGGGACGACAGCGGCGGCGGCGACCGCGGCGGCTGACAGGCCGAGCAGGGCGGGCCGCGCCCGGGCCATGCGCACCCCGGCCAGGTAGCTCATCACCGCCAGGGCGAGGAAGAAGACGGTGGGGTCGCCCCGCACGGCCACCGAGCCCGCCCACAGCGCGGCCGTCACGAGCATCGCCACGAGCGGCCGGGGCCGGGCGAGCGCGACGGCGACGCCGATCGCCGCCAGCCCGGCGATCACCTCGGGCCAGGTGTACCTGTCCGCCAGGGTGTGCGTGAGGCCCGCCCACCACGCCGGCAGGCCGAGGACGACACAGAGCAGGACGTCCTTGAGGTATGCCGCTTTCCTCCCCACTCAGGCAACGGTATCCGCAGGTCGCGGGACCCGGACGAATCCGTGCAGGGTCCGCGCGCTGGCGTGGCCGGACAGGGACATGAGCATCGGCGCCGACCAGCCGTCCTCGCCGAGGTGGGCCAGGCGCGAGTGGCGCAGGCGGTGCAGCGTGTATCCGCCGCCCTCTGAGTCGAGCTCCGCGGTGGCCCGTTTGAACAGATACTCCGCCCGCTCGTACGACAGGCGGCCCCGGCCCGTGTGGGGGCACAGGTCGGCCGCCGCCGGCATGCGGCCCGGCCCCGGCCTGCGGTCGGCGAGGAACAGCGGGCCCCGGCGGCGGTCTCCGACGAGGAGGGGAAGGAGCGCGGCCGTGCCGGACTGCCAGCGCAGCCAGTGCCCCCTGGCCTTCACCTCGCCGCGCATGCCGGGCAGGTCGAGGTCCTCCACGTTGAGCGAGAGCGCCCATTCCGCCGGTGCCGCGCTCTCGTACAGCAGCAGCCACAGCGCGCGCTCGCGCAGCGGGAGGTCCGGCCGCTCCCACAGGCTCTCCAGGCGCGCCCGGTCGATGGGACGGGTGCGGCCCCGGGGCTCGGGCCGCCGGTCGAGCGGAGCGGCGAGGTCGGCGGCCGCCCAGCCGTGCCCGGCCGCCCACGCGGCGAACGACCGCAGCGCCCCGCGGTGCCGGTTCCAGGTCGCGCCCGCCGCCGTGCCCCACGCCGCGGCGAAGACCTCGGCGATCCGGTGGGACGTCACGTCACGCAGCGGGACGTCCTCGCCGAGGTGCCGGCACAGCCGCGTCAGGGTCTGTCTGTAGGACCGCATGGTGTCGGCGCTCAGACCGGGCCGGGTCAGGAAGAGCGTCATCGCCCTGCCGAGGGTGACGGCTGCGCCCGCCGTTCCGGCCGCCCCGGCCTCGTCCCGAGCCGCCCGGGCCTCCTCGGCCTCGTCCCGGGCCTCCCCGGCCGTGCCGGCCGTTCCGGTGTCCGCGACCTGATCCGGGGCCTCCGCGGCCTCGTCCAGGGCTTCCCGGGGATCCCGGGCTGTCTGGGCTTTTGGGTTTTCCCGGCCTTCCCGGGCCTCCTGGCCGTCCTTGGTTTTCCGGGCTTCCTCGACTGTCCCGGCTTCCTCGGCTTTCCGGGCTTCCTCGGCTGTCCGGGCGCAGGTCGCGGCGCGCCGCAGCAGCACTGCCCGTTCCGCGCTGTTGCGGGTGAGGGACGCGGCGCGTTCGAACTCCGTCCGGGCCTCGTCGTGCCGGCCGAGCCGGGCCAGCAGGTCCCCGCGTACGGCGGGCAGCAGGTGATAGCCCTTGAGCGCCGGTTCTCCGTTCAGCGTGTCCACCAGCGTGAGACCGGCGCGCGGCCCGTAGGCCATGGCGAGCGCCACCGCGCGGTTGAGCTGGGCGACCGGCGTGGGCAACACCCTGACGAGGGCCTCGTAGAGCGCCGCGATCTGCGGCCAGTCGGTCTCCTCCGGCGTGGCGGCCCCCGCATGGCAGGCCGCGATTGCCGCCTGCAGCACGTACGGGCCGAGGGGGCCGCCGGCCTGCCGCGCCCGCAGTAGCGCCGCGAAGCCGCGCCGGATGAGCAGCGGGTCCCAGCGCCCCCGGTTCTGCTCGTGCAGCACGACGGGCTCCCCCGACGGACCGGTACGCGCGGCCGAGCGCGACTGCTGCAGCTCCATCAGCGCGACCAGGCCGTGCACCTCGGCCTCGTCCGGGGCCAGCTCGGCCAGGACGCGGCCCAGGCGCAGCGCCTCCAGGCAGAGGGACGGGCGCATCAGGTCGTCGCCGGCCGTCGCCGAATATCCCTCGTTGAACACGAGATAGATCACTTCGAGCACCGACGACAGCCGGGCCGCCCGATCCGGCCCCGACGGGACCTCGAAGGGGACGTGCGCGTCGGCGAGCGCCCGCTTGGCCCGCACGATCCGCTGGGCGACGGCGCTCTCGGAGACGAGGAAGGCCCTCGCGATCTCGTCGGTGCGCAGGCCGCCGATCAGTCGCAGCGTGAGCGCGACCCGGGCCTCGGTGGACAGCACCGGGTGACAGGAGACGAACATCAGCCGCAGGACGTCGTCGCCGACCTCTCCGTCGAGCGCGTTCACCACGTCGTCCACGTCACGCTCGCCGTCGTCGGGGCGGGTGGCGAGATCGTGGGCGAGCTGCTCCTGCCCGCGGTCGAGCCGCTCCTCCCGGCGCAGGTGATCGACGGCGCGGCGCTTGGCGACGGCCATGAGCCAGGCGCCCGGGTTGTCCGGGACGCCCGCCTCGGGCCACTGCTCCAGCGCGGCGAGGACGGCGTCCTGCGCCAGTTCCTCCGCCAGGCCGACGTCTCCGACCATCCGCACGAGGCCGGCGACGATCCTCGCGGACTCCATCTTCCAGACCGCGTCCACGACGCGGTGGGCGTCCAGCGACGTCACCCGACCGATGACAGCACCGGCCCGCCCGCGGCGCAACCCGGTGCGTACGTCACCGGGGGCGCCTGCGGGCCGGACATCTGCCTGATCACGGCCTTGCCCGGCGTGCTCCGGTGTCAGCGGGGGCCGGGCCCGGGGGCGTCTTCGGGGCCGAACACCCGCTGGACCCAGCCCTCGCCGTCGCCGGCGATCTTCCAGAAGCGGCGGGCCAGCTCCACGGCCTCCTCACGGGACCGCGCCTCGATCAGGGCGAAGCCGACGATCGCCTCCTTCGCCTCGGTGAAGGGGCCGTCGGTCACGGTGATCTCACCGCCGGAGGAGATCATCCGCAGGCCGCCCGGCTCCAGCCCGCCGGTGGCCAGCAGCGCGCCCGTCCTGGTCATCTCCTCGATGAAGGCGCCCATCTCGGCCATCATCGCCGCATCCGGTGTGCGGGAGCCGCCCTTGGTGGTCATCAGAAACCGCATCGTCGTTCTCCTTCTTTCCGATCCTCTGGTCTGGCCGGGCCGTTCGCCGGTCCCCGCCGTCACCTCCACGTCGTGCGGGACGAGCCGGAATCGACCGGCTCCGATCCTGACACGTCGTGACCTGCGCCTTCGGCTCATGTGACAGGGAATGCGCATCTGACAGGGAATGCGCACTCGCGGGTGTCGCCGCTGGTGGGCGGGGGAGGCGGCGGGCGGGCGGCACGGGCGGACACGAATGGTCGAATCGCGCGGCCGCCGTTCGACGTGTGAGCGAGGCCGGACACCGCATCGGCCGGGACCACACCGAAGACCCGAACACCGAAAACCCGAACACCAGACCCGGAGCGCCTGAGCCGGGGACAGCTAAGCCCGGAACACCTAAGCCCGGGACACCGAAGAAGGGAACACCCATGACCGCCACGCAGCACACCACCCCGCTCACCTCTCCGCTCACCGCGCGGCCGGCCGCACGGCGCTCCGCGCCGGGCCAGGCGGGTGCCGCGAGCCCGGCGGTCTCCACGGGATCGACGCGTGCGCTGCTCACCTGCGCCGTGCTCACCACGCCGGTCTTCGGGATCGTCTCGCTGACGCAGGCGTTCACCCGCGAGGGGTTCGACCTGCTCCGTCACCCGCTCAGCATGCTCAGCACCGGAGATCTCGGGTGGCTGCAGATCGGCAACTTCTGGATCACCGCCGTCCTGACGGTCGCCGGGGCGATCGGACTGCGCAGGGTCATGCGCGGCACGCCCGGAGGGACGTGGGCGCCCAGGCTGCTGCTCGTCGAGGGCGCCGGACTCGCGGCGGCCGGGGTCTTCAGCATGGACCCGGGGGACGGCTTCCCCGCCGGCACCCCGCTGGGGGCCCCGGCCGGGATGAGCTGGCACGCGATGCTGCACATGGCGGCCGGCTCGGTGGCCTTCACCGCGCTCATCGCGGCCTGCTTCGTCCTCGGCCGGCACTTCGCCCGTGCGGGGCGGGCCCGGCACGCGGTCGCCTCCCGGCTCGGCGGCCTGGCTCTCCTTCTGGGCAACGGATGGGCCATGTCCGGCGGGCGGGCCGGTTCCCTCACCCTGTGCGTCGGCGTGCTCGTCGCGATGGCCTGGGCCTCGGTGGTCGCCGCCGCCAAGCGTGCGGACCTCGGCCGACGCTGACCCGGGCGACGCTGACTCGGGCGACGCTGACCCGACGGGGAGGCCGCACAGAGCTCCTGGTGATAAATCACTGGGAGCTCTGTGCCGTCTGGTGATACGTTCGGCGTCGCCGTGCATCGCCGCGACCCGAGGAGGTGAGACCGATCAACGCTGTGGCAGGTCGGGGCTCCCTCCGTTTCATGGTCTAGGGAGCGCCCGCAGAAGGCATCCCGAAAGGCGTGTAACGCTTTGCGCTTCATCTCTCGGACGTCGTCGGACGGCGTCACCGAACAGCTGTTCATCCTCGGCGAGATTCCCGGTGTGTTGTGGACGCCGGAAGACGCCGCCGGGGCTCGTCCCCTGATCCTGATGGGCCACGGCGGCGGGCAGCACAAGAAGGCGCCCGGCATCGTGGCCCGCGCGCGCCGCTTCGTCACCGAGGGCGGTTTCGCAGTGGTGGCGGTCGATGCGCCCAACCACGGCGATCGGCCGAAAACCGAGGAGTTCGCCGAGGTCGTGGCCCGGCTGCGGGCCGGAATGGCCGCGGGGGAGGACGTCGCCCCGCATCTCGCCACCATGCACACGTTCCTGGCCGGACACGCCGTCCCGGAGTGGCAGGCGGTCCTGACCGCTGTGCAGGAACTCGACGTCGTCGGCGCCGGCCCTGTGGGCTACTTCGGCATGTCGATGGGCTGCGGGCTCGGCGTGCCCTTCGTCGCCGCCGAGCCCCGGGTCCGCGCGGCGGTGCTGGGCCTGCTCGGCGTGGACGGGCTGGCCGAGACCGCGGCCCGGGTCACCGTCCCGGTGCGGTTCCTGCTCCAGTGGGACGACGACAAGGTGCCGCGGGCCCAGGGCCTGGCGCTGTTCGACGCTCTGGGGGCGGCCGACAAGACGCTGCACGCAAACCCCGGCGATCACGGGGAGATCCCCGAGTTCGAGACCGGCAGCTCGCTGCGGTTCTTCGCGCGGCACCTCGGTTAGAGCCTGTACGGCGTTCGGACCTTCAGGCAGGCCCGAGGCTGCGAGTGCACACGATTCCCGCCGAGTGCAAGGAACCCTAGGCACCCCACCAGGGGGTGCCTAGGGCTCCGCCTGTTCGGCACACGTCGGCAGGATCAGCCGCAGTAACGCGCCGCTTCGACACGGCACGGCTTCGGCCGTCCCGCCATGAGCCTCGGCGACCTGCCGGACGATGGCCAGGCCCAGTCCGGAGCCAGGGTGCGCGCGGGCCGTGGGTGATCGGTAGAAGCGGTCGAAGACGAATTCGAGGTCGCTGTCGGGAATCCCTGGGCCGGCGTCTGCGACCTCGAGGGTGCCCGCCTTGACGCTGATCCTGATCCGGCCGTCGGACGGGCTCCATTTCACGGCGTTGTCGACGAGGTTCGCGACGGCGCGTTCCAGGGCGTCGGGGTCTCCGTGGACGAGAGTGGGCGCGCAGGTCAGCTCGAATCCGATGTGCGGGGCCCGGCGCGCCGCGCGGGCCGCGACACGCTCGGCGACGAGGTCGAGACGGACGTCTTCCGTGTGGAAGGGGGCCTGGCCGTAGCGGGCCAGGTCGATCAGGTCGTTGACCAATGTCGTGAGTTCGCCGGCCTGGCCGAGCGCTTCGGCGGCGAGGAGTGGGGCCTGCGCGTCGGCCGGGTTCTCCGACAGCAGCTCGAGGTTCACCGTCAGGCTCGTCAGCGGTGTGCGCAGTTCGTGGGAGGCGTCGGCCACCAGACGGCGCTGGGCGCCAACCGATTCGTCCAGGGCGGCGGTCATCGCCGCGAACGCCGAGCCGAGCCGGCCGATTTCGTCCCGGCCGTCGGCGGGGATCGGGATGGACAGGTCGCCGGTCGTGCGGATCAGTTCGACGGTCTCGGTGAGCTGGTGCACCGGGCGGAGGACGCGGCGTGCTGCCAGGCGTGAGGCCAGTGCCGCCAGAAGTCCGGCGGCCACCGTCGAGCCGGCGAGCAGCCAGGCGAGTTCGCGTAGCGTGGGTGCGGGATCGGATTCCGGGATGGCTGTGCGTACGAGCGTCCCCGATGATTCGGGCAGTTGGGCGGTGTAGACCCGGTAGGCGACTCCGTCGTAGACCGCGTCACGGAAGTAGGCGCCTGCGGTGCCGTCCGCGACGGCGACGTCGCGGGCGGTGAGGTCGACGAACTCCGTCGACGGCCCGACCTGGACCGGGCCCGGCACGATCTGCAGCTGGGTGCTTCCGATCCCCAGCGGAGCAGTCGGGAAGCCCGGCTCCCCGTTGGCGTCCCTGAACTTGGCCTTGATGGCCGCGGCCACCTCCGGCGCCCGGCCGGCGGCCGCGACCAGGGCGCTGTCCATCTGGCCGCGAAGGTTGGCGTCCACGGCCGGATACAGGACCACCGACACGAGCACCAGGGCGCCCGCGACCACGGAACCGCCGGCGATCGCCAGCCGGGTGCGCAGGTTCATGGCTCCTCGCGCAGGACATACCCCAGGCCGCGCACCGTCTGGATCAATCTGCCGCCGCCGTCCGCTTCGAGTTTGCTTCGCAGGTAGCTGATGTACACCCACAGTGCGTTCGACTCGGGGCCGAAGTCGTAGCCCCAGACGGACTCGAAGATCTGGGTCCGGCTCAGCACCCGGCCGGGGTTGCGCAGGAACAGCTCCAGCAGGGACAACTCCGTTTTGGTCAGATCCAGGCGCCGGCCGGCGCGCTCGGCCCTGCAGCCGCTCACGTCCAGGTCGACGTCGGCGAAGCGCAGCACCTCGGCCCTGGCGCCGCTGCGCCGGAGCAGGGCTCTGAGCCGGGCCCGCAGCTCTTCCAAGGCGAAGGGCTTGGCCAGGTAATCGTCGGCCCCCGCGTCGAGCCCGGCGACCCGGTCGATGACCAGGTCCCGGGCCGTGAGCATCAGGATCGGCGTGTCGTGCCCGCCCTCACGTAGCGTCCGGCACACCTCCAGCCCGTTCGGTTCGGGCATGAGGACGTCGAGAACCACCGCGTCCGGGCGGAACACGCCGTGCTCGGCGAGGGCGGACGCCCCATCGGCGGCGGACGAAACGTCGTAGCCGTCCCGGCGCAACGCATGCTCCAAGGACCGCCGCACAGCCGGGTCGTCGTCGACCACAAGTATCCGCATTCGCCCATCCTCACCGTCGATCCTGAAGCTGTCTGAGACGCGGTGGTCGTCAGCCCTCGTTCAGTGACCGCTTCAAATCGCTCAACGCGGTGTTGAGCTGGTCGGAGGTGACCCCGAGCGAGGCGGCGATGTCACCGAAGGCCTTGGACGTCGGATCGACTCTGCCCCACGCCACCACAGTGGCCAGAGCGGCCTTGGCCTTGGCTTGATCGACGCCTAGCGCCGCGGCCAGGGACGCCGCCGCGGCGTCGGTGGTGAACGGCGAGTCCTGCGGGCCGTCCAGGGCCTTCTTGTCCATGCTGTTCAGCTTGCCTTGGTCGTCACCTGCCGGTGCGGGCTCGGAGACCATTGGTTGCAGAGCGTCCTGGACCTGTGGGATCGGCAGCCCGAGGTTGGCCGCGACCGCTGCGATGAAGGCGTCCGG
>NZ_FTNI01000007.1:75838-308976 GCF_900156315.1 Microbispora rosea | reverse complement strand
CCCGAGGGGTTGAAGCTGCCCGAGTAGGTCACCGTCCGGCGCCCGCCGGGGTTCCAGCCCTTGCCGGCGACGAAGTTGCCGGTGTTGCGCCAGGAGGTGCTGTAGTTTCCGCCGGACCCCAAGTCCATGGAGACCGTGCCCTGGCTGTCGGTCCAGAACGAGAAGAAGTATCCGTTGTTGGTGCCGGTCTGGTTCGTGGTGACGGCGGCGTGGGCGACGCCGGGCAGCAGCGCCACGGCCGCGGCCAGCGCCACGGCGCAGACCCGGGCGATGAACACCCTGACGCGGCCGCGTCTGCGGCCTAACCAATGAGCGGGGGCATCGATCATGCGCGCTTCCTCCTCGAGAAGGGTGACGGGGGACAAGCACCGTGGACCGAGGCAGCCGAGGGGCCACCTCCCCGTCGACACGACGCCGAAACTATCGGCGTAATAGCGAAAGTATCGGGCGACCTGGCGGCGTCGTCAACGCCACCCGAAATGGTCCCGAAAAGCACAGTTCATCCGGCATTGCAGGAGGGAAAGCGTTTAGCCTGGTGGATAGGTATGGCGGTGCGCTCGAACCGTCCATCGCCGGATCGGCGGACGCTGAAAAGTTCAGCGGCTTTGCGAATTACGCTACGAAACCCGAGCGGCGGTATGCGGCGCCGAGGCGGCCGGAAGTCGCGGGAGCGGTTCTGTCGGGGCCGCGTGTCATACTCACCTGCGTGGTTGCGCGTACGCCGCAAAGGGTGCTGATCGGGCGTTCCGCTGAGCTCGACCGGCTCCTGGGCGTGCTCGACTCCGCCGCGGCCGGGCTCGCGGGGGTCGCCCTCGTGGGCGGCGACGCGGGGATCGGCAAGACGCGGATCGTCACCGAGCTGTGCGACCTCGCGCAGCGGCGGGGCTTCGTGACGCTCACCGGTCAGTGCGCCGAGCTCGGCGACGCCCTGCCCTATCTGCCGCTCGCGGACGCCCTGCGCGGCGCCGCCGCCGATGCCGCCGGGCCGGTCGGCCCGGCAGTCACGGCCCGTCCCGCCCTGCGGCGACTGCTGCCCGGCGACGAGGCGGGCCCGGCGGAGGCGACGACCGGAGGGCTCGCCCAGCAGCGCCTGTTCGGGTCGGTGCTCGACATGCTGTCGGAGGTGGCCGGGCGGCAGCCGGTCCTGTTCGTGTTCGAGGACCTGCACTGGGCCGACCGCTCGACGCGCGACCTGCTGGTCTTCCTCACCCGCATGCTGCAGCGCGAGCGGGTGTGCCTCGTCGGCACCTACCGCACGGACGACCTCCACCGCCGCCACCCGCTGCGCCCGGTGCTGGCCGAGCTGCGGCGGCTGCCGCTGGTCACCTCCGTCGAACTGCCGCCGCTAGGCGACGACGAGATGGCGGAGTACCTCGCCGTCCTCGGCCGGTACGGCGAGGGCCCGGCGGGACCTGCGGCGGAACGCGGCCTGACGACCGTGATCGAGCGCGCCGGTGGCAATCCGTTCTTCGCCGAGGAGCTCCTGGCGGCCGGCGCGGAACGGGCGCGGCTGCCGGGAACGCTGGCCGACCTGCTGCTCGCCCGGGTGGAAACCCTGTCGGACACCGCCCGCCAGGTGCTGCGGGTCGCCGCGGTGGCCGGCCGCCGGGTCGATCACGACCTGCTGCGCGACGCGACCGGGCTCGGCGACCTGCCGCTGGAGGACGCGCTGCGCGAGATCGTCTCGCAGCGACTGCTCACGGCGGGCAGCGACGGCTACACGTTCCGGCACGCGCTCCTCCAGGAGGCCGTCTACGACGACCTTCTGCCCGGCGAGCGGACCCGCCTGCACACCGCGTTCGCCGCACTGCTCGCCGGACGCGGCGGCGCCCCCGCCGAGCTGGCCCATCACCATCTCGCCGGGCACGACCTGCCGGGCGCCCTGCGTGCGTCGGTGGAGGCCGGGCGGATGGCCGCCGGGCTCGGCGCGCCGGCGGAGGCGCACCGGCACTTCGGGCGTGCGCTGGAGGTCTGGGACCAGGTGCCGGAGGCCGAACGGCTGGCCGGGGAGAGCAGGGCGAGGATCGCGCTGGCCGGGGCCGCTGCGGCGGCCGCGGCCGGCGACTATCACCGGGCGGCGGAACAGGTGCGGCGGCTGCGCCACGAGACCGACGACCCGGTTCTGATCGCGGAGACAGGCGAACGCCTGTCCTACTATCTGGCGGACGCGGGCGGCGACGAGGCCGAGGGGGTCGCGGCCGCCCGGGAGGCGGTGGACGTCGCGCCCCACAGCCCGCTGCTGGCCAGGGCCCTGGCCACCCACGCCCGTGCGCTCTTCCGGCAGTACCACGACGAGGAGGCGGCGGCGACGGCGTCCAAGGCGCTGGAGGTCGCGGAGGCGACCGGCGCCCGCGACGCGGAGGCCAGCGCCCTCGTCTCGCTCGCCCTGATCGAGGAGGAGTTCGGGAGCAGCGTCGAGCACGCCGTCGACCTGCTCACGCGCGCCACCCGCCGCCCCTCGGGCGATCTGTCCATCGACCTGCGGGCGCGCTTCAACCTCGCCCGCATCCATTACGAGAACGGCGCCCTCGCGGTGGCCGCCCGCATCACCGAGGACGGCGTACGGCTGGCCGGCGAGACCGGGCTCACCTGGAGCACGTTCGGCACGGACCTCCGTTTCCTGAACTACCTGGTGCACTACGCGGACGGCGACTGGGACGCGGCGGAACGGCTGGCCGGAGGGTTCGGCGTCCGGGTCGGCACCAGGGCCGAGGCCCAGCTGTCGTCGTTCGCCCTCTTCGTCGAGGTGGGCCGGGGGCGTCCCGGCGCCGACGAGAGACTGCGATGGCTGTCCCGCTTCTGGTCCGATGCCCTGATCGGCTACATGGCCCGCGGCATGGCGGCCGAACAGGCGCTGTGGCGCGGCGACCCGAACACCGCGCTCGACCACGTCGACGCGATCGTCGCGGTGCTCGAACCGTTCGATCCCAGTGTGATCCGCATCGCGGCCACCGGTCTGTGGGCGCTGGCCGACCTCGGCCGGCCCGGCGAGCCCTGCGACGACCTGCTGCGACGGGCGCGTTGGGCGGCGGAGAACGGGCCGAACGGCCCGCGCGGCCGGCTGGGGCCGGAAGGAATCGCCTGGCTGGCCCGGGCGGAGGCCGAGTGGCACCGCGCCAACGGCACGGCGGAGCCGGAGGTCTGGCGGCGCGCCACCGAGGCCTTCGGCTTCGGCTTCGTCTACGAGGAGGCCCGGTCGCGGTGGCGCCTGGCCGAGAGCCTGCTGCGGGCGGGCGACCGCGCGGCGGCCCGGGCCGAGTGGGAGCGCGCGGTGCACGTCGCCGCCGCCCTGGGAGCCCGGCCCTTCCTCGAGACGCTCAGGGTGGTCGGGGCACGGGCCGGATTCCCCGACCCGACGGCGGCCGCCCCCGCCGGCACCTCCGCGGCCTCCCTCGCCGCCCACGACGCGCGGGAGATCGCCACCGGTGAGCCGCCGGGGGCGGCACGGGAGCCGGGACGGCTGGCCGCGCTCACCGCACGCGAGCGGGAGGTGCTGGCCCACGTCGCGACCGGTCTGGCCAACCGGGAGATCGGCGAGCGGCTGTTCATCTCGCAGAAGACGGTGAGCGTGCACGTCTCGAACATCCTGGCCAAGCTCGGCGTGACCAGCCGCACCCAGGCCGCCGCGGTCGCCCTCCAGGAGGGGCTGTCACCGGGCGCCCCGGACGGAAATACTGTGTAATCGAGGCCCGATGCCAGCAACAATTCCGGAGGTCAGCGGTGGCTCTGCAGATCGTTTCCGTCGTCGCGGGTGAGGAGCTCTCTTCGGGCACACCGTACGAGTCCGTCAACCCGGCGCGGCCCTCGGAGACGGTCGCGACCGTCCAGCTCGCCGGCGCGGACGACTTCGCCGGCGCCTGCCGCGCCGCGGCGGCGGCCCAGCGGGAGTGGGCGCGCGTCCCCGCCCCGGTGCGCGGCCGGGTGATCGCCTCGATCGGCCGCCTGGTCGAGGCCAACACCGAGGCGCTGGCCCGGCTGGTGACCGAGGAGATCGGCAAGCCGTACGCCGAGGCGCTGGGCGAGGTCCGTGAGATCGTGGACACCTGCGACTTCTTCCTCGGCGAGGGCCGCCGCCTCTACGGGCAGACCGTGCCCTCGGAGATGCCCGACAAGAGCCTGTTCACCTTCCGTGTCCCGGTCGGGGTGGCGGCGGTCGTGACGGCGGGCAACTTCCCGGTGGCGGTCCCCTCGTGGTATCTGGTCCCCGCGCTGCTGTGCGGCAACGCGGTGGTGTGGAAGCCCGCCGAATACGCCGCGGCCTCCGCGCACGCGCTCTACCGGCTGTTCGCGGCGGCCGGGCTGCCCGACGGCGTGCTCAACATCGTCTTCGCCGACGGCGGCCAGACATACGAGGGCCTCGACCGCGCGCTCGGCGAGGGCACCGTGCAGAAGG
Source organism: Microbispora rosea (assembly GCF_900156315.1). Classification (GTDB taxonomy): domain Bacteria; phylum Actinomycetota; class Actinomycetes; order Streptosporangiales; family Streptosporangiaceae; genus Microbispora; species Microbispora rosea. Next base: position 304,583 of record NZ_FTNI01000007.1, on the reverse strand, counting down.
TCGGCTTCACCGGGTCGAGCGCGGTCGGCCGGGCCGTCGGCGAGTTGTGCGGGCGGCACCTGCAGTCGCCCTGCCTGGAGCTCGGCGGCAAGAACCCGATGGTCGTCATGCCGGACGCCGATCTCGACCTCGCCGCCGAGGGCGCCCTGTTCTCCGGCTTCGGCACCGCCGGTCAGCGGTGCACCTCACTCGGCACGGTCATCGTCCACGAGGACGTCCACGACGAGTTCCTGCGCCGGTTCACCGTCGCCGTGCGCGACGCGAAGATCGGCGACCCGAACGGCGACGTCCTGTACGGCCCGCTGCTCGACCACAAGTTCGCCGAGCGCTACGAGGAGTACCTGGGCTGGATCCAGCCGCACCACACCGTGCTGCCGGGCCCGGTCGGCCGGATGGACGGCGAGGGCCTGTACTACCACCCCGTGGTGGTGGACGGCGTCCGTCCCGGCGACCGGCTGTTCCTGGAGGAGACGTTCGGCCCGATCGTGGGCGTGACGACGTTCTCCACCCTCGACGAGGCGATCGACCTGGCCAACCGGCCCGGATACGGCCTGTCGTCGTCCATCTACACCTCCGACCCGAAGGCCGTGTTCCGGTTCCGCGAAGGTGTGTCGGCCGGCATGGTCAGCGTCAACAACTCCACCTCCGGCGCGGAGGCCCACCTGCCGTTCGGCGGGAACGGCAAGTCGGGCAACGGCAGCAGGCAGAGCGGCATGTGGGTGCTCGACCAGTTCACCCGCTGGCAGGCGATGAACTGGGACTACTCGGGCCGCCTGCAGAAGGCCCAGATGGACGTGGCGGAGATCACGCCCGACCTGGGATTCCGGCTCTGACCCGGAGGACCGCTCGCCGCCCGGCGGCCCCGCGGTCCTGAACGCGTGGGCGCGCCGTCCGGTGCAGGCACCGGACGGCGCGTCCGTCATCCGCCTCGCTCGGGCGCCTCAGATGATCGGCATCCCGGCGCCCGTCACGCGGTGGGGCGTTCCTCGCGGGCGGTCAGTCGCCGTCGGGGTCGCAGGGGAAGTTCGTCACACCGGCCGTCATCCGGATTCCGCCCAGCAGGTGCTTGAGGAACAGCGGGTCGCTGTAGGCCTCCTTGGTGTGGCCCATGCCCGTGTACCAGGAACGCCCGCCGTCGTAGTTGTGGCACCAGGCGATGGGGTGGTCGCCCATGGCGCCGGAGCCGGGGTTGTAGGAGCTCTCGTCGAGCTCGGCGAGCACGCGCACCCCGGCGTCACGCGGGTTGGTGCGGTAGTTGTACCACTCGTCCCAGCGGGTCCAGCGGTTCGGCAGCCCGCGGTTGGAGGCCGCACCCTGGCCCACCATCTTCACCGTGGCGTCCTGCTGCGCCGGGTGGTTGCGGAAGTAGGCGCCGACGAGGCCCCCGTACCAGGCCCAGTTGTAGCCCGAGTCTCCGGCGGCGTGAACGCCGGCGAAGCCTCCGCCGTGCTGGATGTAGCGCTCGAACGCCGCCTTCTGCTCGGGCTGACCGAGCGGGTCGCCGGTCGTGGAGATGAAGACGACGGTCTGATACTTGGCGAGGTTCTCGTCGGTGAACTGGGCCGCATCCTCCGTCACGTCCACCGCGAAGCCGTTCTCCTGGCCGAGCTTCTGGATCGCCGCCTCACCTGCGGGGATCGAGTCGTGCCGGAAGGCGGTGGTCTTGCCGAAGACGAGCACACGGAACTCGGGGTCCGCGGGAGCCGCGAGGGCGCTGGTGCCGGCGAAGGCCGACGCAATGATCGCGGACAGCGCCGCCAGAGCGAGCAGTCGCTTACGAGACATGCCGACAGTCCTCCAACTCATGCGTCATGGAGGTCGGCCCACTGGGGGGCGGTGGGCCGGCCTCCATGACGGAAGACAGGGCCGAGCACCGCCGAAACGGTTTTCACGGCCTCAAGTGGGCGCCAAGTTACCCTCTTTGGTCATGAGTTGGAAGAAGTTAAATCAAAGTTTCTACGACTTTCGTTTGTGGTAGGACAAAGTCGTGCGCGACCCAGAAGTATTGCCGGACAGTCCGTTCGCCCAGGTCCCAGCCACGACCGTACGGACTGGTCAGCGCCGGCCGCGGAAGGTGCGCCGCAGGTCGTCCACCCACTCGCCGGGGATCTCCCAGGGGATGAAGTGACCGCCGCGGTCGTGGGCGTTGAGGTTGACGAGGTTGTACCAGCCGGCGCGGTCGCTATCGAGGAAGTGCCGCACCCGATCGTCCGTGCTCACGCCGGGCGGGTTCTCGTAGCCGACGAAGGTGAGGCCGGTGGGGGCCTCGACGACCGGCTGCCGGTCGTGGGACGGCGTCCAGGGGTAGCGGTTGTTGTTGGCGTAGGTCCGCATCGAGGTGCCGATCGAGTTGGTCGCCCAGAAGATCATGGCGTGCGTGAGCAGGTCGTCCTTGGTGAAGACGGTCTCGACGTCGCCGCCGTTGTCGCTCCAGTTGACCCAGCGCTCCAGCACCCAGGCGAGCATCCCGGCGGGTGAGTCCGACAGCCCGTGGGCGAGCGTGCTCGGGGCGAGCACATGCGCGGCGAGGTGGACGGCGAACCGCCTGTCCATCGCGACGACCTGGGCGTGGACGTCAGCGGGCAGGCCCTCCGGGATGGGCTTGCCGCCACTGAGGTCCCAGCCGCGGTCGCCGTTGAACAACGTGAGCTTCTGGCCCGACCCGATATGGATGGCGTGCAGCTCGCCGGCGTACTTGTGGCCGAGCTGCCCGGTCACCAGGGCGCCGGCGTCGCAGCCCGCCGCGCCGTACCTCTCGTAGCCGAGCGTTTCGGTCATCAGGGTGTGCCAGAGGTCGGCGACCTTCCAATAGTTCATGTCGGGATGGTCCGGTAGCGGGGTGGAGAACCCGAAGCCGGGGAACGAGGGCACGATCACCTCGAACGCCTCGGCCGGGTCGCCACCGTACGCGCCGGGGTCGGCCAGCGGATCGACGACCTTGGACCAGTGCCAGAACGTCCAGGGCCAGCCGTGGGTGAGAATGAGCGGCGTGGGGTCGGGACCCACGCCGGGCCTGCGCATGAAGTGGACCGGCACGCCCTCGATCTCGATGCGGTAGTGCTCGTAGGCGTTGATGGCGGCCTCGGCCGCCCGCCAGTCGTACCCGTCGCGCCAGTAGTCGACGAGCTCCCGCAGGTAGGCGGCGTTCACACCGTAGCGCCAGTCGTCGTTGCCCGCGTCGTCGGGCAGGCGGGTCAGTTCCAGGCGCCGCCGCAGGTCGGTGAGCACCTCGTCGGGCACGTGAATCGGCGCGGGCTCCAGCGGGAACGGCCGGGGTGTGGCGGACGGGGTGATGGTGGGGCGCATCGTTCATCTCCTCGCACTGTCGCGCGGTGTGTCCATGCCGGAGTCGCCCTCGCCGTCTCCCCGTTCGATCGGCGGGTCCCCGATCGCGGCGGAGTGCAGTTCGACCATGCGGGCCAGCGCGGGCAGCGCCAGCGCGATGGCCGCCCGCTCCGGCTCCGTGAGCCGGTCGGCGAGGTCGGTGAGCCGGGCCACGCGCTCGGCGCGCCGTCCGTCCACGATCGCGGCGCCCGCGGCCGTGACCTGGACGAGGACCGCCCGGCCATCCGACGGATCCGGGTGACGCTCGACCAGGCCCTCGCGCTCCAGCTTGGTCACCATCTGGGTGATCGCCGACTGCGTGACCTGTTCGCTGCCCGCGAGTTCAGTGAGCCGCTTGGGGCCGTCGCCCGCCAGTGTGTGGAGCACGGACAGGGTCGTGAAGCTCAGCCGCCGCCCCGCAGGCAGCCGGATGTGCATCCGGGTGAAGTCTTCGAGCACGCGGGTCAGGGCGGCGATGCTCAGCTCGCTGATCTCAGGCACGGCCGAACTGTATCAGTAACTTAATTAAGTTTCTAATGAGTCTTATCGCCCGGGAAAACGCCGATCCCCGGCGGACGCCGCCCGCCGGGGATCGGATCGAAGGGCCGGATGGCGAAGACGCCTCAGGCCTCCGGTCCTCGCCTGCCGTCGTATCCCAGCAGCCGCATCGCGACCTCGGGGTCCATGGCCGCCGCGAGCAACTGCGCTCGTTCGGCCGCCTGGTCTCTGGCCTCCTCGGCCCGCCGCCGCCCCGCCTGGTGGGAGCGGACCAGCAGGACCGCGACCGCGATGCCGCCGATCACCGCGACCAGCGCGACGGCCAGCAGGACGGCCGTGCCCGCGGGCACGCCCCCGACAGCGGCGCCCGCGGCGCCGGCCGCGCCCCGCGGCGAGGCGAAGAGCAGCACCCCCAGGAGCGTGAGCAGCACCACCGCCACGACGACGCCGACGACCGCCCACAGCGCGCCGTACGACGTGCGGGCAGGCTTCGCCGCCGACAGTCCGAGCGGCGGAGCCGGGGCGACCGGTGGCGGCGAGCCGGTCCACGGCACGAAGTCCGGCTGGGCGGGCGCGACCGATTGCACCGCGGGGATGTGCCCGTTGCCGCCGGCCAGGCCGTTCGGCGGCGGGGCGACCAGCACCGGCGCGGCGCCGCCCGAGGACGCAGGCACGACCGACGCCTCGATCACCCGGGTCCGGGGCAGCGGGAGCTCGACCGGGACCTCGCTGTGCGCCTTGTGGGCCGCCACCGCGGCGGTGTGGTAGGTCTCGATCTCCTCGTAGAACTCATCAGAGGTGTAGGCAGTGCCGTCGATCAGCGGGCCCATCCTGCACTCGATGACCGCGACCACGTCGTCGCCGTTCAGCGTCTTGTGCTGCTCCAGCGCGTGCGCGACCGACAGCACCTCGCGGCGGTTCTCGCGCAGCAGCTCGGCCGTCTTCTCCAGCAGCCTGCTGAGGTTGAACTCGATCCGCTCGGGGAGCATGTCGGGCACCATCTCGTCGCGCCGGCCCGCCGGAGTGCCGGTGAAGCCGATGCCGCCGCCCCCCGGCTGCGGCTGGGCCGCCTTGCCCTCGCGCAGGCCGAGCTCCTGCAGCGCCGGCAGCGAGGCCACCCCGATGCCCATGCCCCAGTGGGCCTCCATCAGCCCGGTGATCGCGGTCGCGCTCTGCAGGTCGCCGGAGACACCGGAGGAGTTGTCCTCGCCGAAGAACATCCGCTCCCCCGCCAGCGAGGCGAGCGACACCATGATGTCGGCCTCGTACTCCGACTTCCACCGGGTGAACTGGTCCTCCGGCTTGATGCTGGCCACCATGCCGAGGTAGTCGGCGCCCTTCTCGATCGTCGCCAGGTCGATTTCCAGGTGGTGGCGGGTGCGGTAGGCGGCGACCGCGTGGCAGGCCTCGTGCACCGCGACCGCGTGCCGCTCACGCTCGATGTACTCGACGTCCTCGGGCGGCCCGAGCTGCTTGAGCCGCTTGGCCCGCATGACGTCCGACCAGGTGATGGTCTCCCGGCCGTCGCGGATCGCGGTGATCAGCGACTCGTTGACCAGGTCCTTGATCGTCGCACCGGTGGCGTACGGCGTGATCGTGGCGAGTTTGTCGACCTGCTCGTCGGTGAGCTGGTGGCTGACCTTGTCGAAGTAGCCCTTGTAGGTGCGGATCCGGCCCGCCTTCGAGGGATAGCCGACCTTGTAGATGCGGTCGATGCGGCCGGGCCGCAGCAGCGCCTCGTCCAGGGCCTCGGGCAGGTTGGTGGCCATCATGATGAGGATGCGGTACTTCGGCGGCGGCTTGGGCCGCATGCCGAGCAGCCTGCGCACGTAGCGGTTGACGAAGCCGCGCGGCTTCTTCAGACCGGAGATCTCGGTGAGCAGCGCCTCCAGCGTGCCCATGCCGCCACCGCCGCCACCCATGCCCGCGCCGTACACCACACGGTTGACGAAGGCGCCGGTGCGCGGCATCCGCGGCGGTGCGGCCTCGGCGGCCGGGCCCGCGGCGTGACGGCCGAGCACGGTGCGGGTGTGCGGGTCGAGGTAGGCGAAGCCGTTGCAGCCGGAGTCCTCGAACGGCGCCGGGACCGACCTGCCCCAGCCGCCGGGTCCGCCCTGCGCCAGCGCGCCGCGGTTGCCGAGCGAGTCGGCCTCGTCGAAGAACACGATGACGCCGCCGTACCGCAGGGCCAGCTTGCGCAGCTTGCGGAACAGCGACTTGACCTTGAGGACGCCGACGCCGAAGAACATGTTGATGAACGCGCCCGGGTCGACGAACACGTACGGCTTGCCGGTCGAGCCGGCGACCGCCTCGGCCATCAGCGTCTTGCCGGTGCCGGGCGGGCCCCACAGCAGGATGCCGCTGGGCACGTAACCGCCCCTGGCCTCGATCTCGTCCGGCTTCTCCAGGAAGACGATGTTCTCCTTGACCCGCTCGACCACGTGGTCCTGGCCCCAGACGTCGGAGAAGCGCGTCTTGATGTCGTCGGGGTAGTAGACGTCGACGCCGCCCCGCGACAGGAACCAGAAGATGGCGACGAACTGCCCCACGGCCACCACCATGATCAGCATGAGCTGCAGGACCATGGGAAGGAAGCCCCACACGGTGGCCGGCACGCTGTACAGCGCCTCGAGCGGCGAGACCTGCTGCACCTTGCCCAGCACCAGCGCGATGACCGCGATCCAGACGACCCACTTGATCGCACGGGAGATGCGGTAGCGGTTCCAGTCGGTGAACCTGCGGTGGGACCAGCGGTTCCAGCCACCGAAGATCTTCTGCGTCCAGAACCGGTGGTAGCCGGCCGAGCGCTCGCTGATGAGGAAGTGGATCTGCCGGAGCACCTCGACGCCCGCCAGCCACAGAACCCACGACGCGTTCCGGACGGTCATCACGGCGGCGTCATACGGGGAGATGATGCCCTCGTACGTCGCGATCTCGTTCCAGAACAGCACGCCGAACGCGACGGCGAGCAGGATCAGGAACTTCGTCCGGTCCCACAGCGGCAGACGTTTCCTGGTGAGAGGGTCGCGGTCCACCGGACCCGACCCCGGCTCGCGAAGCCCCTCGTGGTGCTTCGGTGGGAGGGCCGTGCTCATATGAGGGGCTCCTTCACGGGTTGATGAGGTGCTTGACCTTGAAGGACTTGACGACGGTGCCGATCTCCGCGGCCCGCTGGCGGTAGCACGCGGGCGAGCAGCGGATGAGAAGGGTGGATGCCGTCGTCCCGTCGGCCGACAGGTAGGCGGTCCTGTCGAACGTCTGCACCGCGTTTCCCACCCGGTAGTTGTAGACGGTATGGATGCCGCGGACGCCGTCCGCGATAGGCAGCACCTCATCGGCCAGCAGCTCGAACCCCGTCAGGCCGCTCGCCTCGAACTCCTTCTGCTGCTCCTCCGTCAGCGGCACCGGCATCGGAGGGGAGACACGCAGCAGATTGAGCGACGCCGCGTTCTGCTCGTCCTCGCTGAGCTTCTGCACCTTCGCGAACACGAAAGGTCTGTCGTCGGTGCCCGCGGAGCCCCGGACAAGATGCAGGAGGGACGGTTCCTCGTAGGCGTCGAACGCCGCCGTCCACACCAGCTGTTTCACCACCTGCGCGGTGGCGGAGTCCGTGTCGCCGAAGAGTTCCTCGTCGAGCGTCTTCTGGTCGATTTGCCGCCACGACGCGGGGACCTTGAAGTAGGTGCCGCCCGTATCGTCGCGTACGTAGGTGTAATCGGGGCCGGCACAGCCGGACAGCACAGAGGCGGCCACCGCCGCCCCCACGACCGTTCGCACCACCCCGGTACTTACCCGCGGTCTTTCCACCAGGGCCCAACCTCCGCTTTGCGGGTCTACGAGGTAGTAGTGCCCGTTTTCCAACTGTCCTTCTCAACGGTAAGTCTGCGATGCGCCGGAAAACTAGACCGAATCTTTCTCGGATCTTGGCTCCTCCTGTTACCAGAAGGCCGCTCACATCACCGGCATCGCCCGGCCCCGGGGCGCCTCCTCCTCGACTTCCTGGGCCCGTCGAGTACGCCCCCCCCCGGAACGCACGTCATGGACGGCCGCGGACTCACCTCTGATCCCGATACCCAAAGGACGAGCGGCGAAAGCGGGCTCCGGCACATCGAACAGCCACGACCCCGGCCGGCCCGACGACCCACCCGTTCCACACCGGACATGACGCACGGAAGACCCGCGCCGTGAGATCGGCCGGGGCCGGATGAGCAGATCGATGTAACACCTGACTGCCTCGAACACGACATCTGGATGCATGACGTCAGGAATCACCGTGGGGAGGGCTGGCGCACATGAAGCAGGTCTACGAAGAGGACGGCACCGGCGAGGGGCCGGACGGCTTCTTCGGAGTGACGGCGGAGCGCATGTTCTCCGAGGTGTGGTCCCGGCAGGTCCTCACGGTCAGGGAACGGCGGTTGCTGCTGCTCGGCCTGCTCGTCGGCCAGGACATGGACGACATGCTCGAGCTGCACCTCGAGACCGCCCTGCGCTCGGGGGAGCTGAGCCCGGCCGAACTGCGCGAGACGGTCGTGTTCCTCACCCTGTACGCCGGGTGGCCCCGCGCCGCCCGGCTCAGCGCGAAGGTGGAGGAGCTCATCCGCCGCACCATCGAGATGTGACCGCCGTTCCGGGGCCGGACGAGGGGCCGGAGGAGAGGCCGGACGAGGGGCCTCCCGCGGTGGGTACGCTGCCGTCATGCCCACCGCACTCATCACCGGCGCGACTGCAGGGATCGGCGCCGCCTTCGCGCGCCGCCTGGCCGCCGACGGATTCTCCCTGGTCCTGGTGGCCCGCGACGAGGAGCGGCTCGCCGCCTCCGCCGAGGCCCTGCACAAGCGGTACGGCGTGCCGGTCGAGCCGCTGTGCGCCGACCTGACCACCGAGGAGGGGACGGCGGCGGCCGAGGAGCGGCTGCGCTCCGGCATCGACCTCCTGGTCAACAACGCCGGGTTCGGGCACCACGGCGGCTTCCTGGACACCCCCGTGGAGGAAGAGGTCCGGATGCTGCGGCTGCACTGTGAGGCGGTGCTGCGGCTGACCCGGGCGGCCCTGCCGTACATGATCTCCAAGGGGCGGGGCGGGGTGATCAACGTGGCCTCGGTCGCGGCGTTCCTCCCCGGCGGCACCTACAGCGCCACGAAGTCATGGGTGGTGAGCTACAGCGCCTCGGCGGCCAACATGGTCAACAAGCACGGCGTGCGGGTGATGGCGCTGTGCCCGGGGTTCGTGCGCACCGAGTTCCACGACCGGGCCAAGCTCGACATGTCCGGGCTGCCGCCCTTCGCGTGGCTGTCGGCCGACCGCGTCGCCGCCGACGCGATGCGCGACCTCGCCCGCGGGGCCTGGGTGAGCGTACCGTCGGCCCGCTACAAGGCGGTCGCGGCGCTCGCCAGGCTCCTGCCGCTCAACCTGGTCGGCCGCCTGGCGAGGCTGCGCTACCGCTGAGTCACAGCCGCTCGACGTTCGGGCCGCGGCAGCGGCCCCGGGTGTCGAACACGAACCGGCTGGCCCGCTGGACCAGGTCGTAGTCGTAGCAGTCCTGCCCCCCGAGCACGACGACCGCGTCCGCCCTGGCCAGCTCCGCGGCGTCCGGCTCGACCACCTCGACCCCGGCGGGGACGACGAAATCGTCCGCGCAGTCCTCGGCACGGGGATCCGCGGCCCGCACCCGGGCCCCGAGCCGGCACAGCGTCTTGGCGACCTCGACCGGCGACAGCCCCAGCAGCAGGATCCTGCTGCCCCTGATCGAGCGGCACCTCCGGTTCAGCGCGAGGCAGAGCCGGTCGACCACGTGGGCGGGCATGTGCGCGTTGACGTCGTTGGCCGCCTCGACCAGCCGGAAGCCCCGCCCGACGCCGCGCCGGATCCCCCACGGCAGGTACGTCACGTCGAGCGGCAGGCAGGGGTCCTCGATCCCGGGGCAGGGTGCCGCGGCGGCATGTCCGAAGGGCGTGGTGGCGGCGGCCTCGACCGCCTCCCACACGTCGACGCCGAGGTGCGCGGCGAAAATCGACAGCTCGTTCGCCAGCGCTGCGCCGACCTGCGCGCGGGCGCTTTCCATGAGCGCGCACAGCTCCGACACCCGGGGCGAGGAGACCGGGACGGTCTCCCGCACCAGCCTGCCGTAGAAGTCGGTCACCGCCCGCAGCGAGGCCGCGTCGACGCCCGAGACGACCTTGGGCGTGTTGCCGAGCCGCCAGCGCGGGTTGCCAGGCTCGGCCCGGTGCGGGCTGTGGCCGAGGTGGAAGTCGTCCCCCGCGCGCAGCCCCGACCCCTGTTCGAGCAGCGGCCGTACGAACTCCTCGGTGGTGCCGGGATAGGCGGTGCCCTCCAGCACCACGGTCGCCCCCGGCCGCAGGAACGGGGCGATCCGGCGGGCGGCCGAGCCGAGCGGGCCGAGGTCGGGCGCGCCGTTCCGCATCCGCACGGGCGGGGTGAGCACGCAGACGTCGAACCCGGAGGCGTCGGCCGCGTCGGCGCTGGCCGCGTACCGGCCGGAGGCGTGCGCGGCGGCCAGCGCACCCGCGCCGACGCCCGCGCCGACTCCCTCGGCGCACGGCTCCCCCGCGTTGAGCCGCTTGACCCGCCACCCGTCCTCGTCGAGGCCGACGACGCGGAACCCCGCCTCCACGGCGCGCATCGCCAGGGGCAGCCCGGCCGGGCCCTGGCCCACGACCACCAGCTTCTCCGCCACGCTACGACTGTAGGAGCGACCCCGCCGCCGCCCCCGGGATTGGCGGACGGGACGGCTGTAAGGCTTGGGTACGGATAGGGAAAAGTCTCTTCCGGCGGCGTCCGGGCACCCCGTCGGCGGTGGGACCGCGGACTAGCTTCTCCGACATGATCAGGGAGGAGCCAGCATGAAACCGGACGACCGGATTCGTGTCATGGAGATAATCGCCCGGATGAACGTGAGCGGTCCCGCCACCCAGGTCACCGGGTTGTGCGAGCGGCTCAGCCCGGTAGAGTTCGACCACCGCCTCTACACCGGGTACGTCGACGGCGGCGAAGGCGACCACCTGCAGCTTCGCGACGCGACGATCCCGGTCCACCGGGTGCCGGGCCTCGGCCGCGCGATCAAACCGGCCGACGACTACCGGGCCCTGTTCCGGCTGACGAACGCGATGCGCGAGTTCAGGCCACACATCGTGCACACCAGGACCACCAAGGCGGGCGCGCTCGGCCGCCTCGCGATGCGGCTGTCGGGGGTCGGGGCGGCCCTGGTGCACAGCTACCACGGCCACCTCCTCGACGGGCAGCTCTCCCGCCTGCGGCGGACCGTCTACGTCCGCACCGAGCGCCGGCTGGCCAGGATGACCGACCGCCTCGTCACGGTCGGCGCCCGGGTGCGCGACGACCTCCTCGCGACCGGGATCGGCCGGCCCGAGCAGTACGTCGTCATCCCGCCCGGCGTCCGGCTCGCCCCGCTGCCCGAGCGTGCCCGGGCCCGCGCCGCGCTGGGCGTCCCGCTGGACGCGCCGGTCGTGGCGTACGTCGGCAGGCTGAAGAAGGCCAAACGGCCCGACCGGCTCGCGGAGGTCGCCAGTGCGGTCCTGGCCCGGCTGCCCGGCGCCCGGTTCCTCGTCTGCGGCAGCGGCGAGCTGAAGGAGGAGGTGGAGCGGGCCGTCATGCCGATGTGGGAGTCCTTCCGGCTGCTCGGCTGGCGGCGCGACGTCGAGACCGTGTACGCCGCGGCCGACGTGGTGCTGCTCACCTCCGACAGCGAGGGCACGCCGCTGGCGCTCGTCGAGGCCGGCATGGCGGGCCTGCCGGTGGTGGCCACACGCGTCGGCAGCGTTCCCGAGGTGGTCATGGACCGCCGCACGGGATTCCTGACCGAGCCCGACCCGGACGAGATGGCCGACCACGTCGTACGGCTGCTGGTGGATCCGGGCCTGGCGCGGCGGATGGGCGAGTCGGCCCGGACGTGGACCGGGCGGGCGTTCTGCGTGGACCGGCTGGTGGCCGACACCGAGGCCCTCTACCGGGCGCTGCGCGGCGCGACGCGGTCGGAGGTGGGCAGCCGATGACGCAGCTTCCGGCTCTGGCGCCCGCGCTCGCGGGAGCGGTCGCCTGCCTGCTCGCCGCCGCCGGCCTGCGCCCGGTGCGGCGCACGGTTCCCTACCTGACCGGCGTGACGCTGGCGGTGGCCACGGCGGGCGCCGTGGTGGCGCTTTGCGGCGCGCCGGACCGGTGGGTGAGCGCGATCCTGCTGGCCGCCGCGGCGGTGGCGCTGCTCGCGCTCATCGACGACGTGGGCGCGCTGTCGCTCGTCACGCGGCTCATGGTGGAGACGGTGGCGGCGGGCGGGGTCGTGCTGTGCGGCGTCCAGGTGACGCTGACGGGCGACTGGCTGGACGGCCCGGTCAGCGTGATGTGGATCGTCGCGATGACCAACGCGTACGGGCTGCTCGACCGGCTCGGCGGCGCGCTGGCCGCGGTCGCCGCCGTCACCGGCGCGTTCCTCGCCGGGACTGCGCTCGTGCTGGGCGACACGTCCCTCGCGGTGCTCGCGGCCGCCCTGGCCGGGGCGTGCCTCGGCGCCCTCCCGTACGGCAGGGCGCGGGGCAGGGTCCGGCTCGGACCGGCCGGTTCGCTGTTCGCCGGGTCCGTCCTGACCTGCACGGCCGCAGGACTGACGGCCGGGCGCGGCACGGCCGTGGTCTCTGCAGGGCTGCTGCTCCCGGCGCTGGCCGCCATCGTGGGGGCCGGGGCGTACGCCGTCCGCCGGCCCCGGCGGGCGAGCCGATCGGCCGGACCTGCGCGAAAGGCGGCGCCCGCGCTGTGCGGCGTCTCGGCCGGCTCCGGGACGGCCGGGCTCGCGGTCGCGCTCGGCTGGGTGCCCGCGGGCGCCGCGGCCACGGTCACCGCCGCGACCGCCGCCGCGCTGCTCTGCTGCGCGCCTGTCCGGCGCGGCGTCTTCGCGCGCCTCCGGCACAGTTATTTCTCCGCGCACCCCCGGCACGATTCTTCTTCTGCGCGCCCCCGGCACGACGACTTCTCCGCGCGCCCGAGGCGGACGTCGTCGCGGATGCCGGCCGGCGACGACCGGCCGCGCGGGCGCGTGCCGCGCCCGCGCTCCGCCGGAAACCCCCCGCCGCCCTTCGTGCGGCGGGGGTGACCGGACTCAGCGGCCGATGTTGGCCTCGTGGCCGATGGACAGGCCCGAGTCGACGTCGAAGAAGTGCAGGTTGTGCGTGTCGACGACCAGCTCGATCTCCTGACCGGGACGGACGTGGCTGCGGGCGTTGACGCGCGCGGTCCACAGCGACTTGTCGCCGGTCAGCGGCAGCGTCGTCTCCTCGTCGTCGCCGTCGTGGGCGGCGGCCACGGTGTCCTTGTGCTCGACCGGCGGGGCGTCGATCGTGAACAGGACGTTGATCTCCGAGCCCAGCTCCTCGGTGACGTTGGCGCGGACCGGGACGCGCACCCAGCCGGCGCTGTTGCCGCTGGCCGAACCGGCGTCCTCGAAGTCGGAGGGCCGGATGCCGAGGATGATCTTGCGGCCGATGTAGCGGTCGAGGCCCGGCTTCTCGGCGAAGGTCGAGTCGGGGACGGGGAGGCGGTAGCCGGCGAAGGCCACGGCCGCGCCGCCGTTGTCGCGGACCAGCTCGGCGTAGGTGAAGTTCATGGCCGGGGAGCCCATGAAGCCGGCGACGAACAGGTTGACCGGGTCGTCGAACAGGTTCTGCGGGGTGTCCACCTGCTGGAGCACGCCGTCGCGCAGGACGCAGACGCGGTCGCCGAGGGTCATGGCCTCGACCTGGTCGTGGGTGACGTACACCGTGGTGACGCCCAGGCGCTCGTGGAGCTGGTTCAGCGAGGCGCGCATGGAGACGCGGAGCTTGGCGTCCAGGTTGGACAGCGGCTCGTCCATGAGGAAGGCCTGGGGCTCGCGGACGATGGCGCGGCCCATGGCGACACGCTGGCGCTGACCACCGGACAGGGCGGCCGGCTTGCGCTTGAGGTACTGCTCCAGGCCGAGCATGCGGGCGGCGTCGTTGACCCGCTTCTGGATCTCCGGCTTCGACATCTTGCGCAGCTTGAGGCCGAAGGCGAGGTTCTCCTCGACCGTCATGTGCGGGTACAGCGCGTAGTTCTGGAAGACCATGGCGATGTCGCGGTCCTTCGGGGGAAGGTGGTTCACGACACGGTCACCGATGACGATCTCGCCGCCGCTGATGTCCTCCAGGCCGGCGATCATCCGCAGGGCGGTGGACTTGCCACAGCCCGACGGGCCGACCAGCACCATGAACTCGCCGTCCTTGATCTCCAGGTTGAGGCCGTTCACGGCCTTCACCCCGCCCGCGTAGATCTTGTCGACGTTGTTCAGAACGATTGAAGCCATCCCCAGTCCTTCGCGTTCCCGAGCCAAGATGATGTGGATACGTTTTCATGACTCTCCCCTGAAATAGCGCCTATTGTCAAGATTTCGGTGGCACGACCCATGGAACTCTGATGGAATCGTTTCCATGAGCGGTCCAGCGCAGCGGCGGATAACCATCAAGGAAGTGGCGGAGGCGGCCGGGGTCGGGGTGGCCACGGTGTCCCGGGTCCTGTCCGGCGGCTCGGCGAGCGCGGAGACCCGCGAGAAGGTGCTCGCCGCGGCGGCACGGCTCGACTACCGGCCGAGCGCACTGGGACGCAACCTGAGGCGCCGGCGGACGGGCGGCATCGGACTGCTGGTCCCCGACATCACCGACAGCTTCTACGCGCGGCTGACCGACGGCGTGCTGTCCTGCGCCCGCTCGTACGGCGAGCCCGTCACGGTGGGGGTCACCGGCGACGACCCCGAGCGGGAGGCCGAGCTGATCGGCGCGCTCATCGAGGAGAGCATGGACCGGCTCATCGCGGTGCCGTCCGGGGACGGCGAGATGTGGGCGCCCGCGCTGCGCTCGGGGCTGAACGTCGTGTTCGCCGACCGGCGGGTGCGCGCGGACGTGCCCAGCGTGGTGCCCGACGACCGGGCCGGGGTGCTGACGGCCGTGGAGTACCTGGCCGGGCTGGGCCACCGGAAGATCGCCTACCTCGGCAGGCACGGGCAGTCGCAGCGGGTCGCCGCGTTCAACTCCGCGATCGCCTCGCTGGGCCTGCCCGCCGACCGGGATCTGGTCGTGCACGCCCGGTCGAGCCGCGACTCCGCCTACGCGGCCGCCGCGGGCCTGCTGCAGCACCGCGCCGACGTCACCGCGGTCATCGCAGGCGGCAACGTGCTCGGTGAGGCGGCCGTGCTGGCCGCCCGCGAGCTGGACGTGCGCATCCCCAGGGACGTGTCGCTCATCATGTTCGACGACGTGCCCTGGGCCGAGCTGTGCTCCCCGCCGCTGACGGTGATCGCCCAACCGGCCCAGGACATCGGCTATCGCGCCGCCGAGCTGGTGCTGCGGCAGGGCAGGCGTCCTCCGGCCGTCACGCTGCCCACCCAGCTCGTCGTGCGGGCGAGCTGCGGGCCCAGGGTCTCGGCGCCTAGGAGATGACCTTCTCGATCGCCTCGGCGATCTCCGGGGCCTCGGGGACGACACGGGGGCGGAACCGGGCGACCACCTGGCCGTCGGCGGCGACGAGGAACTTCTCGAAGTTCCACTGGATGTCGCCCGCCTCGCCCTCCGCGTCGGGGGTCTCGGTCAGCTCGCCGTAGAGAGGATGCCGCTCCGGGCCGTTGACCTCGGTCTTCTCCAGCAGGGGGAAGTCCACGCCGTAGGTCGTGGAGCAGAACTCCTTGATCTCCTCCGCCGAGCCGGGCTCCTGGCCCATGAACTGGTTGCAGGGCACGCCGACGACGGTGAACCCCCTGCCGGCGTACGCCCGCTGGAGGGCGACCAGGCCCTCGTACTGCGGGGTCAGCCCACACCTGGACGCCACGTTGACCACCAGGGCGGCCCCGCCGCCGAGCAGGTCGCCGAGGGTCGTGCTCTCGCCGTCGATCGTGGTCACCGGAATCTTGAGAACGCTCATGTCCGCACCCTAAACGAGCGTCGCGTCCGGTCTGGCCGCAGGGCGCGCCGTGCCGCGCACGGTAAGCCGCGCCCCCGGGAAGCGTCGGCGTTGGGGGGCGGATCGGCAAAGATCCGTCATCGGCGTGCCGCAGATGCCGTCCGGGAGGCGGGCGGCCGTATTTCAATCCGCGTGAGGACCCGTCGCGGTGCCCGCCGGAAGCTTGTGGTGATCCGGTGCGGGCCGAGCGGACGGCGGCGCCCACGCCATGGGCGCGCGGCCGCGCGGCGGGCGCCATGCGCGCCCGCCTTCCGCACGCGACCCGACGACAAGGACCGATTTGGACAGCAACAGCGTTCTACGCAACACAGTCGCCGCCGTCATCGCGGCCACCGTGGCCGGTGGCGGAAGCGGAGCGGCCTGGGCCGGCGATTGGGCCGCCCAGGGAGGCACCGGGGAGACGGAGCGGACCGCAGAGAGCATGCGGCCCGTCACCCACGTCGGAGTGTGGACGACGCGGGCGGCGGCACAGCCGCCCCGGTCCCGCCGGGCACCGGCGAAGCTCCGCAGCAAGGCGTACGCCTTCCGGCTCGTCACCCGCCAGACCTGGTCGGGTGAGCAGTTCCAGTGCCTGGACAGCCTCTGGACCAGGGAGAGCAACTGGGATCATCGGGCCTACAACCCGGGCTCGGGCGCCTACGGCATCCCGCAGGCGCTGCCCGGTCACAAGATGGGCTACGCCGGCAACGACTGGCGGTTCAACCCGCAGACCCAGATCAGGTGGGGGCTGCGGTACATCAAGGGCCGATACGGCTCGCCGTGCGGCGCCTGGGGCCACTTCCGGTCCCACAACTGGTACTGACCCGGGCGGAGGCGCCCGGCGGCCTACTGCCGGGCGCCTCCACGACCGGCCCGCTCGCCGCCGCGCCCGCCCTCCTCGCGGCCGGCCTGGGCCTCCGCCCGCGCCGCGGCCCGTACGGCCATCGCCTGGACCAGCAGTTCCAGGCCGAACTCGAACTCCTCGTCGTGGTCGCAGGAGTCCAGATGCGGCCGCAGCTCGCTCAACACGGGAAACAGCGCCGGATCCGCCTCGGCGACGACCGCGTCGGCCCGTACGGGGGCGAACGTGGGGGTCACCCCCACCTCGCGCAGCAGCGAGCCGACGACGTACGCGATGAACATCCGCAGCATCCGGACGGCCTCCTGGCCGTCGAAGCCCGCCTCGCGCAGGGTCGCCAGGGCGCGCTCCACCGGGAGAAGGCCCGCCGTCGAGCTCAGCTGCCTGCTCACCACGACCATCGTGCAACGGGGATAGTGGTGGGCGATGCGCCGGAAGGCCCGCGCCTGGATGCGGACCCGCTCGGTCCAGTGGGCGGACGGGTCGTCGGCGAAGCCGATCCGCGACAGCACGTCCTCGGCGACGGCGTCGAGCAGCGCGGCCTTGCTGGGCACGTGGTTGTACAGCGACATGACGCCGACGCCCAGTTCGGCGGCGATCCTGCGCATCGAGACGGCGTCGGCGCCCTCTCTCTCGATGAGCTCCACGGCGGCGGTCACGATGCGGTTCCGGTTGAGCATGACCGAATCCTCTCGCCGCCGCGCGTTCTCCGTCCATTGACGCACGTACAGCGTACGTGACACGCTCGCAGGGATACGTACGGTGTACGTCAAGGGAGGTCCCCCGTGTCGACCCACGAGCTCTACACCATCCCCGCCGAGCTGTCCACGTGGGACGTGGAGATGACCGGAGCGGCCCGGTTCACCTGGGAGTACGACGACGGCAGGGACCGGATGCTCGCCCTCTACCAGAAGGGCAAGGACAAGCAGTGGGACTCCGTCAAGCGGATCGACTGGGACCTCGATGTCGACCCCTGCGACGTCCTCGGCGTCCCCGACACCACGCTCGCCATCTACGGCTCCCCGCTGTGGGACCGCATGGACCGCCGGCAGCGCGACGAGGTGCGCAGGCACAACGCCGCCTGGCAGTTCTCCCAGTTCCTCCACGGCGAGCAGGGCGCGATGATCTGCTCGGCCCGGATCGTGGAGTCGGTGCCCGACCTCGACTCCAAGTTCTACGCCGCCACCCAGACGATGGACGAGGCGCGGCACGCCGAGACGTACGCGCGGTTCCTGCAGGAGAAGATCGGGCTCGCCTACCCCATCAACCAGCACCTCAAGGCGCTGCTGGACAGCACGCTGAACGACTCGCGGTGGGACATGCCCTACCTCGGCATGCAGGTGCTGATCGAGGGCCTGGCCCTGGCCGCGTTCGGCGTGATGCGCGACATCACCACCAAGCCGCTGCCCAAGCAGATCCTCGCGTACGTGATGCAGGACGAGGCCAGGCACGTGGCGTTCGGCCGGATGGCGCTGCGCGACTACTACCGGAACCTGTCCGACGCCGAGTTGCGCGAGCGCGAGGACTTCGTGATCGAGGGCTGCCACCTCATGCGCGACCGGCTGCGCGGCGAGGAGATCTGGGAGACCATCGGCCTGTCGCGGCAGGAGTCCGCCGAGGCCATGGAGTGCGTGGACCGGTCGGAATACCTGCGGCTGTTCCGTTCGCTGCTGTTCAGCCGGATCGTGCCGTGCGTGAAGGACATCGGCCTGTGGAGCCCCCGCCTCCAGAAGGCGTACGCCGACATGGGCGTGCTCGACATGGCCGGGCAGAGCCTCGACGCGCTGATGCGGCAGGACGAGGAGATCGCCGACCGGCTCGACGCCGAGCGCTTCGCCCGCGAGGAGGAGGAACGAGCGGAGGAGGTCGCCGAGACCATCGCAGCCGGGGACGACTGACCGCGGCGCACCTGTTCGGCACAGCGCGATCGCCACGACCGCGGACGCCGCCGGTCGATCGGCCAGATTCGCGAGCCTTGTCCCCTGTGTGGGGAATCCTTGCCATACTCCGTCTTCGTGACTGTGGAGCTGACGCAGAGTGGCCGCGGGTCTCGCCGCGTCGTGGTCGGGGTGATCGGTCTGGTCCTCTTCCTGCTCGCCGGCGTGGGCGCGTACGCCGTCGCGTCCGGCTATCGCGAACAGGACACGAAATACTGCGGCCACGACTGCATCCCCGGACTCAAGATCGGCACCGTGGTCGAGGCGCTGCAGGGCCAGGGGCACGCCTGCGCCGACAAGCGGCAGTTCTGGTCCTGTCAGCTGAGGATCGGCAAGGTGCGGTTCGAAGCGGACCTCTTCCGGGTCCCCGACGTCGCGGACTTCTACGAGTACATCGGCAAGGTCGAGGCCAGGATCGTCAACCCGGACAGCACCACGGCGGCGGCCGGGCTGGACTACATGTCGTGGTTCGCGACGCTGCCGCACCGCGACGATCCCTCGACGGTCAAGAAACTCGGCGGCTGGCTGGCCGAGCAGATCACGGGCGACGGGGATGTGACCTTCGTTCTCGACTGGGAGTACGCGCTGGAGCGGAAGGCGAACACCCGGTCCGTCGAGCTCACGATGAAGAGGAGATATTGATGGCGGCTCCCCCCGGCTGGCCGTACTCCCCCGACGGCAGGTTCTGGTGGGACGGCACCGCCTGGCACCCGGTGCAGGCCCCGCCTCCCGGCCCTCCCGCGCAGCCCGGCCTCACCGTGCCCCCGCCTCCCGGTTTCGACGCGGGTCATCCGTCCGTGAGCTCGCCCTGGCCGCGGACGCCCCCGCCCCAGAGGGCCGAGCCGTACGCCGCCGGGCAGCAGACGCCGCCACCGGCGTACGGCCCCCCGGGACCGCCCGGCCTAAACCCGCCGCGCCGCCGGGGAACGGCGGTGTTCGCGCTGGTCACGGCCGGCACGCTGATCGCGGCGCTGGCGCTGGGCGGGATCGCGGGCGCCGCCGTGGGCCTCGCGACCACCGAGCCGGTGACCGACGACCGCGCGCCGTCCTTCCCCGGGAGGTTCCCCTCGGGAAAGCAGCGTTACCTGCCCAAGGTGACGGTCAACATGGTCGCGGTGAACTGGCTGCAGGCGGCCAACGCGTGGAGATGCGCGAAGTCCGCGGCGCCCGACCCGGTGACCGGCGCCACGATGGGCATGATCTGCCGGCCGGGAGACGCCGCCAGGCTCCACATGTCCGTCTACATCTGGTACGACGAGCCGGACAAGGTCCTGTCCGTGAAGGCCCGCTGCGATCTCGGCGTGGGATCGAAGGCGTGCACGAGCCTTTTCGGCATGATGGCGGACACGCTGCTGTCTCCCGACCGGACTCTGCGCGAGCGGGCGGAGGGCTGGGCGAAGAAGAACGCGGGCAAGGAGGCGATGACGTCCCTCGGCGGCATCCGGCTGCAGACCGCCCTGCACCCGCACAGCATGGAGGCCGTGCCGGCGATCTGAGCTCTCACTCCGCGATCGCCGTCACAGAATCCCGCACCGACGACGGCTCGGCCCGCCTCTGTCTCGTGGCGGACCGAGCCGTCCGGTCTTACCTGCCTGTGCGGGACGTGCGGTGTTCACAGGGCCAGCGTGAGCACCATGACCAGCGCCGCGGCGGCGACGGCGAGCGCGCCGGCCCAGGCGACGCCGGTGTCCAACCGGTCGTCGAGCGGGCGCCGCTGCCGCAGCGCCCGTTCCAGGCGTCGGTGGCGAGTCCCGGTGCGCAGGAGCAGGACCGCCCCGGCAAGCGCGGCCGCCGCGAAGGGGACGGCGAGCGCGACCAGATCCTGGCGCACCGAGATCCCGGCCGCTCCGATGCCGGCACCGGCCATCGTCACGGCCGTGCGGACCCAGGCCAGCCGGGTCCGCTCGCTGTGCAGCCCCGGCCTCGGCTCGCCGCTCACCGTTCCACGAGGATGAGGAGCAGGGCCAGGACGGCCACCCCGGCCACGCCGTACCCGAACAGGGGGGCCAGGGCGGGCGGCGGGAGCGCGCGGTCCTGCCGGAGCGCCCGGTCGATGCGCCGCCAGCGGGGATAGGACGAGCCCGCGGCAACGGCGGACAGCAGCACGAGCACTACGGCGAGCAGCGTGCGCACCCACGGCACGAAGACGCCCTCGGGGACGACCGCGATGGCGATGCCCCCGGCGCTCAGCGCGAGGGACGTGCTGATCCAGGTGAGGAACGTGCGCTCGTTGGCGAGGACGAAGCGGGGGTCTGGTTCGTTCTCTTCCATGCGATAACGCTATTTCTGCCCCTTTTCCCCTAGATTTGCCGGGTTGGCCGCTTTCACCGGCCGTCGTGGGCGGGCGCCGGGATGGAGCGGCGACGGCCGGATCAGAGGCAGGCCTTGCTGACCTCGCGCAGGTAGGTCGCGCCGTCGGTGGCGACCTTCTGCGCCGCGTCCACCGCCGCGTTGGCGTCGTCGACATCGAGCTTCTGGAGGCTGTCGGCGAGCCCCTGGAGGGCATCCCTGAGCGTGGTGTCGGCGGCCTTGTTCGCCATGTCCTCCAGGTCGGCGGCGCCGTCCTGGATCTTCTCGCGCATGGCGGCGGGGTCGTTCACGACCGCGCCGATCTCGCTGATGGTCTGGCTGACCAGTCGCGTCGCCTCGGCGCACGTCTGCGCCTTGTCCGCGCTCGCGCAGCCGGAGGCGAGCAGGACGGCGGCCGCGCAGGCGGCGGCGAACGGGAGGAGTCGCATGCCGATCACCCTACCCAACGGCGGCCCGCCCGCCGCGGAGCCGAAGCCGGCCCTTCGGGCCCCTCCGAGCTCACCCCCTCGTCATCCCGCCTTCACCCTGTCGTCATCCCGACTTCACTCCCTCATCATCTCGGCATCGCCCCGCCTTCATCACGTCATCACCTCGGCGGCGATTTCGCGGAAATACCCCACGACCTCGCGGGCGAAGGCGGTCCTGGACACTCCGGCCCCGCGCAGGGCCTCACCGTGATCGATGGCGACCACGGCCAGCACTCCCGCCAGCAGCGACCACCACAGGGCCGCGGCGATCACCCGCGACAGCCGGGAGGATCTCCGGAAGGACATCCGCAGCCGATCGCGGTGGAAGGGCACGTGGCGCAGCTCGTCGGCGAGGATCCGGCCCGCGACCTCCGAGGCGAGCAGGTCCCGGACGCCGTCGCGCACCGCGCGGTAGTAGCCGAGCGCGACCACCTCGGCGAGCATCAGCACCATCAGCTCCGTGCGCAGGCCGAGGAGCCGCCGCAGCCGGACGAAGACCGCGTCGGTCCAGTGGCCGGCGATCGTCGCCCCACCCGCCGCCTCCAGGAGCCGGGCAAGCAGCCGGGCGTGCTCGCTCTCCTCGGCCACGAACAGGCGCACCGCCTCCGCGTACACGGGGTCGCCCGCCTGGCGGGCCTTGTCCATGAGCCGGGCGCCGTCGCCGTCCTCGCCCACCTGGAACCGCTGGAGGCTGCGTACGAGGGCGGGCTCCAGCAGGGCTCCCGCGCTCCAGTCGGGGTCGCCCCAGGTGCGCCGCAGCAGCGCCGCGCCCTGGAAGTCGCGTAACCAGGCGGTGAAGTCGCCCGTGTCGACCGTCGTCGTCATGGCCCACGAACCTACGGAAGCGATGTGCAGATCCCGAGGGGGAGTTTGTGGAGGTTCGGCGCACACGGCCCCCGGCCGGGGAGGGGGCGCCGGGTACCCGACCGCGCGCCGTAGCATCGGCGGCATGGGGAATTGCGAACACCTGCTCGTTACGGCCGACCCGGATCCGCTCACGCCCGAAGGCTGCCAGGAGTGCCTGGAGGACGGCATGCGATGGGTCCACCTGCGCAAGTGCCTGGAGTGCGGCCACATCGGCTGCTGCGACTCCTCTCCCGGCAAGCACGCCACCGCCCACTACAAGGAGACCGGCCACCCGGTGATCCGCTCGTTCGAGCGAGGGGAGGACTGGCGCTGGTGCTTCGTGGACCAGCGCCTGAGCCAGTAGACGGCGCCCTGGGCCCGCTCAGCTGCGTTCGAGCGTCGCCTCCTCGAAGTCGAGCTCCTGCATGACCCGGTGGAGGACCTCGTCGTCGATGCGCCGCTCGTCGCGCAGCCGCACGAACACCTCACGTTCCGCGGCGAGCATCTCGCGGCGCAGCCGCCGGTAGAGCGCGGCGGGCGTCTCCTCTCCCTCGGGGCCGGTGCCGCCGCCGAGCCGCTCCCAGGCGTGCATGGCCCGGCGCTCGGAGCGGGTGCGCAACTGGTCGACGACCTCTTCGTGGACGTCCAGCACGCCGTCGGAGGTGAGCTCCTCCAGCCGCGCCAGGGCGGCGGCCGCGGCGGCCTGCTGGGCACCCGCCTCCGCGAGGTCGTCGCCGTACCGCTCCCGGGCGGTGGAGACGCCCATCCGCCTGATCAGCCAGGGGAACGACAGCCCGTGGACGATCAGCGTGCCCACGACGACCGCGAACGTCAGGAACAGCAACAGGTTGCGCTGGGGGAAGTGCTCGGGGAGGGCGAAGGCCGCGGCCAGCGACACCACCCCTCGCATGCCCGCCCAGCTCGTCAGCACCATGTTCTGCCACGACGGCGTCTTGGGCTCCCGGGCGCGCACCCGCTTCGACAGCATCCGCGGCAGGCAGGCGCTGGCCGGCACCCACACGAACCGCACGAGGACGACCAGCAGGAACAGCACGAGCGCGTACGTCGCCAGCTCGCCGGGCCGCTGGCCGTCCAGCCCGGCGATGATCGGGCGCAGCTGCAGGCCGATCAGGGCGAACACGATCGACTCGAGCACCAGGTCGGCGACCTTCCAGACCGCGTCCGACAACAGGCGTGTGCCGTACGTCGTCCGGCTGAGCTCGTGGCCCAGGTAGATGCCGACGATCACGACGGCGATCACGCCGGAGGCGTGCACGGCCTCGGCCGCGAGGTAGGCGGCGTACGGCACGAGCAGCGAGACCCCGTTGGCGATCAGCGCGTCGCCGAGCCGCCGCAGCACGAACCCGGAGAGGTAGGCGATGGCGAGGCCGATCACCACGCCGAGCCCGGCGGCCAGGAGGAACTGCCCGCCGATGTCGAGCAGGCCGGCGGCGGCGCCGGTCACCGCGCCGACCGCGACCCGGTAGGCGGTCAGCGCGGTGGCGTCGTTGAACAGGCTCTCGCCCACGAGGATTGTCAGCGCGCGTCGCGGCAGGCCGAGCCTGCGCCCGATCGCGACCGCCGACACGGCGTCGGGAGGGGCGACGATCGCCCCGAGCGCGAACGCCGCGGCGAGCGGGAGATCGGGGACGATCGCGTGCACGACGAAGCCGACCACCACGGTCGTCGCCAGGACGAGCCCGACGGCCAGGAGGCCGACGGGCCTGGCGGCGTCGCGCAGCCGCAGATATGAGCTGTCCAGTGCCGCCGAGTAGAGCATCGGCGGCAGGAAGACCACCAGGACGATGTGCGGATCGAGGCTGTAGTCGGGGACCCCGGGCACGTAGGACGCGGCGAGGCCGGCCACCACCAGGAGCAGTGGAGCCGACCAGCCACGCCACCGTGCCAGGGCGGCGACGCCGAGAGCGCCGGCCGGGAGCAGGAGGAACTGCAGTGCTGTTGCTGTTTCCATCAGACGATGAGGTTACTTACAGCTGGAACTCCCGCCGAACGTGACCCTCATCACCACCCCCGCGACGTGTCCCAGCCCTCTCCATCCTCGTCCGACCACGGAATCGGGGAGTCCCCGGAGGGCTGCCCGCCGCGCCGCCCCCCGCGGCGCTCGTGTTCGGCGTGCTGGTCCGGGGCCTGACCCGCCGGCCACTGGTCCGGCCGCAGGCGCTCGCCCGTGGTGTAGAGCGGCGGCTCGCCCGCGTACTGCTCGTTGACGTAGGGCCGGACCGGGCCGAGGCCGAGGGGGTCGCTCGGGTCGACCGCCCCGGGCTGCTGACCCGCGGGCTGTCCCGTCGGCTGCGGGGCCTGGGGTTGAGGGGCATGGGGGCGCGGGGCCTGGCGGGGTTGCGGGGCCGGGCGGTAGGCCGGCTGGGGGCCGGTCTGGGCCGAGGACGCCACGAGGCGGTCCTGGGAGGGCGTGCCCCGGGCGACGAGCACGTCGTTCGGGCCCAACGCGGCGGGCGCCGGGTAGGCCTCGGGGGCCGGGGCGGGCGGCGGCACCGGCGGACGGGCGTACTGCCCTGTGCCCGGATAGTCGGGGCCTGGATAGTCGGGGCCTGGATAGTCGGCGCCCGGGTAGTCGGGGTACTCGTAGTCGGACGGGGCCGGCTCGGGGAACCCGGCGTCGCGCGACGCGCGGCGGTCCCGCGCTGCGTAGCCGTTCTCGTCCTGCGCGTATCCGTCGCGGGCCCTGCCGTACCCGTCCGGGGCCTGGCCGTAGCCGTCGGGCGCGGCGGGGTGGCCCTCGTCGGCGGCGTACCCGTCCCGGGCCTGGCCGTACGGGACCTGAGGCAGCTTGTGCGGCCCGGTCTGGGGCGCGCCGTAGAGGTCCTGCGCCGCGTATCCGTCGCCGGGCTGCCCCACGTACCCGTCGGGAACGGCGTAGGCGTCCTGGCCCCGCGTCGCGTACGCGTCCGGGGACTCGGCCGCGTACGGGTCGTGGACCTGGGTCGCGTAGGGGTCCTGCCCCTGGTCCTGCGGGTGCGCGGAGTACGACGCCTCCTGGGGGGCGTAGCCGTCCTGGCCCGGCGTCCCCTGGCGTGGGAACGGTCCCGTCCCCGCGTCCTGCTCCTCGCCGCCCGCCTCGGCGAAACCCTCGTCGAGGGTGTCGATCAGCCGTCCCACGTCGTCCATGGGCATGCGGAAACTGGCCGTGCACATCTCGCCCCGCCACAGGCTCAGCACCAGCGTGCCGTCGTGCCACGTGACCCGGAGCACACGGTCCTGGCCACGAGCGTCGAAGAACACCTCGCCGAACGATGGCAGTGGGACAACTTCCGACATGGCAGACATAGTGCCTTTACCTGCCCTTTTCCGTCCACTCGATCTCGGGAACCCTCACGAAACTTCCGTTGCTTCCCTTTTCGACCTCACTGGGTAGATCGCCGTTGACCTTGAGAGCACTGACATCTCAGTGTGCCATGCGCGCCGGGAGGGAGTTCCTGGAACGCCAGGATGTGGTGGGACGGACACGCACAGGATGTCGGTGGCACCGGGTAGCGTTCTTCCGTGCCCAAGGACCGTTCCGAGCTTCCGCCCGTCGAAGAACTCCTCACCGCCGCGGTGACCGGACTGGGCGGAGTCGAGCGCCCGGGGCAGGTCAAGATGGCGCAGGCGGTGGGCGACGCCATCGAGAGCGAGGAGCACCTCGCGGTGCAGGCCGGCACCGGCACCGGCAAGTCCCTGGCCTACCTCGTGCCCGCGATCAGGCACGCGGCCGAAAGCGGCGACGCCGTGGTGGTCTCCACCGCCACGATCGCGCTGCAACGCCAGCTGGTCGACCGCGACCTGCCCCGGCTGGCCGACGCGCTGGAGAGCCTGCTGCCGCACCGCCCCGAGTTCGCGATCCTCAAGGGCCGCCGCAACTACCTGTGCCGCCACAAGATGGCCGCCGGGATGCCCGAGGACGAGGACGACCAGCTCTTCGACCCGCGTGAGGTCAGCGCCACCGGCCGGATGGTCCAGCGCATCCAGGACTGGGCCAACGAGACCGAGACCGGCGACCGCGACGAGATCGTGCCCGGCGTGAGCGACCAGGCCTGGCGGCAGTTCTCCGTGACGGCCCGGGAGTGCCTGGGGGCCCAGCGGTGCCCCAGCGGCGCCGACTGCTTCGCCGAGCTCGCCCGCGAGCGCGCGGGCGAGGCCGACGTCGTGGTGACCAACCACGCGCTGCTGGCCATCGACGCCATGGAGGACTTCGCGGTCCTGCCCGAGCACGACGTGGTCGTGGTGGACGAGGCGCACGAGCTGGTCGACCGGGTGACCTCCGTGGTCACCGGAGAGCTGTCGGAGAGCACGGTGAGCCTCGCCGTCCGCCGGGCCGGGCGGCTCATCGAGCAGGGGGTGGCCGACCGGCTCCAGGAGGCGGGTGAGGACCTGCGCGCCCTGCTGGCCGTCGCCCCGCCCGGCCGCGTCGACACGCTGCCGCAGTCGCTCGGGATGACGCTCGCGCTGGTGCGCGACGCCGCCTTCGCCTGCATCACCGCCCTCGGGCCGCGTAACAAGGACAAGGACGACCCCGAGAACGCCGGGCTGCGCAAGGCCGCGTTCACGGCGCTGGACGAAGTGCACGACACCGCCCAGCGGATGCTCGACGCCTTCGGCCCGGCGTCCGGCGGTGACGGGGCCGGAGACGACGAGGACATGGATTCCCCGGGCTCCCCGGATTCGGCGAGCGCCCGGGATTCGGCGAGCTCCGGCGGCGCGAACGGCGGGGGCACGGACGTCCGGTCCGAGGAGGTCCACCGGGCGGAGGTCGTCTGGCTGGAGGAGGGGCGCGGGCGCATTCCCCCCACCCTGCGGGTGGCGCCGCTGTCGGTCGGCGGCATGCTGCGCGACAAGCTGTTCGGCGACCGCACCGTCGTCCTCACCAGCGCCACGCTGGCGCTCGGCGGCACGTTCGACAGCCTGTCCCGCCAATGGGGCCTGCGGGCCGGGGAGTGGACCGGCCTCGACGTCGGCTCGCCGTTCGATCACCCGCGCCGGGGCATCCTCTACGTCGCCACGCATCTCCCCCAGCCCGGCCGCGACGGCCTGCCCGAGGCGTACGTCGACGAGATCGCCGAGCTGATCGAGGCGGCCGGCGGCCGCACGCTCGGCCTGTTCTCCTCCATGCGGGCCGCGAAGGCCGCCACGGAGGCGCTGCGCGAGCGGCTCGACGTGCCGCTGCTCTGCCAGGGCGACGACTCGACCTCGCAGCTCGTCAAGCAGTTCGCGGGCGACCCCGCCACCTGCCTGTTCGGCACGCTGTCCCTGTGGCAGGGCGTCGACGTGCCGGGCCCGTCGCTGACCCTGGTGATCATCGACAGGATCCCGTTTCCGCGTCCCGACGACCCGCTCGCCTCGGCCCGGCAGCGGCACGTGGCGGCCACGGGGGGCAACGGCTTCATGGCGGTGGCGGCCACCCACGCCGCGCTGCTGCTGGCGCAGGGCGCGGGCCGGCTGCTGCGGTCGATGGACGACCGCGGCGTCGTCGCCGTTCTCGATCCGAGGCTCGCCACCGCCCGTTACAGCGGGTTCCTGCTCAACTCGCTGCCGCCCTTCTGGCGTACCACCGACCCCGCGAAGGTCCGCGACGCCCTGCGCCGCCTCACCGCCGACGCCTGACCCGCGCCGCCGGGCGAGGCTCAGGCCGCCTGGCGGAGCTCCGGCCACGCAGCCCGCCCCGGTGTCCCGCCTGTGCCTGCGCGGGGGCGCTGCCGCGCCCCCGTTCGCCTCGGCGTCTCGCCTCACCTATCCGGGAAAACGCTGCCGCGCCGGCTCTGGTCACATCTTCGTGACCGCGCCGAGCGTCTCCCCCGCGTTCAGGCGCCGGACGAGGTCGAGCACCGCATGCGGCCCGCCGTTGGCGGTGATCCACCGGCTCACCCGGCACGCCGCCTTCGCGTAGGTGCGCACGTCCGTGCCGGCCGCGCGCAGCCAGGCGTCCAGCGTCACCGGCAGCACGGCGTCCGTGCTCACCAGGCAGCGGTCGGCCGCCGTCTCCGCCGCGAGGTAGCGCGGGTCGCCGGAGACCACAACGGCCAGGCCCTCGTCGAACCACTGCGGCACCGCATCATCCGTGACCAGGCGGGCGTGCAGTTCGACGTGCGACATCTCGTGGGAGGCGATGACCGGATCCACGCCCTCGGGCGACAACATCACCGCGCGGTTCAGCACCGCGACGCCCCGTTCCCCTCCGCCGCCGATCCGGCCGTAACAGCGGTCGCTGAGGCACGCGAGGATCCGGGGAGAGCCCTGCCTGCCGCTGTAGAAGTCGCGGACGCGCCGCTCCGCCTCCTCCACGGTGGAGACCACCTGCCGCCTCCGGTCCGGCGGCAGGCCCGACTCCGCGTAGACGCCCGGAGCCAGCCGCTCCAGCCCGTAACACCCGGGACAAATCGTGGCGGCGACCGAAGGAAAGGCAATCGCCACGACGGCGGCCGTCGCGATCGGCAGGGCCGCGAGCACGACGAGCAGCCACAGCCGTCCGCGCCGGCACACGCGCCACCGTCTCCACGCCATCGTCACTCCCCTTGCTTCAATCCGGCATCGGCGTCCCCTGCGCCGGTGGCCGTGAAGAAGGATCTTCGCGCGATCTCCGCCTGTCTCGCATCGGACCGTGGTAGGACCTCCGCCGGTCTGAGGCGGCGTCCGCGCCGTCCGGGCTGCCGGCGGCGCCGCGTGCCACAGCCCGGACGACGCCATCGTCCGGGCCTCGGCAGGGCGTGAGGCCCCGCAGCCGCGCGTAGAGTGCGTGGGCATGAGCGCTGACGCCCCTGTCACGTCGGTGTGCTGCACCCGGGGCGGCCGACCGGCCTTCGTCGTGAACGTCGAGGTCTTCCTGGAACGAGACGGCCGGTGGCTGCTCATCCGGCGTGGCAGGCAGGAGGCTCACGCACCCGGCACGCTCGCCGGCGTGGGCGGCAAGGTCGAGGCCGACGGCGCGGGACTCGACGTGCTCGAGGAGACGGCACGACGTGAGGTCGCCGAGGAGATCGGGGTCGACATCACGGGAGCCCGGCTCTCCTACGTGGAGAGCGGGTTCTTCGTGACCGACGACGGCGACCCGGTCGTCAACGTGGTCTTCCGCGCGACGATGCCGGCGCACGCCCAGCCCGTGACCGCCTCGGCGACGGAGGTGGAGGATGTCCTCTGGCTCACCGCCGCTCAGGCCGAAGGCGATCCGGACTGCCCACCCTGGACATCACGGAGCCTGCGCCGCGCGGCGGCGCAGTCCGGCATGCCGGAGTAGTCGCCGGATCGGCGCGTGTCCCGGATCAGCCGGAGGGGGCAGGCCTAGGAAGCAAGGTCACGGAGCAGGCTCAGGGAGCAGAGTTAGAGAGCAGAGTTAGAGAGCAGGGGGCAGCGGGCCGAGCTCGGGCCGCTTGGGGGCGAGACCGTCGCCGGAGGACGTGCCGCGAAGGCGCCGCCCGATCCACGGCCCGAAGTGCTCCCTGAGCCACTGCACGTCCTCGCGGCGCTTGGCCCTCGGGTCCACCGTCTCCCGGGGCGGCCACGTCTTGCGCCAGTCGTCCTCGCCGGGCACGCCGAGCACGTGCAGGACCCGGGCCGCGACCAGGCGGTGGCCCTCGGCGTTCATGTGCAGCCGGTCGCCGCTCCAGGCCCGCCAGTCCCGCAGTCCCTGCATCGACCACATGTCCACCAGGTGGCAGCCGTACAGGTCGGCGATCGAGCGGACGTGCATGAAGAAGATCGCGAACTTGCCGCGCAGCTGCCGCATGATCGGGGTGTCCCGTGGGTCGGTCCCGGTGAACAGCACGACGTCGGCGCCGGTGGCCCGCAGGTCGCGTACGGCGGCGGCGAGCTTCTTGGCCATCTGGTCGGGATCGGCGCCGGGGCGGATGAGGTCGTTGCCGCCCGCGCAGAAGCTGATGAGGTCGGGCTTCAGCCGGACGGCCTCGGGCACCTGGTCGGCGACGATCTGGTCGATCAGCTTCCCCCGCACCGCGAGGTTGGCGTAGCGGAAGTCGGGTTCGAGTAAGGCGAGCCGCTCGGCGACCCGGTCGGCCCAGCCCCGGTAGCGGACCACCTCCCCCGGCGCCGGAGAGGGCGCGTCCGGGAGGGGGTCGTTGAGCCCCTCGGTGAAGCTGTCTCCGACCGCCACGTACGACCGGTAGCCCATGGTCCCTTCTTTCGTCACTCGCCCATGTCCGCGATCGCGCGCAGCGCGAGCTCGTACGATCGCATGCCGAACCCCGCGATCGTCCCGGTGGCCACCGCCGCCACGACCGAGGTGTGGCGGAACTCCTCCCGTGCGTTCGGGTTGGAGATGTGCACCTCGACCAGCGGGGCCGTACGCTGCGCGATCGCGTCGCGCAACGCGTACGAATAGTGGGTGAAGGCGGCGGGGTTGAGGACCACGGGGGTCCTGCTGTCGGCCGCCTCGTGGATCCAGCTCACCAGCTCGGCCTCGTCGTCGGTCTGCCTGACCTCCACCGACAGGCCCAGCTCGCGGCCGCTCTCGCGGCACAGGGCCGCCAGGTCGTCGAAGGTCTGCGCGCCGTAGACGTCGGGCTCCCGGCTGCCGAGACGGCCCAGGTTGGGCCCGTTCAGCACGAGCACCTGCCTCATCGGGCGACCTCCCGGTACGCGGCTTCGAGCAGTTCCTCCGACGGGTTCTCCAGGCGGGCGGGCCTGCCGATGCCGTCGAGCACGACGAACCGCAGCACCGCTCCCCTGGCCTTCTTGTCCACCCGCATGTGCTCGCGGAGCCGCGGCCATGCGTCGGCGCGGTAGGAGGTGGGCAGCCCGACCGACTCCAGGATCGAGCGCGTGCGGTCCACGACGTCGCGGCCGATCCGGCCGTCCAGCCGGGACAGCTCCGCCGCGTAGACCAGCCCGATGGCCACCGCCTCGCCGTGCCTGATGCGGTAGTCCTCGACCCGCTCGATCGCGTGAGCGAGGGTGTGGCCGTAGTTGAGGATCTCCCGCAGGCCGCTTTCGCGCAGGTCCGCCCCGACGACGTCGGCCTTGACCCGGATCTTGCGCTCGACCAGCTCGCGGGTGTGCTCGCCTTCGGGGGCGCGCGCGGCGGCGGGGTCGTCCTCGATCAGCATGAGGATCGTGGGGTCGGCGATGAAGCCGCCCTTGATGATCTCGGCGAGGCCGGCGACGTAGTCCTCACGCGGCACGCTCGTCAGGGTGGCCAGGTCGCACAGCACGCCCTTCGGCGGATAGAAGGACCCGACCAGGTTCTTGCCCTCCGGGGTGTTGATGCCGGTCTTGCCGCCGACCGCCGCGTCCACCATGGCCAGCAGCGTGGTCGGCACCTGCACGACCTGGACGCCCCGCAGCCACGTCGCGGCCGCGAACCCGGCCAGGTCGGTGGTCGCCCCGCCGCCGACGCCGACGACCGCGTCGGAACGCGTGATGCCGTACCGGCCGAACGCCGACCACAGCTCGGCCGCGACGTGGACGGACTTGGCCTCCTCGCCGTCGGGCACGGGCAGGGCGACGACCTCGAACCCGGCGCCCTCCAGGGTCTCGCGCACCGGCCTGGCGATCTCAGGCAGCCCGGCGGGGTGGATCACGGCGACCGTGCGCACCTTCGCGTCCAGCAGGCCCGGCAGCTCCGTCAGCACGTCGGTGCCGACGACCACGTCGTACGGGGTCTCGCCCCGCACGGTGATGCGTGTCGCGGTCACAGCGCCGCCTCGATCTCGGTCACGACGTCCTCGGGCTCGCGGCCGTCGGTGGCGACGGTGATCGCTGCGAGGCCCTCGTAGATCGGCCGGCGCTGCTCCATCAACTGCCTGAGCCGGCTGCGCGGGTTCAGCACCAGCAACGGGCGGGCCGAGGCGAGGCCGACCCGCTTGACCGCCTGGTCGAGCCCGACCTGGAGGTAGACGACCCGGTGGCCGGACAGCAGCTTCTGGGTGTGCTCGTGCAGGATCGCGCCGCCGCCGAGCGCGAGCACGCCGGGGTGCGTCTCCAGCGCCTCGCGCACGGCCTGCGCCTCCAGCTCGCGGAACCTCTCCTCGCCGTCCTCCACGAACACGTCGCTGACGCTCTTGCCGGCGACGGCCTCGACGTCGGCGTCGGTGTCGCGGAACGGCAGGCCGAGGCGGTCCGCGAGGAGCCGCCCGACCGTGGACTTACCCGAGCCGGGCGGGCCGATGAGGACCGCGGCGGGGCCTTGGGACGCCGATTGCATGATCACAAACCTTATTACTTGATGACCAGGGACGACAGGTAGCCCGACAGGTTGCGCGCGACCTCTTCCACGGAGTCGCCGCCGAACTTCTCGACGGCCGCGTCCGCGAGCACCAGCGCCACCATCGCCTCGGCGACGATCGCGGCGGCCGGGACCGCGCAGACGTCCGAGCGCTCGTGGTGCGCCTTGGCCGCCTCGCCGGTCAGCACGTCGACCGTGGCGAGCGCGCGGGGCACGGTGGAGATCGGCTTCATCGCGGCGCTGACCCGCAGCGGCTCGCCGTTGGTCATGCCGCCCTCGACGCCGCCGGCCCGGTTGGTCATCCGGCGCACGCCCTCGGGGGTGTTCTCGATCTCGTCGTGGGCCCGGGAGCCGGGGCGGCGGGCGGTCTCGAAGCCGTCGCCGACCCCGACCCCCTTGATCGCCTGGATGCCCATGAGCGCCCCGGCGAGACGGGAGTCGAGACGGCGGTCCCAGTGGGTGTAGCTGCCGAGGCCCGGCGGCAGGCCGTAGACGACGACCTCGACCACGCCGCCGAGGGTGTCGCCGTCCTTGTGCGCCTTGTCGATCTCGGCGACCATCGCCGCGCTCGCGGCCGGGTCGACGCAGCGCACCGGGTCGGCGTCCACCGCCTCCATGTCGCCGGGGCCGGGAAGCACGTCGGGGGGCGCGCTCGCCTCGCCGATGGAGACCACGTGGCTGACGATGTCGACGCCGAGGGCCTGCTTGAGGAAGGCGCGGGCGACCTGCCCGAGCGCCACCCGGGCGGCGGTCTCCCGCGCGCTGGCCCTGTCGAGCACCGGCCGCGCGTCGTCGAAGCCGTACTTCTGCATGCCGGCGAGGTCCGCGTGGCCGGGGCGGGGGCGCGAGCGCGGCGCGTTGCGCGCCTGGCCCTCCAGCACCGCCGGGTCCACCGGGTCGGCGGCCATCACGGTCTCCCACTTCGGCCACTCGGTGTTGCCGATGCGGATCGCGACGGGCGAGCCGAGCGTGCGGCCGTGCCGTACGCCGCCGGAGATCGTCACCTCGTCCTGCTCGAACTTCATCCGCGCTCCGCGGCCGTATCCGAGACGGCGGCGGCGCAGCGCCTCGGCGAGGTCGGCGGTGGTCACCTCCACCCCGGCGGGCAGGCCTTCCAGGATCGCGAGAAGCTCGGGGCCGTGTGACTCCCCGGCAGTCAACCAGCGCAGCATGGGGACAAGTCTTCCATGTGCACCCGACTGCGACGTCCCCCTGACACCCCCATGACCGTACGCGGATCCCCCCAGAACGGAAACCGCACGTGCTACCCGCCGGGGGAAGCCCCGGGTAGAGCCCCGGCCAGGGCCACCGCGACGAGCGCCCCCGCGAGCATGAACGGGCCGAACGGGAACTCGGTCGTGCGGGTGGCCCTGCGGGCCAGGAGCAGCCCCACGGCGTACAGCGCGCCGAGGACCTGACCCGCCATCCCGGCGACGACCGTGGCCTGCACGCCGAGCGCGCCGGTGAGCAGTCCGATCAGCCCCGCCAGCTTCACGTCGCCGAGCCCGAGGCCCGTGGGGCGGACGAACCACAGCACGGCGTAGACGGCGCCGAGCGCGCAGCCCGACGCCACCGCGGGCAGCAGGCGGCCCGACGGCGCGAGCAGGGCCAGCAGGATCGGGTACGACGGCAGCGTGATCGCGTCGGGCAGCCGCCAGGTCCTCCTGTCGACCTCCGCGAGCACGGCCCCCGCGGCCACCGCGTACAGCCACGCGGTGAGCACCCAGCCGTCGTGGACGCGCCAGGTCACCAGCGCCGCGGCCAGCGCGGTCGCGCCCTCGACCGCGTACGGCGGGCGCGGCAGCGGCACGGTGCGGGCCGCCGCCGCGAGGGCGGTCCGCATCTCTCCGCGGCGGCTCTCGCGTGAGCCGTCCGGCTCCGGGCCGAAGCCGTCGGCGGCCGCACGCGCGTACGCTCCGGCGATCAGGCCGAGGACGGCGGCGGCGAGGACGACGAGGGACACGCGGCCGACACTAACGCCCGCACGCCGCCCGGGGCCGGGGTGCGGGCTGCCCTGTGGACAACCGAGTCCCTGTGGACGGCCGCGTTTCGGTCAGCCGCCGCGTTCCTGTTCACCCACGCGTTCCTGCCGAACCACCGCGTTGCTGTCCAGCGACCGCGTCCGCGTGGACGACCAGGCCGCCGAGGCGGCTCAGGCGCGGCGGCGGCTCCACCAGCGGCCGCGGCGCTTCTCCTCAGCGGCCCCCAGACGGGCCACCGTGGCGCCCGGCACCTCGCGCGCGAGGCGGTCCACGGCGGAGACGTCCCTCTTGGCCTCCTCCACCGTGGCGAGGGCCTGCAGCATGCCGCCCTCGATCACGAACGGGACCGGCCCGGCCACGTCCACCACCACGGCCGCGGCGCTCTCGTGCCGCGCCGCCTGGCAGACCTGCGGGGCCGTCGCCTGCACCGGCCGGGCGTCCGCACGCCACCTGCGCATCGACTCGGTCCCGGTGAAGGCGAGCACGGCCTCGCGACCGTCCTTGCCGACCAGTTTCGGAAGGGCCATCTCGCTCTCCTTCTCCTGGCGCAGGCCGTGCTCCCCCACTTCCGACTCGGTGAGCAGCGCGACCACGGGCACCAGCAGCCTCGTCCCGGCGAGCACCGCCAGGACGTCGGCCGCCGTCGCCGTACCGGTCTGGAACGCCGACAGCGCCGCGGCGACGGGCGCGTCGGTGCCGCCGTCGTCGTCGGGGCGCAGGGGCTGCGGAATGACCGGCATGTCTGCGACCCTACCGCCAGCGGAGGCCGCCTCCGGACTGCAAGGTCACGGAGGACATCGCCGCAGGCGGGGGCGCGTACGCCCGGATTTCTGCATGATCACCAAGGCTTCACGCGCAGGCCGGGCGGCACCGACGCGACAAACTACAAGATCACGCGAGGTCGGCGATGGCGATCACCGGGCCTCCGCCGGACGGACCCTGGTGGACCGCCGCCACGGAGACGAACACGGCCGGGTCGCCGGTCACGCCGGCCGCCACCCCGCCGACGGTCGCCTTGATCTGGCGGTGCCAGTGGACATCGGAGTCGTCGAGCATGATGTTGCGCCGCCCGCGTACGCGACCGGACGGGTCGGCCTCGCACTTGATGAACAGGTTGACCAGCCGGTCGCCGAGGTCGTCCGGGTGCGGCCGCTCCGGCAGGTCGACGCCCGCGCCGCGGATGGCCTCCCAGATCCCGTCGGTGTCCAGGGCGTCCTTCATGACCGAGTGGCCGGCGCGGTAGCGCCCGC
Organism: Microbispora rosea; assembly: GCF_900156315.1. Classification (GTDB taxonomy): domain Bacteria; phylum Actinomycetota; class Actinomycetes; order Streptosporangiales; family Streptosporangiaceae; genus Microbispora; species Microbispora rosea. Next base: position 268,948 of record NZ_FTNI01000007.1, on the reverse strand, counting down.
CGATCCCGCGCACGTTGCCCACCACGACGATCTGGGCCCGGTCGAGCTCGACGCCGCTGGAGCACGAGGCGACCGACGAGTAGAGCGACAGGTCCTTGTGGATCTGCTCGGCCGAGGGCGTCTCGATCTCCCCGAGCGCGACGGCGATGCCGAGCGCCGTGGTGGAGTTGGAGATGTCCATCGACTTCAGCGTGTCCTCGGTGACGACGGTCTGGCCGCGCTCCTTGGCCTCGGTGATCGTGGACAGTGTGAGCAGCGGCGTCTTGGTCTGCACGTAGTGGACGTCGGCCGGGTCGTCGATACCGGCGATCTTCATCGCCTCGCGCACTCCCGCGGCCACCTTCTCGACCATGGCGGGCCTGCCGATGTCCTCGGGGAGGATCACCTCGCTCATCGCCACGCCGACGCTCACCCGCGGCTCGTCGGTCCGGACGGCCGTGGCCGGATCGACGGTCGCGAAGATCGTCGCGTGTGGGCTGAGCACGCCGTCGGTGCCGCCGGACCACACGAGGGGCACCTGCGCGACCTCCTCGGCGGTGCGGGTGCCCTTGGCCACGAGCACCTCGCGGAAAGCCCGGTCGGCCAGGATCCGCGTGTAGTCGTTCACGCCGCCGTTGCCCTCGGTCTTGCCGATCACGGCCAGCACGCGGTCGGCCTCGATCACGCCGTCGTCGATCAGTTTCGCCAGCCCGGAGGCGTCGGTGACGCTCTCGATGGGGACCTTCCGTACCTCGATCGGATCCGGCACTATCTCTCCACCCCTCTGTACACCCTCGTACCGATATTTCCTGACAGCGCGGCACCGATGTGGTGCAGCGAGGTGATCACGGCCCGTCCCCCGGTCTCCTCGGCGAAGCACACGGCGGCCTCGACCTTGGGTCCCATGCTGCCTCCGGCGAAGTGACCGGCCGCCTGCAACTCACGCAGGGCGGCCACGTCGATCTCTTCGATCGGGCGGGCGCGTGGCGTGCCGAAGTCCACGGCGGCGTTCGGCACGTCGGTCGCGATCACGAGGTCGGTGGCGCCGACGGCGACCGCCAGCGCGGCGGCGGCGAGATCCTTGTCGATCACGGCCTCGATCCCGGTCAGCGCGCCGTCCTCCCGCCGTACGACCGGCACTCCCCCGCCTCCGGCCGCGACGACGGTGAATCCGGCGTCGATGAGCGCGACGGCGGCGGAGGCGTCCAGGATCTCCACGGGCCGCGGCGAGGCGACCACCCGCCGCCATCCGCGGTCGAACCGCCGCCAGACCTGGCCGTGCCCCTCGAAGCGGCGCGCCTCGTCCTCCCCGAAGTACCGCCCGATCGGCTTGACGGGGTCCTGGAACGCCGGATCCGCCGGGTCCACGAGCGTGCGGGTGACGATCGCCGCCACCCGGGCGTGCCCCAGCTCGCGCTGCAGGGCGTTCATGATGAGCGTGCCGATCGTGCCCTGGGTCTGGGCCACGCACCAGTCGAGCGGCACGGGCGGCACGACGTGGGCGGCGAGCTGGTTCTTCAGCAGGAGGTTGCCGACCTGGGGGCCGTTGCCGTGGGTGAGCACCACCTCGTGCCCGGCCCTGCTGAGCGCCGCCACGTGGGCCATCGCCTCGCCGATCGCCCGCTGCTGGTCGGCCGGGGACGCGCTCCCGTCGGGAGCCGTCATGGCGTTGCCGCCCAGTGCGATCAGTACGCGTCCGCCCACATCCGGAAACTATCCAGCCTCATCCGGGCCTTCATTGGCGACTCTCGCCCACCCCTGCCGCATCCATGGGCAGATTTCACCAAGCTCGGCAAACCCAGCTCGGAGCCCTGCGGTAAGACCGTTCCCATCGGGTCCGGGCCCATGGCCGTCCCGTCGCCTGCCGCCTCCCGTCCGAGGCGGCTTCTGCCAGAATGCTCCCCACTGCCCCCCTCTCATGGAGATCCGCATGGCCACGCCTCAGGTGCGTCCCGGGCTCACACACGAACGCGTCGGCGTCTTCACCGACGCGATCTTCGCGATCGCCATCACGCTGCTCGCCCTGGAACTCCCCCGTCCGGAGGGCGAGGACTTCCAGCGACTGGGGGCGTTCTTCGGCGACCATTTCGGCTCCTTCATGGCCTTCGCCATCGCCTTTCTCATGCTCTGGTTCGCCTGGCGGGCCCATCACACCCTGTTCGACCAGATCGAGCGGGTGTCCCAGTCGATGCTCCTGCTGCACATCCCGCTGCTGTTCTTCGTGGCCGTCCTGCCGTACACGACGTCGCTCTTCGGCGAGACCAACGCCAGCCACCTGCCGGCCGAGGCGGACGGCAGGGCCCTGGCGACCGGCCTGTTCGCCGGCAACGAAGCCATCCTGCTGCTCGCCCAGGGGGCGCTGTTCACCATGGTGCTGGCGCAGCGCCTGCACCAGCCGGACGCCGACCTGCGACGTCTGCGCGGCAACGCCAGGATCTACGTGGCCATCGGGATCTACTGGCTGCTGACCGCCGCGGTGAGCGCGTGGGCGGTCGCCGCGGTGCCCTTCCTGTGGCTGGCGACCCCGCTCGTCGCCGCCGGCACGCTCCGGGTGCTCAGGATGAGGCGGTGAAGCCGCGCAAGACGTCCGCGATCTCGTCGACCTCGGTGAGCTTTCCCGACGCCACCGCGATCACCAGGTCGTAGGCCGAGTCGTCGTCCGTGTCCACCTCCACGCCGTTGTAGGCGAGGAAGACCACGGTGGAGACCCAGGCCACCCGCTTGTTCCCGTCGATGAGGGGGTGGTTGATCGCCAGTGAGTGCAGCAGCGCGGCTGCCTTCGCCAGAAGGCCGGGGTATGCCTCCTGGTCGAACATTCTCGCCTGCGGCCGGTGGACGGCCGAGTCGAGCAGGCCGAGATCCCGGAATCGGGGTGTGCCCTCAACGGCCAGTTCGGCCAGATCCAGAACCTGCTCGACCGAGAGGTGGCCGGTCACTGGGCGAGGCGGTCGAGCACCGGCTTCCAGCGTCGCACCGCCTCGACACCGAGGCGGTGCACCTCCTCGTCGGCGGTGTGCCGGGCGAGGTACTCCTCCACCGCGGCGACGACGATCTGCTGCATGCTCCGGCCTTCCTTCTCGGCGCGCCGCCGGAGGGCCTCGGTCTGCTCGTCGGTCAGGCGAAGCGTCATGGCCATGCCTCCATCCTATGGTCTGGTATCACGCTGGTACCATCCGCCGGAAGCAGGCGGGCGATGACGCTGGGTGATCAAACCCGATCGCCGCTGAGGCGGCGCAGACGGGTCACCGCCTCCTCGATGACCTCGTCCCGCTTGCAGAAGGCGAACCGCAGGTAGTGACGGCCCCGTTCGGGGTGGTCGTAGAAGACCTGGGTCGGGATGGCCACCACCCCCGCCAGCTCGGGCAGCCGCCGGGCCAGCTCCAGACCGTCGTCGAAGCCGAGCGGCCGTATGTCGGTCTGCACGAAATAGGTGCCCGCCGACCTGAGCACGTCGAAGCCGGCCTCCGCCAGGCCCGTCACGAGGCGGTCCCGCTTGGCCTGCAGGGCCGCCCGCTGGGCCGCGACCCACTCCATCTCCTCACGCAGGGCGTACGCGACCGCGGTCTGCCAGGGAGCGTTCGCGGTGAAGGTGAGGAACTGCTTGACCGCCTGCACCGCGCCCGCGAGCGGCGCCGGAGCGCACACCCAGCCGGTCTTCCAGCCGGTGACGCTGAAGGTCTTGCCCGCGGAGGAGATCATGACCGTTCGCTCGCGCATGCCGGGCAGCGTGGCGAGCGGCACGTGCTCGACGCCGTCGAAGGCGAGATGCTCGTAGACCTCGTCGGTCACCGCGATCAGGTCGTGCTCCAGACAGACCCGGGCGACGCACTCAAGCTCCTCGCGGGTGAACACGGTCCCGGTCGGGTTGTGCGGCGAGTTGACCAGGATCACCCGGGTGCGGGGCGTGATCGCGGCCTCCAGCTCGGCCGGGTCGAAGGTGAACCGCCCCGCGTCGACGCGCAGCGTGACCGCCCTGCGCACAGCCCCCGCGAGCGCGACGGCCGCGGCGTACGAGTCGTAGTAGGGCTCGAAGACGACCACCTCGTCGCCCGGTTCGCAGAGCGCGAGGATCGCCGCGGCGATGGCCTCGGTGGCGCCGACGGTGACGAGGACCTCCCCGTCGGGGTCGTAGGCGAGGCCGTACCACTGCTTGCGGTGCTCGGCGACCGCCTGCCTCAGCTCGGGAAGGCCCGGTCCCGGCGGATACTGGTTGAGGCCGCTCCGCACGGCGTCGACCGCACGCTCCAGCATGCGCTCCGGCCCGTCCGTGTCGGGGAAACCCTGGCCCAGGTTTATCGAGCCCGTGTCCACGGCCAGCTTCGTCATCGTGGCGAACACGGTCGTGCCGAACTCCCGCATCCGCCGCACCAGCGGCTCTCTCACATCGTCAGCCTATCTGAAACCTTCTATATGTAAGTCCCGCAATCCTTGACAGCAGAATGCAGTCGTCAGGGCGACCGCCTTCCGGTCCGCATGGTGACTCACCAGAGCGTTAGCCATACACGGAATCCCGCCCCCGCGCCTTCCCGCCGCGGGTGGCCAAGAACTGCGCCAACATGTCGTTGAAGGAGCTGCCGGAGGCCGACGAGACGAGCAATTCATTCGCATCTTCATTTGATCCGACTATTTGACTTGCCCCCTATCGCCGGAGGCCGGCTCCGCGCTCCGCCGCCGGCGCCACAGGATTTATAGACTTTCGCATCCCCGTCGACGTGGTCACAGACGCTTCCTGCGAGTGGTGTGTCAAGCAGGCGGTGGAACCGCCTCGAAGAGAGCGTCCGAAGGAGCCGGTCCTGCCACGTCGCCGGACCTCTTGGGTTCTGACTACATCGGTCATCGCTGTCGTCCTGCTGCCGACGACGACCAACGTCGCCTCAAACGCTCTTCCCGATTCGTGGCGATCGAGCCTTGGCCGGCATGGCCCATCTGCATACTTCTTGCGATTCCCGTTCTGGTGATGGAGCTGCGCACTCGACATGAAGCTTCTACCGACATGCATCTTTTCGGGTGAACGCTCAGACATGGAATATTCCGGCACCCGTCAAGGAATTCAGCAACCGCAGGGCGGAGTTTCACAGGATCGGCACGACAGTGATGCGAGGAAGCGGTCGAGCGATTGTATGAACGCAGCTCGCCCTCGCTTACGCGAACCGCCGGCGCTCGTCCCTCTCTTTTGGGTAACGGGTGGCCGATAGAGCAGACCTTCACGTGGAAGGGGGCCGATCCGGCTGCCGGGCGTCCCGTGGAGCAGGAACACCGGTCTGCCTCCATGGATCTTTCCCCGCTGCGCGACCGCGAGGCGCCGCTCGCGATCCGCCGACCACACCCCGTCCGTCAACGCCGGGCCCTCCGTGTCGATCGTCGAAGGATCTCAGGCCCACGATCCTCCGAACCGTTGTGGTGCGAAAGGGCCCGGCGGCCTCGGAACGGCAGCACCTGTCACCGGGCGGCCCCTGGAGCGCTCCCTTTTGGCGGGTTATTTTCGATAAAGGCACGTGCCACCCAGCGAAGGACGAGGATTTATGGCCTTTCCCGCGAGCTACGTGGTGCGTGCGGTATTCGCGGGCCTTGCGGTGGCCGCACTGGTGACCGGATATATAGGCCTGCACACATATGCGAAAACGCTGGATCTGCCGTCCGCTCCCCTCGACCTCCTCTACTGGGACCTGCAACTGTTCGTATTCGACTCCGCGCCGCTCGACGAGCCGAAACCGCTTCCGGCCATGCTGGAGTTCGCCCGTTTCGCCGCACCCGGCGTGACGATCTACACCCTCGTCGACGGAGCCCGCCTGCTTTTCGCCGCCGAACTGCGCCGGTTCCGGGCGCGCAGGTCGAAGGAGCACGTGGTCGTGTGCGGCACGGGGTCGCCGGCCCTGGCCCTGGTGGAACGGCTGCGCGCGACGAGCACGCGGATCGTGATGATCGGCTCGGCTCCGGTGGCCACCGCCGGCGATCGCCGGGTGCTCTACATCAGGGGCGACGCGCGCAGCCCCGGCACCCTCCGGGCCGCCGGTATCCATCGGGCCGCCGTCCTGTACGCCTGCGAGCCGGACAGCTCGGTCAACACGGCGATCGCCCTGGCGGCGCACGGCGTGGCCAGAGCCGGCGGCAGGCGGCCCCTGTCGGCGTACGCGCTGATCTCCGATCCCGACCTGTGCGCCGCCCTGCGGGCCCGCCGGCTGAGTCTTCCCGGCAGGCCCCGGCTGCGCCTCGACTTCTTCAATCTGGACGAGCTCGCCGCCCGGGTGCTCCTGGACCGGCACCCGATCGTGAACGAGCAGCCCGTCGTCGTCATCGGGCTCGACGCCTTCGGCCGCAGCCTGCTGGTCGAGATGGCGCGCAGGCGGCGGCTGATCCCCGCGCCGTACCCGCTGCCCGTGACGGTCATCGACGCCGACGCCGCGCGGACCGTCGAGGCCGTGTGCCGCAGATTCGAGTTCGTGACCGAGGTGTGCGCGCTGACCACGCACGACGCGCCGCCCGGCGACCTGCCGCTGGGAGAGCTGCTGCCGTCCGAGCCGCCCCAGCGGGTGTTCGTGTGCCATGGTGACCAGGACCTCGCGCTCAAGACCGCGCTCACCTCGCTGCGCCTGTGGAACTGCGGGCCGGGGTCGCTCGTGGTGCGGGTCGAGGAGGCCGGCACCTTCAGCCGGGCCTTCGAGGACGTCCACCTCCTGGAGGGGCTGTCCGGCGCCCTGCGCGTCTTCGCGGTCAACGAGGAGGCCGGCGATCCGCGGCTCATCGGGGAGGACCTGGTGGAGACGCTCGCCCGGGCGATCCACGAGAGCTACGTCGCGGAGAACACCGCGCGCCGCCACGTGCGGGCGACCAACCCGTCGCTGGTGCCGTGGGAGAGCCTGCCGTCACATCTGCGGGCGGCGAACCGGCGGCAGGCCGAGGACATCGGCCGCAAGCTGACGAGCATCGGCTGCGCCCTCGCTCCCCGTGTGGAGCCCGAGCTGCATTTCGCCTTCAAGGACTACGAGATCGAGCAACTTGCGATGATGGAGCACGAACGGTGGCTGCGGGACCTGGTCGCCGACGAATGGACCCGCGGCCCGGTCCGCGACGACGAGAACAGGAGACACCCCGACCTGGACAGCTGGGACAACATCTCGGACGCCGCGAAGGAGAAGGACCGCGACACCGTGCGCAACCTGCCGCGCATCCTGGCCACCGCCGGTTTCCAGATCGTGCGGGTCGGTTGAGCGAGTGAGGGGGGTGCCCACGATCGCGTTCACCGGCCACCGGGGCCTGCCCAGGGACACGGCGGTCCGGGTCCGCCGCGCCCTGCGTGCCGTCCTCGCCGGCCGGGATCGGCCGCTGGTGGGCCTGTCCTGCCTGGCCGAGGGGGCGGACCAGCTCTTCGCCCGGGAGGTGCTGCGGGCCGGCGGCGAGCTGGACGTGATCGTGCCCGCCGCCGGATATCGGGAGAGCCTGCCGCGTGCGGCCCGGGCGGGATACGACGACCTGCTGACGCTGGCGCGGCACGTGCACAGGATGCCGTTCGAACGGCCGGAGCCGGTGGCGTACATGGCCGCCTCGGTCTTCATGCTGGAGCGGGCGGACGAGTTGCTCGCCGTCTGGGACGGGTTGCCGGCACGCGGGTTCGGCGGCACGGCCGACGTCGTCGCGCACGCCCGCGAGCAGGAGATGCGGGTGCTGGTGCTCTGGCCGCCCGGCTCTCGAAGGGACTGACGGGAAGGGACTGCGGGTGAACGTCACGGGGGGCAGGATCCGGCGGGTCGACGCGCTGCGCGGGTTCGCGGTGTGCGGGATCATGCTGGTCAACGCCTGGCAGCAGAGGGTGCGGCACGGGCCGACCTCGCTGGACTGGGTGATGGTGAACCTGTTCCAGAGCCGCTTCTACCCGATGTTCGCGTTCCTGTTCGGGTTGTCCTTCGCGCTGTTCCTGCGCTCGGCACGGCTGCGCACGCGGCGTCCGCGCCTCGTCATGCTGCGGCGCCTGGCCGTGCTCGCGGCGCTGGGCGCGGCGCACATCCTGATCGACCCCGGCGAGGTGCTGCTGCCGTACGCGCTGCTGGGGGTGGCCGTCCTGCTTCCGGCGAGCCTGCTGCCCCGGGCGGCCGTGCTGCTGGTGGGCTGCGGCGTCCTGGTCGCCTCCGTGCTCGACCCCCATCCGTACGTGCTGATCACCGCGCTGTTCCTGCTCGGCCTGGCGGCCGCCCCGGATGCGGAGGCGAGGAGGGCGACCGGGCGTCTTGCCGGGGCCGACGGCCTGGGCAGCGGGCCGTTACTCGGCGCCGTGTGCGCGACGGCGGCCCTGCTCGCGGCCGGGCTGACCTGGTGGTGGAACCACGCGCCGCCCGGCGGCGGGGTCTACCAGGCGGCGGCGCTGTGCGGCGCGGCGGCGTACGCGACGGCGTTCCTGCTGGTGGCCCGTCATACGACGGTGTTCGAGGCGCTGGGCCGGATGACGCTGACCAACTACGTGACGGGCACGACGGTGATCGTGGTGGCGATGCCGCTTCTGGAGGCCGACCGGACGGGGGCCGCCGTCGTGGTGCTCGCCGTCGTCACCGTCGCCGCGCAGGCGGTCTTCTGCAGGTGGTGGCTCGCCCGGCACCGGTACGGCCCGCTGGAGTGGGTGTGGCGCACGCTCACGTGGTGGGGCACCTCCCGGGGCACCTGGTGGGGCACCTGGTCGGGCATGCCGGCGACCGGGCAGACTGTGATCCGTGACCCGTGTAGCGCTGTGCCAGATCCCCGTCGCCCACGACCCGGAGACCAACCTCTCGACAGTCCGTGACGCCCTCGCACGGGCGCGGGGGGCGGATCTCGCCGTGTTTCCCGAGGCGACGCTCTCCCGGTTCGGTCCGGGGATCCTCGAGACGGCCCAGCCCCTCGACGGTCCGTTCGTCACCGGCCTGGCCGAGGCCGCGCGCGAGCACGGCACGGCCGTCATCGCCGGTGTCTTCGAGCCCGCCGCGGACGGCAGGGTCTGGAACACGGCCGTCGCCCTGCGGGAGGACGGCTCGCTCGCCGCGGCCTACCGCAAGATTCACCTGTTCGACTCCTTCGGCGCGAAGGAGTCGAAGCTGGTCGCGCCGGGGGACGCGCCGGAGGTCGTGGAGCTGGCCGGGCTCAGGATCGGCCTGATCACCTGTTACGACGTCCGCTTCCCCGAACTGGCCCGCGCGCTTGTCGACCGAGGCGCGGACACCTTCGCCGTGATCGCCGCCTGGGGCTCGGGCCCGCTGAAGGAGGACCATTGGACGACCCTGGTCAGGGCCAGGGCCATCGAGAACACCACCTGGACCATCGCGGTCGGTCAAGCACCTAATCCCGCCATACCGGACGGGTTCGGTGTCGGGCGCAGCATGCTCGTCGACCCGATGGGCGTCGCCCGGCATGACCTGGGCACGGGCCCCGGCGTGCTGATCGCGGAGATCGACACGGCGTGGACCGAGACCGCGCGCGCCACCCTCCCCTCGCTCGAACACCGCCGGCTCGGAGTCGGCAGATCGTAAACTTGGCCCCATGAGCGAGCCGGGACGCAGGACGCGGATGCAGAAGGTGGTTCCGCCGCGGCTGCTCGTGCCGTACCTGTCGGGGCGTCGCACGATCATCTCCGGTTACGTCTACCGGGTGCAGGACTGCGACCGTCTCACCACTCCCGCCGCGCTCGTCGAGGCCCTCGACCTGTGCTTCGACGGATCGGAGCTGACGCCGGACGTGCCCGAGCTGTACATCATGCGCTGGGACGCGCGGGACATCGACACCTACGTCGTCCCGTACGGCCCGCACATGGGCGGTGATTGGAGCGATGCACCGCCCTTCACGGGGAACGGCTTCACCGCCTCGCGCGAGCAGGTGGTGCCGCAGTTCCACACGATGCCCATGCCGATCCCCGCGGGCGCGGAGATCGTCCATCTCACCGGGGGCGGGGAGCGTCCGTTCGCCGGGTACGACGGCCTGACCTGGCGGCCGGCGCGATGAGCGAGATCGAGCCGGTCGGCCTGGGATTCGTCGCCCGCTACCGCGAGCGGGACTACGCCGCCGCGGTCGGGCCCGGCGGCGACGACGTGGTGCTGTTCAGCGAGACGCCGCAGGAGGGGTTCACCGCCGCGGGCGGCTACTGGCGGCTGCGGGTGAGCCGGGCCGTGCTGGATCGGCTGACCCTGCTGCGTACGGTCGGGGCGTTCGGCGGCGAGCCGTGCCTCGTGCTGGACGAGGACGACGGCGGCGACGGCGGGGAGGGCGGCCTGCACATCGCCTACACCGGCCACGACGGCCTGAAGGCCGAGGCGCTCGGCTACTGGCTGGTGGACCACGGCGCCTACGAGGTGGTCGTGCCCCGCGACGAGGTCCACGCGATCCGGGTGGAGCGCGTGCCGGTACCGCTCACCGCTGACCGGCCGGACGGTCACGAGCCGAGCGACCGGTAGCGGGCGAGGCGGGCCGCCGTCCGCTCCGCCGCCGGGCGGTCCAGCAGGCACGCGATCTCGTGTTCGAGCGTGCGGCCGACCCTGCGGCAGAACTCCTCCGGCTCGTACGCCGCGTCCGGCCGTTCCGGCACGATCCTGTCCACGATGCCGTTCCGCCGCAGGTCGGCGGCGCGTACGCCCTGGGCGGCGGCGATCTCCGGGGCGAAGTCGACGGTCCGGTAGAGCAACGCCGACGCGCCCTCCGGTGGGAGCGGCGACAGCCAGGCGTGCTGCGCGCAGACGACCCGGTCGGCCGGCAGCAGGGCCAGCGCGCCACCGCCCGCGCCCTCCCCCAGCAGCACGCACACGGTCGGCGCGTCGAGCATGACGAGGTCGGCCAGGCAGCGGGCGATCTCGGCGGCCAGGCCGCCTTCCTCGGCCGCCTTCGACAACTCCGCCCCGCGAGTGTCGACGACCGTGACCAGCGGCAGGCGCAGTTCGGCGGCAAGGCGCATGCCACGCCTGGCGACCCGCAGCCCGGCCGGGCCGAGCGTGCTGCCCGCCCGCTCGCGCCGCCGGTCCTGGCCGAGGACCACGGCGGGCGCGGCGCCGAATCTGGCCAGCGCCAGCAGCAGGCGGGAATCGCGCTGCCCCGTGCCGGTGCCCTGCAGCGGAGTCACGTCCCGTGCGCCGAATTCGAGCAGGTCGCGCACTCCGGGGCGATCGTCGCGGCGCGAGCGGGTGATGGCCTCCCACGCCGGTACGGGTTCGGCCGCCTCCTCGGGTTCCCGGCCCGGCTCCAGCCCCTCGCGCGGGGCGCAGAGCACATCCAGCGCCCGGATGGCCATCGTCCGCGCGTCCTCGGCCGAGACCACGGCGTCGACCAGCCCGTGGGCGTACAGGTTCTCCGCGACCTGGACTCCCTGGGGGAACGGGTAGCCGTGCAGCGACTCGAACACCCGTGGCCCGAGGAAGCCGATGAGCGCGCCGGGCTCCGCGGCCGTCACGTGCCCGAGCGAGCCCCACGAAGCAAGCACCCCGCCCGTCGTGGGATGGCGCAGGTAGACGACGTACGGCAGTCCGGCGGCGCGGTGGGTGGCGACCGCCGCGGTGATCTTCACCATCTGGGTGAAGGCCAGCGCGCCCTCCTGCATGCGGGTGCCGCCGCTGGCGGGGGCGGCGAGCAGCGGCAGGCGCTCGGCGGTGGCCCGCTCGACGGCCCGGACGAGCCGCTCGGTCGCCGCCACCCCGATCGAGCCGGCCAGGAAGGAGAACTCGCAGGCGACGACGGCCACCCGGCGTCCGTCCAGCGTGCCCTCGCCGGTGACGACCGACTCGTCGTAGCCCGTTGTGGCCCGGACGCGGGCGAGTTCGGCGGCGTACGCCGACCCTGGCTCGGCCCGGTCCCGCGGGGGCTCGTCCCACGACTTCCACGAGTGCGGGTCGAGCATCCGCGCGATCAGCGACCGCGCGTCCGGCCTGGCCGCGTCGCCTTCGTTCATGGCGACCGCCGCTCCCGTTCGGCCAGCCAGTCGAGCACGGCGTCGTTGTCCTGGCCCAGGGCGGGGGGCGCCGCGTGCCCCTCGCCGGTCGCCGATGTCCCCGGCTGATCGCCGCGGTCGAAGCGGAGCGCCGGGCCGGGCAGTTCGATAGGGCCGAGCACGGGATGGTCGACGGTGACGATCAGGCCCTGCGACCGGACCTGCTCCCAGGCGTACACCTCGTCGATCGACCGGATCGCGCCCGCGGGCACGCCGATCTCCCGCAGCGCCGCCAGCCAGTGCTCGCGGTCGTGTGCCGCCAGCGCCTTCTCCATCTCGGCGATCAGCTCTTCCCGATGAGCGAACCTATGCCTGTTTGTCGCATATTTCGGCATTTCGGGATCAATGTCCAGTAGCTGGGCGACCTTGCGCCACTGCCCGTCGTTGGCGACCGCGATCTGGATCATGCCGTCGGCGCAACGGAAGGCGCCGTACGGGGCGATGGAGGCGTGATGGTTGCCGCCCGCCTTCGGCACCGTGCCGCCGACGGTCCAGGCGGTGCCGTGGTAGGAGTGCACACCGACCACCGACGCCAGCAGGGACGTCCTGACGACCGTCCCGCGACCCGTGCGCTCGCGCTCGTACAGGGCCGCGACCACACCGTACGCGCCGTGGATGCCCGCGAGCAGGTCGGCGATCGAGGCCCCGACCCGGTAGGGCTCGTCGGGCGAGGGCCCGGTCAGCGACATCAGCCCGGCCTCCCCCTGGGCGATCTGGTCGTATCCCGGCCGTCCGCCCTCGGGACCGTCGTGGCCGAACCCGGTGATGGACAGGATCACCAGTCGGGGGTTGAGCGCGTGCAGGCGCTGGATGGAGAATCCGAGGCGGTCGAGCACGCCGGTGCGGAAGTTCTCCACCAGCACGTCGCTCTGCCGTACGAGCCGCTCGATCAGGTCGCGGCCCTCCGCGGACTTCATGTCCACCGTGATCGACCGCTTGTTGCGGTTGGCCGCGAGGAAGTACGTGGATATGTCGTGCTCCGGGCCGACGAAGGTGCCCCATCCGCGCGACTCGTCTCCCGACGGGTGCTCCACCTTGATCACATGGGCGCCCAGGTCGCCGAGCATCTGCGCGCAGTGCGGCCCGGCGAGGGCCCGGGACAGATCAAGGACGACGATGCCGCTGAGAGGTCCCTGCACGGCCAGCCTCCACGGGGGTCGCTAAGGAGAACGTCCTTCGGTCTCCACTGGCAAGCCTGCCAAATCACCCCGCCGGAGTGACAGCCCGATCCGCGCTCCCGGCCGCCCGTACGGCACGGCCCCTCCGAACCGGGAACGCCGGGTAGATCCGCCGCGTCAGTGGTGCGTGCGGTGGCCGCGCCACTGGTCCATCAGCCGGCGCAGCCGCTGCCGGTTCTCCGGGTCGCGCGCCATGGTCTTGGCCTTGTCGACGTTCTCGCGACCCTTGGGAGTCTGCAGGTATTCCCTGATGCGCTGGACGATAGATGCCATTTGTAACTCACCATCCCGTTTGTGCCATTACTGAACGGCTACCCGCGCACGCCGCCGCCAATCACCGCACCGGTGGCGGAGCGCCGGGGCCGCGACACGGTGAAGCCGGGACGAGCGGCGCGTCAGAGGGTGTCCACCTCCGCGTGCGAGAGGCCGCCGGAGAGTGCGGGGTATCCCGGGCCGCGGTCGAAGAAGGCGGCGGGACGTGTCTCCCGCAGGCGCCCCCGCAGGCGCTCGGTCGCCTCCACGTCGACGACGACCTCGTCGGCCGCCCCGGCCTCGTGTGACACGGACAGCACGACGCCGTAGTCCTCACGCGCGCCCTCGGGCGAGACCTTCCCGTCGCGGACGTCGGCGGCCACCTTCTCGGCCGGCCGGTCGTACGGCGAGCCCCAGCCGCCCCCGCCGGTCGTGCGGATGCGGATGACCTGCCCGGCGCGTACGGGGAAGTCGTCGACCAGGCCCTCCATCTCCACCCCGTCCACGGTGACCTGGAAGCGACGGCCCGCCCGGCCGCCGTTGACTCCCCAGCACGACAGGATCGAGCGGTCGGCGATCGACATGAAGGAGGCGTCCCGCAGCATCCGGATGTGCTTGTCGTAGCCGAGGCCCCCGCGGAACTCCCCCGGCCCGCCGCTGTCCACGGCCAGGCCCAGCCGCTCGACCCGGAACGGCCAGCGTGCCTCGGCGAACTCCACCGGGATGTTGCGGCTGTCGGGCACCACGTGGATGGTGTCCTCCCCGTCGGCGTACCAGCGCCCGCCCGAGCCGCCGCCGAGCACCTCTCGCATGAGGTAGGGCCCGTCGTCCGACTCGCCGTACACGCCGGTGTAGCGGATGGTCTCCTGGTCGGCGGGCATGCGGCCGCCGGTCGCCTTGGCCAGCACGCCCGCCAGCACGCCGAGCAGGCGCAGGATCACGAACGTACGGGCGTTGGTGGGCGCGGGGAAGATCGGCGTCAGCAGGGTGCCCTTCTCCGGGAAGACCATCTTGATCAGCGGGACGACGCCCTCGTTGACGTCGAGCTCGGCCATCCGCTCGGGGGTGTCGGCGAGGTTGCGCAGGATCGGCGCCAGCCACTTCTTCAGGAAGACGCCGTCGGCGTAGTCGCCGGCGTGGTTGATCGGCCCCTTGGCCTGCGGCGAGGTCCCGGTGAAGTCGATGGTCAGGGGCGTGTCCGCCGCGTGGTCGACGGTGAGCGTGATCCGCTGGGTGTGCAGGCGCGGCTCGTCCACGCCGTCGTGCTCGGCGTAGTCCTCCCAGACGTGCACACCCTCGGGGATCTTCGCGAGCAGCTCGCGGCGGAACGTCTCGGTCGTCTTGCCGATGATCGCGTCGAAGCACGCCTCGACCGCCTCCCGGCCGTACCGGTCGAACAGCTCGCCGAGCCGCCGGGCGCCCATGAGGCAGGCCGAGCACTCCGCGTCGAGGTCCCCGGCCAGCGAGTCGGGCATCCGGGAGTTGCGCGTCATGATGGTGAGCGCGGCGCGGTTGGGCACGCCCTGGTCCCACAGCTTGATCGGCGGGACCATCAGGCCCTCTTCGAACGCGCTGCGCGCGTGCGACGGCATCGAGCCCGGCACGGCGCCGCCGATGTCGTCGTGGTGGCCGAACGCCTGGACGAACGCGACGACGTCTCCGTCGTGGAAGACCGGCACCGTCACGCAGAGGTCGGGCAGGTGGCCGATGCCCCCCTCGGACAGGTAGACGTCGTTGTGGAAGAACACGTCGCCCGGGCGCATCGCGTCCACCGGGAAGTCGCGGACGACCGGCTGCACCAGCGCCGAGTAGGACCGCCCGGTCAGCTTGCGCAGCCGCACGTCGTGGATGCCCGCACGGAAGTCATGGGCGTCGCGGATCATCGGCGAGCGGGCGGTGCGGGCGATCGCGGTCTCCACCTCCATCTCCACGGAGGCGAGCGTTCCCTCCACGATCTCCACGAGCACGGGGTCGACGGTCCTATCGGTCATCGCTCACCACCACGAGGTTGCCGTAGTCGTCCATGGTCGCCGTGAAGCCGGGATGCACCGGCAGGGTCGAGCCGTACTCCTCGATCACGGCCGGGCCGCGCACCACGGCCCCCGCGCCGAGGTCGGCCCTGCGGTAGATCACGGTCCGGCCCCACCGCTCGTAGTAGACGTCGCGGGTGGCGACCGGGCTCGGCTCGTCCTCCTGGAGGGGCCTGCGCGCGATCTTCGGCCGGGTGATCGGGCCGATGCCCGACACCCGGAGGTTGACCCACTCGACGGCGTGGCGGTGGTCGTCGCGGTAGCCGTACCCGTAGAGCCTCTCGTGCTCGGCGTGGAACCGCTCGGCGACCACGGCGAGCCACTCCGCGTCCACCGGGCCGTCGGGGGCGGGCACCCGCACCTCGTACGCCTGGCCGTAGTAGCGCAGGTCGGCGCTGCGCGCGTACACGTGCCGGGCGAATCCCTCCCGGTCGAGCGCGGCGGCGGCCTGAGCCTCCAGATCGGCGAGGATCCCGGCGACCACCTCGGGCGAGGGGTCGCGGGCGACGTGCGTGCGGACGTAGTCGTTCTTCACGTCCACGGTGAGCAGGCCGAACGCGGACACGTTCCCGGGGTCGGGCGGGACGATCGCGGCCGGCAGCCCGAGGATGTCGATGAGACGGCAGGCCAGCAGCGGCCCCGAGCCGCCGAAGGCGACCATCGGGAAGTCCCGCACGTCGAGGCCGCGCTGGACCGTGATCTGCCTGATCGCGTTCGACTGGTTGAACGCGCTGATCTCCAGGATCCCGGTGGCGCAGCGTTCCGGGCTCAGCTCCAGACGGTTCGCCAGCGCCTCGACGCCCGCCCGCGCGGCGGCGACGTCGAGGGGGATCTCGCCGCCGAGCAGATGCGGGGGCACCCGGCCGAGGAAGACGTGCGCGTCGGTCACCGTCACCTCGGTGCCGCCCCTGCCGTAGCAGATCGGCCCGGGGTCCGCGCCCGCCGACTTCGGGCCGACCTTCAGCGTCCCCTCGGGGGACGTCCAGGCGATCGACCCGCCGCCCGCCCCGACCGTGACGATGTCGATCATCGGGATCTTGCACGGGTAGCGGCCGATGCTGCCCTCGGTCGTCAGCGACGGCTCCCCGTCCACCACGACGGCCACGTCGGTCGAGGTGCCGCCGCCGTCGAGGGTGATGACGCTCGGGTGCCCGGCGGTGCCCGCGATCAGCGCCGCGCCGAGCGCCCCCGCCGCCGGACCGGACAGCACGGTCGTGATCGGCTGGTGCACCACCTCGGCCGCCGACAGCACCCCGCCGTTGCTCTTCATGACCGAGAACGGCCGGCCCAGCCGCTCCGACAGGTTGTCGATGTACCGCCGCATGATCGGCTTGACCGCCGCGTCCACCAGCGTGGTCACCGACCGCTCGTACTCCCGGTATTCCCGCAGCACGTCGCTCGACAGCGACACGACCGCCTCGGGGTGCTCGCGCTCCAGCACCTCGCGCATCCGCCGTTCGTGCTCCGGATTGGCGTAGGAGTGCAGGAAACACACCCCGATCGCGGTGACGCCCCGCACCCTGAACCACCGCGCGGCGTCCGCGGCCCGCTCCTCGTCGAACGGCCGGACCTCACGGCCGAGGTGGTCGAGCCGTCCCCCGACGGTCCGCACCCGGTGGACGGGCACGATCCGCGGCGGCTTGACCCAGAAGTAGGAGTTGCCGTACCCGTCCGGCACGCTCTGCCGGGCGATCTCCAGGACGAACTCGAAGCCCTCCGTGGTGATGAAGCCCAGGTGCGACGTGCCGTCCGGGCGGTCCTCCAGCAACTGGTTGGTGGCGACGGTGGTGCCGTGGACGAGTGCCGACACGGCGTCGAGGGCGCGGGACCCCGCGTGGGCCTCGAGCACCTTGTGAACGCCTGCCATGAACCCGTCGGCCGGGTTGGCAGGAGTCGAGGGAGTCTTGGTCGTGACGATCTGGCCGGACTCCTCGTCGACGAGCACGACGTCGGTGAAGGTGCCGCCTGTGTCGACCCCGATGCGGACGCTGGACATGCTCCGTGTTTACCGATCGCCGCCGATCGGAAGAACCGGCGCACTCTGCCGAAGAATCGCCGTCCTGTCGTCAGACCCTGCCCGGACCGGCGGCTTACACGGCGCAGGTGCCGTCGCCGCAGTCCTCGCCGTCCGGCACGCGTACGGCCCTCTCCTGGGCCGTGCGCTCCTCGACCTCCCGCAGGGCGGCCACGAGCGTCTCGACGGGCTGCGCGCCCGAGACGGCGAACTTCTCCTCGAACAGGAACAGCGGTACGGCCTGGACGCCGAGCGCGCGGGCGCGGGCCAGCTCGGCGCGCACCTCCTCCGCTCCCTCACCCGTGTCCTCGACCCCCATCTCTTCGGCCAGGGCGGCCAGCGTGGCGGGGTCGCCGACGTCGAGGCCGTCGGTGAAGTGCGCCTGGAAGAGCCGGTCGGCCATGTCCGCCTCGCGCCCCGCGCGGCCGGCCAGCCGGATCAGCCGGTGCGCCTCGAAGGTGTTGGCGGCGATCGCCCGGTCGAAGCGGATCTCCAGCCCGTCCTGCGCCGCCACGCCCGTGACGTGACCGGTCATCTGCGCCACCCGGGCGGCGCCGCCGAACTTGCGCTCCAGCGCTCCCAGCAGCGGCTCACCGCCGGAGACCCCGTCCGGGTCGAGCTGGAACGGGCGATGGGCGACCTCGACGGCCCCCTCATAGAGTCGCACGGCCTGACGGAGACGGTGGTGACCGATGTAGCACCAGGGACACACGACATCGGAGAAGATCTCGACTTTCACGACTTGTCCCAACCAGCGGCACCGACGGCCGATTCCCCCAGGCGCGGGTGGGATCCGCGGTCTTGCGGGTGCGGACTCGCCCACGTATATTCGTGTACGAGTAACCGAGCACAAAGGGTGATCGTCGATGGCGAAGCGGCGCAGGGTGGCGAACCTACTGGGGTTGGCGGTGCTCTCCGCGCTCGCGCATCGGCCGATGCATCCCTACGAGATGGCGGCGGCCCTGCGCGGCTGGAACAAAGAGCACGACATGGGGATCAAGTGGGGAACCCTCTACACGGTCGTCGGAAATCTGGCCAAGCATGGGCTGATCGAGGAACTGGAGAGCAGCCGCCAGGGGCGCCGCCCGGAGCGGACCGTCTACCAGATCACCGAGGCGGGCCGGGAGGAGCTGGTCGACTGGACCCGGGAACTGCTCCGCGTTCCCCACACGGAGTTCCCGTGGTTTCGCGCCGGACTGTCGGTCATGGCGGTGCTCCCGCCGGACGACGTGGCCGTGCTGCTCGCCGACCGGCTCGCGGCGATCAGGAAGGAGATCGCCACACTGCAGGAGCTCCACGACCGTGACAGCCCGCAGGTGCCGCGCCTGTTCCTCATCGAGGCGGAGTACGACCTGGCGATACTCAGGGCGGAAGAGGGCTGGATCGCCGCCCTGCTCGACGAGCTGACCTCCGGCACATTCCCCGGCTTGGCGGAGTGGCGTGCCTTCCACGAGGCCGGCGGGCTGTCAGCCGAGATGAAGGAGCTCGCGGAAGAGAAGATCACCGACATTTAGCTCTGGTGGCGGTGCTGCAACACCGCCACCAGGAAGACCTTCGAACCGGCATGTGGTGGCCCGAAGATGCGACGAATCGAGAGTAACGGGTCTCCTCCCATGACGGTTCGGCGAGCACGTCAATCGACAGGAGGAGAAAATGAAACACGTCGCGATCATCGGCGGCGGCATCGCCGGTCCGGTCACCGCGCTGGCGCTGCGCAAGGCGGGCATGGACGCCACCGTCTACGAGGCGTACCCGACCGGCGCCGACGGCGCCGGCGGATCGCTCGGCCTCGCTCCCAACGGCATGGCGGCGCTGGAAATCGTCGGGGTGGCCGGCGAGGTGCGGGCGGCCGCGCAGCCCATCACGCGCTCGGTGATGACGCTCGCCAATCGCACACGCCTGAAGCTGCCCGGCCTGTTGGAGGCCGGACCGCTGCACATGGTCCGGCGCGCCGACCTCTACCGGGCGCTCCGCGACGAGGCCGTGAAGCAGGGCGTCACGATCGAGTACGGCAAGAGGCTCACCGGGGTCGAGGGCCACACGGCGGTCTTCGGCGACGGCAGCCGGGCCCGGTTCGACGTCCTGGTCGGCGCCGACGGCGTCCACTCCACCGTTCGCCGCCTCATCGACCCGGACGCGCCCGGCCCGAAGTGGACCGGGATGCTCGGCCTGGAGGGCGTGTCGTCGTACGAGGTGCCCGAAGATCCGGAGACGACGGTCTTCGCCTTCGGCAGGCGCGGCTACTACCTCTACTGGCGCAACGCCGCGGGCGGCAGCACCTGGGGCGTCAACCTGCCCTACCACCGGCCCCTGTCCCTCGCCCAGGCCCGCGAGGTGCCGCGCGAGGAGTGGATGCGCGTCCTCCGGGAGACGTACGGCGAGGACGTGCCCGGCGGCGACCTGCTCCGGCACACCCCGGTGACGTCGATGCAGGTGACGGGCGCGCTCTACATCATGCCCAGCGTGCCGCACTGGCACCGCGACCGGATGGTCCTGGTCGGCGACGCCGCCCACGCGCCGTCGAACAGCTCGGGGCAGGGCGCGTCGCTCTCGATCGAGAGCGGCGTCCAGCTCGCCCGCTGCCTGCGGGACATCGACGACGTGCCGCAGGCGTTCGCCACGTACGAGCGGCTCCGCCGCAGCCGGGTGGAGAAGGTGGCGGCACGCGCCTCAAAGGCCAACCACGCCAAGACGCCGGGCCCGGTCATGCAGAAGCTGATGCCGCTGCTCATGCCGCTGCTGCTGAAGACGTTCATGGATCCGGACAAGACCGTGGGCCCCGAGCAGCGCTACCGCATCGACTGGGACGCACCCGTCGGCGCCCTCTCCTAGGTCGCCGGCCCCACCACGACGGGCCGGTTCCGCCCCGGGCGGGACCGGCCCGTCCGCGGAGTCGCGAAATGTCCTCGGTCGCGCGCGCGCCCCACCTGCGGGGCCTGCCTACCGGGCCCTACCTACCCGTGGCCTACCTGCGCCGGCCCTGGCGGCCGAGGAGCCAGCCGATGACGGCGCTGCCGAGCGCCACCCCGGCGCCCGTGCCGAACGCCGCGAGCATCGTCCAGGCCGGCACGCCCCGGCGGGGCGCGGCCACGGCCTCTCGCGTGAACACCCGCGGCGCCGCCTGCCCGGTCACGGCCGCCGTCACCGCCGCACGCTCATCGCCGGCCGCCGCCACCGGCCCCGCCGCGACGACGGCGGTTCCCGGGGACACGGTTCCTGCGGACACGGCGGGCACGGACAGCAGGTGCCGCTCGACGGCGGAGAAGAACTCCCCCGCGGTCTTCTTGGCGACCGAGACGAGCATCCGCTGCCCCACGCCGCCGATCATGCCGCCGACGACGGCCTCGGCGTCGTAGTCGACCCGGGTGCCGCCCCCGGCGTCGCTCAGCCGTACGGCCACGGTCGCCTCGACCGTGCCGGGCGCGCCCTGACCACGCGCGCCGAGCGTGAACCGGTCCGGCTCCTCCTGGTCGCGCAGCGCCACCTCACCCTGGTAGACACCCTTGATCGAGGCGACCCCCGCGGTCACCGTCATCGCGTAGACGTCCTCGCCGATCGTCTCCAAGCGCTCACAGCCGGGGATCGTCCGGACCAGGACGGCAGGGTCCTGGAGGGCGTCCCAGACCCGCTTGCGCTCCGCCGCGACCAGCGCGCTGCCCGAGACCTTCATGAGCCACCTCCGATGCCGAGCACCCTAGAGAATCACCCGTACGGCGAGAACGGCAAGATCTGCCCCGGCACGGCGCCGTGGTCGTGCAGAGTTCACATGCCCGGCCGTACGGCCGGCTACCGGAAGTGTCTCGCCGCCGCTACGCCGACCCGTACGCCCGCCCGCCGATTCGGCCTCCGCACCGTCAACCGCGCGGCGTACGGGTGAATCACCCGCGCGGCGGACGCGGCACTTGTCATCGTTCGTCCACTCTTGATCCCGTGCCTCCCCAGGAGGCGCTCCCGGCGGGGCGGGACCGATGTCCCTGGCGACCGGGACGATCCGACCGCGATGGTCGGCACTGCAGGCAACGGGGATACGGCACCGCGAACGGGGCCCGGGCGGCACCCCGCCCGGCTGTGACGAAGATCGCACATCGCGGAGCCCTAATGCTCTACAGCTTGTAGTACTACTGGAGATAGAACTACGAGCCGTAGAGCTCTGGCGTGAGGGAGACATGGACGCGCTTGACCTGGCACGGTGGCAGTTCGGGGTGACCACCGTCTATCACTTTCTCTTCGTACCCCTGACGATCGGGCTGGGCGTCTACGTCGCCGGACTCCAGACCGCATGGCACCTGACGGGCAAGGAGCACTACCTCCGGCTCACGAAGTTCTTCGGCAAGCTCTTCCTGATCAACTTCGCCATGGGCGTGGTCACGGGCATCGTCCAGGAGTTCCAGTTCGGGATGAACTGGAGCGAGTATTCGACCTTCGTCGGCGACGTGTTCGGCGCGCCGCTGGCGCTGGAGGCGCTGCTCGCGTTCTTCCTCGAGTCGACGTTCCTCGGCCTGTGGATCTTCGGCTGGGACCGGCTGCCCAAGCGGATCCACCTCGCCTGCCTGTGGGCGGCCGTCATCGGCTCCAACCTGTCGGCGTACTTCATCCTCGCGGCCAACGCCTGGATGAAGCACCCGGTCGGCTACGAGGTCGTGGACGGCAGGGCCAGGATGACCGACCTGTGGGCGGTGCTGACCAACTCGACGGCCCTCGCCCAGGTGCCGCACGTCGTCGCCGCCTCGTTCGTCGTGGCGGGCGGGTTCGTCATCGCCGTCGCGGGCTACCGCATCCTGCGCGAGCGCGGCCTCACCGTGCTGCCCGGCCGCCGCAACGCCCCGGCCGCCCAGGACGCGACCGTGCCGGTGCGCCGTCTCCCGGACATGTGGCGCACGAGCCTGCGCGCCGCGCTCGTCATGACGGCGATCGCGGGGGCCGTCGTCGCCGGCAGCGGCGACCTGTCCGGCCAGCTGCTGCGCGAGCAGCAGCCGATGAAGCTCGCCGCGGCGGAGGGCCTGCGCCACGACACCGCCGGCGCGCCGTTCTCGATCGCGCCCGGCGTCGAGGTGCCCGGCCTGCTCAGCCTGCTCGCCGCGCACGACCCCCGCGCGACGGTCCAGGGCATCGACGACATCCAGGCGCGGTACGAGAAGACCTTCGGACCGGCCGACTACACCCCGAACGTGCCGGTCGTCTTCTGGTCGTTCCGCGTGATGATCGGCTTCGGCATGACCACGGTCGGCCTGTCCGCGCTCGGCCTGTGGCTGACCAGGCGCCCCCGGCGGCAGCGCGGCGGAACGGCGAAGCCGGTGCCCGGCTGGTTCGCCCGCCTGTGCGTTCTGGCGCTCCCGCTGCCCGCCGTCGCGATCATCTCGGGCTGGCTGCTGAGCGAGATCGGCCGCCAGCCGTGGACCGTGCAGGGCGAGCTCATGACGGCCGCCAGCGTGTCGCCCGGCGTCTCGCTCGGCGAGGTCGCGATCACTTTGGCGGTCTTCACGGTCCTGTACGGCGTGCTGGCGCTGGCCGAGGGCGTGCTGCTGGTGCGGCACGTCAAGGCGGGCCCGGAGCTGCCGCCGGTCGAGAACGCGCCCACCGGCGCCGTTCCCGCCCGCCCCGACGAGGCGCGGCTCACGCCGACGCTCATGTACTGAGGAGCCACGAGATGACGACCTTCTGGTTCATCGTGATCGCGTTCCTCTGGACGGGTTACTTCGTCCTGGAGGGGTTCGACTTCGGCGTGGGCGCGCTGCTGCCGCTGCTGTCGCGGTCGGAGGCCGACCGCAAGCAGGTGCTGGGCACCATCGGGCCGGTCTGGGACGGCAACGAGGTGTGGCTGATCACCGCGGTCGGGGCGATGTTCGCCGCCTTCCCCGCCTGGTACTCGGGCCTGCTCAGCGGCTTCTACCTGCCGGTCTTCCTCGTCATCGCCGGCCTGATCGTCCGCGGGGTGGGCCTGGAGTGGCGGGGCAAGGTCCACTCCCGGCGCGAGGTCGCGCTGTGCGACGCCGGGATCGTCACCGGCAGCGTGCTGCCGGCGTTCCTGTGGGGCGCGATCTTCGGCAACCTGCTGTTCGGCACGGCGCTGGCGACCGTGCTGGGCGGCGCCCTGTCGCTGTCGGTGGCCGTGCTGCACGGCGCGGTGTTCGTGGCGCTCAAGACGACCGGCGGGGTCCGCGCCCGGGCCCGCCGCGCCGCACTGCTCGCGGCCGTCGGCGCGGTGCCGGTCGCGCTCGCCACGCTGCCGTCCGTGCCCGGCAAGGGGCCCGGATGGACGCTGGGCACCGCCCTGCTCGCCGCCGCGGCGCTGGCTGCCGGGGTGACGCTGGTGTGGGGCCGCCGTGAGGGCTGGGCCTTCACCGCGACCGCGACGGCGATCGCCGCGACGACGGCCACCGTCTTCGGCGTGCTGTGGACCGCTCCCCTGCCCGGGCTCACCCTGGCCGAGGCGGCCTCGGCGCCGTACACGCTGACGGTCCTCACCTGGATCGGCCTGCTCGCCCTGCCCGGCGTCATCGCCTACCAGGCCTGGACCTACTGGGTCTTCCGCAAGCGCCTCACCGCCCACGTGTCCTGAGTCAGGAATGGCAGAAGGGGTAGATTTGGAAGGTAGACAGGGTAGAAGGGGGCGGCCGTGAGCTTGAACATCAAGAATCCCGAGGCCGAGCGACTTGCGGCCGAGATCGGGGCGCTCACCGGTGAGAGCAAGACCGCCGCCGTCATCTCCGCCCTACGGGAGAGGCACGAGCGGCTGCTCGCGAAGCTGCAGCAGACCGAGGACGCCACGATGGCAGACGACATCCTCGCCCTTGCCGCGAGGATCCGCTCGGGAGTAGGCGAGCTCGACCTGTCCAGCGACTTCCTCTATGACCCTGAGACCGGGCTTCCGTCGTGATCATCGACACCAGCGCGATCATCGCGATCATCAACGGAGAGCCGGACGCCATCGACCTGGCCAGAACCATCAGGGATGCGCCGACGCGACGGATCTCGGCGGGGACCTACGTCGAGTTGGCCGCGGTGGTCGAGCGTGCCCGCGACCCCGCTGCGTCACGGCTCCTGGACGACCTTCTCGCCCGGATGAGGGTGCAGATCATGCCGGTCACGCCTGAGCAGGCGCGGACCGCGCGCCGGGCCTACTGGGACTACGGCAGGGGCAGCGGTCACAAAGCAGGACTGAACTTCGGCGACTGCTTCTCCTACGCGCTCGCGAGAGAGTGCCGGGAACCACTCCTGTTCAAGGGTGACGACTTCACTCACACGGACGTGACCCCGGCGCTCTGACGGTGGTCACCGGTCCTGACGCAGGGCGTACAGGTCGGAGGGGGAGATGGGCATCCGGGCGATCGTGATGTCCTCGGCGTCCTCGACCGCACCGGCGATGACGGCGGAGACGGGGATGACCCCGGCCTCCCCCGCGCCCTTGATCCCGAGCGGGTTCAGCGGCGAGGGCGTCTCCAGGTGGGCCGTCTCGATGCGCGGCACCTCCGTGGCGTACGGCATCAGGAAGTCCATGAACGAGGCGTTCAGCAACTGGCCGTGCTCGTCGTAGGCCATCTTCTCGTACAGCGCCCCGCCGACGCCCTGGGCGACCCCGCCGTGGATCTGACCCTCGACGATCATCGGGTTGATCAGCTTGCCGCAGTCGTGGACGACGGCGTACCGCAGGATCCTGATCTCCGCGGTGTCCCGGTCGGTCTCCACGATCGCCGCGTGCATGCCGGCCGCGAAGGTGGACCTGACCGGTGAGTAGTAGTCCCGGCCCTCCAGGCCGGGCTCCTCCCCCTCCGCCACCGGCGGCCTGTCGTCGGAGGCGGCCCCGGCGAACTGGGTGGCCCGTCTGGCCTCCTCGTCGAAGGCGTACCGCAGCGGGTTGGACAGCACGGCGACGGTCGCCAGCGGGATCGACGCCGACGGCACGCCGGCGACGTGGACCATCCCGTCGGTGATCTCCAGGTCGCGCGGGTCGGCCTCCAGCGCCTCCGCCGCGATCCGCAGCGCCTTCTCCCTGACCTTCCGGCAGGCGAGCGCGATCGCGTTGCCGCTCATCACGGCCGCCCGTGAGGCGAAGGTGCCCACGGCGTAGCCGAAGCGCCGGGTGTCGCCGGTGACGACCGACACCTTCTCGATCGGCACGCCGAGCTCGGTGGCCGCGATCTGCGCGAACACCGTCTCGTGTCCCTGCCCCTGCGAGGTCAGGCCGGTCGAGACGTGCACCCGGCCGTCGGACGTGACCTGCACATGCCCGCCCTCGTAGGGGCCGACGCCGGTGCCCTCGACGTAGCAGCCGACGCCGATGCCGATCCTGCGGCCCTCGGCCGCCGCGCGGGCCTTCTCCTCGGGGAAGGAGTCCCAGCCGATCAGCTCCTTGAGCAGGCGCAGCGCCTCGGGGTAGTCGCCGCTGTCGTAGATCAACGGCCGCCCGTCCTGGAACGTCATGCCCTGGTCGTACGGGAACTCGTCCGGCTGGATGAAGTTGGCCGCGCGGACCGCGGTGCGGTCCCTGCCGAGATGGGCGGCGATGCGGTCCATCGTCCGCTCCATGCAGAACACGCCCTGCGGGCGGCCCGCGCCCCGGTACGGCGTGACCTGCACGGTGTTGGTGTAGATCGAGGAGAACTCGACCCGGTAGGCCCCCACCTTGTACGGCCCGAGCAGCTGCGTCGAGGTGATGATCGGCACGATGATCCCGTACGGCGTGTAGGCGCCGTGGTCGTGCAGGATCTCGACGTCGAGGCCGAGGACGCGCCCCTCGTCGTCGAACCCGACCCGCACGTGCTGGACCTGGCCGCGCTCGTGGGAGGAGGAGACGAAGTGCTCGCGCCGGTCCTCGGCCCACTTGACCTCGCGGTTCAGCAGCCGCGCCGCCCACGGCACGAGGACCTCCTCCGGCCACGGATGGACGATCTTGACACCGAACCCGCCGCCGACGTCGGGCGCGACGACCTCCACCTTGGGCAGCGGCAGCCCGAGCTTGGCCGCGATCGCCATCCGCACGCTCGTGGACGTCTGCGTGGAGGAGTAGACGCGCAGCGACCCGTCGTCGGCGTCCCAGCGGGCGTACACGCCCTTCCCCTCCAGGGGCATGCACGCGCTGCGCTCGATGTCGAGGCGGAACTCCAGCGTGTGCGGGGCGGCCGCGATCGCGTCCCGCGCGGTCACGCCACCCGGTCCCGGCACCTCCTGGACGAGGTGCGCGCCGACGTTGCCCGGCACGTCCTCGTGCACGAGGTGGACACCGCGCACGGCCTCCTCGATGCCCACGACCGGCTTGAGGATCTCGTAGTCGACCCTGATCAGGGCGCAGGCGTCCTCGGCGAGGTAGCGGTCGCGGGCGACGACCATCACGACCGGCTCGCCGACGTGCCGGACGATCTCCCGGGCCAGCGGGTACGCCGTACGGCCGTGGGTGAGCGCGGGGTGCGGGATCAGCAGCGGCAGCGGCTCGGCCAGCGCGCCCGGCAGGTCCTCCCACGTGTAGATCGCGACCAGGCCCTCGACGTCGAGGGCGGCCGACACGTCGATGTCGAGGATCCGCGCGTGGGCGTGCGGCGACCTGACGAAGGCGGCGGCCAGCGCGCCTTCGCCCAGGTCGTCGAGGTAGCGCCCCTGCCCGGTGATCAGCCGGCCGTCCTCGCGCCGCCGGACCGGCTCACCGAACAGCTTCGTCGTCACCGGTCCTCCTCCGCGTGAAGCTCCGCCTGCAACTCGGCGGCGCGGTGGACCGCCTTGAGGATGTTCTGGTAGCCGGTGCACCGGCACAGGTTGCCCGCCACGGCCTCCAGCGCCTCCTCCTCGGTCGGCACGGGGTTGTCCCGCAGGAACGCGGTGACCGTGCACAGGAACCCCGGGGTGCAGAACCCGCACTGCAGGGCGTGGCACTCGGTGAAGGCCCGCTGCACCGGCGACAGCTCGCCGTCGCGCGCCAGCCCCTCCACCGTCGTGATCTCGTGGCCGTCCACCGTGACGGCGAACGTCAGGCACGACCGCACCGGCTCGCCGTCGAGCAGCACCGTGCAGGCGCCGCAGACGCCGTGCTCGCAGCCCACGTGGGTGCCGGTGAGGCCGAGGTCGTGGCGCAGGCAGTCGGACAGCAGCCGCCGCCCCGGCACCGTCGCCTCCCGCAGGACCCCGTTGACCGTCAGCGTCACGTGATGGCGTGTCTCGTTCACGATTCCTCCCCGCGGGCCGCGGAGGCCGCGTCCCGCAGCGCCCGGGCGGCGAGCACCCCGGCGAGGTGCCGCCGGTAGTCCGCCGTCGCGTGGATGTCGCCCTCCGGATCGATCCGGTCCCGTACGGCTTCCGCCACGGCCTCCCACTTGATCGAGGCGGCCGGACGCGGGCCGCATGCCGCGGTCACGTCCAGGACGACCGGGACCGGTCCCACGCTCACGCAGGCGACGCGGGCGGCGGCGACGCGCAGGTCCTCGTCCAGCGTGACGGCGGCGGCCACCCCGGCCACCGCGTAGTCGCCGTGCCGCCGGGCCACCTCGTGGAAGGCCGTGCCCGACCGAGGGGGCAGCGCGGGGAAGAACGCCGACAGGGCCAGTTCGCCGGGCCGCAGCGCCGACTCCATCGGGCCGGTGAAGAACTCCGCGGCCGGCACCTCCCGCTCCCCGCCCCGGCTCGCCAGCCGTACGGATCCGCCGAGCAGGGCGAGCACGGCGGGCATCTCGGCGGCGGGGTCGGCGTGCACGAGGCTGCCCACCACCGTGCCGCGGTTGCGGATCACCGGATGGGCGACCAGCCGCAGCGCCTGCCGCAGCAGCGGCTGCGCGGCGGCGGCCCCCGGCGAGCGTTCCACCGCGGCGTGGCGGGCCAGGGCCCCGACGCGTACGCCCGGCGGCCCGGCCTCGATCCCTTCCAGGCCGGGCACGCGGTTCACGTCGACGATGTGGGCGGGCGCGGCCAGCCGCATGTTGAGCAGCGGGATCAGGCTCTGGCCGCCCGCCAGCACCTTCCCGCCCGGCCCGGCCTCGGCGAGGACGTCGAGCGCCTCGCCGAGGGTGGCCGGGCCGTGGTAGACGAACGGAGGCGGTTTCATCGCGTCCGCACCCGCGGCGCGGGCCGGTCAAACGGCCGGGTCGCGTTCGAGTCCGATCTCCCCACCCGTGACCTCCTTCGCTCGTCTGCCCGCGATGGCGCGGAGCAGGTGATAGCCGGCGAGCACCACGATCGTGCCGAGCGCGATCCCGGCGAGCGAGAAGTCGCCGGTGATCTGGTGGGTGACCGGCCCGATCGCGAGGATGATGCCCGCGCCGATCGGCACCATGTTGACCGGGTCGGCGAAGTCCACCCGGTTCTCCACCCAGATCTTCGCGCCGAGCAACCCGATCATGCCGTACAGGATGACCGTGACGCCGCCGAGCACGCCGCCGGGCGTGGCGGCGACCAGCGCGCCGAACTTGGGGCACAGGCCGAACAGGATCGCGATGATCGCGGCGATGTAGTAGGCGGCCGTCGAGTAGACCCGGGTGGCCGCCATGACGCCGATGTTCTCAGCGTAGGTCGTGGTGGGGGAGCCGCCGACGGCGGTCGCGACCGCGGTGCCGACGCCGTCGGCGATGACCGCCCTGCCCATCTGGGGGTCGACGTCCGCGCCGGTCATCTGGCCCACGGCCTTGACGTGGCCGACGTTCTCCGCGATCAGGGCGATCACGGCGGGCAGCACGACCAGCACGGCCGACGCCTGGAACGACGGGGCGTGGAAGTGCGGCAGCCCGATCCAGTCGGCGTCGGCGACGGCCTGGAAGCTCACCCGGGGATGGGTGTCGATCTTGCCGGTGCCCGCGTTGTAGGCGGTGATGTTCCCGAGCACCTTGTCGGCGAGCCAGGACAGGACGAACCCGAAGACCAGCCCGAGCAGCACGCCGATCCGGCCGAGGAAGCCGCGGAACAGCACGATGAACACGAACGTCGCGACCATCGTGATCAGCGCGATCCACGGGTCCTGCGGCCAGTAGACGTCGGCCACGACGTACGCCAGGCCGAAGCCGATCAGCATGACCACGGCGCCGGTCACGACCGGGGGGAAGATCCGGTGGATGATCTGCACGCCGAGCACGTGGATCGCCACGCCGCACAGGGCGAGCACCAGGCCGGCGACGAGGATCGCGCCGGTCACGACCTGGTCGGCCGCCGGGGTGTCGCCGCCGAACGCCGCACGCACCGCCACCACGCCGCCGACGAACGAGGCCGACGTGCCCAGATAGCTGGGAATCCGCCCCTGGGTGAAGAGCAGGAACAGGATCGTCGCGACACCCGACATCATCACGGCCGTGTTCGGGTCCAGCCCCATGACGAGGGGGAACACGAAGGTCGCGCCGAACATGGCGATCACGTGCTGGGCGCCGATGCCGACCATGCGCGGCCAGCTCAGCCTCTCGTCGGGTTTGACGACCTCACCGGGAGCCAGCCCTCTGCCGTCGCCGTGCACCGTCCATCTGAAAGCCATATACGCCCCTCTTGCTCACTGGGCCGTGGGCCGGTCGGCCACCCCGCAGGCGTCCCTCCGCGGCGTTCACCGTTTGGGGCACTGTAGGACTGGCGTGCGCGTCAGACATGGGCATGATCTGCCAAACCGGTGACCTCCGGGGCGTCACACCACGCGGATCGTGTACCCGTCGCCGGTGACGACCTGGCCCGCCCGGATTTTGCAGGCCTTGCGCAGCTCCACGCGTCCGTCGACGCGCACCCGGCCCTCCGCGACGAGGTGCTTGGCCGCGCCGCCGCTGTCGGTGATCTGGCAGAACTTGAGGAGATCGCAGAGCGGGATGTAGTCGCCGTCCAGCTCGAAGGTGATCGCTGGGGCCTTCGCGTCGTTCACCCCGCCAGCCTAGGAGTGTCCGGGGGTGCCGCCCGTCTCGGGGCAGGAGACTCGGGGCAGGACACTCAGATGCCTCGCATGCGCAGGACGTGCAGGGCGAGGGTGAGGTTGAGCCGCAGATGGGCGTCCTCGGTGAAGTTGCCCAGCATGCGCTCCAGCTTCCCGATGCGGTAACGCAGGGTGTTGTAGTGGAAGTGCAGGCGGCGCGCGGTCTCCGCGACGTTGAGGTTCGTCTCCAGCAGCGCCTGCAGGGTGCGACGCAGGTCGGCGTTCTCCGCGTCGTCGTCCCCGGCCAGCGGGCCGAGGGTCTCACGGACGAAGGCGTGCAGCTCATCGGTGTCGTTCACCAGCGAAAGCAGCCGGTAGACCCCCAGCTCGTCGAAGTGGGCGACCGCGCCGGCCCCGTGGAGCTGGCGGCCCACCCGGGCGGCCTTCAACGCCTGGCCGTACGCGCCGGGCAGGGCGTCCGCGCCGGAGGCGACCCGGCTGAGGCCGGTGGAGAACGTGCCGTCGGTGACGGCGGCGAGCGCGTCCCTGGCCACCTTGGCCGGGTCGGCCGCCGCCCCGACGATCGCCACGACCTCGTGGGAGAAGCCGGCGACCGCGCCGCGCGGGTCGTGCTTGCGCACCGACGCCTGCCACGCCGCCAGCATGCGGTCCTGGACCGGTCGTTCCTCGGCGTCCGGATCGATCTCGGCGACCAGCACGCTCACCGGGCGCTCCAGGTCCCAGCCGAACGCCTGGGCGCGCTCGGCCACCCGCAGCCCGCCCCTGCCGGTGAGCACGTCGCGAAGGAAGTCGGCGCGATATTTGCTCTCGACGGCGGTGACCGCCTCCTGCTTGGTGATCACCAGCGCGGCGACGGTCGCGGCGCGCTCCAGGATGCCGATGTCGCTGGGGGTCAGCGTGCCGTGGGCGCTGAAGGCCGCGATCTTCCCGTGGTGGTGCCCGCCCGCGACGACGGGCACCGCCGCGTAGTGACCGTCGCCGCCCGGCGGCGGGGCCGACGGCGTGCGCGCGAGGGCCGCGGTGATCTCCCGCAGCCGCGCCACCTGCGCGGACTCCCCGGCGGCCGCGAGGAGATGACCCGCGGCGTCGGTCGCCCCCACCGCCACCTGCAGCAGCCCGGCCACCTCCGCCGTGACCTCCCGCATCCCGCCCCCGGCCAGCACGATCTGCACGAGCGCCCGGTGCGCCTCCTCCGCGCGGGCGAGGATCGCCGCCTGGCGGTTGAGGATGTCGGTGAGCACCTGGTTGAGGATGTCGTCGAAGCCCACGTCGTTGGGCAGCAGGATCAGCGGGAAGCCCAGCCGGTCGGCCTGCTCGACCATCTCCCCCGGCAGCTCGTCCAGGTAGCGGCCCAGCTTGATCGCCAGCGCGGCGAGGCCGCGCTCGTCCAGGTCGGCCACGAGCCGGTCGAGCGACTGCGGCGTGTTGCGCAGCGGGTAGCCCGTGGTGAGCAGCAACTCGTGCGGCTTCACCCAGGCGAGGATGTCGGGCACCTCCATCACGTTGAGGCGCTGCACGATGCGGTCGAGACCGCTCCGCCCGGCGATCAGGCGGGCGTCCGCCAGCGTCGAGACCCCGAGCACCTCGCCCACCGACACGCCGTGGAGGATCGTTCCGGTGCTTGCCAGGCGCATCGCGGGCGGGGCCGGGTCGTTCTGCAATGCCGTCTCCGAGAGTGCCGTCACCGGGTCGCGACGTCCTCGGGCCGTCGGCCGCTCACCGCTCCTCGTTCGCTACGCGGGCCGCTCGTGCCTCGCGGACCGCTCCGGGGACGTCTCAGGCCGATTGTGCCCGACGGCGGTCCTGGCAGGAAGAGCCAAGCATTCGGCCGACTGTTGGCATCTTTCTCCGTACGGA
Organism: Microbispora rosea; assembly: GCF_900156315.1. Classification (GTDB taxonomy): domain Bacteria; phylum Actinomycetota; class Actinomycetes; order Streptosporangiales; family Streptosporangiaceae; genus Microbispora; species Microbispora rosea. The sequence goes on along the minus strand of NZ_FTNI01000007.1, from coordinate 236,892 downwards.
GGGGGGAGGGCGGGGCTTAGCGTCGGCAACGACTGCTTCGGGAGGTCCGGTGAGTGTTGGCACGCGCCCGAGAGGGCGGCGGGCGGCGACGCCCGCGTCCCGCCCCCCGGCGGCCCCCACCTTCATGAGCGGCGCCGCGAGCGTGGCCGTGCGGCCCGCGCTCGAGGCGCCCCGCCGCCCGGCCAGAGTGCTCGCGGCCTTTCCCCTCGCGCTCTACCTGGAGATCAGGAGCGAGTCCGAGCCGCACGTCGTCGCCGTGGTCACGGGCGAGGCCACCCGCCTGCCCAACGCCGTGCTGCTCCCCGAGCGCCTCGACGGGGTGTCGGCGGGCGACGACGCCTGGGTCGGCGAGGGCTCCGTCGATGTCGGCGGCGTCTCGATCTGCGTGCGCCGCTGGTGGGACCCCGCTCCCCCGCTCGGCCCCGCCGATCCCGTACGGCTCGCGCCCGCCCTCGGCGTGCTCGGCCGTGTCCGCGGAGCCTCCCCCCGGCGGCCTGGACTCGACCCGGACGGCGCCCCGGCGCTGCTGGAGCGCGGCTGCCGGGCCGGTTCGCTGGTGGAGAGCATCACCGCGGCCGAGCGGCTGATCGGCCTCGGCCCGGGACTGACGCCGAGCGGCGACGACATGCTCGCCGGCCTGCTGGTCGCGCTGCGGCACCTCGGCGCGGCGGCGGGCGTGCCGCGCGCCGTCTGGCTGGCGGACTGGCTCGCCGCGGTGGTCACCTACGACGCCCGCACCAGGACCACGCCCATCTCGGCCACCCTGCTGCACTGCGCCGCGAGGGGGGAGGCGAGCCCGGAGGTCACCGGGGTGCTGCGCGGCGTGGCCGGGCACCAGCCGCTGGAGCCCGCCGTGCACCGCCTGCTCCGCCTCGGCCACACCTCGGGCGCGGATCTGGCGTGGGGCGTGCAGATCGGGCTGTCCGCCGTCCTCGCTCATCGGGAGGGCCGTTGAACGACCTGGTCGAGGTGCGCCCAGGGGTCTACCGCGACTCCGTCACGCTGATGCGGGTGAGCCGGGCGCTCACCGAACGGCCCGGGGTGGCCGTCGCCGTCGTCGCGATGGCGACCGAGCTCAACCTGGGCCTCGCCCGCGACCTCGGTTTCGCGGTGCCGTCCGCGACGCCCGGCGACCTGCTGGTGGCGGTCCGGGCCGGTTCGCCGGCGGAGCTGGAGGACGCCGCCGCCGAACTGGAGCGACAGCTCGCCGCACGGGCGCAGGCGAGCGGGACGCGGGGCGAGGCGCCGCCGCGCACCACCCGGGCGGCGGCGCGGGCCTTCGACGCGAGCCTGGCGCTGGTGAGCGTGCCGGGCGAGCACGCCTTCGCCGAGGCGCTCGACGCCGTGGAGGCCGGGCTATCCGTGATGATCTTCAGTGACAACGTGCCCGTGGAGCAGGAGATCCTGCTCAAGGACCTGGCACGGGCCAGGGGCGTGCTCGTGATGGGGCCCGACTGCGGCACCGCGGTCGTGGGCGGGGCCGGCCTGGGCTTCGCCAACGTCCTGCGCCCCGGGCCCGTCGGCGTCGTGGCCGCCTCGGGGACCGGCGCCCAGCAGGTGACGAGCCTGCTCGACCTCGCCGGCGTCGGCGTCTCCCACGTGCTCGGCGTGGGCGGCAGGGACCTGTCCGCCGCGGTGGGCGGGCGCTCGGCCGTGCAGGCGCTGCGCGCGCTCGACGACGACCCGGCGACCGAGCTGATCGTGCTGGTCTCCAAGCCCCCCGCCCCCGAGGTGGCCCGTGCCGTGCGGGACCTCGACCTGACGACGCCGGTCGTCGCCGCGCTGCTCGGGCCGGGGCAGGACGACCTGACCACCGCGGCGGAGAAGGTGCTGCGGGCCCTCGGCCGCGACGTGCCCGAGTGGCCCTCCTGGCCCGCGCCCGCGCGCGACGGAGCCGCGGAGCCGGGCAGGGCCCTGCGGGGGCTCTATGCCGGGGGCACGCTGTGCGCGGAGGCGGCCCTCGTGGCGGGTGCCGGCGGGTTCACCGACTTCGGCGACGACTCCTACACCCGGGGCCGGGCCCATCCCATGATCGACCCGGCGCTGCGCCTGGAGGCCCTGCGCGGCGTCGCCTCCGGCGTCGTGCTGATGGACGTCGTGCTCGGGCACGGCGCCGACCCCGACCCGTCCTCCTGGCTCGCGCCCGCGATCCGCGACGCGGTCGCCAGGGGCGTGGACGTGGTCGTGGCCGTCGTCGGCACCGACGGCGACCCGCAGGGGCTGCGCGCCCAGGCCGCCCGGCTGAACGACGCCGGGGCGGCGGTCTTCACCTCCAACGCCGCGGCCGCCCGGCACGCCCGTCACCTCGCGGGCGGGTGACGGGCGTGGCCGCGCCGACCCGGATCGGAGCCCGATGACCCTCTCCATGCTGTACGGCGAGCCGCGCGTCATCACCGTCGGCGCGCAGGTGCTGGGCGAGGCGCTGGACCGGCAGGCCGTGCCGCGGCGGGAGGTCGACTGGCGGCCTCCGCTGCCGGGCGCCTCCGCGGCGCTCGCGCGGGTGCTGGCCGACCCCCGGCGCGAGAGCGCCAACGCCACCGCCGTCGGGAGGATGCTGTCGGCCCGGCCCATGCTGACCGGCGTTCGCCCGGCGCGCGAGGTCCTCGGATTGGGGGCCGGGGAGTTCTTCCACGCCGGTCCGCCGATCACCTGGGAGCGCGCCTCCGGCCCGATGCGGGGGGCGCTCACCGGGGCGATGCTGTTCGAGGGCCTCGCGGCCACGCCCGAGGAGGCGGAGGAGCGCCTGGCCTCCGGCGCGGGGATCACTCTCGACTCCTGCCACCACCACCGCACGGTCGGCCCCATGGCGGGGGTGGTCAGCCCGTCCATGTGGATGCTGGAGGTCGCCGACGCCGAGCACGGCGGCACGGCCTACTGCTCCCTGAACGAGGGTCTGGGCAAGGTCCTGCGCTACGGCGCGTACGGGCCCGAGGTGATCGAGCGGCTGCGCTGGATGGGCGAGGTGCTCGGACCGGTGCTCGCGGCGGCGCTGGAGCGGTGCGGCCCCCTCGATCTGCGCACGCTCATCGCGCAGGCGCTGCAGATGGGCGACGAGCTGCACAACCGCAACCGCGCCGCGACGTCCCTGCTGGTACGCGAGATCGCGCCCGCGATCGTGGAGGCGGCCCCGGACCGCGCGGCCGAGGTGCTGCGATTCATCAATGGAAATGATCATTTCTTCCTGAACGCGGGAATGGCGGCGGCGAAAGTCAGCGCCGACGCGGCCCGCGGCGTGCCCGGATCGAGCCTGGTCGTGGCGATGGCACGCAATGGAACCGATTTCGGAATACAGGTGTCGGGCCTCGGCGACCGGTGGTTCACCGGCCCCGCCGGCGTGCCCGACGGCCTGTACCTCGGCGGGTACGGCCCGGACGACGCCAACCCCGACATCGGCGACTCCACCATCACCGAGACGGCGGGCCTGGGCGGCTTCGCGATGGCGGCGGCCCCCGCGATCGTCCGGTTCGTCGGCGGCGAGGTGTCCGACGCCGTGGCCGCCACCACCTCGATGTACGAGATCACCTTGGCCGAACACCCGGCGTACCAGATCCCGGGGCTGGGCTTCCGCGGCACGCCCGCAGGCATCGACGTCGCGCTCGTGGCCAGGACCGGTCTGCTGCCCGTCGTGAACACCGGCATCGCGGGCAGGATCGCCGGAACGGGGCAGGTGGGAGCGGGTCTGGTGAGCCCGCCGTCCGGGGCCTTCACGGCCGCCCTCGACGCCCTGTGCGACGCGTGAATTCCCATTGACCGTCATCAGACCGTAATATCGTCGTCAACCTCAGATATCCGATGCAATTCGCACGGTCCGTTCGGGAGATCTTGCGGAGCGAGCGTGAATTGGGGACCTAATCTATGACGACAGATCGCCTGCTCGGTATGGTCCCCCCTATGCCAGAGGGTCAGGGACCTGTGGGTCGCGCCCCCGCGGGGGGCGCCCCCGAAGGGCAGGGACGTCTCGTCGGCCGGCGCTACCGGCTGCTGTCCCCGGTGGGCCGCGGCGGCATGGGGATGGTGTGGCACGCCCACGACGTGCTGCTCGACCGGGACGTCGCGGTCAAGGAGCTGCTCCTGCCGTTCGGGCTCGACAACGCCGGCGCGCAGACCGCCCACCGGCGCATGCTGCGCGAGGCGCGCTCGGCCGCCCGGCTCAGCCATCCCGGCATCGTCACCGTCCACGACGTCGTCGAGGAGGACGGGCGCCCCTGGATCGTGATGGAGCTCGTCCGCGCCTGGTCCCTGGAGCAGGCCGTACGGCAGAGCGGGCCGCTGCCGGTCGTGCAGGCCGCCGAGATCGGCATCCGGGTGCTCGACGCGCTGCGTCACGCCCACGCCGCCGGCATCCTCCACCGCGACGTGAAGCCCGGCAACGTGCTGCTCACCGCCGACCGCGTGGTGCTCACCGACTTCGGCATCGCCGCCATCGAGGGCGATGTCACGATCACCCAGACCGGGCTCCTCATGGGCTCGCCCGCCTACATCCCGCCGGAGCGCCTCCAGGGCCGCCCGATCACCCACGCCGCCGACCTGTGGAGCTTCGGCGCGACGCTGTACGCCGCCGTGGAGGGCCGGCCGCCCTACGAGGGGCCGGACGCGGTCGCCGTGCTCGGCGCGGTGCTGACGCAGGAGCCCAACCGGCCGCGCCGGGCGGGCGCGCTGCTCCCGGTCATCGAGGGCCTGCTCCGCAAGAACCCGGCCGACCGCCTTCCGGCCGCGCAGGTCGCGGAGATGCTGGAGCGGGTGCTGCACAGCCACGGCGCCGGGCTGCCGGGCCGCGCCGGCACGCCGACGTCGGTGCCGACCCCGCAGGACTCCACGCCCGCCGGGTTGCTGCCGCCGCTCGACATCCCCTCGGGGCCGCTGCCCTCGCGCATCATCGAGACGCCCTCGGGTCCGGTCCGCGTGCCGCTCACGGCGGAGAGCCTGCCCGCGGGCGTGGCCGTCCCGCCCGGCACCGTCCCGCCCGGCACCGCAGCGCCCCGTCCCGCCGAGCCCCGTCCCGCCGGGCCCCATGCCGGGGAGCCGCGGCCCGCCGGCCCCGCGTACGAGCCCCCGGGCGCGTTCGGGCCCGTGAACGCCTTCGGGCAGGCCCCGCCCTTCGACACGGCCTTCGACACGGCCTTCGACCCGCTGTCGTCCCCCTCGGGCTCGACGCACGCGCCGGAGCGGCCGAAGGAGGCCATGTGGCCGACGCCCACGCCGGGCGACATGCCCGGCGACCTGGGCGGCACGCCGCGGCCGCAGCACCGGTCCGGGCAGCACGCGATGCCCCAGCAGACGGGACCGCAGCACACGGGGCCGCAGCACACGGGGCCGCAGCACACGGGGCCGCACCAGGCCGCCGCACCGCAGGGCCCCACACCGCAGGGCCCCACACCGCAGGGCCTCTCGTCACAGGGCCTCTCGTCACAGGGCGTCTCCTCGCAGGGCGGTGACTTCGGTCCCGTCGGCGACGCCACGGGTCCGCACGCGCCCCGGGCCGGGCGCAGGCGCAAGGAGCAGGCCGACGAGGCCCCCGGCGGAGAGGGCCGGTCGAAGCTGCTGCTCGCCGTCGCCGCCGCGGCCGTGGTCGCGGTGATCGCCGCGATCGTGTTCGTGCTGCTGCCGAGCGGCCCGGACGAGGCCGTGGTCTCACAGCAGGACGGCAGGTCGGGCGCCACCCTCACGCCCCCCGACACCGCCGCGCCGACCGCGCGCCCCCTGTCGGCCGTACGCGTGCCCGAGGGCTACCAGCCGGTGACCGAGGGCGGGGTGTCGCTCGCGGTGCCGAAGGAGTGGAGCACCGCGGTCGAGGACGGCACCGTCAGGCTCACGGGCCCGAAGGACAGCGGGCAGAGCATCACGATCAAGAGGATCCCCGACGGCAGCCTGGCGGCGCTGCAATCCGCCGAGCAGAACCTGGACATCAAGGACTTCACCGACTACACGCAGGTCCAGCTGCGCCAGGTGGACTACCGCTACCCCGCGGCCGAGTGGGAGTACACCTACACCAACGCCAGCGAGGTCACCGTCCACGCGGTCATCCGCTACTTGGAGGCGGGCGAGCGCGCCTACGCGATCATGTTCGCCTCGCCCGACTTCGACTGGAACGAGTCGGCCGCACCGGTCCGGCAGACCCTCTGGAGCAGCTTCCGGCCCTCCTGACGCCCGGTCCCCGCCGGGGCGACGCGGCAGCGCGCGCTCGCCTCGGCGGCGTCGCGTGGCGAGCGGTTCCCGCGCTCTTTGGACAGAATGTCCTGATCGACCACGCGTGAGTCCGGATTCCAAGGAGTGCCGGTGCGGACCTTCGAGGCGCTGCGGGAGGACGATCCCCGGGAGGTGGGGCCCTTCCGGATCGAGGCACGCCTGGGTGAGGGCGGGATGGGCCGTGTGTATCTCGGGCGTTCGCGGAGCGGGCGTGCCGTCGCGGTGAAGGTCGTGCGGCCCGAGCTGGCCGGCGACGCCGATTTCCGCCGCAGGTTCGACCGCGAGGTCGCCACGGCCCGCAGGGTCAACGGCTTCTTCACGGCCGGAGTGGTGGACGCCGACCCCCAGGGGTCGCCGCCGTGGCTCGCCACCGCGTACGTGCCCGGGATGTCGCTGGAAGACGCCGTGGACGAGCACGGGCCCTGGCCGGAGGAGTCCGTCCTGGCCCTGGCCGCGGGGCTGGCCGAGGCCCTGGAGTCGATCCACGCGGCCGGGGTCGTCCACCGGGACCTCAAGCCGTCGAACGTGCTGCTGGCCGACGACGGCCCCCGCGTCATCGACTTCGGCATCTCCTTGGCCGCCGAGGGCGGCTCGCTGACGAAGACCGGCATCACCATGGGATCTCCCGGGTTCATGTCCCCTGAGCAGCTCAAGGGCGCCCGGGTCGGACCGGCGAGCGACGTGTTCTGCCTGGGGCTGGTGCTCGCGTTCGCCGCGACGGGCAGCGGGCCCTTCGGACAGGGGTCCTGGCAGGGGCTGTGGTATCGCATCGTCCACGAGGAGCCGGCCCTCGACGCGCTGCCGCCCACGGTACGGACGCTGGTCGCGCGGTGCCTGGCCAAGGAACCGGGCGGGCGGCCGACCGTGTCGGCCGTGCTGGACGAGCTCTCCGACAGCGGCCGAGTCTCCGCCTCGCCCGTCCAGCAGAGCGGGTGGCTCCCCCCGAGCGTGGCGCAGGCGGTGCGTACGCGCGTCGCCCCGACCCGCGCCCTGACCGCGTCACCGGAGACGCCGCGCTCGCTGCTGTCCGACGGGCCCGGCGCGGCGGCGTCCGATGCGGCGGCGTCCGGCCCGGGGACGCCGAGAGCTCCGGGAACGCCGTGGACACCGGGAACGCCTGGAACGCCGGGAACGCCTGGAACGCCGGGAACGCCGGGAACGCCGTGGACACCGGGAACGCCGCGTCCGCACATGGCCGGCCCGCCCGGGGATCCCCGGGCGGGCGGCGGATCGGCCCCGCCGACGTTCACCCCCGGTCCGCGGCCGGCCTATCCGGCGCCGGGCCCTCCGTTCTCGCGCCCCGTGCCCTACCCGGCGGGACCCGCGCGCCGCCCCGCGAGGCCGTACGCGCCGCCGGTGCGTCCCGCGGCCGGGCGACGGCCCAGGCGGTACCCCGCCTGGTTGCGGCGCACCACGCGCGCCTGGGCGGTCCTCTGCGGGCTCCTCGTGGCCGTCGCCGCCGTGTGCGAGGTCGGCATGGGCATCTCCGCCACGCCGAGGAGGATTTCCACCGACGGTTCCGCGCTGACCGTCACGCTGAATCCCACGCTGAAGCCGGCGATCTACGTCTCCGGCGCGTCACCGGGCCCGCGCTGCGAAGTCGCGAACGGCCGCGGGCGGAACGTCAGGCTGGCCCGGCCGGCGGCGAGCTACCGGCCGTTCACCACGGGCGACACCGAGTGGCGGCTGCTCTACGAGATCCGCCCGCCGAAGACGGACACCTACACGGTGACGTGCTCCGGCGACGACACCGTGTTCGGCGTGGGAGCGGCGCCCTCCTCCGGCGCCCGGAACGTCTCCGCCGCCGCCGTGGCACTCCTGGTGCTCCTCGCCGTCTTCGGAGCGCCGGCCCTGCTGGTGGCCGCTTTCATCACCAGGAAGTGACGTCCGGCCCCCCTGGGCCGAAGGCGCCCGGCCTCCGCCTGTCACTTGGCGTCGGCGTAGCAGGTGACGGCCACCGCCTCCATCGGGAAGCGGACCGTGGTGTCGCCGAACAGCAGCCGGGTCGCCTCGTCCGCCGCGCGGCCGACGGCCTGCCTGACCTCGCCCGCTACGTCGAGCGGGCAGTGCACCATCACCTCGTCGTGCTGGAAGAACACCAGCCGGGCCGGGTCCGGCAGCAGCCCACGCAGCACGGCGAGGAGCGTCAGCGCCCACTCGGCCGCCGTCGCCTGCACGACGAAGTTGCGGGTGAACCTCCCCCGGTCCCTGGCCGCCCTGGCGCCCTCGGGACCGGCGACCAGGCGCCGCCACCGGTCCGACGGGGGCGGGCAGGTGCGGCCCAGCCACGACCGGACGAGCCGTCCCTCCTCCCCCGCGCGGGCGGCGTCCTCCACGAACGCGTACGCCTTGGGGAACCGCTGCCGCATGACGGCCAGCAGCTTGCTGGCGTCGCCGCTGGTCCCGCCGTACATCGCGGACAGCATGGCGATCTTGGCCGACTCGCGGACCCCGCCGAACGCCTGGGCCAGCGCGGCGTACAGGTCGATCTCCCCGGCCGCCCGCGCGAGCCCAAGGTCACCGGACAGCGCGGCCAGCACCCGGGGTTCGAGCTGCGCGGCGTCGGCGACCACGAGCGTCCAGCCGTCGTCGGCCATCACGACCTTGCGCATGACCTTGGGGATCTGCAGCGCGCCGCCGCCGCTGGTGGCCCACCGGCCGCTCACCACCCCGCCCACGACGTACTCGGGCCGGAAGCGGTCGCCGCTGACCCACTGCGCGGCCCAGGTCCAGCCGTGGAAGCTGTACAGGCGGGCCAGTTCCTTGTACGCCAGCAGCGGCGCGACGGCCGGGTGGTCGACCGTCTTCAGCACGTGGGAGCGGGTGGACGGGATCTCGATCCCCGCGGTCTTGAACGCCCTGACGATCTGCTGCGGGGAGTCGGGGTTGACCAGGTGGCCCAAGGCGGCCGACACCTCGTCGGCCAGGGCCTGGAGCTTCGCGGGCCGCATGCCGTGGGCGGGGCGGGGCCCGAGCAGGTCGGTCAGCAGCGCGTCGTGGACGTCCTCGCGCCAGGGCATGCCGTCGTGGCCCATCTCCGCGGCGATGAGCGCACCGGCCGACTCGGCGGCGACGAGCAGGCGGAACCGCCCGGGATCGGGCTTGCGCGCGACGCGGCGGCGCTGGTCCTCGAAAACCTCGGCGACCATGTCGGCCTCGGGCACTCCGTGCCGCGGCGGCGCCGGGTCGAACAGGCTCGCCTGCGTCCCGCCCCCCTGATGCGCGTCAGAGGCCTCGTGCGGGTCGTCGGGCACCGGGAGGCCGCGCAGGCGCGCGTAGGCCGCCTGGACCCCTCTGGGCTCCCCGTAGCGCCCGTCCGCCGCCAGCAGCAGGTTCTCGGTCAGCGTGACGTCGTGACAGCGCGACAGCCGCACCCCGGCGGCCAGCAGCGCCGGGTAGACCCGGCGCGCGTCGGCCCACACCCAGCGGGGCCGCTCGGCGGCCTCCAGCGAGCCCACGGCCGCCGCGAGATCGGAGACGCGGCTCGCCGGCCCGCCGAGGGGCTTGACGGTGCCGCCCCCCTCGGCGTCGGCCGCCACCACAACGTGCACCCCACCAGCGTGCCAGGCGGCGCCGACATTTCCCCAGCCGACGTCTCCAGCCGACGTTTTCCCAGCCGGCGTCTCTCCGACCGACGTCTCCCCGGCCGATGCCTCTCCGACCGTCGTTTCCCGGCCGTCGTTTCCCGGCCGGGCCTACCGGTCAGAGCGGTATCTCGACCTCGTCCTCCAGCGGCGGCTCCTCCTCCTGCGGGAGGCAGCCCGTCGCGGCGAAGCAGCGCAGCCGGACCGTGTCCCCGGTGACCGACAGGTGGAGGAAGCTCTTGAAGAAGGGCGGAGTGTCCCAGTCGGACAGTTCGGAGATGTACCGGTGGAAGACCCGCCCCACCGGCAGGCGGAACGGCATCGGCCAGCCGCCGAGCAGCCGGGCCGCCCACTTCACCCGCGCGCCGATCGGCGCCCCGGGCGTGGGCCTGGGCGGGGTGTTGCCGATCCGCCGGGACATCAGGGCCAGGCCCTCCTCCGGCGTGACGTACAGCCCGGGCAGGCGCAGCCTCCTGCTGTAGAGCAGGCTGTAGAAGGACAGCGAGTCGCCGCGCAGGGGATAGCACTTGAAGTCGTCCTCGTGCACGCCCGCCACGTCCACCCGGGGGATCGTGTGGGTGGCGTGCATGAAGGCCCCGCCGCCCCCGGACACCACGTACTGGATGAGCCGCCCGTCCACGCGGACCGGGTAGCGCTGGTAGTTGTGCACGTCGCCGCCGATGGCCGCGACGTAGTTGTGCGCCGGGTCGCGGACCACGTCGTCCACCGTGCCGCCGCCCTCGATCTCGCACGGGTGGTAGGCGTTGTTGACGTAGATCGGCTTGCCGGTGATCAGGATCTTGGGCCGGGGGTCGGCGGAGACCCGGCGCAGCCAGTCGCCCTGCTCGCGGTCGAGCGTGCCCTTGATGCCGGTGTCGATGCCCACGAGCAGCAGGCGGCCGGTGTCGATCACCCAGTAGGGCCCCGGCAGCGCCGGGCCCGGGTTGGGCCGCATCTTCCTGGCCTGGGCGAGGGCGTCCTCGTCGATCGTCTCCGGCTTCTTCCACAGCAGCCCGCGCAGCCCGTCCGGCGAGAGCCGGAACCCCCGCTGTTCGGCGGACAGGGAGTGGGCGTCGCAGAAGACCCGCATGAAGCCGCCGAGCCCGTCGTACCAGTCGTGGTTGCCGGGCACGGCGAAGATCGGGGCCGGGTAGTCCTTGTAGGGCCGGAAGAACTTGTCGCCGTATTCGTTGCCCGAGCCGGTCGGGTAGATCACGTCGCTGGCGATGACGGCGAACGCGGTGTCCGCGCCGAGTTTGAGCAGCCCGGGCACCACCGCGTACTGCGAGGCGTCGCCCTCGCCGGTGTCGCCGAGCACCAGGAACGAGAACTCCTCCCCCAGATCGAGCCTGATGCGGAAGTCCTCGTCCACGCCGCGGTCGCGCTGGGCCGCCACCCAGCGGCGGCGGACCTGCGGCGAGGGGTCGCCGAACAGCTGGGCGAGCACCTCGTTTCGGGAGCGCCACAGCGTCGCGGGGTTCAGCCAACTGAAGGAGCTCCGGGTGGGTCTCAGCGCGTCGAACGTGCCGATCTGCGCGCAGTCCCAGCCCGCTCCGGCCTGCGACACCCGTGACGAGACCTGCTTCCCCCGCGCGGCGGCCGCGCCCATATCGACCATGGGAACAATCTTGGCAATTTCACGGGATCAGCACACCCGGGTTGAGGATCCCGGCGGGGTCGAGCCGCTCCTTGACGCCCCGCAGGATCTCGCCGCCCAGGTCGCCGATCTCCGCGGCGTACGCCTCGCGATGGTCGCGGCCGACGCCGTGGTGGTGCGAGATCGTGCCGCCCGCCTGCACGATCGCCTCGTTCGCCGCGCGCTTGGCGGCCGCCCACTGCCCGAGCGGGTCGCCGGTCTGCGCGGTCACTACCGTGAAGTACAGCGAGGCCCCCGTGGCGTAGACGTGGGAGATGTGGCACATCACCAGCGGGGACCCGAGCGCGCCGAGCAGGGCCAGCCGTACGGCGTCGTACAGGCGCGGCAGGTTCGACCAGAAGCAGGCGGTCTCCAGGGTCTCCACCGTCGCCCCCGCGGCCAGCAGGGAGTCGCGCAGATAGGGGGCGGAGAACCGGCCCTGCGCCCACGCGTCCCCCGGCTCGGGCCCGAGGTGCACGCCGCCCGCCTCCACCAGCACGGCGGCGGCCAGGTCCCGCCGGTAGGCCACGTCGCCGGTGGAGCCCTCGAAGCCCGCCACCAGCAGGCAGCCGGAGTCGCGCCCCGCCGCGCCGAGGTCGGTGGGTTTCGCCAGCCCCACCATGGTCTCGGTCTCGTCCGACAGCCTCAGCACCGTGGGCGGCGGGGCCTCCTGCTGCGCGAGCCGCCGCATGGCGGCCGCGCCCTCGGCGAAGCCCGCGAACCGCCAGCCCTCGTACGCCCTGACGGCCGGGGCCCGCCGGACGCGCAGCCGAAGCGAGGTGATCACCCCGAAGGCGCCCTCTGAGCCCAGGAACACCTGGCGCAGGTCGGGCCCGGCGGCCGACTTGGGCGCGCGGCCGATCTCCAGAGTGCCCCGGGGCGTCGCCACGGTCATGCCGGCGACCATGTCGTCGAACCTGCCGTACCCGGCCGAGGCCTGCCCGCTGGACCTGGCCGCCGCGAAGCCGCCCAGCGTCGCGTACTCGTACGACTGGGGGAAGTGCCCGAGCGTCAGCCCGTGCGCGGTGAGGAGCTGCTCGGCCTGCGGCGCGCGCAGCCCCGGCTCCAGCTCGGCGATCATGGACACGGGATCGACGGAGACGAGCCGGTTGAGCCTGGCCAGGTCGAGCGCGACGACGCCGGTGAAGCCCCCCTCGGAGCCACACCGGGCCGCCACGAGGCCGCCGACCACCGAGGTGCCCCCGCCGAACGGCACCACGGCCACCCGATGCTCCGCGCACAGGCGGAGCACGGCGGCCACCTCGTCGTGCGAGCCGGGGAGCACGACGGCGTCGGGCGCGTCCGAGGCGTCCCCCGCGCGCATGAGCAGCAGGTCGGGGGTGGACTTGCCCCGGGTGTGGCGGATGCGGGCGTCGTCGTCGGCCCGCACATGCTCGTCCCCCACGATCGCGGCCAGCGCGGCCAGGAGGGGCGGCGGCAACGCGACCGGCGGCAGCCGCACCTCGCCGAACGTCGCCGCCGGTGTGGCGGGCGCCCGGACGCCGAGGAGTTGCGCGAGCAGGTCCCGCACCGGCGCGGGCAGCTCGGCGGCCTTGGCGGGATCACCCCAGCCCGACCAGAGCATGGGTTCCGCCGCGGTGAGAGGGGATTCCATAGCCGTCACGCCTCCAGGTAGGTTACTAAAGAGTAATGCGCAAGTAGTGGAGGGGAAATGAACTCCTCACTGAACGCGGCCAGGCGCCGGTGGGAGCTCGACGAGGCACGTACGGACGTCGTCGACGTCCTCGTGGTCGGTCTGGGGGCCACGGGGGCCGGAGTCGCGCTGGACGCCGCCTCACGCGGGCTGTCGGTCGCCGCCGTGGACGCCCACGACCTGGCGTTCGGCACCTCCCGGTGGAGCTCCAAGCTGATCCACGGCGGGCTGCGCTACCTGGCCAGCGGGCAGGTCGGCGTGGCCTGGGAGAGCGCGGTGGAGCGCGACGCCCTGCTGCGCTTCATCGCGCCCCATCTGGTCGCCGCCCACCCGTACCTGCTGCCGCTGACGCCGGACGTCCCCCGGACCCAGGCCGCGGCCCTGATGGCCGGCTATCGCCTGGGCGACGCGCTGCGGGCCGCCTCGGGCACGCCGCGGCGGCTGCTGCCCGGCCCCTCCCGGGTCGCGGCCGGCCGGGCGCTCGCGCTCGCCCCGTCGCTGCGCGCGGACGGCCTGCGCGGGGCGCTGCTGTCGTGGGACGGGCGGGTGGTGGACGACGCCCGCCTGGTCGTCGCGCTGGCGCGTACAGCCGCCGCCCACGGCGCGCGGATCCTGACCCGCTGCCGGGCGCTGGCGCTCGGCGGGGACGGCGCCCGGGTGCGCGACGAGCTGACCGGCGAGGAGTTCGACATCCGGGCCCGTGCGGTGATCAACGCGACCGGTGTGTGGGCCGGAGAGCTGACGCCGTCGGTGGCGCTGCGTCCCTCGCGGGGCACGCACCTCGTCCTGCGCCCCGGGGCGCTCGGCGCGCTGCGCGCGGGGCTGCACGTGCCGATCCCCGGTGAGCGCGCCCGCTTCGCGCTGGTGCTCCCCCAGGCCGACGGGCGGGTCTACGCCGGGCTGACCGACGAGCCGCTCGACGGCCCGGTCCCGGACGTCCCCGAGGCTCCCGAGAGCGACGTCGCGTTCCTGCTCGACGTCGTCGGGACGGCGCTCGACCGGCCGCTGCGGCGCGCCGACGTCGCCGGCGCCTTCGCCGGGCTGCGGCCCCTCGTCGACGGCCGCGTCGGCGCGGCGGACGCGGCCTCCGGCCCTGCGGGGGGACGCAGCGCCGACCTGTCCCGCCGCCACGCCGTGCTGCGCTCGCCGGACGGCGTCGTGACGGTCGTGGGCGGGAAGCTCACCACCTACCGGCGGATGGCCGAGGACGCCGTCGACGCGGCCTGCCCGCACGCGCGCGCGAGCCGTACGGCGCGGCTGCCCCTCGTCGGCGCCGGACCGGTGCGGCCGGGCACGCCGGGCCGGCTGGCCCGCAGGTACGGCTCGGAGGCCTGGGCGGTGCGCGACCTGATGCGCGAGGACCCGGCCCTGGCCGAGCCGGTGGCGCTGGGGATCACCCGGGCCGAACTGGTGTGGGCCGTGCGCCACGAAGGCGCCCTGGACGCCGCGGACCTGCTGGACCGGCGGACCAGGATCGGACTGGTGGCCGAGGACCGCGCGGCGGCCCTGCCCGCCGCCGAGGCCGCCCTGGCCTACTCCTGATCGTCGCCCGCCTGCATACGGGGGCGGGCGTGCCGGCCCCCATCATGGGCCCCTTCCCGCCGCGCGCGTCCCGTTCCCCGCTGCGCGGGCCCCCTTCCCGCCCCGCGGGCCCCTTTCCGCCGCCCGGGTCCGTTCCCCGGCTGCCTGGCACATACCGACAGCATCGGGATATTTACGGATTTAACGTGGATTTACGGACCCACTCCCACACCCCCCGGCGTCATTGGTTAAGGTTAGTCTTACCTAAGAAACGCGAGAGAAGGACGGGACCGGATGGCCAACGGGTGCGAGCACCCCGCCGCCTGCCACACGGGGGAGGCGCCGATCCTCGCGAGCGCGACCAAGAAGGGCCGGTTCTGGCTGCTCATCGAGCACGCGGGGCCCTGGGCCGCGGAGCTGGAGGAGTCCCGCCTGCCCGATGCGATCCACCGGCTGATTTCCCGCGCCAGGGCTCTTGACATCCGGCCGCAACTGATCCGCCGCCCCGGCCGCCGCGAGGCCGTCACGGGCCCCCTGCACGTCTACGTCGCCGCGTCCGCGGTGGACCATCCGTGGCTCGCCGAGGGCTTCGTGGAGCGCCCCGACGATCTTGACCTGGGCGCTCTCGTGCACGGAGTGGTTCCGGAGTCCTGCATACTGGTGAACGAGCCGATGTACCTGGTCTGCACGCACGGACGGCACAACGCGTGCTGTGCGCGTCTCGGACTCCCGCTGGCGCGGTTCCTCGACGAGAACCTGCCCGGCGAAGTGTGGGAAACCACACATGTCGGCGGCGATCGATACGCCGCCAACCTCGTATGCTTGCCACACGGGCTTTACTACGGCAGCATGTCTCAGGCTGCTGCGATCGCGGCGGCAAACGCGTACCGGCACGGCGAGGTCGTCCTCGACCGTTTCCGGGGACGCGCGGGTATCCCTGAGCCACTGCAGGCCGCCGAGCACTTCGTCCGGACTCACACCGGCGAGATCTCGGTCGGCGGGGTGGCCGTGGAATCCTCCCGGTCGGTTGACGACTCCACGATCTGCGTCGTGCGTTGCACGACGCGGCGTGGGACGTCGCGGTTTCGGGTCGTGGTCGAGCCCACGGTGTGCACAGCACCGTGCGGATCGATCTGCGCCGACGGAATCCCGACCTACAGGTTGGCCGAGCTGAGCGAGCTCACGCCGGTATTGACCTGAGGGCTCCGCCCCGGAGCCGGGAACACCACGGCCTATCCCGGCGTTGGCACAAGGGACGCCACAAGCGTCCAATGCGGCACAAACACTGAAATACCTCTCACCAAAGGTGGTTTCTCATGTCTCAGGTACGTCGGCAGCTCGCCCGCCCGCGCCCCAGCTGGGGTTGGCAGGATGATGCCGCGTGCCGGGGAGAGGACCTGGTGCTGTTCTTCGGTCCTGACGGTGAGCGTCAGCCCGAGCGCGACATCCGGGAGCGCAAGGCCAAGGCCATCTGCGCTCAGTGTCCTGTGCGAGCTGAGTGCCTCGACTACGCGCTCTCCCGCCCGGAGAAGTACGGCACGTGGGGCGGCCTCAACGAGGACGAGCGCGCGTCGGAGCGTCGCCGTCGTATGCGCCGCGCGGCCAGCGCCGGCATCAGCGCCGTCGCCTGAGCGTTTCCCCCTTCCCCGACACGCGTCACCGCTGGGCGCTTCGCGTCCCGTCCCCCGAATGCGGGCGACGGCGCACGCGGAGCGCCCTTCAGGTGTCATCCGTCCCGCCCCGCCCCGGCCAGCAGGCCCAGCACGTCGTCATCGGAGAGCTGGTCGAACCGCCGGTACCACTGACCCACCGCGCGGAAGTTCTCCGGCGTGACCGGCACGACGATCTCGTCCGCCTCGCCCCGCATCGCCTCCACCGTCTCCGGAGCGGCGACCGGCACCGCCAGGGTCACCCGTCCCCGCCCCGCCTGGATCGTCCGTACGGCCCGCAGCGCCGCGCGCGCCGTTCCCCCGGTCGCCAGGCCGTCGTCCACCACGATCACGTCACGGCCGCGCAGCTCCGGCAGCGACCGGTCTCCCCGGTAGACCCGCACCCGCCTGGCCAGCTCACGCCGCTCCCGCCCGGCCACCTCCGCCACGTCCTCCGGCTCCAGTCCGAGCCGGTCGAGCATCTCGGAGTCGAACACGGGCCGCCCGCCCTCCGCGATCGCGCCCACTCCGAGCTCGGGCCGGGCCGGGTGCCCGATCTTCCGGGTCACCAGCACGTCGAGCGGGGCGCGCAGCCGCTCCGCGACCGGTGCGGCCACCGCGACGCCGCCGCGCGGCAGGGCGAGCACCACCGGATCCCGCGGGGCCATGTCCCACAGGATCTCGGCGAGGAGCGCACCCGCCTCGGCGCGGTCGGCGTACGGCAGCCGCACCCGCATCGTCTTCACGTTCCGGTCATACCCGCCGGGGACGGGAGCCACCCGGACCTACGGGCGGCTCATGCCCCGCATCTGCTTGTGGATGGTCTTCCACTTGCGGGTCTCCTCGGCGCGCAGCCGGGCGTCGGTGCGGCG
The DNA here is from genome assembly GCF_900156315.1 of Microbispora rosea. Taxonomy (GTDB): domain Bacteria; phylum Actinomycetota; class Actinomycetes; order Streptosporangiales; family Streptosporangiaceae; genus Microbispora; species Microbispora rosea. The sequence continues at coordinate 219,790 of NZ_FTNI01000007.1, read as the reverse complement.
GGCCATCCAGGCGGCCTCGCGCTGGAGCCTGTTCCAGCTCTCCAGCCGCCGCTCGGGCAGCTCGCCCGACTCGACGGCCGCCAGCACCGCGCAGCCCGGCTCCGACCGGTGCCGGCAGTCGGAGAACCGGCAGTCCTCGGCCAGCTCCTCGATGTCGGAGAAGACCAGGCCGACGCCCTCGCTCATCTCGTACAGCCCGACCCTGCGGATGCCGGGCGTGTCGATGACGAGCCCGCCGCCGGGCAGCGGGATGAGCTGCCGGTGGACGGTGGTGTGCCTGCCCCGCCCGTCGGCGGCCCTGACCTGCTGGGTCTCCATGACCTCCGCACCGGCGAGGGCGTTGACGAGCGTGGACTTGCCCGCGCCCGACGGGCCGAGGACCACCGCGGTCCCCGAGGGACCGAGGTGGGCGCGCACCAGGTCCACACCGTCGCCGGTGAACGAGCAGACCGGATGGACGTCGACGCCCGGCGCCGCCGCGGCGACGTCGGCGAGGAGATCGTCCAGCCCCCGGTTCGGCAGATCGCCGAAGAGGTCGGCCTTGGTGACGAGCACGACCGGCCGGGCGCCGCTCTCCCAGGCGAGCGCCACGAGGCGCTCGATCCTGCCGAGATCGGCGAAGTCCGTGGCGTGCATGGACGGCTCGGCCACGAAGACCACGTCGACGTTGGCGGCCAGCACCTGGCCCTGGCCGTCTCCCGACAGCCCCCCGCGCGAGTCGCGGCTCACGCCGCCCCGGACGAAGGCCGTACGGCGGGGCAGCACCTCGGCCAGTTCGTAGCGGCCCCCCTGGGATGAGGACAGGTCGAGCCGGGCGAGCGCGACCCAGTCCCCCACGCACGGAAGCGCGAGCGGATCGGCCGCCGCGGCCCTGCGTACGCGGGCGCCGAACCGCGCCTGATGGGTTCCGTCGGCGGCGATGACCTCGGCGGCGCCCCGGTCGACCCGCGCCACACGGGCGGCAACGGCGCCGCCGGGCAGGTCGGGGAGCTGCTCAGCGAGCCCGTCGTGCCAACCGAGAAGAGAAAGATCGTTGAACACTGCTGGTGAACACCCTTCGGAAACCGGGTGTCCCAGCGAGAAGAGCTTAGGCGGGCACCCGGGAGTTGACGGACGGCATGGTCGTCAGAAAGACCCGCATAGTCCTCACCTCCCTGGTCCCGGCCGCGTGGTCGCGGCGACGGGGGAACACTAACAGCCCCGCACTCACCCGCCGCAACCCATTTATCCCCCACCCATGCCGGTGATCTTGTAGTTTGTCGCAGAGCGAAGAGAAAGCGCAGGTAGACGACATAGCAGCGCAGTCGTGATCTTGCAGAGATTCATCGAATCAGCCGCCGACCCGGCCTTCAAGTGCCCGTGATCTTGCAGTCGGCGGAGACCGCAAGATCACGCTGCGACTATCAGCAGGCCAGGTGGGCAGCCGCGACATCTCGTGCAAGATCAAGCACACGGACGGCGCAGGTGACCGGCTGTCGATGCGACAAACCGCAAGATCACGGTGGTTGGGGGGTCAGGAGAGGCCGGGCGCGGGGAAGCGGCCGGTCAGCTCGGTGACCTCGCCGTGCACCCGTGCGATCACGTCCTCCGCGTCGCCCTTCGCGACGGCGGTGACGACCTCGTCCATCCATGCGGCGATCTGGCGCATCTCGGCCTCGCCCATTCCGCGCGAGGTGACCGACGGCGTGCCGATGCGGATGCCGGACGGGTCGAACGGCTTGCGCGGGTCGAAGGGCACGGTGTTGTAGTTGGTCTCCAGACCCGCCCGGTCGAGGGCCTGCGCGGCCGGCTTGCCCCCGACGCCCTTGGACGTGAGGTCCATCAGGATCAGGTGGTTGTCGGTGCCGCCGGAGACCAGGTCGAACCCGCGGGCGAGCAGCTCGTCGGCGAGCGCCTGGGCGTTCTTCACGATCTGCGCGGCGTACGCCTTGAACGTCGGCTGGGCGGCCTCGTGCAGGGCGACCGCGATGGCGGCGGTGGTGTGGTTGTGCGGGCCGCCCTGCAGGCCGGGGAACACGGCCTTGTCGAGCGCCTTGGCGACCTCGTCGGTGTTCGCCATGAGCATCGCGCCGCGCGGGCCGCGCAGGGTCTTGTGGGTGGTCGTGGAGATCACGTCCGCGTGCCCGACCGGCGAGGGGTGGGCGCCGCCGGCGACGAGGCCCGCGATGTGGGCGATGTCGGCCGCGAGCACCGCGCCGACCTCCTTGGCGATCTCGGCGAAGGCCGGGAAGTCGATCGTGCGCGGGATCGCGGTGCCGCCGCAGAAGATCAGCTTGGGCCGGTGCTCGAGCGCCAGCGCGCGCACCTCGTCCATGTCGATGCGGCCGGTGTCGCGGCGCACGCCGTAGCGGACCGAGTTGAACCACTTGCCGGTGGCGGACACCGACCAGCCGTGGGTGAGGTGGCCGCCGAAGGGCAGGCCCATGCCGAGCACGGTGTCGCCCGGGTTCAGGAACGCCAGGTAGACGGCGAGGTTGGCGGGCGAGCCCGAGTAGGGCTGGACGTTGGCGTGGCTCACGCCGAAGACCGACTTGGCCCGCTCGACCGCCAGCGTCTCGATCTTGTCGATGACCTGCTGGCCCTCGTAGTAACGCTTGCCCGGGTAGCCCTCGGAGTATTTGTTCGTGAGGACGGTCCCGGTCGCCTCCAGGACGGCCCTGGACACGTAGTTCTCTGACGCGATCAGCTTGACGGTGTCGGCCTGCCGCCGCTCCTCCGCCCTGATCAGTTCGGCGATCTCGGGATCGACGACGTTCAGCGAGTTCTCAGCCATGGCGCCTTCCTTCTCCACGTCGACGTCGGCGGCGACCCAGGCGCACGGCCTCCGCAGATTCGCTCCCCGGTGGTGCCCCACCTGCGCCCATCGGGCGCTCCAGCGCCAGTCGCGATGCCTTCAACCCTATCGGAGCGCGCCTCGTCCGAGAGCCGGGCGCGGGACCGGCGGATGCCGGTCGAGGAACCGCCGGGCGACGCGGTACAGGCCCTCCGGGCCGGGCCGGGCCACCGCCGCACGGCGGTCCGCCGGGGGCGGCGTACGGGGGCGGCGTACGGGGGCGTAGGGCCGATCATCGCCGGTGCGTCGCGGTGGGGTCACCGGGGGAAGGCTGTGCGCCCATCGGCGCCCGCTACCGGGACAGATCAGCCTTTACCAGACTTGCGGTGATGGTGCTCGTGCCTGGTGGCGCCGCGCAGCGGCCAGAGCCGGTCCACCTCCGCGTTCAGCGTCGCGCCGATGAGCACGGCGAGCGCGGTGATGTAGAGCCACAGCAGCACGGCGATCGGCGCCGCGAGCGAGCCGTAGATCGACAGCGGCGTGAACCAGGCGGCCAGCACCTCGCGCAGGAACGCGGCGCACACGATCCAGATCAGCAGCGCCAGCACGGCCCCCGGGACCTCGCGCCACCAGCGCGTGCGGTGCGGCACGCTCACGTGGTAGAGCAGCGTGAGCATCAGCACCGAGCCGATCACGAGCACGGGCCAGTAGAGGATAGTCACGAGCGCGGCGTACTTGGGCAGGGCGTTGGACATCAGGGTGGGCCCGATGACCAGGATCGGCATGACCACCAGCCCGATCAGCAGCGCCGCGAGATAGAGGACGAACGACAGGACCCTGGTGCGGATGATCCCCCGGGTCTCCCCCAGGCCGTACGCGATGGATATCAGGTCCACGTAGACGAACAGGGCCCGCGAGCCCGACCACAGCGACAGCAGGAAGCCGACGGAGATCAGCGAGACCTGCCCGCCGCTCAGCACGTCGGCGAGCAGCGGCTTGACGACCCGCTGAACGGTGTTGTGGGTGAACAGCAGCTCGGACTGGTCCACCACCCAGCGCTTGATCTCGGCGATGGCGGCCGGGCCGAGCAGGCCGCTCAGGTGGCCCATGACCCCGAGCAGCCCGAGCACGAACGGCGGCAGCGACAGCAGCGCGAAGAACGCCGCCTCGCCCGCGAGGCCGGTCACCCGGTAGTTGACGCCCGCCATCGTGGTCGCCTTGACCAGGGACCAGAGGTTCGTGTCGCGTATCCAGGTGAGACGCGCCCGGGCGAGCGCCATGCCCTTGCGCGTAAGCCGCGGCCTGCGCGATGGCGCGTCCGTGGAGGTCATGGCACCCAACCGGTCATGAGAACTGGGCTCTACCCGCTGCCGCGGCGGTTAGTACGTGACCTGCGGGCGGATTGTCGCCGCCAAGAATAGGGGCCCCCACCCCCTGCTCGCGAGAACCGTCGCTCGCGAGAATCGTGTCCGTATCTCGGCCGGGACCGGCGGCGCGCCCCTCCGGTTCGCTCGGTCTGCAGCACGGCGTTCACAATGGAGACATGATCTGCCCAGCGTGCAGGGAGCACCGGCACGAGGAGTGCCGCGGCGGGTCCTGGTGTGACTGCCAGCATCAGGAGCCGTCCGAGAGGGAGCACGAGGCCGAGCCGCCGGAGAACTGGGTCCGCAAGGGCTGACGCGCGTTACATTGCCGTCACAATCCCGCATCCTGGACACGAACTTGGACATCCAGGATCTCAGAGGTATCGTTTGGGACATGCCAGCGGACCCGTTGCTCGTCGTGCGACGCCACGTCGATCTCCTGCGTGTCCGTAGCGCGATCTGTATCGACGCCGGCTGACCGTCGCCCTCCGCTGTTCCATCCCGGGCGCTCGGCCAGGCGTCGTTTTTGTATGCCCTCACACTCGACGGCGAGGTGAGAGGCCGCCTGCGCCGGTGTCCGCCGAAACCCGATCTCAGACCGAGCCTCGGAGAAGGACGTGTGCCCATGAGCACCCCGGCCCGCCCGGCGAACCGCCACCACAAACGCCCGCGTGGCGAAGGTCAGTGGGCTCTCGGTTACCGTGAGCCGCTGAACAAGAACGAGGAGAACAAGAAGGCCGATGACGGGCTTAACGTCCGCCAGCGGATCATCGACATCTACTCGAAGGGCGGGTTCGACTCCATCGACCCCGCCGACCTCCGGGGACGCTTCCGCTGGTTCGGCCTCTACACCCAGCGCAAGCCCGGAATCGACGGCGGCAAGACGGCGATCCTGGAGCCGGAGGAGCTGGACGACCGCTACTTCATGCTGCGCGTCCGCATCGACGGCGGGCAGCTCAGCCTGGAGCAGCTCCGCGTGATCGCCGACATCTCCAACGAGTACGCCAGGGGCACCGCCGACATCACCGACCGGCAGAACATCCAGCTCCACTGGATCGACATCGAGTCGGTGCCGGACATCTGGCGGCGGCTGGAGGCGGTCGGCCTGTCCACCACCGAGGCGTGCGGCGACACCCCCCGCGTCATCCTCGGCTGCCCGCTGGCCGGGATCGACGCCGGCGAGGTGATCGACGGCACGCCGCAGATCCGCGACATCTACGACCGGTACATCGGCGACAAGGCGTTCTCCAACCTGCCGCGCAAGTTCAAGACGGCGATCAGCGGCTGCACGGCCCACTGCACCGTCCACGAGATCAACGACGTGGCGTTCGTCGGCGTGGTCAACGAGCAGGGCGAGCACGGCTTCGACGTCTGGGTGGGCGGCGGCCTGTCGACCAACCCGATGTTCGCCAAGCGGCTCGGCGCATTCGTACGGCCCGAGCAGGTCCACGAGGTGTGGGCCGGGGTCGCGGGCATCTTCCGCGACTACGGCTACCGCCGCCTGCGCCACCGGGCGCGGATCAAGTTCCTGGTCAACGACTGGGGCGCGGAGAAGTTCCGTCAGGTCCTTGAGACCGAGTACCTGAAGTACGCCCTGCCCGACGGCCCGGCTCCGGAGGCGCCCCGCGGCGGCCGGCGCGACCACGTCGGGGTCCACCCCCAGCGGGACGGCGGCTTCTACGTCGGCTTCGCCCCGCGCGTGGGCCGGGTGGACGGCGACACGCTGCACCGCATCGCCGACATCGCCGAGCGGCACGGGTCCACCCGGGTCCGTACGACCGTCGAGCAGAAGATGGTCATCCTCGACGTCGCCCCCGACAAGGTGGAGTCGATCGTGGCGGAGCTGGAGGCGGCCGACCTCCAGGTGAACCCGTCCACGTTCCGCAGGCAGACGATGGCCTGCACCGGAATCGAGTTCTGCAAGCTCGCGATCGTCGAGACCAAGGCCACCGCCTCGGCCCTGATCGACGAGCTGGAGCGGCGCCTGCCCGACTTCGCCGAGCCGCTGACGATCAACGTCAACGGCTGCCCGAACTCCTGCGCGCGCATCCAGACGGCCGACATCGGCCTCAAGGGCCAGCTGGTGGTCAACGACAGGGGCGAGCAGGTCGAGGGCTTCCAGGTGCACCTGGGCGGCTCCGTGGGCCTCAACCCGAGCTTCGGCCGCAAGGTGCGGGGGCTCAAGGCCACCGCCGAGGAACTGCCCGACTACGTCGAGCGGGTCGTCCGCAACTTCCAGAAGCAGAAGAACGAGGGCGAGACCTTCGCCGAATGGGTCCAGCGGGCCGACGAGGCCGACCTCAAGTGACCGAGCGGAGCGAGCGAACCGGTGAGCACAGCGCGTTTCGCGAATGCGACCCCGAGCCGCCAGGCGAGGGGGAGACATGAGCGAGCGCGCCGCGCCGTTCTACTGCCCGTACTGCGGCGAGGAGGACCTGGAGCCCTACGTGACCGAGGAGGAGAGCCACGGATGGTATTGCAGGTCCTGCGCCCGCGCCTTCCGGGTGAAATTCCTCGGCCTCGGCGTGCGTTCGTAATCCCCAAAGGCTTTTCAGCCCATCATCCGATGAATCAATGAACGACGTGTGAGGAGTAACAATGTCGGTGGCGGAGATAGAGGCAGGACTGGAGCGGCAGCGGGTGACGCTGGACCTCCAGGGCATCGTGGAGTCCGCGGCGCGCTTCCTTGAGGACGCGCCCGCCCGGGAGATCATCCGTTGGGCCGCGGCCACCTTCGGCGACCGCCTCTGTCTCACCTCGTCGATGAGCGACGCCCTGCTGATCGATCTGGTCAGCAGGGTCAAGCCCGGCGTCGACGTGCTGTTCATCGACACCGGCTACCACTTCGCCGAGACCATCGGCACCCGGGACGCGGTCGAGGCGGTCTACCAGGTCAACGTGATCAACGTGAAGCCGTCCAGGACTGTCGAGGAACAGGACCGCGACCTGGGGCCGCGCCTGTACGGGCGCAACCCCGACCTGTGCTGCTACCTGCGCAAGGTCGAGCCGCTCAACCGGGCGCTCGAGCCGTACCTCGCCTGGGTGTCGGGCATCCGTCGCGACGAGTCGCCCACCAGGGCGAACACCAAGGTCGTGGAGTGGGACGCCAAGCGGCAGATGGTGAAGATCAACCCCATCGCCCGCTGGACCCAGGAGGACGTCGACAACTACATCGCCGACAACGGCGTCCTGATCAACCCCCTGCACTACGACGACTACCCCTCGATCGGCTGCGCCCCCTGCACCCGCCGGGTGGCGGCGGGCGAGGACCCGCGCAGCGGCCGCTGGGCCGGCCTCGGCAAGATCGAGTGCGGCATCCACCTCTGATGACCGTCCCGCACGAAGGCGCGCCGCTGATCGCGGTGGCGCACGGGTCCCGCGACCCGCGCGCCACCGCGACCGTGGAGGCGCTGCTCGACGGCGTACGGCGGGCGCGGCCCGGCCTGGACGTCCGCGCCGCCTATCTCGACCACTCCACGCCGTCGCTGCCGCAGGCGCTGTCGGGGCTGGACGAGGCCGTCGTGCTCCCCCTGCTGCTCACCGCCGCCTACCACAGCCGGGTGGACATCCCGGCGGCGCTGCGGGAGGCGGCCGGCCGCACGCCGCGACTGCGCGCCGTCTGCGGCCCCACTCTCGGCCCGCACCCGCTGCTCGTCCGGGCACTCGAGCGCCGCCTCGCCGAGGCCGGCGTGGAGATCGGCGACCCCGGCACCGCCCTGGTGCTCGTCTCGGCCGGCTCCAGCGACCGCCGGGCGAACGCGACGATCGCCGCCGTCGCCCGCGAGTGGGCGCGCACCCGCCCCTGGTGGTCGGTCAGCGCCGCCTACGCCTCGGCCGCCGCGCCCACCCCTCGGGACGAGGTCGTACGGCTGACGCGCGCGGGTGCCCCGAAGGTCGTGGTGGCGCCTTACCTGCTGGCTCCCGGCTACTTCGCCGACAGGGTGGAGCGCGACACCCTGGAGGCCGGGGCGCACGCCGTGGCCGGCGTCCTCGGCCCCGCTCCCGAACTGGTCACGCTCCTGCTCGAACGCCACGCCCAGGCCGTACGCGCCGCCTCCGAGGCCGCCTGACCGCGCGACCGGGGCTAGGTGAAAAGGTCGTCGGCGGAGGCGACGGTGGCGGCCCTGCGGACCCAGGTGCTGAGCTGGCTCAGGTCCTCACACCGGCGGATCCGTTCACGCGCTTCGTCGGAGATCTCCAGACCACGGGCGTCGAGCACCGTGAGAATCGAGTTGATCTCGCCTTCCGCACGGCCCTCCTCACGACCTTCCGCACGACCTTTGTCAACCCAGTGGGAGAAGTACTTCTCGCCGAGGTAGTCGAAGTCCTGAATGGTGGTCACCATCTCCTCCAGACGCTTGACGGTCACTTCGGGTAGCGAGCCGAACACGTGGTTCAAATATATTCTGACCCGATCCTCGTCCAGGGTCGCCAGCCCTGCCAGCATCGCCTCCAGCACCTGCTCGCTCTCGGCCTCGTCGGAGTGCGCCACGGCCGACAGCACCGCGAGCTCGGGGCAGGCGCGGGCCTGCTCGGGGTCGGTGATCAGGGGCATGCGGCCGGGGTGGATCGCCAGCGGGATGATGACACCGTTCGGGCCCAGCCGGATCGCCTTCTCGCACCAGCGGGCCATCGACTGGTCCGGGCAGATGACCAGCAGTGCGGTGTCGCACTTGTGCTGCGATCGCAGCGTTGCGACGTAGACAGGCCAGCTGAACCTCTTGGCGGCATCCCGTCCGAGCTGCACCTCCACGATCACGGCCAGGAGCGCCGTTCCGGTCTCGTCCCGCACGACCACCACCGAGTCGGCGCGGCGCTCGATCGGTCCCGGCTGGGTGCAGTCGGCCGCCTCGACCCGAGCGACGGCAACGGGCGGCATCCGCATCCCGGTCACACTGTGCAGTAGCTCAAGTGCGGTCTCCGGCCGGTTGCGGATGAGCTCGATCGGCATCTCGTGATCAATACCAGGCATGGCCGAGATATTACGTAGAGCATTCGTACAATCACGCAGAGTTTGCCAAAATGGCGGTGATTGGCGGCTATTGAATGTCGACGGACCTCGGCCGATTCGGTCAGGGCCGAGAGGAACCTCCGGTCCTCGCGATACCCGCTTCGCTCCCTCCACCCTCGGTGGACATTGGCGGACAGCACGCTGGCGCATGACAACCTGGACGAATCGGGACGTATTCGTTTAGTGCTGTGACCGGCATCATTTACCGGGGCAACCGCTGGACCGAGTTTCGCAGGGCTTATAGGTTCCCGACGTGACTGATGACGGCAAGACGCGGATCCGATTCGCAGAGGAAGCAGATGCAGCCGTGATCGCGCGGATCCACATGACCTCTCGGTCGGCGACGATGCCCTACCTGCCTCCGCAGAAGCGCAGTCACGAGCAGGTGACCAGATGGATCCAGAACGTCCTGCTCAAGCTGTGTCGCACGTGGGTCGCAGTGCGTGATGCGGAGATCATCGGCTATGCGGCCCTCGACGGCGACATGCTCGAACACCTCTATCTGCGCCCGGACGTCCGCCGCCAGGGAGTCGGCACGCTACTGCTCGACGAGGTCAGGCGGCACAGCCCTGACGGGGTGTCACTGCACGTCTTTCAGCAGAACACCGATGCCCGCGCGTTCTACGAGAGCCACGGTTTCACCGTCCTCGACACCAACGATGGTGATCGCAACATGGAGAACCTGCCCGACATGACGCTTCGCTGGACGCCGAACAGCGCTCAGTGATCTGTACCGGCCAGACGAGCCGAAGGCTCCGCCGCGGCTGAGAGTGGTCGGCCGCCCCCGCCGGACATGACAGACCGAACATCCAACGGAGCTCCTGTTGGACTGTGATCTTGGTCGACGCTGCTCTAGCAGGAGCTCCGTTGCTGTCTCCGCCACCCTTGGCAATCCTTACTGATCGGCAGCTGAACGGCATTGGCACTAGCCCTGCGGGGATGGCGGCTTCTCGCTGGGCTGGTCGCAGGCCGAGGACAGGATCTCCCGCCCGTTCGGCCCGCGGATCACGATGTCCCTGTCGCAGTTGATGGGCGTCGGCGCCACGGTCAGCAGCCACGCCTCCCGGATCGTCACCCTGCCGCCGGTCCGGTATTCGCCGGTCTCGCCGACGACCCGCTCGGCCTCCTGCTCGCCCAGCGCGGGAATCGGCGCGCCCGGGTCGCCGTCCGCCGCCACCCGCTGGACCGGCACCAGCGCGACGTCCACCTCGTTGTCTCCCCTCAGATCCCCGCCGGACTCGTCGATCCACGAGATCAGGTGGTCGACCTGGTCCCTCTGCACGCCGCAGACGCCCTGCGTCTCCAACCGGCCGTTCAGCCAGACGAACGCGTACGACGGCTCGCGGCAGTCGACCTGCACGTTCACCGAGGTGCTGATGCCCGTGTAGGGGAACCGCAGGACGCGCCCGCCCGTCTCGATCTCCTTTTCGAGGAACACCCGCTGCCCCGCGAAGTACGACACCCCCGGAGTCAGCGCAGGGCCGGCCATGGCGGCGGCGGCCGGGCGCTCGTCGGGCGCGATCGTGACCGTACGCGGCGAGGTCGCGGCCATCACCACGGCGGCCAGGCCGGCCAGCACCGCCCCCGCAGCACCGCGACGGCGCCGGATGCGCCGCACCCGCCGGTCGACGTCGGCCAGGGTGACACCCGCGCCTCCCGCCGTGGACGCGTCCCGGGCGAGCAGGTCACGCAGGTAGTCGTCGGTCATTGTCATGTCAGCCCTCCAGGCTCATCGCGGAGCGGGCGGCGGAATCGACGCGCAGCCTGGCCAGGGCCCGGCTCGCCTGGCTTCGAACGGTGGCGGCCGAGCAGCCGAGGATCTCCGCGATCTGGGCGTCACCCAGGTCGGCGAAGTAACGCAGCACGATCACGGCGCGCTGTTTCGGCGGCAGACAGGTGAGGGCCTGCCGTACGGCGTCGCGGGAGCCGAGCAGGTCGGCGGAGTCGCAGACGGCCGGTTCCGGCAGCACTCCGGTTGGCTGCTCGCCCCGCCAGCGTCTGCGCCACCAGGAGGCGTGGGTGTTGGCCAGAATGCGGTAGACGTACGGGTCGGGGTTCTCGCCGACCCTGCGCCAGGCCAGCCACGCCTTGGCCAGCGCCGTCTGGAGCAGGTCCTCGGCGGTGGCCCAGTCACGGCAGAGCAGGTAGGCCGTCCGCAGCAGTCGGTCCGAGCGCTGCTGGACGTAGCGCTCGAAGTCGGCCCGGTCGCGCATGTGCGGCCCCCAGGTTCTCGGTGATCCCTTGGTGAACGGTCACCGATGACTACGCCGTGGGGGCGTCCCGACGTTGCCCGGCGGGCCGATCCTCCGGGTGGCCGGCCGACGCGGCCCGATCAGTGGGCCCGATGAGTGGGCCCGAACGATCAGTGGGCGCTATCAGTGGGCGCGATCAATGCAGGCCGCGGTGGCGGCGGTGGGGCACCTCGTATCCGCCGTGGCCCGGGCGCTGGCGGCGCTCCTGCCACCACTCGCTCCAGGCGAACAAGCCACGCTTGATCGGCTCGGCCCGCGAGTCGCCGATGATCTTCACATCGCCCATCAGCACGTACGCCGTGACCTTGACGACGGGGGCGGACTGGCCGCGAGGCGCCTCGACCACCTGGACCTTCTTGTCGCCCATGATCGTGACGCCGGAGAGCTCGACGTCGACACCGTCCGGCACGATGATCTTCACGTCGCCCATCACGCACGTGGCGACGATGTCCACCTCACGCCCGCGCACCTCGGCCTGGCGCAGGTCGAGGACCACGTCGCCCATCACGCAGACCGCGCCGATGCCGTCGTCGATCCGCCACGTGCCTGTCCTCTTGGCGTCGCCCATCACCGCCACGATCCACTTGCGCATCCTGCCCTGCGGGGCGGCCGGCACAGCGGGCCCGGGAGTGGGGGAGGGAGCGCCGCCCGGCAGGTCGGCGGTGATCTGGGCGAGCTCGCCGTGGGTCTGTGCCAGATAGGCGGCCTCGGTCCGCTCCGTCAGTTCCGCGAGGGTCAGCCGTCCCTCCGCGGAGGCCACGCGCAACTGCTCCACCGCTGCCTCGCGTTCGGCGTCGGATGCCCGCATACCACCCGGATCGTTCACGCCCTACACCGTATCCCGGCCGGCCCCGCTCTCCCTCCTCCCTGGGAACGATCCTGGGAACGATCTCGGAGACGACCCGGAGAGACGAATCCCGGAGACGATCCGGAGAGACGATCCCTGCGGACGACGCACGGAAGGGGCTGTGTGAGCATGGAATCGTGACCCGCAGCAGGTTATTGGAAGCGGTGGCGGGAGGGGACGTCTCGCGGGTGGCGGCGATGCTGCACCCGGACACCGCCGTGAACCCCGCTCAGGGGACGACGCCGCTCTACCGGGCGGCCGTCTGCGGTCACCACGACATCGTCAGGCTGCTCCTGGAGTACGGCGCCGACCCGGACCAGCCGAGCGGGGGGCACGAGGAGGGCCTTCCGCTCTGCGCGGCGGCGTGCTGGAACCACGCCGAGACCGTGCAGGCGCTGCTCGACGGCGGGGCCGACCCCGACGCGGCGGAGGAGGGCGGCTGGACGCCCCTGCTGTGGGCCGCGGCGAACGGCAACCTGGAAGTGGCCGACATCCTGCTCGACGCCGGGGCCGATCCCGGCCGGGCCGACGACGACGGCGACACCCCGCTGACGCTGGCCGCGATCTTCGGGGCGTACGGGATCGTCTGGTCCCTGCTGGAACACGGCGCCGACCCGTCCGCGCCCGGCTGGGACGGCGCGACCCCCCTGGAGATCGCCGTGCGGCTGACGGCGGTGGATCTCGAAGCCGTGTTGCGCGAGGAGATCTCCACGAGGGTGGAGGGCGAGCACACGGTGCTGGTGGTCCACGCCTGCGGCGCGGACGGCACCCGGCGGGTCACGGTCGAGGCGCGCGGCGCCGACGGCCTCTACTCGATCACCCGTCAGCAGGGGCACGCCGCGATCGCGACGGTCCTGGAGGCGACTCTCGGCCTGCGGCCCCCCGCGGACGTGCTGCTCAGGCGCGCGCTGCCCTATCGCGATCTGGACGAGGACGACGAGACGTGGTGGGCGGCCGTCCACGCGCTCCAGTCCCGTCACGACGAGGAGACGTTCCTGGCGCTGGCCCGGCTGTGCGAGAGCGACGACCCGGTGGAGCGGGAGTTCGGCGTCGACGTGCTCGCGCAGTTCGGCCAGATGACGGACGTCGGCGGGCAGACGGGGCTGGGCGAGCCGGGACCCGGCGGGGAAACGGGCCTCGGCCATGCCATCGGGCACGACCCCTACCGGGATCGCGTCCTGGAGATCCTGCGCGACCTGGCCCGGCACGAGACCGAGCCCGCGGTCGTCGAGGCGCTGCTCCGCGCGTTCGGCCACCAGGCCGACGAACGGGCGCTCCCCGAGGTGCTCACGATCATCAATACCCCCGGCCGGGAGCCCACGGTCCACGACCCCATGGCACTCGCCGCGGTCATGCCTCCGGACCACGAGGACGGGCTGGCCACGTTGATCCGGCTGAGCCGGTGCGCCGACGACGAAGTGCGCGACTGGGCCACCATGGGCATCGCGGGGCTGCCCGCCGACACCGCCCCCATCAGGGACGCCCTGGTCTCCCGGCTGACGGACCGCGATCTGACGACGGTGGCCGAGGCCGCGCGGGGCCTGGCCGGGCGCGGGGACCGGCGCGCGATCGAGGGCGTCCACCGGGTGCTGTGCGAGGCGGGCGCCGACCAGGACTACGCCCGCGACCTCGCCCTGGAGGCGGCCCAGGAGCTCGGACTGGAGATTTCGGGCGCTTGACCGTTTGCCGTCCGGTGTTTGTCGCGGCCGCCCGAGATGTTGAGATGGAGTCCCGGCATGGACGAGTCCCGGCATCGACCACAGGAGGACCAGTGACCCACGACGTGACCAACCAGGTGCCCCCGCTCACCGGCCACGACGTCGCGGCCGACCAGGCTCTGCTGGAGGGGCTCACCAGGGAGGGAGCGGACTGGGCTACGGGGGAGCTGCGCCAGCTCGGCCTGCTGGCCGGTTCGGCGAAGGCGCAGGAGTGGGGGCGGCTGGCCAACGAGCACCCGCCCGTCCTTCGCACCCACGACCGCTACGGCAACAGGATCGACGAGGTCGAGTTCCACCCGGCCTGGCACGAGCTGATGACGGTCGCCGTCGAGAGCGGCGCGCACGCCGCGCCCTGGACGTCGGCCCGCCCGGGTGCGCACGTCGCGAGGGCCGCCAAGTTCTTCACCTGGTCCCAGGTCGAGGCCGGGCACGGCTGCCCGATCTCCATGACGTACGCCGCCGTGGCCGCGCTGCGGCACTCGCCGTCGCTGCGCGCGGAGTGGGAGCCGCTGCTCGCCTCCCGCACGTACGACTTCGGGCTGCGCCGGCCGCAGGACAAGCGCGGCGTGCTGGCCGGGATGGCCATGACCGAGAAGCAGGGCGGCTCCGACGTGCGGGCCAACACCACCAGGGCCGAGCCGCTGGGCGACGGGAGCTTCGCCCTGACCGGTCACAAGTGGTTCAACTCCGCCCCGATGTGCGACGTGTTCCTGGTGCTGGCCCAGGCCCCGGGCGGGCTGTCGTGCTTCCTGCTCCCCCGTGTGCTGCCCGACGGCACCCGCAACGCGGTGCACCTGATGCGGCTGAAGGACAAGCTCGGCAACCGGTCGAACGCCTCGGCCGAGGTCGAGTACGAGGGCGCGGTCGCCTACCTCGTCGGCGAGGAGGGCCGGGGCGTCCGGACGATCATCGAGATGGTGAACATGACCAGGCTCGACTGCGTTATCGGCTCGGCCGCCGGCATGCGGTACGGCCTGACGCAGGCGCTCCACCACGCCCGTCACCGCAGGGCGTTCGGCCGGACGCTGGCCGAACAGCCGCTGATGCGCTCGGTGCTCGCCGACCTGGCGCTGGAGTCGGAGGCGGCGACCACGCTCATGATGCGCCTGGCCGGGGCGACCGACAGGGCGATCCGGGGCGACGCGGCCGAGGGCCTGTTCCGGCGGGCGGCGCTCGCCGCCGGCAAATACTGGGTGTGCAAGCGGGCGCCGGTCCACGCGGCGGAGGCGCTGGAGTGCCTCGGCGGCAACGGGTACGTCGAGGAGTCGCAGATGCCCCGGCTGTTCCGGGAGTCGCCGCTGAACGGCATCTGGGAGGGCTCGGGCAACGTGGCAGCCCTCGACCTGATGCGCGTGATGGCCAGAGAGTCGGAGGCGGTCGAGGCGTTCTTCGCCGAGGTGGCCCTGGCTCAGGACAGGAGGATCGCGGACGCGGCCGAGCGGGTGCTGAAGAGGCTCGCCTCGGCGGGAGAGGCCGACGCGCGCCGGGTGGCCGAGGAGATGACGCTGGTCCTCCAGGCGTCCCTGCTCGTACGGCACGCCCCCGCCGCGGTGGCCGACGCGTTCTGCGCCTCGCGCCTGTCCGGCGACTGGGGGCGGGCCCTCGGCACGCTCCCCTCCGGCCTCGATCTGGAGGGGATCCTGGACCGCGTGGCGCCGGCGTGAGCCGACCGGCCATGCCGGTGGGCCATGCCGGTGGGCCATGCGCACCGGCGGCGGCGTTAAGGTCACTGTGGATAGGCTCCGCTTACTGAAGGGATATCGCCATGGCGACCACTCGTACCGCGACGACGCAGTGGAAGGGCGCGCTGCTCGACGGTTCGGGCACCGTTTCGCTCGACACCTCCGGGGTCGGCTCCTTCGACGTCTCCTGGCCCTCCCGGGCGGAGGCGGCCAACGGCAAGACGAGCCCGGAGGAGCTGATCGCCGCGGCCCACTCCTCGTGCTTCTCGATGGCCCTGTCCGCCGGCCTGGCCAAGGCGGGCACGCCGCCGCAGTCGCTGGAGACCCGGGCGGACGTGACCTTCCAGCCGGGCGAGGGCATCACCGGCATCGTGATCTCCGTCCGCGGGCAGGTGCCCGGCATCTCGGCCGAGGACTTCCAGGAGGCCGCCGAGACGGCCAAGGCGAACTGCCCGGTGAGCAAGGCGCTCGCCGGCACGACGATCACCCTCAACGCCGAACTCGTCGGCTGAGCACCAGCGGGAGCCCCCGCCGGACCCGATCCGGCGGGGGCTCCCGCGTTCCCGTGCGAGAGCAGGGGTCGTCGCGGGTGCACGATTCGCCCGAGCAGTGGAGAATGAGGTTACATGCGCGAGGTTTGGCCTGGAGAGCCCTACCCGCTCGGCGCCACCTGGGATGGTGTGGGCACCAATTTCTCGGTGTTCTCAGAAGTGGCCGAGCGGGTCGAACTGTGCCTGTACGACGACAGGGGTGAGGAGACCCGCGTCGACCTGCCCGAGGTCGACGGGTTCGTCTGGCACGGCTACGTGCCGGGAATCATGCCCGGCCAGCGGTACGGCTTGCGCGTGCACGGGCCCTACCGGCCCGACTACGGGCACCGGTGCAATCCGTCCAAGCTGCTGCTCGACCCGTACGCCAAGGCGATCGAGGGCTCGGTGCGGTGGAACGAGTCGCTCTTCTCCTATCACTTCGCCGACCCCGCGCGGCTCAACACCGAGGACTCCGCGCCGTACATGCCGAAGAACGTGGTCGTGAACCCGTTCTTCGAGTGGGGCAACGACCGGCCGCCCCGCACGCCCTACCACGAGACGGTGATCTACGAGGCGCACGTGCGCGGCCTGACCATGCGCCATCCCGCCGTCCCCGAGGAGCAGCGGGGCACCTACGCGGGGCTCGCGCACCCGGCCGTGATCGACCACCTCCAGTCGATCGGCGTGACGGCGGTCGAGCTCATGCCGGTGCACCAGTTCGTGCCCGAGCACTTCCTGGTCGCCCGGGGGCTGACCAACTACTGGGGCTACAACACGATCGCCTACATGGCGCCGCACAACGCGTACGCCAGCTCCGGGCAGCGCGGCGAGCAGGTCCAGGAGTTCAAGGCGATGGTGCGCGCCCTGCACGACGCGGGGATCGAGGTGATCCTCGACGTCGTCTACAACCACACCGCCGAGGGCGACCACATGGGCCCCACGCTGGGCTTCCGGGGCATCGACAACGTCGCCTACTATCGGCTGCGCGAGGAGGACCGCCGCTACTACCTCGACTACACCGGGTGCGGCAACTCGCTGAACGTCCGCTCGCCCCACGCGCTTCAGCTGATCATGGACTCGCTGCGCTACTGGGTGCTCGACATGCACGTGGACGGCTTCCGCTTCGACCTCGCCGCCGCGCTGGCCCGGGAGCTGCACGACGTCGACCGGCTGAGCGCGTTCTTCGACCTCATTCAGCAGGACCCGGTGATCTCGCAGGTCAAGCTGATCGCCGAGCCGTGGGACGTCGGCCCCGGCGGCTACCAGGTCGGCAACTTCCCGCCGTTGTGGACGGAGTGGAACGGCAAGTACCGCGACTCCGTGCGTGACTTCTGGCGCGGGGCCTCCCGGACGCTGCCCGAGTTCGCCTCGCGTCTGGCCGGGTCGAGCGACCTGTACGCCAGCAGCGGCCGCCGCCCGGTCGCCTCGATCAATTTCGTGACCGCCCACGACGGGTTCACCCTCACCGACCTGGTGTCGTACGACCACAAGCACAACGAGGCCAACGGCGAGGGCAACCGCGACGGCACGGACGACAACCGCTCCTGGAACTGCGGCGCCGAGGGCCCCGTGGAGGATCCCGGCATCGTACGGCTGCGCCGCCGGCAGCGGCGTAACCTCCTCACCACGCTGTTCGTGTCCCAGGGCGTGCCGATGCTGCTGGCAGGCGACGAGTTCGGCCGCACCCAGCAGGGCAACAACAACGCCTACTGCCAGGACAACGACACCTCGTGGATCGACTGGTCGCTGATCCGGCAGGAGGGCGACCTGCTCGATTTCGTCCGCCGCCTGGCCGCGTTACGGCGGGCGCATCCCGTCTTCAAACGGCGGCGGTTCTTCCAGGGCCACTCGTTCGGGGACGGCAGCAGGGACATCATCTGGCTCACGCCGTCCGGCACCGAGATGACCGACGGCGACTGGCACACCGGCTACGCGAAGTCGCTGGCGGTGTACGTCAACGGCGACGCGATCAGCGAGCCCGGCCCGCGCGGCGAGCGGATCACGGACGAGACGTTCCTGCTGCTGATCAACGCGCACCACGAGAACCTGACGTTCGCCCTCCCGGGGCCGGAGCTGGGGGCCGCCTGGCGCCCCGTCCTCGACACCGCCGACGAGGACGTCCGCGACGACCCGTACGCCGAGGAGATCCTGCCCGCCGAGGCCAAGGTCTGCCTCGCCGACCGGTCCATGCGGGTCCTGGTCTGCGCCGGCGGCTGAGCCGTTCCCGCCGCCGCCCCGGCCGCCGGAAGGCCGCGTCGTGACCGGGCCCGCTGGAAGGCGGGATTCCGGCAGGGCCAACCGGGAAGCCGGATCCTGGCAGGGCACGCCGGAAAGCCGCGCGGTCGGGACCGCCGGAGAGCCGGGCCACGACCCCGCGCGGGTCTCCCCCCGGTAGGGGTCGGCGGCACGAACCCGGCCACTCACCCTCATACGGGACGTTCCTGCACGCTTCGTTACTCTCGGGCGCGTGACCACGACACCAGTGCAGGCCGGCCTGCCGCCGAAGCCCCGGGCGGCGGTCGTGCGGGACGCCCTCGGGGTCGGCACGGCCGTCGGCCTGTCGGGCTTCGCGTTCGGCGTGACCTCGGCGGGCGCGGGGATGACCGTCGTCCAGACCTGCGTGCTGTCGCTGTTCGTGTTCACCGGGGCGTCCCAGTTCGCGCTGGTGGGCGCGCTCGGCAGCGGCGGGAACCCGCTCGCCGCCGCGGCCGGGGCGCTGCTGCTCGGCGTCCGCAACGCCTTCTACGGGCTGCGACTGTCCCAGCTGCTCGGGCTCCCCGCATCGGTCCGCCCGCTCGCCGCGCAGTGGGTGATCGACGAGACCTCCGCCGTGGCCCTGGCCCAGTCCGACCGGCGCCTCGCCCGGCTCGGGTTCACGGTCACCGGGGTCAGCCTGTACGCCGGATGGAACATCACCACGTTCCTGGGCGCGCTGGGCGCCTCCGCGCTCGGCGATCCGGCGGCGTGGGGGCTCGACGCCGCCGGTCCGGCCGTCTTCCTCGCCCTGCTCCTGCCCATGCTCCGGGCCCGCTCCTCCTCCGCGCCCGCCACTGCTCCCCCTGCGGCTTCCCCGGCCTTCCCGGAACCGGCCGATCAGCTGGCCCGCCCGCAGGCGGCGCCGCCCGGCACGCCACCACCTGCCACTCAAGCATCCGGCACACAGGCACCTGGCGCATCACCACCTGGAACACGGGCACCTGGAACACCGGCAGCCGGCGCATCGCCGGCCCGGGGCCCGCTCCCCCGGCGCGCGGAGGCGGCGGTGGCCGTGGCGGTGGCGGCGCTGGCCGTCGTGCTCGCCCTCGTCTGCGTGCCGTTCGTGACCGCGGGCGTGCCGGTGCTGGTGGCCGTGCTCGCCGCGCCCGCCGTACTCGCCGTACTCGCCGTGTCACGGCTGCTCACCCGTCGCCCGTCCCGAGGAGGACGCTGATGGTCTGGGTCGCGATCGTCGTCACCGCGGCCGGGTGCTACGCCGTGAAGCTGCTCGGCCTTTCGGTGCCGGCGGCGGTGCTGGAGCGGCCGCTCGTCCGCAGGCTGGCCGCGCTGGTGCCGATCGCGGCGCTGGCCGCGCTGATCGCCCTGCAGACCTTCGCCGACGGCCGCACGCTCGTCGTCGACGCCCGGGCCGCCGGGCTCGCCGCGGCGGCCGTCGCGCTGCTGCTGCGCGCGCCGTTCCTGGTGGTCGTCGCGGTCGCCGTCGTCGTCACCGCGGCCGTCCGCGCACTGGCGGGCTGAGGGTCAGGCCGGCCGACGGCCCGGCGGCGCAGCGGGTCAGCGGGTCAGCGGGTCAGCGGGCGAGGATCTTGTCGAGGTCGTAGCTCACCGGGCGTTCGAGCTGTTCGTAGGTGCAGGACGCGGGGGTGCGGTCCGGGCGCCAGCGGCGGAACTGGGCGGTGTGCCGGAAGCGATCGCCCTCCATGTGGTCGTAGGCCACCTCGACCACCCGCTCCGGCCGCAGCGGGATGAACGACAGATCCTTCTTGGCGTTCCACCGTGACACGGCCCCGGGCAGGCGCTGGCCCTCGGCGCCGCCCCCCGCGACCTCGGCCCAGTGTCCCCACGGATGCTCGCTCAGGTCCTGCACCCGGTAGGGCGCGAGCTCCTCGACGAGCTCCTCGCGCCGCTTCATCGGGAAGGACGCGGCGACGCCTACGTGGTGCAGGCGGCCGTCCGGCGAGTAGAGCCCGAGCAGCAGCGAGCCGACGATCGGCCCCGACTTGTGCTCGCGGTAGCCCGCCACGACGCAGTCGGCCGTCCGCTCGTGCTTGACCTTGAACATCACGCGCTTGTCCGGCGTGTACGGCTGGTCGCCCGGCTTGACGACGATGCCGTCCAGGCCTGCGCCCTCGAACGCGTCGAACCACTCGGCGGCCCGGCTCTCGTCCCGGGTCACCGGTGTGAGCCGCACGGACCGGCCCGCACCCGCCAGCATCTCCTCCAGCCGGGCCCTCCGCTCCGAGAACGGCGCCTCCATGAGGTCTTCCGTCGCGGTGGCGAGCAGATCGAAGGCGACGAAGGACGCGGGCGTGTTCTCCGCCAGCAGCCGCACCCGGGACTGCGCGGGATGGATGCGCTGCTGCAACGCGTCGAAGTCGAGCGACTGCCCTCTGATCAGCACGATCTCGCCGTCCACCACGCACTTGGGCGGCAGCTCCCGCCTGACGGCCTCGACCAGCTCGGGGAAGTAGCGCGTGAAGGGCCGCTCGTTCCTGCTGCCGAGGAAGACCTCGTCGCCGTCGCGGAAGACGATGCAGCGGAAGCCGTCCCACTTCGGCTCGTAGTAGAGCGTGCCGTCCTGCTTCGGCAGCCCCTTGACGGCCTTGGCGAGCATCGGCGCGACCGGCGGAACTACCGGCAGATCCAGGTCGGGGATCTCCGGCTCAACCGGAAGCTTCATCCTGCGCCTCCCTGATGTAGCGGCAGAAGAGGAAACCGTCCTCTTCGAGCACCTGGGCGAGGGTCAGCGGCGTGTGCGATGCGACGCCGTCCAGTATGCGCGCCGCGTCGCCGCCGGTCAGCAGCGGGCTCACGGTCAGCGCCAGCTCGTCGACCAGGCCGGCGGCGGCCAGCTGCGCGTTCACTCGGGGGCCGCCCTCGCACAGGACGCGGCCGAGCCCCCGGTCGCGCAGCTCGCCCACGGCCCTCGTCAGATCGACCCGGTCGTCGCCCGCGACGATGAGGTCCGCCCTCGCGGCCGCCTCCTCGCGGCGGTCCTTCGGCGCCGACTCCGTCGTGATCACGATCGTCCGGGCGTACGGCTCGGCCTCGGTGAACAGCGAACTGCCGAGATCGAGGTCGAGGCGGCGCGTGACGACGGCGACGGGCGGCGCCGGAGGCCTGCCCTCCCGCAGATCCCGCCACGACTCGCGCGGACGGGCGGGCCGGTATCCCTCCGTGCGAACGGTGGCGGCCCCGGCCAGCACCACGTCGGCCAGGCCGCGCAGCAGTCCGAAGATCCGCTTGTCGGCCCGGCCGGACAGGCCCTCCGAGTGGCCCTCGACCCAGGCCGCGCCGTCGGCGCTGGCGACCATGTTGAGGCGCAACCAGTGGTCGCGCGGGTAGGCGTAGGCGGCGGGGATGTCCGGCTCGTCCTCGGCGTAGGGGTGGATGCGGCGCACGCTTCCTACAGTGGCACACGAGAGAACCCGACGCAGTGAGCGGAGTGAGCGGTGAGGAACGAGCCGCTCCGCACCGGGTGACCCGCTGCCGCCGATGACCGTTTCATCCCTCCCGGCACCCCGACACGGCGCGAAATTCACGATCCCGGGGCTTCGCCGTTCTAATCTTTCGGCCGGTCGCAACAGGCCACAGGATCCGGTGAACATTCGGGGGGCGGACATATGCGCGGGCCGAGCAGGCGGGAGATGCTGGCGTCGGCGGTGCTGGGCACGGCGGCGATCGCGTTCGGGGTGAGCGGGGCGGCGGCGCACGCGGACCCGGTCCGGCCGCCGGTCCGCCGGCGGCTCGGCGACATGACCAAGCAGCAGTGGGAGGCGTTCGTCCGGGCGGTGCGCGCGCTGAAGGCACGGGGGACCTACGACGCGCTGGTCAAGACCTACACGGACAACTTCGCGGCCACCCACGCCAACGGCTTCTTCCTGCCGTGGCAGCGCAGGCATCTCCTGCACTTCGAGCAGGAGCTCCAGCGCATCGATCCGGCCGTGTCCGTGCCGTACTGGGACTGGCCTCTCGACAGCCGGGCGCCGGAGCGCTCGACGGTGCTGTCGAAGGCGTATTTCGGGGGAAACGGCAATGCGAAGCACGATCAGGCCGTGCTCGACGGCGCGTTCGCGGGGTGGACCGCCAGAATCCCGCAAGTCCATCCGCTCCGGCGCTCCTACGCCGACGGCGGGAAGATCTCCCCATGGGCCTCGGCCGATCTCATCGCCACCATGCTGAAAAATCCGGACTTCCAGGTGTTCAACATGCAGCTGGAGATCCACATCGGCGCGGTGCAGATGGGCATCGGAGGGGACCTGGCCCAGGCTGCCGCCCCGAACGACCCCCTCTACTGGGTCGTCGCCTGCTTCGGCGACCTGCTGTGGCAGATGTGGCGATCCCGCCATCCCGAGGTCCCGGTCCGGTCGGCGTACGGGAACGTGACCGAGAACAGCCGCCTGCCCCGGTACGGCGACACGGTCGCGGGCGTCCTGGACGTCGAGAAGCTGGGCTACCGCTACGACGGCGTGTGGCCGCGTACGCGCTGACGCGGGGCCCCTCGGCCCGAACGGCGGACCTCACCACGCGTACAACCGGCATGGAGGGGAAGGGCAGACGAAGGGGACAGCGGCGGTGAGGCTCGATCGGCGGGCGTCCGACGAGCCCGGAGCCGATCGGGCGGAAGCGGGTCGTACCGCCGCGGCCCCACCCGCGCGGAACGCCGCCGATGTGACGGGACATCGAGACGGCGAACCCGCTGCCGTGGGGAGACAGAACTCATGTGCCGCTGGCTGACCTACACCGGCTCGCCGATCGCCCTGGAGAAACTGCTCTACGAGCCGGAGAACTCCCTGATCGACCAGAGTCTCCACGCCAGGTACGGCGAGGAGACGGTGAACGGCGACGGATTCGGCGTCGGCTACTACGGCGACGCCGGCGTGCCGCCCGCGGTGTTCAAGGACACCAAACCCGCGTGGGGCGACCGCAATCTCCGCGAACTGGCCCGCCATGTCCGGTCGCCGCTGTTCATGGCGCACGTGCGCGCGTCCTCTGGAACGGCGATTCAGCAGACGAACTGCCATCCGTTCAGGTACGGCTCCTGGCTGTGGATGCACAACGGCGCGATCTCCGAGTTCGGCCGTCTCAAACGGGATCTGGTCCTGGCCGTCGCCCCGGACCTGTTCCCGGCGATCGAGGGGTCCACGGACTCGGAGGTCATGTTCTTCCTGGCGCTCACGCTGGGGATGCGCGAGGACCCGCCGGGAGCGGTGGAGCGGATGGCCGGTCTCGTGGAGCGGACGGCGCGCCGCCACGACGTGGACGATCCGCTCCAGATGTCGCTGGCCACCTCGGACGGGGAGTGCCTGTGGTCCTTCCGCTACTCCAGCGACCGCCGTTCGCGGTCGCTCTTCCACAGCTCGAACACCCAGACGCTCCGACACCTCCATCCGGAGGTGTTCGAGTCGGCCGATCTCTCCGACGACGCGCGGCTCGTCGTGTCCGAGCCGCTGCGTGACCTGCCCGGCCTGTGGCTGGAGGTGCCGGAGTCGACGTACACGGTCGTCAGACCGAACTTTTTCGATATGCACCCATTCAGCCCAGCTACACCCTGACCCGAGACGGAGAGGAGCGGACGGTGACTCCACAGGAAGGCAGGCGGGCCGGGCAGCGGCCGGTATGGGTCAACCCGTTGTTCGGGGTGACCGACCCCGCCTCCGGGATCACGTCGGTCCCTCCCCGGAGCCGGCTGCCGGAGGGGCCCACGGCGCCCGCCAGCGTGTCCCGGCTCATCCGCGACGAGCTGATGCTCGACGGGAACCCACGGCTGAACCTCGCCACATTCGTGAGCACCTGGATGGAGCCGGAGGCGCACGCGCTCATGGGCGACATGGCCGACAGAAACCTCATCGACAGGGACGAGTATCCCGCGACCGCCGAGCTGGAGCAGCGCTGCATCCCGATGATCGGCCATCTGTGGAACGCTCCCGACCCCGACTCCTCGATAGGGACGTCCACCGTCGGGTCCAGCGAGGCGTGCATGCTCGGCGGGATGGCGCTCAAACGCCGCTGGATGCGGCGCAACGCCGGCCGCTACGCCGCCGGAGCGCGGCCCAACCTGGTCATGGGCGTCAACACCCAGGTGTGCTGGCAGAAGTTCTGCAACTACTGGGAGGTGGAGCCCCGCACGGTACCCATGGAGGGCGACCGGTTCCATCTGGGCGCCGAGGAGGCGGCCGGGCAGTGCGACGAGAACACGATCGGCGTCGTCACCGTCCTCGGCTCCACCATGGACGGAAGCTACGAGCCGATCGCCGGCATCTGCGCGGCGCTCGACGCGCTCGAGGAACGCACCGGGTGGTCCGTCCCCGTGCACGTGGACGCCGCGTCGGGCGGGATGATCGCCCCCTTCCTCGAACCGGACCTGGTGTGGGACTTCCGCCTTCCGCGGGTCGCCTCCATCAACGTCTCCGGGCACAAGTACGGGATGGTCTATCCGGGGCTCGGGTGGATCCTGTGGCGGGACCGGGACGCGCTCCCGGGTGATCTGGTGGAGCACGTCGACTACCTCGGCGGAGACGTCGCGACGTTCACACTGAACTTCTCCCGGTCCGGGTCGCAGGTCGTCGCGCAGTACTACAACTTCCTCCGGCTCGGTTACGAAGGGTTCCGCGAAGTACAGGGCGCCCTCCGGCGGGTGGCGACCCATCTCGCCGAGCGCATCGAGGGCCTCGGCTGCTTCCGGCTCCTCACCCGGGGCGACCAGCTGCCGGTGTTCGCCTTCACCACCGGCGACGACGTCACCAGGTTCAACGTCTACGACGTGTCCCGGCGGCTGCGGGAGTGGGGCTGGCTGGTGCCGGCCTACCCGTTCCCGCCCAACCGGGACGACCTGCACGTGCTGAGGGTGGTGTGCCGCAACGGCTTCTCACTCGATCTGGCCGATCGCCTGGCGGACGACCTTCACAGCCTGCTGCCCTGGCTGCACAGGCAGCCCGCCCCGATGTTCGGCCCGGACGCCGCGACCAGCTTCCACCACTGATCCACCCACCGGCACGCGCCGGGACGCCGACGGCCACCGCGCGTTCCGGCCAGGCCGGTGCCGGGGTGGCCGGCGGCGTGACCGGGCGCGCGTGCCGCACGGCCCGGCGGGCCCTCGTGTCAGGCCCTCGACGCGGCGCGGGCCCTGCCGGGCGTCTGGGCGACCGTCTCCCGCTCCTGCCTCTCCTGCTGGCGAGCGGTCCTGGAGAGGTCCTCCAGCTCGTGCGCGGTCTCCTCGAACTCCTGCGCGGCCTCACGGCTCATCTTGCTCACGATCCTGCGCCCGCGGAGCGCCATGTCCTCGTACACCTCGCCGGCCTTGGCGAGGGCGTACGGCCCGACGCCCGCGAGGGCGCAGAACGGCTTGGACATCGTGATCCTCTTGACCGGTGTCGTCACTTGGTCACTCTCCATACATATCGGTCTAGCGGCGGCTTCCAGCTGTTCCGGGCAGGGGACAACGGCCGTGCGTCAGGAAGGCGGCCTGCCGAGGGCTTCCATCCCGGACGCTGACGGCGCCGGCGGCCCGCTCCGGGCCGACGTCCGCGGCCCTGGCAGCCGTCCGCGGATCCGTCCAAGTGATGTGGCCGGGACTCCCGCGGTCGTCGTCAGGTTCGCCGCGGCCGCAGCTCAGGCACATGCGGATGTCTCCCCCTGCTCGGTCGTGTGCACAACGGCCCCGCCCTCGGCAGCGGTACGAGGGCGAGGCTCGTGGGTGTTCCAGGTTCGTCCGTATGCGGTCTTGCCCGGGGACGAGCGCCCGCTCCCCCGTCGGCGAGCGCTCGCCAGGACCATCCCCGCACCCATCTCCAGGGACACCGAGCGGGAATGCAAGAGCCGATCAAGAGCAGAGACAGGCGGACAAAAACACCGTTCGGCGAGTCAGGATCAGCTGGACGGCCTCGCCTTGCTCGGCTGCACGCGCCTCGGCTCGCCGGGCATCTTCGGGTAGTTCGGCGGGTACGGCATGTCGCCCCGCTCGTCGGCGTCGTACCACTCCAGCAGCGTGCCGATGTCGTAGGCCCGGTCGTCGATCGCCCGCTGCACGTCGCCCAGCTCGGCGAACCGCTCCGGCATCGTTTTGATGTCGAAGTCGCGCGGGTCGCAGTCGGCCAGCTCCTCCCAGGTCACCGGGGCGGAGACCCGGGCGTCGGGCCGCGCGCGGACCGAGTAGGCGGCCACCACCGTGCGGTCGCGGGCGTTCTGGTTGTAGTCGATGAAGACCTTCTCCCCCCGCTCCTCCTTCCACCAGGCGCTCGTCGCGAGGTCCGAGCGCCGCTCGACCTCCCGGGCGAAGGCGATCGCGGCGTACCGCACCTCGGTGAAGGTCCAGCGGGGCTCGATGCGCACGTTCACGTGGACGCCGCGGCTGCCCGAGGTCTTGGGGAAGCCCGTCATGCCCAGCTCGTCGAGGATCTCCTTGGCCGTGAAGGCCACCGTGCGGGCCTGCTCGAACGAGGTGCCGGGCTGCGGGTCGATGTCGATGCGCAGTTCGTCGGGGTGGTCGAGGTCGGCGCGGCGGGCGTGCCACGGGTGGAAGTCGATCGTGCCGAGGTTGGCGCACCACGCGATGGCCGCCACCTCGGTCGGGCAGAACGCGTCGGCGGTGCGCCCGCTGGGGAAGCGCACGGTGACGGTCTCGATCCAGTCGGGATGCCGGGGCATCCGCTTCTGGTAGATCGCCTCGGTGCCGACGCCGTCGGGGTGCCGCTTGAGGTAGGTCGGCCGCTCCCGGAGGGCGCGCAGCACGCCGTCCCCCACGCTCACGTAGTACTCCACCAGGTCGCGCTTGGTGGCGCCGATCTCGGGGAAGTAGACCTTGTCCGGATTGGTGACCTTGACCGTGCGGCCACCCACCTCTATCTCGATGTACGGCGAAGCCATGGAGGTGACCCTACCCGGATGAGGGGGTCCGTCCCGGGCTGCCGACGGCGGCCGGACCGGGCGCTCCCACGGCCGCGCCCTCCCGGCGCAGGCACGTGGTCGCGTACGGCGCGCTCGCGTTCGGACGGCGCCGCACGCGACGGGACGGACCACGGCGGCCGCCCGCGGGCGGCCTCCTCTCACCGTCCGGCGGCGTCCAGCACGGGTCGGGTGCCTCGCCGCCCTAACGGCGGTGCGGGTGACCGCCCCCGCGCGGGTGACGGCGATCAACCCCCTCGTCAGTGAAGACGCCGGAAGACCTGGAAAAGGATGCTCCGGCTCACCAACATGTGCGGGGAAGATCCGGGGCGTCCCTGGAGTTTCTCACTTCGTAATCCCCGCGAGGGGCTGCCGAAGGCAGGGTGGTGAGCATGGAGAAGGTAATCAAGAGCGACGCCGAGTGGCGCGCGCAGCTTTCCCCCGAGGAATACCGGGTCCTCCGGCAGGCGGGTACCGAGCGCCCGTTCGCCGGCGAGTACGTCGACACCAAGACCGTCGGCGTCTACTCCTGCCGTGCCTGCGGGGCGGAGCTGTTCCGGTCGGACACCAAGTTCGAGTCGCACTGCGGCTGGCCGTCGTTCTACGAGCCGTCCGAGTCGGCCGCCGTGACCCTGCACGAGGACGACTCGCTCGGCATGCGCCGGGTGGAGGTCCGCTGCGCCCGTTGCGACTCGCACCTCGGGCACGTGTTCCACGGCGAGGGCTATCCCACGCCGACCGACGACCGGTACTGCATCAACTCGGTCTGCCTGACCCTGCAGCCGGGCGAGTGACGCCTATTTCGGCTCGGGGTAGGTGACCCGGCAGTCGTCGTCGTCCGGGCCGAGGACGTTGGCGAGGACGGGGTTGCCGTTCTCGCCGAACCGGGACTGGACGAACACCACGGGGTTGGCCTCCCCCCGCTCGGCCAGATACTCCAGGCCGCGTTTGCACAGCGTGATCGCGGTCTTGGAGTTGTCCGCGTTCTCGGGGAGGTTCGTGTAGATGCGCAGGTAGCCGCCCTCGCTGCGGATGTCCTTGACCCGCTTGGCGGTCTTGTCGCTCCACCTGCTGCGGAAGTAGGCCTGCGCCGTGGTGTCGGTGTACTTG
The DNA here is from genome assembly GCF_900156315.1 of Microbispora rosea. Taxonomy (GTDB): domain Bacteria; phylum Actinomycetota; class Actinomycetes; order Streptosporangiales; family Streptosporangiaceae; genus Microbispora; species Microbispora rosea. Next base: position 191,403 of record NZ_FTNI01000007.1, on the reverse strand, counting down.
GACGGTCCCGACGCCTTCTCCTCGGCCGCCTTCTTGTCCCGTTTCGCGGCCGGCTTCTTGTCGGTGTCGACGCTGGCGACGGTCAGCTCGCCGGCCGGGGAGGCCTGCGGCGCCGGCGCGGCGACCACCTGCCCGGGCTCCGCGTCGGACCGCGACAGCGGCCAGGCGATCGCGACGGCCCCGACGGCGAAGGCGGCCACCCCCAGGGACACTTCGACGACGTGCGAACGGGCCCGCCTCTTGCGGCGGCGCCCCCTGGAACGTGCCAGCCCGCTAGCCACTCTGCCTCACCCAGACGTCCATCCTTCGTCACAGTATGGCAAAGACTTCGGGCCGCCAAGACCGTTTTCGACGCTTAGCGCAAGATCCGCCCGAATGTCCCTTGCGTACTCCGCCGAGGCGTGGACCGCTCCGGCCCGCAGGACGTCCGTCGTGGCCGGGGCCCGGGGACGGGTTCCCGACGTGGCTGATGGCGGGCATAAGCCGCCGCTATGAGCAGATCGGAAGCTCCGCGCCGTTTCCCGCTTTCACCTCTTCGAAGCGCCGAGCCGCCCATCCGGCGGCCGGCGACGAACCGAACGAACCGAACGAACCGAGGGTGAACGTGATGACCGTGGAAGTGACGACCGGGGAGCTGGCGGGACAGGGCGCTCTGGTCACGGGGGCCACCAAGGGAATCGGACGGGTGACCGCGCTGACGCTGGCCCGGCTCGGCGCCGAGGTGGTGCTGTCCGGCCGCGACGAGCGGCAGGGCGAGCAGGCGGTCGAGGAGATCCTCGCGAGGGGCGGCCGGGCGCACTTCGTCGCGGCCGACCTGCGCGACGAGGCGTCCGCGCGGTCGCTCGCGCGGCGCGCGACCGAGTTGGTGGGCCATGTGGACGTGCTGGTGAACAACGCCGGCGTCTACCCCTTCGCCCCCACGACGGACATGACCGAGCAGGACTTCGACGGGGTCTACGACGTCAACGTGAAGGCCCCGTTCTTCCTCGTCGCCGAGTTGGCGCCGGCCATGGCCCTGCGCGGCGGGGGCGCGATCGTCAACGTCACCACGATGGTGGCGGAGTACGGCCACTCCGGCTACAGCCTGTACGGCTCCAGCAAGGCCGCGATCGTGCTCCTCACCAAGTCGTGGGCCGCCGAGTTCGGCCCCAGGGGCGTGCGGGTCAACGCGGTGAGCCCCGGCCCGACCCGCACGGAGGGCACCGCGCCCATGGGCGAGGACCTGGAGATCCTCGCGCGGACCCTGCCCGCCGGCCGTCCCGCCTCCCCGGAGGAGATCGCCGAAGCGATCACGTTCCTGGCCTCGCCGCGGGCGAGCTTCGTCCACGGGACGACCCTCCACGTGGACGGCGGCCGCTGGGCGGTCTGACCCCCTTCCCACCCGGCGCGGCTCGGCGGCCGGCCCTCCGCCGGCCGCCGAACCGCCGTCCACGAACCCGAAGGAGTGATCACCATGGAGACCACGCAGGACACCGCCCGTCGGCTCGCCGCGCTGCACGCCGCCTCGCGGTCGTTGACCGCGCTGGTGTGCGGGCTCTCGGAGGAGGAGCTGAAGCAGCCGTCCTACGCGGACGGCTGGAGCATCGCCCAGGTGCTGTCTCACCTGGGCAGCGGGGCGGAGATCAGCGCGAGGCTGGTGGAGCGGGGCAGGGCCGGGGACATGACCGGTCCGACCCGCGAGGAGATGCTGCCGGTCTGGGCACGCTGGGACGAGCTGCCCCCGCTCGCGCAGAGGGCGGCATGGCGGGAGGCCGACGCCCGGCACCTGGGCCTGCTGGACTCCCTCGACGCGACCGAGCGCGCCACTGTGCGGATTCCGTACTTCGCGGGACAGATCGGCGTTCCCGCCTACCTGGGCTACCGCCTGTCGGAGCAGTCGGTGCACGGCTGGGACGTGACCGTGGCCCTCGACCCCGGCGCGACCGTCCCCGACGAGGAGGCGCGCCTGCTGTGGGAACGCCTCAACCTGGTCACGAGCCGGTTCCACGACCGCGGCACGCTCCGCCGCCTCGCTCCCGCCCGGGTGGCGCTGGAGCTGACCGACCTGCGGCGCACGGTCTGTCTCGACCTGGGAGAGGAACCGCGCATCCGCCCCGAGGAGCCGGCGGACCCCGCGGCCACGGTCACCGGAACCACCGACGCCGTCCTGCGCCTCGTCTACGGACGCAACCGCCCCGGTGCCGACGGCGTCACGGCCAGGGGCTCGGTGGCGCTGGACGACCTGCGCTCCCTCTTCCCGGGCTTCTGACGAGCACGGGCGCCGCGCCGAGTGGGAAAGCCCCGGGCGGCGTCCTCGGCGCCCCGGCCCCAGGCCGGGGACCTGATCGCTAGGGCAGCGCGGCGACGAGCTCGCCGACCGGCTTGCGGGTGCCGGTGTAGAAGGGGATCTCGATCCTGGTGTGCCGCCTCGCCTCGGCTCCGCGCAGGTGGCGCATCAGGTCGACGATGCGGTGCAGCTCGTCGGCCTCGAACGCCAGCATCCACTCGTAGTCGTTGAGCGCGAAGCAGGCGACCGTGTTGGACCGCACGTCGGGGTACTCGCGCGCCATCATGCCGTGCTCGGCCAGCATCCTGCGCCGCTCGGAGTCCTCCAGCAGGTACCACTCCAGGGACCGTACGAAGGGGTAGACGCAGACGAAGCCCCTGGGCTCCTCCTCCGCGAGGAAGGCCGGGATGTGGGACTTGTTGAACTCGGCCGGGCGGTGCAGGGCCATGGCCGACCACACCGGCTCGCTCGCGCGCCCGAGGGCGGTGCGGCGGAAGCGGGTGTAGGTCTCCTGCAGGTCCTCCGGCGAGGCGGCGTGCCACCAGAACATGAAGTCGGCGTCGGCGCGGAACCCGGCCACGTCGTAGCAGCCCCGGGTCGTCACGTCCTTGCCCGCCGCCTGCGCGAGCAGTTCCTCGACCTCGTCGGCCACGCCCTCGCGGGCGTCGGGAAGGCGGTCGCGCAGCCGGAAGACCGACCACATCGTGTAGCGGATGACCAGGTTGAGATCGCGCGCCTTGGGCCGCGGGGCAGGCTCCGTCATGCCTCCATTCTGCCGGTGGGGGGCGGTGGTCCGGCCGCCGGGTGCCTCCCAGATCAGGCCCGTCGGCGGCCGGCGTCCACGCCGCCCCTCAGGCGTCCGCGGCCGGTGTGCCCTGCGTCTCCGGCAGGTGCTGCGTCTCCCGCAGGTGCTCCAGGACGAGCTTGGCGGCGGTGCGGGCGGTCGCGACGCAGGCCGGGATGCCGACGCCCTCGTACGCGGCGCCGCAGACGGCGAGGCCGGGCTGCCCGGCGATCGCGGCGCGCACGCGGGCGACGCGGTCGAGGTGGCCCACGTCGTACTGCGGGAGCGCGCCGCCCCAGCGGGTGACCCGGGTGTCCAGCGGCAGGCCCCGCACGCCCATGATCTCGGCCATCTCGTTCATCGCCAGAGCCGTCAGCTCGGCGTCGTCGCGCTGGAGCACGAGTTCCTCGCCCAGCCGGCCGAGCGAGCACCGCACGATCAGGACGTCGCGGTCGGCCTCGGCGAGGTGGGGCCACTTGACGCTGCTGAACGTCGCCGCCTTGACCGGCCTGCCCTCGACCGGCGGCACGAGGTAGCCGCTGCCCTCCGGCGGCTCGGGGAACGCCGCCCTGGGATAGGCGAGGGTGACGATCCCCATGCTGGCGTACTCGATCGCGGCCAGTTCGGCCGCCGCCTTCGGCGCCTCCCGCCGGAGCAGGCGCGAGGCGGGCCGCGCGGGGACCGCCAGGACGACGGCGTCGGCGTCGATCGTCTCCTCGTCCCTGGTGGGACCGGTGACCAGCCGCCAGCCGTCCGGCGTCCTGATCAGGTCGCGGACGGTGACGCCGGTGCGGATCTGCGCGCCCGACTCCTTGGCCACCGCGGCGGGCAGCGCGCCCAGGCCGTTCCTGAGCGTGGTGAAGACCGGCCCGGCGTCCGCGGGGGCCTCCGCCGTGATGCTCCGGGCCGCCTGCAGCAGCGACCGATCGGTGCGGGCGACGGCGGCGATCCTCGGCATGGTCGCGTCCAGCGACAGCATGTCGGCCCGGCCCGCGTACACGCCGCCGAGCAGCGGCTCGACCAGCCGGTCGACGACCTCGCTCCCCATCCGGGCCCGGATGTACGCCGCCACGGAGACGTCTCCGGTCACGAGCGTCGGCGGCAGGAACTGGTCGAGGGGCACCCGGGCGAGCCCGGCCGGCGACAGGACGCCCGAGCGCGCGAGGGCGACCACGTCGGAGGGGACGCCCATCACCTGCTGCCGGGGCAGCGGGCGCAGCGCCCCGCGCGACAGGACCGCGGCCCGGGTCGTGCCGGGGTCCACCAGGTCGTCGCCGAGGCCGGCCAGCCGGGCCAGTTCCTTGCCCTCGGGCCGCCGCGCCAGCATCGACTCGGCGCCCGCGTCGACCTCGATCCCCGCCACCTGCGAGGCGTACAGCTTGCCGCCGACCCTCGGCGCCGCCTCCAGCACTGTGACCCGCAGGCCGGCGTCGGCCCGGTTCAGGTGCAGCGCCGCGGCCAGACCCGCGATGCCCCCGCCGACGACGACCACATGACGTCCCGCAATCCCGTCCATGGGGCAAAGCTACCGGCCCGTACGCCCGGTGCCCCCACCGGCGCGGGCGTGTCCCGCCGCGAGGCGGGGAGCCCGGCCGCCACGGTAGAGCACACATAGTCATGTTTCGGAACACCGGCCGCCAAAGCCGACAGGAACGCAAGATCCTTAGAAACTTTTCACCTTCTAGGCAAAAAGTAAGGGTTCGTTGTAATAAAGTTGTTGCACTGGGAGCAGAAGTGCAGTCGCTTCTGACACTCATCCGAGTCCCCGACCCCGAAGAGCGGCGTGAAGCGTATGACGGCTCGCCCCGAGAACCCGCACCAGGCGCGAATCCTGCGCCTCCTGCGTCAGGACGGCGCGCGCTCGCGCGCCGAACTCGGCGAGGTGACCCGTCTGTCACCGTCGAAGCTCACACTCGAGCTCGACCGGCTCACCAAACTGAACCTTCTCGAATCGGGCGGGCTCGCGGCCTCGCGGGGCGGCCGCCGGTCGGGCATCGTACGGGTCGCCTCACACCTGCGGTTCGTCGGCATCGACATCGGCGCCACCTCCATCGACGTCGGGCTGACCAACGGCGAGCTGGAGGTGCTCGGCCATCTGTCGAAGCCGGCGGACGTGCGGGACGGCCCCGAGGCCGTGCTGGAGCAGGCCCTCGAACTGGTCGGCAAGCTGCGGGCCGGCGGAACGACCGAGATCCACGGCGTCGGGATCGGGGTCCCCGGCCCGGTGAGCTTCCTCGACAGGACGCCGGTCTCGCCCCCGATCATGCCGGGCTGGGACCGTTTTCCCGTGCGGGAGACGCTGAGCCGCGAGTTCGGCTGCCCGGTGCTCGTGGACAACGACGTGAACATCATGGCACTGGGCGAGCTGCACTCGGGCCTGGCCAGGGCCGTCGGCGACTTCCTGCTGGTGAAGATCGGCACCGGCATCGGCTGCGGCATCGTGGTGGACGGCGAGATCTACCGCGGTGTGACCGGCAGCGCCGGCGACATCGGCCACATCCGGGTGTCGGAGGACGGCCCGCTGTGCACCTGCGGCAACACGGGCTGCCTAGAGGCGTACTTCGGCGGCGCGGCGCTGGCCCGCGACGCGCGGGCCGCCGCGGAGTCGGGCGACTCCCCCTTCCTCGCGGAACGGCTCGCACAGGAGGGCACACTGACGGCGGAGGACGTCGCCACGGCGGCCGCCTCGGGGGACGCCGCCGCCGTACGGATGGTCCGCGAAGGCGGGCGGCACGTGGGCCTGGTGCTCGCATCGCTCGTGAGCTTCTTCAACCCCGGCCTGGTGATCATCGGAGGCGGCGTGGCCGGCCTCGGCCACGCGCTGCTCGCGGAGATCCGCAGCGTCGTCTACCAGCGCTCGCTGCCGCTGGCCACCGGCAACCTGCCCATCGTGCTGTCCGAGCTCGGCGACACGGCCGGGATCATCGGGGCGACCCGGCTGATCAGCGACCACGTCTTCTCCGTCGAGTGAGCGCGCGGCCCGCACGGCCGGGTCAAGACGCCGGACGGCCGCCGTCCCCCGCGGGGGACGGCGGCCGTCCGTAAAGGGCTCAGCCCTTCAGCAGCTGCGTGATCAGGCCCTTGACCTCGGTCGCGGCGTAGGCGTCCCGGTCGAAGGGGCCGAGCAGCACCGGCCCGTCCGCCGCCGCGTCGGGCAGGCGGCCGTGGCTGCCGCGCACCGGCTCCGGGTCGAGCGGCACGACCGACATCTTGTAGCGCATGCCCAGCTTCTTGCGGGCCAGCGCCGTGCCGGCGCGCAGCTTCACCAGCGGGTCGTCCGGGTCCATGAACAGCTCCGCCGGGTCGTATCCCGGCTTGCGGTGGATCTCCACGAGCTTCGCGAAGTCGGGCGCCCGGTCGTCGGACAGCCAGTAGTAGTAGGTGAACCACGCGTCCGGCTCCGCCACGGCGACGAGGTCGCCGGCCCGCTCGTGGTCGAGGCCGTACTTGACCTTGCCCTCCTGACCCAGCACCTCGTCCACGCCCGGCAGCTCGGCCACGACGTCCCGTGCGCGGGCCAGGTCGGCGGGGTCGTTCACGTAGACGTGGGCGACCTGGTGGTCGGCGACCGCGAAGGCCCGGGAGGCCCAGGGGTCGAGATACTCCATGCCGTCCTGCGTGTAGACCTCCAGCAGCCCCGCCCTGCGCAGCGCCCGGTTGACGTCGACCGGGCGGGACGCGTTGGTGATGCCGTACTCGGACAGCACGATCACCGTGGCGTCCTCCTGCAGCAGCGGCGCGAGCGCGGCGTCGACCTCCCGGGCCGCCGCGACGGCCTGCGGCGCGTCGGGCCCGAAGCGCTGCAGGTCGTAGTCGAGGTGCGGGATGTAGACCATGAGCAGGTCCGGCCGTTCCTTCGCGAGGATCCGGCGGGCGGCCGCGATGATCCACTTGGACGAGGTGATGCTCGCCGTCGGCCCCCAGTAGGTGAACAGCGGGAACTCGCCCAGCTCGGCGACCAGGTCGTCGTGCAGCTGCGGCGGCCTGGTGTAGCAGTCGGGCTCCTTGCGCCCGTCGGCGTAGTAGATCGGGCGCGGGGTGACGATGAAGTCGCTGGAGCCGCCCATGGCGTACCACCAGCAGACGTTGGCCGTGCGGATCCCGGGCACCGCGTCCCACAGCTGCTCGCCCTGGATCAGCCGGTTGTGCTGCCGCCACAGGAAGACCTCGCCGAGGTCCCTGAAGTACCAGCCGTTGCCGACGATGCCGTGGTCGCGCGGCATCGATCCGGTCAGCAGAGTCGCCTGCACCGAGCAGGTCACGGCGGGCAGCACGGGCCGCAAAGACGCGGCGGTGCCGACCTTGGACACGTTCGGCATGTGCGCCAGCAGGCGCGGGGTCAGGCCGACGACGTTCACGACGACGACGGGCGCCATCAGATCTCCTTAAGTCCGAGGGCGGCGAGCCGCCGCCGGGTCCAGTCCAGCTCGGCCGCGATGCCCTCCGCGACGTCCACCGGGCCGGGAAGCACGCTCCAGGTGTAGGTCTCGACCTCGAGGTGCCGGGTGAGGGGCGCGTCCGGGGAGGCCAGGAGGCGTTCCAGCAGGTCCTCCAGGTACGGGGTGGTCGTGGCGAGCGGAGGCGGGGGCGCGGCGTGCAGCGGCATGTGGAAGTGCGTGCGCCACGGCAGGTCCGCCGGGAGCCCTCCGGCCAGAGCCTCCGGCAGGTCGTCGGCGTATCCGGCCGCGCAGCGCGTCTGGTGGAGATACCGCTCCTCCTCGTACGCCGCCAGCGCGCGCTGGCCGCCCGGCGGCGCCTCGACGGCGGACGAGACCTGGAGTTTCACGATCGGCAGCCCCAGGGCGGCGGCGTCGGCGGGCTCCTCGAGACCGACGGCGAGGTGGCAGGCGTCGAGGCAGACGCCGAGATGCGCGGGGTCGGTGCCGGCCAGCAGCTCGACCGCCTGGGGCGTGGTCTCCACGATGCAGCCGGGCTCGGGCTCGAAGCCGACGCGGATCGTCTTGCCGGTGCGCTCCGCCAGCTCCCGCAGGCCGCGGGTGAGCGCGTCGAGGTTGGCGGCGACGGCCCCGGCCTTGTCCGGCGTCCAGCCGGTGCGCCAGGCGAGGGGCAGCGTCGAGATCGAGCCCTCGGTCACGTCGTCCGGCAGCAGCGCGGTGAGGATCTCCGCCAGGTCGAGGGTGTAGGCGAGCCGTTCCGGCTCCGCCCAGTCGGGCCGGTACACCCGGAGTTTCACGACCTGGTCGTGGAAGCCCTGATAGGGGAAGCCGTTGAGGGTGACGACCTCAAGACCCAGCTCGTCCAGCCGGGCGCGCAGCCGCGCCAGCTCGCCGGGGTCGGCCCGCAGCGCCCGTGCCGCGCCCGACGACAGCCACAGCCCGAGGCCGAGCACGGGCGCGCCGGTCAGCGCCCGCACCCGGGCGGCGACGCCGGACAGCTGCCCGTGGATCCCGTCGAGGTCCTCGGCGGGGTGGACGTTGGTGCAGTAGGCCAGGTGGACGACGGAACCGGAGGGATGCAGCAGACGCATGTCAGCGCGTCCCGCGCAGGATCGTGTTGCCCTCGTAGTCGCCGCCGGACTCGACGTCGTCCAGGTGCAGGCGCCCGCTCTGGCCGTAGAACGCGACCGGGTTCCGCCACAGCACCTGGTCCACGTCGTCGTCGGTGAACCCGGCGGCCAGCATGGCCTCGCCGACCTCGCGGGTCTTGAGCACATCGCTGCGCCCCCAGTCGGCGGCGGAGTTCACGATCATCCGCTCGGTGCCGTACTCCTTGAGGATCGCCACCATCCGGTCCGGGTCCATCTTGGTGTCCGGGTAGATCGAGAAACCCGCCCAGCACCCGGCGTCGCGGACCATGCCGACGGTCAGCTCGTTGAGGTGGTCGACGAGGACCCTGCCAGGCTCCATGCCCTTGACCACGTCGAGCGTCCGCCGGGTCCCGGCCGCCTTGTCGCGGTGCGGGGTGTGCACGAGCACCGGCAGGCCGTGCTCGTCGGCCAGCGCGAGCTGGGCCTCGAAGACGCGGTCCTCCTCCGGCGTCACCGAGTCGTAGCCCACCTCGCCGACCGCCACGACGGAGTCCTTCAGCAGGTAGCGGGGCAGCTCGTCCAGCACGCCCGCGCAGCGCGGGTCGTTGGCCTCCTTGGGGTTGAGCGCGAGCGTGCAGTGGTGGCGGATGCCGTACTGCGCGGCGCGGTACGGCTCCCAGCCGAGCAGCGCGTCGAAGTAGTCGAGGAAGCTGCCGACGTTCGTGCGCGGCTGGCCGAGCCAGAAGGCGGGCTCCACGACGGCACGGACCCCGGCGGCGTACATGCGCTCGTAGTCGTCCGTCGTGCGGGACGTCATGTGGACGTGGGGGTCGAAGATCCTCATCGGGAATCAGAGCCTCTCGAGAACGTCGGGGGGAACGGGCCGTCCGGCCGCGCGGCGCTCGGCGGCGAAGTCGGCGAGCATGCGCCGCAGCTCCTCGTCGAACCGCCGGTCGAGGCCCTCGACGGACGTGAGCGGGACGGACATGAAAACGCACTTGAGCACGCCCTGCCGGAAGGCGTGGTCGTCAAGCCAGGCCGAGCCGTACGGGCCGAGCGCGGCGGCGACCAGCCGGGTGTCGTTGGTCCGCAGGGCGTCGTGGACGAGCGGGAGAGCGGCCGGACCGAGGTCGAGCTGCGGAAGCGACTCCAGGATCTCCAGCCGCTCCCCCGCGTCGCCCTGCCAGTAGAGCTTCGTGATGGCCGCCACGGGGTCCTGCACGGTCTTCGTGAGCGTTCTCAGCAGCTCCGCGCGGGCGCCCGGGCCGCCCTCCCGCGCGGCCCGCGGGAACACCGCGTAGACGGTCTCAGGGTCGCGCTCAACGTCGGCTACGGCCCGCGCCAGCCAGGTCATGTGCCCTCCTCAGGAATTCGATCGACCTTCGCGCCACGTCGGGCGCCGCGTGGCTGTGCCTCGCCAGTTCGACGGCGACCAGCCCGCCGAAGCCGTCGAGGGCGGCGAGCACGGGCGGGAAGTCGATCTCGCCCTCGCCGAACTCGAGATGCTCGTGGACGCCCCGCCGCATGTCCTCGATCTGGACGTGCACCAGGTGCGGCAGCGCCCGCTCGACGCACTCGGTCACGTCGTACGGCTCCAGGCAGCGGCAGTGCCCGATGTCGAGGGTGAGGCCGAACCTCGGGTGCCCGCCGAGCAGGTCGCGCAGCCGTTCGTATCCGGCGAGATCCGCCACGAGCATGCCCGGCTCGGGCTCGAACCCGAGCGTGACGCCCGCCTCGTCCGCCTCGGAGAGCAGGCGCTCGCACTGCCGTACGAGCCGGTCCCACGCCTCCTGCTCGGGCACCTCGGGCGGCCGGATGCCGCTCCACAGATGCACCACGGGCGCGCCGAGGTCGGCCGCGGTCCGCATGGCCCCGCGCAGGAAACGCACCCGCGCCTCGGCCTCGTCGTGCAGCAGGGTCGGGAAGTGCTTGCGCCGGGGGTCGAGCGTGTAACGGCCGCCCGTCTCGACGGCGAGGGCCAGGCCGAGCCGCTCCGCCAGCGCCGCGATCCGCCCGACCTCCGCCGGGGAGGCCCCGGGCATGAGGTGCCCGTGGTCGAGGGAGACCGCCGCGCCGGTGTAGCCGAGGTCGGCGAGCACCTCCAGTGTCTGGTCGAGCGGGTGGTCGCGGAACCCGTTGGTGCAGTAGGCCCAGTTCATGAGCACGGTCACGAGGTGGCCACCTTCGCCGACAGCCACCGGCCGGCCGGCAGCGCGGCCAGCAGCGCCGCAGCCTGGGCGAGCCTGCCCCGCCCGGCCACCGCGGCCGCCTGCAGCGGGATCAGGCCGAGGATGCTCATCCGCACCGCCTGCCGCACCTGCTCGGGGTCGGGGTCGGCGCGCAGCGCCGCCTGGGCCCTTCCGGCGGTGGCGAGGTAGCCGGCGATCATCGCGGCGGCGCCCAGCCGCCCGGTGGTGTCGCCGCCGCGGCAGGCGACGGCGGCCAGCGCCGCGGACGCGCCGGTCGCGGCCAGCGCCTGCGTGACGGTCGCGGGGGTGGCGCCGTCCACCTCGGCGCGGCCGAGCAGGGTGATCCCGTAGGTGTGGGCGCCGACGGCCAGCGCCATGGGGGCGGCCGCCCGCGTGTTGGAGCCCGCCCCGAGCAGGACGTCGAGCACGCGGCAGGCCGCCATCGCGGCCGGGCCCGCCGCCGTGTGCTTGAGGCGCAGGTCGTAGGCCCAGGCGGCGCCGGCGAGCAGGCCCGCGAGCGCGAGCCCTCGGCGTCCGCCGAAGACCGCGGCGGTGGCCACCCCGGCGCCGGTCAGTGCGGCGGCGAGGCCGAGCGCGCCCTCCGGGCTGATCCGGCCGGAGGGGATGGGCCGTTCCGGCCGCTCCTTCGCGTCGATCTTCCGGTCCGACCAGTCGTTGAGCGCCATTCCGGCCCAGTAGAGCAGCACCGACGCGGCGGCGAGGCCGGGCCGGGCCGATCGTCCGGCCGCCGCGGCGCCGGCGAGCGTGTCCCCCGGAACCGACAGCGCGGCGGGCGCGCGGACCAGCTCCAACCAGGCCCTCACGGCCGCACCGCCGACGGGGCCTGCGCGAACGCCGCCCACCGGGCGTACTGGGTGGGCGGGGCCGCTCCCGCCCGGACCGCCGTCGCCCCGACCACGGCTGTGGTCGCGACGGCCCCCCGGGCGTCGACCAGCCAGACACCGATCGGCACTGTAACTCTCCCGTCAACTCGGGTATGAAGGGTGACCCCGGAACATTCGGATAGTAAGAGGGATCTTTCGGCACTGACAAGCAAAAGTTTCCCGAGAGGGCATAGAAAGTCCCCCCACCTGCACACGAACAGCGTGACGGGATCCCGGTCCCCGGCTCTCACCACGGGCACCGCGGCGCGATCACGACGACACCCGCTCGATGAGCCGGTCGCCCAACAGCCCGACTTTGTCCTCTTCAAAGACAAAGTCAAAAAGATCATTGCAAAACTTCTTCCCCATTGAGCAGAAGTCGCGTAACTTGCTCGCCATGTGGCTCCGCACCGTCCCGAAGGGCCGGAGTGAGACCCGGAGTGAAACAAGGAGCGGAGGCACCCGCGGCACGGCCGCGTCATCGGGGGGACCGAGTTCTTCACGCAGATGGAGTTGGCTAGACGATGAGCGCGTACGAAGAAGAGATGGAGACCGCCGGCAACCTCGGACGCAGGCTGGGGCTCAACCGCCGTCAGTTCCTCGCGGCCACGACCGGCATGGCGGCGGCCGCCGCCGTGGCCGCGGCAGGCCCGATGAAGTCGGCCGCGCGTGCGGCGACCGCGGGCAACGGCGTGCTCGTGCCGCCCGGCAAGCGGGGCATCATCCTGTACACCGTCCGCGACGCCGTCTCACGGGACCCGCGGTCGACCACCCTCCCGTCCGGCTTCCGCCCGGTGCTCGAAGAGCTCAGCCGGATCGGTTACAAGCAGGTGGAGTTCGCCGGCTACGCCCAGCACGCCAACGCCGAGGGCGGCGCCAACCTGGAGACCGTCGAGGGCGCCCGCCTGCTGCGCACATGGCTGGACGACAACGGCCTGGAGGCCGAGGGCAACCACGGCTTCATCCCCGGCTCCTGGCCGCTGAACCAGGCCGACCTCGACCGCTTCAAGCTCCACCTGGAGATCGCCAACATCCTCGGCATGAGCCACGTGGGCACCGGCAACGACCCGACCGGCAGCGCCTACAAGGCCGACTGGGACGTGGCCGCCGACAAGTGGAACACGCTGGGCGAGCTCGCCACCGCGGCCGGCCTCAAGCTGTACACCCACAACCACGACGTGGCCTACAGCTTCCTGCTCGACAGCGGCCCGCTCGACGCCCAGGGCCGGCCCACCCGTTCCTCCGGCATCCGCCGCCTCGAGTACTTCCTCTCGCAGACCGACCCGGGCAAGGTCTGGCTGGAGATGGACATCTTCTGGGCGCACGTGGCCCAGTACAAGTACAAGACCTACACCGCGCCCGACGGCTCCACCCAGACGCAGGTCTTCAACCCGCTCGGCGTCGTGCAGGCCCAGACGATGCGGTTCCCGCTGTTCCACGCCAAGGACGGCAAGATCAACACCGCCACCTCCAACGGGTACGACATGGTTCCGTTCGGCACCGGCGACATCGACTACAAGAGCTTCTTCTCCCAGATGGGCGCCAAGGGCTACCACAACCCGATGTACGAGCAGGACAACGCCCCCGGCGGCACGGCCAACCCGGCGCAGTCCCTGGAGTACTCGAAGCTGAGCTACGACAACATCGCCAAGCTCCGCGGCTGACGCCCGCCCGAGCAGTTCGGCTGATCGCTTGAGTATGGCGGACCGCCACGCGTTCGACCCGTTCCACCGGCACGCGGCGGCCCGCCTTTTCCTGCCACCCCCCCTGGAAGAAGAGGCGCAGCAGACTTGAAGCGTACTCGCATACTGGTCGGCGGTCTCGCCGCCGCGTTGACGCTCCCGTTCGCGGCGACGCTCACCGCCGCTCCGGCCCAGGCGCACGAAGACGCGCTGCACTGGGAGAACTACGAGAAGGTCACCCTCACCAAGGACGTCGGCGAGCCGATCGACATGGCGATCCTGCCGGACAGCCGGGTGCTGCACACCGCCCGCAACGGCGACGTCCGGATGACCGACCCCGCCACCGGCGTCACCAAGGTCGTCAACACGATCGACGTCTACAACAACTCCGAAGACGGCCTGCAGACGATCGGCCTCGACCCCGACTTCGCGAACAACAAGTGGGTCTACGTCTACTACGCGCCCAGGCAGATGACCGGGCCGTACCCGGAGACGACTCCGACCGGCTCCGCGCCCAACTCTCTGCCCGCGGGCGCCGACGAGTCGTACTGGAACCAGTGGAAGGGCTACAACCAGCTCTCCCGGTTCAAGTGGGACGGCGACAAGCTCGACCTGTCGACCGAGCAGGTCATCATCAAGATCGGGACCAACCGCGGGCAGTGCTGCCACGTCGCGGGTGACTTCGACTGGGACGACGAGGGCAACCTCTACCTGGCCACCGGCGACAACACCCCGGCCAGCACCCCCGGCGCCAACGGCTTCGCGCCCAACAACGACGCTCCCGGGATGAACCCGGGCTTCGACGACCGCCGCGGCGCGGGCAACACCAACGACCTGCGCGGCAAGATCCTGCGGATCAAGGTGCAGGAGGACGGCTCCTACACCGTCCCGGACGGCAACCTGTTCCCGAAGGGCACCGCCAAGACCAGGCCCGAGATCTTCGTGATGGGCGTGCGGAACCCGTTCCGCATGGACGTCGACGGGAAATCCGGCACGCTGTCGTGGGGCGACTACGGACCGGACGCCGGCGCCGCCGACCCCAACCGCGGCCCGATGGGGTACGTCGAGTGGAACGTGACCCCGCTGAACAAGCCGATGAACGGCGGCTGGCCGTACTGCACCGGCGACAACTTCAACTACAACCACTGGGACTACGCGAACTCCAAGCCGCGCGAGTTCTTCGACTGCGCGGGCGGCCCGACCAACAACTCCGTGTGGAACACCGGCCTGGAGAAGCTGCCCCCGGCGACCCCGGCCGACCTGTACTACGGCGACCGCGCGAGCGACCAGCCGGCCGAGTGGTCGGGGCTGACCGAGTTCGACCCGGCGCAGAACGGCCAGGCCCCGATGGGCGGCCCGGTCTACCACTACGACGCGGACAACCCCTCGACGACGAAGTTCCCCGAATACTGGGACAACAAGTTCTTCATGGGCGAGTTCTCCCAGGACTACCTGGCGGCGTTCACCGTGTCCGGCCCGGACGGCCCGGTCACCAAAATCGAGCAGGTCCTGCCCAACGCCGAGCTGACCAAGATGGCGATGCCCATCACGGACAACCCGATGGACCTCGAGTTCGGCCCCGACGGCGCGCTCTACGTCCTCGAGTACGGCGACGGCTTCTTCCGCGCCAACCCCGACTCGGGCCTCTACCGCATCGACTACTCGCCCGGCAACAAGGCGCCGCAGGCGAAGATCACCGCTGACAGGACGTCGGGCAGCAACGCGCCGCTCACCGTCCAGTTCAGCGGCGCCAAGTCCACCGACGCCGAGGCGGGCGACCTCACCTACGAGTGGGACTTCGACGGCAACGGCTCCTTCGACGCGAAGGGTGTGACGGCGAGCCACACCTACGACAAGCTCGGGCAGTACACCGCCAGGCTCCGCGTCACCGACGCGGGCGGCAGGTTCGGCCTCGCCACGACCGAGATCACCGTCGGCAACACCGCGCCCACGGTCGGCATCGAGACCCCCGGCGACGGCGGGTTCATCGACTGGGGCAACGCGGTTCCGTTCAAAGTCAAGGTGACCGACCAGGAGGACGGCGACGACCCGACCTGCAGCAGGGTCGCGTGGACCTTCGGCCTCGGCCACGACACGCACGCCCACCCGATCACCACGGGCACCGGCTGCACCGTCACCTGGGCGACCCCGGCCGACGCGCCCGAGCACGGCGAGACCGAGAACATCTTCGGCGTCGTCGTGGTCAGCTATCGCGACAACGGCGCCAACGGCATCCCCGGCGCGAGCAGCGACGCGACGCTGATCCTCAACCCGAAGCTCATGCAGGCCGAGCACGGGGACGACAGCAAGGGCGTCACCAAGACCCAGGACGAGACGGCGTCCGGCCTCAACAAGGTCACCTCGTTCGACGCCGGCGACTACATCGGCTACGACCCGGTGAACCTCAGCGGCATCACGTCCGTGAAGACCGTGGCCACCGGCGCGGGCACCCTGTCGCTGCGCTGGAACTCGCCGACCGGGGCCCCGTTCGCGACCGTCGCGATCCCGGCCGGCGCCGGCTGGCAGACGGTGACCACCGACCTGAAGAACGCCCCGACGGGCAGCGGCAAGCTGTACGTCACCTCGACCGGCGGCGTGGACGTGGACGCGTTCACCTTCGTGGGCGACGGCGTCGCCGACAAGACCCCGCCGGCCGTGACGGCCGCGCTCAACCCGGCCCAGCCGAACGGTGAGAACGGCTGGTACACCGGCAACGTGACGATGACGGTGACCGCGACCGACAACGGCACGGTGTCGAGCCGGCAGTACTCGATCAACGGCGGCGCCACCTGGCTGAGCGCCAACAACGCGGTGACGTTCAGCACCGAGGGCGCCACGGAGGTCCGCTACCGGGCCACCGACAGCGGCGGCAACGTCGGGCAGGGCACCCTCACCGTGAAGATCGACAAGACCGCGCCCGCGCTGACCGTCAGCGGCGTCGAGTCCGGTGACCACGGCGACTCGACCTCGATCACGCCCGTCTTCTCCGCCACGGACGCCGCGTCCGGGGTGGCGAGCGTGACCGCGGCCGTCGGTGACCTGCAGGTCAAGCCGGGCGAGGCGCTCCCCCTCTGGAAGCTGCCGCTCGGCGAGAACGAGCTGGTCGTGACCGCCGAGGACAAGGCCGGGCACGCCACGAAGAAGACGGCGGCCTTCACCGTCACGACCTCCTTCGAGGACGTGAAGGCCCTCCTCACCGCCTTCCGGAGCGCCGGCACGGTGACCGAGGACGGCGACGTGCTGATCGCGCAGCTCGACCAGGCGGCCAACCAGGCCGCCATGGGCAAGAAGGACAACGCGATCAAGGCCCTGGAGCGGTTCACCGGCTTCGCCGGCGACCCCAAGAGGGTGACCGACAAGGCCGCGAGCGACGCGCTCATCCGCGACGCGAAGGCGCTCATCGAGCGGCTGCGCGGCTAGCCAGACGTCCCGTGGGTCCGGCCCGGCCCGGCCGGGCCCACGGGACCCCAACACCCCACAGCCCTCTCACGCCCCGGAAACAGAGACGCCGGCGACCACGGCGGCATCGTGATGCCATCGTGATCGCCGGCGTCGAACTGCCCGTGCCGGTGAACCGATGTAAAGAGCATGAGGCGAATCCGGTACGGCGCGGCGGCCCTGCTGTCCGTCGCCTTTCTGTTGACGGGATGCGGCGGCTCGGGCGCATCCAGCAGCGACGCGGCCGGCAGCGTCGCCGGCACCATGGCACCGGCCGGGGACGCCCCCACGGCCGAGATCCCGGCTCAGGAGCGGGCGCCCGCCACGGGCGGCGCGAGCGGCGGGCAGGAGAAGACAAGGATCGACCCGGCCGCTCGCGCGATCATCTACCAGGCCGAGCTCACCGTCGAGGCCAAGGACGTCCCGTCGGCGGCCGAGCGGGCGAAGGCGATCGTGACGGGCGCGGGCGGATACGTCGCCGAGGAGCGCAGCGCGTCCATTCCCGGCGGCGAGCAGTCGACGATCGCGTTCAAGGTGCCGCCGGCGCGCTACGCCGACGTGCTGGCCCAGATCGGACGCGACCTCGGGAAACGCACCTCGGTGCGGCAGAACGCGCAGGACGTCACCGAGGAGGTCGCCGACGTCGCCAGCCGGGTGAAGTCGGCCGAGGCCGCGCTCGGGCAGTTCCGCACGCTGCTGTCGAAGGCGAACAAGATCGGCGAGATCCTCGAGATCGAGCGGGAGATCTCCAGCCGCGAGGCCGATCTGGAGTCGCTGCAGGCCAGACAGAAGGCCTTGGAGGCGCAGACCGGGATGGCCACCGTCACGCTCACCCTGCTGCCCACGCCGAAGCCCTCGCCCCGCCCCGAGCAGGAGGAGGACGGGACCGGCTTCCTCGCCGGGCTGCGCGCCGGGTGGGACACCCTGACCACGTCGGCCGTGGCGGCGCTGACCGTGCTGGGCGCGCTGCTGCCCTGGATCGTCGTGGCGGGGGTGGTGTGGCTGGCCGTCCGGGTCGTCATGCGCCGGATGCGCCGCCGTGCGGCCCCGCCGGCCGGTCCTGTGCCGCCCGGCGCCGTTCCTCCCGGGCCCGTTCCCCCCGGTCCTCCCGCTCCCCGCGAGGACCGGGACGAGAACCGGGATCAGGACCGGGAGTCCGAGCGCACGCCGCGGTGACGCCGCGGTGACGCCGCGGTGAGGCCTCAGTGAGGTCTCGGTGGTGCCCTAGTGGTACCTCAGGGGTGCTTCAGCGGGCCGACGACTCGTGGACGAAGTCGGTGAGCCGGGCGAGCTGGTCGGGGTCGGTCGAGGGAAGCACGCCGTGGCCGAGGTTGAACACGTGCCCCTCGGCCACCCGGCCCCGTTCGAGCACCTCCCTGGCCCGCCTCTCGACGACCTCCCAGGGCGCGAGCAGGATCGCCGGGTCGAGGTTGCCCTGCAGGGCCTTGCCCGCGCCCACGCGCAGCGCGGCCTCGTCGAGCGGCACCCGCCAGTCGACGCCCACCACGTCGGCGCCGGCCTCGCCCATGAGGCCGAGCAGCTCGCCGGTGCCGACGCCGAAGTGGATGCGCGGCACGCCGAGGTCCGCCAGGCCCGCGAAGATCTTGCTGGTGTGCGGCAGCACGTAGGTGCGGTAGTCCTGCGGCGCGACCGCGCCCACCCACGAGTCGAAGAGCTGGACGGCCGAGGCGCCCGCCGCGACCTGCACGCGCAGGAAGGCGAGCGTGATCGCGCCGAGCCGCTCCATCAGCTCGTGCCACAGCTCGGGCTCGCCGTACATCATGGCCTTGGTGCGGTCGTGGTTCTTGGAGGGACCGCCCTCGATGAGGTAGGACGCGAGCGTGAACGGCCCTCCGGCGAAGCCGATCAGCGGGGTGCCGCCCAGCTCGCCGGTGAGCGCGCCGACCGCCTCCGTCACGTACGGGACGTCGTCCGGCTCCAGGGGCCGCAGGACCTCCATGCCCGCCTTGTCGCGGATGGGGGTCGCGACGACCGGGCCGACGCCCGGCTTGATGTCGAGGTCGACGCCGATGGCCTTGAGCGGGACCACGATGTCGCTGAAGAAGATCGCCGCGTCCGTGCCGTACCTGCGGAACGGCTGCATGGTGATCTCGACCACGAGGTCGGGCGTGGCGCAGGCGGTGAGCATCTCGACGCCCGCGCGCACCCGGCGGTACTCGGGCAGCGACCGCCCGGCCTGGCGCATGAACCACACCGGCGTGTGCGGAACGGGCTCGCGCCGGCACGCGCGAATGAAAACGGAATCGGCGAGCTGGGGTTTCACGGCACCAGCCTGCCATGTCCCGGCGGCGCCCGGCGCGGGGACCCATGACCTGGGGCTCCAGAACGACGCGCGGACGGCCGTTGATCGCGTAAGGTGAACCCCAACCCCTCCTGTGAGTCATCTCACAGCTCGGCAATGTGTTCGTCAATCGGCCATCCGGCATCGATTCCAATACCACTTTCGAGACACGCCGAGTGCGATGCGGGGAAATGTCGCCGGGACGTGCCAACGTCGGATCAGTCCCGAGCGACCGCCACGACCGTGGATCCGACGAGAGGCCCCGGAGCGATGACTTCGATGTGGAGTTCCCCCGAACGCCGCACTGAGCGCTGTGCCGGCAGCGACGCCGCGCGCCCCGCCCGCCCGAGCGGCGCGCCGCGCGCGAGGGGGCGGCGAGACCGCGCGGACGGCCGCGGCGACCGCCGGGACCGCACGCGCGCAAGCGCCCGGGCGCGGACGGCCGACCGGGCGACGGCTCGACTGGCGGCGACGGTTTGACGACTTCCGATGCCCCCCACAGCCACCCCCCTGCTTCGCGCTATCCCGAATCCGACCTACTCTTCCGTCATGACCCTCGGTGAACCGCCTGCGCCTCCCGCCGCCTTCCGGCGCGCGCTGGAGACGCTGCGCCCCGCCGAGGTGCGGCCGGAGATCGAGCTGGAGGACATTCCCGCACCTCAGCGGCTCGCCCCCTATTCCGGGGCCGTCGGGGCGTCGGTGTACCGTGACGACGACGAACTCGCCGTCGGCCGCCTGATCATGCTGTTCGACCCCGAGGGGCAGCGCGGCTGGGAGGGACCGTTCCGCCTCGTCGCCTACGTACGCGCCGACATGGAGCCGGAGATGACCACAGACCCGCTGCTGGGGCCGGTGGCATGGAGCTGGCTCACCGAGGCGCTCGACGCCCACGGCGCGCGATACGCGGCGGTGGGTGGCACGGTCACCCGCGCCGTCTCGGAGGGATTCGGCGGCAAGGCGGACGACCCCGTCACCACGGAGATCGAGCTGCGGGCCTCGTGGTCGCCGCTCGACGAGGACCTGTCGTCGCACGCGGCCGCCTGGTGCGACCTCATGTGCCTCGCCGCGGGCATCCCCCCGCTGCCGCCCGACGTCGCCACGCTGCATCCGCGCCCCGCCCGCCGAGATGATCCGAAAGTTCCTTAGCCCGTGACAGAACCCGTAATCCAGCCGTTGTTGGAGCCGCGCGAGGGAATCCCGCCCGTCATCGAGGACTCCGCCGCGCTCGCGGCCGCCGTCGACGCCTTCGCCCGCGGGTCGGGGCCGGTGGCCGTCGACGCCGAGCGCGCCTCCGGATACCGCTACAGCGGCCGCGCCTACCTGGTGCAGCTGCGCCGGGCCGGCGCGGGCACCGCGCTGATCGACCCGATCAAGTGTCCCGACCTGTCCGCGCTGGACGAGGCCGTACGCGACGCCGAGATCGTCCTGCACGCCGCCAACCAGGACCTGCCGTGCCTGGCCGAGCTCGGCTTCCGCCCGGGGCGGCTGTTCGACACCGAGCTGGCCGGGCGGCTACTCGGCTACGAGCGGGTCGGCCTGGGCACCATGGTCGAGCTCGTTCTCGGCCTGCGGCTGGAGAAGGGCCATTCGGCGGCCGACTGGTCGGCCCGCCCGCTGCCGGAGGACTGGCTGCGCTACGCCGCCCTCGACGTCGAGGTGCTGGTCGAGCTGCGCGACGTCCTGCACGACGAGCTTTCCGGCACCGGCAAGCTGGAGTGGGCGCTGGAGGAGTTCGCGTCGATCCTGGCCGCGCCCGCCCATCCCCCGCGTACCGACCCCTGGCGGCGCACCTCGGGCATCCACCGGGTGCGCACGCTGCGCGGGCTCGCCGTGGTGCGTGAGCTGTGGACGCTGCGCGACGAGATCGCCCGGGAGTCCGACCTCGCGCCGGGCCGCGTGCTGCCCGACGCGGCGATCGTGCAGGCCGCCCTCGACCAGCCGCGCACGACCAAGGCCCTCACCGAGATCACGCCGTTCGTCGGCCGCAGCGCACGCCGCCACCTCAACGACTGGCTGACGGCGGTGAACCGGGCCCGCACGATGCCGGAGGCGTCGCTGCCGCAGCCCGTGGGGCCCGGGGACGGCCCTCCCCCGGCCAACCGGTGGGCCGACCGGGACCCGGCGGCCGCCAAGCGGCTCGCGGCGGCGCGTGCCGTCGTCGCCGCGCTCGCCGACGAGCACCGCATGCCGACGGAGAACCTCCTCCAGCCCGACGCCGTACGCAGGCTGACCTGGGAGCCGCCCGCGCCGATCAGCGAGGAGACCGTGGCGGCGCGGCTGCGCGCACTGGGCGCGCGGGAGTGGCAGATCGGCCTGACCGTCCACCCGCTGGTCAAGGCGCTCGAACGGCTGGAGATCAAGGGAGAGGTGTGACATGCGGGGCGACGGCCGGGACGCGGAGTCTCCCTTCGGCTACCGGTTGCACCACGTCCAGCTCGCCATCCCGGCCGGGGCGGAGGACGACTGCCGCGCCTTCTACGTGGACGTGCTCGGGATGACCGAGATCGGCAAGCCCCCCGCGCTCGCCGCACGCGGGGGCCTGTGGGTGCGGGCCGGCGCCCTGGAGATCCACCTCGGCGTGGAGGAGGACTTCCGCCCCGCGCGCAAGGCGCACCCGGGCATCCTGGTGACCGGCCTCGACGACCTCGCCGCGCGCCTGGCGGCCGCCGGCGTCGAGGTCTCCTGGGACCCGCACTTCCCGGGCCATCGCCGCTTCTACGCCCACGACAACGTCGGCAACCGCCTGGAGTTCCTCTCCCCGGAGACCTGACCGGCGCGTACGACCAGCAATTGAAGAAATGAAGCATTTCGCCCTGGCTCGGTAAGTACAGGTGACCGCATACGCCAGGAAAGGCCGAAATGCATGACTACCACCCGCGAAGTCGTCGCGGCGGATGATGCGACCCTCATCGAGAGATCGCTGCACGAGCCGGAGGTCTTCGCCGTCCTGTTCGACCGGCACGCACCGCTCCTCCACCGCTACGTGACCAGGCGGCTGGGACCCAGCGACGCGGAGGACGTCGTGGCCGACACCTTTCTGGCCGCCTTCCAGAACCGGGGCGACTACGACCGGGGCCGCCCCGACGCCCGCCCATGGCTGTACGGCATCGCCTCGAACATGATCGGGAAACGGCGGCGCGCCGAGACCAGCCTCTACCGCGCGTACCTCCGCAGCGGCATGCACCCGGGGGAGATACCGGGCGCGCAGGTGGAGGACGGAGTCAACACCCTGGCCGTCAACCGGCCGCTGGCGCGCGCCCTGCTGCGGCTCAACCGGGCCGACCGCGACGTGCTGCTGCTCGTCGCCTGGGCCGGGCTGAGCTACCAGGAGGTCGCCGACGCGCTCGCGATCCCCCCGGGCACCGTCGCCTCGCGGCTCAACCGCGCCCGCAACCAGATGCGCCAGGATTTACCAGAGGGAGATTGGCAATGAACGCGCTCACCGGCATGTGGCAGAACGTTCCGGCAGCCTCGCGGGACGACCTCGCCGGGGCCAGGCGGCGGCTGCTGGACGGGATGCAGGCCCGGCCCGCCCTCACCACCTCCAGGCGACGGGTCGTCACCGCCCCTCGGCTGCTGGTCGCGGCCGGCGTCGCGGCGGCGGCCGTAACCGCACCGCTGGTCGCCGGCGGCGGGACCCCGGCGTACGCGGTGACCGAGAACCCCGACGGCACGATCACGGTGGCGCTCAACGAGATGCGCGACCCCGAGGGACTGCGGGCCGATCTGCTGACGGCCGGGGTCACGGCCGACGTGTCGTTCCTGGCGCCGCACACGCGGTGTGCGGACTCCCGGTTCGAGGGCGCGGACCCCTCGTACGGGTCGCGGGGCCATACGGAGGCGCAGCTGCGGAAGGGCGTGGAACAGTGGCGCTCGTTCGCGGCCACCCAGGTGGTCGATGTCCGTGAGATCAGAATCCGTCCGGAGTTCATCCGGCCGGGCGAGACGCTCGTGCTGGAGTTCCGCGACAACCAGGACGCGCGGCGGCCCTGGAGGCTCGGCGCCTGGCTGGCCAAGGCCGGCTCGCCCGTCAAGCCCTGCACACCCGTGGCCGACGCCGGCTGAGCCCTTCCGTGTCCTGCCGGTGAGGGACGGATGGAACAGGCGGAAGCTCCCGGAGGCGCGGCCCTCGCGCCTCCGGGAGCCGTTGTGATCAGACCGCGTCGTCGTCGGTCACGACGAGCCGGGCGAAGCCGTTCCCGATCGTCGCGTTGACCGGCACCGAGGCGACCACCTGGTAGGACTGCGGCGCGGACGCCACCGCGGTGTCGCCGTTGACGGGCACCTGGAAGGTCGCCTGCGGGGACCCGGCCGGGATGACGACCTCCTGCGCCGCCGAGCCGATCACCGGGGCGTCCCCGGTCGCGATCGTCTGGATCTGGACCGTCACCGGCGTGGGGCTTTTCTTCGACAGCCGCACCGTCATCGTGGCCGTGCCCGGGCCGTCGCCCTCGTCCACCGTGGCGCCCTCCACCGACACCTGCGGCAGCCTGTCGGTGCGGGCCTCACCCGCGGCGTCCGTGGTGAACGCGACGTCGGCGAGGTAGACCGCGCCCGCCTGAGTCGCACCCGAGATCCGGATCTCGCTGATCTGCTGCGGCTTGACGCCGGTGAGCGAGCTCAGCGGGACGCGTACCGTGCGCAGCCAGGTCTTGGGCAGCGGCGAGGCCGTGCCGGGGAACGCCGTGAGCGCGTCGCTGACCTCGGACACCTTGACCGTGCGGGACGCGCCGTGCTTGTCGAGGATCTCGACCGCGAGGTCCACGTCGCCGGTCGCCGTCTCGTCCCTGGCGGTGCGGAAGGTGAGCGCGTCATAGCGGGAGACGTTCTGGTCCCGCTTGTCGAGCGGCACCGTCACCGTGCCCGTGGGGTCGCTCCAGGAGAACCGCAGCACCGGTGTCGAGGCGACGTTGTTCGCGTACGTCGCGGGCGTCCAGGACGGCGCCTGCGAGGTGGTCAGCGTGGAGGCGCAGGACGGCAGGCCGCTCTGCGGCGAGCGGTCGAGCATTCCGGCGCAGACGGCCGCGGCGGCCGAGCCGGTGACCCGCGTGGACGGCGCGAGCGACGTGAAGGAGGCCACGTCGAAGCGCTTGCCGGCGGGCGCCTGGGCGACGGCGTGCACGACGGCCCTTCCGGCGGAGGCGGCGGCGCCGCCACTGCCGTCGAACAGCGGCAGCAGACCCTGCTCGCCGCCCTGGACGAGGCGGAAGAACCCCGCGATGTACGCGGTGCCGACGGCGTACTGCTCGGCGGCGGTCAGCCGCGACGGCGCGGTGCCGCCGCAGACCGGGTCGTTGCGGTTGGACCAGTCGTCGGACGCGGGCGCGTGCGCCACGCCCGGGGTCCACTCGGTGTTGAAGAAGTTGTGGTCGGCGCCCATGACCATCAGCGAGGAGCGGAAGGCCGGGTCGTCGTCCTCGGCGTATCGGGAGTCGTCGTAGAAGTGCTGGCCCTGCTGGTTGGAGACGTCCCCGTCGCAGTAGGGCAGGATGACGGCCATCGGCGTGCCGGGCAGGGTCGCCCGCGCGAAGTCCGTCGGCGCGAGCGGGAGCACCGCCCTGATCCCGTACGGCTTGGCCCGGCCCGCGTTCATCAGCGCTGCCTTGACGACGCCCTCGCCTCCACGCGAGTGACCCATCAGGCCGACGTCGGCCATGTCGAGGCGGCCCTTGAACAGGCTGACGAGCTTCGCGTCGCCCACACCCCGGTCGGCGTCGGCGAGCAGGTCGAGGTGCCGCATGACGACCTCGCCCCGGGCCAGCGCGCCCCGGTCCTCGCTGTAGGGGTTGTCGGCGGCGTTGACGCCGTTGGCGCTCACCGACACGACGACGTACCCGTTGCTCGCGAGCACGTCGGCGGGGCCGTCGTAGCCCTGGTAGCTGGCGATCGGCTGCTGCCCCGCCGGGCAGGGCCACTGCGTGTTGGACGACGTCCAGGCCGTCGGGTTGTAGCAGGCCGAGTGGCGGCCGTGCAGGAAGACGACCAGCGGGCGCTTGCCGCGGGCGCCGTCCGGCAGGTAGACCTTCGCCCGGATCTCGGCCGGGCGGCCGCCGAGGCCCTCCAGGGTGATGGCGGTGTCGCCGAGGTCGTACTCGTCGTGGGTCACGGCGTACGGGCCGGGAGTGGCGGGGTCGACCGGCGCGGGATCCGGCTTGCCGGGCGGGCTCGGGGGGTTGCCGGGCTTACCGGGCTTGCCGGGCGGATCGGCGGGCGGATTGCCGGGCGGGGGCGCGGTCCTGCCGGCGGCCGCCGCGGCGGCCTCGGGAGCCTCGCCGTTCCAGGCCACGTCGACGGATGACGCCGTGGCGACGGCGGGGTCAGGGGTGACGAGGGTCAGCGTCATGCCGTCGGGCGACTCCTCGGCCGGGCCGAGCGAGCGGCCGTCCGCCGCGAGCTCGGGGACGGCGTCGCGGACCGGCAGCGGCTTGTTCAGGTGGAGGGTGACCCGGTGGCCGCCGCCGACGGGTTCGACGGTCCAGGCGCCGTCCTCGCCGGACGAGCCGATCGAGCCGGGCGGGGCGGCGTACGCGGTTCCCGCGAGAAGGGGGGTGGACAGGGTCGCGGCCGTGACGGCCGCGGCGAGCGCCTTGGTCCAGGCGCGCACAGGGGAGGGCATGAAGTTCTTCTCCGAGTGCAATGCCCCAAGAAATCCGCTAGCGAGAGCTAGAGGAGTGATTCTTGGGATTTGAGGGGTTGCATCCCGAATGAGATCGCCACCGGGGACCTGTACTAATTCATCCCAGTTGCCGCCCTGTTAACGATCACTCACAAGCGCGGTGGGCCCACTGATCCCAGGACCGGTTACCGACCAGTAGCATAGAGAGCCGGAAGCTACCGACAAGTAGGAGCGAACCCCGTGCCTGCGTCCCGTGAAGTCGTCTTCGTCGACGGCGTTCGGACGCCTTTCGGCAAGTCGGGCCCGAAGGGCCTGTACGCCGAGACGCGTGCCGACGACCTGGTAGTCCGTGTCATCCGCGAGCTGATGCGGCGCAACCCCGGCCTCCCCCCGGAGCGGGTGGACGAGGTGGCCATCGCGGCCACCACCCAGATCGGCGACCAGGGCCTGACCATCGGCAGGTCCGCGGCGGTGCTCGCCGGTCTGCCGAAGTCGGTCCCCGGCTACGCGATCGACCGCATGTGCGCCGGCGCGATGACCGCCGTGACCACGGT
Organism: Microbispora rosea; assembly: GCF_900156315.1. Classification (GTDB taxonomy): domain Bacteria; phylum Actinomycetota; class Actinomycetes; order Streptosporangiales; family Streptosporangiaceae; genus Microbispora; species Microbispora rosea. The sequence continues at coordinate 165,200 of NZ_FTNI01000007.1, read as the reverse complement.
GGCGGGCGGCATCTCCTTCGGCGCGTACGACGTGGCCATCGCCGGCGGCGTCGAGCACATGGGCCGCCACCCCATGGGCGAAGGGGTGGACCCCAACCCCCGGTTCCTGTCCGAGCAGCTCGTGGACGGCTCGGCGCTGGTCATGGGCATGACCGCGGAGAACCTGCACGACCGCTACCCGTCCATCACCAAGGAGCGCGCCGACGCCTTCGCCGTCGCCTCCCAGGAGAAGGTCGCCAAGGCGTACGCCGACGGCAGGATCCAGCGCGACCTGGTGCCGATGGCCGCCCGCAAGGCCGCCGAGGGCTGGGGCCTGGCCACCGTGGACGAGGCGCCGCGCCCCGGCACGACGCTTGAGGGCCTGCGCACGCTCAAGACGCCGTTCCGCGCGCACGGACGAGTCACGGCGGGCAACGCCTCCGGCATCAACGACGGCGCGACCGGCTGCATCGTGGCCGCCGAGGACGTGGCCCGGGAGCTGGGCCTGACCCCGCGCATGCGGCTGGTGTCCTACGCCTTCGCCGGCGTGGACCCCGAGGTGATGGGCATCGGGCCGATCCCCTCCACCGAGCGCGCGCTGCGCCTGGCCGGGCTGTCCGTCGACGACATCGGCCTGTTCGAGATCAACGAGGCGTTCGCCGTCCAGGTGCTGGCCTTCCTGGAGCACTTCGGCATCGCCGACGACGACCCGCGCGTCAACCCGTACGGCGGCGCGATCGCGTTCGGCCACCCGCTGGCCTCGTCGGGCGTCCGGCTGATGACGCAGCTCTCGCGCGAGTTCGCCGAGCGTCCCGACGTCCGCTACGGGATCACCACGATGTGCGTCGGCATGGGCATGGGCGGCACCGTCATCTGGGAGAACCTGTCATGAGCACCCTCGACACCAGCAGGGCCCTCCTGGAGGGCAAGAACGCCGACGAGGTCGTCACCAAGGCGCTCGTGCGCGACGTCGAGCTTCCGTACGGCGCGGGCACGATGGCCCTGATCACGCTCGACAACGGCCTCGACCACACCAAGCCGAACACCTTCGGCCCGCACGGCCTGCTCGCGCTGAACGACGCGCTGGACGCGATCGCCGCGCGCTCCGATCTCGCGGCCGTCGGCGTCGTCGGCAAGCCGTTCATCTTCGCCGTCGGGGCCGACCTCAAGGGCGCGGCGGCGGTGTCCTCCCGCGAGGAGGCGCTCGCCATCGGGCGGCTCGGCCACCACGTGTTCCGCCGTCTCGGCGAGCTGGACGTGCCGTCGTTCGCGTTCGTCAACGGCGCGGCGATGGGCGGCGGGCTGGAGATCGCCCTGCACTGCACCTACCGCACCGTGTCGTCCGGCGTCCCGGCGATCGCGCTGCCGGAGTGCTTCCTCGGCCTGGTGCCCGGGTGGGGCGGCACCCAGCTGCTCCCCCGCCTGATCGGCCCGGAGAAGGCGCTCAAGCTCGTCATCGAGAACCCGCTGTCGCAGAACCGCATGATCAAGGGCCGTGACGCGTACGCCCTCGGCATCGCCGACGCGATGTTCGAGCCCGCCGACTTCGTCGAGGAGTCGCTGCGGTGGGCCGCCCAGGTGCTGCGCGGCGAGGTGACCGTCGAGCGGACCGACCACACCGCCGAGGACTGGGCCCCGGTGATCGACCAGGCCAGGACCCTCGTGGACCTCAAGCTGCGGGGGGCCTCCCCCGCGCCGTACCGGGCGCTCGACCTCGTGGCCCTGGCCCGTACGGCGTCGCGCGACGAGGGCTTCGCCGCGGAGGACGAGGCGCTGGCCGACCTGCTCATGAGCGACGAGCTGCGGGCCGGGCTGTACGCCTTCGACCTGGTGCAGCGCCGGGCCAAGCGGCCGGCCGGCGCGCCGGACAGGTCGCTCGCCCGCCCGGTCACCAAGGTCGGCGTGGTGGGCGCCGGGCTGATGGCCTCGCAGCTCGCGCTGCTGTTCGCCCGCCGCCTGGAGGTCCCGGTCGTGCTCACCGACCTCGACCAGGCCCGGCTCGACAAGGGCGTCGGCTACGTCCACGCCGAGGTCGACAAGCTGCTGGGCAAGGGCCGGATCTCCGCCGACCAGGCCAACCGGCTGAAGGGCCTGGTGACCGGGTCGCTGACCAAGGACGCCTTCGCCGACGCCGACTTCGTGATCGAGGCGGTGTTCGAGGACCTCGGCGTGAAGCAGAAGGTCTTCGCCGAGGTGGAGGAGGTCGTCTCCGGCACCTGCGTGCTCGCCACCAACACCTCGTCGCTGTCGGTCACCGACATGGCGGCCGGCCTGCGCCACCCCGAGCGGGTCGTGGGCTTCCACTTCTTCAACCCGGTCGCGGTGCTGCCGCTGCTGGAGATCGTCCGGGGCGCCGCCACCGACGACGCGACGCTGGCCACGGCGTTCGCGGTCGGCAAGACGCTGAAGAAGTCGTGCGTGCTGGTCAAGGACGCGCCCGCGTTCGTCGTCAACCGGCTGCTGACGCGGTTCATGGGCGAGGTCACGGCGGCGGCCGACGAGGGCACCCCGCTGGAGGTCGCCGACCACGCGCTCGACTCGCTCGGCCTGCCGATGACGCCGTTCGCACTCCTCCAGCTCGTCGGCCCGGCCGTCGCGCTGCACGTCGCCGAGACCATGCGCGCGGCGTTCCCGGACCGGTTCGGCGTCTCGGAGAACCTCGCCAAGCTGGTCGCCGCGGGCAAGCCGGGCATGTACGGCCCGGACTTCCAGATCGACCCGGAGGTGCGGACCCTGTTCGAGGGCGGCTCGTCCCCCTCGGCGGCGGAGGATGTGCGGCTGCGCGCGCTGCGGGCCCTCGCCCAGGAGATCAGGCTCATGCTCGACGAGGGCGTGGTCGCCGCGCCGCAGGACATCGACCTGTGCATGATCCTCGGCGCGGGCTGGCCGTTCCACACCGGCGGCATCACGCCCTACCTCGACCGTACGGGCATCTCCGAGGAGGTCACCGGCTCCCGCTTCCTGGAGCCCGGCGTGGCGTCCGTACCGGCCTGACCCGCATGGCCCGCCCGGCCCGAGCCGACACGGCCCGCGCCGGGCGGTCCGTCCGCGCCTTCCGCTCGAGCCTTCCGCCACGGACCCGCGAACCACGAGACCGCGAACCCGCCCCGGGCCCCGCACCAGCATGTGGTCGATGTCATCGTGAGCGACCTGCAAGACCTGATCGATGAGTCGCATGAGGACCTTGAGAGGGACATGCTGCCAAGGTTCCTGCTCTTGGCCGGGGAGCCGCCCTGGTTCCTCACGGTGGACGCGATCGTGGTCTCGATGCGCTCGACCGGCTCTCCTCCGGCGGCGAAGCCATTTGCCTGACAGGCAGCCGGATGCTTTATCGGGGCAGGTTGTACTACGCCCGCGAAGGCCGCAGGCGGTGCATGTTCGACTACGGCGGCGACATCCGGGGCGACACGGCCCCCATCGAAGAACACCTCGGCGGCCTGTTCGATCTGCACGGGAGATACGCCGACGTCGAAAGAGGCCTCGTGCCAGGCGAGCAGACGCTGGACGACTGGCGCATCCATGCCTTCGTCCTGATGGAGCGGATCACCGGGATCCGCCTGTCGTTCGAATTGCTGGAACGGGGGAACGCGCTCTACCGCTTCCGGGGTTAGGGTGACCCACCTCCGGAAGCTCCGAACCGGAACACCGAGCCGCCACGCCACATCGGCGGGGCGGCTCGCTGCGGTCCGTACGCGGTCAGGCCGCGTGCCGGTAGGCGGGGTAGGTGAGGTAGCCCGCATCGCCGCCCTGATACCAGGTGGACACGTCGTCCGGCGCGACGGGAAGCCCCTGGCGCAGCCGCTCCACCAGGTCGGGATTGGCGATGAACGCGCGGCCGAAGCTGATCAGGTCGGCGCCGAGCCCCAGCCAGTGATCGGCCGCGGCCTTGTCCGCCTTCCGGGGACCCATCGGGAGGACCGGGTTGACGATGAGCGTGCCGGGCCAGGCCTTGCGCAGTTCGACCAGCACGTCCTCGTCCGTGGTGGCCTCAAGGTGAATGTAGGCCAGGTCCAGGGGAGCCAGCTCGGCGAGCAGCGCGCCGTACAGCTCGGGGACGTCGCTCTCCTCCGCGCCCCAGAAGCCCGCGCCCGGCGAGAGCCGGATGCCCGTGCGGTCGCCGCCCACCGCCTTCACGGTCGCCGTCACCGCCTCCACGGCGAAGCGGATGCGGCCCGCGATCGACCCGCCGTACGCGTCGGTGCGCAGGTTGGCGGTGCTCGACAGGAACTGGGAGATGAGATATCCGTTCGCGCCGTGCAGTTCCACGCCGTCGAAGCCGGCGTCGACGGCTCGCACGGCGGCCCGCGCGTAGGACAGGGCGTGCTCGGGCACCTCGGCGGTCTCCAGCGCTCTCGGCACGGGCGCCGGCTTGGGCCCCGACGGGGTGAACACCTCGCCGGGGGCGGCGACGGCCGAGGGGCCCACGGGCCGCATCCCCGTGGTGTCGGGGTGGGAGACGCGGCACCCGTGCATGATCTGGGCGAAGACGCGGCCGCCGTTGGCGTGGACGGCGTCGGTGACCGGCCGCCGACGACGCGACCTGCTCGTCGGTGTGCAGCCCCGGGGTGCCCGGATTGGAGTGCCCCACGAGGCTCGGCTGCACCCCCTCGGTCACGATGAGCCCGGCGGTGCCGCGCTGGGCGTAGTAAGCCGCCATCGACGGTGTCGCCAGGCCGCCCACGGCCGCACGGACCCGGGTCATCGGGGCCATCACCACACGGTTGGGCAGGGTCAGCGAACCGAGCCGGTAGCGGTCGAAAAGGGTCGTCATTCCTACGTGCCCTTTCCAGACGTTCCTGCGGATGGTCGCGTCCGCCGGCTGGACACGCGACTACGCTAAGACCTGACATTGACGTCAGATGCAAGTGTTTGAGCCGAGTTTTCGACAGGAGGCACGACGATGCGGATCGGCGAGCTGGCGGCGCGGGCCGGGGTGAGCGTCCGTTCCCTGCGCTACTACGAGGAGCAGGGCCTGCTGACCAGCACGCGCAGCCTCAGCGGTCAGCGCCACTACACCGACGACGAGGTCGAGCGCGTACGGCTCATCCAGCGCATGTACGGCGCGGGGCTCTCCAGCCGGACGATCGCCGAAGTGCTCCCCTGTGTCGACACGCCGAGCGAGCAGAACTCCGACGAGGCGTTCGAGCGGCTGGTCCAGGAGCGGGACCGGATCAGCCGGCACATCGACGAACTCGCCGAGGCCCGCGACGCCCTCGACCGGCTCATCGAGGTCAACCGTGTCCACCGCGCCCAGCAACTGACGCCTCGCTGAATCGGCCGGGTCCGTCCCGGAACACTCGTCAGAGGCCGGCCGGGACCGGAGGTTCGCCCAAGGCGGGCCGCGTGCTCGCCCTGACCGGCCGACGATAGCCTCTCGTGCGGACGAAACGGGAGGTTACCGGCGTGACGGAACTGCTGATGGGGCTCAGCCTCGGTCTGGGGGCGGGAGTCACGCCGGGCGCGCTGCTGACGCTCGTCATCACGGCGAGCCTGCGCGGCGGGTTCCGCTCGGGAGTGCGCCTGGCCTGCGTGCCCTTGCTGTCCGACCTGCCCGTGGTGCTGCTCGCCGTGACGGCGGTCGGGGCGCTGCCGCCGGTGCTCCTGCGCGTGCTGTCGGTCGGAGGCGGGCTCTACGTCGTGTACCTGGGCGTGGAGACGCTGCGCGAGGCCCGTACGGCCCTGCCGCCCCGCCCCGGCGAGGACGCGCCCTCCTCGGCCCGGGAGGTCCTGCGGGGCGTGGTGGTGAACCTGCTCAACCCGCACCCCTGGCTGTTCTGGATCGCGGTGGGCTCACCGATCTTCGTCTCCGCGTGGGATCACGCCCCGGCGTACGCGCTGGTCTTCGTGGGCGGGTTCTATCTGGTCCTGGTGGGCTCCAAGGTGGCGCTGGCGGGGGCCGTGGGGGCCGGCCGGCATCGGCTGACCCCCCGCGGCTATCGCCTGCTGCTGGGCGCGAGCGGCGCGCTGCTGGCCGCCGTCGGCGCCGTGCTCACCGTTCGAGGACTGCTTCCCCAGGGGTTGTAGCGGCCACCCTGCTGCGGCGGCGGCCGTACAGGAAGTAGACGACGGCGCCGACGACCATCCACGCGAAGAACCGGATCCAGGTCTCCACGGGCAGGTTGAGCATCAGGTAGGCCGAGGCCAGCACCGACAGGATCGGCACCACCGGCACGAACGGCGTGCGGAAGGAGCGGGGCAGGTCGGGGCGGGTCCTGCGCAGCACCACCACCGCCATCGCGACGATCACGAACGCGAACAGCGTGCCGATGTTCACCAGCTCCGCGATGGCGCTCAGCGGGATCAGCGCGGCGAGCAGCGCGGTGGCGGCGCCGATGACGATCGTGATCCGGTACGGCGTGCGGAACGTCGGGTGGACCTTGGCGAGGGACCTGGGCAGCAGGCTGTCCCGGCACATCGCGAACAGCACCCGGCTCTGGCCCAGCATGAGGATCATCACGACGGTGGTGAGCCCGGCGATGGCTCCGACGCTGATCAGCGTCGCCATCCAGGGCTGGCCCACCGACCGGAACGCGTCGGCGAGCGGGGCCGACGCGCTGAGCTCCGAGTAGTGCTGCATGCCGACGACCACGAGCGAGACCGCCACGTAGAGGATCGTGCAGACGACCAGCGAGGCGATGATCCCGATGGGCAGGTCGCGCTGCGGGCGGCGGGTCTCCTCGGCCGCGGTCGCCACGACGTCGAAGCCGATGTAGGCGAAGAACACCAGGGCGGCGGCGGTGAAGACGCCGAAGACGCCGTACGCGACCGGCTCCACGCCGAACAGCACCTGGATGAGGGGGGCCTTCATGCCCTCCCCTGCGGCCATGTGGTGGGACGGCGGGACGAACGGCCGGTAGTTGGCCCCCTTGATGAAGAACATCCCGGCGATGATCACGAGCAGCACGACGGCCAGCTTGACCGCCACCATGGCGCCGTTGAACCGGGCCGACATCTTGATCCCGGCCACCAGCACCCCGGTCAGCACGATCACGATCAGCGCCGCCGGGATGTTGAACACGGCCTCGTCCCCGGCGATGGACGACGGCAGGTAGATCCCGAAGTTCTTCAGCAGCGAGGCGAAGTAGCCCGACCAGCCCGAGGCGACCACCGCCGCCCCCAGCGCCAGCTCCAGCATCAGGTCCCAGCCGATGATCCAGGCCGGGAACTCGCCGATCGTGGCGTACGCGTAGGTGTAGGCCGAGCCGGCGACCGGGACCGTGGCGGCGAACTCGGCGTAGCACAGTGCGGCGAGCGCGCACACGATTCCGGCGACCACGAAGGAGATCGCGACGGCCGGACCGGCCGTGTTACGCGCCGCCACGCCGGTCAGCACGAAGATGCCGGTGCCCACGATGACGCCGATGCCGAAGACGGTGAGATCGAGCGCGCTCAGGCTGCGTCTGAGCCGATGCTCGCCGCCTTCGGCATCCTCAATCGACTGTTCGACCGGCTTCGTCCGGAAAAGGCTCATCCGCAGGCTCCTCATCACGTCGATGACCTGCAGACTTCCCGGTCACACCGGTATTACTCCTGGTTATCAATCCGTGGGCTGCACGAGCCGCGCCGGATGGCTCTCCATCACCTGCGACCTGCGCGCCACGGCCTCGGTGATCTGACGGGCGAGGTCCTGCCCGGTCAGGCCGATCTCGGAGAGGATCTTGACCCGCTTGGCGTGGTCGAGGAAGCGCTGGGGGATGCCGTAGGTCCGCACCGGCACGTCCACGTCGGCGTCGCGCAGCAGGCGCGCCACGGCGTCGCCCACGCCGCCGACCCGGCCGTTGTCCTCCACCACGACGACCAGCTTGTGCGCGGCGGCGGCCAGCACCAGAGCCTCGTCCAGCGGCTTCACCCAGCGCGGGTCCACCACGGTGGCCGAGATGCCCTGCGCGTCGAGGAGGGTGGCGGCCTCCATGCAGACCTCGGCCATCGGGCCGACCGCGACCAGCAGCACGTCGGCGTCGCCGGTGCGGAGCACGTCCATCTCGCCGAGCTTGCCGACGGCCTCCACGTCCTTGGGCAGGGCACCCTTGGGGAAACGGATCACCGACGGGCCGTCCTCGATCGCGACCGCCTCGGCCAGCAGCTCGCGCAGCCGCGCGCCGTCGCGAGGGGCGGCGACCGACAGCCCGGGGATCACCTGGAGGATCGACAGGTCCCACATGCCGTTGTGGCTCGGCCCGTCGTCGCCGGTGACCCCGGCCCGGTCGAGCACGACGGTGACCGGCTGCCGGTGCAGCGCCACGTCCATCAGGAGCTGGTCGAAGGCCCGGTTGAGGAAGGTCGCGTAGACCGCCACGACCGGGTGAAGACCGCCCATCGCGAGCCCCGCGGCACTGGTCAGGGCGTGCTGCTCGGCGATGCCCACGTCGTAGATGCGGTCCGGGTACGCCTCGGCGAACGCCGCCAGGCCGGTGGGGTGGAGCATCGCCGCGGTGATCGCGACGACGTCCTTCCGCTCGGCGCCGACCTTGACCATCTCGTCGCTGAACACGTTGGTCCAGCTGTGCGGCTTGGGCCGCTCCTCGCCGGTCTCGATGTCGAAGGGCTGCGGCGAGTGGAAGCAGTCCTCGTCGTGGTTCTCCGCGTGCGTGTAGCCGTTGCCCTTGCGGGTGAGCACGTGGACGATGACGGGCCCGCGGAAGCCCCTGGCGCGGCGCAGCGCGGCCTCCACCGCGCCCTCGTCGTGGCCGTCGATCGGGCCGACGTATTTCAGCCCGAGGTCCTCGAACATGACCTGCGGGGTCAGGATGTCCTTCAGGCCCTTCTTGATGCCGTGCAGCGTGTCGTACAGCGGCGCGCCGACCACGGGCACCCGGCCGAGGTTGTTCTTCACCAGTTCGAGCACGTGCTCGTAGCCCTGGCTCATCCGCAGGGACGACAGATGGGAGGCGAGGCCGCCGATCGTCGGCGAGTAGGAGCGGCCGTTGTCGTTGACCACGATGATCAGCGGCAGGTCCTTGCGCCCGGCGATGTTGTTCAGCGCCTCCCAGGCCATGCCGCCGGTCAGCGCGCCGTCGCCGATCACCCCGACCACCGTATGGTCCGCGTCGCCGCGCAGTACGAGCGCCTTGGCCAGCCCGTCGGCGTACGACAGGACGGTGGAGGCGTGCGAGTTCTCGATGAAGTCGTGCTCCGACTCGGCCCGGCTGGGGTACCCCGACAGGCCGCCCTCCTGCCGCAGCGTGCCGAACTGGCCGGCCCGCCCGGTCAGCAGCTTGTGCACGTACGACTGGTGGCCGGTGTCGAACAGGATCGGGTCGCGCGGCGAGTCGAAGACCCTGTGGAGGGCGATGGTCAGCTCGACGACGCCGAGGTTGGGCCCGAGGTGGCCTGCGTTCCTCGCGACTGTGGAGACCAGCAGATCGCGGATCTCCGCCGCCAGCGCGGGCAACTCCCCGGCCTCAAGACGCTTCACGTCGAGCGGGTCCTTGATCGTCTCCAGAATCCCCACCGCTCATCCTTCCCGCTCGCCATCGAACGGATCGAGTCTAGTTCGAGGAAGGTGCGGGGGTATCAGGGGTTGCACCGAACCTCCACAAGACCTTCCCGGCGCCGACATCGATTCCGCTTTACCCGTCGCCGCCTCCTGCCCTACCCTCATGATCCCCTAGAAGGAAAGTCCGCGTTACCGGATATTCGGGCGATTCGCCACATTCCTGACTATCTCTCTGTCCGCTTGGGATGCCCACTGATGATTCGCATAAGCCTCCGGGCGGCCGCCGTCATGGTCGCGGCGGTGGCGGGAGCCCTGTCCCTCACCGGCACGGCGGGCGCCTCCGGCGCCTCGGCGCGGCCCATGCCCACCGGCGCGGGAGCGCTGACGAGGAACCCGCTCTACGCCACGGGCGCCTTCGGATCCTCGGAGTGCACCGAGCCGGCCCGGTGGGCCGACGACCTCGACTCCTACCGGGCCTACCTGGACGACCTGCTCGGCTGCCTCGACCGGACCTGGCGCGAGAGGTTCCGGGAGGCCGGACTGCGGTTCTCCCCGCCCAAGGTGCGTTACATCACGAAGAGCGTGTACACGGGCTGCGGCCAATTCGTGGCGAGCTACGCCGCGGCCCTGTACTGCCCCGCGAACACGACGATGTGGATCATGCTGTCCAAGGAGGAGCTGTCGGACCGCATGGGGTTCGATCTCTTCACGATCGTCGCCCACGAGTACGGCCACCACGCGCAGGACCGCGCCGGCATCCTGGCCGAGTTCGAGCGGCGGTTCCGCACGCTGAGCGGGAAGCGGGCCTACGACCTCAACCGCCGCATCGAGCTGCAGGCCGACTGCTTCTCCGGAGCCTTCGTCCGCAGCGTCTGGAACTCGCTCGGCCGCGACCGGCACGACTGGGACGAGCAGCTCGAGGAGGTCGAAGGCGACATGTGGCACGGCAAGACGCGCAACATCCGCTACTGGCTCACGCGCGGCTGGTCGGGTCGCGGCCCGAAGGCCTGCGACACCTTCTCCGCCCCCGCCTCCAAGGTCGCCTAGCCGCCGAAGGGGGCCGGGGCCACTCGGGACAGCGCTTCGAGGGGGTCGGCGAGCACCTGGGCGAAGGCCAGCTCGGCGGCCCCCATCAGCGTCGCGTCGTCGCCCAGGGCCGAGGTGCGCAGCCGCACCTGCTCCCGCGTCGCGCGCAGGGTGCCGGTGGCGATCCGGCTGCGCACCTGGGCGGCCGAGCCCAGATAGATCTCCCGCAGGATGCCGCCGAAGACGACCATCTCGGGGTTGAAGACGTTCACCAGGGTGGCCACGCCGAGCCCGAGCCAGTTGCCCACGTGGGCGAGGGCCTCCTGAGCCATCACGTCGCCCCGGTCGGCCGCGTCGACGACGGCGCGGACCGCGTCCCTGCCGATCATCTCGCCGTACCGGCCGGCGTGCTCCATCAGGGCCGGCTCCCCCACCTCGGCCTCCAGGCAGCCGCGCGAGCCGCAGGCGCACGGGCGGCCGTCGGGGTTGACCACCATGTGGCCCACCTCGCCGCCGTACCCGCCGTACCCCCCGAGAAGCTGGCCGTTCACGATGATCCCGCCGCCGATGCCCACGTCGCCGTGCAGGTAGATCAGGTCGCGGCAGCCCGCGCCGATCCCGCGGGTGTGCTCGGCGAGCGCGCCGAGGTTGGCCTCGTTGCCCACCGCCACGGGCAGCCCGAGCGCGAGCCGCTTGGTCAGCTCCTCCCCCAGCGGCACCTCGAACGCGCCGATGTTCGGCCCGATCCTGACCACGCCGTCGGAGGCGCGGACCACCCCGGAGACCGCCGCCGCCGCGCCGACGCAGATCGTGTCCTCGCGCGTCCTGCGCCGCATCTGCCGGGCGAAGCCCGCCAGCGTCCCCACGACCTGCGCCATGTCGAACGGCCCGCGCGCCCGCACGGCCTCCCGGCGGTCGAGGATCACACCGCCGAGGCCGATGCGCGCGGCGGCCAGCCGGTCGACTCCGACCTCGAAGGCGAGGACGTAGACGCGGGCCGTCTCCGGGCGGACGACCAGCGACGGCCGCCCCGCCCGGCCGGTGTCCTTGGGCAGTTCCTCCCTGACGAGGCCGGCCGCCGTCAGGTCCGCCGTGAGCGCCATGATGGTGCTCCGGTTCAACCCCATCAGCGAGGTCAGCTCGGCCCGTGAGGTCGGCCCTCCGAGATGGACGTGCCGCAGCAGCGTCCCGAGGTTGTGCTTGCGGATCTCCTCCTGTGAGGGACCGGCGCGCATCATCGGGGCAGCCTCGGATTTCGTGGGGTCGGGGGGAACCTGACCAGGTCAGGGGGCGGAGATCACCTTATCGGTCCCGATCACGTCATCTTCTGCCGGTCGCCGCCGCGCGCTTCCTCGACAGCGCGTCCACGCCCGCGGCGAGCAGGAGCACTGAGCCGGTCACGACGAACTTGACGCCGGCGCTGTAACCCATGAGGCCCATGCCGTTCTCGATGACCGCGACCACCGCGCCGCCGAGCAGCGCGTCGAGCGCCCGGCCCTTGCCGCCGAAGAGGCTGGTGCCGCCGATGACGGCCGCGCCCACCGCGAACAGCAGCACGTTGCTGCCGCCGGTGTTGGGGTCGACCGAGTTGGCCCGCGACGCCGCGATGATGCCGCCGAGCGAGGCCATGAAGGAGCAGATGACGAAGGCGGAGATGCGGATGCGGTCCACGTTGATGCCGGCCCGGCGGGCGGCCTCGGCGTTGCCGCCGACCGCGTAGATGTGCCGGCCGTACGCCGTGCGCCGCAGCACGAAGGTCCAGACGATCAGCAGGATCACGATCAGCGGGACGACGATCGGCACGCCCTTGAGCGACACGAGCGCCGCGTTGCGGCTGCGCTCCACGTTGAGCACGTACACCGCGAACCCGGCGACCACGGCGAGCGTCACGACCCGGGCGGCGATGACCGCGATCGGGGTGGCGACCAGGCCGCGTGCCGCGCGGCGGCGGGCCTGCACGAGCTGGATGGCGGCGTACGCGATGACGCCCACGGCCAGCGCGGCCCAGCCGGCCGCGGGCGGGACGTTCTTGTTGGCGATCGCGAGGATCGTCTCGTCGCGGATCGAGATGTTGGTGCCGTCCTTCACCAGCAGCAGGACGACGCCCTGGAAGGCCAGGAACGCGGCCAGCGTGACCACGAAGGACGGGATGCCGAGCTTGGCCACCAGCGACCCGAGCACCAGGCCGATGACCGCGCCGGTGACCATCGCGGCCAGGACCGCGAGATACCAGGGCCAGCCCTGCAGGGTGAGCAGCACGGCGAGCACCGCCGCGCAGACGCCGCTCGCGAAACCGGCGGACAGGTCGATCTCACCCAGGAGGAGCACGAAGATCAGGCCCATGGCGATGACGGCGACCGCCGCGCCCTGGGTGAAGAGGTTGGCGAAGTTGACCGCCGACAGGAAGGCGGGGCGCAGAACCGAGAAGACCACGCAGAGGATGACGAGGCCGAAGACCGCGGGAAGCGCCCCCAGCTCACCGCCCTTGATCCGCTCGAGGTAGCCCTTGACGTGCACACCGAGCGAGGACTCGGCGTTCTCCTGCTTGGGGAGCGTTTCGGTTGTCATGATGCCGCTCCGTTGCCGTTCTTGAGCCCGAGCTCCCCGCTGCGCCCGGAGGTGATCAGTTCCACGATCTGCGCGTGGGTCACTTCGGATGCCTTGACCTGGGCCGCCATCCGTCCCAGGTACAGCGCCGCGATCCGGTCGGACACGGCGAAGACGTCGTTCATGTTGTGGGAGATGAGCACCACCGCGAGACCCTTGTCGGCCAGGCGGCGGACCAGTTCGAGCACCTGCGCGGTCTGCGCGACGCCGAGGGCGGCGGTCGGCTCGTCGAGGATGACGACCTTGCTGTTCCAGAGCACGGCCTTGGCGATCGCCACGGTCTGCCGCTGACCGCCGGACAGGCTGGAGACGTGCTGGCGCAGCGACTTGACGGTGCGGACCGACAGGCCGGCCAGGGTCTTGGCCGCCATCTCCTCCATCGTGTCCTCGTCCAGCACCAGACCGCTGCGGCGCTCCCGGCCGAGGAACATGTTCTGCACGATGTCGAGGTTGTCGCAGAGGGCGAGGTCCTGGTAGACGATCTCGACGCCCAGCGCCGCCGCGTCCCTCGGCCCGCTCACGTGGACCCGCTCGCCATCGAAGAAGTACTCGCCCGAGTCGATCGGGTGGATGCCGCCGATGCACTTGACCAGCGTCGACTTGCCGGCGCCGTTGTCGCCGACGAGTGCTGTCACCTCGCCCGGGTAGGCCGAGAAGGCGACGTCGTGAAGGACCTGCACGGGGCCGAAGCTCTTGTTGATGCCGCGCAGTTCCAGGATCGGTCCCTGGGACACGATGGGCTACTCCGTAGATCGATGGGGCCGGTACGGCGCCGTTCTCCGGGCCGCCTCTCGTCGCTCCGGGCGGTGCGGGGCGCACTGTCCTTCCGGGACAGGTCGTCTCGGGACCGTGTCTTCATGACAGTGCGCCCCGCACGGTGCTCGTCGCGGCTCAGCACGTCGCCCGCTCAGGGGGTCCGCGTCGCCGTACGCACCCGGTGGATGGATGTGCTTAGCTGATGCCGGCCTCGGTGCACTTGTCGGCGAACTCGCCGGTGCACAGCTCGTCCTTGCTCACGAAGCCGTCGGCCACGACGTCCTTGACGTTGTCAAAGAAGATGGCCTGGGGCTCCAGCAGCACGGACGGGACGTCGCGGTTGCCCTCGGTGTCCTTGACCGTGCCGCTCGCCTGCGGCTGCTCGCCCTTGGCCAGCGAGACCGCGAGCTGCGCGGCCGCGTCGGCCTCCTTCTTGATGGCCTTGTAGACCGTCATGCACTGGTCGCCGGCGAGGATGTTCTGCAGGCCCTGCACGGTGGCGTCCTGGCCGGTGACCGGGACCTTGCCGTTCAGCTTCTGCTTCTTCAGCACCGAGATCGCGGCGTTGCCGAGGCCGTCGTTGGCGGCGAGGACACCGGCGATCTTCGGCTCCTGGGTCAGCATCTGCTCGAAGATCGTGCCGGCCTGGGTGTTGTCCCAGTCCGGAACCGACTGGTCCGGGCCCTTCTTGTAGTCGCCGGAGTCGTACTTCGGCTGCAGCACGCCGTCGTAGCCCTGCTTGAACAGCGTCGCGTTGTTGTCGGTCGGCGAGCCGTTCAGCTCGGCGACGATCGGCTTGTCGGCCTTCTTGTCGGTCAGGCACTTGACCAGGCCCTCGCCCTGCAGCTTGCCGACCGCCGTGTTGTCGAACGACACGTAGTAGGAGGCGCTGCCGCCGAGCGTGAGGCGGTCGTAGTCGATCGTCGCGACGCCCTGCGACTTGGCCTTGTCCAGCACGGCCTTGCCGGTGCCGCTGTCCAGGTTGACGATCATCAGGACGGTCGCGCCGTTGGTGATCATCTGGTCCGCGATCGTCTGGAACGCGGTCTTGTCGCCCTGGGCGTTCTGGATGTCCGACTGCACGCCCGCGGCGTCGAACGCCTCCTGGAGGTACTTGCGGTCGGCGGTCTCCCACCGGGCGGAGGACTTGCTGTCCGGCAGGATGACGCCGATCTTGCCGGGCTTGGCGTTGCCGGCGGCGGCCGAGGGGGCGCCGCTGGACTCCGCGGAGGTGTCACCGCTCTCGCCCCCGCAGGCGGTGAGACCGAGGGTGAGCGCCGCGGCGGCGGCGCCGATGCTGAGGATCCCCTTGCGCATGATGCGTGGGTCCTTTCTTTGACTGGGGGTCTATGAGGGGGTGCGGCCGAGCCGGTGCCCCTTCCCGCCGTCTGGGCAGATCTCGTGGGCTGTAGGCACCTTGGCCACCCGGTACGGCAGGGGCCGGGTCACGGCGTTCACCGCTCCAGGGAATGTTGTTTGAGACAACGTAAGCCCAAAGCCCAGGTGGTGAAAGACACAGGACGGTAACGTTTGTTGTTCGCGGTAACAATGAAGAAACGTACGATCAACATCGGCCGCGCTCCGTCGCGCCCGGCTCGACGGATGATCGTGACACGTTCGTGACCCCGGTGCGCCCACCGCCGGCGGAGACGCTCGCGCGTACGGCGGAGGGGCCCGCGACGCGGGGGCCGGCGACGCCTCCGCCCGTTCTGTCCCGCCGGTCGCTCAGCTGCCGCGCCGGGGGCCGTGAGGTCGTGCGCGACCTGTCGCCGGACATCGCGCCGGGCGGGCGCGTCGCCCTCGCCGGTCCCTCCGGCCGGGGAAGACTACCCTGCCGACCAGGCTCGGCGGACCGCCGGAGCCCGCCGGCGGCCGCGTGCCGTCCGGCGATCGGGCACAGGAGGCGCGCTCAGTGCGCGAGGCTCTGCCCGAGCAGCGCGCAGGCGGAGACGGCGGCGACGGTCAGGACGGCCGTACGCAGCCGCCCGCCGTCGAGGTAGCGGCGCAGCGGCCCCGAGGCCGCGAAGCCGAGCAGGACGAAGGGCACGAGCGCCGCCCCCGCGGCCAGGGCGCGCCCCGGGAGCCTGCCGAGGAGCGCGAGGATGACGAGCGACTGCGCGGCGCTCACGCAGAAGAACATGGCCAGTGTCGCCCGGATCTGCGGGCCGCGTGCGCTCTGGTAGACCAGGGCGATCGGCGGGCCGCCGATCCCGGTGGCCGTGCCGGTGATCCCCGACAGGAACCCGGCCGCCGTGAGCGTCGCGCCGTTGCGCGGCACGGACACGGCGCGGGCCGTCAGCACGACCGCGATCAGCACCATCACGCCGACCAGCACGCCGAGCGTCGCCGTGCTCACGTAAACGACCACGAGGGCGCCGATCGCGCTTCCCGGCAGCCGCCCCAGCAGGGCCCACCCCGCTCCCCGCCACTCGGCCCTGCGCCACTCCCTGGCCAGGGTGAACAGCGGCATCGCCATGTTGACGACCTGGACCGCCCCCGGCATGACCGAGGGATCGAGCAGCGTGATCAGGGGTGCCGCGACCAGGCCCAGACCGAACCCCACCCCGCCCTGCACGACCGCCCCGGTGAAGACGGCCACTCCCGCGAGGAGCAGCAACGCCACGTCGTGATCCATGGGCCGGACCCTAGCGGTGCCCCGGTTCCGCCCGGCAACCGGTTATCGGGCCCGAGAACTCGGACAATCACCGTCAGTAACTGAAATATGTTGCGAGAGTAATCGGGGCCTTCGTAGACTCCCACGTGGCGACATCGCCATAGCGCTTTTTGTAGACAGGATCGTAGCCTCGCGGTATGGGGAGCGAGCAACGCCACACGACGATCCGGGTCAGCACTCTTACTCGCGACAAACTCGCGGCGATCGCCAAACAGGAAGGCAGACCCATGACAGCAGTGATCGACGACGCCGTCGCCGAGTACGAACACAAGAAGTTCTGGGAAGAGATGCGAGCAGCGGTCGAACGGACCCGGCGCGAGGACCCCGAGGGCTGGGCCGATCACCTGGCGGAGACCGCCGCCTTCGACCGGGCCGCTCCAGACGGACTCGAGCCGGAGGACTGGTCCTCCCACCTGCCCCCGAAGGAGGATGATGCGGATAACCCTCGGTGACCTCTGGCTGGCCGACTACGGTCAACCGACGGGCCGAGAGCAGGGCGGGCCGCGACCAGTGGTGGTCATGAGCGGCCGCGCGATCAACGACGTGCGGATGGGCTTGGTTTTCACCGTGCCGCTGACCACCACCGAGCGCGGCTGGCCCAGCCATGTCGAGATCGCACCCGGCACGGGTTTGGAGAAGCAGAGCTGGGCGATGGTGGAGCAGTTCCGCGCCATCTCCGTGCGGCGACTGACCAGGAGGATCGGCTGGGTGGAGGAGCCGACGCTCGAGAAGATGCGCGTCGTCCTGAGCCATCTCATCAGGGCGTAGGCGAGCCGCTTGAGCGGCTCCCATGCCCGCAGGACGGAAGCGTGAGGTGCTCGTGCCGCGTGGCGCGGATTGCCTGCCTTCCCCGGGCCACTCTTCACGCCTCGGCCCAACGGGGGCCGCCCGTCCTGGACGGGACCGAGATCCCGTCCAGGACGGCGTCGTGTCCGATGAGGATGCGCGCTCAGCTCTTGGCGAGCAGGGAGCGCAGGACGTACTGCATGATGCCGCCGTGGCGGTAGTAGTCCGCCTCGCCGGGCGTGTCGATCCGCACCACGGCCTGGAACTCGACGTCCCCGGCCCGCACGGTGACGGTGGCGGGGGTCGAGCCGGTGTTGAGCTCCTCGACGCCCACGATGTCGAAGGTCTCCTCGCCGGTCAGGCCCAGCGAGCCGGCGCTCTCACCCTCGGGGAACTGCAGCGGCAGTACGCCCATGCCGATCAGGTTCGACCGGTGGATGCGCTCGTACGACTCGGCGATGACGGCGCGCACGCCGAGCAGCGCGGTGCCCTTGGCCGCCCAGTCGCGCGACGACCCCGAGCCGTACTCCTTGCCGGCCAGGACGACCAGCGGGATGCCGGCGGCCTGGTAGTTCTGCGACGCGTCGTAGATGAACGCCTGCTCCCCGCCCGCCGTGAAGTCGCGGGTGTAGCCGCCCTCCACGCCGTCCAGCAGCAGGTTGCGCAGCCGGATGTTGGCGAAGGTGCCGCGGATCATCACCTCGTGGTTGCCGCGGCGGGAGCCGTACGAGTTGAAGTCCCTGACCTCGACGCCGTGCTCGCGCAGGTAGCGGCCCGCCGGGGTGTCGGCCTTGATCGAGCCCGCCGGCGAGATGTGGTCGGTGGTGACCGAGTCGCCCAGCTTGGCCAGGACCCTGGCGCCCCGGATGTCCGTGACCGGCTCGGGCTTGGCCGGCATGCCGTCGAAGTACGGCGCCTTACGGACGTACGTCGACTCCGGGTCCCACTCGAAGGTGTCGCCGGTCGGGATCGGCAGCGACTGCCAATGCTCGTCGCCCTTGAACACGTCGGCGTAGTCACGCTTGAACATGTCCTGACTGATCGACTCCGACACCACCGTCGCGACCTCCTCGGGCGACGGCCAGATGTCCTTGAGGAAGACCGGCTGCCCGTCGGTGCCGACACCGAGCGGCTCGTTGTTCAGGTCGACGTCCATCGACCCGGCCAGCGCGTACGCCACCACGAGCGGCGGCGAGGCCAGGTAGTTCATCTTGACGTCGGGGTTGATCCGGCCCTCGAAGTTGCGGTTGCCCGACAGCACGGCGGTGACCGCGAGGTCGCTGTCCTGGATCGCGGCGGAGATCTCCGGCTCAAGCGGGCCGGAGTTGCCGATGCAGGTGGTGCAGCCGTAACCGACGAGGTTGAAGCCCAGCTTGTCCAGGTAGGGCTGGAGACCCGACCGCTCGAAGTAGCCGGTGACGACCTGGCTGCCCGGGGCGAGCGAGGTCTTCACCCACGGCTTGCGCGACAGGCCCTTGTCCACCGCGTTCTTCGCCAGCAGGGCCGCGCCGAGCATGACGTACGGGTTGGAGGTGTTCGTGCAGGACGTGATCGCCGCGATCGTGACGACACCGTGGTCGATCTCGAAGGACGTGCCGTCCGACAGCGTGACCGGCGTGGGCCGGTGCGGCCGCTCCCCGTTGCGGCGGACGGCGTGCGGCACGTCGCCCGCCCCGCTGTGGGAGATCGCCGGAGAGTCGGAGGCCGGGAACGACTCGGCGGACGCCTCGTCGGCGGGGCCCTGGATGCAGTCATCCGCGACGTAGTCCCGCACCGCCGCGCGCCAGGCCGACTTGGCGTCGGCCAGCGGGATGCGGTCCTGCGGGCGCTTGGGCCCGGCGATCGACGGGACGACGGTCGACAGGTCGAGCTCGATGTACTCGCTGAAGGCGGGCTCGGGCGCCGAGGGGTCGAGCCACAGGCCCTGCTCCTTGGCGTACGCCTCGACCAGCGCGACCTGCTCCGGCGAGCGGCCGGTGAGCTTGAGGTAGTCGACGGTCTGGCCGTCGATCGGGAAGATGGCGCAGGTGGAGCCGAACTCGGGGCTCATGTTGCCGATCGTGGCGCGGTTGGCCAGCGGCACGCTGGAGACGCCCTCGCCGTAGAACTCCACGAACTTGCCGACCACGCCGTGCTTGCGCAGCATCTCGGTGATCGTGAGCACGAGGTCGGTCGCGGTGGCGCCGGCCGGCAGCTTGCCGGTCAGCTTGAAGCCGACCACCCGCGGGATCAGCATCGAGATCGGCTGGCCGAGCATCGCGGCCTCGGCCTCGATGCCTCCGACGCCCCAGCCGAGGACGCCGATGCCGTTCTCCATCGTGGTGTGGGAGTCGGTGCCCACGCAGGTGTCCGGGTACGCCTTGCCGTCGCGGGTCATGACCACGCGGGCCAGGTGCTCGATGTTGACCTGGTGGACGATGCCGGTGCCCGGCGGGACGACCTTGAACTCGTCGAACGCCGTCTGGCCCCAGCGCAGGAACTGGTAGCGCTCGCGGTTGCGCTCGTACTCCCGCTCGACGTTGCGCTGGAAGGAGTCGGGGTGGCCGAAGAAGTCCACGATGACCGAGTGGTCGATGACCATCTCGGCCGGCGCGAGCGGGTTGATCTTCGCCGCGTCGCCGCCCAGGTCGCGTACGGCCTCGCGCATCGTGGCGAGGTCGACGACGCAGGGCACGCCGGTGAAGTCCTGCATGATCACGCGCGCGGGGGTGAACTGGATCTCGACGCTCGGCTGGGCGTTCGGGTCCCAGCCCGCGATGGCGCGGATGTGGTCGGCGGTGATGTTCGCGCCGTCCTCGGTGCGGAGCAGGTTCTCCAGCAGGATCTTGAGGCTGTACGGGAGGCGCGCCGACCCCTCGACGGCGTCCAGCCGGTAGATCTCGTATGACGCGTCACCGACGCGCAGCGTGTCACGGCTGCCGAAGCTGTTCGCGGACACGAAGTTCGCCTCCCCAGGGTTCCGGGCTTGTCACAGGTATCGTCTGCATCCTCCCGCACGCACGGGACACTCCTGACAATTAGGTTGCCCTAACCTGTGCGGCTCGGAGGATGTCTCGACATCAAGATATCCCTCAAGATATCTCGACATCAAGTTACTCTTGGGTAGGCCGACGGCCACCGCACCGACGTCGGCAGACGGGTGAATTTTTCGGTTCCGGGAAGTTCCCGCGAACGCGCCGGCCGCGAGGCCTCCCCGCTCAGGCGGGCATCAGCCGCAGGCAGAACAGCGCGATCACCACGATCGACAGCGCAGGGCCGAGGAACTGCTTCTCGAACGCCTTGCCCGTCTTGATCCCGATATCCCACGGCAGGAGCCAGCGCCCCTTGATCGGCCATAAGACGGGACAGCCGCGCTCGGTCAGACAGTCGCCGATCACGTGCACCAGACAGCCGACCCCGATGGCCAGCCCCAGCCAGGAGTAGGTGACCCCGAGCGTCATGAAGGTGAGGAACAGCGCCGCGGTGAGGCCGACGTTCACGATCGCGGAGGTGAGCGTCCTGCCGGGCACGCCGATGCCCACGGCGCGGATCGCCAGGCCGATCATCAGCACGACCAGGATGTCGCGGCCGACGGCGTAGCGGTCGCCGAGCAGGTGCGCTCCCACTCCCATCAGGACGCTGAACAGCAGCGAGTGGGTGGCGTGGCGGTGCCCGCCGCTCACGAAGTTCACGCCCTTGCTGAGCAGCCAGGTCACCGGTCCGAACGTCTGGGCGATCGTGGCACTGGGGTGGTCGAGATCGGGCAGCATGGCCGCGCCCGCGCACACCACGGCGCCCGCGACGAGCTCGGGCGGGGTCAGGATCGGCCCCGTCATCGTCGCCAGCTCAGGATGTCCCAGCGCCTCCGGCAGTGCCACCAGGACCGGCGCCACCGCCAGCCACACCGCCGCCCCGCTGAGGGCGTGCGAGTGCCCCATCATGACAAGATCACGCTTTGAGACTCTACGGCAAAGCACTGACAAATTCCGCGAAGCACCCACCGGTCCGGCTGCGTGTCGGCCCCGCAGGGCGGTGGCGGCGGGAACGTGCCAGCACCCCGGCGGCCCGGAACTTTCCCCCGTGACGGCGGCCGGAATGACAAAGACGGGATCGTCCCGCTCCAAGAGCACCCCCCAGCCCTCTCAGAGCAGAACGATCCCGTCTTCGTGAGAGGTAACGCTACGGTCTCGGGCCCTGTTCCCCCTACTCGAAAAACTTCCCCGTGAGCTACGTCACTCTTACCCGGGGATTGTCGTAAGAACCATCGCGATATATCGTTGAGCCATCGAGAACGGATCGTGAAGCAGACAAGTCGGGAACCAGAAGGGGGCACTGCGATGAGTTCGGCAGGCACGGTCGGCGGGCCCTGGGCCCGTACGGGGTTCGAGCACCGGTTGAGACACGAGATGCGGCGCGCGATGCGCGAGGCGTTCACGAAGGGGGCGGCCATGTGGCACCAGGAACATCACGAGGGCGGGGGCCCTCACGAGCACCGGCACAGGGGCGGCATGCGGGGGCGCGGCCCATGGGGCGGTTTCGGGCCCGGCCCCTTCGGGCCACCGTGGGCGGGCGGCAACTTCCCGTTCGGCCCCCGGGGCTTCGGACGGCCGAGGAAGGCCAAGCGCGGCGACGTGCGGGCGGCGATCCTCGCCCTGCTCGCCGAGGAGCCGCGCAACGGCTACCAGATCATCCAGGAGATCGCCGAGCGCAGCCAGGGCGGATGGAAGCCCAGCCCGGGCGCGGTCTACCCGGCGCTGCAGCAGCTCACCGACGAGGGCCTGGTGCGCGCGGAGGAGACCGACGGGCGCAAGACGTTCCAGCTCACCGAGACCGGTCGCGCCTACGTCGAGGAGCACGGTGACGAGGTCCGGGCGCCCTGGGAGGAGATGACGCCGGACATCGGGGACGACGTCCACGAGCTGTTCGACCTGTCCAGGCAGGCGGCGTCCGCACTGTTCCAGATCGCCCATTCGGGCAGCGAGGGGCAGGTAAGGCAGGCGAGGCAGGTCCTGACCGAGACGAGGCGGCAGTTGTACCGGATCCTCGCCGACGGCGACCCTGTGGAGGAATGACGATGGTCTCCCCCGACGAGCCCGCCGCCGCAGGCGGCGCACACGTCTCCCGCGGCGGCGGCACGCCGAGCGCAGGGTCGGCGGGCCACACCCCGCCGAGGTCAGGGTCGGCGGGCCACGCCCCGCCGAACGGTCCGGCGCACGGCGGGCTGCGGATCGGCGACCGAGAGCGCGATGAGGTGACGCGGCTCCTGCACGACGCGTTCGCGCAGGGCCGCATCACCCGCGAGGAGCTCGACGAGCGCCTCGACGCGACGCTCTCGGCGCGCACCGCCGAGGACCTCCGGCGGGTGACCGCCGACCTGCCCGGCGCGTGGCCGGCCGACGCCCGGGCGGGGGGCGCGCCGGGCGGCGGCCGCTGGGCCGGCGACGCACGGACCGGGGGCCCCTGGCACCCGGGCTTCCCCTCCGCCGGCATGCCCGGTTTCCCCGGTTCCTTCCCCCGCTCCCCCGTGGGCGCGCGCCCCGGGCCGTACGGTCCCTTCCTGCCAGGCGGCCCGCAGTGGGGACGCGGCATGGTCTCGCGGCGGCACGGCCACCGTCCGCATCCGGCGATGTTCCTCATCCCGGTGGCCGCGATCGTCCTCCTGGTGGCAGGTCCGATGTGGCCGCCGTTCCTGGTGCTCAAGCTCCTGGTCGTCGCCCTGGTGGTGAAGGCGGTGCTCGGCATGACCCACCACCGGCGTCATCACCGGCACTCCATGCGGCACTGACTTCGGGTCTTGCGAATCGGAGCCCCAGGTGATGACTTCTCGGTAGGACCGCACGCAACCCCCTGCCGAGGAGGAACCGGGACACGTGCTGTTGCCACGGGTCAAGCGGAGGCACGAGCCGCACCGCTTCGATGACGGAACGGTGCGCATCGGCGGCGAGATCTACGGGCTCGCCACCGAGATCAGCGATCCGACGGGGGGCGCGTGGGCCGCGCTCACCCTGATGGACGGCACCCGGTCTCCCGCGGACGTCGCGGAGGCCGTGTGCCGGCGGCTGCCCGGCGTCTCCGCGCCCCAGGCGGCGCGGATCGTCGCCGCCCTCATCGCGTCGGGGCACGTGGAGGACGCCGCGGCCCCGGCACCGGGCGAGCTCAGCGAACGGGAGCGCAGGCGGTACGACAGGAGCCAGGCGTTCTTCCATCAGGTCGACCTGACGCCGGGGCGGCAGGGGTGGGACGCGCAGGTGCGGCTGCGGGCCGCACGGGTCGTGGTGCTGGGCCTCGGAGGCACGGGCAGTCACGCCGCGTGGGCCCTCGCCGCCTCCGGCGTCGGCCGCCTGCACTGCGTCGACGCCGACGTGGTGGAGCTGTCGAACCTGAACCGGCAGGTCCTCTACAGCGAGGACGACCTCGGCCGCGCCAAGGTGGACGCGGCCCTCGGCAGGCTGCGCCGGCTGAACTCCGACATCGAGGTCACCGGCGAGCGGCGGGCGATCGGCAGCGAGGCGGACCTGCTGTCCGTCGTGGCGGGCGCCGACGTCCTCGCGCTGTGCGCCGACGAGCCGAGGGAGCCTGGCATCCGGATCTGGGCCAACCGCGTCTGCGCGCGGGCGGGCGTGCCCTGGGTCGGCGGAGGCTACAACGGCCCGCTCGTGACCGTGGGCGTCTTCACCCCCGGCCGCGGCGCCTGCTACGAGTGCCTGTCGGCGGGCGAGGCGCGCCGCCGCAGACCGGGTCTTCCGGTGGACCTCGGAGGACCGGCCGTGGTCGCCGCCTCGGCCGGCCTTTCGGGGCATCTGGTCGCCCACTCGGTGATCTCGCTCATCACCGGAGTGCCCGAGCCCACCACCGGAACGGTCGTCGGGCTGAACCTCGTCGCACCTGACCAGCACGTGTGGGTCCGGCATCCGCCTCGCCCCGACTGCCGGGTCTGTGGAATTCAGCGGACATCGACCAAGTCACAAAATAGGACTTGACCGATCATGTGTGACATCCGAACATTTAGATGTTTTCTCGCGCGAGGTCCGCACCAACAATCCACAACAGAAGGTGCTCGATGACCCCTCAAGAGCAAAACCAGACCCAGCCGGAGGAAGCGGCCGAGCCCGTCGCGGCCGAGATCGCGATCCGCAGACTCGACAAGATCGAGACGACGGCCTTCAGCCAGGGGAACTCGACCTGAGGCCGCCCGAGGGTGCCTGACACATGCCGTCCGCCACGAGCGGGAACCCCGGTGGATGCATCGCAAGGCGGAGGAGGCCGTAGCGGAGCCGTGGGCGCCTTTCCCGGGTCCCGCGGAAAGCCGGCGCCCGCGCGGAATTCCCGCGAGCGGATTTTCGGGCCGTATCGCTATTTCGGGCCCCGTCGTTATTTCAGGCCCCGTGGCGATTTCGGGCTTGCGCGGAATCACCACGGGCGGGACGGCGATTTCGGGCCCGCCGGAAAATCCGTTTCCGCGAGGAGTTCTTCGTGGGTGACACGCGGCGAAGCGCCGCACGGGCCACGGGCAGCGGGGTGTGATACGTCAGGCAGGACCGGGGCGGGCCGTTCGCCCGCCCCGGTGCGTCCCGCGGGCCACTCGTCATGACACCGACCCGGGTGACCCTGCACGAGCTCGGCGTACGCCGGGATCGCGAGGAGTGGATCGTCGGGCGGGTGGAGACCGGAGACGTCATCGCCGTGCCCGCGCCGGGCATGCGGATCATCCGCCTGTTCCAGGAGGGGGCCACGGTCCCCGAGGTGGAGCGCCGGCTCGGCGCGGAGACCGGGACCCGGATGAACGTGGGCGGATTCGTCGACGGCCTGGTCCGTGCGGGATTGGTGGCGGCGGTGGACGGCCGGCCCGTCCCCGGGCCCGCTCCCCCGCCGCCCACTTTTCCCCGGCTGCTGCCCCGCCACGTGCGGTGGACGCTCAATCCGTTGCTGCACGCCGCCCTGGCGGCCGTGATCCTGGCCGGGGCGGCCGTGGCGCTGCTGCGGCCGGGGACGATGCCCGGCTGGCGGGACCTGCTCTGGAGCGACCGCGGGACGCTGGTCCTGCTCGCGCAGACGGCGGCCGGATGGCTGCTGATCCTCCTCCACGAGCTGGCCCATCTGTGCACGGCTCGCGCCGCGGGCGTGCCGGGGCGCATCAGGTTCGGCACCCGCCTGCAGTTCCTCACGGCGCAGACCGAGGTGTCGGGCATCTGGCTGGCGGAGCGCCGGGTCCGGCTGACGGTCTACCTCTCCGGCATGGCGCTGGACGCCGCCGTGTGCGCGGTCTGCCTCCTGCTCACCGTGGCGACCGGTCCGCGTCCGGCCCTGTCCGTCGTCGCCCTGACGGCGCTGATCATGCTGTCGACCCAGTTCCTGGTGTTCATGCGCACCGATCTCTACTTCGTCCTGCAGGACGTGACGGGCTGCCGGAACCTCTACGGCGACTCCGCCGCGTACGCCGCGCACGTGTGCCGCCGGGCCCTGCTGCGCCGGTCGGCCGATCCGCTCGCCCGGCTGCCGCGGACCGAGAGCCGGTGGGTCCGGGCCTACACCGCGCTGCTCGTCGCCGGGACCGCACTGTGCCTCTGCCTCGCCGCCGCGGTGACGATTCCCGTGACCCTGGGCCTGCTCGCCGGTTCCGTACGCACGCTGCTCGACCCGCCCGGTTGGGTCGACGCGGCGGACGGCGTGGTCACGGTGCTGGTCGTCACCGGGTTCCACGTCCTCTGGGCCACGACGTGGTGGCGCAGGCACGGCCCGAGGGCGCGCCGTGCCGCCGGACTGCTGAGGAGGAACCGTGATCCCGAGCGATGTGTTCGATGACGTCAGGGCCGCCGACGGCGAGTTCCTGGGGCTGGACGCCTACCAGGCCGAGTTCGAGGAGGTCTATCGCGACGCGGCGGAGGTGGTGTGGAAGCTGGAGCGCGCCCAGCACTTCCACGAGCCGGCCGTGCCGAGCTGGCGGGCCGCCGACGCGGGCGACTGGGCGCTGGCCGTCGAGCTCATCGAGGAGATGCGGGCCCCGCTGACCGCTATGTACCGCGAGCGGGCCCCGTTCCGGCGGCTGCGCGTCGTCGAGCTGCCCCTGACCGCCTATCTGCAGTGGGAGGCGCAGATCTTCGTCGTACGGGTGGCGGCGGGCGAGGAGATCAGGGTGCTCGGGGCGCCGGCGGTCGCACCGCTGGAGACCCGGGCGCCGCTGCCCGAACTGGTGGTCTTCGGCCCGGGCCTGCTGTACGAGGTCCGCTACGACGAGATCGGGGCCGCCGTCGGCGCCCGCCGGATCACCGATCCCGAGGTCGTCGCCCCCTGCCTGTCGGCCCTGGCCTCCCTGTACGGCGAGGGCGAGGACCTGCTGCCGTTCTTCGACCGCGAGGTGGCCCCGCTGCCGCCTCCGTCCGGCCTGTCGGAGAAGTCCCCCGAGATTGGGCCTTGACCCCGGATCAGCAGCGGCCAACGATCGACATGTCGCCCTCGGGGGAGAGTTTGCGGCCACGCCGACGAACGGAGGGTGAGATGAAGCCGGCCGAGCCAGAACCCGAGGTGGTGCAGGAGACCGAAGGAACGGCGAGGACGAGGCAGATCACGATCAGGCTGCTGGACGCGACGGAGACGGCCGTGTGCAGCAACTCGACGGGGAACTGACTCACCAGACGTCCGCGGAAGACCCACGCGCGCCACGTTCCAGATCCGGGCCGGAGCCTGGCGCGCTCCGACCAGCGATTCGGCTTCGGCCGAAGGAGACTTCATGCCCGGAGAAGCGTTCGAGCACGTCAGACAGGCCGCGGGAGAGGTGCTTCCCGCGGCGGAGTACCGGACCGAGCTCTACGACCACCTACGCCGGATGGAGGGCGTCGTGTGGAAGCTGGAACGCGCCCAGCACTTCCACGAGCCCGACACCCCGAGCTGGGTCGCCATGATGAGCGGAGACTGGGACCGGTCGCTCGCGCTGATGGACGAGATGCGCTTCGCCGACGACCTGCCTCCCCGGGCGGAGCTGCGCCGGCTGCGGATCGTCGAGATGCCGCCGACGCCGTACCTGCAGTGGGAGATCGTGCTGCTCGCGGCGCGCACGCGGGCGGGCGAGCGGGCACGGGCGCTGCACGCCCGGTCCGTACGTCACCTGGAGAGCCGCGCGCCGCTGCCCGAGCTGCTGATCCTCACCAGGGACCTGATGTACGAGATCCTCTACGACGAGATCGGCGCCCATGTGGGCGGGCGGCGGATCACCGACGCGCCGGTTGTCGAGGGCTGCGCCCGAGCCGTCGCCGAACTGTACGCCGGCGCCGAGGACATGGTGGCCTTCCACGACCGCGAGGTGGCGCAGCTGCCCCCGCCGGCCGCCGGGCGGATCCTGTCCCGCCCCGGCCACTCCTGAGACGCGGCCGCCCGAGCCGGCGGGGCAGGTGAGCCGGCAGGGCAGGTGAACCGGCGGGGCAGGGCTCAGGCCCCGTCCCGCCGGTGCTCCTCCAACGCCGCGCGCAGGGTGGCGAGCGTCACGGCGGTCCGGGCGAGCTCGGCGGCCGGGACCACGGCGGTGCGGGCCGCGACCTCCTCCTGAAAGGTCGGGCGGGCCGCGGCCAGGAGCCGGGAACCTTCCGGCGTGAGGCTGAGGACGGAGGACCGCCGGTCGTCCGGGTGCGCCGCGCGCACGCACAGGCCCGCGCTCTCGAGCCGGTCCACGGCCTTGCTCACGGCTCCGACGGTGATCCCCACCTCGCGCACGATGTCGAGCACCCGGCAGCCGGGGCGGCCGTCGATGATCTCCAGGAACTCGAACTGCCCCAGACCGATGCCGTGCTCTTCGCGCAGCCGGTCGCTCACGCTGTTGTAGAGCCGGGTCTCGACGCGGACGAGATCGGTGAACAGGCGAGTGATGTCCGTCACAGTTCCCATTACAGTTGATTCCGAGGAATCATCTTCTCCGGAATCGGGTTGCCGACCGTACGTGCATTCCACGGAATGCATCCTTCCACCCCGACGATCCTGGAGGTCCGGATGACCCGCCAGCAGCGCGAGGCCGTCGACGCCCTGCACCGCAACGCCCCCGTGCGCCCGAACCCGACCCTGGCCGAGCGGCGCGCCGGATTCGCCCTCGCCCTCTCCCGGCCCCTGCCCGACGACGTCACGGCGCATGAGACGGTGCTCGCCGGCCGCCCCGCGCTCGACCTGACCCCGGCCACCGCCGCCGGCCGCGGGCGGCTGCTCCACTTCCACGGCGGCGGCTACGTCCTGGGGTCGCCCGGCACGCACGCGGGGTTCACCGCCCAGCTGGTGCGCCGCGCCGGGCTGCGGGCCACGTCCCTCGACTACCGGCTGGCTCCCGAGCATCCCTTCCCCGCCGCGGTGGACGACGGTCTCGCCGCCTATCGGGCACTGCTCGACGGTGGCGTGCGACCGGAGGAACTGGTGCTCGCCGGAGACTCCGCGGGCGGGGGGCTGGTCGTCGCCACCCTGGTCGCGGCCCGCGACGCCGGCCTGCCGCAGCCGGCGGGCGCCGTCGTCTTCTCCCCCTGGACCGACCTGACACTCGGCGGGCAGAGCATGAGCACGAAGAAGGACGCCGACCCGATCTTCACCCGGGAGGCGCTCCAGGCGTTCGCCACCCCCTACCTGGCCGGTCAGGACCCCGCCCAGCCGCTGGCGAGCCCCGTGTACGCCGACCTTCGGGGCCTGCCCCCGCTGCTGGTGCAGGCCGGCTCGAACGAACTCCTGCTGGACGACGCCGTCCGGCTCGCCGGGCGCGCGGCGGCCGACGAGGTGGAGGTCACGCTGCGGGTCTGGCCGCAGGTGCCGCACGTCTTCCAGAACCACTTCGGCCACCTCGACGAGGCCGACGCGGCGCTCGACGAGGCCGCCCGATTCCTGTCCACCAGTGTGCGGGCCGGGCGCGAGGCAGAGGTGGAGCGGCCTCTGGGCGGAGAGGGGCCGGGAGCGGGCCGTCCCTGACCGCGGCGGTCGATCCCGTCAGGCCGGCGGTGGGCGCAGGCGGGCCGTCTCGGCCGCGATGGCCTCCAGCCTCCAGCGGGCGTTCAGTCCGCCGAAGGGGCCGGCGGTCGCGCCTCGTGGGCCGTGAGCGGGGACCTGTCTCCGACGAGCCACAGGTGACCGAACGGGTCGAGGAAGCCGCCCTGACGGTGAACGCCCCAGGGCATCTCGTGGTCGCGAATCCGATCCACGCCGCCGTCCGCTCCGGCGGCCACGGCTCGCGCGATGAAGGCGTCCGGATCGTCGACGAATACCTCGACCCGCACGGTCCTCGTGCCCGCCTCGGCGGGGGTGGCCCAGCCGTTCTTCTCCGGCTCGCCGAGGAAGAAGGGCGCTCCACCGACCGTCAGCCCGACGACCCCGCCGAGGTCCCACAGCGTGGTGGCGCCGAGCGCCTGTGCGTACCAGCGTGCTGCCGCGCTCGCGTCGGGCACGGCAAGCATCAGTGAGAGGACGGGGCGATCCGCTGCCGCTGTCATGGACGGCCTCCTTCGGGACGATCGGCCGGCGAATCCGACGTGGCGCGCCTCAGCCGTGCGTACTCGGCAGTGAGCCTATCGAGATCGAAATGGGCGTTCAGCCCACTGGGGTTGGGCAGCACCCACAGTGCCGTCCCGCCGACCGTCTCCTCCTGCGGGCCGATCCGGGCGGCGGGGCGCGCGAAGGCGACCCGGTAGGCCGACACCCCCGCTATCGCCAGGACGCGGGGGCGGACCTCCGCGACCAGTCGCGCGAGCCGCGCGCCGCCCTCGCGCAGCTCGTCCGGGGTCAGCTCGTCGGCCCGCGCGGTCGCCCTGGCCACGATGTTGGTGATGCCGAGCCCGTACGACGGGAGCAGGTGCTGCTCGGACGGCGCGAGCCTGCGTGGCACGAGACCGGACAGGTGCAGCACGGGCCAGAACCGGTTGCCCGGCCGCGCGAAATGGTGACCGGTCGCAGCCGAGTAGAGGCTGGGGTTGATCCCGCAGAACAGCACGTCGAGCTCGGGGCCGAGCACGTCGTCGATCGTCGCGTTCCGCGCCGCCTCCAGGTCGGCCTTGGTGGGGGCCATGCCGCGATGGTAGTGCCCTTCCACCGCGCTAGACGGCCCGCCCGCTCCTGGCGGCGTTCCAGGCGGCGCTCGTGCGCAGGTGGTTGTCGTAGAGCTCCTGAACCTCCAGGAGGGACTCCAGGGGTTGCTTGCCGTAGGCGATGCGCTCCAGGTGCCGGAAGTATTCGAAGCGCTCCACGCCTGGCGTGATGACGATGAGGATGTCGGCGTCGTGGCCGGGGGCGGCGGCGAACGCGTGGGCGAGGCCGGGCGGGACGATGACGAGGTCGCCGCGTTCCGCGGTGACGACCTCATCCCCGCTCAGGAGCTGGGCGCGACCGTCGAGCAGGTAGAACAGCTCGGCGGAGCCGGCGTGGTGGTGGGGAGCGGCGCCGTCCGCGCCGTCGGTGAGGGTGACGCGCTGGGCGGACAGGGCGCCGCCCGTGGCGCTGCTGTCGGCCAGTAGCCGGATGGTGGTGGGGGTCCGGCCGATGACCTCGGCGTCGGCGGAGCGCACGATCACGGAGTCGGCGAAGCGGGGGACGACCAGCGACATTCGGGAGTCCTTTACGAAAGTGGTGCGACGGGTGCGGGGGTCACACGGCGAAGAGCAGGGCGGCGCTGATCAAGACGATCACGGCGGTCGCGAAGTGGATGCCGAACGCGACCGCCCGGGTGCCGCCGTTGCGCAGCACGATCAGGGTGTCGCCCAGGGGCAGCAGGGCGACGATCAGCATGTACCAGGCCTCGGCGCGGGCTCCGGCGAAGGCCAGCAGCGCCAGGCCCAGCAGCCCGTAGCCCCCGTCACGCAGTCCCTTGATGGTCAGGTAGGCCATGTTGCCGTCCTTCTTGGCCGGGACGCCGTAGCCGGCGGCCGCCGCGTGGGGCACGAGCAGGAAACGGGCTCCGATGAACAGGACGAACAGGTTGAGGACGACGGCGAGGCCGTACGCGATGGGGGTGAGCATGTCTCTCTCCGAGAACTAGCAGCGCTAGGAACGAGAATGACGCTAGCAGAGCATTGCAATAGATGCTAGCGCTGCTAGAGTTTCAAGCATGTCCATCCAGTCACGCAGGGAACGCGAGCGCGCCGAGCGCGAGAAGCTGATCGTCACTGCGGCCCGTGAGCTGGCCGAGGCCGAGGGCTGGGAGGCGGTGACGACCCGGCGGCTGGCCGAGCGTGTCGAGTACAGCCAGCCGGTGCTCTACAGCCACTTCACGGGCAAGGACGCGATCATGGCGGCCGTCGCCGTAGAGGGCTGCGCCGACCTGGCCGTGGAGCTGCGCGCGGCCAGGACCGCGGCGCCGGACGCCCGCCGCGCCATCGCCGGCGTCAGCGCGGCCTACATGGCCTTCGCCGACCGGCACCCGGCCCTCTACGACGTGATGTTCAACCAGATCGTCCCGCTGCCGTTCGCCACCCCCGAGGCCCCGCCCGCCCTGCAGGCGGCCTTCGGCGAGCTGGCCGAGGCCGTCCGTCCCTACTCGGGCGGCGACAGCCTGGGCGCGCTGACCGAGACCTTCTGGGCCGCCCTGCACGGCCTGGTGACCCTCATGCGCGGCGGCCGGCTCCCACGCGAGCACCACGACCTCAGGCTCGCGCTGCTCCTCGCCCGCTTCACCGGCTGAGCCCCGCAAGAGCCCGGCAGGAGAGGCAGGAGCCCGGCAGGAGTTCAGCGGAGGACCGGGCCGGCGGAGAGCCCCGGGGGGCTCAGCAGAAGGGCCGGGCCACCTCGTCGAGGGCCTGCTCCATGATCTGCGAGAGCGGGCGGGCCTCCTGCTCCTCGATCCAGACGTGCGTCGCGATGCGCAACGCGGCGAGGAAGGCGGCGGCCATGATCCGGCACTTCAGGTCGGCGGCCGGCTTCCCCGCCCCGTCGCGGTCGGAGATCGCCTGGACCAGTTCCCGTTCCAGTGCGGCGTGGTTGGCGAGCTGCCGGGCGAGCAGGGCCGGGTGGCGCCTGGTCAGAGAGGTGCGCACCGCCCACTCCCGCTCGGGCTCGCCCACGCCCTCCAGCTCGTCGCGCACGGCGCCGCGCAGCGCCCGCCAGCCCGACTCCCCCGCCGGCCGTTCGCGGATCGCCCGCACCAGGGACCGGATGCGCTGCTCCTCGCCGTACAGGAGGGCGTCTTCCTTGCTGCCGAAGTAGTTGGAGAAGGTCCGGCGCGAGATGTTGGCGGCCTCCACGATGTCGTCGACGGTGACGTGGTCCAGCCCGCGTTCCACGGCGAGCCGCAGTGTGGCCTTGTGGATGGCCTGCCGCGTCTCGGCCTTCTTACGCTCGCGCAACCCCGCCGTCGACTCCATGGTGGGCTCAGCCTAGTCGCTAAAACTTTGCCCACTGCGCAAAGTTGCCCAGTGGGCATGTAATCTTGAGGCAGTCGTCCTCACCCATCCCGATTGGAGGCTGCGCGTGAGCGCACCCACGCTGCCGGAGACGGGGGCCAAGAGCCACCGGCAGATACTCGAAGCGCTGAGCGGCCTGCTCCTCGTCCTGTTCCTCGCGATGATCAGCAGCACGGTCGTGTCGGTCTCGCTGCCCCAGATCATCGGCTCGCTCGACGGCACCCAGTCGCAGTACACCTGGGTGGTCACCGCGGCCCTGCTCACCACGACCGCCTCGACCCCCATCTGGGGCAAGCTCGCCGACCTGTTCAGCAAGAAGCTGCTGCTCGAGATCGCCATCGGCATCTTCCTCGTCGCCTCGCTGGCCTGCGGCTTCGCCCAGAACACGGCAATGCTGATCAGCTTCCGAGCGGTTCAGGGCCTGGGCATGGGCGCCCTGCAGATCCTGGTCCAGGTGATCATCGCCGCCATGATCAGCCCGAAGGAGCGGGGCAAGTACAACGGCTACCTCGGTGCGGTCATGGCCGTGGCCACGGTCGGCGGGCCGCTGCTGGGCGGCCTGATCACCGACACGTCCTGGCTGGGCTGGCGGTGGTGCTTCTTCCTGCCGATCCCGTTCACCGCGATCGCGCTGATCGTCCTGCACCGCACGCTCGACATCGTCTCGGTCCGCCGTCCGGGCACCTCGGTGGACTACCCCGGCGCGCTCCTCATCGCCGCGGGCGTGAGCATCCTGCTGGTCTGGGTCACCTTCGTCCACAACTCCTTCGACTGGATCTCCTGGCAGACCTTCGCCATGGTCGGCGCCTCGGTCGTGCTGCTGGCCGTCGCCGTCTGGGTGGAGTCCGTGGTCCGCGAGCCGGTCGTCCCGCTGCACGTCATCCGGCGGCGCACCCCGGCTCTCGCGATCCTCGCCAGCCTGGCCGTCGGCATGGCGATGTTCGGCGGTGCGGTCTTCCTGGGGCAGTACTTCCAGATCGGCCGCGGCTACAGCCCCACCGAGGCGGGCCTGCTCACCATCCCGATGATGTTCGGCGTGCTCGTGTCGTCCACGGTCTCCGGGCGGATGGTGTCGCGGAGCGGACGGGTCAAGCCGTACATCCTCGTCGGCTCGATCGTGCTCACGCTCGGTTTCGCGGCGCTGTCGATGATCGACCACGAGACCTCGCTGGTCCTCGTCGGCGCGGGGATGCTGGTCGTCGGCGCCGGTGTCGGCATGTGCATGCAGAACCTCGTCCTGGCCGTGCAGAACACCGTTCCGCTGCGCGAGCTGGGCGCCGCGAGCGGCGCGATCACGTTCTTCCGCTCGCTGGGCGGCACGATCGGCGTCTCGGTCCTGGGCGCGGTGCTGGCCAACCAGGTCACCGAGAACATCAGCACGGGCCTCACCAAGGCCGGCATCCCGGTGCCCGCGTCCCAGAGCAGCGGCGGCGCCAGCCTCAACATGGACGCGCTGCCCGAGCCGATCCGCACCATCGTGCGCGCCGCCTACGGCGACGCCACCGGCCACATCTTCCTGATCTCGGCCTGCATCGCGGTCGTCGGCATCCTCGCCGTGCTGTTCCTCCCGCAGGTGCGGCTGCGCGACAGCGTGGACCTGGCCGAGCCGGCCGCCGGGGCGGACGCGCCCGCCGCGGCAGAGTCCCACTGAGCCCGGCTTCCCGAGCCCGGCTTCCCGAGCCCGGCTTCCTGAGCTCGACCCCCTGGGCCCGGCCCCCGGGTACGGCTCCCGTGCGTGAGCGGGAGGCCGTGCCCGGGGGCCGTCCGGTCTCACAGACGGGGATCGACCGGCTCGGACTCCAGCGCGAGGACGGCGAAGACCGCCTCGTGGATCCGCCACAGCGGCTCCCCCTCGGCCAGGCGCGTCAGCGCCTCCAGACCGAGCGCGTGCTCCCGCAGCGCCAGCGACCGCTTCCTGCCGGTGAACCTGCGCTGCAGCACGTCGAGCGACTCGGTGTAGTCGGGGCCGTAGATGATCCGCAGATATTCGCGGCCCCGGACCTTCACGCCCGGCTGCACCCGTCCCTTCTGATGCGCGGCGGGCTTGACCACCATGCCCTCGCCCCCGGCCTCGGTCAGCGCGGTCCACCACGCGACCGCCGCCTCCCGCTCCTCCGGCGAGTCGAGGGAGACGAAGACGTGACGGGTCGGCGTGACGAGCGGCGAGTCCATCAGGCCGAGCGTCTTCAGGTGCCACTCGTGCGGCTCCTCCACCGCCGTCGCCCTGCCCTCGCAGGCGAGAACCTGGAACGGCGCGAGCCGTACGCCGTCGAGACCCGAGACCGGCCAGCAGTAACGGGCATAGGCGTCGCGGAACCGGGCAGCGTTGTGAGCACGGCGGCGGGTGCGGTCGAGCAGAGCGCCTACATCCAGGCCACGTCCCGCCGCCATCTCCAGCGCCGCGACCGCCTCGGGCAGCGCCACCCGGGCGGCCGCGCCCACCGAGGCGTACTGGTCGCGGATCAGTCCCTCCGCCTTGGCCGACCACGGCAGCAGCTCGCAGTCGAGCACCACCCAGTCGGTCTCCAGCGCCTCCCACAGCGGCGCGGCCGCCTCGCGCAGCCGGTCCACCAGCTCCGGCACGTGCTCGTCGAAGAAGGGCCGTCCCGTGCGGGTGTAGACGCTGCCCGTCGTGCCGTCGGCGACGCCGAAGCGACGGGCCGCGGCCTCCGGCGTCCGCGCCAGCACGGCGATCGCGCGCGAGCCCATGTGCTTCTCCTCGCACACCACCCGGGTCACCCCCGCCCGGGCGAACTCGTCGAACGCCTCAGCCGGGTGCTCCAGGTAGCCCTCCAGCGCGGAGGTCTCCGGCGGGGCCATGGTCGGCGGCAGGTAGACCAGCCAGCGGGGGTCCACGGCGAACCGGCTCATGATCTCCAGCGCGGCGCGGGAGTTCTCCTCCGCGATCCTGATCCGGCCGCCGGACCGCGTCTCCACGAAGCGGGTGCCGTCCACGTCGCCGATGTCCAGCACGCCGGGATCGCGGGCGGGGGTGGCCGCGGCCAGCGGCCGCGCCGGCTCGTACCAGACCTTCTCGGCCGGGACCGAGACGAGCTCGCGCTCGGGGTAGCGCAGGGCGGTCAGCCGACCGCCGAAGACCACGCCGGTGTCGAGGCAGATGGTGTTGTTGACCCATTCCGGCTCGGGCACCGGGGTGTGCCCGTAGACGACCATGGCCCGCCCCCGGTAGTCGTTCGCCCAGGGGTAGCGCACCGGCAGGCCGTACTCGTCGGTCTCCCCCGTCGTGTCGCCGTACAGGGCGAACGCCCGCACCCGGCCGGAGGCCCGCCCCTGGTAGGCCTCCTTGAGCCCGGCGTGCGCGACCACCAGCCTGCCGCCGTCGAGGCGGTAGTGGCTGATGAGGCCGTCCATGAACGTCCTGGCGGCCGCGCGGAACTCCTCCGGCTCGGCGGCGAGCTGCTCCAGCGAACGCTCCAGGCCGTGGGCGACCCGCACCTTGCGGCCGTCGAGGGCCCGCACCAGCTTCTGCTCGTGGTTGCCCGCCACGCACAGCGCGGTCCCCGCCTCGACCATGTTCATGACCAGCCGCAGCACGCCCGGCGTGTCCGGGCCGCGGTCGACCAGGTCGCCGACGAAGACCGCCGTACGCCCCTCGGGGTGGGCGGCGCCGTCCGGCCCGACCTTCCAGCCGAGCTTCACCAGCAGGGACTCCAGCTCGGCCCGGCAGCCGTGCACGTCGCCGATGATGTCGAACGGCCCGGTGAGGTGGGTCCTGTCGGTCCACGCCTTCTCGTACGCGATGGCCACCTCGTCGATCTCTTCGCCGCGCAGCACGTGGACCCGGCGGAAGCCGTCTTTGGAGATCTTGCCGAGCGACCGGCGCAGCTCCTTGCGCTGCCGGGTGATCACGTGGGGGCCGAAGGCCCGGTCGGGACGGCCCGCGTTGCGGGCGCGCGCCACCTCCTCCGGCACGTCGAGCACGATCGCGTCGGCGAGCACGTCGTGGGATCTGGCCAGCTCGATGAGCTTCTTGCGGGCCTCCCACTGCACGTTGGTCGCGTCCACCACGGTGAGCAGGCCCCGGCGCAGGCGGATGCCCACGATGTGGTGCAGCAGCTCGAACGCCTCGGGCGTGGCCGTCTGGTCGTTCTCGTCGTCGGAGACAAGGCCCCGGCAGAAGTCGGACGAGACGACCTGCGTGGGCGCGAAGTGCCGGGCCGCGAACGTCGACTTGCCGCTCCCGGAGACGCCCACGAGCACCACCAGCGACAGCTCCGGCACGCTGATCTCGGTCACGGCCGCTCCTCTCTCCTGCTGAAGACCGCCATCTGGGTGGGCGGGCCGACCTCGGGGTCGTCCTCGCCGACCGGCCGCAGATCGGCGGCGTAGCCGTACGTCTCGCACACGCCCGCCACCCATCGGGCGAACTCCGCCCGGCTCCACTCGAACCGGTGGTCGGGGTGGCGGCGCGCCCCCGCGAGCAGCTCGTATCTGACGTTGTGCTCCACGTTGGGCGTGGTGACGATCACGTGGGCGGGCCGCGCCGTGCCGAAGACCACGCGTTCGAGCGCGGACAGCCGCGGCGGGTCCACGTGCTCGACGACCTCCATCAGCACCGCGGCGTCGTACCCGGCCAGGCGCGCGTCGGTGTAGGTCAGCGACCCCTGGAACAGCTCCAGCCTGGCCCGTTTGGCGTCCGGCATCCGGTCGGTGCGCAGGCGGCGGCCGGCCAGCGCGAGCGCGCGGGCCGACACGTCCATGCCGGCCACCTTGGCGAAGGCCGGCTTGGCGAGCAGAGCCGACAGCAGCTGCCCAGAACCGCATCCGAGGTCGAGCACGGTGCGGGCGCCGATCTCCTCCAGCGCCGCCACGACGGCCTCCCGGCGCAGCGTGTTCAGCGGCACCCGCTCCTCGCCCGCCGGTGCGGTGGAGGCGGAGGGCTCGGCGCCCGGCTCCTCCTCCACCGGCGGGTCCAGGGTCTCCTCCACGTCGTCGCCGAGCTCGGCGAGACGGGCGAAGGCGATGCGGGTCAGCGCCCACCGCCGGCCGAGGTATCGGCGGGTGATCAGCCCCTTGTCCGGATGGGCGGCCAGCCAGCCCCCTCCCGCGCGGACGAGCTTGTCGACCTCGTCGCCCGCCAGCCAGTAGTGCTTGGCGTCGTCCAGCACCGGAAGCAGGACGTACAGGTGGTTGAGCGCGTCGGCCAGACGCACGTTCCCGCGCAGCGCGAGCCGTACGTACCGGGACTCGCCCCACTCGGGGAAACCGGGGTCCAGCGGCACGGCCTCGGCCCGGACCTCCCAGCCCAGCGGCCCGAACAGCCGGTGCGCGAGATCGGCCCCTCCCCGGCACGGCAGCGCGGGCAGGCAGATCTCCAGGGGGATCGGCCCGTCCGCGAGGTCCTGACGGGAGGCGCACCGCCCGGTCCGCGCCGTGCGGAACACGTCGGCGAGCGCCGACGCCAGCAGGGAGGACGCGGCGTACGGCCGGTCGTTGACGTACTGCCCGAGGGAGAAGTCGGGCGAGGACGAGCCTCGCGAACGGGCCAGCCGCACCGGGTCGACCTCCAGCAGCAGCGCCGCCGTGCACCGGTCCTCGCCCGCCTCCGGGTAGAAGACCCGCGCCATGCCGAACGACTGCTCGAACTCCTGCACCCGGCCGGGGTGCTTGTGCAGGAGGAAGCCGAGGTCCGTCGCGGGCCGCAGAGTCGTCGAGATCGTGAGGAGCACCCGGCAAAGTGTGCCGGATGCCCTCTTCGACCGGCTATGGCTTTTCCGACCGTGCTACCCGCTCCTCACACGTGCGGCAGCGCTGTCTCCCATGCGTAGCAGCGCTGTTTTCACACGCGCGGCAGCGCTCTCTAGACGTGCGGCAGCACCTCGGCCGCGATCAGCTCCAGGTGCTCCAGGTCCTGCAGGTCGAGGACCTGCAGGTAGAGACGCTCGGCGCCCATCTCGGCGAACCGGCCGATCTTGTCCACGATCTCCTGCGGCGTGCCCGCCAGCCCGTTGACGCGCAGCTCGTCGACCTTGCGGCCGATGTTGGCGGCGCGCCGGGCGATCTCCGCCTCGTCCCGCCCGGCGCAGACGATTTGCGCCGCGGACAGCAGGACGGTCTCCCGGCCCGCGGCGTCGCACGCCTGCCTGACCCGGTCGAAGCCCGCCGCGGTGTCCTCGGGAAGGTGGAACGGCACGTTGTACTCGTCGGCGAACCGGGCGACCAGCCGCGGCGTCCGCTTGGCGCCCCCGCCGCCGATGATGACGGGCGGCCGGGGCCGCTGCGCCGGCTTGGGCAGCCCCGGGGAGTCGGCCAGCTGGTAGTGCTCGCCCGTGAAGGAGAACGGCTTGGTCGCGGCCCACAACCCGGTCACGATCTCGAGCTGCTCCTCGAAGCGCTCGAACCGCTCACCCAGAGAGGGGAACGGGATCCCGTACGCCGTGTGCTCCTCTTCGAACCAGCCGGTGCCGAGACCGAGCTCCACACGGCCGCCGCTCATCTGGTCGACCTGGGCGACGCTGATCGCCAGCGGCCCGGGCAGGCGGAACGTCGCGGCGCTCACCAGCGTGCCCAGCCGGATGCTCGAGGTCTCCCGGGCAAGGCCGGCCAGGGTGATCCACGCGTCGGTCGGGCCCGGGGCCGGGTCGCCCTCGCCCATCCGGAGGTAATGGTCGGACCGGAAGAACGCGTCGAACCCGAGCCGCTCGGCCGCCTGCGCCACCCTGAGCAGGTCGTCGTAGCTCGCCCCCTGCTGGGGCTCGGTGAAGATTCTCAATTTCATCCGTCCATTATCCCTGCCCCCGGGTTCCCGGCTTGCTAGAGTGCGAGCCGCCTGTGCGCAACGTGGTCGCATCGCAACTCTGGGTGGTGAGCGTGGACTCCGCACGTCATTCCCGCGAAGCGGGCCGCCCCCCGCGCTCTCTCGTCTTCCTGGCGTCGGCCGCGCTCGTCGCGGGCACTGGCGCGGCGCTGTGGGCGCTGCCCGCCGCCCCGCCCGGCTGGAACGCGAGGCCCGGGGTCACGGCCGCGCCCACCGGTGAGCGGACTCCGGCCTCACCGGTGCCGGAGACGCTGGTCGCCGCGCGCCAGACGGTCGCCTCGCCCACCCCGCCCGCCGCCGCTCCCCCCGCCGACGAGCCCGCGGCTCCTTACCGGGGGTTCCTCGACGCCGCAGGGGAACCGCAACCCGAACTGCTGCGGGCGGGGGTGCGCTCGTTCGCCATCGGTCACATCGTCGCAGGACCGGGCGGCTGCGCCCCCCACTGGGCGGGGGCGCGACCGCGGGGCGGGGAGTCCGTCACCGCCCGGATCGACCGGCTGCGGGCCGACGGCGGCGAGGTGTGGCCGGCGTTCGGCGGCCCGTACGGGCAGGAGCTGGCGGCCACCTGCGAGAACCCGGCCAGGCTGCTCTCGGCCTACCGCCACGTCGTGGCGGCGCTCGACCCTCCCGGCGTCGACTTCGAGGCCGGCGGGTCGGCCGGGCCCGCCGCCGTCAGCCGCCGCGCCGCCGCCGTCGCCCGGTTGCAGCGCGAGGCGCGGGCGCGCGGCCGCGCGCTGCGGCTCACGTTCACGCTTCCCGCCTCCCGGCGCGGCCTGGAGCCGGCCGACCAGGAGATGCTGCGGGCGGCCCGCGAGGAGGGGGCGGAGATCGAGTCCGTCGGCCTGCTCGTTCCGATCGCCTCCGGCGTCTCGAACCTCCACGACCTGGCCGTCGCGGCCCGGGCGGCGCGCCTCCAGATCGCCGCGGCGCTCGACGTGCCGCCCGACCGGGTGTGGCGGCGGATGGGCCTCGTGCCGGTCCTCGCCGGCCCCGGCGACCTCGGCCCCGGCGACGCCGCGCGGCTGGCGGCGTTCCGGGCCCGCAACGGCCTGGGCTGGCTGTCCCTTCGGGGTGCCAGACCCGCCGACGACGTCGTACGGATCCTGACCCGGCCGCCGTCCCCCGACGCCGGTGTCGCCCGGCCCGAAGCCATGCCCGGCGACCGGGGCGCGCGTCCCTGGTGAACCGGTCGACGGATGGGTCAGCTCCGCGAGGCCCTGACCCTGCTTCGCGAGATCACCGATCCCCGCGTCCCGGGCTGATCCCCCCGAACCGGCTGGTGTAGCCGGCTCAGCCGCGCTCGCCTTGGACGGGCTCGCCGTGGGCGGGAGGAGCCGCGAGGACGACCTTGCCCCGGCGCGGCCCTCGCGCGGCGGCCGCGTGCGCCTCGGCCGCCCGGTCCATGGGGAACACCGCCCGAACGGGGACGCGGAAGCGCCCCTGCGACGACAGCGCGGCCGCGAGGGCGAGACCATGCCGTCCGCCCGGCTCCCCGCCGAGCTCGCCCCGGGAGATGCCGACCCCGAGCTCCGGCCCGGTGAAGTCCGCGATGGTGAGGACGGACGCCGGCGCACCGGTGATCGTGATGAGGTCGCGAAGCGAGCCCGCGCCGGCGACGTCCAGCGCGAGATCGATCCCTCCGGGCACGAGATCGCGGACGCGCTCGGCGAGCCCGGGCCCGTAGGCGACCGGGACCGCGCCGAGCCCGGCGATGAAGGCGTGGTTCTCCGGGCGGCCCGTGCCGATCACACGGGCGCCCCGGGCGACCGCCAGTTGGACGGCGACGCTGCCGACGCCGCCCGAGGCCCCCTCGACCAGGAGCGTCCTTCCCGCGCCCACATCGAGTCTGTCGAGCGCCCGGGTGGCGGTCTCGACACTCGTGGCGGCGGCCCCGGCCTCCTCCCACGACATCGAGGGCGGCTTCGCGGCCCAGAACGCCAGCACGGCGAACTCCGCGGCGGCGCCGCCCAGCCGCGAGACGTCGACGGCGCCGAAGACCTCGTCCCCGGCGGCGAACCCGGTGACGTCCGCGCCGACCTCGTCGATCACTCCGGCGGCGTCGACGCCGGGGATGTGCGGCAGGGGGAGCCGTGCGCTCGACGGCGACGTGCCCGCGCGCAGCGCGAGGTCGACCGGTGCGACTCCGGCGGCCCTGACCGCGATCCGCACCTCCTCGGGGCCCGCGTGAGGTGCGGGGAATCCTCCGACGGTGAGGACCTCGGGGGGACCGAACCGGTCGAACCCCACCGCAAACATCTTCGCATCCGGGAACATAATCACCTTTCCGGCTGTTCCGACTGGCCGTCGACCACGCTAGGCGGGCAAACGGGAGCGGCTGTCTCGGATCGCCGGAAGCGAGAGGGGCAAGGACCACATTGACTCGGAAACCCCGGACGGACGCGGAGCACAACCGGCGGCATCTCGTGTCGGTCGCCCGTGCCGCGTTCGCCGCGGACGGGCTCGACCTGCCCGTGCACGAGATCGCCCGGCGTGCCGGCCTCGGCGTCGCGACCGTCTACCGGCACTTCCCGTCGCGCCAGGACCTCGTCGGCGCCGTGCTCGCCGAACAGGTGACCGCGTGCCGCACGCAGATGCGTGCCGCCCTGGACGACCCCGACCCCTGGCACGCGCTGCGCGGCACCATTCACCGGTTCGCCGACCACCAGGTGCGGCACCGCGGGCTGAACCCGGCGCTGCTCGGCTCCCACCCCGCGGGCGCCTCGATCGCCGGACAGCGCCGCGCACAGGCCCGAAGGTTCGAGCAGCTAGTCGAACGCGCCAAGAGCGCGGGCGGCGTCCGTCCCGAGCTGTCGATCGAGGACGTGCGGATCGGCCTGGCCGCCATCGCCTCCCTCCGCGCGGGTTCGCCCGAGAGCACGGCGGTGGCGGTCCGGAGGCTGGCCGACCTCCTGGTCGCCGGCATGGCCGCCCCCGCCCGGGAGGCGGCGCCGGATCAGTCCCTGACGAGCAGCGCGACGCACTCCACATGGTGAGTCATCGGATACTGGTCGAAGGCCCGCAGGTCCTCCAGGCGGTAGCCGTGCCCGGCGAACCAGGCGACGTCCCTGGCCAGGGTGGCCGGGTCGCACGATACGTACACCACGCGCGAGGCCTCCAGGCCGGCGACGCGCTCGACCACGGGACGGCCGAGACCCGCGCGGGGCGGGTCGGCCACCACCAGGTCGGCCCGTTCGATCCGCAGCCGGTCGAGCGCCTCCTCGACCCTGCCCCGCTCGACCTGCGCCTGCGGCAGGTCACGCAGGTTGAACCGGGCGTCCTGCGCCGCCTGCGGCTCGGACTCGATGCCGAGCACGGCGCCCTCGGGGCCGACGGCCTCGGCGAGCCCGGCGGCGAACAGACCGGCGCCGCAGTAGAGGTCGAGCGCCCACTCCCCCGGCTCGGGCCGTCCGAGGTCGAGCACCGCGCCGAGCAGCGTGGCCGCCGCGCCCGGGTGGACCTGCCAGAATCCGCTCGCGGTCACGCGGAAGTCCCGCTCGCCCACCCGCTCGGTCAGCGAGGCCCGGCCACGCAGCGCGCGGGTGCCCCGCTTGCCCTCGTCGAGCAGGACCGCGGCGTCCACGTCCGGGATGTCCGCCCGGCGGTGTGGGGCGGGTTCGACGATCACGGCGCGGTCGCCGCCGGAGGCCGCCACCACCTCGACCGAGGCGGCTCCCTGCCAGGCGAGGCGTTCCGCGCCGACCTCCTCGACGCCGGGGTGCGCGATGAGGCACTCCGTGACGTGCTCGATCTCGTGGGACCGGTGGCGCCGCAGCCCCGCCGTGCCGTCCCGCTCCACGGCGAACCGCACGCGGGTGCGCCAGCCGAGGCCGTCCTCCGCCCCCGGCACCTCCTCGACCACGACCTTGAGGTCGAGGCCCGCCAGACGCCGGAACTGCTCGGCGACCACGTCGGCCTTGAGCCGGCGCTGCGCCTCCAGCGACGCGTGCTGCCAGTCGCAGCCGCCGCAGCGGCCGGGGCCGGCGAACGGGCAGGGCGGCGTGACCCGGTCGGGTGAGGGCTCCAGGATCTCGACCGCGTCGGCCCGCAGGAACCGCGCGGTCTCCTCGGTGACCTCGGCGACCACCCGCTCGCCGGGCAGGGCGTGCCGGACGAAGACCACCCGGCCCTCGTGCCTGGCCACGCACCAGCCGCCGTTGGCGACGGCGTCCACCGTCAGTTCGAGCCGTACGCCGCCCATGTCGGCCTCTTTCCTGTCGGTCATGCCTTGACCTGCGTGTTCTTCGACGGGGGCTGATAGGAGCGGCGGGAGGCGCCGGGAGCGGACGGCTCCCTGCGGCCCTTGAGGCGGTCGGAGGAGGCGAGCTGGAACGGCACGCTCGTGACCATGACCCCGGGCTTGAACAGCAGGCGCCCCTTGAGCCGCAGCGCGCTCTGGTTGTGCAGGAGGTGCTCCCACCAGCGGCCGACCACGTACTCGGGGATGTAGACCGTCACGACGTCGCGCGGCGAGCGCCGCCGCAGCGACTTCACGTACTCGAGCACCGGGCCGGTGATCTCCCGGTAGGGCGAGTCGAGGATCTTCAGCGGCACCCCGATGCCGCGCCGGTCCCACTCCTCCCTGAGCCTGTTCGCCTCGTCGGAGTCCACGCTGACGGTCACGGCCTCCAGGCTCGACGGGCGGGTCGCCCTGGCGTACGCGAGAGCGCGGAGCGTCGGCTTGTGGATCTTCGAGACGAGCACGATCGCGTGGTTGCGGGCGGGCAGCAGCGACTCGTCGGCCTCGTGCCCCTCCGGCGCGGCGAGCTCCTCGGCGACCCGATCGTAGTGCCGCCTGATGCCCTTCATCATGAGGAAGAGCACCGGCATCGCGATGCAGACGATGTACGCGCCGTGGGTGAACTTGGTGGCGAGCACGACGACGAGCACAAGCCCGGTCATGACCGCGCCGAAGCCG
Source organism: Microbispora rosea (assembly GCF_900156315.1). GTDB lineage: Bacteria > Actinomycetota > Actinomycetes > Streptosporangiales > Streptosporangiaceae > Microbispora > Microbispora rosea. Next base: position 120,920 of record NZ_FTNI01000007.1, on the reverse strand, counting down.
TTGATCACCCGTGAGCGCATCATGTGGAAGCGCGCCTTCGCGTCGGTCTCGGTCCTCAGGTGACGGGTCCAGTGCCGGACCATCCCGATCTGGCTGAGGGTGAACGAGACGAACACGCCGACGATGTAGAGGTTGAGCAGCTTGCTCACGTCCGCGTCGAACGCCCAGATCAGCAGGCAGGCCCCGGCCGCGAGGATGACGATGCCGTTGCTGAACGCGAGGCGGTCGCCGCGAGTGTGGAGCTGACGCGGCAGGTAACGGTCCTGGGCGAGGATCGAGCCGAGCACCGGGAACCCGTTGAACGCGGTGTTGGCCGCCAGGAACAGGATGAGGGCGGTCACCGCGGCGATCACGACGAACAGGAACGAGCCGTGGCCGAAGACGGCCGAGGCGACCTGCGCGATGATCGGCTGCTGGTAGTAGCCGGGCCCGGCCGGGTGCCCGCTGATGATGACGTTGCTCGCGACGGTCGCCGGGTCGGTCAGCTTCACGCCTGATTTGAGGCCGAGGAAGATGATCCCGCTGAACATCGTGACCGCGATGAGGCCCATCATCAGCAGCGTCGTCGCGGCGTTCTTGCTCTTGGGCTTGCGGAAGGCCGGCACGCCGTTGCTGATCGCCTCGACCCCGGTCAGCGCGGCGCATCCCGACGAGAAGGCGCGCAGCACCAGGAACGCCATCGCGAATCCGGCGAGATCGGCCTGCTCGCCGAGGATGCGGTAGTCCGCGGTCGGGGCGCGCAGTTCGTCGCCGAGCACGACCAGCCGGAACAGGCCCCACGCGACCATCCCGACGACGGCGATCATGAACGCGTAGGTCGGAACGGCGAACGCGACACCCGATTCCCGGATGCCGCGCAGATTCATGACCGTCAGAAGTGCGACGATGGCCACCGCGACCAGAGGCCGGTGTTCGGCGACGAAGGGGATCGTCGCGCCCACGTAGTCGGCGCCGTTGGCGACCGACACCGCCACGGTCAGCACGTAGTCGACGAGCAGGGCGCTCGCGACGGTCAGCCCCGCGGTCGGTCCCAGGTTCGTCGTCGCCACCTCGTAGTCGCCGCCGCCGCTGGGATAGGCGTGCACGTTCTGGCGGTAGGAGGCGACCACCGTGAGCATGACGAGGACGACCCCCGCGGCGACCCACGGGCTGACGCTGTAGAGGCCGACCCCGCCGATCGACAGGATGACCAGGATCTCCTGCGGCGCGTACGCCACCGAGGACAGCGCGTCACTGGCGAAAACCGGCAGTGCCACGCGCTTGGGGAGCAGCTGGTGGTGGAGCGCGGTGCTCCGCAGAGCCCGCCCCACGAGGAGCCGCTTGACAAGATCTGGCACCTTGGACACGTCTGCTGAGCCTAGTCCCCCGGTGCCGCGCCCGGGTCATGCGGTGTGCGGCACTGGCGACATACTGTCTGCATTAGGAGACCGCCACAACCCACGGCGGGGGAGCATGCATATCGTGATCATGGGATGCGGACGGGTCGGCTCGACCCTGGCGCACATCCTTGAGGACAACGGGCACTCGGTCGCCGTGATCGACCGTGACCCGCAGGCCTTCCGGCGGCTGCGGGCGGGCTTCCGCGGCCGCAGGGTGACGGGCATCGGCTTCGACCGCGACGTCCTCGAAGAGGCCGGCATCGCCTCGGCCGCCTCCTTCGTCGCCGTCAGCAGCGGAGACAACTCCAACATCATCTCTGCCCGGGTGGCCCGGGAGATGTTCGGCGTCGACAACGTGGTCGCCCGCATCTACGACCCCCGCCGGGCCGAGGTCTACCAGCGGCTCGGCATCCCCACGGTGGCGACGGTCCGCTGGACCGCCGACCAGATTCTGCGCCGCGTGCTGCCCGAGGGCGCGGAACCCCTCTGGCGGGACCCGACCGGCACGGTCGTCCTCGCCGAGGTGGCCTTCCACCAGGGCTGGATCGGCACCCGGGCCCGGGAGATCGAGAACGTCACCGGCGCGCGCGTGGCCTTCCTCAACCGCATGGGCGAGGCGCTCGTGCCGAAGGACGCGACCGTCGTCCAGGAGGGAGACATCCTCCACCTGGTCGCCGCCGAGAACGACATGGACCGCATCAACAAGACGCTGTCCGCCCCGCCGTCCGACGAGGAGCACTGATGCGCGTCACCATCGCCGGCGCCGGAGCCGTCGGCCGCTCCATCGCGGCGGAGCTCTTGGAGAACGGCCACGAGGTCCTGCTCATCGACATCGACCCCCACGCCATCAAGATCGACAGCGTGCCGCGGGCCGAGTGGCTGCTCGCCGACGCCTGCGAGATCTCCTCGCTGGACGAGGCCGGGCTCAACAGCTGCCAGGTCGTGATCGCCGCCTCCGGCGACGACAAGGTCAACCTCGTGGTCTCGCTGCTCGCCAAGACCGAGTACGGCGTGCCGCGGGTGGTCGCCCGGGTCAACCACCCCAAGAACGAGTGGCTGTTCAACGAGTCGTGGGGCGTGGACGTCGCCGTCTCCACCCCGCGCCTGCTGTCGGCCCTGGTCGAGGAGGCGGTCAGCGTCGGCGACCTGGTGCGCCTGATGACCTTCCGGCAGGGCCAGGCCAACCTGGTGGAGCTGACGCTGGCCGAGGACGCGCCGGTGGTGGGCCAGCGGGCGGGCGCGGTGCCGTGGCCCGTGGACGCCGCCCTCGTGGCGATCCTGCGGGAGGGCCGGGTGCTGGTCCCCTCGGCCGACGACCCACTGGAGGCCGGCGACGAACTGCTGTTCGTGGCCAACCAGGAGGTCGAGGACGAGCTCACCGAACTGCTGTCGGCCCACGGACGGCCCTGACCCGCAGACGACCGAGGCCCCGGGCGCGCGCCCGGGGCCTCGGTCGTCTGCGGGTGATCGTCAGACGGACGGCTGCGCCGACGGCTCGATCGGGGTACGGCCCCGGGCGAGCACCCACACCATCGCGGCGAGCCCCGCGACCTGCAGCGGCCAGCCCAGAGCGATCTTGGACACGCCGAGAGCGGTCACCTGATCCGCCCAGTAGAGCGGCAGCTGGATCACCACCCGCAGCAGGCAGGGCAGCATGAGCAGCAACGTGAGCCGCGAGCACAGCCGGACCAGCGCGGGATCCTTGTGCCAGGCCGTCGGGTCGCCGGTCACCGAGCCGATCAGGAAGCCGACGATCGGCCAGCGGACCACGATCGACAGCAGCATGCCGGCGGCGTAGGCCCCGTTGTAGAGGATCCCCGGCAGGAACACGTCCTTGGCGTCGCCGGTGCGGGCCGCGAAGAACGCCCCGATTCCGATGCCGACGAGGCTGTTGAGCACGAACTGCGGTGTGGTCCGCTGCGCGATCCGCACCAGAAGGAGCACCACCGCCGAGGCGATGCCGACGATCAGCGAGGTCTTCAGCTCGTTGGTGCCCACCCACGTGCCGGTGAAGGCGAGTGTGGGCACGGCCGCCTCGACGATGCCGCGCTTGCCGCCCAGTGCCTTGCTCATCTGTGCGCGAACCGCCGCCTCGACGGTGGCGTGCGCCGCGGGGGCCGTCATGTCCGCTGTGCTCATACGGTCTCCTGAGAGATCAAGGGCCACCGGCCGGGCGTAGCTCGTAGCGGGGGTTGAACATGACCTTGCGGCCGTCCTGGACGCTGACCAGCCCTTCGGCCCGCACCACCCGGCCCGGCTCGATGCCGGCGATCTTCCGGCGGCCGAGCCAGACCAGGTCGATAACGTCCGACCCGTCGTACAGCTCCGCCTCGAGGGCGGGCGCGCCGCCGCGCGGGCGGAGGGTCACCGTGCGCAGCGTGCCCGCCACGCACGTCCGCTGGCGCTCACCGCACCGCGCGATGGGAGTGGCCCCCTGCTGCTCCAGGTCCTCCTGGAGCTCGGCGGCCTCCAGCTCGGCCTGGCTGGTGGTCAGCCTTCGGAAGAAGCCCCGCAGTCCGCCGCGTCTGGCAGGCTCCGGCGTGCCCATCGGTCACTCACCCAGCTTCCTCGTTCACGATCCCCTTCGGGGGATTCGTCGTCCTGGCTTCCAGCCTAGGCCGGTCGTTTCCCACCGCAGCATACGTGAGCCGCCCACGGGCCAGAAGGACGGCCGAGCAGGGCTTGCCCCCCGATTCGGTCAACCAGCGCATTCCGGACGGGCGTCAGCGGATCTCGCTGATCTCCGGACCGCGCTCGAAGGGCCGGAACTCCTCCTGCCGAGCCCCCTGCTGCTGCTCCTCCATGGCCTGCCGGGCCTCGGCGGGCAGCCGGAGCTGGATCGCCTCCCTGGGCGGCATCGGCTCGTCGCCGCGCACGACGACGATGCCGCGCACGACGTCCTCCAGGGTCCGCGCCGCCTCCGGGTCGACCGCCGCCCTGCCGCTGACCACGGCGCGGAGGAACCAGCGCGGCCCGTCGACGCCGAGGTAACGCACCGGCTGCCGTCCCTGCGCCTGGCCCTGCGCGGGCACCTCGGCCGCGATCTCGGGGCCGAACGGGCCGTCCCGGTCCTCCGCCGAGCCGCCCGCGGCCACCACTTCACGGGCGAGCTCGGTGCGCACCTCGTCCCAGATCCCGCTGCGTTTGGGCGCGGCGAAGACGTTGACCTGCAGGGCGCTCTCCTCGACCAGGACGATCACACCGTCGACCTGGTCGCCCGCCATGCTGAGCTGGATCTCGAATCCGGGACCGACGGGCAGGCGAAGGCCTCCCAGGTCCACGCGCTCGGCCTCCGGGTAGTCGTCATCGGCGTCCCAGGGGCCCGTCGTCCGCGCCGGGGCGGGGCTCTCCCCCCGCACGACGGATGGTGCGGTCTCCTCCTCCGCGCGTCGCCGGCGTCGCAACACTTCTCTCACTCTCCTCGCATCGTGGCCCGTTTCCGGGCCCCGCGGTGTCAGCTCCCTGTGGAGCCGAACCCGTTCGTGCCCCGTACGGAGCCGGGCAACCGGTCGACCTCGTAGAACGCCGCCCGCTCCACCCGCTGGACGACGAGCTGGGCGATGCGGTCGCCGCGCCGGAGCCGCACCGGGTCCTTGGCATCGGTGTTGATCATCGTCACCCTGATCTCGCCCCGGTAGCCGGCGTCGATCGTGCCGGGCGCGTTGACCAGCGTGACGCCGTGCCGGGCGGCCAGGCCAGAACGCGGATGGACGAAGGCGGCGTACCCGTCCGGCAACGCGATGGCGACGCCGGTCCGCACGACCGCCCGCTCGCCGGGCAGCAACTCCACGTCCTCCGCCGCGTACAGGTCGGCCCCGGCGTCGCCCGGATGCGCGTACGACGGGAGCGGAAGATCCGGGTCGAGCCGGTGGATCAGGATCTCGACGCTCATCGGGCGGCCTCGATCCCGCGAGCGGCGGCCGCGGCCCCTCTCGGGCCCGGCGGTCCGGGGTTCGGCACAGGGCAGCTCATGAGGCAAGACCCTACCCGTTGCGCTGGGGGGACACCGCCTCTCCGGAGTCGGAGGACGGGCGTGCCGTCTCCGGTTCCCGCCCGCCCTGACCGGAGGCGGCGCGCTGGGAGGTCGCGGGCTCCGCGGCGCCGGGCTCCGCGTGCGCGGACGCGCCCTCGGCGCCCGGCTCATCGGTGCCGGGCTCCGGGTGCGGGGACGCGCCCTCGGCGCCTGGCTCCGCGGCGCCCGGCGGGCCGCCTTCCGCCGCCGGTTCGATGGCGGGCCGGCCGCGGCGCAGCTCGGGCAGCGCCCGGTAGATGACCGCCGTGAGCGGCACGGCCACCACGGCGCCCGCGATGCCGCCGAGCACGCCGCCCACCGCGAGGACGAGGATGATCGCCAGAGGGTGGAACTCCAGGGCCCGGCCCACGATGAGCGGCTGGAGCACGTGGTTCTCCAGCTGCTGCTCGACCACGAGGACGCCCACGAAGATCAGCGCCAGGAACCAGCCCCGGGACCCGAAGGTCACCAGCGTCGCGATGGTGCCCGCGAACAGGATGCCGACGATCGGGATGAAGCTGGCGAGGAAGACCAGCACCGCGAGGGGCGCCCACAACGGCACCTGCATCCCCGCGAGCACCACGCCGATCACGAGCCCGTGGATGGCCGCGACCGCGACCGTGCCGTGCACGTAGTGGGAGATCGTCGCCCAGGCGGCGCGGCCCGCCTGGTCCACGCGCGGCGCGGCGCCGCCGAAGGCGCGCAGGAACCAGGCCCAGATCCGGTCGCCGTCCTTCAGCAGGAAGAAGGTCACGAACAGGATCAGCACGATGGAGGTGAGCACCTCGACGACCGCGGTGGCGCCGCTCAGCACCGTGCTGGTGATCTGGCTGCGGTATTGGGTCACCTGGCTGCTGAGCTGGTCCACGAAGTCGGCGATCTGCGCCTCCTTCAGGTGGAGGGGGCCGTGGAGCAGCCAGTCCTGCACGTTGCGCACGGTCACCTGGATCTGCAGGACCAGCCGCGGGAACTCCTCGTTCGCCCGCACGCCGATCAGGAACCCGATGCCGACGATCAGCGCGAGGCCGAGCAGCATCGTGATCCATGTCGCGTAGATAGGCCGGAGCCCGGTGGCGCGCAGCCGCCGGGTCAGCGGGTGAAGCAGGGCCGCGAGCAACAGCGCGACGACCACCGGCATGACGACGAAGCTGATTCTCTCGATGATCAGCCACAGGACGTAGACCATCCCGCCGAGCAGCAGCAGCCGCCAGCTCCACGCGGCCATCGTGGCCAGCGTCGGCGGGACCCTCTCCGTGGTACTGCGCTTAGACGGGATCACGGATCCAGCCTGGCATGTCGGCGGGCGAGACGCGCAGCCGTTTTACCCGCCTATGGCGGCCGTTCCGCCTCGAACCCTCCGCGGTCCCCCGCCCGCGCACCGAAACGCCCGGGAACGTCCTGGAACGTCCCAAAGAAATTCGCCGGCCGCCGCCGCACCCAGGGGTAGGGCGGCGGTCTCAGGCGGTGAGCCCAGGCGGCCTCAGGCGGTCAGCTCGGCGACCGCGTCGAGCGGCCCGTCACCGGGTACGAGGACGAACTCCTCGACGTTGCCGGCGGCGCACAGGTCGTCCTGGGCCTGCCGGACGAGGTCCGCCTGGATGCCCGACACGGTGAGCCGGGCGACCTCGGCCCGCATCGACAGCCGCGCCTCGGACTTGGCCCGCCGCACCCGGCGGAGCACCTCCGCCACGGCGTCCAGCACCGCGGGATCGCCGTACCGCGCCTCGGGCAGCTCCTGGGGGGACGGCCACGGCTCGCGGTGCACCGAGCCCTCCCGCCACCACGACCAGACCTCCTCGGTCACGAAGGGCAGGAACGGCGCGAACAGCCGCAGCAGCACGTCGAGCGCCCGCCGCAGGGCCGCGACGGCCGAGGGGTCCCCCTCGTACGCGCGGGCCTTGACCAGCTCCACGTAGTCGTCGCAGAACGACCAGAAGAAGCGTTCGGTCCGCTCCAGCGCCCTGGTGTAGTCGTACGACTCGAACGCCTCGCCGGCCTCGGCGACGACCGCCCCCAGCGCGGCCAGCATCGACAGGTCGACCGGCTCGGTCACCTCGCCGCCGCCCTCGGACCGGAAGCCGAGCACGAACTTCGACGCATTGAGGATCTTGATGGCCAGCCGGCGGCCGATCTTGATCTGCCCGGTGTCGAAGGCAGTGTCGGTGCCTGGACGCCCGTTCGCGGCCCAGTAGCGGACCGCGTCGGAGCCGTACTCCTCCAGCAGGCCCATGGGCGTGACCACGTTGCCCTTGGACTTCGACATCTTCTTGCGGTCGGGGTCGAGGATCCACCCGGAGATCGCCGCGTGCCGCCAGGGCAGCCCGCCGTGCTCCAGGTGCGACCGCACGACCGTGGAGAACAGCCAGGTACGGATGATCTCGTGGGCCTGGGGCCGCAGGTCCATCGGGAACACGCGGCGGAACAGGTCGTCGTCGCGCTCCCACCCGGCGGCGATCTGCGGGCTCAGCGACGAGGTCGCCCAGGTGTCCATGACGTCGGGGTCGGCGGTGAAGCCGAGCGGCTTGCCCCGCTGGTCCTCGGAGAAGCCGGGCGGCACGTCGCTGGACGGGTCCACCGGCAGCGCCGACTCGGGCGGGACGATCGGCGCCTCGTGGATCGGCTCGCCGTCGGCGTCGAGCGGATACCAGACCGGGATCGGCACGCCGAAGAACCGCTGGCGGGAGATCAGCCAGTCGCCCGCCAGGCCCTCCACCCAGTTGTCGTACCTGACCCGCATGTGCGGCGGGTGCCACTCCAGCTCCCGGCCGCGCTCCAGCAGCTCGGCGCGCAGCTTCGCGTCCCTGCCGCCGTTGCGGATGTACCACTGCCGGGTGGTGACGATCTCGAGGGGCCGGTCGCCCTTCTCGTAGAACTTCACCGGCCGCTGGATCTTGCGCGGCTCGCCGTCCAGATGGCCGGACTCGCGCAGCATCTCCACGATGCGCTCGCGCGCGCTGTGCACGGTCTTGCCGGCCAGCTCGGCGTACGGCTCGGCCGGCACGCCCTGCGGCGGCTCGGGGAGCAGGCGGCCGTCCCAGCCGATCACCGGCCGGGTGGGCAGGTCGAGCTCGCGCCACCAGGTGACGTCGGTGACGTCGCCGAAGGTGCAGATCATCGCGATGCCCGAGCCCTTGTCCGGCTCGGCGAGGTGGTGGGCCACGATCGGCACCTCGACCTCGAAGACCGGGGTGCGGACGGTGGTGCCGAACAGCGGCCGGTAGCGCTCGTCGTCGGGGTGGGCGACCAGCGCCACGCAGGCCGGGATCAGCTCGGGACGGGTGGTCTCGATCCAGACCATGTCGCCGCCGGACGACCGCTCGAACCCGATGCGGTGGAAGGCGCCGGGCCACTCCCGGTCCTCCAGCTCGGCCTGGGCCACGGCCGTACGGAACGTCACGTCCCACAGCGTCGGGGCCTCGGCGACGTACGCCTCGCCGCGGGCGAGGTTGCGCAGGAACGCCCGCTGGGACGCCGCCCGGGCGCCCGCGTCGATCGTGGCGTAGGTCATCGACCAGTCCACCGACAGGCCGAGACGGCGCCACAGCTCCTCGAACGCCTTCTCGTCCTCGGCGGTCAGCCGCTCGCACAGCTCGATGAAGTTGCGCCGCGAGATCGGCACCTGCCGCTTGGCGTCCGGCTTCTCCGGCGGCGTGAAGTCCGGGTCGTACGGCATGGAGGGGTCGCAGCGAACGCCGAAGTGGTTCTGCACGCGGCGCTCGGTGGGCAGCCCGTTATCGTCCCACCCCATCGGGTAGAAGACCTCGCGCCCCCGCATCCGCTGGTAGCGGGCGATCGTGTCCGTATGCGTGTAGGAGAAGACGTGCCCCACGTGAAGGGACCCGGACACGGTGGGCGGCGGGGTGTCGATGGAGTAGACCTCGTCCCTGCCCCGGGACCGGTCGAACCGGTAGGTGCCCTCGGCCTCCCAGCGCGCTACCCATACCGCTTCCAAGCCGTCGAGTGTCGGTTTCTCGGGCATGGCTGCGTGGAGTCGCTGTTCGGTCATGCCACCACATGGTATGGCGTGGACCGTCACCCCGCGGGGAGACACTAAGGTCGTTATCGAGGAGGAATCATGGCGGACATGGCTCGAGAGGCCAAGCGCGAACTCGGCGCGACGGACAAGCCCGACATGCAGTGGCGGATCGTCGGCGGCCTGCTCGGCCTGGCGGTCGGCTTCTGCTCGCGCAAGGTGCTGTCGTTCGCGTGGCAGAAGGCGACCGGCAAGGAGCCGCCGGCGAGCGTCGACTCCCCCGACATCGGACTCGGCGAGGCGATCGCGTACGCCGTGGTGATGGGCCTGGGCATGGAGATCACGCGAATCATCGTCACGCGCTCGGCGGCGAAGAAGTGGCGCTCCTGGAAGGACGCCGCCCGGGACCTCACTCCCTAGAGGCGGCCGGCTCCCCGGACTCCAGGGCCTTGAGGAAGTCGCTGGCCCACCTGTCCACGTCGTAGGTCGCGACCCTGCGCCTGAGCGAGCGCATCCGGCGCGCCAGCTCGTGCGGGGTCGCCCGCATCGCCGTCAGCATCGTCCGCTTCATGCCGGCGATGTCGTACGGGTTGACCATGTAGGCCTGGCGCAGCTCGTCGGCCGCGCCGGCGAACTCGCTCAGCACGAGCGCCCCGCGCAGGTCGTGACGGCAGGCGACGTACTCCTTGGCGACGAGGTTCATGCCGTCGCGCAGCGGCGTGACGACCATGACGTCGGCCGCGCAGTAGAGCGCCGCCAGCTCCTCCTTGTTGTACGACTGGTGGAGGTAGGAGATCGGCATGCGGCCGAGCACGCCGTGCTCGCCGTTGATGCGCCCCACCCTCAGCTCGATGTCGTTGCGCAGCCGGATGTACTCGGCGACCCGCTCGCGGGTGGGCGTGGCCACCTGCACGAAGACCGCCTCGTCCGGCTTGATCGCGCCGTCGTCGAGCAGCTCGCCGAACGCCTTGAGCCGCTGGCCGATGCCCTTGGTGTAGTCGAGCCGGTCGACGCCGAGCAGCACGTGCTCGGGATCGCCCAGCTCGGCGCGGATCTCCTTGGCCCGCTGCTGGACGCGCGGCTCGCGGACGAGCTGGTCCATCTCGCCGAAGTCGACCGAGATCGGGAACGACTCGGCCCGGACCGCCCGGTCCCCGAGCTGGATCGCGTTGCGGAGGTGCTGCACGCCGAGCAGGCGGCGGCACAGGCGCAGGAAGTTGGCGGCGCCGCCCGGCCGCTGGAAGCCCACGAGATCGGCCCCGAGCAGTCCTTCGAGGATCTCGTTGCGCCAGGGCAGCTGGTAGAACAGCTCGCCCGGCGGGAACGGGATGTGCAGGAAGAACCCAATCTTCAGGTCGGGCCGCAGTTTCCGCAGCATCGCGGGCACGAGCTGGAGCTGGTAGTCCTGCACCCACACGACGGCGCCGGGCGCGGCGGCCTCCGCGGCCGCGCGGGCAAACCGGTCGTTGACCGCCCGGTAGGCGTCCCAGAGCACGCGCGAGTAGACCGGCGTGGCGACCACGTCATGGTAGAGCGGCCACAGCGTGGCGTTGGAGAAGCCTTCGTAGTACAGCTCGACCTCGAGCTGCGACAGCGGGATGGGGATCAGGTGCATCCCGTCGTGGTCGAAGGGCTTCAGCTCCTCTCCCGCCGCCCCGGTCCAGCCGAGCCAGGCCCCGTCACGCCGTTGCATGACGGGCGCGATGGCGGTCACGAGCCCGCCCGGGCTGCGCCGCCATTCGTTTTCGCCCACACGATCGACCGGCAGCCGGTTCGCGACGATCAGAAACGAGCTGGTGCCACGCATGAATCCCCTCCAGGTGGTCGCCTGTGACCACCATACGGAAAGTCACCAGGCACCCCCATACCCGTAAGAACGTGCACAATCCACGCGTGTGGCTGTGAGAATGATCTCACGCAGCTCATACGGGGTCGGCAAGAGGTTTAGACCAATCAGTGACACTTCTCTACCTGGAAGATCAGGACGGCCGGAGATCGCCGATTGGGACGGGCACCGGGGCCGCCGCGTCGCCAGGGGGACGGAGACCGGACGGAGAAGGGCCCGTACCCGGGACGGGGACCGGCGCGGGAGGGGAGTTCGGCCCGGCGGCGGGATGTCGCCCGGGTGGCGGGTGTCAGGGGGTCAACCGGGCGGCAGGGCGTGCTGGCGGCGCAGGTCCGCGCGCACCGCGCCGGCGAGTTTCCTGGTGGCGGCCCGGTTCAGCGCGCCGCCGGCCACGGCGCCGGTCAGGAAGGGGCCGAGCGTGGTGAGGTGGCGACCGAGCGTGCGCATCAGGCGGTTGCGCAGCGCGGTCTTGGCGGCGGTCCCGAGTGCGATCGTGGCCGAGCCGGGGGCGAGGGGGTTGACGCCCCGCTGCTTCGACCAGGCGAGCGCGAACGCGGCCGCCCTCTGGGTGCCGTTGCCTGGGACCTTCACGCCGTACACCTCGTGCAGTTCGGCGAGAAGCTTCACTTCTATGGCCGCGACGACCAGCGTCTCGGCCACGATCTGGGCGGGTGCGGACAGCAGGAGCGGCGGGGCGGCGAACTCGGCCGCGGCGAGCGCTCCGCCGACCGCGCCTACCGCCATCGTCGCCTTCGCGGCGGTGCGGACGAGGTCGTCGGCGAGCTGCTCGCCGGTGAGCCCGTAGTGGTGGTCCCGCAGCGTCTCGTAGTCCCTGACCGGTAACCGCGGGGCGATGTTCATGAAGACGTCGGCCAGCCACCGCCCCCGGCCGACTCCCCGTTCTCGTGCCTTTCCTGCGGACCGTGCCAAGGCCCCGCTGAGGCGGCCGAGCAGCCGACGCCGCTCGGCCCCGTCCGTCTCCTCAGGGGCGACGAGTTTGCCGACCAGGTCGGCCACCTCGTTGTTTGGTTCATCCGCTGCTGAAGTCACGGACCCTCCCAAGGGTCTCCTAGGCGGCGCACTCGCGGCAGACCTGCTGGCCGTTCTTCTCCGAGGCCAGCTGGCTGCGGTGGTGCACCAGGAAGCACCGCGAGCAGGTGAATTCATCGGCCTGCCGAGGAATCACCCGCAGCGAGAGCTCCTCGTTCGACAGGTCCGCCCCCGGCAGCTCCAGCGACTCGGCCAGATCGGTCTCGTCGATGTCGATGCTGCCCGACGACTTGTCGCTCCTACGCGCCTGGAGTTCTTGAAGGCTGTCCTCGTTCAGATCGTCGTCGGTCTTACGCGGGCTGTCGTAGTCGGTAGCCATCTGCTACTCCATCCCCCTCATCTATCTGCCTGCGCCTGTGTCGCGCGTGGATAACGCTCGGAAGGCCGGTGTTGTGCCCGCGGGGGCCGGTAAATTGTGCATTCGGTACCCGCTTGAACGAACCCTGAACCTTCCGACACGCGAGGGGCATCCCACCGGGGACTGCGGTTAGCCAAATATGGCGAAAACCACAGTATCGGCGGTATCCCCACCGCGTTCGACGGCACATCCAACCACATGTACGGCGTGCTCGCTCCATCAGCGCGCCGACTGCGGCGTCCCCGGAGATGCCCCGGCTCTGGAGAGACGCACCGTCACCACGAGACCGCCCCCGTCGCGGGGGACGGCGGCGACCGTTCCGCCGTGCGCGCGGACGATCGCGCGCACGATGGACAGACCGAGACCCGCGCCCTTGGCGGATTGAACCCGGTCGGCATTCAGCCGCCGGAACGGCTCGAACAGGCTCTCCACCTCGTACGCGGGAACGTGCGGTCCCGTGTTCGCGACCTGAACAACCGCACCCCCGTCGACAATTCCCGACCGGACCCATACTTTTCCGGACTCGCCAAGATTGTGCTTGATGCCGTTCTCGACGAGGTTGGAGACACAGCGTTCTATGAGAACCGGATCACCCGTCGTGGCCGCCGGGTGGAGGTCGTGCTCGACCGTGACGCCCTCTTCCTCGGCGAAGGGGGCCAGTTGCTCCACCGCCGTCCTGGCCACCTCCTGGACGTCCACGGGCTTTCGCACCGACAGCTGACGCTCGCTGCGGGCGAGCAGCAGCAGACCCTCGATCAGGCGCTCGTTGCGTGCGGTGGTGCCGAGGAGCGTGCGCCCGAGCACCTTGAGGTCGTCCGACGCCTCGGGGTCGGACAGAGCCACCTCCAGCACCGTACGGTTGATCGCGAGCGGCGTCCGCAGCTCGTGGGATGCGTTGTCCACGAACCTCCGCTGGGCGTCGAAGGCGGTGTTGAGCCGGATGAGCATCGCGTCGAAGGTGTCGGCCAGCTCCTTCAGCTCGTCGTCGGGGCCCTGGAGGTCGATGCGCTCGTGGGCGAGCGAGGTCTCCGACAGCTTCCGCGCGGTCGCCGTCATCTTGATGACGGGCCGCAGCGCCCGGTCGGCCACGAGGTATCCCAGCATCAGCGCCAGGATCCCCACGCCCAGCAGCGCCAGCAGCGCCCGCTTCAGCAGCTCGGCCCGCGCCACCGCGGTGACCTCCGCCTGCGACTGGGCGAACTGGTGGTTGGCCTCGTCGATCCACTCCTGCGGCACGCTCCCGCGCGGGAAGATGATCTGCGGCACACTCTGCCAGCCGATGTCGATCGCCTGGCCGATCAGCACGTACATGACCATCACCAGCAGCGCGCCGGCGACGAAGACCAGCGCGGCGTACGTGAGGGTCAGCCGCCAGCGGATGCTGACGCGGTTCTGCAGCGACCTGATCTCGTTGAGCAGGTTGCCCCGCTGCACGGGATGGGCGACCAGCGGCGGCGGGCCGTCCCAGGCGGGCGGGCCGCTGGGCGGCGGCGGCACCTGACTGCGGTAGGGACCGGTGCCCATCGGGCTCGACATCCTGCGGGTGGGACCCGCCGGGCTCCGGTCGCCGGCCGGGACCGCCGCGTCCGGCGAGGGCGTGGCGGCGTCCGGCTGCCCGGGCGGCGGGAGGATCTGGGGCGTCCTCGTCTCGGAGGCGTCACGCGGTTCGCTCACAGGGCCCCCTCCCCCGGGACGTGGCGGTGGCGCGGGTCCTCACAGCCGGTACCCGACACCGGGCACGGTCTCGATGACCGGCGGATCACCCAGTTTCTTGCGCAGCGTCATCATGGTCACCCTGACCACGTTGGTGAACGGGTCGATGTTCTCGTCCCACGCCTTGTCGAGCAGGTCCTCCTGACTGACGACGGCGCCCTCGGCCCGCATCAGCTCCTCCAGCACCGCGAACTCCTTCTTGGTGAGGTGGATCTCGGCCTCGTCCCTCGTCACCTGGCGCCTGCCGGGGTCGAGCCGGATGCCGGCGCGTTCGAGCACGGGCGGCAGCGGCGGCGCGGACCTGCGGCCGAGCGCGCGCACCCGGGCCACGAGCTCCATGAACACGAACGGCTTGGCCAGATAGTCGTCGGCGCCCAGCTCCAGCCCCTCGACCTTGTCGTCCACGTCGCCCGCGGCCGTCAGCATGATGATCCGCGAGGCCGACCGCTGGGCGACCAGGCGGCGGGCCACCTCGTCGCCGTGCACCTTGGGCAGGTCACGGTCGAGCACGATCACGTCGTAGTCGATGTAGCCGGTCTTCTCCAGGGCGGCGGCGCCGTCGTAGGCGACGTCCACGGCCATCGCCTCCCGGCGGAGGCCGGTCGCGATCGCGTCCGCGAGCACCCGCTCGTCCTCCACCACAAGCACGCGCATCAAGTCCTCCTAGCTGGCACGACGGCCCCTCATTGTGGCTATATCCGACGTAAGCCGCCGGTAAGCGGTTCCTGCGCTCTACGTGACGTAGAGCACAGAAATTCACAGGTTTACGGTCGCTCCGGACATGGGTAAGGCCCGTGACACCCTCCATTGTCGTGTGCCGGGGAAGGGCGCGCCTCTCCGCAGGATCCGTGCCGGAGCCCCCCGTGACACGTTTTCGCCCCCTGAGAAAGAAGGTGAGATGGGCGAGTTCACGACCACGATCGAAACCAGGCTCGACCAGGCCTACAAGGGTCTTGAAGAGGCCACCACGAGCGGGGACGACTTCCTCGCCGACACCCTCACCGCCGAGATCGAGGACCTGCACCGCCTCGCCGAAGATCACGGCATTGCCATCCAGCGCTGACCGGAACCGACACTGACGAGGGGGCCCGCCATACGGCGGGCCCCCTCGCCTGTACCCAGGGCGAAGCCGGAGCGAACTCGACCCGAACTCGACCCGAACTCGGGACGAACTCGGGACGAACTCGGCGCGAATTCCGCGGAAGACGGCCGGGTCGGCAGGCCGGCCGAAGAGTGGCGCCCCGATCGGGCGCGTCAGTCGCGCTCGGGGTCGAGGGGGACGAGCAGGTCGTGCAGCTCCTCGAAGAGCCCCGGGGCCGCGCACAGCACCATCTCGGGACTGACCGGCCTGCCGTTCAGACCGGCGATGCGGGCCCCGGCCTCCGCGGCGATCAGGCCCGCCGCCGCGTGGTCCCAGTAGTTGGCGCCGCGCTCGTAGTAGGCGTCGACCCGGCCCGCGGCGACCGAGCAGAGATCCACCGCGCACGAGCCGCCGCGCCGGATGTCCCTGACCTGGGGGACCACCTGCGCCAGCACCTCGGCCTGCACCCGGCGCCGTCCGGCCGCGTAGCCGAACCCGGTGGCGACGAGGGCCTTGGCCAGCGGGACGCCGGTGTTGCAGCGCAGCCGCTCGCCCCTCAGCCAGGCGCCGCCGCCCTTCGACGCGGTGAACAACTCGCCGCGCGGCACGTTGTGCACCACTCCGGCGACGATCTCGCCGTCCACCTCCACGCCGATGCTGACCGCCCAGTCCGGCAGGCCGTACAGGAAGTTGACGGTGCCGTCGATGGGGTCGACGACCCACCGGACGCCGCCCTCGCCCGGGGTGTCGCCGCCCTCCTCGCCGAGGACGGCGTCGTGCGGCCTGGCCTCGGCGATCCTGGCGCGGATCAGTTCCTCCGCCGCCCGGTCGAGCGCGGTGACGACGTCGGTGGGGCTCGACTTGGTGGCGAGCACCTCGGGCCGCGCGGGCCGCTTCGCGAGGAGCATCTGGCCGGCCTCCTCCGCTATGCCGGTCGCCAGCTCCAGCAGCTCCTCCGCCCGCGCCCGGTCATGCCGGTACTCCCGCTCGTCCATCCTGGCCTGCCCCCTCCTCGTACGTGCTGCCACCGAAGCGGCCGGCGCCCGGCTCGGGCGTCGGCCGCACGGATGACATCCTCCCAAACCAGGATGTACCGCCATTCACCCGTCAGGTGAGGGACGGCGGCCGGGTCCACTCCTCGCCCAGGACGTGCTGAGCCAGGAAGGCCAGGACGGTCTCGTACCAGGCGACGGCGTTGCCGGGCTTGAGCACCCAGTGGTTCTCGTCCGGGAAGTAGAGGAACTTCGACTCGACCCCCGAGCGCTGGAGGTCCCACCACAGCCGCAGGCCCTCGCCGATCGGCACGCGGTAGTCCCTGTCGCCGTGGATCACCAGCATCGGCGTCCTGATCTCTCCCAGCCACCGGTGGGGCGACAGCCGGGCGTACCGGGCGGACCCGAGGGCGCCGAACTCGCGCTGCCAGAAGTTGGCGCCGTCGGTGGTGCCGGCGAACTGGTCCAGGTTCCACAGCGACGCGTGCGTCACGATGGCCCGGAACCTGTCGGTGTGGCCGGCGACCCAGTTCGCCATGTAGCCGCCGAACGAGCCGCCCATCGCCGCCGTCCGCTGCTCGTCGATCTCCGGCCGCTTGAGGCACTCGTCAGTGATCGCCATGAGGTCGGCGTGGGTCACCGGCCCCCAGTCGCCCCAGCCCCGCTGGATCATGTCCTGGCCGTAGCCCGTGGACATGCAGGGGTCGGGCAACAGCACGGCGTAGCCGTGCCGCGCCATGATCCAGGGGTTCCAGCGCCAGCTCCAGTCGTTCCAGCTCGACACCGGGCCGCCGTGGATCCACAGCAGGAACGGCGCCGGGTCCTCGGCGGTCGCGTCCGCGGGGACGACCAGCCAGCCCCGGATCTCGGTCCCGTCCTCGGCCGTCGCGGTCACCTCGGTCAGCGTGCCGGGCAGGTCGAGCGGCGGCGTGGGCGAGGGCAGCGTGGTGACCGACCCGCCGGGGGCCACCCGCACCGGACGCGGCGGCGAGTCGATCGCGCCGCGCAGGGCGTAGACCGAACCGTCGGGGGCCGGGCAAAGCTCGGCGTACGCGCCGTCGTCCGAGGTCAGCCTGGTGACCGCGCCGTCCAGGGTCGCGCGGAAGATCGGCCGGCGGCCCTGGTGGTCGGCGGCGAAGAACAGCTCCCGCGAGGAGGGCGCCCACGCGACCGAGGCGGGGAAGACCTCCCCGGCGACCGCGCGCCCTTCACCCGTGGACAGGTCGACCACCCACAGGTCGAGCGCGATCGGCGTCTCCTCGGTGCCGTGGTGCTCACGCAGGCAGGCGACGTGCCGCCCGTCCGGCGACACCGTGACCGGCCCGGCGAAGTCGTGCCCTTCGGACGTCGCGAGCGTGCGCCGGGATCCGTCCGCGACGTCGACGGCGACCAGGTCCCAGCGCACGTCGCCGCTCGGGAGCGCAACCCGCCAGGTCGCGACCACGGTCTCCCCGTCGGGGGTGACGTCGAACGACAGGTGCTCGTCCAGCGCGCCGCCGGGCTCCGGCGTGAGGTCCCGCACGTCCTCCAGGCCCTCGCGCGCGGCGCGGCCGGCGAAGAACCTGGTCTGCGCAGGGCCGAGGTCGTGGTCCCAGTAGCGCACCGGGTAGCCCTCGTGCAGGATCGCGCTGACCCCGGCCTCGTCGCGGGCCTTGCGGCGCTCCTCCTCGGTGGCGGCGTCGCCGGGCAGCACCTCGGAGGCGTAGACGACCGTGCCGCCGGCCGCCCGGACGCCGCCGATCCCGCCGGGGCGGGTGGCGACGCGCACCGGCTCGCCGCGCTCGGGCAGCAGCCACAGGGCGGCCGTGTCGCCGCCGCTCTCCTTCGCCGTCTCGTCGGGCCGCCGGGAGACGAAGAACAGGGTCCCGTCGGGGGCGAACTCGGCCCCCGCCTCTCCCTTCGCCGACCGGGTCAGCCGGCGGGGCTCGCCCCCGGGATCCTGGGGGATCTCCCACAGCGCGGTGCCGTACGACTTGCCGTCGGGGTTGAGCGACTGGACCACGGACACGAGCCGGGTCCCGTCGGGTGACAGCCGCAGGGCGTTCATGCGCGGCAGGGCCGTGTATTCGCGGATGTCCGGAAATTGGCTCACCGCTCGAACCTACTCCGTGACGCACGCACCACCCAAGCCGTCAGGCGCGGGCGGAAGCGTCGTACCACCCGCGTAAGGTGTGGCGCATGGGGAGCACCAACGGATACGACGCCCTGCTCGTCGTCTCCTTCGGCGGGCCGGAGAAGCCCGAGGACGTCATGCCGTTCCTGGAGAACGTCGTGCGCGGCCGGGGCGTGCCGCGCGAGCGGCTGCTTGAGGTCGAGGCGCACTACCAGGGGTTCGGCGGGGTCAGCCCGATCAACCAGCAGTGCCGCGACCTGATCGCCGCCCTCGACGTGGACCTGCCGGTCTACTGGGGCAACCGCAACTGGCACCCGTTCCTCGAGGACACGGTCCGGCGGATGAAGGAGGACGGCGTCCGCAAGGCGGCGGCCTTCGTCACCGCCGCCTACAGCTCCTACTCCAGCTGCCGGCAGTACCTCGACGACATCGCCCGCGCCCGCGCCGCCGTCCCCGGCGCTCCCGAGATCGTCAAGCTCCGCCACTACTACGACCATCCCGGCTTCATCGCGGCGATGGCCGACCACACCCGCCAGGCCCTCGACCGGCTGCCCGCCGACGCCCGCGAGCAGGCCCGGCTCGTGTTCACCGCGCACAGCATCCCCGTCTCCATGGCCCGCACCGCCGGGCCCGCCGGGGGCGCGTACGAGGCGCAGCTCAGGCGTGCCGCGGAACTCGTGACCGCCCAGGTCGGCCGGGAACGGCAGGGCGAGGAGCGGTCCTGGGACCTGGTCTGGCAGAGCCGCAGCGGCCCGCCGCAGGTGCCCTGGCTGGAGCCCGACGTCTGCGACCACCTGGAGGCGCTGCACGCCGAGGGCGTCCGGTCGGCCGTCCTGGTGCCCATCGGCTTCGTCTCCGACCACATGGAGGTCGTCTACGACCTCGACGTGGAGGCCGCGGCCACGGCCGAGAAGCTCGGCATGGCCCTCACCAGGGCCTCGACCGCGGGCACCCACCCGCGGTTCGTGTCGATGGTGTCCGAGCTGCTGGCCGAGCCCGAGCCCGCGCCGTGCGCGGCGACCTGCTGCCCCGCCCCGGTCCGGCCCGCCGCACGGCCGGGCCGGTAGCGGCGCCGTAGCGCGACGACAGGACCGGTCCCCCGCAGGTCCCCCGCGCGTCAGGAGGCGTACGTGCGGGCGTACGCCTCGGCCAGCGACAGGACCTTGTTCACGTAGTCCCACGAGTGGTTGTAGAACCACACGGCCTTCCTGAGCTTGTCGCCGCCCGCGCCGGCCCCGTTGGCGCACAGGTATTTGGCGGCCGACGGCACCGCGTCGTAGGGGCTCCAGATGTCCGCCTCGCCGTCGCCGTCGCCGTCCACGCCGTACGCCTTCCAGGTGGCGGGCATGAACTGCATCGGCCCGAGCGCCCCCGCCGACGAGGGGCCGTTGTTGCGGCCGTGGCTGCTCTCGACCTGGCCGATCGCGGCGAGGACGGTCCACGAGAGGCCGGGGCAGACGGTGGCGGACCGCTGGTAGAGGTCCAGGTAGCTCGTGGGCCGGCCCACCAGGGCCCGTCCCGGGGTCGCCGTGGCCCGCGGCGGGACGGCGGCAGCGCCGACCCGCACGACCTGCGCGCCCTTGCCGAGCAGGCGCGCGACCGCCTTGTCGCTCACCTTGCCCGGGTCCCCGTGGACCAGCACCACGACGCCGCCGGGGAAGCCGAGCCTGCGGCCCAGGTCCTGGCTGACCAGGCCGTCCACGCCGGGCAGCCCGAGCGAGGCGGAGGCCGCCACGCGCAGCCTGGGGCCCCGGTCGATCTGGTACTCCGCGCCGAGCACCATGCCGAAACGCTTGATCGCCGCCGCGTCGCCGACCAGCTCGCCCCGCGCGAGCGCGCTCCACACCTCCGGGTGATCGGCCACGTTCTTCGGCGTCCACGACCGGAACGTGGCCGGGTCGACCGCGAGCAGCCGCAGGGCCGTGCCGGACACGCGCACCTCGCCGCCGTCGGCGACCGCCACCTTCTGCACGTGCCGCAGCTTGGCGATCTTCAACAGGGTGCTCTGCGGCACCCGCTTCGGGGAGATCGCCAGCAGGTGCGGCAGCGTGACCTGCACGCCGGGCCCGCCGACGACGGGCGCGCTCGACGGCAGCGTGCGGTCGGGCACGAGGCTTTTCGCCGTCGCCCGCGCGGCCGGAAGGGGGTTGTCGTCCCGCGTGCGGTCCGTCTCCGCCCTGGCGCCGCCTGCCGCCATCGCGCCGTCACCCGGCCAGGTGACCAGGAAGGCGGTGCCCGCGGCGATGATGCCCAGGATCACGGCGGCGAGGCCGGTCACGATCGGGCGCAGCCGTGTGGGGCCGGAATGAGTGGACGACCTCACCTCAGCCCCTCCACCCCCGACGCGGAAAAATCACTTGCCTCATGATAGGCGGGTACGCGAGGGTCAAACTGGAGATAAACGCCGTCCGCGTGTCCCGGAGCCACCCGGGGCCGCCGCTGCTGTCGAACGGCCGGCCCGGACGCACACGCACCACAGTGCTGAAGGGAAACACAACATGGTCGGGCCGTACCGGGGGCTGTTCGGCACGCCCGGAGTCAAGGGCTTCGTCATCGCGGGATTCATCGGGCGGGCGCCCATGTCGATGCTCGGCATCGGCGTCATCCTGCTGATCACCACCATCACCGGCTCGTACGCGAAGGCGGGGGCCGTGGCGGCGACCTTCTCGATCGCGGTCGCGGTGGCCGGACCTCTCTCCGGGCGGCTCGTGGACCGGTTCGGGCAGGCGCGGGTGCTGGTCCCGCTGGTGCTGCTGCACGGCTGCTCGCTCACCGTCCTGATGCTGTGCGCCCACTCCGGGATGCCCGAGTGGACGCTGTACGCCGCCGGCGCGGCGTCCGGGACCACCGGGATCTCGCTCGGCTCGATGGTCCGGGCCCGCTGGTCGCACGTGCTCGCCGACCCCGCCAAGCTGCACACCGCCTTCTCGTTCGAGTCCGTGGCCGACGAGCTGATCTTCGTTGGCGGCCCAGCCTTCGTGACCGCGCTCACGATCGCGATCAACCCCTACGCGGGCCTGATCGCCGCGATCGTGCTGACCGTGTCGGGCACGCTGGCCTTCGCCTCGCTCCGCGGCACCGAACCTCCGGCCGTACGGCACCGGGGGGCGGCCGGGTCCCCGATCGCGATCCCGGGCGTGGCGCTGCTGTCGGCGGTCTTCCTGGCCATGGGCGCGGTGTTCGGTTCCGTCGACATCATCACCGTGGCCTTCGCGGAGGAGCACGGCAGCAAGGGCGCGGCCGGTCTGCTGCTCGCGTCGATCGCGTGCGGCAGCGCGGTCTCCGGCCTGTGGTACGGCTCGCGGCACTGGAAGATCAGCCTCCGCTCCCGGTTCGTCCGCGGGCTTTCGCTGTTCGCCGCCGGGCTCACGCCGGTGCTGCTCATGCGCGACGTGCGGGTCATGGCGCTGGCGCTGTTCGTCGCCGGCCTGTCCATCTCGCCCACCATCATCACCGGGTTCTCGCTGGTGGAGCGCATGGTCCCGGCGACCCAGCTCAACGAGGGCATGGCGTGGGTCACCACCTCGATCAACCTCGGCGTGGCCGTGGGCTCCTGGGCGGGCGGACGGCTGACCGACGCGTTCGGGGCGTCCAACGCGTACGGCTTCTCCTACGCCTGCGCGCTGCTCGCGGCCGTCGTGGGCCTCGCCGGCTCCGCGCTGGTCCGGATGCGTCACCAGCACACGAACTGAGACCGCCGTCCCGTAGGCAGCGGGGCGGTCCATGAGTAGTGTTCATGTTCACTCCGGGGCGAGGTGCCGGGGCGAGGAGGAGCATGGACGCCTTCGTCAACTGGGCGGGCAACCAGTCGGTCACCCCCGCGGAGGTCCGCGCCCCCGCCTCGGCGGCCGAGGTCGCCGACGCCGTGCGGGACGCCGCGAAGACGGGCCGGCGGGTGCGCATGACCGGCACGGGGCACTCGTTCACCGGGGTCGCGCTCACCGACGGCATCCTCCTGCGGCCCGGCGCGCTGACCGGCGTCCTCGACGCGGGCGACGGGTGGGTCAAGGTCGCCGCGGGCACCCCGCTCCACGCCCTCAACGAGGAACTCGACCGGCGCGGCCTGGCACTGGCCAACATGGGCGACATCACGGCCCAGACCGCCGCGGGGGCGATCCAGACCGGGACCCACGGCACCGGCAGGCACGTCGGCGGCCTCGCCGACCAGGTCGTCGAACTGGAGATGGTGCTCGCCGACGGCTCCGTCACGACCGTGCGCGAGGGCGACCTGTTCGACGCGGCCCGGGTCGGCCTCGGCGCGCTGGGCGTCCTGACCGCCGTCACGTTCCGGGTCGAACCCGCGTTCCTGCTGCGCAACCGCCGCGAGCCGATGGCGTTCAGCCGGATCCTCGACACGCTGGACGACCTGACGGAGGCCGACGACCACCTCGACTTCTTCTGGCTGCCCCACACCGACACCTGCCTGGTCAAGCGCAACAACCGCGACGCAGGCCCGGCCCGGCCGCCCGCCGCCTTCAAGCGCTGGCTCGACAACGTCTTCCTGGAGAACACGCTGTTCGGCGCGGCCTGCGCCGTCGGGGCCCGGTTCCCCGGCGCGGTGCCCGCGATCAACGGGATCTCCGCGCGCATGCTCGGCACGTCGGAGTGCGCCGACACCTCTTACAAGATCTTCACGTCCGTGCGCGAGGTCCGCTTCCTGGAGATGGAGTACGCCATACCGCGCCACCACCTCGCCCAGGCCCTGCGGGAAACGCGGGACCTCGTGGAGCGGTCGGGCTGGCCGATCACCTTCCCTGTCGAGGTGCGGGTCACGCCGCCCTCGGACGCCTGGCTCTCCACCGCGTACGGCAGGCCCTCGGCGTACGTCGCCTGCCACGTCTACCGCCAGGCGCCCAACCCCGCATACTTCGAGGGCGTGGAGGAGATCATGGTCAGGCTGGGGGGCCGGCCCCACTGGGGCAAGCTGCACACCCGCGACGCGGACTACCTGCGTGGGGTGTATCCGAGGTTCGGCGATTTCCTCGCCCTGCGCCGCGAGATGGACCCGGACGGGCTGTTCTCCAACGATTACCTCGACCGGGTGCTCGGCGCGTCGCGGGAAGGCTGACCCCATCGCCGCGTAAAGTCCCTCTCCACGGTCCGGCGTCTTCCGCGTGTCGCGTTGCCCGCGCCGGCCCTCGGGCAGGCACATTGCGGAGCACGGGCACACCAGAGCCCGGCGCGCCACTCGAACCCGAGGGAGCAAGCAGGAATGAGACCCTCCCGCAGGTACGGCCGCACGGCGTACGGCACGGTCACGCCGCCGTGCGCCGCGCCCGCGCCGTACGTACGGGCGATGGGCGCGCACCACCTGAGGAGACACGACCCTCGCTCTCGCCTTCCGGGCCGGATCGGCGGCGCGGCCGCCGCCTGCGCACTGCCGCTTCCGGACGACCGACAGGTTGCGGAAAGGTGAACACGAAAAATGTGACCGGGGTCACAACACCTGCCTCGCCCCCTGGCGAGGCGATGTTCGGACATGCCGGGTACGGTGCTGGAAGGCAACCGGTTCACGCGAGAGACTCAAGGGTCCGGGGGAAGACAGAGCACGACGACGAAGGGACTCGCATGCAGGAGCTCCGTCTCGTCGCGGTAAGTGAAGACGGAACGTACCTCGTCCTGGCGACCGCCGGGCGGGGCACGCGCTTCACGCTGCCCGTCGACGACCGGCTCCGCGCTGCGGTTCGCGGCAACTTCTCCCGTCTCGGCCAGTACGAGATCGAAGTGGAGAGCCCGTTGCGTCCCAAGGAGATCCAGGCGCGCATCCGTGCCGGCGAGACGGCCGAGGAGATCGCGGCCACCGCCGGCATTCCGGTGGAGAGAGTCCGCTGGTTCGAGGGACCGGTTCTCCAGGAGCGCGAGTACATGGCCCAGCAGGCCCAGCGGGTCTCGGTCCGGATGCCCGGCGAGACGACCCCCGGGCCCACGCTCGGCGAGCTGGTCGCCGAGCGGCTCACCCGGCGCGGCGTGCCCGCCGACGAGATCGACTGGGACTCCGCCAAGCGCGACGACAACCTGTGGCGCGTGCGGCTCGGCTTCGTCTGGAACGGCCACACCCGTCACGCCGAGTGGCTCTTCGACCCGCGCCGCCGCCACATCACCCCGAACGACGACGAGGCCATGCGCCTGTCGGCCGCCGAATACGTCGAGCCCGAGCGGGACGACGCCACCGTGCGTCCCTTCGTGCCCCGTCTGGCGTCCAAGCTCGCCCCGGTGCCGTCGCTGCCCGCGGAGACCTCTCCCCGCCGCGACGAGCCCGGTCTCGGCGTGCCCGCCGTACGCTCCGAGCCCGCCGCGTTCCCCGAGCCCGTGCCGCCGCCGCGGCTGAGCCCGCCGCTGCGCGCGGAGACCGGCCGGCCCGAGCGGCCCGAGCCGTACGCGGACGAGCCGGCGGCGTACCGGCCCGAGCTGACCCCGGTGCCCTTCCGACTGCCGCAGTCGCTCGTCGCCGGCCCCGATGTCGTGCCCCCGCCGCCCGGCGCCGAGACCAGGGTGGAGAGCCCGGCCCAGACCGGATCCGCGGTGGAGGCCGCTCCTCCGCGTACGCCCGCCGACGCCGCCCCGGCCACCACGGGCGTTCCGCCCGCTCCGGGCCCGGACGCCGCCGGAGACGGCGTGGTCTGGGGAGACGGTCAGGACACCGTGGTGTGGCAGGCCGCGTCCCAGCCTTCCGCGCATGCCGCCACGCCCGCGCCGGTGCCCGCGCCAGTGCCCACGCTCACGCCCTCGGCGGAGGCCGCAGCGCCGGGCGCTGTGACCGGCGGGAACGGCGCAGCCGCCGAGACGGCCGGCGCGACGCGACCCGGGGGGACGACGGACGCGCAGGAGGCCGCGCGCCCGGCGACGCCCGTGGAGCGGGCGGCCCCCGAAGACTCGACGACGACCACGAGCACCACCGTGACCCCGGACTCCGCTCTGGACTCCGCTGTGGAGTCCACGGCGGAATCGGGGACGGCAAGCGCCGCGGCGACGGACGGCGTGGCCGCTGTGGCGTCCTCCCGGGACGCCGAGGACCGCGCCTCCAGCCGCGAGAGCGCGGAGGCCGCCGTGGGGGCCACCGCGGAGACCTCCGCGGATACCCCCGTGAAGACCGCCGGGGAGGCCGCCGCACCTGCGGAGGCCGCGCCGCCGGCCGAGCGACCGGCCGCCGCACCCGCGGCGCAACCTGTCGCCGCCGCGGCCCCGGTCACGGCTGCGGCTGCCGACACGGGCACGACTCCTGATACAGACAAGGCCGCGGACACGGCCGGGGGCGGCGCGCCGGACGAGGCGTCGCCGGCGGCCGCTGTTCCCGTCACCGTCCCCGCACCTGCTCCGCCGGCGGAGTCCGCGAAGGACCCCGCTGCGGGCCCCGCGGCCGACGTCACAGCGGTGACAGTGCCCGCGCCGAGCACGCCCCCGGAGAGCGCCTCGGCTCCCACGCCGAAGCCCACCGCGGCTCCCGCCGCTCCGGCGGCACAGGCCACCACACCTGCGGCTCCTGCGGCAGAGGCCACTCCAGAGGCTCCGGCGGCACAGACGCCGCCGCCCGCCCAGCCGGCGGCCGAGGCCGCTCCCGCACCGCAGGCACCCGCACAGCAGGCACCCGCACAGCAGACACCGGCACCGCAGGCACCGGCACCGCAGCCAGCGCCGCAGGCACCTCCCGCGGCCCAGGCACCCGCTGCCGCCCCGGCGCCTCGCCCGGGGGACACCCGGAAGACGCAGCGCACGGGCGACGGGTCCAAGGACGGGGCGAAGGAGGCGCAGAAGGAGGCTCCGAAGGACGCCAAGCCCGAGACGCCCGCGCCGCCCGTGCCGAAGCCCGCTCCCCCGCGGCCCCGTAAGTCGCGCGGACGCCGGGCGTCGGTGCCGACCTGGGACGAGATCATGTTCGGCGCGCGCAAGCAGGACTGACCGCGCAGGACACGGCGTCTCCCCGCACCGGGGACAGAGCCGGCGTCGTCACGACTCCGCGTGAGAGGCCGGCCGGTGGGTTCGCGAACTCGCCGGCCGGCCTCCCGTCCGTCCGGGCCCATGCCCGTGGCCTCCCGGGCTCCTCTTCGTCCCAGGACACGTATCAGGGGCGCTCGATTCGCGGCGTGACCGGACGCGCCTGTCCTGCCATTCCACACGAGGCGGACCGCACGGGAGCGTCCGGAACAGTTCCGCACGATCATGAATCTTGTCCTGCGTTCCGTCGATCAGGGATCTTCCGTGATGCACCCCTCCCCCGGCACTCGGCCGGGGCTCGGGGCCTTCCCCCCGGAGGTTCTCCTTGCATCGACGATCCCGGTGGAAACGCGTACGTGTGATCGCGGCGGCCGCCGTCGTGACCGCCGGCACGCTGGTCGCGCTTCCCCAGGCGGCGCACGCGGCGGTCACGGGGCCACCGCCGCAGGCGTCCGCCTTCGATCACGTCCTCTACTGGAACAGCGTCTTCCTCGACACCATCCGCACCCTTCCCCGCGACGGCGTCGACCCGCAGTACAGCCACGACGGGGACCCGACCCGGCTCGCGCGGGCCGGGGCCATGCTGCACATCGCCGTCCACGACGCGAACTGGCCGGCCGCGCCGGTCACGTACCTGCCGAAGATCACTCAGCAGAACCCGAACGACTCGATAGAGGCCACGATGGACGCGGCGGCGCACCGCGTGCTCGAACACCTCTATCCGTACATCGACTTCGACGCGAACCTGGCCTACGCGCTCGCGCAGATCCCCTCGTCGGTGCCGGCCCGCTACGTCCAGGGCGGCCGGACCGACGGCGAGAGGATCGGCGACCTGATGATCGCCGAACGGTCGGGGGACGGGCCGGCGTTCGACCTCTCGTACACGGAGGGCACGGTCCCCGGCGCGTGGCGGCAGACGGGCTCAGGACCGGCGGTGACGCCGAACTGGGGGAAGCTCAAGCCGTTCGCCATGACGTCCCCCACGCAGTTCCGGCCGGGGCCGCCCGGCGGCTTCACCTCCTACGACCAGCTCGTCCGCAGCTCCCAGTACGCACAGCAGGTCAACGAGGTCAAGGCGTACGGCGGGGCGAGCAATCCCACCTCGCGGTCCGCCGATCAGACGCAGGCGGCGTTCTTCTGGGCCAACGACGGCAAGGGCACCTATCGGCCCGTGGGGCAGCTGTTCGCCATCACCCAGGCGGTCTCCCGGCAGAAGGGACTGAGGCAGAACGAGACGGCCGAGTTGTTCAACCTTGTGTCCATGGCGCTGGCCGACGCGTCGATAGTCGCCTGGGGAGCGAAGTTCGACTCGCCGATCGACCTGTGGCGGCCGGAGAGCGCGATCAAGCTGGCCGACACGAGCCTCAACCCCGCCGTCACGCCCGATCCCTCCTGGGAGCCGCTGTCGGTGAACGCCGCCGGACAGCACTTCTCGCCGCCCTTCCCCGCGTACATATCGGGGCACGCCACGTTCGCGGGGGCGTGGGCAGGAGTGATGCAGAGGTGGTTCGGACACAACCTGACCTTCACGGCGACCACCGATGATCCGAACGCCAATCCCAAGACCAGGACCTTCACGAGTTTCGAGCAGGCCGCCGAGGAGGACGCGCTCAGCCGGCTCTGGCTCGGCGTCCACTACCGATGGGACGCCGACCGGGGGCTCGACGCGGGATTCAACCTGGGCGACTTCGTCTACGTGACCAAGCGCGACCAGGGATAACAGCAGAGCACCACCTCCAGGCCCTCCGGGCGGCGTAATCCGCTGACCGGGGGGCTGCCTCGCGTCATCGATCTTTGTTAGTGTTTCGCCCGGATCGACGCCGAAGCGTGGCTTGGG
This sequence comes from Microbispora rosea, assembly GCF_900156315.1. Classification (GTDB taxonomy): domain Bacteria; phylum Actinomycetota; class Actinomycetes; order Streptosporangiales; family Streptosporangiaceae; genus Microbispora; species Microbispora rosea. Next base: position 92,634 of record NZ_FTNI01000007.1, on the reverse strand, counting down.
AGGATCGTCGTGTCAGGGCCGTTCAGCGCGCCTCCCCAGCCCGACGGTCTCGCCACCGCAGCCGAATTCGTCGCCGCGCTGGGCCGTCTCCGCCAGTGGTCCGGCCTGACCTACCGGCAGCTCACGGCCGCCGCGAAGGCGTCGGGAGACGTGCTTCCCAGCAGCACGATCGCGGGGGCGCTCGGGCGCACGACCCTCCCCAGGGAGGAGTTCGTGGCGGCCTTCGTGCGCGCCTGCGGGCTCGGCGAGGCCGAGACGGCGCGCTGGGTGGCGTACCGGAAACGGCTGGCCGCCGGCATGGCGCCTGTGACCGATCCTCACGACGCCGCCGCGGCCCGGCACCACCCGCCCGGACCGCCGGAGCAGCCCGGCCCGGACGTCCGGCCCGATCAGACCGGCCGCTTCGAGCCCGGGGGTCTCGACGGGCGCGACCAAACCGGTCCCCGTAACCAGGCCGAACCCGGCGACCAAACCGGCCCCCGCGACCAGGGCGATCCCCCTGACCCTGCGGGACCGGGCGACCCAGCCGGACCAGGCGCCCCGGCCCTACGGGCTTTACGAGGCGCAACCGCCGTACGACCGGGGCACCGGGCGCTACGGCGCTTCGCCATAGCGGGGGCCGGCATCGCGGTCCTGCTCCTCGCCACGGGTGCGGTCCTGGCGCAGCTGCGCGTCTCCTGGGCCGGCGGCGACGCGCGGCCCTCGGCTCCCTCCGCCGCCGCGGCCGCCGCGACGGCCGGAGACGACCGCACCCCACCCGCCGCCTCCCTCCCGGCCCCGACGGCCGGAAGCCGGCGCCCCCCGCGCGACGGGTGGTATCACATCGTTCCGTCGCACGTCGCCGGCCGCGACCTGTGCGTCGGGGAGGGACGCGAGCGCAACGGGCGGACCGACCGGCCACTGGCCGTGCAGCGTCCCTGCCGGGATCTCGTCCCCGACACCTACGTGCGGGCGGCCGGCGGCGGCGCCTACGAGATCCAGTGGCACCATCCCAAGGAGGGCGTCGGCTGTCTCACGGTCGACGAGGCGCTGAGCGAACCGGGCGTGCTGGTCGCTCCCGAGAACTGCACCGGGGCGGCGCACCAGCGCTTCCTGCTGAATCCCGCCGGGGCGGGGTTCACCCTGCGCCCCCTGCACAGCGGGCTGTGCCTCGGAGCGCTGTACGGCGAGCCCGACGTGGTCCCCGGCGCCGAGCTCGCCCAGGAGTCGTGCACCGGGCGAAGCGACCAGGTGTTCCTCTTCCGTCCCGTGCCCGTCCCCCCGTGGACCCGCGCTCACCACACCCGTTAGGACCCCGCGCGTCTCACCCGGCCGCCGTCAGCGATATGTCAGCTGCTGACGGCCGCCCTCAGGGAGATGTCAGCACCGCTCCGCATGGTGGAGGTGTACACGAGCGGAGGAGACACCATGGGCCATGCGATCCAGGCCGAGGGGCTGGCGAAACGGTACGGCGAGACGAGGGCGCTCGACGGGGTGGACCTGGAGGTGCCGCAGGGCCGCCTCCTGGGCGTCCTGGGCCCCAACGGAGCGGGGAAGACCACGGCGGTGCGGATCCTCGCGACGCTCGTGCGGCCGGACGAGGGCGGGGCGCACGTGGCGGGGTTCGACGTGGTCCGGCAGGCGCACCAGGTGCGTTCGCTCATCGGGCTGACCGGGCAGTACGCGGCCGTCGACGAGGCACTCACCGGGGTCGAGAACCTCGTGATGATCGGCCGCCTGCTGGGCCTGACGAGGGCGGAGGCACGGCGCCGGGCCGACGGCCTGCTCGACCGCTTCGCGCTCTCCGACGTGGGCGGGCGGGCGGCCAAGACCTACTCGGGCGGCTTGCGCCGCCGGCTCGACCTCGCCGCGAGCCTGGTGGGCCGCCCCCAGGTGCTGTTCCTGGACGAGCCGACGATCGGCCTCGATCCGCGCAGCCGCACCGACCTGTGGGGCGTCGTCCGCGGTCTGCAGGACGAGGGCGTGACCGTCCTGCTCACCACGCAGTACCTGGAGGAGGCCGACCAGCTCGCGGACGACATCGTGGTGTTCGACCACGGAAAGGTGATCGCGAGCGGCACACCCGACGCCCTGAAGGCGGCGACCGGGGGCCAGGTCCTGGAGCTGCGGCCCAGCGAGGCCGCCCACCTCGATCTCGTCCGCCGCGTGGTGGCCGACGTGCTCGACGTCACGCCGGAGGTCTCCCATGGCCAGGTCACGGCCCCGATGCGCGAGTTCGCGGCCGTCTCCGCGATCGTACGGCGCCTCGACGACCTCGGCGTGGTCGCGGCGGAGCTGTCGCTGCGCCGGGCGAGCCTCAACGAGGTGTTCCTCGCGCTGACCGGCCACCGTGCCAAGGACGAGGAACAAGACGCCGAGGCCGCGGCGTGAGACCGCGACGGAAGCCGCAGGACGCACGAAGCGACGAGGAGAGAAGATGAGCACGATCACCGGCACCGCGCCCGCGGTCGCGGCGTCCTCCCGGCCGGGCGCGGGGGCGGCCCTGCGCCACACGATGACGCTCGCCTGGCGGAGCCTGGTGCAGATCAAGCACAACCCGATGGAACTGGTCGACCTCAGCGTGCAGCCGATCATGTTCCTGCTGCTGTTCACCTACGTTTTCGGCGGCGCGATCGCGGGATCCACGGGCGACTACCTGCAGTTCGCGCTGCCCGGCCTGGTCGTGCAGAACATGCTGTTCGCGAGCATGACCACGGCCGTCGGGTTGAACATCGACATCACGAGGGGCGTGTTCGACCGGCTGCGCAGCCTGCCGATCTCCCGCTCCGCCCCGCTGGCCGGGCGCATCGTCGCCGACACACTGAAGCAGGTGTGGGCGTTCGCCCTGTTCCTCGGATTGGGCCTGGTGCTCGGGTTCCGCGTGCACATGGGGATCGCCGGGGTACTCGGCGCGCTCGCGCTGCTGCTGGCGTTCGCGCTCGCGATGTCGTGGATGGCGGTGCTGGTCGGGGTCACGGCGGCGAGCATGGAGAAAGTGCAGATCCTGATGTTCTCGCTGATGATGCCGATCACCTTCACCAGCAACGCCTTTGTCGCCACCGACACCATGCCGCCCTGGCTGCGGACATGGGTGGAGGTCAACCCGGTCAGCCACCTGGCGGACGCGGTCCGCGGACTGCTGGGCGGCGGGCCTGTCGCGTCGGACGCCACAGTCTCCCTGCTGTGGGCCGCGGGCATCGTCGTCGTCTTCGCCCCGCTCGCCGTCCGCGCCTTCCGCAACCGCGCCTGACAGCACGGCGCCCGGGGCGGCTCAGGGCGCCGCCGACGCGAAGGACAGCACCTCGTCCCGGCTCATGGCGCGCCCGCGCTCGCGGCAGCGGGAGAACTCTCCGGACCCGAGCGCGGCCCGCGCGGCGTCGGCCACCCTCCGGTGGTCGACGCTCAGGTCGTGGACGAACCCGCGGACGGCCTCCGCCCCGCCGAGGATGACGGCGGCCCGCGCGTGGTCGCCGACATGGACGGCGAGCGCAGCGTGCCCGACGAGCGCGTGCCCGATCACCGGAGCGTCGTCGGACTCCACCGCGACGGCCAGCGCCCTGTCGTGCAGGACGCGTGCCGCCGCGGGGTCTCCCTCCCGCTCGGCCAGCAGGCCGCGCGAGGTCGTCAGCGTCGCCGCGAACTGCGGGATGACCGGCGTGGGCTTCAGCAGCCGGACGGCCTCGTCGTAGTGGCGCCGCGCCGTCTCGAGGTCGCCGTCGGCCCTGGCGAAGTCACCTCGCACGTGCCGCACCCCGGCCATCCCGATGGGGTCACCGGTGGCGCCGCAGAGCCGCTCGGTCTCCCGCAGCGCCTCCTCGGCGGCCTCCCGGTCGCCCGCCCCGCTCAGCGCGACGGCCAGGCGGGTCCGCAGGAACGGCGTCTCCTCGACGGCCCCGACCTCCTCCAGGAGCGCGATCGCCTCCTTCATCAGGGGCACGGCCTTCCGGAGGTCGCCGCGCATCGCGTTCGTCTCCGCGAGGACGCTGAGGCAGTTCCCCACCCCCCACCGGTCTCCGACCGTCCTGAACCCGTCGAGCGCGAGCACCAGGTCGGCCTCGCCCTCCTCCGAACGGCCCGCGTTGAAGCACAGCCGGGCGCGGAAGACGCGGGCGGAGGCGGCCACCCAGCCGTCCGGATGTCCGAGCAGCGGCTCCAGCTGGGACTCCGCCTCCTTCTGGCGTCCGGAGAACATCGACATGATCGGCGTCGCGATCGCCACGAGGGGATGCCGGGCGGCGTCCCGGATATCGCGCGCGTAGCGGACCGTGGCCGCCAGGCTCCGCCCGGCCCGCCCCAGGTTCCCCTCTCCGCCCGCGCTCGTCATGCCGTGCACCGCGTGGGCCAGCGCCAGCCGCTCGGGGTTCGCGTCGTCACCCGCCAGGCCCAGCGCCTCCGCCGACCGCTGCGCGCCCTCCAGCCGGTGGCCGGACAGCCACCAATACCACCCGAGTCCGCCGACCAGGCGCAGCGCGAGGTCCGCCTCGGCCTCCTCGCAGGCCCATCTGAGGGCGGCCGACAGGTTGTCGTGCTCCGCCGACAGCCGGGCCAGCCACTCGATCTGCTCCGCCCCGCGCAGGTGCGGCTCGGCGGTCTCGGCGAGGCGGGCGAAGAACTCGGCGTGGGCGCGCCGCACCGGCCGCTCGTCGCCCGACTCGGCCAGGCGCTCCGCGGCGTACGCCTTGATCGTCTCCAGCATGCGGTAGCGGCCGCCGTCGAACACCACCAGCGACTTGTCCACCAGCCTGCCGAGCAGCTCGACGTCGCCCTCGCCGACCTGCTCGGCGGCCTCCAGCGTGGCCCCGCCCGCGAACACCGCCAGCCGCGCCGCGAGCGCGCGCTCGCGGGCGTCGAGCAGGTCCCAGCTCCACTCCACGACCGCGCGGAGCGTCCGGTGGCGGGGCATCGCCGTACGGCTTCCGCCGGTGAGCAGCCGGAACCGGTCGCCGAGCCGCTCGGCGATCTGCGCGGCCGACAGCGTGCGGAGCCGGGCGGCGGCCAGTTCGATGGCGAGCGGCATGCCGTCGAGCTCGCGGCAGACGCGCTCGACGGCGTCGCGTTCGCCGTCCACCACGTAGCCGGGCCGTACGGCGGCCGCACGCTCGGCGAACAGCCGCACGGCGTGATCGGCGCCGAGCGGCCCGACCGGCCACAGCCTCTCGCCGGTGATGCCGAGGGGCTCCCTGCTGGTGGCGAGGATGCGCAGGCCGGGGCACTCGGCGAGGAGCCGGTCGGCGAGCACGGCGGCCGGCTCGACCACGTGCTCGCAGTTGTCCAGCACGATCAGCGTGTCGCGCGCCGCCAGCGCGGCGACGAGCCGGGCCATCGGGCCGGACTCCCCGCCCGGCATGGCCGGCGCCGCGCGCACCGGAACCAGGCCGGCGTCGCGCAGGCCGAGCGCCGTCAGGGCGGCCTGCACCACCTCCGCCCCGTCCTCGACGGATGCGAGCTCGACCAGCCACACGCCGCCGGGCACCCGCGCGGCGATCGCCTCGGCCGACTCCACCGCCAGCCTCGTCTTGCCCGCACCGCCCGGGCCGAGCAGCGTGACCAGGCGGTCGGCGGCGAGGAGCGCGCCGATCCTGACGACGTCGTCGTCCCGGCCGACGAAGCTGGTCAGCCGGGCCCTCAGGTTGCCCCGGCGCACAGCGCGCGGCGGCGCCTGCTCCTGCTCCACCCCGGCGAACCCCCGCTCCACTCCGGCGAACCCCTGGTCCGCCCGAGCGAGCCCCTGCTTCACGCGGGCAGGCCTCGTGGGCGTGACATCCGGCGGCGGGGCTGCCCGCCCGCAGGGCTCGCCCCTCAGCATCGCGAGGTGGAGCTCGGCCAGCGCGGGCGAGGGGTCGGCCCCGAGCCGGTCGGCGAACAGCGACCGGGCCTCCTCGTAGGCGGCGAGCGCCTCGACCCGGCGGCCCGCCCCGTAGAGAGCGCGCATGAGCTGCCCGTGCGGCCGCTCCCTGAGCGGATGGGCGGTGACGAGCAGTCGCAGCTCCGGGATCAGGCCGGTGTGCCGGCCCAGCGCCAGCTCCGCCTCGATCCTGTCCTCCGTGGCCGCGGTCCTGAGGCCCTCCAGCCGGGCGACCTCGACCTCGGCGTTCGGCAGGTCGGTCAGCGGAGCGCCGCGCCACAGGCCGAGCGCCTCACGCAGCACGCCGGCGGCGCGGCCCGGCTCGCCCGCGGCCAGCGCCGCGGCGCCCTCGCTCGCCAGGCGGGCGAACAGGTGGACGTCCACCTGGTCGGGGGCGACGGCCAGGCGGTAGCCGGACGGCCCGCCGACCACCAGGCCGCGGCCGGCCGCGGCCCGCAGCCGGGACACCAGCGCCTGCAGGGCGTTTCCCACACCGCTCGGCGGGCGTTCGTCCCACACCCCCGCCACGAGCGCGTCGACGGAGACGGTGCGGCCCGCGTCCAGCAGCAGGAGCGTCAGCAGGGCGCGCAGCCGCTGCCCGCCGACCTCGATCGGCCGCCCGTCGCGCCGTACGTCGAGGGGGCCCAGAACGCCGAAGCTCATGCCCGCTCCCGGTGTGTCCCCCTGCATGCCTCGATTGTGGCGGATAAGGGCACACGGGGTCTCACACCCCCACTTTCCGGTCCTCCGCACGTACGGATCGATTCGGGAGAACACGGAGGTCAACGGCTCGCACCGGCCCGGTCATCGGTACGGATCACCGCGATCCGGTCGGGGCACCTGTCCAATCCGCGTAGCATCATCGGGCATGGGGTCGCCGAGAAAATCAGCGGTCGTGCGAGCCGCCGTCACGGTGACGGCACTCACGCTGGCCGCGTCGGGCTGCGGAATCCTGGGCGGGGGATCGCCGAGGAACCTCGACGTCATCAACGTGTCGAGCCCGCAGTTCCGTGACGGCGCACCCCTGCCGGACGACTACTCCTGCAAGGGGGGGCAGGGCAACCCGCCTCTCCGGTGGTCGGGCACGTCGGGCGCCAAGTCGGTGGCCCTCGTGGTCGACGACAGCAGTCCCCACAGCGGCCCGGAGGTGCACTGGGTGGTGTTCGACATCGACCCCGCGACGACCGAGCTGGGCATGAACGACGTCCCCCGAGGCGCCCGGCAGGGCACCACCTCGAACGGGAAGGTGGGCTATGCGCCCCCATGCCAGGCCGACGGCAGCTACCGTTTCACTGTCTACGCGCTTAACGCGAAGCTCGACCTGAAGCAGGGCGCCGACCTCGCGGAGACCTTGGAGGGCATCGCGAGTCACACCATCGCCCGCGGGCGCCTCACGGCGAACACGATCGAGTGACATGCTGAGCACCGGAGGTAGTCGTGCTACACCAATCTTCACCTAGGGTGTGACAACGGTCATTGTGGTCGAGCAGAATCGGATCCAATTGCTGAGCGCAGGTGACCAGAGGGGGCAGGTCGCGTCGATGGCCGCGCGATCTCACCGGCGCCGCAGAAAGGCCATGGCCTTGAGGGTGGTGCTATGACTGCGGTCATTGTGGGTCTTGTCGCCGTCGTGCTTCTCGTGCTGCTGGTCGTGGCGCTGGGCATGCGGTCGATGAACCGCAGGGAGAGCGCTCTCTCCGCCGAGCGCATCAAGGCGATGGCCGAGAACAAGGGCCCCAAGCCCCGGCGGCCCGCCGAGGAGACATTCTTCGAGAGCTTCCCCAAGGGGTTCGACGCCTTCGAGGAGCCGGAGAAGCAGCGGCCCGCACCGCGCCCCGCCCCCCGCCCCGGTGGGCGGCAGGCGGCGCGCCCCGCCCAGCGCGGCGGCAAACAGCCCGCCGCCGCCCGCGGCAAGCGCGGCGTGGACGAGTGGGGCGAGGCCGACGACTACGACGACGACTACTGGTCGCGCGTACGTGCCGACGATGGCGGCTTCGGGGGGACGATCGCCGCGAAGATGGCCACTCCCCGGCCGGTGGACGAGACCCCGGGCGCGCCCCGGGCGACCGACCCCGACGCGGCGACCATGCAGGCTCCCCTGCCCGCCCGTCCGAGCCGCCCCCGGCGCGCCGGCGCCGAGGAGCCCGTGCTTCCGTCCGCCCCCGTCCCCGCCTCGGCTCTCGCCGACCAGAAGACCGTCACCTTCTCCGCCCCGACGCCCGACCTGCTCGACGCCTCCGCCGCTCCGGCCGGCTCCCCCTCGACCGGCCCGTTCGACGCGAGCCGCACGACCGGCCCGTTCGACTCCCCCGCGGCGAGCGATCCCCTCGCGGGCGCCGGGACCCAGGCGGGCACGCCGGGCGCGTCCAGCCGCAGGCCGAGCAGGTCCGGCCGGTCGTCGCGGGCCGCGACCCGGCGCGCCGCCGCCGCGGCCGCTGCCGGCGAGACCGGTCAGGCCGGCGGCTCCTACGACAGCCGCCGCACCACGGGCTCGTTCCCGTCGTCACCGAGCGCCGGCTCGTACGGGACGCAGCCGGCCGCCGACCCGCTGGGGATCGCGACGAGCACCGGCCCGTTCGGGGCTCCCGCCTACGACACGCCCGCGGGCACCGGGCCGTTCGCCGCGCAGGGCGGCGCGGGCTCCCCCGACGTCCACGCCGCGGGCGGCTACGACACGGCGGCGTCCTCCCCCAACCCGGCCACCGGGCCCTTCGCCACCGGCTCGTACGATCCGGCCCGCACCAGCGGCGCGTTCGAAGCCGTGTCGGCCGACGCCCTCGCCGACCCCGCTCCCCGCTCGACCGGCGGTTCCTTCGACGCGTGGGCGGCGAGCTACGAGACGCCCCGATCCGACGCCTACGATCCGGCCCGCGAAGCGACGGGCCCGTTCCGCGCGGCCGAGGCCTCGCCGTCGTACCCGCCCAACCCGGCGGGCGCCGGTCTGCCGGGCCCCGGCGCGGCGGTGACCGGTCCCGACGCCGGCGGCGCGGCCGAACCCGGCTGGCCGGTCGCGGGCACCTACCCGCCGGTCCCCGCCGCCTCCGCCCCCACGACGGGCTCCTCCTCCTGGCCGAACGCCGCCCGCGACGTGCTCGACGATCCGGAGCCGCCGCGCGGCGCGTCGTCCTGGCCGAACGCGGAGACCTACCAGACCCCTTCCTACGACGGCTACTCGTCCGCCTACCCGGCGTCGGAGAGCGGTTACCCGGCCGCCGCGCAGCCGCCGCCCGCCGCACCCGCCACCCCGTCGTACGAGGTGAGCACGGGCTGGGCGACGATCGACGCCTCCGACACGGTGACCGGCTCGGCCGCCGGAACCGCCTCGCCGTACGAGTCGGCGGGCTACGACGCCCCGTCGGGGCAGAGCCAGTACGGCTACGACCGGCAGCAACAGCAGGGATACGGCGGCGCCCAGCCGTCGTGGCCCGAGCAGGAGGCCGGCGGAAGCTGGCCCTCCTACGACGAGGTCTACGACGACACCTCCACCTCGGCGGGCGGGCGGCGGCGGGGCAACCACCGCAACCCGGAGAGCGACTATCCCGACTACTACCGGTGATTTTCCCGTTGCCTGCCTGGTGACGGTCTCATGGGCTGACATATTGTCGGCCCATGACAATCAGTGACGGCACGATTGCGCCGCGTAACTGGAAGTCCGTGTTCCGGCACGATGTGCCCGCCTCGCTGGTGGTCTTCCTGGTGGCGGTGCCGTTGTCGCTCGGCATCGCGGTCGCGTCCGGCGCACCGGTGGCGGCCGGTCTCGTCGCCGCCGTGGTCGGCGGCGTGGTGGGCGGCGCCCTCGGCGGGTCCGTCGTCCAGGTCAGCGGACCGGCCGCGGGGCTGTCCCTGGTGGTCGCCGAGCTCGTCCACACCTACGGCTGGCGCGCCACGTGCGCCATCACCGTCATGGCCGGCCTGCTCCAGCTGGTGCTCGGCGGGCTGAAGGTGGCGCGGGCGGCGCTCGGGGTCTCCCCCGCCGTCGTCCACGGCATGCTCGCCGGGGTCGGCGTGGTGATCGCGCTGTCCCAGCTGCACATCGTGCTCGGCGGTTCGCCGCAGCGCTCCGCGCTGGAGAACGTCCTCGAACTTCCCGCGCAGATCCTCGACAACCACACGCACGCCGTCATGATCGGCGTGCTGACGATCGGGGTCCTGCTCGTGTGGGGCCGGATTCCCCGGCTGCGCGCCGTGCCCGCACCGCTCGCCGCGCTGATGGTCGCAACGCTGACGGCCGCGGTGTCGGGCTGGGATCTGACCAAGGTGGACCTCAAGGGCGGGTTCTCCTCCGTCCAGGGACCTCTGATGCCGCAGGGCGACTGGCACGCGATCGCCGGAGCCGTCCTGCTCGTCGCCCTCCTCGCCGGAGTGGAGTCGCTGCTGACCTGCGTGGCGTCCAACCGCCTGCACGACGGCCCCCGGGCCGACCTCGACCGCGAGCTCACCGCGCAGGGCGTGGCGAACGTGGTGTCCGGCGCGCTCGGCGGCCTCCCGGTGGCGGGCGTCGTCGTGCGCACGACCACCAACGCGCGGGCGGGCGCCCGCAGCCGCTGGTCCACGGTGCTCCACGGGGTGTGGGTGCTGCTGTTCACCGCCGTCTTCGCCTGGATGATCGCGCTGATCCCGCTGGAGGCGCTCGCGGCGCTGCTGCTGTTCATCGGCGTGCAGATGGTCAACCTCGCGCACGTCCGCAACCTGCGCAACCACCGCGAGATGCCGGTCTACTTCGTGACGTTGGCCGGAGTCGTGCTGATCGGCCTGGCCGAGGGCGTGGCGATCGGCCTCGGACTGGCCGCCCTGCTCGCCCTGCGCCGCCTGGCCTGGGTCTCCGTCGACGTACGGCAGGCGGGCGAGCGGCGCTGGCGGATCGTCGTCACCGGATCGCTGACGTTCCTCGGCGTGCCCCGGCTGACCGAGGCGCTGCGCGGCATCCCCGCGGGGGCCGCGGTCGAACTCGACCTGCACCTCGACTTCATGGACAACGCCGCCTTCGAGGCGCTGCACACCTGGCGGCTGGACCACGAACGCACCGGCGGCGTGATCGACGTGGACGAGCCGCACGCCGAGTGGTACTCCGCCGCGATCAACGGCGTCCGCCTGTTCCCGGCCAGAATTCCGCCCCGGCACGACCGCTGGTGGCTGCCCTGGGCCTACCGGCGCCGCTCCCGTTCCGCGGAGGCCGGCGGCGTGGGCTCCGGGTCCTACGCGGTGATCGGCGCCGATGGCACGAGGCACGACGACATCTCCGTGCTCTGCGAGCCGCAGGGCATGCCCGATCTGCTGGAGGGGATGCGGGAGTTCCAGCGCAGGACCGCGCCGATGGTCCGCCCGGTGCTCCACCGCATGGCCCGCAAGCAGTCGCCGTCGCACCTGTTCATCACCTGCGCCGACTCCCGCATCGTGCCCAACATCATCACCGCGAGCGGCCCCGGCGACCTGTTCACGCTGCGCAACATCGGCAATCTCGTGCCGCGCGCCGACGCCGTCCCCGCCGACGACTCGGTCGCGGCCACGATCGAGTACGCCGTGAAGGTGCTCGACGTGCGCATGATCACGGTCTGTGGACACTCGGGATGCGGCGCGATGTCCGCCCTGCTGGGCGAGGTCCCCGACCTGCCCGCGCTGCGCAACTGGCTGCGGCACGGGAGGCAGAGCCTGGCCAGGTTCGTGGCCGCCGAGCCGTGTGACGACGACGCCGGGCCGCTCGATCGGCTCTGCCGGACCAACGTGATCCAGCAGCTCGACAATCTGCGGTCCCACCCGTTCGTGGACACCCTCGTACGGGCCGGGAAGCTGGAGCTCACCGGCCTCTACTTCGACATCGGCGCGGCGCGGGTGCACGTGCTGGAGCAGGAGCGCTTCACGCCGGTCCCCGAGTTGCGCACCGGCTGAGCAGCCCCGGTCCGACCACGCCGGAAAGGAACGACCTGCTTCGCTGTCAGCGGATCACGTCCGCCGACCGTGAAACCGGGCAGACGTACGACGCGGACGGGCCAAGGATTGACCGTATGAAAATTCTGGTCATCGGCGGTTCGGTGTTCCTCGGACGCGCCATCGTGGACGAGGCGCTGCGGCGTGGTCATGAGGTGACGACATTCAACAGGGGCAGGAGCGGGACGGACCTGCCCGGCGTGGAGGCGGTGCGCGGCGACCGCGAGAGCACCGGCGACCTGCGGCGGCTCGCCGACGGCAGGCAGTGGGACGCGGTGATCGACGTGTGCGGGTACGTCCCCCGCGTCGTCCTGGAGTCGGTGCGGACGCTGTCGGGGCACGCTCCGCACTACACGTTCGTCTCCAGCATCTCCGCCCACCCGGGCTGGCCGGAGAAGCCCGGCGTCGACGAGACCTTCCCGCTGCACGAATGCCCGCCGGACGCGGACGCCGAGTTCGGCGAATACGGCGTGCTGAAGGCCGGCTGCGAGCGGGCGGTCGAGCAGCACTTCGACGGCGGCGCCCTGCTCATCGAGCCCGGCCTGATCCTCGGCCCGCACGAGGACGTGGGCCGGCTGCCCTGGTGGCTCACCCGAATCTCCAGAGGCGGGCGGGTGCTCGCCCCCGGCGACCCGGCGCTTGCGATGCAGCTCATCGACGCCCGCGACATCGCGGCGTTCACCCTCGACCACGCGGCCAAGGGCACCACCGGCCGCTACATGACGGGCGGGGTGCAGGGCAACACGACGTACGGCGACTGGCTGAACGCCTGCGCGGAGGTCACCGGCTCGGACCCGGAGCTGGTGTGGGTCGACGACGAGTTCCTGGTGGACCAGGGCGTGGAGATCTGGACCGAGCTTCCGCTGTGGGCTCCGGAGGCGGACCACCAGGGCGTGTGGACGCACTCCTCCGCCAAGGCCATCGCCGCGGGTCTCACCTGCAGGCCGGTGCGGGAGACCGTCCGGGACACCTGGGAGTGGCTGAAGGACATCCCCGAAGAGCGGCGCAGCTTCGGCGGCCGGATGCGCCACGGCATCGCCCCGGACAAGGAGGCGCGCATCCTCGCCGCCTGGGACGCCCGCCCCTGACCGCGACCGGGCCGCGAGGAGCCGTAGGCTGTCGGCCATGATCTGGGTGGTAGTGATCGCGGCCGTGCTGGTCGTGTTGGGGGCGCTCGGGATGGCCGGGCGCCTGCCGGGGACCTCGCGGCGGCGGTCCGCGCCGCGCCCCTCTGCGGGCGACCGCCCGCCGGGCCGCGCCGGCCGGACCGGGCAGCCCGGTGGGCGGGCCCCGGCAGGGACCACGCGGCCGGGGACCAGGCCCGGTGGCGGCACGACCGCAGGGTCCGGGGCCCGAGGCGGAAGCCGGGGTGAAGGCCGGAGTGGAGAGCGGAGTGGAAGCCGGGGTCCGGGCCGTACGCCGGGCGGCGAAGCGGGCGTACGCGGTGGCGCCGCCACCCAGGCCGGTCCGCGTCCGGGTGAGATCTGGTGGGCCGACGTGCCCTACGAGGACGGGCCGGGCCACAAGGTGCGCCCCTGCGTGGTGCTCAGGACACACCGGGGCGGCGCCGAGGTTCTGAAGATCACGAGCCAGGATCGCAGCGACCGCTCCGACCACGTGGAGATCCCCACCCGCACCTGGGACCCGGACGCCGACCACAACAGCTTCCTCGACCTCACCGGCCCGGTTCGCGTGCCCGTCGCGGACTTCCAGGACAGGGTGGGGACACTCGACGCGCGCGTCTGGCGGCAGGTCTGCCGCCTCCACGAGATCACCCCGAACTGAGCCGTCGCCCCTCCGGGACCATGCCCGCACCGGAGACCGCGCCCGCCCCGAACCACGCCCACCCCTGACCCCGTGCCGGCCTCCGAAAGGCACCCGTCCCGGAGGCCGGCCGCCTGCGTCACCGTGACCGCGCGGGCCCTTCCGCGCCGCGCCGCGGCAGACCTGCGGCCACGCCGTCGAGCAGCCGGTCGAGGCCGTAGGCGAAGCGGTCGTCGGCCCCCATGTACTGCCGCCCGGCCTCCTTCGTCATCCGCTCCAGCATGGGATATTCGCCGGTCGCGATGAGCGACTGGATGAAGGACAGGTGCTGCGCCAGCCGCTGGGCCAGCGTCAGCCCCGACCGCCGGAGCGCCTCGGCCTCGGCCAGTTCGCTCTGGATGTAACCGTTCACGTACGCGAAGACCGCGCCGACGAGGGTCAGCATCTCGTCGACGCTCAGGCCGAGACCGTCGAGCATGCCGAGGGCGGTCTCCATCAAGCGCGCGCTGTTCGGGCCGGCCTGCGGGCGACCGGCCGCCAGCGGCGCGAGCCACGGATGGCGGAGCATGGTGCGCCGGGCCTGCCAGGCGAGCAGGCGGAGCCCTTCGACCCAGTCGTCCGGCGGCCGCCGGTCCTCCGGCAGATACTCCCGCACCGCGGTGTCGACCATGAGGTCGAACACCTCGTCCTTGCTCGTCACGTAGCGATACAGGGACATCGTGCCCGCGCCGAGATCGGCGGCGAGCCGCCGCATGGAGATCGCCTCCAGTCCCTCGGCGTCCGCGACGCGGATCGCCGCCTCCGCGAGGGCGGCGCGGCTGAAGCTCGGCCGCGGTCCACGAGCAGGGCGCTCGGGACGCATCCACAGGTTCTCGTGGCCCGTCATCGTTGGTCATCCCAGGTCGTCACACTATTGCGTACACGGTACCCGGTATATAGGCTCGCACCGATAAAGCGAGTACGGCGTACTCAGTTTTGGACCGCCGGACGAGGGGATTCCCCATGCCCGCAAGCATTGCCGGAGACGACTTCAGAGCTCCCGGTGTCGAACTGTTCGACTTTCCGCCGCTCTGGCCTGGCGCGCCGTACTGGCTGACCAAACCTGTGGTGCTGGCCGCGGTCGGCGTGGTGCTGCTGTGCGCGCTCGCGTGGGGCGCGTTCGCGCGGCCGGCTCTCGTCCCGCGCGGCCTGCAGCATCTCGGCGAGTACGGCTACCTGTTCGTCCGCGACCAGGTGGCCCGGCCCTTCATCGGGGCGGACGCCGAGCGCTGGATGCCGTTCCTGCTCAGCCTCTTCTCGGTGATCCTGCTGTGGAACCTGTTGGGAGTGATCCCGGGAGTGCAGTTCCCGGTGAACGCCCACATCGCGTTCCCGGTGGTGTTCGCCCTGGTCGTGTACGTCATCAAGCTCTATCTCGCCTTCCGGCACCATGGGGTGGGCGGATATCTCAAGAGCCTGATGTTCCCGCCCGGCCTGCCGAAGCCGATCGCGCTTGTCCTGTACGCGCCGCTCGAGCTGCTCTACACGTTCGTCACCGCGCCGTTCACGCACGCCGTACGGCTGTTCGCGAACATGTTCGCGGGGCACCTGCTGCTGGCGTTCTTCAGCGCGGTGGGATTCTGGTTCCTCGTCGAACAGCCCACGGTGCTCGGAGTCCCGGTGGGCCTGCTCAGCGTGGCCATGGCCGTCGTGATGACCGCTCTGGAGATCTTCATCCAGTTCCTGCAGGCGTTCCTGTTCACCATGCTGGCGGCCATGTACATCGGCAACGCCCTGCACCTGGAGCACTGAGCGGGTGCTCGTACTCACCGGTAACTGAGTATCGGCGCTCATGCCCGGCAGGCGCGTGCCGCGGACGATGACACCATGACGCAACCGGTGAAAACCTCGACGACGACCGCCTTCTACATCCAGGCCGTGCTCTCGTTCGTGATCTCCCTCGCGGGCCTGGCCGCCGGCATCCTCTACCTTCCGGTCACGGCCTGGGTGCGCTCCTTCCTCGCCCTCGGGCTGATGTACGTGGTGACCTCGACGTTCACGCTGGCCAAGTGCGTACGGGACCGGCAGGAGGAGTCGACCGTCGTCAGCCGGGTGGACCAGGCCCGGCTCGACAAGCTCCTCGCCGAGCACGACCCCTTCCGGACCGAATGAGGGCGAGCCGCGCGCGACGAGAAGAGGCGGCCTCGGCCGTCGCCGGACCGAGGCCGCCTGTGGCCGCACGAACTCAGTCGTCCGTGCAGCCCTTGCCCTTGCCAGGCTTCGAACAGTCGGAGCCCGGCGCGGCGCCGACGACGCTGAACGTCGCCGTGCCCGCATTGGAGGTGTTGCCGGCCTTGTCGGTGGCCCGGTAGCTCACGGTGTGCGCGCCCGGCTGCTTGACCGCCACCGGCGCCGAGTACAGGCCGAACGGCTGCCCGTCGAGGGAGTACTCGACCGTGTCCACACCCGACTCGCCGTCGCTCGCCGAGACCGTCACCGTCGCAGAACCCACGTAGTTGCCGTCGGTGTCCTTGTCACCGGCCACCTGCGCCGACACCAGCGGAGGCGTGGTGTCCTTCTGCTCCGCGGAGACCACCGTGAACGACACCGACGCGACGTCGGAGGCGTTCCCGGCCTTGTCGGTGGCCCGGTAGCTCACGGTGTGCGCCCCCGGCTGGCTCACCGCCACCGGCTTGGAGTACAGCGCGAACGGCTGGCCGTCGAGGGAGTACTCCACCGTGGCCACGCCCGACCCGCTGTCGGTCGCCGAGATGGTGAGCGTGGCGGAGCCGACGTAGTTCCACGCCCAGTCCATGCTGCCGCTGAGCTGCGCCGACACCTGCGGAGCCGTGGTGTCGTCCTGCTGCGGCGCGACGACCTTGAAGGTCACCGACCCCACCGGCGACGTGTTGCCCGCCTTGTCGGTCGCCCGGTACTGCACCGTGTGCGACCCGGTCTTGTTCACCGAGACCGGAGCCGTGTAGGCCGCGAAGGCCGCGCCGTCCAGGGCGTACTCGACCTTGTCGACGCCTGACTCGGTGTCGGTCGCCGAGACCGTCACCGTCGCCGAGCCGACGTAGTTGCCGTCGGCGTCCTTGGTGCCCGACACACCGGCCGACACCTGCGGCGCGGTGGTGTCCTTGGCCGGCGGGACCACCACGGTGAACGTCACCGACGCCACCGCCGAGGTGTTGCCCGCCTTGTCGGTCGCCCGGTAGCTCACCCGGTGCGCACCCGGCTGGTCGACCGTCAGCGCCTTCGAGTAGACCGCGAACGGCTGCGAGTCGAGGGAGTACTCCACCGT
>NZ_FTNI01000007.1:0-74798 GCF_900156315.1 Microbispora rosea | reverse complement strand
ACCGGCGAGACGTTGCCCGCCTTGTCGGTCGCCCGATACTGCACCCTGTGCGACCCCGCCGCGTTCACCGACACCGGAGCCGAGTAGGTGGTGAACGCCCCGTTGTCCAGGGCGTACTCCACCCGGTCCACGCCCGACTCGCTGTCGCTCGCCGAGACCGTCACCGTCGCAGAACCCACGTAGTTGCCGTCGGCGTCCTTCTCACCCGACACGTTGGCGGACACCTGCGGCGCCGTCGTGTCGGTGGAGCCGCCGGGGGTGACCACGAGCTCGCCGACCATCTGGTGGCCGGGAATCGCGCAGAAGAAGCGGTATTTGCCGGGGGTGAGGTTCACCTGGATCTCGTGCCGACCGCCGTCCGCGTCGTACGGGCTGGCGATGATGTTGACGTTGACGTCGTGGTTGTAGCCCGGCGTCGACGTGTCGAAGGTCAGCGTGTGCGTCATCCCGAATGTGCTGCCGGTCGCCATGCTGTTCTCGAAGACGATCGTCGCGGGTCCCGCGACCGCCGTGGCCGGCACGTCCTTGTACGCGGTCATGCTGTTGTCGGCGGTCCAGGTGAGCACCTGCGCCGCCGCCTGGCTGACCTGTTGCCGCGCCTCGGGCTTCGGCACGGCGGCCTTCGCCGGCGACAGCCACAGCGCCGGAAGCGTCACGCACAACAGCACCACGGCCACGGTGGCGCGTAGCGCCCTGCGTAGCCTTCCTGTCATTAACTGCATCTGAGGTCGCACCTCACAGAACGTGCATGTGGGCGGACGAACGGCGTCTGTCCGCCTGAGGTCATGGGGTGGGGCCGGGCGGGGGGCTTCCCCCGCCCGGCTACCGGGTCAGAGCTCCCGCACGCGGACGTTGCGGAATTCCGCCAGGTCGGTGTTGCTGTGGTTCTGCAGCCCGATGAACCCGCTGACGAACTGACGCAGGTCCGTGGCGGGGTCGCCGGCGCGGGACGACGACTTGCCCGGGGTGTTGTCGAACTCGTTGATCACGACGCCGTTGCGGATGATCGTGTAGTGCTGCCCGACCACCCGGACCTCGTAGTCGTTCCACTGGCCCTTCGGGGTCGCCCCCGCCTTGTCCAGCGTGTTCGGCTGGAAGTTGTAGATCGAGCCCGTCTTCTGCGGCTCGCCCGAGTCGCCGTCGTAGATCTGGATCTCGTGGCCGCAGTAGACCGCGACCCACGCCTCCGACGTACGGGCCGATCCGACCGTGCCGCAACTGCCGGCCGGACGCTGGTCCAGCGGAGTCCGCGGGTCGGGGAACCGGACGAACACGCCGGTGTTGGCCCGAGCCGTGCCGGGCGCGACGTCACGGAACTGCAGCCGCACCGAGAAGTCGGCGTACGCCTTCGCGGAGTACCAGAGCATGCCCATTCCGCCGGAGGTGCGGAGGGTGCCGTCCTGCTGCAGGATGAACTGGCCGGTCGGAGCCTGCGACCACCCCTGCAGGGACTGCGCGGTCCCGTCGAAGATGGTCTCGTAGCCGTTCGTCTTGCCGATCTCGGACTGCGCCCCCGCCTTACTGAGCGTGGAGGCCTCCTTGTTGTCGATGACGCCGGCCTTGCGGAACTCGTTCACCTGGTCGTTGAGGTGCTTGACGAACTCGCCGTGGTTCGACCACATGCGCTCGTCGTCGATCAGGTCGTTGATCGTGCAACCGCCGCCGACGACGCGGTTGGCCACGCCGGTGTCGGTGTCCAGCAGCCGGACCGTCGTCTGGGTGTCGGGCGCCGGGCAGCCGATCTCGACGGTGACCTCGCCGGTCGCCACCTCGCCGTCGGCGTAGGTGACCTTCAGCGTGGCCTTGTAGGTGCCGAAGTCCTTGTAGGTGTGCGTCGGGTCGGCCTCGGTCGACGGCTTGCTGCCGTCGCCGAAGTCCCACTCCCACTTCACGCCGCCGGCCCTGGTGTGGGAGAACACCACCGTCTTCGGCGTGCTCTGCCGCTCCGGCCGCACCGTGGCCAGGCTCGGGTTCGGCGTCGCCGGACCACCCTGGTAGGTGACGCGGATCAGCTTCTGGTTCGGGTGCAGGCTGAAGAAGCCACCGGCGTAGTCCAGCATGTAGAGGGCGCCGTCCTTGCCGAACTTGGCGTCCATCCACGACTGCAGCTGGGAGGCGCCGCCGCCGGGCTGGATGATGGAGCGCAGGTCCTCGGCGAAGACCGGCGGCTTCGCGTCCTTGACGCCCTTCGGGTCGACGGTGACGGCGACCCGGTTGTTCGCGTTGGACTCGTCACCGATGAACCACTTGTTATCCCAGTACGCGGGCCACGCGACGCCGCTGTCGGTGTCGACCTCGGAGCGGTGGTAGGTCGGCCCGGACATGATCGCCTGGCCGCCGCCGGAAAGGTAGGGCTCGGTGAAGGTCTCGTCGCCCAGCTTGTAGGTCGGCAGGCCGCTGCCGTCGGTCCGCTTCGGGTAGACCGGGCCGCCGCCCTGCGGCGAGAACCAGATCATGTTGTCGCGGGCCGGCGGGATGTCGACCAGGCCGGTGTTGCGCGGCGAGGTGTTCTTCAGGTTGCCGCAGTTGTACCAGTCGGCCGGCTGGTTGGCGTCGACGTTGCTGCGGTCACGGTAGGGCTGCCTGTTGCCCATGCAGTAGGGCCAGCCCTGGTTGCCGGCGGACGTGAGGATCGTCGCGGTCTCGTACTTCGCCGGACCCCAGATCTCGCTCGGGCCGCCCGCGTCCGGACCGACCCATCCGGCGGTCAGCCAGTCGTTCACGTTGTCCCACTGGAGCCGCGCGATGTTGCGGACGCCCATCACGTAGATCTCCGGGCGGGTCTTGCCGCCGCCCTCCTCCTTACCCGTGAACAGGTTGTCCTTCGGGATCGTGTACGTCCCGTCGGCCTCCGGGTGGATACGGATGATCTTGCCGTTCAGGTCGTTGGTGTTGCCCGCGGTGCGGCGGGCGTCCTGGAACGAGGTGCCCTTGTAGTCCTGGGTCCAGTTGTTCCCGGAGTAACCGCTCGACCCGCCGGAGGAGTTGCTGTCACCGGAACCGACGTAGAGGTTCCCCTCCTTGTCGAAGGCCATGCCACCGCCCGCGTGGCAGCAGCTGTGGATCTGGGTGTCCCACTGCAGCAGGTCCTTGCGGGTCTTCTGGTCGATCGTCTGGGTGGCGGAGTCGTAGGTGAACCGGGAGATCGTCCGCTTGCCGATCCGCTTGTCCCTGTCGATCGACTCGTGCGGCATCCAGTAGACGTACAGCCAGCCGTTCTCCTGGAACTTGGGGTCGGGCACGATGCCGAGGAGACCCTCCTCGTTCTTCACCAGCTCGTCGCCGCTGCCGCGGTTGCCCATGACGGCGAGGGTGGTGAGGAGCTTGACCTGCTTGGTCTTCGGGTCCCACTGGTGGATCGTGCCGCAGCCGAGGCCGACCTTCGGGTCGTTCCAGTCGGCGATCGGGCCGGTGGGGCAGGCCGCCTTGCCGACATAGAAGATCTTGCCGTCGGGGGCGACGGTCAGGCCGTGCGGCTCGCCGATCTGGTCGAGCTGGCCCGACTGGTTCTGCGCGGTCAGCCGCTCGATCTTGTAGTTCGACGCGATGGTCGCCTGGCAGTCACCGCGGACCAGGCCGGCCGCCCACTTGATCGCGCCGCCGAGGTGGCTCTTGAACTGGTCGTCCTTGGTGTAGCTCTCCTCGGTGCCGCCCATGCCGGTGTAGAACGACCGGCCGCCGTCGTAGTCGCGGCACCATGAGATCGGGTGGAACGCGCCGTTGCCGTTCAGGCCCGCCTTGTAGGTCCACTCCTCTACCTGCGCGACCGTCTGGACCTTGCCCAGCGGGCTCGGGCTCCAGTTCATCCACTTGTCGGACCGCGTCGCGTTGAACGGCAGGCCCTTGTTCGCCGGGTGCTGACGGTCGGTGAAGTCCACCGTGGCCTTCTGCACCTGGCTGTCCGGCGGAGGCCCGGCGTCGGGACCGAACAGCCGCAGCTCGGCCAGCTGGATGAGGGGCTCACCGCTGTTCGCCGTGATGTTCAGCCGGTAGTACGCGTACGCCGTGCCGTTGGTGAACTTGTATTCCTTGGTCTGGAACCGCGAGGGGAAGGTCTCCCCGGTCCGCTTGTCCAGGTCCGTCCAGCTCTTCCCGTCCTGGGAGCCCTGCAGCGTCCAGTCCTTCGGGTCACGGCCGGGGAAGTCGTTCGCCGAGGTCAGCGCGTAGTGGGCGATCGCCTTCGGCTGCTCCAGCTTCAGCGAGACCCAGCCGGTCGGGTTGAACGTCAGCCACTTGCTGTTGTTGTTGCCGTCGACCAGCTTCTCTTTGGTCTCGTTCGGCGGGTTGTCCGCGTTCGCCGTGATCTCCACGACCTTCTCTGCCGGGGGCAGGCTGCCGGCGGGGCGGGTGCCGACCAGTTCGGTGAACCAAGATGAGTCGGGCTGCGCGCGTACGGCGTCGTGGACGCCGACGAACCCGCCGCCGTCCCGCATGTACGCCTGGAAGGCGGCCTCCTGGGCGGCGTTCAGCGTCACGCCCTTGGCGGACAGGAACACCACCCCGCGATAGCGCGCCAGGTTGCTGGAGGTGAAGACGGCCGGGTCTTCGGACACCTCGACGGAGAAGCCGTTGTCCTTGCCCAGGTTCTTGATCGAGTCCGCGGCCTTCTCTACCGGGTCGCTCTGTTCCTTGGCGGGTCCGTGGAACACCAGCACACTGACCGGCTCCGCGGATTTGCCTGGCTTACCGGTATCCGGCTCGGGAGGGTTGGGCTTGGCCTGCGCCTGCAGTTGCGCGGCGGGAAGGGCCGGTGCGGCCTGCGCCTGCATGGCGGGGACGGTCGCCAGTCCCAGTGTCAGGGCGGCGCTCGACGCCGTGACGAGAGCGCGGCGCCAGGCGGGTGGCCAGGGGTGTACGAGCAGGTCTCTGCGACCCATCGTTCGCTCCTTCAGGTCGGGGGGTTGGATCAGCACCTTGCGGAGGTCGTTCGGTCAGCCGTGGCGGCGACCGGGCACGCAGATGCCGAAAGGCGCGAGGGTTCTGCCGGTCTCCTCCTCTCACTTGCCGTTCTGTCCCTGAGCCCGCGTCGCGGTGACGCGGTGACGCGTCGCGTGATGGCGCGGTCGGGGCGGTTGGGCCGTCGCGGACGTGCGGCATCGCCGTTCATCGCGTTGTCGGCGGGCGATCGCCGCGGAGCCCGTCGTGGCGGGCGCCGGGACTGATCGGTGCAGCGGTCGCCGGCCGTCCTTCGGGGACGGCGACCGGAATGAGGGTGTCTTGCCGGTCTCAGGCCGGGGTGCCGCGAGGCCGGCGACGCCTGGCGGCGCCGCCGGGGCGTGGTCCGGTTCGTCTGAGCCGCAGGTCCGCCGGGACATGAGAGGGCGGACCGTGCGGGGCGGATGTCGGCTGTGGGGGGTGTCGCCGAAGCACCGCTGAGCCTTTCGGGGAGTCGCGGATGGTTGCGTGGGCGGGCGGGGGGACGAGGGCCATGTGATGCCCAGAGACCTGCGTGGACTGTGGTAGTCGAGCCGAGTCAAGGGGGCGGTTTGGGCTCAACGTAGCAGCCTCACCGAACTTCAGCCAGCCCCGTGACAAAGTTCTCTTACTTACAACATGACTTCTTGACTTTTCAGCAGAAGTATCGCCTACTTCCTTCGAAAGCTTTATCCACGGTGTCGAAAGGCTCGTTGACCGGTCCCCGTCCTGGCCGGAACCCACTCCACTGCGGGGGAGCCACAGCGAGACGTCGCGCCGTCCAGGCCGGCCCCCGGGCCGGCGCTACGACAGGTGCCGTTCGCCTCACGACAGTGAGGCGTCACGACCGGAATGGGGAACCATGACCGAGGTAGGCAGGGGTACGACGCGAGGCTTGTTCTCCCGGCGCGCCTTCACCACGGCCGCGACGGCCGCCGCGTTCGTGCCGCTGGTCGGGACGAGCCAGGCCGACGCGGCGCCATCCGACAAGGTCACCGGCAAGCCCGACAAAGGCGACGTCCGCCGCATCACCCTGTACGCGGAGAAGTTGCCGAACAACCTGCTGGGCTACGGTCTGGAGCCCGGCAAGGCCACCATCCCCGGCCCGCTCATCGAGATGGTCGAAGGCGAGACCCTCGAGATCGAGCTGGTGAACAACACCGATGTCACCGCCAGCCTGCACGTGCACGGGGTGGACTACGAGTTCACCAGCGACGGCACGAGAATGAGCGACAGCGTGGTGGAGCCGGGAGGCCGGCGCACCTACGTCTGGCGCACCCACGCGCCGGGCCGCCGCCCGGGCGGCACCATCGAGCCCGGCAGCGCCGGCTACTGGCACTACCACGACCACGTCGTGGGGACCGACCACGGCACCGGCGGCATCAAGAGAGGCCTGTACGGCGCGCTGGTGGTGCGCCGCAAGGGCGACATCCTGCCGGACAAGCAGTTCGTCGTCTTCTTCAACGACATGACCGTCAACAACGCCAAGGCCGGCGAGGCTCCCCACTTCATGGCGAAGATCGGCGAGCGTGTGGAGTTCATCGTGGTCACCCATGGGGACTTCTTCCACACGTGGCACCTCCACGGGCACCGCTGGGCGGACAACCGCACCGGTCTGCTGGACAACCCGCAGGAGCAGACCCGGATCATCGACACCAAGATCACCGGACCGGCCGAGTCGTTCGGCTTCCAGGTGATCGCCGGGGAGCGGGTCGGGCCCGGCGCCTGGATGTACCACTGCCATGTCCAAAGCCACTCGGACATGGGGATGGCGGGAGTGTTCATGGTGGCCGACGAGAACGGGAACGTTCCCGGCCACGACATGGGCGGCATGAGCTCGGGCACCGGCTCGGACATGAGCGCCATGCCTCACTGAGCCCGCCCCGCTCCCCCCTCGGGCGCAGTCCCGGTGAGGCACTGGGCGAGCCGCCCACCCGGCGTGCGGACGGCCGAAGGTCAGTAGGGTGCGCCCATGACCAGCGACATACGCGGGCGCGGGTGGGCGGGCGTCACCGCCGAGCCCGGATCGCAGGCGGCTCTGGACTACTACCTGATCACGCAGGCGGCGGGCGCGGACGGAGCCCCGGCCGAGGGAGTCGTCGTCGAGGAGTTCACGCTCACCGACGACCTCAGGACCGTCGGCCTGGACACCGCCGGATGGACCGCGGGCGACGGCGACTGGTGGAGTTCCGCGGCCTTCGGACGCGCGTTGCGCGAGGACCCCGGCCTGCGCGCCCGGGCCCGCGCGGTGAGCCGTCCCGAGGCCGAGGCCGCCTACCGCGGTCTCGGCGGGGGCGAACTGCCCGGCGAGACGCGGCTGCGGGCTCTGTTCCACGACCACCAGCCTCTGCCGGACTCCCCTCCCCTGCGCCTCACCCCGCCCCGGGTCCCCGACGGGTTCCACGACACGCGGGTCTACCGCGTCCTGTTCGCCGGTGAGCCACGCCTGCCTCTCCTCACGGACGTGGTGGCGCTCGCCGGCGAGGCCGGCGAGCCGGGAACCCGGATCGTGGGCTCTGGCGAGCTGCGAACGGACCCGGACGTCTTCACGTGGGAGGTGCGCCGCATCGGGCCCGGTGTCGCCTGCTGCCTCGATCTCACGGCCCACCTGGGGACCGCGTCCTCCGAGGCCCTCGGGCCGCTGCTGCGGCGGTTGACGACGGCGATGCGCCACGCGGGAGCGGTGCCCGTGACCGTCGAGCGGTTCTCCTG
This sequence comes from Microbispora rosea, assembly GCF_900156315.1. Classification (GTDB taxonomy): domain Bacteria; phylum Actinomycetota; class Actinomycetes; order Streptosporangiales; family Streptosporangiaceae; genus Microbispora; species Microbispora rosea. The sequence goes on along the minus strand of NZ_FTNI01000007.1, from coordinate 67,172 downwards.
AGCCCGGACGGCTCCGGCTGCCGGAGGGGTGCGCGACGCGGCCCGGCTCGCGGAGCCATGCCGAGCCGGCTCCCTGGAGGAGTGGCTTCATGGAGGAGCTCGGGAGAGGACCGGCGCCGGGAAAGGGCTGGGCCGTCTTCAGCGGCGCGCGGCCTCTACGCGGCGCCCGCGCGGGCGTCGGTGTCGGCATCGGTGGAGAAGGCGAGGTCCCGTCCCGCCTCCAGTTCCGCGAGCCGTCCGGTGAGCGCCTTGTGGATGTGGGTGTAGGAATCGCTGCCCAGGGCGACCCGTACGGGCGCGGGGTCCAGGTCCGCACAGCCGAGAATCGCCGCGGCCGTCTTCGCGACGTCGCCGACGGACGGCAGCGCGGGGTCGCGGATGCCCCGGGTCAGGGCGGCGGGGCTGTCGTCGTAGGCGCTCAGCGGCGTGGCGAGCCGTGAGCTCCCGTCGCGGAATCGGGTGCGGGCGCTGCCCGGCTCGACGATGGTCACCCCGATGCCGAACGGGGCGACGTCCTTGGCCGTCGACTCCATGAAGCCCTCGATGCCCCACTTGCTCGCGTGGTACGCCGACGCACCCGCGTTGGTGGCCTGACCGCCGTACGTGGAGAGCTGGATGAGGCGGCCACCGCCCTGACGGCGCAGGTGGGGAAGCGCAGCGCGGACCACGCGGATCGAGCCGAGCAGGTTCGTGTCGATCTGGTGGACGATCTGCTCGTCGGTGAGCTCCTCGGCCGCGCCGAACAGGCCGTATCCGGCGTTGTTGACGACCACGTCGATCCTGCCGAGGTCGGCGAACGCCCGGTCCACGACCGCCCCGATCGCGGCGCCGTCGGTCAGGTCGAGGCGGGCGAGCCACAGCCGGTCGCCGTACTCCGCCCTCAGGTCGTCCATCACCTCCATCCGCCGGACCGTCCCGGCGACGCGGTCGCCGCGCCGCAGCAGCCGTTCGGTCATCTCCCTGCCGAAGCCGCTGCTCACCCCGGTGATCAGCCATGTACGTGCGTCCATCGTCGTGTCCCTTCCAGGAGCTGTCTAACTTGTTAGTTAGCTTACGCCGCGTTCTAACCGGTTAGTCAGCGGTAAGATGCCGCCGTGGCGACAGGGAACGCCGAGGCGACCAAGGCACGCATCCTCGAAGCGGCGCGGGACGAGTTCTCCGCCCACGGCATCGCCGGGGCGCGCGTCGACCGCATCGCCAAGGCGGCCGGCTGCAACAAGAACCTGCTCTACATCTACTTCCAGAGCAAGGAGACCCTGTTCGCCACCGTCCTGGAGCAGAACCTGCGGCGGGTCTACGACGAGTTGCGGTTCACTCCCGACGACCTGCCCGGGTACGCGGCGCGGGTCTTCGACTTCGCGATGGCCGAGCCCGGCCTGATGCGGCTGATGGCCTGGGCGGGCCTGGAGCAGGAGACCGGCGAGGTCGCCCTGCGCCACGCGGCGCAGAGTGCGAAGGTCTCGGCCATGGAGGCGGCGCGGGACGCGGACGGCCCGGCAGCGCGCTTCGCACCCGAATTCCTGCTGACGGCCATCCTGGCGCTCGCCACGGCCTGGTCTGCGGCGAGCCCCTTCGGCCCCAGACTCAGCCCCGGGCTGGCCGCCGCCCCTGACACGCTGCGTACCCAGATCGCCGACGCCGTGGCGGCGATCACCGGGGCCCCCCGGACCGGCCCCTGATCGCCGTCTGCCACTGTGGACTCGTGACCCGGCCAGGGATCGGTCAGGCCAGTGGGAGCCGGACGACGAAGGCGGCACCACCGGCCGACGACCGCTCCACGTGCACCTGTCCCTCGTGGCCGTACGCGATGTTGCGGACGATGGCCAGGCCGAGGCCGGTCCCGCCGCGATCGCGGGAGCGGGCGGCGTCGAGGCGGGTGAAGCGATCGAAGACGCGCTCCCGGTCCTCCTGCGCGATTCCGTCGCCGTCGTCGGCCACGACGAGTTCCGCCGCATCGGCCGTACGCCGGACCTGGACGAACACGACCGTCTTCGCGTGCCGCTGCGCGTTGTCGAGCAGTTCGGACAGCATCCTCCGGAGCCGCGCGTCCAGGCCTCGCACCAGAACCCCTGGAACGACCTGCACCTTCACGTCGCGCTTGTCGGTGCGCCGGGTCAGTTCGTTCTGTACGAGATCGCCGAGGTCCAGCAGGACCGGCTCGGCCGGCTGCGCGGCGGCCTGAAGCTGGGCCAGCAGGTAGAGATCGTCGACCAGCGCGTGCAGCCGTTCCACGTCCCTGAGCGCCCGTTCGAGCAGGTCGTCCACGTCGAGCTCGCCGGGATGCAGCCGGGCCTCCTCCAGCTGGGCCCGCAGTCCCGCGATCGGGGTGCGCAGTTCGTGCGACACATCGGCCTCGAACCGCCGCTGCCAGTCGATGGCCCCATACAGCTTGCTGCACATGCTGTCGATGCCGTGCTTGATGCCACGCTCCAGCTCATCGAGTTCGCCGAGACAATCACGGAGGTAGCGGAGCGATGTCACGTCTCCGAGATTCCCTGACCCGTCCGTGACGATTCCCATGGCCGGCTAAAATCACCGCCTCGTTCCTCGGTGTTTTCCTATCCCTTATCCCTGTCCCAGGTCTCCGGAAAAATACCGGACGTCGTCGGCGAGACCCCGTGACCACTCCCCCGCCTCCAGCCGAGTGGTGGGGCGCGAGCATCGATACCGAAGCCCAGTCCGGCGGGATCGGGGATAATAGTAGGCCCCGAACCGCAATCGGATCTCTCCATGAACGGGATTGACCCGCCGGGACCGGTGACAAAGGATTCTCGGTATGTCGTTTTCCCGACGCTCAACTCGGCGCTCTCCGTACGCGCTGATGAAGCTGGTCGCGGTGACTCTCTTACTGGGCGCCGGGATCGGAGGAGGCGTTTTCTTGGCGCTGGCGCTGATATGGCACTCGCTGTGGGGCAAGGGACCCGTGTTCCTTCCGGGCTAGCCGTAAACGCTCGGATTTCCCCGCCGTCCCGTACAGAGCGGAAATTGGTGAGGAGCCTCATAGGTGGGCCAGCAACCCGTCCAGCGGCCGGGGCACACGATCGGGCTCCAACGCCGCGACGAGCGGGCCCGCGTAGCGGATCTTGCGGCCGCTGCCTGCTCCCATGAATCGGCGCAGCTGGTCGTGGGTGCTGCGCCCGCGCCAGTTGGGCTGCTTCTGCAGCGTGCGAAACGAGCCGAGCTCGCCCTCGGCATCGACGACGCGTTCAACCGTGGCCGTGCCGAGGGCGCGGATCAGCTCGTCTTCCAGGTCGGCCACGCACACGAAGAATCCGAGCGCCTCCAGATCGCTTCTCGTGAGAGCGGATCCGAAGCCGGCGCGCTCAAGCCCCTTCCGGAAGGCGCCTTCTTCACCCGCGTCGCACAGACCGGCCAACCGGAGTTCGAGACCCGGGAGGCCGAACTTGCCGATGTACGCCCCGATGTTCGTGGCGCCGCCCATCGCGACAACGTCGATGCCTTCGGCGGCGAGGTTCCGGCCCCGGCGCTCGGCCAGCGCCTCGATGGCCGATTTGTCGCTCATTCCCTCGACAAGGACCACGGTGTGCGTATCGTTCACGCGCTCAGCTTTGCAGCGAATCCGGCGACGCTCGTACCTATTTTTCCCGCATGGAACTGAAGGGACCCGGGCGCCGGTCTCGCGCTATCGCGGGGTCCGCACACAGAACTCGTGGCCGTCGGGATCGGCCATCACCACCCAGTCGACCTCACCCTGACCGATGTCGACGCGCGTCGCCCCGAGGGAGATGAGACGGTCGACCTCCGCCTGGCGGTCGCCGTCGGCGGGTGGAGCGAGGTCGAAATGCAGCCGCTCCTTCCCGGTCTTCGGCATGAGCGGCGGACCACCCCAGGTGATCTTCGGCCCGCCGTGCGGCGAGCGGATAGCGGTCTCCTGATCCTGATCCCAGACCAACGGCCAGCCCAGTGCCTTGCTCCAGAAGTACCCGGCCTCCTGCGAACCGTCGCACGCCAGCGCTCCGATGAATCCGCAGTCGGCGAGGAATTGGTTGTCCGGCCCGATGACGCAGAACTCGTTGCCCTCAGGGTCGGCGAGCACGACGTGATCCTCGTCCGGGCGTTGGCCGATGTCGATGTGCCGGGCGCCGAGTTCGAGCGCCCTCGCCACCGTCTGCTGCTGGTCCTCAAGGGACGTGCTCGTCAGATCGAAGTGCATCTGGTTCTGCCCGGTCTTCTGCTCCCGGCTTGGAACGAATCGGAGCCGGAACCCGGTGTCATCGCTCGGCAGGAGCGTGATGCCGTCCTGGGGGTCGTCGGTCGTCTCCCAGCCCAGGACGCCGGCCCAGAAGCGCGAGAGACGGAGCGGGTCGTGCGCATCGAAGCAGAGCGCGACAAGATGACAGGTCATTCCGCTCCGCACCTCCATTTCCTGATAGGAAGCCACGGGCAGGGCATGTCCTCCGCGCCCGTGGAGGGGTCAACGCTAGGCGCCCGCGGGCCCGTCACGCGAATGGATTATCGGGACGGCGGGCGCATTCCAGCAGGCCGCGCCATCGCCTGACGGCTTGTGAATCTGCTGCCGGCGCTCTCGTGTGGGCGATGCGAGTGCTCGTAGGCTGAATCCCGCACGCGGTGGACAGGAGGCTGAGGTGGCCGAGACGACGGTGGCCGAGGTGATGGCCGAGCTGGCCGGGTTCGAGGACCCGAAGACCCGCAAGGTTAATGAGAAACACGGTGACGATCACGGTGTGAACCTCGGCAGGCTGCGCGCCCTCGCAAAGCGGCTGAAGACGCAGCAGGAACTCGCGCGCCGGCTCTGGGAGACGGACGACACCGCGGCGAAACTGCTGGCGATCCTGATCTGCCGCCCGAAGGCGTTCGAGCGCGACGAATTGAACACCATGGTGCGCGAGGCGCGCACACCGAAGGTGCACGACTGGCTCGTGAACTACGTGGTGAAGAAGAACCCGCACTCGGAAGAGCTGCGCCTGGCCTGGTCCGCCGATCCGGATCCGGTGGTCGCGAGTGCCGGCTGGGCGCTCACCACCGAACGGGTGGCGAAGAAGCCTGAGGGCCTCGACCTCGCAGGACTGCTCGACGTCATCGAGGCGAAGATGAAAGACGCCCCGGATCGCCTGCAATGGGCGATGAATCACTGCCTGGCGCAGATCGGGATCGATCACGCCGAGCACCGCGCCCGCGCGATCGACATCGGTGAGCGCCTGGAGGTGCTCAAGGACTACCCGACTCCTCCTGGCTGCACGTCTCCGTTCGCGCCCGTCTGGATCACCGAGATGGCGCGTCGGCAGCAGGACAGGTAGGAAGGTTCGCTCGCGCCCATGCCGCGACTCCCTCAGAGCGGTTCAGGAAGGGCCGATGGCCTTTCCTTCAGCCGCATCGCCGCCTGGGCATGGTTCGCTCTCCCGGCGCAGGGAGTGCATCTCGCGCCGGAAGCCTCCGAGCAGGCTCGGAAGGCGCTCGATCCGGCGTTCCGTTCCGCTGCGATTTGCCCCGAGGAGGGGTGATCCGGGCATCGGCCCGGCTCGGAGGGGCGGAAGGTGGACGAGCCGGCCTGTAGGCCGGGTTCTGTGATCAGCCGTGAGGCTGACCGGCGGCCATCCATCTAGGACCGCCGTTGCCGGCGGCCTCAAGCGGTCTACCCGCGCGGCTCGGGCGGGCAGCCCTCGAACGTCACGCGCGGGACGTTCCGGAGAACGTCCCTTCTTGACCTTGCTCCGGGTGGGGTTTACCGAGCCGCCCACGTCACCGTGGGCGCTGGTGGTCTCTTACACCACCGTTTCACCCTTACCCCCGCGAAGGGGGCGGTCTGTTTTCTGTGGCACTGTCCCGCGGGTCACCCCGGGTCGGCGTTACCGACCACCCTGCCCTGTGGAGCCCGGACCTTCCTCGGCAGGGCCGTGAGGCCCTGACGCGGCCGCCCGGCCGGCTCGTCCACCGTGAAGGTAAGCCTAGCGGCTCCAGAATCATTCCCCGGACCGACCGGGGATCATGTGAAGACTCTCTGAGTTCTCCCGCCGGACCGCAGCGCAGGACGACACCGGCCCAGGTCGGGGGCGAACCGCTCACAGAAACCGCACAGATCCTCTCAGAGGTCACGCAGTCCGGTGAGCGAGCCTGCGTCCCATGATTGAGTTGCGGCAGCTGACCAAGAAGTACGGCGACGTCGCCGTCGTGGACGGCCTCAGCTTCGACGTACGGCCGGGCGTCGTCACCGGGTTCCTCGGGCCGAACGGCGCGGGCAAGACGAGCACGATGCGGATGATCCTCGGGCTCGACAGGCCGACGAGCGGCAGCGCGACGATCGGCGGGCGGCGCTATGCCGACCTGCCCGTACCCCTGCGGGAGGTGGGCGCGCTGCTCGACGCGCAGGCCATGCACCCGCGCAGGACCGCGTTCGACCACCTGCTCTTCCTGGCGTACGCCAACGGCATCGGACGGCGCCGGGTCGAGGAGGTGCTCGGCCTCGTGGGCCTGGCCGATGTGACGGGCCGCCGGCCCGGCGGGTTCTCGCTGGGGATGAAGCAGCGGCTCGGCATCGCGGTGGCGCTGCTCGGCGATCCCCCGGTGGTCCTGCTCGACGAACCCGTCAACGGGCTGGATCCCGAAGGCATCCGCTGGATCCGCACGCTGACGCGGGGCCTGGCCGCCGAGGGCAGAACCGTCCTGCTGTCCAGCCATCTGATGAGCGAGATGGCCCTCACCGCCGACCACCTCGTCGTCATCGGCCGCGGGCGGCTGATCGCCGATACCGGGCTGGAGGCGTTCGTCCGGTCGGCCGCGCGGCAGGGGGTGCTCGTGCGCACCCCCGATGCGCAGCGGCTCGCCTCGCTGCTCCGGGAGTCCGGCGCGGCCGTACGGCCCGGCGCCGACGGCGGCCTGATGGTGACCGGAATGTCCGGTGCCGAGGTCGGCGGTCTCGCCGGCGCGCACGGAATCGTCCTGCACGAACTCACGCCCCGGCGGGCGTCCCTGGAGGACGCCTATCTGGAGCTGACCGGCGACAGCGTCGAGTTCGCCGCGAGTGCCGCCGGGGGCGCCTCATGAATGCGTACGGCGTGCTGCGCTCGGAGTGGGTGAAGTTCCGCAGCGTCCGGGCCATGCTCGGCTGCCTGGCCGGGGCCGTGGTCACTGCCGGTTCGTACGGCTACCTGTTCGGCACGGCGGCCGCACGCGAGTACTTCAACGCGTCGGCCGCCGACCGGGCGGCCTTCGACCCCACCGAGACGGCCTTCCGCGCTCTCGTGCTGGTGGGGGTGCTCGTGAGCGCGGTCGGCGTGCTGGCCGTGACCAGCGAGTACGCCGCGGGAACGATGCCGGTCAGCATCACCGCCGTGCCGGGACGCGGGCTGCTCCTCCTCGGCAAGGGGGCCGTCGTCGCGCTGACCACGCTCCTCGCCGGGCCGCCGCTGGCGCTCCTGTCGTTCACGCTCAGCCAGGCGGCTCTGGCGGCGCGGGGCGTGCCGAGTGCGGGGCTCGATGATCCCGGAGTGCCCGGGGCGCTGCTGGGCGCGGGCCTGTTCACCGGCCTGATCGGGCTCTACGGGATGGCGCTCGGGTTCCTGCTGCGCAGGTCGGCGGGGGCCGTCTCGCTCGGGACGTTCCTTCTGATCCTGCCCGGCACGGCGAGTCTGTTCCCGAAGCCGGTGGCCGAGTGGATCGTCACCTGGTGGCCGAGCGCGGCGGGCGCCCGGATCTTCGTGGTCCATCCCGGCACCGAGCTGCTCGCGCCGCTCGCAGGCGCCGGCGTGCTCGCCGCCACCGTGCTCGTCCTGCTCTGCGCCGCCGTCGCCGTCTTCCGCCGGCGGGACGCGTGACGTGAGACCGCCGGCCGCGTGCGGGAGCTCGTCGCACGCCGTCCTGTACGGCGGGCTTAACACCGCGTGCCTAATCTTCCGGTGATCGGCAGAAGGGAGGCCCGGGTGGAGGGGCGGCACCTGCTGGTGGTCGACGACGAACCCGTGGTGCGGGAACTGCTGGCGGCCACACTGCGCTTCGCGGGATACGCGGTGACCTCGGCCGCGACCGGGGCGCAGGCCCTGGAGAACGCCCGGACCACGCCGCCGGACCTCGTGCTCCTCGACGTCATGCTGCCCGGAATGGATGGCTTCGAGGTCGTCCGCCGTCTCCGGGAGCTTCCCCGCCCGCTGTCCGGCGGCCGTCCCGGTCAGGTGCCGGTGCTGTTCCTGACCGCGCGCGACACCACGCAGGACAAGATCAACGGTCTGCGTCTGGGCGGCGACGACTACGTCACCAAGCCGTTCGACCTGGAGGAACTGCTCGCCCGGATCGAGGCCGTGCTCAGGCGGGCCAGGGCCGCCCCCGAGGACCGCACGCTGCGGGTGGCCGACCTCGAAGTCGACCCGGAAGGCCATCAGGTGATCCGGGCGGGCGTCCCCGTACAGCTGTCGCCGACCGAGTTCCGGCTGCTCCACTACCTGGTGCTCAACGCGGGGAGGGTGGTGTCCAAGGCCCAGATCCTGGAGCACGTCTGGCGGTACGACTTCGCCGGCGACTCCAGCATCGTGGACACGTACGTGAGCTACGTGCGCCGCAAGATCGACACGTCCGGGCCCAAGCTCATCCACACCATGCACGGCGTGGGCTACGTCCTGCGCGGGCCGCGGCCGTGACCACGACGCCGTCCGGGACACGGGAGCGTTCGGGGTCGCGCCCGTGGGCCACCGGCCTGTCGCTGCGCGGGCGGCTCCTGCTGACCACCATGGCCCTGCTCACGGCCGGCCTGACCGTCAGCGGCGCGGTCGCGGTCGCCACGCTGCGGGCCCACCTCATAGGACGCGTGGACCAGCAGCTCACGGCGATGGCGGCGGTGCTGTCGCGGATCCCGGCCCGGCTGACCGCCTTGCCGTCCGACCGGCTGAGCACGCAGTCGCTCACCGCGGTGCCCGGCATGGACCTGATCGACCAGGTGTACGTCGCCTATCTGAGTGCGGACGGCGGCGTCGAGCAGAAGAGCGACCGGTGGCTGCGGGACGGGCCGCGGGATCGGGGCCCGGCGCTGCCCCGGCTCGACACCACCGCGGTTGGGCGGCTGGGCGGGCGGCCGTTCGACGCGACCGGCTCCGACGGCAGGTGGCGGGTCGTCGCCGTCCCGGGGCCCGCCCCTGCGACGGGGTCGGCCCCCGCGACGAGCCGGGGCAGCGTCGTCGTGGCGGCGTCGCTCGGCGGGGTCAGGTCGACCGTCGGCCGCCTGACGATGGTCTGCGCGGCGACCGCGGCGGCGCTCCTGACGTCGCTCGCCGTCATCGGGTGGTTCGCCGTCCGGCGCGGCTTGCGGCCACTGCGGAAGATCGAGGAGACCGCGGCGGCCATCGCCGGGGGCGACCTGTCCCGGCGCGTCCCGGCGCTGGCCGCGCCCCGCACCGAGGTCGGCCGGCTGGCGGCCGCCCTGAACGTCATGCTCGGCCAGCTGGAGGCGGCCTTCGCCGCGCGGGAACGGGCGCAGGCACGGATGCGCCGCTTCGTCGCGGACGTCAGTCACGAGTTGCGCACCCCGCTGTTCGGCATCAAGGGGTTCGCGGAACTGCACCGGATGGGCGGGCTGCCCGAAGCCGGACTCGCCCTCGATCGGATCGAGAGCGAGGCGGGACGCCTGGTCCGGCTCGTGGAGGACCTGCTCCTGCTGGCCCGCCTGGACGAGAGCGACAAGGCCCTGCCCATGGACCTCGCGCCCATGGACCTGCGCACGCTCGCCGCCGACGCCCACAACGACCTGCGCGCGCTCGACCCCGGACGGGAAGTCACACTGACCGGGCCGGACGGCGGGCCGCCGGGCGAGGCGCCGGTGCTCGGGGACGAGGCGCGGCTGCGGCAGGTGGTCTCCAACCTGGTGGGCAACGCCGTCGCCCACACTCCGCCGGGCACGCCGGTGCGGGTCGGAGTCGGCACGGCCGGAGACGACGGCGTCCTCGTGATCGCCGACGAGGGGCCGGGGATGCCCGCGGAGGAGGCCGCCCGGGTGTTCGACCGCTTCTATCGGGTGGACGGCTCACGCAGCCGCAGCGGCGCCGGAGGGGCCGGGCTGGGGCTGGCCATCGTCCGGTCGATCGTCACGGCGCACGGGGGCCGGGTGGAGCTGCGGACGCGGCCCGGCGCCGGGGCGGCCTTCCGCGTCGTCCTGCCCCGCGAGGGGCTTCCTCACCACACGACCTAGCTCGGTGTGACGTCCTTGACGAACACGATCCCGTCGTACGCGGCGAGGTGCGCCGGGTCCAGCGGGGCGTACCCGAACCAGGGGGACACCCGGAGGGCGGGCCGGGCGTCGCCGAGGACGGCGGCCAGGCGGCGGGCATCGACGACGTGGCGGTCCTCGGGGAGCGCGTAGAGGAGCCCTTCGAGGGTGTCCGGGGGCGGGGCGTCCACTCCCCGGTGCCGGATCGTGCCGAGGGCCGTGGCCAGGAAGGCGAATTCCTCACCCACCTGCGCGCGCACGATCGCGCCGGAGCTCCACCACTCGAACGGGACGTCGCCCATCCGCATCGTGCTCTTGTCCCGCTGGAAATGCGCGTTGTGGCCGTGGAGCAGCGCCGGGCCCCGCTCGGCGACGGCGAGGATATTGGCGGCGATCATCGAACTCCGCAGGCCCAGCAGCCGCGGCATGCGGCCCGGTGAGGTGTCGGCCATCCACTGGTGATAGCGGAGCAGGCCGGTGGCGGCACGCCCGTACAGGCGGGCCCGGTCCCAGCCGTCCCGCGAGGAGCCCGCGATCAGCTGCGGCGTCTCCGCCTCGAGCAGCGCCACGAGGTCGTCGGCGAGCAGCAGGAGCTGCCTGGCCTCGGCCGACCGCCCCACGGACTGGGACGGGTCCATCATCGTGGCGGGATTGGCCCAGCGGTCGTCTGCGCCGAGCAGGCGGTCGAGCGTCTCCGCGTCGCAGGGAAGCAGGTCCGCGTCCACCCCGGCCGCGAGGTAGCCGTGGAGGGCGGTCAGTGCCTGCCGGGGGCTCGCGGCGTGGCTGATCTCCAGCGGGCCGTCGAGACCGGCGAAGCGCACCTGCTCGGACGCGGGGCGTCCCTCGTTGTACGCGCGCATCCAGCGCACGAGCTTGCGGTTGGCCGCGGACGCGCCCCATCCGTGGCTGAAGCCGCGTTTCATGACCTCGTCGAGGCTGCCCGTGCCCGAGGTGACGTAGTCGTCCACGACCAGGCCCATCAGGCAGTCGCTCTCGATGCCGATCGTCCGGTAGCCCTCCTGCTCGACGAGCCGCCGGAAGAGCGCGTTGCGCACGTCGAGCAGGAGGTCTTCGCCATGGGTGGGCTCGCCCAGGGCGAGCAGCCGTGGCCGGCCCCGGAGCAGCCTCATGACGGAGGCGGCCTCGACGGCCTGGACGGCGTCCTTGATGCCGATATCCATACCTTCAACGGTATCGTTGAACTTCCACGTGGAGACTTGTCTGGCAGACCACCAGGTTTTCACGGTGAAACTCTCAACTGACGGGTACAAGCACCCCGGCGTACGGCGACGCCTCGTCCGGGCCGGAAAACGCCGACGCCGCGGGGGCACGGCTGCGCGTGCGATCCCGCGGCGGTTCGTCCCCTGGGAGGGACGGCGTCAGGAGAGGTGGGCGGTGTCGTTGAGCGCCCGTACGACGGCGGGCCCGTCGGCGTAGTAGTCGATCGCCGACAGGCAGGCCAGGTCGAGGTGCATCCGATAGAGGGCCTCCGGCGGAGCGCCCAGCGCGAAGCGGACCAGCATCTTGATCGGGGTCACGTGGGAGACCACGACGACGCTGCGGCCTTCGTGGGCCTTCACGATGCGGTCCCTCGCCTGCTCGACCCTCCGGGCGGTCGACGCGAAGCTCTCCCCGCCGGGCGGCGCCGTGTCGGGGTCGGCCAGCCAGGCCGCCAGTTCGCGGGGCCAGCGCTGCTGGATCTCCGCGAACGTGTGCCCCTCCCAGTCGCCGAAGTCGGTCTCGCGGAGGTCGTCGTCGACCAGCACCGTCAGGCCCGTCCGGGCGGCGACCGCCTCCGCCGTCTGCCGGGCGCGCGCGAGCGGGGAGGCGACGATCACCTCGACCTCGTACGGCTGCCGCGACAGGCGCAGGGCGGCGGCCTCGGCCTGCGCGAGGCCGGTGGGGGTGAGCGACGGGTCGCCCAGCCCGGAGAACCGCTTCTCCACCGACAGCGGCGTCTGCCCGTGCCTGAGCAGGAGCAGCGACGTGGCGACACGGGTGGCCCGCGGCATCCATCCGTGCCCGCGCCTGTCGTGGGACGTGGCGGTTCCGGCCGCCGTGCCCGCGTCCCCGTCGGCGGTCCGCACACCGGGCGCGCCGGAAGTCCCCGAGCGCCCGTCGGCGGCGGCCGGAGCCGAGCCCACAGGAGCAGGGGCGGCCGGAGCAGGGGCGGCGGAGGGCTCGTCGAACAGCGTGGGCGCGTCGGTGTTGGGCGGCTCGGCGCCGGGCTCGACGACCGGGGCGGACTCCGGCGCCGAGGTGATCTCGCTCGCCTGCCAGGTCTCCCCGCGGGCCGCCGCGTCCATCGCCTCGTTGGCGAGCCGGTCGGCGTGGCTGTTGCGCTCGCGCGGAATCCACGTCCAGGTGACCCGGAACCGCCGGGCCAGGCCCGCCGCCTCCAGGGCGAGCGGCCGCAGGCCCTCGTGCTTGACCTTCCACCGGCCGGCCATCTGCTCGATGACCAGCTTGGAGTCCATCCGCACCTCGACCTGCCCGCCCTCGGCGCCGAGCGCGAGCAGCGCCCGGAGCCCGGCGATCAGGCCGCGGTATTCGGCCACGTTGTTGGTCGCGGTGCCGATCGACTCGGCCGCCTCGGCGAGCACCCGCCCGGCGTCGTCCTTGACCACCGCGCCGTACCCGGCCGGGCCCGGGTTGCCCCGCGACCCGCCGTCGGCCTCGACGATGAAGCCCCCCGTGGCACCCATCGCGACCGTCACAGACCGGACTCGGCCGTACGCACCAGGATCCGGCGGCACTCCTCGCAGCGGACCACCTCGTCGTGCGCGGCGGCCCGGATCCGGTTGAGGTCGGCGATCGACAGGCTCGTGCGGCAGCCGAGGCAGCGGCCGCCGTGCAGCATGGCGGCGCCGACGCCGCTCTGCTCGCGCATCTTCTCGTACAGCCCGAGCAGGTCGGCGGGAACGTCGGCGGTGATCGCGGACCGGCCGGAGGTCAGCTCGCCGGACTCCTTGTCGATCTGGGCGAACGCCGCGTCCCTGCGGTCCTCGGCGGCGCGCAGCGTGCCGGTCACCTCTTCACGCTCTGCCTTGAGCGTGGTGACCCGGGCGTCGGCCGCCTCCCGGCGCTCCATGATCTCCAGCACGACTTCCTCCAGGTCCGACTGCCTGCGCCGCAGCGAGACGAGCTCGGACTGGAGGCTCGCCAGATCCTTGGGCGAGGAGACCTGCCCGGAGTCGAGGCGCTTCTGGTCGCGCTCGACCCGGACGCGTACGGCGTCCACGTCCGACTCGGCCTTGGCCTGGTCGCGGGCGAGGTCGCCGGCCTCGGTCTCGGCGGCGATGATCTGCGTGGAGACCTGGGCCAGCCTCTTGGACAGCTCGTCGATCTCGGCGAGCTCCGGCAGGCTGCGCCGGCGGTGCCGCAACCGGTCGAGCCCGGTGTCGAGCTCAGCGAGATCGAGCAGACGCTTCTGTGCTTCAGGTGCGGCCTTCATCCCAAATCCCTCAAGATGCTCGGGGGTCCAAGTCGGTGGTCGTCGCCGTCCAGGCGTCCGTGACGGCGTCTGAGACGCGCGCCTCAACAGTAATGCCCCTGGCCGCCAACGCTGACGTCAGCCGCCGGGCGGCGTCCGCCAGCCACGGCCATTCGGTGGCCCAGTGGGAGGCGTCGACGAGCGCCGGCCCGTCCGCCTCCATGTGCTCGCTCGCCGGATGGTGCCGCAGATCGGCCGTGAGGAAGACGTCCACGCCCGCGGCCCTGGCCGTGCCCAGCAGGGAGTCGCCCGCGCCGCCGCAGACGGCGACGGTCCGCACCGGCCTGCCGGGATCCCCCGCGACCCGCAGCGGCCCCGCCGTACGGGGCAGGCCCGAGGCGGCCAGCGCCGCGAACTCCCGCAGTGGCATCGGGGCGGGCAGGTCCCCGATCCGGCCGAGCCCGCGCCGCGGGTCGGCAGCGGAGGGTTGGAGGGGCCGCAGGTCCCCGGTCAGGCCGACGGCCCGCGCGAGCGCGTCGGAGACCCCCGGGTCGGCGACGTCGGCGTTGGTGTGCGCGGCGTAGAGCGCGGCGCCGCCGCGGATGAGCCGGTGCACGACCCGGCCCTTGAAGGTGGTGGCGGCGACGCTCGTGGTGCCGCGCAGATAGAGCGGGTGGTGGGTCACGACGAGGTCGGCCCCCCAGCCGAGTGCCTCGTCCACGACCACGGCGACCGGGTCGACCGCGAACAGGACCTTCCGTGCGGCCTGCTCCGGGTCGCCGCAGACGAGGCCCACCGCGTCCCAGGACTCGGCCCACGAGGGGTCGTACAGCGCCTCCAGGCACTCGACCACCTCGGCGAGGGTGCAGGAGATCGATTCCACCCGCGCACACTACAGCCTGCTGGCGGAACGACCCGGGAAGAGTAACGTCCCCATTGACCCCGCCGTCAGGAAGGATCCCCAGCGTGCCCGTCGACACCATGCCCGTTGACCAGCAGAGCCTGCACGTCAGGTCCGTGGTCGCCGACACCCACAACGACCTGCTCATGGCCGTCTCCGCCCGGCCGCCCGCGATGTGGGCCTCGTTCTTCCGCGAGCGGTGGCTCCCCCAGCTCGTCGAGGGCGGGGTCGACGTGCAGGTGCTGCCCGTGTTCGTGGAGAGCCAGTTCCGCCCGGAGGGCGCGCTGCGCCAGACCCTGCGGATGATCGAGTGCGCCCACGTGCTGGCCGAGGGCAACCCCGACGCGGTGGCGCTGTGCCACGACGGGCGGCAGATCGACGAGGCCCTCGCCCTCGGCAGGATCGCCCTCGTGCCGGCCCTGGAGAGCATGCCGGGGATCGACGAGAGCGTCGAGCTGATCCCGGCCCTGCACCGCCTCGGGGTCCGCGTCGCCTCGATCGCCCACTGGGGCCGTACGGCTCTCGCCGACGGCAGCGGCCAGGACGGCACCGGCTCCAGGCTCACCAGCCACGGCGTCGAGGCGCTGCGCGAGATGGAGCGGCTCGGCATGCTCTTCGACATCTCGCACCTCGGCGCCACGGGAGTCGCGCACGTGCTGGAGATCGCGACCCGGCCCGTCATCGCGACCCACTCCTCCGCCCGCGCCCTGCGCGACCACCACAGGAACCTCACCGACGAGCAGCTCAGAGGCGTCGCCGCGGGCGGCGGCGTCGTCTGCGTGAACTTCCTCGCCGCGTTCCTCACCGAGGACGCCCGCTCGGCCACGATCGACCACCTCGTGGACCACATCGAGCACGTCGCGGGCGTCGCCGGCATCGACCACGTGGGCCTCGGCCCCGACTTCATGCGCGAGGTGAACGAGGACCTCACTCCGCCGTGCTGCGAGGGCTTCAGCTACTCCGGGATCGACTCGAACGCCGCCATTCCCGGGCTGGAGGGCCCGCGTGGCCTGCCGCTGGTGACCGACGCGCTGGTCAAGCGGGGCTTCTCCGAGGAGGAGATCCAGAAGATCCTGGGCGCCAACGTGATGCGCCTGTTCCGGGCAGAGCTGGGCCGCCCCGCTCATGAAAGGCCCGCGCATGAAGGGCCCGCCCGGGAACGGCCTGAGCCGGAACGGCCCCGGCGGTGAATCTGGAGGCCATGCTGGCCGACCTCGAGGAGCTGGTGCTCTGCGAGTCGTACTCCACCGACCACGAGGCGGTGGCGCGCAGCGCCCGCGTCGTCGGGGCGCTGGGCCGCAGGCTGCTGGGGGCCGAGCCGGAGACCCTGGTCGTCGGCGGGGTGACCCACCTGCGCTGGTCGTTCGGCCCGCCGCGGGTCCTGCTGCTGGGCCACCACGACACGGTCTGGCCGGTCGGCACGCTGCGCGAGCACCCGTGGTCGGTGCGGGACGGGGTGGCGCGGGGCCCGGGCGTGTTCGACATGAAGGCCGGCCTCGTGCAGCTCTTCCACGCGGTCGCCTCGCTGCCGTCCCCCGACGGGCTGACCGTGCTCGTCGTCGGGGACGAGGAGCTCGGCTCGCCGACCTCCCGCCCGCTGATCGAGTCGATCGCGTCGCGGTGCGCCGCCGCGTTCGTGCTGGAGGCCAGCGCGGACGCCGGCGCGCTGAAGACGGCGCGCAAGGGCATCTCGCGGTATGAGCTGACCGTGCACGGCCGGGCCGCGCACGCCGGTCTCGAACCCGAGCTGGGGGCCAACGCCGGCGTCGAGCTGGCCCACCAGGTGCTGGCCATCGCGGGCGTCGCGGCCCAGGTCGACTCGTCGTCCAGGGCGGGGGCGACGTCGGTGACCCCCACCATGCTGACGGCGGGGACGAGCACCAACACGGTGCCGGCCCTGGGCCGGGTGGCGGTCGACGTCCGCGTGCCGGACCGGGCGGCGCAGCGCCGGGTGGACGAGCTGATGCGCGCGCTGGCCCCGCGCACTCCGGGCGTCCGGCTGGAGCTGCGCGGCGGGCCGAACCGCCCGCCCCTCGACCCCGCCGCCTCCGCGGGGCTCTTCGAGGTCGCCGTACGGCTCGCCGCCGAGCTGGGCATGGCGCCGCTGCGCGGGGCGTCGGTCGGCGGCGGCTCGGACGGCAACTTCACCGCGGGCGCCGGCTGCCCGACACTCGACGGCCTCGGCGCGGTGGGCGGCGGCGCGCACGCCGCGGACGAGCACGTCCTGGTCGCCGAGATGCCGGTCCGCGCCCGCCTGGTCGCGGCGCTGGCCGAGTACGTGCTGTCGGGCGGGCCGATCACCGGCGGCGCCCATCCCGCACGGCGGGACATGAGACGGACCGCCGGGGATGCCGCGTGAACCCCTGCGGCCCCGCCGCCGCCTGGGACCAGGCGGCCGGGGCGGCCGAGCGGCGCGGCCTGCGAGTCGCCGAGCTGCGCACGATCGCCGAGTTCGAGCGGGTGGTCCGGCTGTTCGACGGCATCTGGCGGCCGGAGCCGTGGAACCCGCCGATCACGGCGGAGCTGATGCGGGCGCTGTCGCACGCGGGCGGATACGTGTCCGGGGCGTTCGACGGCCGGGAACTCGTCGGTGCCGCGGTCGCCTTCCTCGCCGCGCCCGCGGGGCAGGCGCTGCACTCGCACGTGACCGGCGCCGTACGGCCCGGCGCCGGGTTCGCGCTCAAGCTGCACCAGCGGGCCTGGGCCCTGGAACGCGGGCTGAGCCGGATCACCTGGACCTTCGATCCTCTCGTGCGCCGCAACGCCCACTTCAACCTGGCCAAGCTGGCCGCCCTGCCGGAGGAGTACCTGCCCGACTTCTACGGTCCGATGCGCGACGCGGTCAACGCCGGCGACGAGTCCGACCGGGTCCTCGCGGTGTGGCGGCTGGACGACCCGCGGGTGGTGCGGGCGTGCGACGGCCTGCCGCACCGGCCCGCGGGTGCGGACGGCGCGGTTGCCGTGCTCACCGAGCGGGACGGGCTGCCGGTGGCCCTGCCCGCGGACGCCCCGGCCGTGCTCGTCGCCGTGCCCGCGGACATGGAGACCCTGCGCCGCACCGCCCCGGAGACGGCCAAGGCCTGGCGGCACGCCGTACGCGACGTGCTGGGCGGGCTGATGGCGCGGGGCCGACCGGTGACGGGCTTCGCCAACGGCTGCTACGTCGTCGAGCGGCACTCCCCCGGATGAGACAGCCGGGGTGAGCTCACCGCGGTGAGACGGGCGCGGGGGACAGGCGCTGTGAGACGGGCGCGGTGAGACGTGTCGCGTGACCGGGCGCTGTGTAAGCGGCCGGACTGGGTAGGGATCGGACAGCGGCGTCCCGGCCACGGCGGCGATCTCCGGCAGAGGTAACGTGCCAGGTGAGCCGGGTGGGGACACCGGGCGGGGCCACGGGCCTCATGGATCATCTGATTACCGGGGGGAATCAGATGAGCAGGTGGCGAGGATCCTCGGTGCGGATCCGCTTGACGGTGCTGGCGAGCGCGGTGATGGCGCTGCTGTGCACCGTTGCCGTGCTGCTGGTCTTCGGCGTGCTGCACGGAACCGCCGAACGCTACAAGATTGACGAAATCACCACCAACGCCGTACGCCTCGCCTACCAGGCCAAACGCGATCGACTGCCTCCGGTGCTGCTTGATCAGGGCGTCGCCGGCGTACAGGTGATCGATTACCGCGGCCGGATCGTCTCCGTCAGCGACACCCTGACCGGCCGCCCGCGCATGGCCGCGTTCCGGCCGGAGCTGACGACTCCGGAGACGAGCAAGATGCTGTGCGCCTCACCGGCGTTCCCGGACCGGTGCATGATCATCGTCGCGTTCCGCTTCCACAACACCGGCGGACTGTGGACGATCTACGCGGCCGACGACACCGTGCCGTGGTACGTCAGCGGCCCGCTGCTCGGGGCGCTCCTCGGCGGTTCGCTCCTGCTGGTCGCGCTCACCGCGCTCGGCACGTACCAGACGGTGCGCAAGGCGCTCGGCCCGGTGGAGGCGATCACGAGCAAGCTCGCCAGGATCACCGCGACCGACCTGAGTCAGCGCGTTCCGGTGCCGAAGTATCACGACGAGATCCGGCGGCTCGCCCAGACCGCCAACCAGACCCTGGACCGGGCGGAGGCGGCCGTCGAGCGGCAGCGGCGCTTCGCCTCCGATGCCTCGCACGACCTGCGCAGCCCGCTGACCGCGATGCGTACGGAGATCGAGGAGGCGTTGCTGCACAGCGACGACGCGGACTGGCCGGCCACCGGGCGTGCCCTGCTGAGCAGCTGCGACCGCCTGCAGGCGCTCGTGACCGACATGCTCCAGCTCGCCCGGCTAGACGCCGGCGCGCCGCCCCGCTGCGAGCCCACCGACCTCGGCGGCCTCGCCGCCCGTGAGCTCGACCGCAGGTCGCGCAAGGTGGAGGTGGTCCGGCACCTGACGCCCGGCGTGGTCGTCGTCGGTGACCGGTTGGCCCTGGCGCGCCTGCTCAACAACCTCCTCGACAACGGCGAGCGGCACGCGGTGTCCAGGCTCACGGTCACCGTGCGGCGCGAGGACGGCAAGGGCATGCTTGAGGTGCTCGACGACGGCGCGGGCATCTCGCCCGACAAGCGCGAGCTCGTCTTCCAGCGCTTCACCCGGCTCGACGCCGGCCGGTCCAAGGACGCCGGCGGCACCGGGCTCGGGCTGTCCATCGCCCGCCAGATCGCCCAGACGCACGGGGGGACGCTCACGCTCGAGGACAGCGACCAGGGTGCCCGCTTCGTGCTCCGGCTCCCGCTCGCGCCCGCCCGCTGACGGGCCGGTCAGTCGTCCTCGGGCACGACGATCACCGTGGGCACCGGGACGCGCAGGGCCTCGGCGACCGCCTCCTCCAGCTCCCCCGGCGTCTTGACGGAATGGCCCCGCGCGCCGTACGCGACGGCGAGTGCGGGGAAGTCCGGCGCATGCAGGTCCACGGCGACCGGCCGCATGCCCCGCTCCCGCATCTCCTCGCGGATCTCCCCGAAGCCGCCGTTCGCGAAGACGACGACCGGCAGGCTCAGCTCCAGCTCCACCGCCGTCGCCAGCTCCTGCAGGCTGAACTGGAACGCCCCGTCGCCCGCCAGCGCCACCACGGGGAGCTGGGGCCGGCCGAGCTTGGCGCCGATGGCGGCCGGCAGCGCGAAGCCGAGTGTGCCGAACCCGGTCGGGAACAGGAACCGCCCGGGCGGGTCCATCGGCATGCCGACGAGCGCGCCGTGGTAGACGCACATCGAGTTGTCCCCCACCACGACGCTCTCCGGTGGCAGAGCCCGGCGCAGCGCCGCGAGCTGGTCCGACCATCTGCGGGTGAGCTCTTCGAGCTCCGCCTCGTGGCCGGTGCCGGGATCCCGTTCCCGGCGGGGACGCGGCACGGCGCCCTGCCCGTCGAGCCGTTCGGCCAGCCCGCGCAGGGCGAGCTCCGCGTCCCCGACGATCGCCACGTCGGCCACGTGGTCGCCGTGCATCTGCCCCGGGTCGATGTCGACGCGCACGAGGCGGCCGGAGAGGGTGAAGGTGTCGTCCCACAGGTCGGCGGGGCCCAGCTCGGTGCCCACGGCCAGCACGACGTCGCACGCGGCGAGCCACCGGCGGACGGCCGCCAGGTGCAGCGTGGTGCCGAGCGCCAGCGGGTGGCTCTCCGGCACCGCGCCCTTGCCGTTGACCGTGGTCACGACCCGTGCGCCGAGCCGTTCCGCCAGGCGCATCGCCAGACGCCCCACCGGGGGCTCGTCCTCGCCCGGGGGCCGCTCACCCGGGCATTGCGCGCCGCCGCCGAGCACGAACCCCGGGCGGCGCGCCGTGCGCAGCAGCCCGGCCGCCGCGTCGAGGGCCACCGGATCGGGCTCGCGGCGGGTGATCCGGTACGGCGGGACGGTCTTGACCGGACCGCGCAGGTCGAGCAGGTCGAAGGGGATCTCGATGTGGACCGGCCGGGGGCGTCCCTCGGCGAAGCGGCCGAAGGCGCGGGCGACGGCGGCGGGGATCTCCCGCACGGTCGTCACGCGGTGGCTCCAGGCGCACAGCGCGTCGATCGCCCGCGACTGGTCCCTGCTCTCGTGCAGGTAGCCGCGGCCGTCGCGGGGATGGCCGGTGGGGACGCCCGGGGACACGAGCAGGATCGGGGAGGAGTCGGAGTACGCCTGCCCGAGGGCCGTGGCCGCGTTGACCACGCCGGGTCCCGTGGTGGTGACGACGACGCCCGGCCTGCCGGTCACCCTGGCATACCCGTCGGCGGCGTATCCCGCGCCCTGCTCGTGCCGGGGTGTCACGCAGCGCACGCCCGATCGGTCGAGCTCCTCGTAGATCGCGAGGTTGTGGGTGCCCGGAATGCCGAAGATCGTGTCGACGCCGTGCAGCCTCAGTGCCTCGACCAGGGCGCGCGCCCCCGTGGGCGTCGTGATCGTCCCCACACGGGGGATCGGGTCATGGCCGTCCACGTATCACTTCCCGGGAGAGTGGAGGGGTTTCCCTTGGGGTTTCCCAATGGGTTTCCCCCTCCACGCGCCGCCCTACCGTTTCGCGTGCCGATTTTTCAGAAACGGGGCCGGGGACGCGTTCCCACTTCGTGCTCGTCCGATCCGCGGGTCAGCACATTTTCAATGGACTTCACCGCCTGGCGCACCATGCGGTGCATGGCCTCCGCGGTGTGGGAGGCGATGTGCCCGGTGACGAGGAGGCGGTCGGGGAAATCCCGCCGCAATTCGCCGGCCTCCTCGCATTCCCGGCCGTAGAAGCCATCGAAGACCGCCATGCTGACGCGGCCCTTCTCCAGGCCGGTGTAAAGGGCGCCGGGACTGACGATGGCCGGGCGGGCGGTGTTGACGAGGATCGCGCCCTCTGGCATCCGGCCGATCACCGACGAGTCGACCATCGACCGCGTCTCGCCCGTCTCCGGCACCATGACCACGAGGATGTCGCTGCTCGCGGCCAGGTCGAGCAGGGACAGGTAGGAGATGCCGAGGTCCCGTTCGACCTCCGGCTTGCGGGTGCGGCTGTAGTAGGACACGCGGACGCCGAAGCCCCGCCGCAGGATCTCCGCGATCCGCCGGCCGTTCGCGCCCATGCCGATGATGCCGACCTTGCGCGCGGCGAGTTCGTGGGGCAGCTCGTCGGAGCCCTGCCAGCCGGGGACCCGCTCGCCCAGGTGCCGGGGGATGCCCAGGTTGGCGTTGACGATCTGGGCGACCGTGAACGTGGCCACCGCGTCGGTGGCCGCCCCCCGCGTGTTCGTGACGGCGATGCCCAGCCGGTCGGCCGCCGCCACGTCGACGAAGTTCTCGTAGCCCACGCCGAGGAAGGCCACGACCTTCAGCGTCTTGTGCGCCTTGCGCAGGGCCCGCGCGGTCGCCCGCTCCTCGCCCCCGTGCAGATAGGCGACGGCTCCCCGCAGCTCGCGCGCCAGGAGGTCCTCGGTCAGCGGCGACGCGGGCCGCCGCACCGTGAGCCCCTGCCGGGCGAGCGGCTCCAGCAGCGCCGTGTCGATGCCGGCGCCGGTCACGAGGACCGTCCCACCCCTGAGCTCCGCTCCGGCCGCCGGCCGCGGCTGCGCGGGACGATAGTCCGTTATATCCCTTGGAGCCGCAGTTTGGGACATTTCAAATATCTCTCAGACTTAGGACATGAATGTCTGTTTTTCTCTGTGGTATCTCTGCAATCACGACAACCAGGCGGCGCATGAAATACCACGGATGGTCCAGGCGACGGAGCAGGAATCCAATGGTATAAGGGTTGTGGTGGTTCCGTCTCCACCTGAATCGGAAAAGGAAACCCCTAGGGAGGGTCTGAGGACCCCGGCCTCGTTCCCGCCCGGCCACACGAGCGGGCTTTTCTCCGCTGCGGCGGCACGGAGAGGGCGCGCACGGCGCAGCGCAGAGAGGGCCACGGATGAAAATCCAGCCGCGACAGCAGCTTCTGGAGCTGTGGGAGGCGGCCGCGCGCGCCTCCTACCGGGACGGTGTCTGGAACTGGGGAGGCCGCGACGGGTCGAACTCCATCTCGGACGCCGAACAGCTTCTGTGCTTCATGTACCCGGCCTCCGAACTGCCCGGCTTCCGCCTGGACACCCCGGACGAGACGGCCGACGACGTGCTGGCCACGCTCGCCGTCCTGGGCGACTCGGTGGAGATCCCCAAGCTGCTGCTGCGGGTGATCGGACAGTATCTGCGCACCTACACCGCCGAGGACGGGCGGCCCCTGTTCTCCGGCGGCAGCTACTTCCGGCCGCTGGACGACGAGGCGAAGGTCACCCCCGAGCAGCTCCAGCTCGACGTGGTCGACTCCTTCTCCATGTCGGTCACACTCGCGCTCGGCACACTCGGCTTCCTGAAGGTCTTCCGTCAGAGCGTGCGGCGCGAGTCGATCCGCCGCGAGATCCGCGAACTGGAGGACCTGGCCAGCAAGCGGCTGTCGGCCGCGATGGCGGGCCTGCTGCGCAGCTTCACGGTCAACGCGTTCGACCCCGGCTCCACGGCGGGCCGCGCGCTGCTGCGCACCGTGAACCAGACCGGCGCGCCCACCCGCCGCGTGCTCGAGGACCTGCGGCGCGAGCTGCGGCCCGTACGGGCCGGCCTGCGCGACCTGACCATCGGCTCGGGCAGCCAGGTGGACCTGGACAACGAGAACCTGCTGTTCGAGTGCGGGTGGACGTGGGGCATTGTGAAGGACGCCCCCGACATCGTCACGCCGCTCGACATCGGCCCCCAGCCCATGGGCGTGGCCGCCGACACCCCGTTCCTGTACTTCACCGTCAACGCCCTCGTCGGCATCGCCGACCTGTTCTCCTCCCGCACCCGCGTCCTGAGCCTGCTCAACGACGACCAGATCACCCTCGCCCAGGCCATCCAGCGCCGCTGGGACCTCACCCAGTCCTACTGGCGCACCATCGCGACGTTCGGACGGGGCACGTGGCCGCTGGAGGACATCCCCTGGCGGACGGTCGACGAGAAGGAGTCGGACTACTACAGCCTCGGCGTCACCGCCATGGTCGTGCAGAGCCTGGTCAACAACCGGGCGGCCGACGTCGACCTCGGCCGGGTCGCCGCCGTGCTGGAGGAGCTGGCCATCCGCGCCAGGATCACCCGCAGGGCGGTGGCGGGCGACCCGCCCGTGCTCATGCACTCCCCCGGCGTTCCGATCAACCTGCACGGCAGCGACACGCTCGGCCCGCACCTGCTCTGGGTCGTCTCCGACTTCTCCATCACGCTGCTGAAACGCACCATCTGGGCCGCCTCCATCGCGCAGAACACGCGGATGCGCGAGCGGCTGGTCGCCCTCGCCGACCAGATCTGGCGGCACATCATGCTGCGCCGCCACACGGACGGCCCGGCCGCCGGCCTGTGGGACCAGCCGGGCAACGCCTTCACCGACATCCAGGTGCGCGACGAGGAGCCGTCCTGGTACTTCAGCGAGCGGGTCGTCGAGTTCCTCGTCTCCGCCGCGTCCTCCAGCGGGGAGCCGCCGCTGCGCAGCCCCCAGCTCGTCGAGCTCGCCCTCCAGATGCTCGGGGAGGCCGAGCACCTGCTCGACCAGGAGCTGGTCACCCGGCCGCTGGTGGGCGGCCAGACGATCCAGCCCAAGCTGCGCTCGATCCAGGCGTCGCTGCAGCGCGCCAGGGCGATCGTCAGCGACCGGCCGGCCACCGCGCAGGCGCTGATCAGCGACGCCCTGCTCGGGCTCGAACGGCTGTCCGCCGCCCGCGACAGCGCGTCGGAGGCGATCTGAATTGCTCGTCTTCGCGATCTCCGACAAGGGCGGGACCGGGCGCTCGGTCACCGGCACCAACATCGTGTACCGCCACGCCCTGCAGGGCAACGACGTGTGCTACCTGGACTTCGACTTCGGCTCGCCGACCGCGGGAGCCATCTTCAGCGTCAGCGCGGTGGCCCGCGGCACCCGGGAGAACGGCCTGCACCACTACCTGCGGGGCGAATGCCCGCAGCCGCGGCGGGTGGACGTGTGGGCCGAGTCCGACCGCGAGGGGCTGCGCACCCGCCCGCCCGGCGCGGGGCGGCTCGTGCTGCTGCCGGGCAGCGAGGGCGGCGGCGAGCTGTCGGCCCTCACCGACGAGGTCGTCGGCCGCTGCGTCCAGTTGCTCGGGCGGCTGGACGAGGAGTTCGACCTCTGCATGATCGACGTCAGCGCGGGCCGGTCGTTCACCGCGGAGCTGGTCCTGGCGGCGACCGTGCGGATGCCCGCGATCCCGTTCCGGTGGCTCGTCTTCCACCGCTGGACGCGCCAGCACATCATCGCGGCCGACGGGCTCGTCACCGGCGCCGACGGGCTGCTCGACGTCGGCACCAGGTTCGGCCACGACACCGACGACCTGCGCGACCGCATCCGCTTCGTGCGCACGGCCGTGCTCGAACCGGACGCCGCGGAGCTCGTCGGGCTGCGCGACGAGCAGCGGGCCTGGCTGAGCGCGTGCGACAGCGAGCTGCGCGAGCTGGCCGGCCGCCACGGCGTCGGCCGCACCGCCATGCTCGGCAAGATCCCGCTGGACCCGGTCCTGCAGTGGCGCGAGCAGCTCATCACCGACGAGGACGTGCTGGCCAGCAAGATCGCCAACGCGGAGACCGCCACCGCGTTCGAGGATCTCGCCAAGAAGATCGTCGACGACAGCGCGTGGGAGGGCTTGTGACGCCGGTGCACGCGACGTTCGGCGAGGTGGCGGCCGAGCGCAGGATCGCCTCCGTGCCCCTCTCCCATGTGTCCGTCGAGCTCGGGCACCTGTACATGGAGGACTACGAGGCGGGCCCCGACCGGCTGCGCGAGCAGTTCCGCAGGGTCGCGCCGTGGCTCGCCACGGTCCGCTCCCTGTGGCAGGAGCGGGTGCCGGGCGGCCGGGCCCGGGTGAGCACCTGCTTCCTCGTGGACGACTACTTCAGCCGCTTCAGCACGCCGGCCGAACTGGTCCCGATGGTCCTGGAGGCGGCGGCGGAACACGACCTGTCCATCGACTACCTGGCCCGCGAGTCGGCCTGTGCCCAGTTCGAGGACGCGCAGTCGGGCGGCGTCGAGCTGGCCCGGCTCGTGGAGGACCGGCTCGTGGACGACCCGCCGCCGGAGACCGACGGCTCCCGCCCCCCGGTGAAGGAGACGGGCTGGCTGTGCAACGGCTCCCGCTCGCCCCGCACCGCGCCCATGCAGGCCATGGGGAAGACCCGGCCGTGGGAGCCGCCCGCGCAGAACGCCAAGCGCGGCCACTCGATCTTCGTGGACGTCGAGCTGTGGGACGAGAAGGGGCCGCGGCGCACCTGGTCGTGCCCCTTCCTCGCGGCCGTCTGGCAGCTCCTGCGGCTGGGGCTGCTGCGCAGCGACGGCCAGGTGCCGCTCCCGCCGGTCGCCCTGGACGGCGGCTGGCCCCGCGACTGGGACGGGCTGCCCGCGGTCGTCCGGCTCAACCCCCAGGCCGCGCCGTTCAGCGCGTACACCACGCTGTCCGTCCTCTCCCCCCGGTTCCTGCCCGTCGAGCTGGCCGTACGGACGATCCTGAGCCAGGTCGCGGTGGACGACGAGGTCCTGCGGCAGGTCGCCACCCGGAGTGAGAGCGAGGGAGTCCGGCTCGAAGAGGAGCTCGTCGACCGCATCTCCTACGTCTTCGTCTGAGGGTTTCGATTATGGGGGCGGCCCGATGCTGGTGATGGGGGAAGTCCACACCGGGCTGCTGCAGAACTCGGGGGAGATCTCCGAGTCGACGTGCCGTCAGGTGCTCGGACTCATGGCCGGGGAGACCGTGCGCGTCTCCCGCCGTCCCATCGTCCACGCGCTGTCGCCGGAGCGGCTGACCGGGGTGGACTGCGCGCTGCCCACCGCGTCCCGTTCCCGGGTCAGGGGCGTCGGCACGGTGGTGTCCCGCTGCGCGGTGACCGGGGGCCGGGTGGCCCAGGGATCCTCGTACGTCCGGGTGGTGCGCTCGGACGCCGACCGCAGGCTCCCCTGGTCGCACTACCTGGCCCGGCCGGGGGTCGTGGAGGTCCTGGGCAAGGCGAAGGCGGCCGACCTCGCCGAGGGGTTCACCGGCGACTCCGCGCCCGGCCGCCCCGACGGCGCCTGCCTCGATTTGGGGGCCGTCAGCGGTCGCTTCCTCGACCTCGTGCAGCAGTCCACGCTGCTGGACCGGCGGGCCCCCTTCAAGATCCCGCGTACGAGCCTGCGGTGGGTGGCCGAGACCGGCGAGCCGTCGATCCGCTTCACCCTGCACGCCGAGCAGGAGCGGACGCTGCGCCTGACGCATCCCGGCCCGTTCACCACCGCCGTGGTCGACCTGTGCGAGGACCTGGCGACGCACGACTGGCTGCTGACGTCGCTGCTGGTCATCGTCGAGCGGGCGCGGATCGGCGGGACTCCGGGAGCCCAGGCCGTGGCCCGCCTGGCACCGGCCATCGACCACCTCATGCACCTGTGGATGCCCGCCGCCCGGGTCGAGGAGTGGCTGACGCCCTTCTGGGAGAGCCTGGAGCGGCGCCCGGGGTTCACCCGGCAGTGGCGCTCCCTGGTCGACCGGGTCCGCGACCAGGTCGCGATGAACACTTTGGCCCTGCTCAACGCGACCGCAGATGCCGGACGGAGGTGACCATGACCGGAGCGACACCCGAGCCTTCCCCGTCGCTCGTCCCGAGGATCGTGCGCAAGGTCCTCGTGACGGTGCTCGTGGGCGGCGTGAGCTATTTGGTGAGCAACGCGCTCATCCACGGACCGAACGAGGACCTGTGGAGCCTGCTGCTCGCGACGTTCATCAGCGGCGTCGTCTTCGTCGTGCAGTTCCTCGCCGACGTGGACGACCAGCTCGAGACCGTGCTGCAGGAGCAGCGCAGGCAGCACACGAAGACCCACAACCTGGTGGCCGACAGCTTCTCGAAGATCAACGAAGCGAGCAAGCTGTTCGGCGTCGTGGAGATGTCCGCGCTGGAGACCAGGGGGGTGGCCGAGCTGGTGCAGAACGCCGCCAAGATCCGTGACGACATGCCCGGCCTCGTCAAGAGCCTGGTGCACCACGAGGTCACCCGGATGGCGAAGTTCCTCGGCGAGCTGTCCGACGGCAGGTACGCGCTGTACGAGGGCGAGGACCGCGACTGGCTGCTCGCGCTCGCGCGCAACGCCCGGGTCAGTCTCGACGCGATCAGCCTGACCAGCGTGGACGCCCGCGACACCGAGTTCGAGGGCGGCTTCTGGCACACCGACCTCGGGCAGCGCTACGTCAAGCTGCAGCGCGACCTCGTCCAGCGTGGGGCGCGGGTGCGCCGGGTGTTCGTGGTGGATCGTTCCGAGCGGCTCGACTCCGAGGCGTTCCGCCGGGTGTGGAAGTGGCAGACCACGGTCGGGATCGAGGTGCGCACGCTCCTGCTCGCCGACGCGCCGCCCCTGCTGCGCGGCTCGCTGTCCGACTTCATCCTGTTCGACGGGGTCGTCTACTACGAGTCCAACCCCGCCCCGCAGGTCGGCGACGGCATCGCCCCGGTGATCCACAGCACGGTCCTCGTACAGGACCAGGAGAGGGTGCGCGAGCGGGCCGAGCGGTTCACCGAGCTGTGGGAGGCGGCGACACCGGCGGCGTAGGCGAGACCGGCGTAGACGAGACCGGCGGCGTGGGCGAGACCGGCGGCGCGGCCGGGGCGGACGGAGCCGGTGCGGGCGGGAAGGGGCGGTCGGGCCGGCAGACGGCGAGCAGCTCGCTCTCCCGGGCGCCGGCGGTCCCGCCGACGAGGGCCGCCACCAGCTCCGCCGTGACGGGCGCGAGCGTGACGCCGAGGCCGCTGTGACCGGTCGCCGCCACGACGCGGCCGTGGTCGTCCACGTGGCCGATGACGGGCATGTGGTCGGCGCTGCCCGGCCGCAGTCCGGCCCAGCGCCGGCCGATGGGCCAGGTGGCCGCCCTGGGCATCAGGGCCGCGACGCCCCGCCGGATCTCCTCGATCGCCGCGGCGGTCACCGTCACGTCCCCCACGTTCTCCTCGTAGGTGACGCCGACGGCCACTCTGCCGTCGTGCCGGGGGACGAGATAGGGGAAGTACTCCCGCCCGTCCTCCTTGATCTCCGCGAAGATGTGGTGGCGCAGCGGGTAGGTGCCGGCCCCGGGCGGGCGGACGTCGAAGGCCACGCCCTTGATGGGGAACAGGTGGTCGCGGTGGCTCGGCAGGAAGACCCCGCTCAGGTGGCCGGCCGCGACGACGGCCTGCTCCGCCGACACCCGGCGGCCGTCGTGGAGGTCCACCTCGACTCCGCTCGGCCCGGTCCGCAGGCCGGTGGCGCGCACCGCGCTGAGCACCCGGATCGGCGTGCGCCCCGACAGCACGGCCGTCGCCAGGGCGGCCATGAGCACCCTCGGATCGAGCGCGAGCTCCTCGGGCAGCAGGAAACCGCCGACGACGCGCTCGCTCAGCAGCGGTTCGAGACTCCTGGCGTCGGCCGCGGTCAGCCGCTCGACGGCGAACGGCGAGTTCTTCCACTGCGGCAGCACCTTGGACTCCAGGCGCTCCATCTCGGCCTCGTCCAGCGCGACCTGGATGTCGCCGCCGTCCAGCACCGGGACCTCGACCCCGGAGTCGGCGCGGATCTCCTCCAGCCATCCCGGGTAGGCGTCGCGGCTGCGTTTGATGACGCTGCTGAGCGGGCCGAGGCAGGAGGGCTCCGTCTGGGTCAGGATGCCGCCCATCGCGCCGTCGGAGGCGCCGAGCCCGAGACGCTGCCCCGCGTCCACGAGCACCACGCTCGTGCCGCGCGCGGCGAGCCTGTGCGCGATCGCGCAGCCGATCACGCCACCACCGATGATCACGACGTCGCAGGATTCAGGCACGCGGGCTCCAATTCGCCGTCCCCTCGCTTCGACAGTAGGCGAGGGAGGGCCGTTCATGAAGGTCATACACGGGTGACCTCGCCGAACTGTACCGCGCGGAAATCTTGGCGGCCGGGAAATCCGCGGAGTCGCGACACGGCGCCCCCTTTCCCAGTTATTGGATGACTCGTACAATTGCGGCGCCGGGAGGGAGGGCGGCGTGTCCGCCGCGCCGAAGACCGCCGTGACCAGGGAAAATGATGAGCTCGTCGTCGGCGGGAGAACCCCGGGGCGGCCGCGCGGACCCGCGAATCGGTGGCCAGGGCAAGAGAGCTTTGCGCCGATCTGGGCATGATGAACTCGGTCGGCCGCCGTCTTTGGCGGGCGATGGGCATCGGGGATGAGCCGAAGGCTCAGGCGAGGGGAAACGCGTGAGGAAGACCGCCGTCGTCACGGGAGGAGCGTCGGGGATCGGGCTGGCCGTCGCCGCCGAGCTCGTACGGCGCGGCGTCCACGTGACGATCGCCGACGTCCGGGGGGCCGAGGACGCCGCCAAGGATCTCGGCTGCGCGGGCGTCGTGTGCGACGTCTCCGACGCGCAGGCCGTGCGGGATCTGGTCACCGGGGTGGCGGCCCGGCACGGGCGGCTCGACTTCCTGTTCAACAACGCCGGCATCGCGGTGGGCGGCCGTGCCGAGGAGCTCACGCTCGACCACTGGAACCGGACGATCGACGTGAACCTGCGCGGGGTGGTCCACGGCGTGCACGCGGCGTACCCGCTCATGATCGAGCAGGGCTACGGGCACATCGTCAACACCGCGTCGCTGGCGGGGCTGGCCCCCGCGCCCATGATGCTGCCCTACACGGCGACCAAGCACGCCGTCGTCGGGCTGTCGCTCGCGCTGCGGGCCGAGGCGGCGGCGCAGGGCGTGAAGGTCAGCGTGGTGTGCCCCGGGTTCACCGACACCCCGCTGCTGGACAACGCCAACCCCGGGCTGCCGCAGACCGAGATCGGCCTGCGGGCCCGCACGACGGCCGTGCGGGCCCAGGGCCGCCTGTATCCCGTGGAGTCGCTCGCCCGCGACGTGCTGCGCGGCGTGGCCAGGAACCAGGCGCTCATCGTCGCGCCCGCGTCCGCCCGCGCCACCTGGCGGGCCGTACGGCTCTCGCCCGCCCTGGCGGTGCGGGCGGCCGGCTCCGCCTTCCGCCGCATCATGGGCTGAGTCGCGGCCGGAGGCGCCGGGTCAGGGCCGGGTCACGGGCCGAGCGGCAGGTACTCGAACCAGTCGAACGCGGCGACGTTGGAGCTCGGGCGGCCGTTGGAGCTGGCGTACATGCCGACGTAGGCGCCGGTGAAGCCGCCGGCCACGGCGCTGCTGAGGATCCTGCCGTCCACCGGGTCGCCGAGGTCGGTCCACTCCCCCGCCGCCACCGCGAACCTGGCCTGGTAGGCCTGCCCGCGCGCCTCCACGCCGAGATACAGCCTCCGCTGGCCGGGCACCCGTACGGAGGCGAGCAGGTCGTCGCCGCCCGCCTTCCTGCGGACGAGTTCCAGGCCGCGTACGGTCCGTACGAGCAGCACGTGGTGGTCGTCGTTCTGCACCAGCGCGAGACCGGCGCACTCCCCGGCCGCGGGCGTGAAGTCGAGCGCGGCGTGGACGGCGAAGTCCGTGTGCTGCTGTCTGCGGGCGACCAGGCTCGGGTTGACCCGCTGGGCCAGCGTCTCGGGCCGCAGCCGCAGCCGCAGGCGGCTGTCGCCGAGGCTCCAGTAGGACGTGCGCGGGGTGCGCAGGTGGTTCCAGACGGGCGAGAGCCGGTCGGCGTCGAAGTGGTCGCAGGCGGGGACGGCGGGCCAGCGGTGCTCGGGCAGCGCCGGTCCCGCGGCCACGGGCTCGACCTGCGCGGCGACCGGCCAGCCGTCCTCCCAGGAGACCCGGGTGAGGAACGTCTCCCTGCCCAGGTTGTCGCCCCTCAGGTTGCCGGCGCCGAGGTCGCCCGGGGTGCCGTACGGGCGCGTGGCCAGCAGCACCGTCCACCACTCGCCGTTCTGGGTCTCCACCAGGTCGGCGTGACCCGTGCAGGCGATGGGATGGCCGATGCCGAGATGCCTGTGGGTGAGGATCGGGTTGCGCGGGTTCGGCTCGTACGGCCCGGTGACGTGGTCGGCCCTGGCGACCACGACCGCGTGGTCGTACGACGTGCCGCCCTCCGAGGTCAGCAGGTAGTACCTGCCGCCGATCTTGTACAGGTGCGGTCCCTCGCACCACACCGCGCCCCGCTGGACGGCCTCCCAGACGACCCGCTCCTCGCCACGCGGCTCCAGCGTGGCCGGGTCGAGCTCCAGGAGGTAGACCTCGGTGTCGCCGGGATAGCGGGCCGCCTCCTTCTCCCTGGTGCCGGTGAACCAGAGCCGGCCGTCGTCGTCGAACAGCAGCGAGGGATCCATGCCGCGGGTGCCCGGCAGCCATCGGGGTTCGCTCCAGGGGCCCGCGGGGTCGTCGGCGGTGACGATGAAGTTGCCCCGCCCGTCCACGAGGGTGGTGACGACGTAGAAGACGCCGTCGTGATGCCGGATGGTGGCGGCGTAGACGCCGCCCGAGGGCCGCATGCCGTCCAGGTCGAGCTGGGACGGGCGGTCGAGCACGTGCCCGAGCTGCCGCCAGTTGACCAGGTCGCGGCTGTGGAAGACGGGCACGCCGGGGAACCACTCGAAGCTGGAGGTCACCAGGTAGTAGTCCTCGCCCACCCGGCACACCGATGGGTCGGGGTGGAATCCGGAGATGACGGGGTTCCGGTACTCCCACCCGTCGACTTCGTCGATCATTCGTCCCTTCCTCGAACGTGAAGGGCCCGGTCCCCCATGCGGGGATCCGGGCCGTCCGGCACCGGCACGGTCCGCCAGAGCCTTTCAGCGCAGGGCCTCCCTGCGCCAGGCCCGGTCTGCCGGGCTCCGGTGTCCGATCCCGTGCCGGAGCTCAGTGCGTGAGCCCAGTGCGTGAGCCCAGTGCGTGAGCCCAGCACGTGAGCCCAGCGCGTGAGCTCAGCGCGTGAGCTCAGTGAGCTAATTCCATCCTGTTTCTGCAGGTCGGAGAGGGTGGCCTGGTCCGAGGTGGCGTGATGTCTGCTGGTAGGCGGCGAGGATCATCGCTCTTGATCGTCCGTCATGGGCAAAAGCGGATGTTCCGGGACTCGGCCGCGACGACACGAGACGGATCGTTATCGTCCATATCCGGACGCTTTCATCGGGTAACTGGTGTGTCGCAGGCCGGAGGATGCCCGTGTCGCAGTGGCTGCTGGAGGAGATCACCGCGCCTGGTCTTCACGACCGCGCACGCTGAACTGTGTACGCAGCCGACCGAGACCGAGGACGATCTGGAACGGCTCAGGGTGGCCGAGCAGGTGGTCAAGGAGATCCTGGCCGGGCACGACCAGGCCAGGGAGACAGCCGCTCCGGACGACGACCCTGAGGACGAGGGGGCGGGGTACCCGGTGGCGCTGCCCCCCCGGGACGGTGGCCGAGCCACCGGCCGCAGGCCCGCTGATCCCGCCCCGTCACCGGACTCATGAAGTTCACGATCTCCCCGCCGACTACCAGGCGCTGCTGGGGCGGTGCGCGCCGCCGGTGGCCCGATGATCTGCAAGGCGATCTGTGAGCGGCTCGGGCTGTCTGTCGAGTCGGGACAGGTGGAGGGAGTGCGGGCCAAGCTGAACCGGCTGGCCGAGCGGGGCTGGCTGCGCAAGACCCCCCAGCGGCGCGTTCGCCCCGCTGCCTTGATCAGGCCCGTTAGCGGTGTCTCGAAGCCCTGAAGCCTTGAAGCCCCTGACCAGGGCGTGCCCCCCGGGAAGCCTGGGGTGCGCCCCCGGTAGGGGCCATCGCGGCTTGTGACGACAACACCACAACCCGCCGGGGACGCGCCGTCGCTTGCCTACACCTGCAGCCTACCGCTGTCCACCCAGACCCTGACGTTCCTGGCCGACCTGCCGCGCGGCCACCTGAAGGCGATCGGCTCGCGCCGGCGCACGCCGTCTCCCGACAGGATCGCCGTCATCCCCACCAGCGAGAGCACGCCCTTAGGCCATCACACCAGAGCCATGACACCAGCGAATTCAGGATGAAACGATCTCAATGCTTACGCCCGGCCTGGAACTGCTTCCGGAATGGGTGGCTGTCCAATACGAGCTTGACCGGCTAATCGGCTGGCGTTTCAAGATTCACCCAGGGGTTTCGCCGGCGGGCTGGGGTAAGTGTTGATGACAGCCTGTGGCGAATTCGGCGACCAGTTCGAAGCGGCCGCCCATTTGTGATCCGGCGGTGAGCCGGCCTCCGGTGCGTTCGGCCAAGCCGGTCAGCCCTGATCCGCCAGGGCCTGGTTGCGGAGCTGAGGGCGGGGCTTCGGCGGCTCCATCGTTGACGACGCGCAGCCGGACTGTGTGGCCCACTGAGACGATGGTGATGGTGCAGGTTCGGGCGGTGCTGTGTCGTACGACGTTGGTGATCGCCTCGCGCAATGCCGCAGCCACCGCCGTGTCCACCTCAGGTGGCAGGGGTCCGGGCTCGATGGTGGTGACAGCCCGTATCCCGGCGGCCTCCAGGACGGTGTGCGCTGCGGCCAGCTCCTGGTTCAGGCGTAGCCCCACGGTCGCGTGGGACACTGATTCCAGTTCGGCCCGTGCACGCTCGACCAGTTCGGGCAGCGCGGCCAGTTCGGCGCGGGCGCGTGCCGGGTCGATGTCCAGCAAGCGCTCGCACAGCTCTCCCTTGAGCGCCACCGCCGACAGGCTGAAGGACAACAGGTCGTGCAGGTCGCGGGCGACCCGGGTGCGCTCCTGGATGAGGGCTTCGCGGGTCAGGTCCCGCTGAGCCTGGTGGAGCAGGACCACCAGATTCGACAGCCGGATCAAACCGTAGGAGGCCCAGGTGAGGATGGCCATGGATATCAGGTTCGCCACCATCCCCGCCAGGTTGGAGGCCGGCGGCGGGTAGAAGAAGAGTGAGACGTACAGCGCCACCGCCACACCGGTGATGGCCATGGAGCGCGGCGGCCGCATGCGGGTGAGCACCAGCCCGAGGAAGAAAGGCCACAGACAGGTGAGGAAGACGAGTTCCCAGAGCAGGTAGCCGAACGGTAGGGCGGGGACACCCAGCAGCAGCCCGAGAAGGATCATCTGTTTGCGTGACGGCTTCATCAGCAGCTGGATCACTCCGGCCGCGCACATCAACGGCACCGTCAGGAGCAGTGTCCACGGCCTGTGGTAGGTCACGACGGAGATGACCGCGTGGAGCGATGCCTGGCAGGCGAGCAGCGCGGCCAGCGTGAGGCGCGCCACCTTCGGCGACTCGATCGGCGCCGGCGGAGGGGGCGAAACGCGGTAGCCGGCGGCCGTCGCGCGGATGTCGGCCAGAGCCTGCCGGGCGGTGCCGACGGCCGCGTGGAGCCGGTTCCGTGCGATGTCCGGTTCGGCGTCGACGGCTTGCGCGAGCCGCTCCGAGACCGTCCGCAGGTGCGCGCCGACGACCGCGCCCAGTTCTCCGCCGAGCCGTCGCCGTTCCCGCAGCAGTTCCAACCGCGCCAGATCCCCGCGTGCGGCGTCTAGCCTGGCCGCCATCACCGCCAGGGCGTACAGGCCAAAGATGATCAGACCGTTGGTGGTGGTCTTCAGCGCTCTGATGATCGCCGTCAGCGCGTCGTCGCCAGCCCACAATCCGGCGACGCCCGTGGCGACCAGGATGAGCCCGAACAGCGGCCAGGCGACCCTCCCCCGGAAGGAGCACAGCACCGCGACCGCCAGCGGCCATGGCAGCCACTCCCACTGCGTGCCCGCGACGGCGAACGGCACCGCGTACAGCACCACCAGGGCCGCCAGCAGGCCGTTGCGGACGCGGAGGCCATGCGGACCGGTCAGCAGCGCCACCAGCGGCGGATAGGGAGCCATCGTGACGAGCACGACCAGCCACGCGAGCCCTTGCTCCAACGCCACCATCAGCCGGAAGGCCATGATCAAGCCGAGGGCGGCCCACATCATCGCACGCACCAACCGCAGCCGCGTATCCCGAGCGTCGTTCAACTCGTCGTCCACCGGGTCGTCCTTCACTGCCGCGGCGGCCGAGATCCCCAGCACCTTTCTCCTCCACACCGCCCGACATCGCGAGATGGCCGGAAAATGGACATTAGTGGGACCAATCATCCGGTACCACATGCTTTGCCCGACACCCCAGGGTGCTGGCGTCTTCCTTCAAGGTCAGCCGATGAGGGTCTGTCGGAAGGCCCGGTGGTACTGTTCGGCGTGATCAGGATTCTGCTCGCCGAGGACGTTGAGCTGCTGCGTTCGGCGCTGGTGGGACTGCTGTCCTTGGAAGACGACATCCAGGTGGTCGCGGAGCTCGCCTCGGGCGCGCTCATCGTGCCGACCGCGCTGGAAGTCCAGCCTGACGTGGCCGTGCTCGACATTGACCTGCCTGAGGTGGACGGCTTGACCGCCGCTGAACGGCTCCGCGAGCGGCTGCCCGGGTGCCGGGTGCTGATCCTGACCGGTCTGAACCGGCCGGGCCAGCTCCGCCGGGCGCTCGCCGCTCAGGTGGCAGGGTTCCTGCCCAAAGATGTACGGCACGCCGAGCTGGCCGATGCGATCAGGACCGTGGCCTCGGGCGACCGAGTGCTGGACCCGGCGCTCACAGCTGCGGCGCTGGAGGCGTCGGCAAGTCCCTTGTCACAGCGGGAGACGATGGCGCTCCGCCTGTCGGCCACGGGCGCTTCCCCTGGGGAGATCGCCGAACAGCTCTTCCTCACGCCCGGAACCGTCCGTAACTACCTCACGTCCGCGGCGACGAAACTGGACGCTCGCAATCGCGTCGACGCCATCAGAATCGCCACCGAGGCGGGTTGGATCTGAGGTCGGGACACCTCTGGTCGCCGGTCAACCAAGGTGAGGCCGCCCGTCCCTATGAAAAATTCACATCTCGATAGGTGACGGACACGCTATCGAGCGACACGTCAGATTTGAAAATCTCCTCCCCGGCAGTCCGCACGGCGCCTGGAGGCACCGTTTGAGCCGATAGGACCGCAGAACGTGGTCGGTCCCGGCCATCAGCGGAACGCGGGTCCTGGAGCGATCTCCAGGAAGGTCGCAGTATTCCGCAGGCGATGCCTGCGTGAGCGTGAAGGAGATTCCTGATGTCGATGGAAAAGGTCGAGTTCAGCAGCGATGGGTACCGGCTGGCCGGCGACCTTCACCTGCCCGAGCCCGGGACCGGCCGCGGCGCGGTGGTGCTGACCGGCCCGTTCTCCGGGGTGAGGGACCAGGTCACCGGTTACTACGCGGAGCGGTTCGCGCAGCGCGGATATGTGGCCCTGGCCTTCGACCACCGCAACTGGGGTGACAGCGAGGGCGAACCTCGTCAGCACGAGGACGCCTCCGCGAAGGTCTCGGATCTGCGCAACGCGGTCAGCTTCCTGGCCGCCCGGCCGGAGGTCGACTCCGACAAGATCGCGTTGTGTGGGGTGTGCCTGGGCGGGATCTACTCGGTGCAGCTCGCCGCGTTCGACCCCCGGGTCAAGGCCGTCGCGTTGATCGCGGCCGCCTACAACAACCCCGAGCTGATCCGTGATCGGTTCGGCGCGGAGAACTTTGCGGCGCTGATGGCCCAGTTCGCGCAGATAGCGCAGCGGCAGTCCGAGACCGGTGAGATCGAGTACTGGCCCGCCGTCAATCCCGAAGGCATGCCCGCGGGGAACCCCGGCCCGGAACCGTTCGACTACTACGGGACGGAGCGAGGGGCCCGGCCTGGTTGGGAGAACCGCTGCACCGCGCTCTCGGTGCTGCAGGAGCTGACACTGGACGTCGACTCCTTCCTGCCGCTGGTCTCCGCTCCTCTGTTGATCGTGCACGGCACCGGTGACCAGGCCATTCCCGTGGCGGACGCGCAAGCCGCCTTCGAGGCGGCGCCCGAGCCCAAGGAACTCTTCCTGCTCGACACTGGCAACCACATCGAGTTGTACGACGACGACCGCTACGTACTTCCTGCCATCGACTGGACTGTTTCGTTCTTCGACAGGAGCATGTGATGCGTTACCGACTGCTTGGCCGCACCGGTCTGCGAGTGTCGGAAATGTTCCTGGGAACGATGACCTTCGGACAAGAGTGGGGATGGGGCGCCTCCGTCGACGAGTGCCGCAAGATGTTCACCGCCTACGCCGAAGCGGGCGGGAACGTGATCGACACCGCCAACCGGTACACCGAGGGCAGCAGCGAGCGGATCGTCGGAGAACTGCTCGGCTCCGACCGCGACCGCTTCGTGCTGGCCACGAAGTACACCCTGACCATGGACGGTACCGACCCCAACGCCGGCGGCAACCACCGGAAAAATCTGGTCCGTTCGGTCGAGGCCAGCCTGCAGCGGCTGGGCACCGGCTACCTCGACCTCCTGTGGGTGCACATCTGGGATCCCAACACGCCCATCGAGGAGACCATGCGGGCTCTCGACGATCTTGTACGGGCGGGCAAGATACTGTACGTCGGGATCTCCGATGCGCCCGCCTGGCTGATCGCCCGGGCGAACACCATTGCCGAGTTCCGCGGATGGACGCCGTTCGCCGGCCTCCAATTGCCCTACAGCCTCGTCAAGCGCGACATCGAGAGGGAACTGCTGCCCATGGCCGCGGCCCTGGAACTGTCGGTGGCCGCGTGGTCGCCGCTGGCCGGAGGCATCCTGTCCGGCAAGTTCACCAGGTCCAGTGCCGACGGCCCCTTCCGGGTCGAGCGAGCCACCGTCTCCGAACGCGACCTGGCCATCGCCCGTACGGTGGACGCCGTGGCCGACGAACTCGACGTTTCCTCGTCGCAGGTCGCCATCGCCTGGACGCGAGCGCACCGGCCCTGGATCCACCCGATCCTCGGCGCCCGCACCCTGGACCAGCTGACCGACAACCTCTCCGCGATCGACCTGGAACTGCCCGAAGAGGCGGTGAACCGACTGGAGGAGGCCGGCGCCATCGAACTGGGCTTCCCGATGGAGTTCATCTTGGACACCACGGTCGACTTCGTGTACGGACCCAGCGGAAAGCAGGTCGACGGACGCCAGGCCGGATGACAGGGCGCAAGGTTCTGTTCGTCCCCCCTGACCAACCCCTAATGAAGAGGAGCCTCCCATGAGGTCCATTCGTCATGCCCTGCTGACCGGCGTCCGCCGGCTCTCAGCGGCCGCCGCGGCCGGTGCCGTCCTGATCACCGCGCCTGCCACCGGCGCGAATGCCGATGATTGCGACCAGGCCTGCCAGATCGACTGGGCCTGGACCGCCCAGCGGCAGAACGCCCTGCCTCGCACCGCCTTCTACGATGCGCCCGACCCGCTGCCATGGGCACCGAGCGGGACCCTGATCCGCACAGAGACCACCTCTGACTACGTGGTGGAGGACAAGCCGATTGAAGCCGTTCGCGTGCTGTACCACTCCCGTACCTCCCGGGGCCGGGACGTGGCGGCCTCCGGCGTCGTCCTGGTGCCGCAGGACCGCCCGCGCCCGGTCGGTGGCTGGAAGGTGGTCGTGGACGCGCACGGTGCCAGCGGCATCGCGGCGGGCTGTGCGCCGTCGCTGATGCGGGACCTCTACCACGGCAACCAGATGGTCCGATTCCTGGAGCAAGGGTACGCGGTGGTCGCCCCGGACTACGCGGGCCTGGGCACGACCGGCCGTCCGGAACTGCTGAACAAGACCGCCGCGGCGGAGGACATCGCCGGGGCGGTACGGTCCGCGCGCCAGGCGGTGTCAGGCCTGTCGGGCGAGTGGGTGTTGTGGGGCCACTCTCAGGGCGGCGGCGCCGCACTCAGCTTCGCCGAACGCCAGCTGACGCGTCCGGTGCCGGGTTACCGGGGCGTGGTCGTCACCTCGCCCGCCGCCGACCTGCCCACACTGGCCGCCCACGTCGCCACGACCGTCCCGTACGGCGGATTCGCCCCACTGCTGGCCCAAGGCGCTGCCTACAGCGACCAGGTGATCGACGTCGGACGCCTGCTGACCCCGGTCACCGTGGCCCGCATGGACGGTGCCCGGAACGGCTGTCTGGGCGTGACCACCACGGTGTATGGAGATCTGACCGGGCCGGCACTGATCCAGCCGGGCTACTCCAGTGACCCACACTTCACCCGATACCTGCGCGACAACAGCGTCGGTCAGAAGCGGGTCGCCGGCCCGGTGCTGTTCCTGCAAGGCGGCGCGGACACCGTCACCCCCGAATCGGTCAACGCCAAGGTCGCCGCCGAACTCCGCAGCACCGGCTCGCAGGTCACCTACCGCGTCTACGACGGACTGGAGCACGACAGCTATGGTGCTGCGACCGGGATCGACGACGGCGCGATGGCTGACATCCTCGCCTGGGTCGGGGCCCGCTTCGCCGGCCGCTGAAGCCCTGCGGGTGTCGACCACCGGCCTGCGGCCCGGCGCGGTGGTCAACTTCACCGCGGGCGTGGCCGTGAGCTTTCCGGTCCAGGAGGTCTGCGAGCCGCGGGAGGCGTCCGTGACCGCCACGACGACGTCGGTTCCGATCGGCAGCCGCGCCTCCACCCGGTAGCCGACGGTCGTCTTCCGCACGGCCACGTCGACGCCGCGCGGGTGGCCGCCGTCGCGCCGGGCGGCCGCGGCAGCGGGACGTCCTGCAAGTGGACGCAGGACTACCGCGGCCGCCCGGTGAAGGAGGCTGCGCATCGGGGGGTCTCCTCGTTCCGCGCTAGCGCGCGGCCAGGTTGTCGGTGAGAAGCCGGATCAGGGGCTCCCGCCGGGTGCAGTTGGACAGGGCGAAGGAGTCGGCGAGCGCGAGCAGTTCGTCGTCGTCCAGCCCGCGGAACAGCTCGGCGTACTCGGGCAGCAGCGCCTGGGCGATCAGGATGTGCCGGACCAGGTCGTCGGTCTGGTAGCGGGCGCCCCACGGGTAAGGGTCCCAGGACGGGAACTCCGTGTCGATCAGCCGGTGCAGCGGCGCGAGCTCGCTCGCCGTCTCCTCCATCGTCGAGCCCCACCGGTCGGCGCCGAGTCGCTTCTTCTTCGCGATGAACGGCCCGAACCGCTCCATGTAGGACCCGCCGCCAGAGACCAGGCCCTGCAGGCCGACGTCCTTGTAGGTCCAGATGGACCAGCCGGCCTCGTGCGCGTCGAAGATCTCCAGCTGGTCGCGCAGGATCTGGTAGCGCTGCTCGTCCACCATGGGGTCGCCGGTGTAGACGGGCCCGAACTCGCCGACCCAGATCGGCGTGCCGGTCTCCCGCTGGAAGGCGGTGCGGCGGGCGAAGGTGCGCTCCAGCTCTTCGCGGTCGCACCACTCGCCGCGCGTGTATCCGGGGTACGGCCCGCCGTGGGCGAAGCCGGCCAGCGCGTAGTCGTGGCAGACGAACACGGTGTTCTCGTAGACCTCGCGGAACACCGAGAAGTCGGTCGAGTAGGTGTTCCCGTCGAGGAACAGCACGTGAGCGGGGTCGACGGCGCGCAGCGCCTTGACCAGGCGGTCGTAGAAGGGCCCGACCACCTGGCCGCTCGGGTCGGCCGGCTCGTTGATCGGGTTGTAGCCCGCCACCCACGGGTTGTCCTTGTAGTGGTCGGCCATCGCCTCCCACAGGTGCACCGCCCGGTCCTGGAAGTGCCGGTGCTGCCAGAAGGAGGCGACGTGGGTGGGGTTGTCGGAGTGCCAGTGCTGGTTCTGGGCTCCCGGGAGCGCGTGCAGGTCGATGACGCTGTAGATGCCCCGCTCCCCGAGCATCCCGACGACCCGGTCGAGGTGGCGGAAGCCGCGCTCGGCGATCTCCATCGGACGGTCGTCCGCCTCGAAGTGGCGGTAATTCACCGGAATCCGCACGCAATTGACACCGACGTCCCGCAGGAGATCGGCGTCGGCCTCGGTGAAGAACGAAGTCAGGAAGCGATCGAAGAACATCTCGTAACGATCCTCACCGAGCACCTCCCGCACCGCCGCGCGCATCGAGGACTCGTCGGCCGGGTAGCCGGTGATGAAGTTCTCCATGTTGAGCCAGCCGCCAAGGCCGGTTCCCCGCAGCCTGACCGGGTCGCCCGCCTCGTCCACCAGCCGGGATCCGGACACGCGCAGCAGCGTCATCGACTCTCCTCAATCCTCGAAACCGGCGAATCCTCGAATTCAGGCGGCGTGGCCGGAGAGCGTCGGCCCCCGACTTCTCCTCGCTACCCGTTGTTGGCAGTCGCGCTGAAAGTTTCGGTCAAAATCCGAATGTTTCGTGGTCCGGAGAATAAGTAAAGCTGAGGTTAAGCGTCAAGGGCGCTTACGGCTTGATCACGGCGGTCCAGCGTCTCATCAGCGGGAACCGGTTCAGGTACCCCGAAACTTTCGGCTACGATCTGCATCATGCCAGTGAAGAGGCGGGTGACCATCGCCCAGATAGCGGAGGAGGCCGGAGTCTCCGTTCCGACCGTGTCCAAGGTGATCAACGGCCGTCCCGAGGTGGCGCCGGAGACCCGCCAGCGGGTGGAGCGCCTCCTGCAGAAGCACGGCTACCAGCGCAGGACGGGGCAGGGCGACGGCCCGGTCGGTTTACTGGACCTGGTCTTCGCCGAGATCGAGAGCCCGTGGGCCATGGAGCTGGTGCGCGGGGCCGAGCAGGCGGCACACGAGGCCGCCGCGAGCGTGGTGATCTCCGTGCTGCACACGCACGCAGGTCCCGGCCGTGACTGGCTGGAGCGCATCGCGGCGCGGCGCACCGACGGTGTGATCATCGTCAGCTCCCGGCTCTCGGTGCGCCAGCAGGGCCAGCTCAGCGCCCGATCGATCCCGTTCGTCGTCGTCGACCCCGAGGGCGAGCCGCCGCCCGGAGTGGCGTCGGTCGGCGCGACCAACTGGCACGGCGGCCTCGCGGCCACGCGCCACCTTCTCGACCTCGGCCACACCCGGATCGGCATGATCGGCGGTCCGCCCGACATGCTGTGCAGCCGGGCCAGGATCGACGGCTACCGCGCCGCGCTCGAGACCGCCGGGGTGTCCATCGACCCCGAGCTCATCCGCTACGGCGACTTCCTGGTCAACTCGGGCCACGACGCCGGCCACGCGCTGCTCTCGCTGGACAGGCCCCCGACCGCCATCTTCGCCGGCAGCGACATGCAGGCGTTCGGCGTGTTCGAGGCGGCCCGGCAGCGGGGCCTGCGGGTGCCCGAGGACCTCAGCGTGGTCGGCTTCGACGACCTGCCGCTGTCGCGGTCCGCGTGGCCGCCGCTGACCACCGTGCGCCAGCCCCTGGAGGAGATGGCCGCGCTGGCGGCGCGGATGGTGCTGGCCATGGGCCGGGGCGAGAACACCGAGGCCCGCCGCGTCGAGCTGTCCACCGACCTGGTGGTCCGGGAGAGCACCGCACGACCCCGGTGAAGCCGAGGCGCCCCCATGATCGTCCAAAATGGGAGGGCTTGGACGAATGGGGGCGGGATGGCCGACGAACGCGCTAAGGTTTCTGCGGATATCGCCGGGTTCGCGGGACGGGGCTGACGGTTGCGGAGTTCGCGTGGAGCGGCCGTCACGGCATTCGCCGCGGCGCTCATGCTTCTGGGAGGTTCCGGGTCGGCGGCCCTCGCGGCGCCGGTCCGCGACGTGGACACGACCGTGCACGCCGGGACCGTGAAAGCCGGCACGGTGCAGGTCGACACAGCGCAGGCCGGCACGGCGCAGGCCGCGCCGGAACGGGGCGGGGTGGTTCCGGGCAGGCGAGCGGCCGAGGCGCCGCCGGTCGAGGAGCATCCCTGTCCTGTCGCCGTGCCGTCCGGCACGACCTGCGGATACCTTCTCGTCCCCGAGCGGCGTGACGTCCCCAACAGCAGGACCATCAAGGTCGGCTACGCGGTGCACCGGGCGTCGCAGTCCGCGGGACAGGCGGCCGACCCGGTCGTCTACATGAGCGGCGGGCCGGGATCGGCCTCGCTCCAGCTCACCGGGTTCCTCTCCCAGATGTTCCCCGGCCGCGACGTGGTCGTCCTCGAACAGCGCGGCGGGCGTTACTCCGAGCCCCGGCTGAGCTGCCCCGAGATCGTCCGCGGGGTCGTCGACACCCTGACCACGCCCGGGCCCACGTCGGCC
This sequence comes from Microbispora rosea, assembly GCF_900156315.1. GTDB lineage: Bacteria > Actinomycetota > Actinomycetes > Streptosporangiales > Streptosporangiaceae > Microbispora > Microbispora rosea. The sequence continues at coordinate 23,819 of NZ_FTNI01000007.1, read as the reverse complement.
GAGACCGCCCCGCTCGCCCGGCAGGCGCTGGCCTGCCAGTCGCGTCTGGAGGCCCAGCACGTCGACCTGCGCGGCTACCAGACCGCCGAGATAGCGTCCGACGTCGTGGACCTGCGGGCCGCGCTCGGCTACTCGCAGTGGTACCTGTTCGGCGTCAGCTACTCCACCCGTCCGATGCTGCTGGCGGCGGCACGCGACACGCGGGGCACCCGAGGAATCGTGCTCGACTCGCTGCTTCCGGCGGGCGCCCGCTGGTATGACGAGTCGTCCGCCGCGCTCTCGGCGACGATGACCAAGCTGGGGGTCGCCGCCCGGTTCGACGCCATGGTGAAAGCGCTCAACGCGCACCCCGCGACGTACGAGACCGTGGACCCGCTGACCCGCAAGCGGCTGACGGTTCATCTCAACGGGGACGACGTGGCGACGATCCTCGGCGAGGCGCTGCACGAGACCGACGTCATCCCGATCATTCCGGCCCTCGTGGACGGGCTGGCCTCCGGGCACACCGAGCTGCTGCAGCCCCTGGTGGACGCCGCCGGCGACGGGCTGACCTCGCACGAGTGGGGCCTGTACTACGCCGTCCAGTGCCAGGACGAGACGCCGTACAACTCCTTCCCCAAGGCGCGGGGACCCCGGCTGTTCACGGGGGTCGTCGACGCGGCGGTCTGCGACACCTGGGATCTGCCCGCCGCGTGGGCGGAACCCGATCTCCTGACGCCGGGCGCGTCGGTCACCTCAGTCGTGTCGAACCGCGTCCCCTCGGAAGGGGCCTCCGCGGAAGGGGCGACACCGGAGGGAGCGTCCTCTGACGGCTCTGCGCCTGAGAGAGTGCCGTCAGAGGGGGCGACACCGCCGGTCCTGGTGCTCGGCGGCCAGTACGACCCCACCACCCCGCCGGAGGCCGCCAGGCAGGCGGTGGCAGCCGTGCCGGGAGCGCGGTTCGCCGAGTTCGCCGGGGTCGGGCACGCCGTCTTCCTGTCGAGCGCCTGCGGCCGCCAGACGATCGCCGCGTTCCTCGACGACCCGGCCGCGACGGCTCGCGCGTGCGACCCGGGCAAGGCGCCGTACCCCATCGTGCGTCCGGGCGGCCTGCTCCTCACGTCGTCGGCCTACCGGCTGTCCCGGTCGCCGATCCCGCTGGCCGTTCCCGCGGTCTTCCTGCTCGTGTCGGCCGTCCAGCTCGTCGCGGGCCTGGTGTCCCTGCTGCGTCGGCGCGGCGGCGGGCTGAGCGCGCTCGCGGGCCTGGCGGGGGTCGCGCTGTGCGCGCTGTCCGCCCTCAGCCTGTCGGCGATCCAGGACTGGACCACGCTCGCGATCGGGGTGCCGCACGCCCTGGCCTGGTACGGCCTGCTGGCCCTGGTCTCCACCGGGCTGTCGATCGTCGAGGCGTTCCGGCTGAACGCCGCCGCCGCCCGGATCGTCCCCGCCCTGACCGGCCTCGCGTTGCTCGCCTGGTTGTACGGCTGGCTGCTGTCCTGATCACGCTCGCCTCACCGGCTGGTCCGGCTCACGCCCCGGGACGTTCTCATCCGTCCGCGGCGAGGCCCCGGGCACGGCGGGCGACGTACCTCGTGACCAGCAGCATCCCGCCGACCGAGGCCAGCGTGCCGGCGGCGATGACCGGCACGACCGCCCCGAACCCGGAGGCCCCGGCGACGAAGCCGAACAGCGGAGGCCCGACGAGCGAGCCCAGGCTGCCCATCTGGGCCACCATCCCGGTGCCCACGTCGGCATGGTCGAGGCGCTCAAGCACGAAGGGGAGGGTGGCGAAGGCGAAGGCGCCCAGCAGCCCGTTCTCCAGGGAGACGATCCCCGCGCCGGTCGCCGCGGTGGCGAGCGGAGCGTCCGCGCCGTAGGCGAGCCAGGCGGCCGGTACGACCAGCAGCCCGGACACGGCGAGCCAGGCGAGCGGCACGCCCCGCCGGAGCAGGACGCCCACGGACAGCCCGCCGACGACACCGGCGAACGAGATGGCCGAGGTCAGCGCGCCGGCGGCTCCTGCCGAGCTCGCATGCTCGTCGATCAGGAGCGTGGGCAGCAGCACGACCACCGGCATCGTCACCAGCACCATCAGGCAGAAACACACGGTGAGCAGCGCGGGCCACGCCAGCGCCCGCGCACCGGGCATGGGCCCGGCGGCCGCCCCGGAGGCGGACGTCCGCGGCAATCGCACCCGGACGGCCACCGTCATCAGCAGCGTCAGCCCCGCGATCAGCAGCACCCAGCCGCGCCAGCCGAAGGCCTCGCCGGCGGCGCCGCCCGCGAGCGTGCTCAGTCCGATGCCGACGGGGACGAACGTCGCCCAGACCGACAGGGCGAGCCCCCGGTCCCGTTCCTCGGCGAGCTGGAGGATCAGCGCCGGGCAGGCGATGGAGACCACGAGATAGCCGGCGCCCTCGGCGACGCGGGCGGCCAGCAGCCAGCCGAAGCTCCCCGCGGCCGTGCTCAGCGCGCTCGCCGCCACCATCAGCGCCAGGGCGGCGACCAGCGACCTGCCCGTGCCGAACCGGCGGACCAGATAGCCGGCGGGAAGTCCGGCGACCGCGCCCACCCCGACCACCGCCGAGATCGCCCAGCCCAGCTGCGACAACGACAGCCCGAGCTCGCCGGCCATCGACGGCCCGACCGCGGAGAACTTGCCGTAACTCATCGCCGCCACAACGCCGGCGAGGTAGATGACGAGGATCGTCAGCCACGGCGAGCGCCGTGTCGGCACCTCGCTCCGCCCGGATCCGCCCACGGTCCGGCTGGGGGTCATGAGCTCCTCCTCCACGGCGGCCGTCACGACGCACGTACGGCGCCGAATGCCGGATCCGGCCGTCGTCCACTCAATCAGGGAAATGCGCACGCTGCCCGGCAGATCACCCGAAACGATCGTTTCAGGCACGGTCCGCAGCCGTCGCCGGGTCGCCGCGCGGCATGCGCGGCCCTCGATCAATGGGACCATGGCTGGGTCGGCGCCCGGCAAAAAGGAAGGCAAGACAGGTGGACCAGGTCGCCTGGATGTGCAAGGACGCCCCACCCACGCTCGGCGGTCGGCGAACGACCGGACGGACCGCACCGCCCCCGGCGGCCGCGCGCGCCGTCCCACCACGCACCCGTCCGCGGATGCTCACCGCGCCGCACGGCCGTCCACGGACACTGGCGATGGCGCACGGCCGTCTCCGGGCGCTGGTCATGCCGCGCGGCCGTCTGCGGATGCTCGCCGTGCCGCTGCTGGCCCTGCTCTCGGTGATGCTGGTCGCGACGCCCGCGCGGGCTCACGACGTGCTCGTCGCCAGCGACCCCAAGGACGGCGCGGTCCTCGGCGCCATGCCCGCCTCCGTGACACTCACCTTCGACCAGGCCGTACGCCGCGACTTCGCGCGGATCGCCGTCACCGGGCCGGACGGCGCGCACTTCGAGCAGGGCGAGATCACGGTGGACGGCAGGAACGTCTCCATCGGCGTACGGACGGGCACCCCCGCGGGGGCGTACGCGATCGGCTACCGCATCGTGTCGAACGACGGCCACCCGGTCACCGGCGCCGTGAAGTTCACCGTGACCGGCGGCGGCGCGGCTCCCGGTGCGGTCACCGCGCCGACGGTCACCCCCGCGACCGGCACGGCGACGACCGGCGCGGGAACGACCGGTCAGGGTGGCGGTAGCTGGGTGTGGGGGCTGCTGGTCGTCACCGCCGCCCTGCTGGCGCTGTGCGCCCGCGTGCTCGTGCGGCACGACCGTCGCCTGCGCGACGGGGCGATCCCGGCTCCCGCGGCCGCGGGGACGCCGCGAGCGGCCTCTCCGGGCGCCCCGGACCCGTCGGGCACAGATCACTCAGGCGCGGATCACTCAGGCGCGGATCACTTGGGCGCGGATCACTTGGGCGCAGAGCCGTCGGCGACAGAGGCGCCGGAAACCGAGTCGTCGGGCGCACCCGCGTCTGAGGCAGAGGCGGCCGGCACCTCGAATGCGGACTCCGGCGCGGAGGACACGGCAACCGGACGCTCCACCGCCGCCGGGACCGGCGCCGGAAGCTCCCCGGCCTCGGGCGGCGCCGCGTGACCACGACCTCGGAACCCCACGTCTCGGCGGGCCGGTCCGGCCCCGGGGCCGCGCACGCCCGCGCCCGGGTCCCGGTTGCGGGGCTGACCGCCGGCGCCCTGCTCGCGGTCGTGATCGCGACCTGGCTCACGCTGCCCGGAAGGGTGCCCGGACTGCCCATGCCGGGCACAATCGTGGAGTACGGACTGCCGGTCGTCCGGCTCGTGCTCGACCTGGCCGCCACCGCGACCATCGGGCTCAGCCTGCTCCCCAAGCTCCTCGGCTTCGACGACCCGGACCGGACCGAGCCGGTCGCCGCCAGAGCCCGGCACTGGGCGGTGCTGTTCTCGCTGGTCTGGTGCGCGGCCGCGCTGGTGTCGGCCGTCCTCAGCGCCGCCGAGCTCACCCCCGGCGCGTTCCCCGACGTGGCTGCGTACGTCGATGGCATCGGCGCAGGGCAGGGCATGATCGTGAGCGCGTCGTGCGCCCTGGCCAGCGCCGCCGTGGGAATGCTCGCGGTGCGGTTCGGCGAGAAGGTGCCGGCCGAGCTGCGGGTGCTCGTCGCCGGATTCGGGCTGCTGCCGCTCCCGGTCACCGGCCACGCCTCGAACTGGTACTGGCACGACCTCAGCATGGTCTCGATGGAGCTGCACGTCATCGGGGCCTGCGCCTGGGTGGGCGGCCTGGTCGCGCTCGCCGTCCTGCTGCCGCGCCATCGCGATCTGCTCGCCGGCACGCTGCCCCGGTTCTCCCGGCTGGCGACGTACGCGCTGGTCGTCGTGGGGCTGTCCGGGCTCTTCAACGGCCTGGTGGAGCTACTGCTCACGCCCGGCGAGAGTTTCCCCGCATCGCTGGTCACGACGGGGTACGGGCGGCTCGTCGTCGCCAAGGCGGTGTTCACTGCAGTGATCGCACTGCTGGGGGGCAACATCCGCTGGCGGCTGCTGCCGGCGGTCACACGTCAGGCCCCGACGGCGTTCGCCGCCTGGGCGGCTCTGGAACTCACCGTGATGGGTCTCGCGTTCGGCGTCGCGGTGACACTGACCAAGACCCCGGTCGCCTGACCCACCGCGCCTGCCTGCCGCACTGCCCACCGCCGTGCCCACTGCCCTGCCCACCGTACTGCCTGCCGCACTGCCTGCCGCCCTGCCTGCCGGCCCGGGCGCGGCCACCGCCCCCGAGACGCCGAGAGCCGCCCCCCGGGGAGGGAGCGGCTCAGGAGAGGCGGGTGAGCGCGGGCGCGGGCCGTCAGGCGGTCGGCTCGGACACGGCGGCGGGCGCGGGGGTCGCCTCGGACTCCGCCTCCGGCGCGGCATCGCGAGACGCGCCGGGCTCGGCCGTGATCTCCCTGTCCGCGGGCCGCGCCTCCGCGGCGATCCGGTCCTCCGCGGCGGCGGCCGTCAGCCCCCTGCGGCCGGCGAACCACTCCACCGCGTACCACACGACGACCAGCCCGGCGAGCGCCACCGGCCAGGCCTCAGGCGCGTACGGCGGGGCTTCGAGCACCCGGTCCTGCACCAGCAGCCCTCCGTACACCCCGGCGATGGCGAGCACCGCGCCCACGAGCGGCCGGAGGTGCCTGATCGGCACCAGGAAGGCCAGGTCGACGCCGAGTCCGGCGAGCAGGAGGAAGAACGGGATGGTCGAGGGCGGGAACCCGCCACCGACGAGCAGGGGCCAGATCAGGCACCGGTAGGCCACGTACACCCCGGCGATCGCGGTGGCGGTGTAGCGGCGGCCGACCATGACGCGGGCGAAGACCAGGACCGCGACGCCCATCACCCCCGCGTACACGGCGTAGACGACGTCCGGGATCGGCAGCGAGAACTTGAGCACCATGGCGCGGTCGACGGCCTGGCCCATCTGGTTGGCCGCGAACTCGAGCAGCGTCGGCTCGGCGTACGGCTGTCCGCGGTCCCAGGAGGCCAGCTCCAGCACGCCGTACTCCTGCTGCAGCTCGGGGAAGTGCACGTTCTCCAGGAGGAACGCGAACAGGCCGCCCAGCACCAGCGCGCGCCGGCCGCGGGTGATCTCGGCGTAACGGCCCGAGCCGAGGTACCAGCCGCGGATCGCTCCGACGAGCATCAGCGCGGTGCCGATGTACAGCAGCGCGTGGGAGGGGCTCCACGCGGTGATGTCGATCCCGTTGACCCGGTGGTTGATCAGGTCGAGCGGGATCGCGATGAGGAAGACCCCGGTGCCCCACACGATGAGGCGGGAGGCCGTGCGGTCCACCCCGTAGCCGGTGTACCAGTGCACGATAGTCAGCGCCACGGCGATCACCGTGCCGACCGTGTTGAGCAGGTGCGGCGGGGCCAGGTCGTCGCGGAGCCACTTGAAGTGCCACGACACGTCCCAGCTCGATCCGAGCACCTTGAGGACGAACGCCGCGAGCCAGCCCAGGTAGAGCACCCGGAAAAGGTCCTGCGGCGTCTGCCGGCCCGCCTCCCCCCGCGTCCAGTACGGAAGAGCCCACTCGATCGCGCGAGCGGGAATCTGCTTGAGCGGCGTTCCATTCACCCGCGAAATGATGCCGTTCCCTATGGTGGGGCGCAATCAGGGATTACCCCGATGCATCATCACGATTCATGCGCGGACCGGCTCCGCGCACGCCGTCGCGGCAGTTATCCACAGGTGCGAGGGCTCCTCAGCGGTCTCTCAGCGGAGACAAGTAGCATCGCGACATGGCGTTTCCGGGTGGGCGGCGTGCCCTCGCGATCGTGGTCACGCTGGTCATCCTGGTGGCCGGCTGCGTGACGTGGGCACTGTGGCCCTCCGGCTCCGTGGTGAAGGGGCGTGACCTGGTCATCCCCGTCGTGGACGGGCCGGCCGACGACCAGCACGTGGATCTCGACGCCACCTTCTATCCTCCTGCCTCCGGCGGCAGGGCTCCGGCCGTGCTGCTCGCCCACGGCTTCGGCGGCAGCAAGGAGAGCATGCGCGAGCAGGCGGGACGGCTCGCGGAGCAGGGCTACGCCGTGCTGACCTGGTCGGCCCGCGGCTTCGGCCGCTCGACCGGGCAGATCGCGCTCAACTCTCCCGACTACGAGGTCAAGGACGTTCGGCGCCTGATCGACTGGCTCGCCGGACGGCCCGAAGTGCGTCTCGACGCCCCCGGCGACCCGCGCGTCGGGATCGCCGGCGGCTCCTACGGCGGGGCGATCGCGCTGATGGCCGCGGCCTACGACAGCCGGGTCGACGCGATCGTCCCCCAGATCACCTGGTACGACCTCGCCGACGCGCTCTTCCCCGACGCCTCGGGCAAGGGTCCGCTCAACGGCGTCTTCAAGAAGATGTGGGCCGGCATCTTCTTCAGCGCCGCCGCCGACCGGCTGGCCCCGGACGGCGGCCTCGGCGCGGGCGGCCTCGCCGGCCTCACCGGCGCGGCCGCGGGCTCCGGCGGCGACGCGTCCGGAGGCCGGGAGACCGGGCGGACGCCCGGGGCCGAGCAGGTCCAGTGCGGGCGGTTCCTGCCGCAGATCTGCGACATGTACCAGAAGGTGGCCGAGACCGGGCGGGCCACCGAGGAGGCGGTCGATCTCCTGCGGCGGTCGAGCCCGGTCTCGGTGCCCGGCCGGATCAAGGTGCCGACGCTGCTGGTCCAGGGCCAGCGCGACTCGCTGTTCCCGCTCTCCCACGCCGACGCGAACGCCCGCGCCATCGCCGCCACCGGCGCCCCGGTCGAGGTCGCCTGGTTCAACGGCGGCCACGACGGCGGCGACGGCGAGGCGGACTGGCTGTCCGACCGTACGACCGGCTGGTTCGACCGCTACCTCAAGGGGGCCTCCGCCGACGGGGGCGACCCGACGGCGTTCACCGTGACCAGGGACGGCGGACGCGACCCGGGCACACGCCGTCCCGTGCTTCTCCACGCCACCGCCGGCCGCTACCCGGGCCTGGCGGGCGGGGAGCGCACCACGGTCGCGCTCAACGGCCCCCAGCAGTCGATCGCCAACCCGGCGGGCGGGTCGCCGTCGTCGATCTCGGCGGTCCCCGGCCTCGGCGGGCTGCTCGGCGGAAACGGCGGCGGCGGGTCGATCGCGCTGGACATGCCCGGCCAGGCGGCGGTCTTCGAGTCCGCCCCGATGGCCGCGCCCACCCAGGTCACCGGCAGCCCGACCGTCACGATCAGGGTGTACGGCACGGGTGAGGCCACGCTGTTCGCCAAGCTCTACGACGTCTCCGGAGGGTCGCTTCCGGTGCTCCCGTCGAGCCTGGTCTCGCCGCTGCGGGTCACCGCGAGCGAGGCGGGCACTCCGGTCACCGTGACGCTTCCGGCCATCGACAGGAGCTTCGACGCCGGGCACCGGATGCGGCTGGTGGTGTCCACCACCGACCTCGGGTACGCCACGCCCGCCGCCCCCGCCGTCTACCGGGTCGCGCTGGAGTCCCCCACGCTGGAGGTGCCCGGGGACGCGGCGCTGCGGACGCCCGCCACCGGTCCCGCCTGGTGGACGTGGGCCATGCCGCTCGCCGCGATCCTGGTCGCGGCCATGCTCCTGCTGACCGGCAGGGGCAGGCGCCGCGAGGAGGCCGGCGACGATACGGCGGCGGATGCCGAGCCGTCCGAGGTGCCCTTGGTGATCAGCGGGCTGGGCAAGCGCTACCGCAACGGCGAGAAGGCCGTCGACGGCCTCTCGTTCCGGGTCGAGAAGGGCCAGGTGCTCGGCCTGCTCGGGCCGAACGGCGCGGGCAAGACCACCACCATGCGCATGCTGATGGGTCTCATCCACCCCGACGAGGGCGAGATCCGGATCTTCGGCAGCCGGGTGCGCCCGGGGGCCCCTGTGCTGTCGCGGCTCGGGTCGTTCGTCGAGGGGCCGGGATTCCTGCCGCACCTGTCCGGCCGGGCCAACCTTGAGCTGTACTGGCAGGCCACGGGACGGCCGCCGCAGGACGCCCACATGGATGAGGCCCTGGAGATCGCCGGGCTCGGCGCGGCCCTGGAGCGCGCAGTGCGCACCTATTCGCAGGGCATGCGCCAGCGCCTGGCCATCGCGCAGGCCATGCTCGGCCTCCCCGACCTGCTCGTGCTGGACGAGCCGACCAACGGCCTCGACCCGCCGCAGATCGCGGAGATGCGCCGGGTGCTCAAGGCGTACGCCGAGCGGGGCCGCACCGTCATCGTCTCCAGCCACCTGCTCGCCGAGGTCGAGCAGACCTGCACCCACGTGGTCGTCATGCACCGCGGGCGGCTGGTGTCGGCCGGGCCGGTCGGCGACCTGCTCGGCACCGCGCCGGTCGTCAACGGCGCCGGCCCCCGCCTTGAGGACGTGTTCCTCGACCTGATCGGAGAGAACCGTTGAGCCCGGCGAAGCGACCTGCCCCGGACCCGACAGGACACGTCCCCGGCGGCGGGCGGGCCACGCCGGACACCCCGGACGGACCGGACAGGCGCGCGGACGGCGCGGGGGGCCGGGCGCCCGGCTACGCTCCCGGACGCACGCTGCCGCTGCGGGTGGAGTTCGTACGGCAGCTGCGGCGGCGCCGGACCATGGCGATGTTCGGCGTGCTGCTCGCCCTGCCGTGGGTGCTCGTGGTGGCGTTCCAGTTCGGGCCGGCCGGTCGGGGCCAGGGCAGCCTGCGGCTGTCGGATCTGGCCACGGCGGGCGGGCTCAACTTCGCCGCGTTCGCCCTGTCGGTGTCGGCCAACTTCCTGCTGGTCGTCGCCGTGGCGCTGTTCTGCGGCGACACGGTGGCGAGCGAGGCGAGCTGGTCGTCGCTACGCTACCTGCTGGCCGCGCCGGTTCCCCGCGACCGGCTGCTGCGCCAGAAGCTGGTGGTGGCGCTGGCGTACTCGGCCGCCGCGGTGACCGTGCTCCCGCTGATGGCCCTGCTCGCCGGCACGCTGGCCTTCGGGTGGAACGACATCACCGTGCCGGGGACCGGCGAGGTGATCCCCGCCGCCGACGTGCTGCCCAAGTTCGCCGTCGTCATCGGCTACGCCCTGGTCAGCCAGCTCGTGGTCGCCGCGGTCGCCTTCCTGTTGTCGGTCGGCACCGACTCCCCGCTGGGCGCGGTCGGCGGCGCGGTCGGCCTGGTGATCGTCAGCAGCATCCTGCAGGCGGTCGAGGCGCTGGGCTCGCTGCGCGAGTTCCTTCCCACGTTCTGGAACTCCGCGTGGCTCGACGCGCTGGCGCCGGAGCCCGACTACAGCGGCATGGTGAAGGGTGTAGCGGTCTCCGTGACCTACTCGGCGGTCCTCATCGCCCTGGCCTTCCGCCGCTTCCGCCGCCGGGACGTCGTCTCCTGACGGGCCCCGGCCGGCGCAGTGCGCGGATGGACCCCGAGTCGCCGCCTTCACGGCCGGCCGCCCCGTGCTCGCGATGGCGCACGCCGTCCAGGGAGCCGGTGCGGCGGGGGGCCGGGCGAAGGGCCACGCGGCCCGGCGTCCCCCGGGCATTCCAGCTAGCCGGAATATCCCGGCATGGCTGACAGCAGGGCCTGATGGAGGCTGCCCCGGCTGACGGCCAGGGCCCGGCTGGGCCATCGTGGTGAACGGGCCCAGAACCGGCGCCCGCACGCCCGCCGGGCCGACCTGTTGACGAGGTCACTGCACCGCGCGCCCGGACGGACGTACGTACGAGACCGCCGCTGCCACAGAACGCGGTTGTGTAGCCGGAGGTGCGCGATGCAGAGAACGGTCATGAAAGCAACGAGAGCCGCGCTCCGGCGACCACGACCGATCCGGCACCGATGAGATGAGCGTCATGCACCGGCACTCCCACACGGCCGTCGGCGATCCGTCGGGGCGCGCCCGCGATCCGCACGACGAGAGTCAGGTCTCCCTGTCGGCGGACGCCGCCGAGAGCGTGCTGAGGCAGCTCTCCTCCGCCAGGAGAGAGCTGGAGCGGACCGCCGACCGGCAGCGCCGATTCCTGGCCGACGCGTCCCACGAGCTGCTCACGCCCCTCGCCGGACTGCGGACGCAGTTGGAGGTGGCCCGGCTGCACCCCGACGAGACGGATCTCGCCGAGCTCGTCGACCACACGCTGCGCGACGTGGACCGCCTCCAGACGGTCGTCTCCGACCTGCTGACACTCGTAAAGGCGGCGACGATACCCCCGCAGGGGACACGAGTCGCCGACCTGAAGGAGCTGGTCCTGGCGGAGGTCTCCACTCGGACGCCCCGGACGCCGACGCTGCTCCGGCTCATCCCCGGAGTGGCGATCCACGCCGTCGAGCACGAGATCCACCGCCTGCTGGGCAATCTCTTGGACAACGCGCAGCGCCACGCCAGAGGCAGCGTGCTGGTGGAGGTGCGCCAGGAGGGCGCCCACGCGGAGATCACGGTGTCCGACGACGGCGACGGCATCGCCGAAGCCGATCGGGAGAGGGTCTTCGAGCCGTTCATCCGGCTGGACCAGTCGCGCGGCCGAGGCCGGGGCGGCCCCGGCCTCGGCCTCGCCATCGCACGCGAGATCGTGCGGGCCCACGGCGGGACCATCGGTGTGGAGGACGCGCCGGAGGGCGGCGTCCGCTTCGTCGTCCGCCTGCCGCTCGCGGAACCTCCCGCCCGGCCGGGTCCTGAGGGGCACCCGCGACCACGCTCCGGCAGCCCGGACGCGGACCGGGTGGTCAGCGGTCGCCGACCGGGATGACGGCCGTCAGCGTGGTGCCCTGGCCGGCCGGGCTGGTGATCTCGATGGTCCCGTCGAGCGCCTGGACGCGGTCGCTGAGACCGATGAGCCCGGAACCCTTGGCCGGGTCGGCGCCGCCTGTCCCGTCGTCGCGGATCACGACCGTCGCCCTTCCGCCCGTCGCGTGGACGTCGATGTCCACCAGCGAGGCGTGCGCGTGCTTGGCCACGTTCGTCAGCGACTCCGAGACGATGTAGTAGACGGCCACCTCGACCCGCTCCGGCAGGCGTTCCCGGACTCCCACCCGCAGGTCGACGGGGACGGACGAGCGGCGCGCGAGCATTTTCAGGGCCGGTCCGAGACCACCTTTGGACAGAATCGCCGGGTGGATGCCGCGCGACAGCTCCCGCAGGTCTTCCAGCACCAACGCCAGGCCCTCGGCCGTGTGGGACAGCTGCCGCCTGAGCTCCGGCAACTCCGGCGGCACGGCGGTCTCCGCCATGCGCAGCTGCAACCCCAGGGAGACGAGGCGCTGCTGCGCTCCGTCGTGCAGATCGCGCTCGATCCGGTGCCGGGTCTCGTCCGAGGCGGCGACCACACGAGCGCGTGAGGCGGCGAGCTCGTCGCGGGTCAGGGCGTTGGAGATGGCCGTCACGACGAGTTCGGTGAAGTCCTGCATGCGCTCCTCCACGCCCTCCGGCTGCCGCTCCACGCCCCGGAAGAAGGCGATCATCACGCCCCACAGGCGCCCCTCGACGAGGATGGGGCCGCCGATCGCGACGCCGTTCTCCTCGTCTCTGGCCCACCTGCCCAGCTCCCCGGCCGTCCTTTCGTCCACCATGATCCTGCCCGTCTGTCCCGATCGCAGGACGAGGGCGGACAGGCCATCCTCGTGAAGCCGCCGGCGCGCGCCCACCGGCGGCGGGCCCCCGCCGCTCGACGCGCTCCAGGAGCTCATCAGGACGACCGTGCGGTCGGGCTCGTATCGTTCGATCGCCGTGTGGTCCGCGTTCACGATCAGGCCCATCTCACCGGCGACCGCGTTGAAGATCTCCGTCGGGCTGACTCCGCGTGCGACCAGTGTCGCCACCCTCCGCAGGGCGGCCTGCTCCTCGGCCACCCTGGCCAGCTCGTCCCGGCTCGCCGCCAGGGCACAGGCGACGGCCTCACGACCACGCGCCGCCACCAGCGCCGCCTCCAGTGAGGGCACCACGCGCTCGCGCAGGCGGCGCAGCGTCGCCTGCGGCAGATCCGCGGGCACGACGAGCGAGCCGAACCGGGCACCCTCGTCACTGAGGGGCAGTGCGGCGCGGCGCCGGTCGCCGCCGGCCGGCCCGAGCTCGATCGCCACGGACGGCAGACCGAGGTCCTGCGCCAGACGCCGGGCCACGACCGGCAGCGCCGCGCGCAGCTGCTCGGCACGCAGGAGGAGACGGGCCGTGCCGGCGCTGACGTCGGCCTCGCAGCGGCGCTCGTCGGCCTCCAGGAGCAGCGATCGCAGCAGCGCCGCGGCACCGCTGACCAGCAGCGCGACCACCAGGAAGACCAGCAGCGCAATCCACGACCAGCTGCTGAAGAGCGTGACCTGGTGCGTCGGAGGAACCAGGAAGAGGTCGTAGGCCAGAGCACTCCCCAGCGCGGTCGCCATGCCGAGCGGCAGGCCCCACATGTACGAAACCAGGAGAATTCCGAGCAGATAAACTAGGCCCAAGGGACTTGTGGAGGCCACCCTGACCAGCAGGAGGGCCAAAAGCGTCTCCGCCGTCACGCATACGACGCCGACGACGACGCCCAGAACAAGGGGCGGACGTGCCATCCGGAGCAGCGACGACAGCCATCGCGCGCGCATAATCCAACGTTACGCGGCCATATGTACCACATCGACGCTGATCGGCCGCGCATGGTGCGACTGCCCGATCGCCGACACGATCGAGGTACGGTCCCTGCGCGGCGCGAAAGGCGGCGGAACGGTGAACGAGGCCCCGGCACGAGTGGTCCTGGCGGACGACGACGTCCTGTTGCGCGAGGGGCTGGCGAGCCTGTTGGAGCGATCGGGGTTCGAGGTCGCCGGCCAGGCGGGAAACGCGCCCGAGCTGATCGCCCTCGTACGGCGGTGCCGCCCCGACCTCGCGATCATCGACATCCGGATGCCTCCCCGGCACACCACGGAGGGCGTAGAGGCGGCCAAGGTCATCCGAGCGGAGCTCCCCGAGGTCGGCATCCTGCTGCTGTCGGCGCACATCGAGGTCGATCAGGCGATGGAGTTGCTCGCCACAGGCCAGCGGATCGGCTATCTGCTCAAGACCCGGGTGACCGCGGTGTCCGAGTTCGTGGGGACACTGAAACGCATCGTCAGCGGCGGCTCGGTCGTCGACCCCAGCCTCGTGGCGGAACTGATCAACGCCCGCCGCCGGCATGATCCGCTGGAGCAGCTCACCCAGCGCGAGCGCGAGGTGCTCGCCCTCATGGCGGAGGGCCGCTCCAACGCGGGAATCGCGCACAAGCTGTGGATCACGGAGGGCACGGTGGAAAAGCACGTGCGCAGCATCATGGCGAGGATGCGGCTGCCGGAGACGGAGGACGACCACCGCCGCGTGCTCGCGGTGCTCGCGTTCCTCGACGCCCGCTGACGCCGCCCACGACAAGGAGGACCCAGAGGGAGGCAACGGTGACCGGGACCGGTCGGCCGGCGGTACCGGCGCGGCACGGACCCGTGCGGACCGGTCAGGCGTTCGCCTTCCGGAGGATGTCGTCGATCGCCCGGCCCGAGAGGTGCGGCTTGGACAGGAAGGCGACGGCCGGGCTGGTCGCGATCAGTTCGGCGTAGTCCTGCTCGTCGTAGGTGGAGATCAAGATGATCCGCGGGCGACGGCCCTCCGCCTCCTCCCACAGCCTCATGACCAGGTCGAAGCCGCTCTCCTCGCCCAGGTCGACGTCGACCAGCACGAGATCGGGCCGCAGCTCGTGAAACCGCCGCAGAGCCTCGGCAAAGGTGGCGGCCGTGCCCACGACAGCGATGCCGTCCGCCTCCAGCAACAGGCGGGCGGCTTCCTTGAAGTGATCGCTGTCGTCAACGATGAGACACCGCAGGGCCACACGTTCAGAGTGACATCGGAGCATCTCTGAGTCATTGCAGGTAGCCGCCATCCCGGAGTCCGGCGGACAGGCATGCGAGATGGGGGCTTCCGGCGCAGACAGCGAGCCTTTCGTCCGGAATCGTGGGATGTGCAAGGAGTGCGAACCGGCCTTTCGTGAGCTGTCCGCCGTTCGCCGATGGATCGAGGTGACACGCATGTGCCCGCACACCCCGCCGTGTCCGCCCGCGTACGCCCCGGGTCACGACGCCGCCCGTCTCGTGGCCTTCCACCCGGAGCAGGGGTGGGGGCTGCTCTGCAACGGTGTCGTGGTGTTCGAGGACACCGGCGAACTGCTGCCCGACGGCCGGAGCCTTCTGCCGCACCGGGCCCGCTGTGCGCAGGCAGCGTGAGCCCATGAACGCGACGATGCTCGTCCCCGCGCCCCGGCGGCCGTACGGCGCCCTGCCGGGGGAACCGCCTCTCGCCGCGCCGGACGGCGCGGACGGCGACAGCGTGCCCGGGGCGTGCCGGGCCTCGTGGGTCCTCCCCGCCGTCCCGTCGTCCACGAGCCGGGCACGCCGGCTCGTCCGCGCCGTGCTACGGGACTGGACGGGCAGCGCGGAGGGCGAGGTGGCCGACGTGGCCGAACTGCTCGTCAGCGAACTGGTCGCCAACGCCGTGCGGCACGGGCGGGGGGAACCGGTCCTCGCGCTCGTGCTGCGGGACGGCGTCCTACGGTGCGAGGTCGAGGACGAGGACGAGGCCCCCGTTCCGCTGCGGGCCCGCGACAGATCGCCGGACGACGCGGAGGGCGGCCGGGGGCTGCTGATCGTCGAGTGCCTGTCCCGCTCCTGGGGCGTACGCCCGACGAGCAGGGGAAAGGCCGTGTGGTTCGAGCTGGCGCCCCGGTCCTGAGCTAGCCCAGAGCTAGCCCCAGTGCGGCGGGCGCTCCTCCAGCAGGTGGGAGACGTCGGAGTCGGAGCGCCAGTCGCCCCACCCGAGGTCGGTGTCGTCGCTCGTCTGGTCGGGCAGCACCGGCAGCCCCTCGTCGAAGAGGTCCACCGGACGCATGTCATCCGGATGCTGCGCACTCACGCCGCCAATGTTACTGGCTCCGTCCGGGAGCCGCGGAGCCACGGCGCCACGGGAGCGGGACAGCCGCGGAGTCCCGGGCGAGCGCCGGGCGCGGCCCTGGAGTCCGGGCGCGACGGCCGGGCGGCGCTGGGACTCCTTCCGCCGAGGGGAGATCACGCCGCCTCATCGCCGGGCAAACGTCACGCCCGTACCACCGGACAGCCAACCGCACGCAAAGGTACGATGCGGGAGCAGGGAGCACGCCGGACGAACCCCCCGTGAGGCGGCATGGCAACGCCAGCAGGATGGCGGCAAGAGGGCAACCTGCCCGTGGAGCTGACGAGCTTCGTCGGGCGCACGCGGCTGCTCGCGTCGCTGCGACAGAAGCTGCAGGAGCACCGGCTGATCACCGTGACGGGCATCGGCGGGGTCGGCAAGTCCCGCACCGCGCTGCGTGTCGCGCATCAGGTGCGGCGCCAGTTCAGGGACGGCGTCTGGTACGTCGACCTGGCCCGGCTGCAGGACCCCGCGATGGTCTACCACACGATCACGGCCGCGCTCGGCATCGCCGACCAGTCGCCGCGGGAGGGGTCGGCCACCCTCACCGAATGGCTGGCCGACCGGGAGCTCCTGCTCATCCTGGACACCTGCGAGCACCTGGTCGACGCCTGCGCCCAGCTCACCCAGGATCTGCTCAACACCGCGCCGCACCTGCGCATCCTCGCGACGAGCCGGCGGTCGCTCAACGCGCCGGGCGAGTACACGGCCGCCGTGCCGCCGCTGACGGTGCCCGGCGACAAGCCGTCGGAGAATCCGTTCACCAACGAGGCCGTCGAGCTGTTCGGCATCCGGGCCTCCGCCGTCGTGCCCGACTTCGTGGTCGACGAGGACAACGTCACGGCCGTCGCCGAGCTGTGCCGCCGTCTCGACGGAATCCCGCTGGCCATCGAACTGGCCGCCGTACGCCTGCGCACGCTGTCGGTGGAGCAGATCCTCGCGCTGCTCGCCGATCGGTTCAGCCTGCTCGCCGGGGCCAGCCGTACGGCGCTGCCGCGGCACCAGACGCTGCGCGCGGCGATCGGGTGGAGCCACGAGCTGTGCGAACCGGCCGAGCGGCTGCTGTGGGCGCGGCTGTCGGTGTTCGCCGGCGACTTCGACCTGGACGCGGCCCGGAGCGTCTGCGCCGGCGAGGCACTGCCGTCCGAGCGGATCCTCGACGTGATCGGCGGCCTGGTCGACAAGTCGGTCCTGCTCAGCTTCCCCACCCCGGCCGGGCAGCGCTACCGCCTGATCGACACGCTGCGGCAGTACGGCGGCGAGTGGCTGGACAAGCTCGGCGAGACACAGGACCTGCGGTGCCGCCACCGCGACTACTACCTGCAGCTCGCCGAGCGCAGCGAGCACTCGTGGTCGGGACCGCGCCAGGTCCACTGGTACACGCGGATGCGCCAGGAGCACGACAACATCCGCGTCGCGCTCGACTACTGCCTCTCGACGCCGGGCGAGGAACGCGTCGGGCTGCAGTTGCTGTCGGCCCTGTGGTTCCTGTGGGTCGCCTGCGGCTTCGCCCGTGAGGGCGTGGTCTACCTGGAGCGCGCGCTCAAGATCAGTCCCTCGCCCAGCAAGGAGCGCTGCAAGGCCCTGTGGGTGCTGGCCTACATCCGCAGCGCCCAGGGCGACATGGCGGGCGCGCTCGCCGCGGCCGAGGAGTGCAGCACCGACGCGGTGCGCGTGGGCGACTCGGGCGCGGTGCTGCTGGCCACCAAGATGCAGGGCACCGCGGCCATGCTGCAGGGCGACGCGAAGAAGGCGACGGCGCTGCTCGGCGTCGCGATCGAGTTCCACCGCGGCGGCCGGGAGCTGAACCCGGGCCTGCTGCCCGCGATCGTCGAGCTGTCCATGGTGTTGTTCGCGCAGGGCGAGTTCGAGGAGGCGGAGACGCTCCTGGCCGACTGCCTGCAGGTCTGCCAGGAGCGCGGCGAGCTGTGGCTGCGGTCCTACTCCTGGTACGTCTCCTCCCTCGTCCACCGTGCGACCGGCAGGCGCGACGAGGCACTGGTGGCGTGCAAGGAGGCGCTGCGCATCAAGCGGCACTTCCACGACGTGCTCGGGATCGTCCTGTGCGTGGACAACCTCGCCACCCTGAACCTCGAGGCCGGCGAGCCGGGACGGACGGCGACCCTCCTCGGGGCGGCCCAGGCCAACTGGCGGACCTTCGGGCTGCCCCAGTTCGGGTCGCCGTTCTTCACGACCGAGCACGAACAGTGCGTCAAGGAGTGCAAGAAGCTGATCGGCGACGCCGCCTACGACGAGGCGTACACCGTCGGGACCCGGTTCAGCCTGGGCGACCTCGTCGAGTACGCGCTGGACGACCTCGACGACTTCCACCTGGACTGACCGGGTTCACCGCGGCCCCCGATCGCCGATGGGTGGTCACTGCCAGGCGCCGAAATACCGGGAGCTGGTCAGCGAGTAGTCCACGCTGCCGCTGATCCAGTACTGCAGGCCTCTCACGTACGCGTCGACGGCGGGCGAGCCGAGCGCCTCGGCGGCAGGGGCGAGCGCCGCCATCGCGGCGACCGCCTCGTCGCGCATCGCGCCGATCCGGTCCATCGCCTCCTGGACCGTGCACCCGGTGTGCCCGACCAGCACGCTGACGAGGTTGTTGCGGATGTTCGCCTCGCCCCGCTCCTTGGCGTACGAGATGAGGTCGTTGTCCCAGACGACCACGTCGTTGGCGTGCTCGGTCATCTCGTGCACCACCGGATGGCGCCACTCGTCCGTGGTGAGGCAGACCTCCGCGGCCACGTCGATCAGCGCGAAGACGGTGAGCATCGCGCCGGTCCTGCGGCGCATGAAGATGTAGTCGTCGATGGTCGGGACGACGTCGTCCTCCCGGTTGGCGGCCTCCCAGACCTGGGCGAACAGGTAGTCCTTGATCGTCGCGCGCCACCGGTCGAGCTGGTCGGCGGTGCCGTTCTTCCTGATCCGTGTCTTGATGTCGAGGAGCGAGCGGGCGAAGACGTTCTCGACCGGTTCGCCCCCCTCGTTGTCCTCGACGACGCTGTAGAGCTGGGGCAGGGCCCGGGCGATCTCGGCCGCCCGCCGGTCCGACTCGCAGTAGGCGTCGTCGAACGCGAACAGCCACACGCACCAGTCCGTGACGAGCTGGCACAGTTCCTGGGAGGCGTACGGGTAGGTCCGGGCGCCGAGCCATCCGTAACGAGCGAGCCGGAAACGCTCAAGCTGGCCGTCGTCGGCGATCATGCCGGAGGCGGCCAGCCAGGCCAGCGTGTCCCGGTTCACCTCGTCGACGTGCGGGTTCACCGCACTCGGGAAGGGGCAGGTGAGCGAGGGAAGGCGGAGGGGGCTCCCACTGAGGGAATCCGCTTTCGCAGTAGCCATCCGACAAGCATGGTCCTAGCAGATGATCGGCGCCAGCCTTGCCATAATTACGGACACACCGGCCAGATAGATCTATCCAGACAGATCTATTCAGCCGGATGAGCCCTCGATGAGCGTGACGATCTCCGCGTCCCCGAACATGCGGGCGGCGTCGACGGCCGAGGGCGTCCCGGCGTAGCGGTCGGCTCCCAGCTCCAGCAACGCCCGCACGACCTCGGGCTCCTTCTTGAACACCGCGCCGGCGAGCGGGGTCTGCCCGCGGTCGTTGGCGAGGTCGGGGTCCGCACCCCGCTCGCCCAGGGCGCGCACGGTGGCGGCGTGCCCGTGGTAGGCCGCCAGCATGAGCAGGGTGTCGCCCTTCTGGTTGCGCAGGTCGACGGGCACGCCCGCGTCGACGTACGCGCACAGCGCCTCGGTCCGCCCCGACCTCGCGAGGTCGAAAAGCCTGGTGGCGAACTCCTCCATCTCAGGGTCCGGCTCCATGTTCCCCATAGTCCAACGGTAAGGTCGCCGCTACCCCTCCGGATCGAGCACGGAACGGGCCGGAATCGACCGGGGGTCCCGTAGGTTCAGTAGGTAAAGACCTCGCGAGAAAGGCTGGGACACGTGTCCGACCCCACGGATCTCTATCGGCTCGACGTGGACCTGCCCGAGCTGACCGATCCGGTGCTGCTCTATCACTTTGAGGGGTTCGTCGACGCCGGCGCCGCCGGGCGGCTCGCCCTGGGGCACCTCCTCGCCGAACTGGAGCACCGGGTCATCGCGACCTTCGACGTGGACCGGCTGATCGACTACCGATCCCGCCGCCCGGCGATGACCTTCGACACCGATCACTGGAGCGACTACGACACCCCTGAGCTGGCCGTCTACCTGACCAAGGACGTCACGGGCACGCCGTTCCTCATCTTGAGCGGCCCGGAGCCCGACCGGGAGTGGGAGCTGTTCACCGAGGCCGTCGGCATGCTGGTGACCCGGCTCAACATCGGCAGGCTGGTGACCGTCCACGGCATCCCGATGGGCGTTCCGCACACCCGGCCGCTCGGCATGACGGCCCACGCCACCCGCCCCGACCTCGTGAACGGGCAGACCAGCCCGTTCGGCAAGGTCCGCGTGCCGGGGAGCCTCGCCGCGCTCATCGAGTTCCGGCTCGGGGCGAAGGGTCACGACGCGCTCGGCTACGCCGTTCACGTGCCCCACTACCTCGCCCAGGCGGAGTACCCGCAGGCCGCCGTGGCGGCGCTGGAGGCCGTCACCCGCGGCACCGGGCTGGTCTTCCCCATGGACGCGCTCAGGGAGGCGGCCGACAAGACCAACGTCGAGATCGAGGAGCAGATCGCGGCGTCCGACGAGCTCGCCGGCGCCATCCGCGGCCTGGAGCAGCAGTACGACGCGTTCCAGTCGGGCGCCGAACGGGAGAGCCTGCTGGCCGAGGAGGCGCAGATGCCCACGGGTGACGAGCTCGCCGCCCAGTTCGAGGCGTTCCTCGCCGAACGGGACGACGGCGACGCCTGAGCCGCCGCGAAGCCCGCCGCCCCGACCCGCCCGAAGGACTCCCCGCGCCTCATGCCGTCCTCAGATTTGCCCGAAATTCGCGTCGGACTGGCTGGTTTCGGTCCGGCCGGATCCTTTTTCCACGCGCCGCTGATCGCCGCCACGCCGGGACTGCGCCTCGCCGCCGTCGTCACCCGCGACCCCGGCAGGGCCGAGCGTGTCCGCGCCGGCTATCCCGGCGCGGCCGTCGTCCCCGCCGTGGACGACCTGTGGGACCGCTGCGATCTCGTGGTGATCGCGACGCCGAACCGCACCCACGTGCCCATGGCGGCCGAGGCGCTCAAGGCCGGGCTTCCCGTGGTCGTCGACAAGCCGCTGGCCGGCGCCGCCGCCGAGGCCCGCGACCTCGTACGGCTCGCGCGCGACCGCGGGCTGATGCTGACGGTCTTCCAGAACAGGCGCTGGGACGGCGACTTCCTGACGCTGCGCCGGATGCTGCCCGAGCTGGGCGAGGTCCACCGGTTCGAGTCGCGGTTCGAGCGGTGGCGGCCGGTGCCCAAGGGCGGCTGGCGCGAGTCGGGCGGCCCGGAGGAGGTCGGCGGCACCCTCTACGACCTCGGCAGCCATCTGGTGGACCAGGCGCTGCGCCTGTTCGGCCCGGTCTCCGGCGTGTACGCGGAGACCGACGTCAGGCGGGCCGGGGTGCGCAACGACGACGACGCGTTCGTCGCGCTGACCCACCGGAACGGGACCCGCTCGCACCTGTGGATGAGCGCGGTGGCCGCGGACCTCGGCCCGAGGTTCCGGGTGCTCGGCTCCCGCGCGTCGTACGTCAAGTGGGGACTGGACCCCCAGGAGGAACGCCTGCGGGCGGGCGAGCGCCCGGACGCCGCCGAATTCGGCCCGGGCGGGAGTTCCGGCGCGGGCACCGGATGGGGCGTGGAGGCCCCGGAGCGCTGGGGCATGGTCGGGGCCGGGGGCGACACCCGCCGGGTCCCCACCGAGCCCGGGGCGTACCAGCGGTTCTACGAGGGCGTCGTGGCCTGCCTGCGCGACGGTGCGCCGCCCCCGGTCGAGCCCGGCGACGCCGCGGACACCATCGCCGTCCTGGAGGCCGCCGCTCTGTCGGCCGCCCGTGGCCAGATGGTCGCCCTTCCCGTCGCGGAGGAGTAGCGGCCGCTCACTTCGGCGGCCGCTCACTCCGGCGGCCGCTCACTTCGGCGGCTGCTCACTCCGGCGGGGTGGCCAGCCTGCGGGCGGTTTCGATCACCGTCTCGCGACGGCGGGCCAAGGCCGCCTGCTCGGTCTCCTCGTCCAGAACGAGGCGGCACATCCGGGGCACCGCGAAGTTCCAGGAGATCAGTCCCATGATGGTGAACAGCAGGTCCTGGGAAGCGCGGACCCGCGCGTCCTCCACAAGGTCGCCGGCCGCGCCCGCGTCGATGAGTTGGCCGACCTTCTCGCGGAAACCGTCGCGCCACTCCTGCTCGCCCTCGCCGGGTTCGTCGCCCACCTCCAGCGCATCCCACAGCAGCAGCCTGATCAGCTCCGGGTGTTCCCGATACCAGTCGAACATCTGCCCGACCGACTCGGCCACCGCGTCGGGATCGACGGAGACGGAGGCGCGGACGTCCTCCAGCTTCGCCCGCAGGACGGCGGCGAACAGCTTCTCCTTGCTGCCGTAATAGAGGTAGATGGCCTGCTTGTTGGCCTTGGCGGCCGCGGCGATGCGGTCCACCCTGGCCCCGGCCAGGCCGTGCTCGGCGAACTCGACGGCGGCGGCGTCGAAGATCCTCCGTCTGGTGTCCTCCGCGTCGTAGGCCATGCACGAATTAAACCATCCGGTTGACTCCTCCCCCCTCCGGGCGGCAGTATCGGGGCGAGCAATAAAACAACCAGATGGTTTATTCCACCGAAAGGCTCTCCCATGAGCACTGCGACACCCATCCCCGTCCGGTCGCCGCTGCCGGGCACCCTCTCCGGCACGACCGCCGTCCTCATCGGCGGCAGCTCGGGCATCGGGCTGGCGGCGGCCGTCCTGCTGCGTTCGGTCGGCGCCCGCGTCGTGCTGGTCGGCCGCGACCCCGACCGGCTGAAGGCCGCCGTCGCCCGCGTGCGCGAGGCGGGCCCGGCCGGGGATCCCGACGACGCCGTGCTGGGCGTTCCCGGCGACGCCGGGGACGAGCGGATCCTCACCGAGGCGTTCGACAGGGCGGGTCACGTCGACCACGTGTACGTCACCGCCGGCGGCATCAGCGGCGCCGGTCCGCTGACCGGGCTGTCGGCCGACGACATACGCACGACCCTCGGCTCGGGCCCCCTCCAGACGGTCTTCGCCGTCGCCCGCGCGGCGGCGACCCGGCTTCCCGCGGGAGGTTCGCTCACGTTCAGCTCGGGGATTCTCGTGGTCCGCCCCTACCCCGGGATGACCGTCCCGCTGTCGGCCGCCGGCGCCGTGGAGACCCTCACCAGGGCCCTCGCCGTGGAGCTCGCCCCTGCTCGGGTGCGGGTGAACACCGTACGCTACGGCCGGATCGACACCCCGCTCCTGCGTTCACTGCCGGGGCTGGACTCCGACGACGCGATCGCCGCCGCCGGAACGTCCACGCCTCTCGGCCGCTTCGGCACCGCCGAGGAGGCCGCCGCCGCGGCCGTCTTCCTCATGGCCAACAACTACGTCACCGGCCAGGTCATCACCGTCGACGGCGG
The DNA here is from genome assembly GCF_900156315.1 of Microbispora rosea. Taxonomy (GTDB): domain Bacteria; phylum Actinomycetota; class Actinomycetes; order Streptosporangiales; family Streptosporangiaceae; genus Microbispora; species Microbispora rosea. The sequence continues at coordinate 460 of NZ_FTNI01000007.1, read as the reverse complement.
CGAAACCCTCGCCTGACCCCGCCTCCGGCACCGGCCGGAGGATGCTCTTATGGTTGTCAAGCCGCGATTTCGTGATCATTCGTTGTGATGATCCGGTAGAGCTCTCGGGCGATGTAGCGTTGCCTGCCGGTCGCCCCCGCGGTTGAGCCGGTGCCGGGTGGTCTTGCCTGAGGAGGCCGGGATGGGGGCGGCGCCGCAGAGCATGGCGAAGGCGGCCTCCGAGCGCAGCCGGTCATGGTTTTCACCAGCGGTGACCAGCAACTGGCCGGCGACGTCGGTGCCCACCCCGTGGGCGGCGACGAGGCGGGGATTGATCGCGGCGACCAGGGGCTGCAACAGCTCGTCCAGGTCGGCGATCTCGGCGGACAGCTGCTGGTGGCGGCGGGCCAGCGAGCGCAGGGCGATCTGGGCGGCGGTGGCGGGCATGGCGGTGGCGGGCATGGCGGTGGCGGGCATGGCG
>NZ_FTNI01000069.1 GCF_900156315.1 Microbispora rosea | reverse complement strand
TCTTGTACAGCGGGAGGTTCCACGCGCCCGGCTCGGTCTTGTCCGCAAGGAAGCACAGCACCGGCTCCGACGGCCTCTCCTCGAACTCCAGCTCCGCGTAGCCCGGGCCCATGCCGCGCAGGTTGCCGGAGAAGGCGTCCGACAGCAGGTCCTGGCCGGCGCCGTACAGGCCGAGCTCCTTGGCGAGGTGGGTGGTCGCCTGGAAGGTGTCCCAGGCGAAGGAGTGGATCAGCCCCGCCTCCTGGCCGTAGGTGTGGGTCATGATGAGCGAGATGTCGTCGCCGCAGCTTTCCACGTGGCCGTCGATGAGGAGTCCGGAGGACTTCGCCCGCTCGATCTCCCGCCTTGCTTCGGCCATCAGCCGGGGATGGACGGCGGTGTGGCCGACGAACCCCCCTGTGTCCGCTTTGATGATGCTCAGCGTGATCATGGGGACCACCTCCACCTCAACGTTTATTCGGATTTAAGGGGATAAATAGGGCATTAGGTCACAAGCGGGGCGGACTTCCGTACGAGGGGGAGAGCCGGCATGAAGATCAAAGATGTCATGTCCACGCCGGTGGTCGTCGTCCCGCCGATCACACCGGTACGGGACGTCGCGCGGCACATGGACTTCTCGGGCGTCGGCTGCGTCGTGGTGTCGGAAGGGCCGGGCATCGCCGGCGTCGTGACCGACCGTGACCTCGCCGTACGCGTGCTCGCCCTCGACAAGGGCGGGGACACGCCGGTCGGCGAGGTGATGTCGGAGCATGTGGTGATGGTGCGGGCGGACGACGAGGTCGAGGTGGCCTTCGACACGTTCCGCCGCCACTCCTTCCGCAGGCTTCCGGTGGCCGCCGAGGGGGGCGTGGTCGGCATGCTGACGCTCGACGACCTGCTCCTCCAGATGCACCAGCTCGGCGCCGACCTGCTCACGCCGGTGGTCAAGGCGATCAGCGAGCCGCAGCGTGAGAGCGACTAGATGTCCGCGCCTCTGCGGCGTGTGGCGGAGCGCACGCCGCCCGGCCGCGACCGTCACATCGACCTGCTGCGCGCCGTCGCCATCGTGCTGGTGGTGCTCGGACACTGGCTGGCCGTGGTGGTGACATACCGCGGGCGCATCGGTGGCGACACGGTCCTCGCGTTCGTCCCCTGGGCCAGGCCGCTCACCTGGCTGTTCCAGGTCATGCCGGTGTTCTTCCTGGTGGGCGGCTTCGCGGGAGCCGCCTCACTCGGTTCCTACCGGCGGCGGGGCGGTGACGCGATCGGCTGGTTCCTGTGCCGCACCGACCGGCTGATCCGCCCGACGACGGCGTTCCTGCTCGCGCTGGGCGGCGCGGCCCTGATCGCGCTCCTCCTGGGCGCCGACCCCGCCACCGTCGGCATGGGCGTCTGGCTCGCCTGCCTGCCGTTGTGGTTCCTCATCGCGTACGTCACGGTCGTCCTGCTCACCCCCGTCCTGCTCGCGCTGCACCGCAGGGCGGGCCTCGCGGTGCCCGCGGTGTTCGCGGTGGCGGTGGCGTTCGGCGACGCGGCGCGACTGCTCGGCGGCCCCGGCGTGATCGGCGCGGCCAACTATCTGCTGGCCTGGGCGGCGGTCTACCAGCTCGGCATCGCCTGGCGGGAGGGAGCCCTGTCCGCCCGGCCCCGGGTGGCCGTACCCATGATCGTGGGCGGTCTGGGGGCGCTCGTGCTGCTCACCGTCCCCGGGCCGTACTCGGTCAGCATGGTGACCGATCCCGCCGCCCGCCTGCAGAACACCTCGCCGCCGACGCTCGCGCTGCTCGCCCTCGCGGTCGCGCAGACGGGAGTCGCCCTGCTCCTGCACGAGCGCGGTGGACGCATGCTGCGCCGTACGCGCCCGTGGACGGTCGTCGTCGCGGCCAACTCAGTGATCATGACGGTGTTCCTCTGGCACATGACCGCGGTCGTGATCGCCGTGCTCGCCCTCTACGTCACCGGCCTGCTGCCTCAGCCGCCACCGGGATCGGCCGCCTGGCTGTTGCTGCGCGTGCCCTGGCTCGCGTTCCTGACCGCGACCCTGGCGGTCCTCGTCGCCGTGTTCGCCCGCTTCGAGAGGCGCGCGTTCAAGCGACGCGCGTTCGAGCGACGTGGCGGTCCCCGCCCGGCACCGGGCCCCGGGAGGGCGGGAGCCTCGACGTTCGCCGCGACCATGGCGGGAGCCGGCCTGGTCGTCGCGGGTCTGCTCGGCACGGCGCTCACCGGCGCGGAGGGCCTGTCCGCGCCGAGGCTCCCTGTCCACTTCGCGGTTTTCTTCGCCGTCTACTTCGCCGGCGCCGCGCTGCTCTGGGCCGCCCGATCGTGGCATCGGCGCGTCACGTCATGAGAGTGCCGGCGGAGCACTGAGGATCGCCGGGCGGGTGCGGGCGCTTCAACCAGACGTACGGCGCGGCCGTGGCCGTGCTCATGCTCTGGGGGGAGACGGCTCTCACCAGGCAGGGACAAGAGGGCGACTTGTCCGGATAAATTCGTGTCAAGTGACCTTGATTGGGCAGCAGTGGGGGCGTGTCCGACAGCGGTCTATCCCCAGGAAGCGGCATCTCCAGCGTGTTCCCCTCGCTCCCCGGCCAGGGGGAGACGACGCCGGAGCCGTCCGGCTCCCCGGCGGCCCCCGATCCGTCCCCCGACGGTGTGAACCGGCCGGGCGTCGACCATGTCGACCATGTCGATCGCGGCGACCGCGGCGTTCGTGGCGCCGACGGTGCCGTGGCATCCGATCGGCCGTTCGGCCTGCCGGGACGCCCGCTGCGCAGCAATCCGTTCATGTTCGGCCTGACCGGCGCCCTCGGCGTGCTCACCGCATGGCTCCTGGTGCAGGCGATCGCCGGCGCCGGCTCGGCGATCGTGCTGATCGTGGTCTCGCTGTTCCTGGCCATCGGGCTCAACCCCGCGGTCGAGGCGCTCCAGCGGCGCAACATGTCCCGCCGCCTCGCGATCACGATCGTGTTCGGGTCGGTCATCGCGTTCTTCGTGGCCTTCGGGCTCGCGGTCGTGCCGCCGCTCACCGACCAGACCACCGGGTTCGTCCAGCACCTGCCCGACTACGTACAGCAGCTCCAGAATCACCCGCTCATCCGCTCGGTGGACGAGCGCTACCAGATCCTCGACAAGATTCAGCAGTACGTCGCGGGCGGCGGGCTGGCCACCCAGATGTTCGGCGGTCTCCTCGGCGTGGCGAGCATCGTGATCAGTGCGCTGTTCAGCGCCTTCACCGTGCTCGTGCTCACGCTCTACTTCCTCGGGTCGCTCAACTCCATCAAGGAGACGGCCTACCGGTTCGTGCCCCGCTCACGCCGCACCCGGGTCCGCCTGCTCGGGGACGAGATCATCAACCAGATCGGCGGCTACGTCGCGGGCAACCTGATCATCTCGCTGATCGCCGGCGTGGTGACCTTCCTGTTCCTGGCCATGCTCAAGGTGCCGTACGCGCTCGCGCTGGCCATCTTCGTCGCGGTGACCGACCTGATCCCGCTGGTCGGCGCGGTCATCGGAGCGGTGGTGGCGTCGGGGGTGGGCTTCCTCTCCTCGGTGCAGGTCGGCATCGCCTGTGTGGTCTTCTTCGTCGTCTACCAGCAGATCGAGAACTACTGGATCTCCCCGAAGGTGTTCAAGTCGTCGGTCGACGTGCCGCCCGTGGCGACCATCGTCGGGGCCCTGCTCGGCGGTGCGCTGCTCGGCATCGTCGGGGCCCTTCTCGGCATCCCGCTCGCGGCGGCCCTGCTCCTCCTGGCCCGCGAGGTGGTGCTGCCCCGCCAGGACCGGTTGTAGCTGTTCTCTCAAGAGCGCAGTGACAAGAGTGCGGTGGCGTGAAGCCCGGGTCACGCAACTTCCGCACCGTATCGGGGCTCTAGGCGTGTAGCGCTCGCGTCCGAGGCCGCACGATTCTGGTCGTTCACCTGGGGAGGTCGCGGCCGGGCTCGCCCATGTGTTCCGCAAACCTGTGGCTCCAACAAATCCCGTCCTCCGGTTGCTCAGAGTGACGTCGACAGGAAAAAATTAAAACAGAAGTTCGAATCTAGTGAGGAGGTGTGATGGATCTGCTCGACTCAGATTCCGATCACTCTCGTCGTTCGAATTTCTCTGACGGCTGGTGGGACCGGTTGACCGCCGATTCTCCGCTCTGGTCGTCCGAAGGCTCCCTGGCCCGCGAGCACTTTCCGATCATCGACCTCGACCCGCCGCGGCAGACGAGCGCGAACACGAGCAACGGCGCGCCCGGTGCCGAGAGCACGCCCCGCACCGGAAGCACAAGCAGCCCGCGTGCCGATGGCCTTGGTGCCGGTAGTTGTGGGGCCGGCGCGGATACCGCCGATACGGGTGGTCGCTCTCGTGCTCGGTCGTCGTGGGTGCTGGTGGGGTCGTTGCGTGAGTCGGCGCAGGCGTTGGCGTTGGCGCCGGTGCCGGAGGATGCGGATGTCTGCCTGGCCGAGGCGGAGGATTTGCTGTTCGCGCGGGATCGGATCACCTGTGCGCTTGCTGATCGGGTGGGTCGGGTGCATGGTGCTGGGCGGGCCAAGCAGCATGGGCATGCCTCCACCCGCAGCTGGCTGCGCACCGCCGCCGGGATGAACGTCGCCGGTGCGGGCCGCCTGCTGACGTTGGCGGTGGAGCTGGCGCGTCTGCCGCGGGTGCGGGAGAAGTTCGCCGCCGGCCAGTTGGCGGCGGGGGTGGTGGA
>NZ_FTNI01000006.1 GCF_900156315.1 Microbispora rosea | reverse complement strand
TCGGCGCGCTGATCGATCGCCGACCGGCGTGCCACCCGCAGATTACGCAGCGCCTCGATCCGGCCGTCGCGCTGTTTGGGCGTGCCGGTCCGTTGTCCGGCCAGGGCCGTCTTGGCGGCGGCGATGGCATCGATGGGGTCGGACTTGCCTTGGAACCGGCGGGCCTTGCGATCGGGGCGATCGACTTCGACCACGCAGATGTTCCGCTTGCGTAGCAGCCGAGCCAGGCCGGCGCCATAGACACCGGCGCCTTCGACCCCGACCCGCACCAGGTGCCCGAATCCCTGCATCCAGCTCAGCAGCGCCCGGTATCCGGCCGCGGTGGCGGGGAACTGCTCGCTGCCCAGCACCCGCCCGACCATGTCGATGACGGCTGCGGTGTGGATGTCTTGATGGGTGTCGACGCCGGCGGCTATCTCAATGATCGCCGTGTCATGCGGTGTAATGGAAGCCATCGTCGTCCTGTCGTCTTGACCGGGGCAGGGCGGCACGCACCAGCCGGGCGATGCGGACAAGACAGTGATGGGGCCTCTGGCCAGGCTCTTATTAGGTCACTCCGCCAGGTCCGGTGAGTGCACGTGAGCGCCTCCCGGCCAGGGCCGACAGATCCGGTTGAGGACCCAAGGTCAGTCAGTCGCTGGGTCAAACCCCACCGGAAGGCGCTCACCTACATCATCACTGTCAGTCGCGCAGCCGGCCGCGCAGGGCCTCGGTGTCGGCGTCGGTCCAGCCGTGGGTGCGCAGCCAGCCGAGGGGGCCGCCGAACCGGTCGTCCAGCGTCGACAGGAACTGGGACATGTACTCGGGCCGCGGCAGGTGGCTGTCGGCCGGCTTCGAGTCGAGGTCCTCGCGGTAGGTGCGGCTGGCGCGCAGCCGGGCGAGGATGCCCTCCAGCCGTTCGCCGGTGGCGACGTAGTCCTCGATGATCGCCTCCCGAGTGGCGCCGGCGACGGCGAGCGCCAGGGCGGAGACCACTCCGGTGCGGTCCTTGCCCGCCGCGCAGTGGACCACGGCCATGCCGTCGTCGCGGGCGAGCACCCGCAGGGCGGCCACCACCGAGTCGGGCCGGTCGCGCAGATATCCGTAGTAGTAGCCGGTCACGCGAAGTTCGGCCAGGTCCTCCTCGTCCCGCTCGCCCTGCCACGGCAGGGCCCGGTCGTCGATGGTGTCGGCCTCGACGTCGGTGAGGTGCCCGCCTTCGGCGAACAGGCTGTGGTGGTGGATGCCGACCTCCGGCAGGAGGGTCAGCGGACCGGGGCCCTCCAGGCGTACCTCGGTCTCCGACCGCAGGTCGACCACGTGCCGCAGCTTGAGGTCGGCCACGAGCAGTGCCATGTCACCCTCGGTCAGGCCCTGCAGGTTGTCGGCCCGCAGGATCCGGCCGGGCACCGTGGTCCCACCGTCGGCGGTGGGCAGGCCGCCGAGGTCCCGTACGTTCGCCGCGCCTTCCAGAACGATCCAACGCTCGTATGCATTCATCGTTCCGAGCCTATCCGTCCCTCTATGACGGAGAAATGAGTGCAGAGTGAAGAACCGCACCTACTGTCGCATCGATCCCGCTACTCACCTCCGCGTCCCTTCCCAGGCGGGCGAAGCGCCTGGTACGCGGGCCGCGGCCGACGTGGGACGGCGCGGCGATCGGGCAAGGCGACAGCCGGTATTCAGCCGGAATGTGGTCGACTCTTACGACTGACGGTCAACTTCTCACCCCGCGTTCCCCAAACAGTCGTAATGTATGGCGTCGCGGACGCTTTTCGATCAACGGTCTCGGCGGAGCGATCGGAAGCGGGGCCGCATGGAACGGACTTGCCTCAGGCAGCCACACCCCAGATGGAGGACCCCGGATGGCACGGCCGGCTCACCGGTTGACCATGGCCGCTCTCGCCCTCGCCGTCAGCGGCGCGGCCGCCGCGCTTCCCATGACGCCGGTCCACGCGGAGTCCCTCACGGCCGCGCGTACCGCGGCCGCTTCGCCGTCCGCCGCCCGAGGGCTCGCCGCGGCGACCGGCAGCACACGCCGCACGGCCGCGCCGAGGCCTGGTGGCGACTCACGCGCACAGCACCGTCTGGTCGGCGCGTGGACCACCTCGACCGACCGGATCACGGCGGCCCTCGGCGGGCAGACCGTGCGGATGATCGTGCGTGCCAGCGTCGGCGGCGGCGGTACGCGGCTTCGGCTGTCCAACCTCTTCGGTGCGGCGCCCGTGACATTCGCCGACGTCCACGTGGGCGTCCAGGCGTACGGCGCCGAGATCATCGCGGGCACCAACCGGCCGGTGACCTTCCACAAGCGCACCTCGGTGAAGGTGCCGCCGGGCCAGGCCGTCTGGAGTGATCCGATCCCGGGCCGGATCGCCGGCGGATCCGCCCTGGTCGTCAGCGTCCACCTGCCCGGCACGGTCAGGGGCGTGACCGGGCACGAACGCGCCTACAGCACCACGTACCTGTCGGGCCCGGGGGACCACGCGGCGGAGGAGAGCGGCGAGGGCTTCACCTACACGAGCACGCAGTGGTACTTCCTCGACCGGATCGCGGTCGAGGCGGGCGGGGCCACGGTCGGCTCGGTGGTCGCGTTCGGCGACTCGATCACCGACGGTGCGGGCCAGGCCGTCGACGCCAACCGCCGCTGGACCGACTACCTGCGGCAGCGGCTGGCCCGCCAGTCGGCGTCGCGGCGGATGGGGGTGCTCAACGCCGGTATCGCCGGCAACAGGCTGCTGCACTCCAACGTCGGCCCGAGCGGTCTCAGCCGGTTCTACCGCGACGTGCTGTCCCAGCCGGGGGTGCGCACCGTGGTGGTCTACGAGGGGATCAACGACATCGCCCGGGGCGACTACACCTCGATCAAGCCGCTCGCCTACGGATACAAGAGGTTGATCCGCGAGGCGCACGCCCGCAAGGTCAAGGTGCTGGTCGCCACGCTCACCCCCTTCTACGGCTGGAGCACCTGGACTCCGGAGCGCGAGGAGATCAGGCAGCGGCTGAACGAGTGGATCCGCACGAGCAAGGCGTTCGACGGCGTCCTCGACTTCGACCGGGCCGTACGCGACCCCGAGTTCCCCGAGCAGCTGGCCGTCTCGTACGACTCGGGCGACCACCTGCACCTGAGCGACGCCGGGCGGCTCGCGCTCGCCGACGCGGTGAACCTCCGCATGCTCTGATCCCGTGACGGCCACGGGGTCGCTACCGTGTGACCATGGTCGCCCCCCTTGAACCAGACGACCCGCGCACGCTCGGCGGGTTCCGCATCAGCGGACGTCTCGGCGAGGGCGGCCAAGGCGTCGTCTACCTGGGCCATGCCCCGGACGGCGCTCCGGTCGCGGTCAAGGTGCTCAAGACCGGGCTCGATCCCGTCGTCCGGGCCCGGCTGACGCGCGAACTCGACGTCCTGCGGGGCGTCGCTCCCTTCTGCACGGCCAGGGTGATCACGGCGATGGTGGACGGGCGCGAGCCGTACGTCGTGAGCGAGTTCGTCGACGGCCCCTCGCTGCAGCAGCGGGTGACCGCGTCGGGGCCGCTGCGCGGAGGCGAGCTGGAACGGCTCGCGGTGGGGACAGCGACCGCGCTGGCGGCGATCCACGGCGCGGGCATCGTGCACCGCGACTTCAAACCGGGCAACGTGCTGCTGGGGCCGGACGGTCCCCGCGTGGTCGACTTCGGCATCGCCCGCCACGACGAGAGCGAGACGATGACCGCGGGCCCGGTGGGCACCCCGGCCTACCTGGCGCCCGAGCAGATCGCGGGGCATCCGGCCACCCCCGCCTCCGACGTGTTCGCGTGGGGCGCGACGATCGTCTTCGCCGCCACCGGCAGGGCGGCGTTCGGCGCCGGCAACGTCGCCGCCGTGCTGCACCGGATCATGACGACCTTCCCCGACCTGACGCCGGTGCCCCCACCCCTGCGCGCGCCGGTCGAACGCTGCCTCGCCAAGGATCCCTCCGCCCGTCCCGCCGCCCGCGACCTGCTGCTCGAACTCGTCGGCACCTCGACGGGCCCGGTGCGTACGGGTGCGGCGGCGAACGGCGTCTCTCCCGGCGGGCCCGCGCAGCCGTACGGGCCGACTTCGTGGCCGGCGACCTCGCCGCCGACGGGTCCCGCCGGGGAACACGGACCCGCGCGCGAGCACGGGCCCACCGGGGGGCGCACTGCGGCCGGGAGCGGTGCGGCCGGGAGCGGTGCGGCCGGGAGCGGTGCGGCCGGGAGCGGTGCGGCCGACACCGTGCCCGGGGGCGGCCGAGGCGGATCGCGCACCCGGGTCCTGGCCGGCGCCGGCGCCGCCGTGGCGGCTCTCGGGATCACCGCCGCGCTGCTGGTCCCCCGCCTGGCCGCGATGTCCGGCGGCGACCCGTCCCCCACTCCCCTGGCGAGCGCGCCCGCCCAGAGCACGTACACGGCGGGCCCGACGCCGACCGCCGCCGGAACCACGGGCGGGGCGGACCCGGCGACCGCCTCCGCGCCGGCGGGCATCCCGCAGGCGTTCGAGGGGAAGTGGCGGGGGCACATCGCGCCCACCGCCGGCCTCCTCACGAGCGAGTACGACATCGAGATCGAGTTGAAGGCCGGCAAGCCGTCCGGCAGGTGGAAGGAGCCGGCGAACTCGTGCGACGGCACGCTGCGGCTGACCGCGGCGTCCGGCCCGGCGCTCAGGTTCCGGCTGGAGGACGTCCCGCAGTGCGTCCCCGGCGACGTCACGCTCACCCTCCGGGGCGACGCCCTCGCCTATCGCCACACCGACGACCTCGGCCTGTTCGCCTACGAGGGCACCCTCACCAGGGACTCCTGATCCTCGGGTTCCGGCGGGGCGGGGCGGTGCTGTCGCGCACCACGAGGGTGGTGCCGAGCTCGACGAGCCTCTCGGACGGTCTCTCCCCGTCGGCCAGCGCCAGCACCATGCGCGCCGCGGTGGCGCCGATCTCGGAGAACGGCTGGCGCACCGTGGTCAACGGCGGCGCCACCCAGGCGCAGTGCTCGATGTCGTCGAACCCGACGACGCTGAGGTCGTCGGGGATGCGCAGACCGGCGATCCTGGCGGCCTCGTAGACGCCGAACGCCTGCAGGTCGTTTCCGCACATGATGGCCGTCGGAGGGTCGGGAAGGGCCAGCAGCTCGGCCCCGAGGTCCCGGCCGTGCTCGAACAGGAACGGCCCGTCGCGCATGAGCCGTTCGTCGAACGGGACGCCCGCGGTGTCCAGAGCGGCGCGGAAGCCGTCCAGCCGCGCCCGCGAGGCCAGGAAGCCGGCCGGCCCGGTGATCACGCCGATCCGCCGATGCCCCAGGTCCAGCAGGTGCCGCGTGGCCGCGAGCGCACCGCTCCAGCCGGTCGATCCCACCGCCGGCGTGGGATGCACGTCTCCGGTGGGGTCCAGCGCCACGAGGGGGACCCCGGCGGCCTCGAACAGGTCGCGGTGCGCGACGGTCACTCCGGAGACGACGGCGATCACCCCCACCGGCTGCCGCAGCAACAACGGCTCCACCCAGGGCAGGCCTGCCGTGTCGCACGAGCGCACGTCGGTGAAGCCGACGGCCAGCTGACGGGCGGCCGCGACCTGCTCGACGCCCCGCATGATCTCGATCGCGATCGAACCCAGCATGTTGCTGCACACCACCTCCAGGCCGTAGCCCGACCCGGTGGGCACCGCCCTGCGAAACCCGTGCTCACGCAGGAGCGCCTCCACCCGCTGACGGGTGCTCTCCCCCACGCCGGTCCGGCCGTGCAGCACCTTCGAGACCGTCGGCGGTGAGACCCCGGCGAGCTCGGCGATCTCGGCGACGCTCAGGTCGCCGCGCCGAGGACCTCGGAGCCTCCGCGACCGGCCTCCCTCGATCATGAGCCGAGTCTACGGGACACGATTCGCCGCCATCCGCGAACGAACGGCCGCAACCGGCCATGACGGTGTGGGCACGGCGCCTCCGGGTAGTGCGAGCGCGTCCACGCACAGGAGGAAACCCATGGCAACCGACGTCATCAGCCTGATCAAGGAAGATCACCGCGACGTGGAGTCGCTGTTCGAGCGGCTCCGGAAGATGCCGGAGAACCGGCCGGCCCTTCTCGCGGAGCTGGCGGCGAAGTTCATCGCCCACAGCGAGGGCGAGGAGGACGAGGTCTACCCCGTGCTCGCCAGGCGGCAGCCCGAGGAGAAGGAGGAGGTCCACCACGGCACGGAGGAGCACCACGAGGCAGAGGAGATGCTCTCCCGGCTCCTGGAGACCGCCCCGGAGAGCCCCGAGTTCGACACGCTGCTGCACGAGCTGATCGAGGCGGTGACGCATCACGTCGAGGAGGAGGAGAACGACATCCTCCCGGTCCTGGAGAAGGCCGTCCCCTTCGAGGAGCGGGTGCAGCTCGGCAAGGCCTTCAGCAAGCGGAAGGCCGAGGTGCTCGCCGCTCCGATCAAGCCGCGCTCGCGAACGAAGGACGAGCTGTTGCACCAGGCCGGGGAGCTGGGCGTCGAGGGCACGTCGGGGATGACCAAGGACGAGCTGGTCGCCGCCATCAGGCGGAAGAAGCAGGCGCAGCGCTGAACGCGCCCCCGTCGCGACGCTGTCCGTCCCCCCTGCGGACCGTCACAGGCAGGCGTACAGCGCCGCCACCGTGGGTTCCCACCTCGGGTCGGGGCCGGCCGCGCTGACGACGAGGCGGCTCGGCGTGTAGGCCAGGGCGATCCGCGCGTCCGGGTCGGCGAAGGCGAGCGCCCCGCCCGAGCCGCTGTGCCCGAAGGCGCGCGGGTTCGGCGCGAACGGCCGGATCTCGCAGGGCAGCATGTAGCCGAGCGCGAACCTGGTCTGCGCCCGCAGGACCTCGTCGCACCCCTCGCTCCTGGGCGCGACGGCCCGGCCGAGCACCTCACGGCCGAGGAGCGGGCCGGCGCCGTCGGCGGCGCGCCCCCGGCACGACACGAGCCTGCCGTACAGCGTCGCGAGGGCCCTGGCCGTGGCGTGCCCGTTGGACGCGGGGATCTCGGCGGCCCGCCAGCGCGCGGTGTTGGCCAGACCGGGCGTGAGCTGCTCGGCCGGGTTGCAGAAGGCCCTCATCGTGATCGAGCCGGGCTCGGACATGGCGATGGTCAGCGATGACGGTGCGGCGTCCCGCCCGGCCTGCGGCGGGGCGAGGTACGCGGCACGTCCCGCCTCGGACGCCGGCAGGCCGATCCACAGGTCGGGGACGCCGAGCTCGTCGCGGACCAGGTCGCGGACCGGCCGGCCACCCACCCGGCGCAGCACCTCGCCGACGAGCCAGCCGAAGGTCACCGCGTGATACCCGTGCCGCTCCCCCGGCGTCCACCACGGGCGCTCGGCCGCGAGCGCGGCGGTCATCGCGTCCCAGTCGAACAGGGAGCCCGGCGGCAGCTCCCGGCGGACGGCGGGCAGCCCTGACCGATGCGCGAGCAGGTCGGCGACGGTGGTGGCGGTGGCGAACCCGGGCCAGTAACGGGCCACCGGGGCGTCGAGGTCGAGCAGCCCGCGCTGGACGTACAGGTGCGCGAGCGTCGCCAGCACCCCCTTCGACACCGAGAAGACGTTGACGACCGTGTCCCACTCCCAGGGCCGTACGCCGCCGGGGCCGGCCGTGCCCTGCCAGAGGTCCACGACCATGCGCCCGTCCGCGTACACGGCGAGGGCGGCGCCTCCTTCCCCGCCGCCCGTCTCCCTGAACGCGTCCGCGACGCGCGCAAAGGCCGGATCACACCACATCGGATGGCCCTCCACTTACTCAACCAAAGTTGCGAAACCATGGTTGAGTATTGGAGCATCCCGAAGTGGTGTCAAGCGACCTGACCCTGCTGTTCACGGCTCTCGCCGCGGCGTGCGACGCCGAGGTGCGCGCCCAGATGGCCACCGCCGGACACGACCAGGTGCGCACCGTGCACGGATACGTGTTCCAGCACCTGCTCACCGGTCCCGTACGGGTCTCCGACCTGGCCGGGCTGCTTGGCATGACCCCGCAGGGCGCCTCGAAGGTGGCGGCCGAGATGGAGCGCGTCGGCTACGTGGCCCGCCGGACCGACCCCGGCGACCAGCGGGCCCGGATGATCGAGCTGACGCCGCACGGCAGGGCGGCGATCGAGGCGGGCCGCGCCGCCCGCGAGGCCGTGTCCGCCCGGATGCTCGGCCTTCTCGACGCGCCGGAGGAGTTCCTGGCCTCCCTCAACCGGCTCGGCAAGGAGACCGGCGCGCTGCGCGAGCTCCTCGCCCGCCGGCTGCGCCCCTGATCGGCCGAGCGCGGGCGTGCGGACCGAGCCCTCGGGCGCGCCCGCCGCGGCGCCGGGCCGCATGACGCGGACAGTTCCGGACGAGATGACCGGCGAGCACGGCGGCCCGGTGGTTCAGCCGAGAGTGGGCGCCAGACGGACGAGGTCCGTGAGGCCGTCGGCGACGATGTCGGCCTCCGCGGCCTCGGGACGGGCGGCGTGCAGGTAGCCCCAGGGCCCCCGGCGCAGCAGGGCCGTCCGCATCCCGGCGCGCACGGCCGGCAGGACGTCGTTGTCGAGACGGTCGCCGACGTACAGGATCTGCCCGGGCTCATGGCCGCAGACGGCCGCGACCTTGGCGAAGAACGCCGGGTCGGGCTTCTCCAGCCCCCATCCCGCCGAGGTGTGGATCCCGTCCACCGGCAGGTCCATCGCGACCAGCGCGTCGTACGCCTGGGGCGGCTGGTTGCCCGCGACGACCAGGTCGTAGCCGGCCTCCCGCAGGGCCGCGAGACCGGGCCGCACGTCCGGGTAGAGGTCGTCGGCGTCGAAGTTCTCGCGCAACCCGTCCGGGTCCTCGCGCCGCCACGCGTCGATCTCGGCGTCGAGATCGATCCCCGGTCTGATCAGCTCGAACGCCTCCCGGTGGCTCCGGTCGAGCGCGGCCATGCCGCCGAGCACCCCCATGAAGGTCAGGCGCGGCACGCCCAGCCGGTCGGCCCATCGAGACCAGATCCGGGTCTCGTCGATGAGCGTCTCCCCCACGTCGAACACGAGCGCCCGGACCATGACCGTCTCTCCCCTTCGTCCTGTTACGGCAGCCACTCTATGGTGTGCCGTAACATCGCCCAACGTGAGCGAGACTCGGTATGCCCCGAACGGCATGGTATGCACGGTCGATCATCTGGCCTCGGCGGCGGGCGTCGCCATGCTGGACAAAGGCGGAAACGCGGTGGACGCGGCCATCGCCGCCAACGCCGTACTGGCGGTCACCGCTCCGCACATGTGCGGTCTCGGCGGCGATCTGTTCGCCCTCGTCCACGACGGGACCGTGAGCGCGCTCAACGCCTCGGGGCGGGCGGGCTCGGGAGCCGATCCCGCCCGGCTGCGGGCCGAGGGCCTCGACCGGATGCCCCACCTGTACGACATCCGCTCGGTCCCGGTGCCCGGCTGCGCCGACGGATGGCTGGCGCTGCACGAGCGGTGGGCCCGCCTGCCGCTCGCCGACCTGCTCGCCCCCGCGATCCGCCTCGCGGCGGAGGGCTTCCCCGCCTCGCCGCTGCTCGCCCCGGGTGGGGAGTTCATCGGCTCGCTGCCCGGAGCCGGGGACTTCGCCGCCGCCCGCCGCGCCGGTGACGTGATCCGCAGGCCCGGCGTCGCCAGGGCCCTGACCGCGCTCGGCGAGGGCGGCCGCGCGGCGTTCTACCAGGGCGAGTTCGGCAAGGGCCTGCTGGAACTGGGCCGCGGCGAGTACACGGAGGAGGACCTGGCCCGGCCGAACGCCGACTGGGTGGAGCCGCTGAGCGTCGAGGTGTTCGGGCACCGGATCTGGACCGTTCCGCCGAACTCCCAGGGTTACCTGCTCCTGCTGGCCCTGGAGATCCTCGCCGAGCTCGGCCCGCCCGCCGACCCGGCCGATCCGCGCTGGGCTCATCTGCTGGTGGAGGCGGCCAGGGCGGCCGGGCACGACCGGCTGGACGTCCTCCACGAGGACGCCGTCGCGCCGCTCGGCACGGCCGCCGCCCGCCGCGCGCTGATCGACCCCGAGCGGCGCTCCCCCCTGCCCGACGCTCCCGCCGGGCCGGGCGACACGACGTACCTGTGCGTGGTCGACGGGGACGGCATGGGCGTCTCGCTCATCCAGTCGAACGCGTCGGGCTTCGGCAGCCTGCTCTTCGAGCCCAGCACCGGGATCAACCTGCACAACCGCGGCATCGGCTTCTCGCTCACGCCCGGCCATCCCGCGGAGTACGGCCCGGGCCGCCGGCCGCCCCACACGCTGTGCCCGGCACTGATCACCCGGCCGGACGGTGGGCTGCGCACGGTCCTCGGCACGATGGGGGGCGACGCGCAGCCGCAGATCCTGCTGCAGCTGGTCACCCGGCTGCTCGCGCACGGTCAGACGCCCGGCGAGGCGATCGGCGCCCCGCGCTGGGCGCTCGGCAGCGGCACCGGCTTCGACACCTGGCGATCCAACCCTGTCGTAGAGGTCGAGGAGGGCGCGCCGTGGGCCGACGGCCTGCGCGAGCGCGGGCACACGGTCCAGCCGGTGGAGTGGGGCTCCAACTTCGGCCACGCCCACCTGATCGACCTGCTCCCGTCGGGCGTGCTCGCCGGGGCGGCCGACCCCCGCGCGCTGATCGGAGCCGCCCTCGGCCACTAACCCCCACCACCCCCCGCGTGATCTTGGATTATGTTGCACGCAGGTGCCGTGACCTGCGCCTATTCACTTTGTGATCTTGCAGGGAAATGCCGGTCTCCACGCATAACCAGGCGCGGCAGGACGCGAATGCCCGCATGATCACGGAGCGATGAAGCGCAGCTCAGAGGGCATGACTGCGACGGACTACAAGATCACGAGGGGTGGGGGGTGGGGAGGTTGTGGAGGGCTTTGCGGATGCGCTTCTCGGAGACCGGGGTGGGCGTGCCGAGCTGCTGGGCGAAGAAGCTCACCCGCAACTCCTCGATCATCCACCGGACGTCCCGTACGGCCGTGGCGTCCCGCTCCTCGGGCTTCAGCCGGTCGAGCAGGTCGCGATACTCGTCCTCGACGTCGTGCACGCGGTGCATCCACTCGCGGTCCCGGCGCGGATCGTCGGGGAGCTTGTCGAGCCGGCGCTCGACCGCCCGCAGGTAGCGGTGCACGTCGGGCAGCCGGTCGTAGCCCGTCTCGGTGACGAACCCGTCGTGCACCAGCCCGTCGAGCTGGTCGGCGATGTCGGCCCTGAGGTCGGCCGCGCCGCCCCCCAGCGCGCCGAGCCGGTTCTGCGCGGCGTGCCAGGCCGCCAGGACGCGCTCCACGCGGGAGACGACCTCCTCGGTCGTCTCGAACAGCGAGGCGCGCACGTGGTCGCGTAGGCGCTCGAACCCGGCCTCGTCCCAGACGGGCCCGCCCGCCTGGGCCATGAGTTTGTCGGCGGCGCACGCCGTGCAGTCGTCGAACAGGGCGGCCGCCCCGCCGTGCGGGCTGCGGCTGAGCGCGAGCTTCTGCGCGGTGGTCAGGGTCCGCAGGATGGCCTTGGCCGGGCTGACCACGTTGAGCAGCAGCAGCCTCCTCGTGCCCGCCCACATGGCCCTGTCGCGCTCGCGCTCGGTCTCGAACATCCGGACCGCGACGCTCGTGCCCTCGTCCACCAGGGCCGGGTAGGCCCGCATCCTGCCCTGCTCGAACACCTTCGGCAGCGTACCTATCGTCCAGCCGTGCA
The DNA here is from genome assembly GCF_900156315.1 of Microbispora rosea. Taxonomy (GTDB): domain Bacteria; phylum Actinomycetota; class Actinomycetes; order Streptosporangiales; family Streptosporangiaceae; genus Microbispora; species Microbispora rosea. The sequence continues at coordinate 322,191 of NZ_FTNI01000006.1, read as the reverse complement.
GGCCGTCGCGTTCGAGGTCGTCGGCGGCCCTCGACAGCGTGGCGCGCAGCTTCGGCGCGAGCCGCCGCTTGAGCGCCTCCAGGTCCTTGTCCTCGTCCACCGTGCGCTTGCGGTCGTCGACCACCCGGTAGGTGATCCGCAGGTGCGCGGGGAGCTGGTCGAGGGCCCACGCGTCGCGCGGCACCTCCACCCCGGTCAGCGCCCGCAGCTCGCGCTCCAGCGCCTCCAGGATCGGCTCGCCGCCGGGCCGTACGCGTTCCAGCACGGCCTTGGCGTAGTTGGGGGCGGGCACGAAGTTGCGGCGCAGGTTCTTCGGCAGCGACCGGATGAGCGCGGTGACGAGGTCCTCGCGCAGGCCGGGGATCTGCCAGTCGAAGCCGGCCGGGTCGACCTGGTTGAGCACCGCGAGCGGGATGTGGACGGTCACGCCGTCGGCCTCACCCGTCTCCACCGCGCCGGGCTCGAAGCGGTAGGTCAGCCGCATCCGCTGGCCGTTCTGCCGCCAGGCGTCGGGGTAGTCCCCGGCGCTGACCCCGGCGCTGTCGTTGACCAGCATGTCCGGCGAGAACGTCAGCAGGTCGGGCGTCTCCCGCGACGCCTTCTTCCACCAGCTGTCGAAGTGCCTGCCCGAGACCACGTCGGCGGGGATCCGCTGCTCGTAGAAGTCGAACAGTGTCTCGTCGTCCACGAGGATGTCTCGGCGGCGGGCCTTCTCCTCCAGCCGCTCGACCTCCTCAAGCAGCTTGCGGTTCTCGTGGAAGAACTTGTGGTGGGTGCGCCAGTCGCCGCCGACCAGGGCGTGCCGGATGAACAGCTCCCGGCTCAGCTCGGGGTCGATGCGGCCGTAGTTGACCTTCCGCTCGGTCACGATCGGCACGCCGTACAGCGTGACCTTCTCCAGCGCGACGACGGCGGCCTGGTCCTTCTCCCAGTGCGGCTCGCTGTAGGTGCGCTTGACCACGTGCTGCGCGAGGGGCTCGATCCAGCCGGGCTCGATCTTGCCGTTGACCCGCGCCCACAACCGGGAGGTCTCGACCAGCTCGGCCGACATCACCCACTGCGGCTGCGCCTTGGCCAGGGCCGAGCCGGGGAAGATCGCGAAGCGGGCGTTGCGGGCGCCGATGTACTCCGTGATCGGCCTGCGGCCGTCCTGCCTGCGCTTCTCGACGACGTCCTTGACGCCGATGTGCGACAGCAGGCCGGCCAGCAGCGACTGGTGGATCCGCTGGGGGTCGGCCGGCACGGTGTTGGGCACGATGCCCAGCGTCTTGGCCACCTGACGGAGCTGGCTGTCGATGTCCTGCCACTCGCGCACGCGCAGGTAGTTGAGGTATTCGGCCTTGCACAGCCGCCGGAACGCGCTGGACGACAGCTCCTTCTGCCGGTCGCGCAGGTGGTTCCAGACATTGAGGTAGGTCAGGAAGTCCGATTCCTTGTCGGCGAAGCGGCGGTGCTTCTCGTCGGCCGCCTGCTGCTTGTCGGCCGGCCGCTCACGCGGGTCCTGGATCGACAGCGCGGCCGCGATGATCATCACCTCGCGGGCGCAGCCGTTCTTGTCGGCCTCCAGCACCATCCGGGCGAGGCGCGGGTCGACCGGGAGCTGGGCCAGCTTGCGCCCGAGCGGCGTGAGCTGCGCGCCCTTACCCGCCTCCCGGCCCGCGCCCTTGTCCGCCAGGGCGCCGAGTTCGAGCAGCAGGTTGACGCCGTCCCTGACCTGACGGCTGTCCGGCGGCTCCACGAACGGGAACGCCGCGATGTCCCCCAGGCCCAGCGACGTCATCTGCAGGATGACGCTCGCCAGGTTCGTACGGAGGATCTCGGGGTCGGTGAACTCCGGCCGGGCGAGGAAGTCCTCCTCCGAGTAGAGCCGGATGCACACGCCGTCCGACGTACGGCCGCAGCGGCCCTTGCGCTGGTTGGCCGACGCCTGGGAGACCGGCTCGATCGGCAGCCGCTGGACCTTCAGCCGGTGGCTGTAGCGGGAGATCCGCGCTGTGCCCGGATCGACCACGTACTTGATGCCCGGCACGGTCAGCGAGGTCTCCGCGACGTTGGTCGCCAGCACGATCCGACGGCCCCGGTGAGACTGGAAGACCCGGTGCTGCTCGGCGGCCGACAGCCGCGCGTACAGCGGGAGGACCTCCTCGGGACGGCCCTTGAGCGCGTCGGCGGTGTCGCGGATCTCCCGCTCGCCGCTGAGGAAGACCAGGATGTCGCCCGGCCCCTCGGCGCACAGCTCGTCCACGGCGTCGACGATGGCCTGGGTCTGGTCGTCGTCCTCGTCGACGGGGCGGTAGCGCACCTCCACGGGATAGGTGCGCCCGGACACCTCGATCACGGGCGCCGGCTCCCCGCCCGGCTGGGCGAAGTGCCGGGCGAACCGCTCGGGGTCGATGGTGGCGGAGGTGATGACCACCTTCAGGTCGGGCCGTTTGGGGAGGAGCTGCTTGAGGTAACCGAGGATGAAGTCGATGTTGAGGCTGCGTTCGTGCGCCTCGTCGATGATCAGCGTGTCGTACTGCAGCAGCAGCGGGTCGGTCTGCATCTCGGCGAGCAGGATGCCGTCGGTCATGAGCTTGACCAGCGTCCCGTCGCTGGAGTGGTCGGTGAAGCGGACCTTGTAGCCGACCGCCTCCCCCAGCTCGATCGACAGCTCCTCGGCGATGCGCTCGGCGACCGTGCGGGCGGCGATGCGGCGCGGCTGGGTGTGGCCGATGAGCCCGTGGACCCCTCGGCCGAGCTCCAGGCAGATCTTGGGGATCTGGGTGGTCTTTCCCGAGCCGGTCTCACCGGCCACGATGACGACCTGGTGGTCCCTGATCGCGGTGAGCAGGTCGTCCTTGTGCCGACTGACCGGCAGCTCGGGAGGGTAACTGAGAGCGGGGACGGCCGCGCGGCGCGCGGCCACGCGGAGTTCCGCGGCCTCCACGTCCCCCGCGATCTCCTGGACGACGGACTGGCGGGCGGCGCGGTCGCGGACCCGGCGCATGCCGTCGAGACGGCGGCGCAGCCTGCGCTGGTCGCGCAGCATCAGGTCGGGGAGGCGGGCCTGGAGATCGGCGAGCGTGTTCATTCCATGCTCAAGGATAGGCAACGCACCCCGCCGATCTGCCAGCCGTTTTTCCGGCGGCCCTTTCGAGCGGTGTCAGCGGCGGCGCGCCGGCTGGTACTTGTACCCCACGTTGCGGACGGTCACGATGCGGCCCGCGTGCCCGCCCAGCTTGCGGCGCAGCCGCAGGACGTGCACGTCGACCGTACGGCCGCCCTCGTCGTCGTACCGGTCCCAGACGGCGGCCATGAGCTGGCGGCGGTTGTAGACCCGGCCGGGGGCCGAGCTGAGGTAGTCGAGCAGCTCGAACTCCCGGAAGGTCAGCTCGATCTCCTCGCCGCCGGCCCGGGCCACCCGCGCGGCCCGGTCCAGGACCAGTTCCTCCTCGCCGGCGGCCGCCCGCCTCTGCAGGGCGGCGACCGGCTGCTCCGGCGCGTCCGCCGCGCCCCCGGCGGGCACCAGATAGCCCACGATCATCAGCACGGCGCCGGTCTCCGGCACCGGCAGCACGCCGAGCACGGACCCCTGCCCGAGATCGGGGGGCTCATGGCCCTGCTCGCGCCTGCGCTCCACAAAGTCGATCACGTTCTGGTGGGACATGCCCCTCTCCTTGCCTCGTGGCGTACCGGACGGTGGTGACCGCGGTCGTCAACAGGCGGCGGCGCAGACGCGCAGCAGGTCGATGTGCCGGCGCTGGGTCAACCTCCCCGAGGAGTTCATGGGGTCATCATGGCAGCGATATTACCCGCTGTCCAGGTAGGAATAAGGGACTTCTATCGCCCGGGAGACACCCGGGGATGCTCAAGGATGCCCCGGGGGACGCCCTGGGGGCGCCCCGGGGAGCTCAGGGCAGGCGCGTGGCCCCCGTGGCGGCCCCCGTGGCGGCCATCGCCGCGCCGATGATCCCGGCCTCGTTCCGCAGTTCGGCGGGCACCACCGGGGTGTCCCCGAGGTCGATGTACGGCAGGAACTTGCCGGCCTTCTTGCTCACGCCGCCGCCGACGACGATCAGGGTGGGCGACAGCAGGTCGCGCATGTGCCTGAGGTACTCCTCCACCCGCCTGGCCCACTTGTCCCAGCTCAGGTCCTCCTCCTCGCGCACCCGGTCGGAGGCGCGGTGCTCGGCCTCCTTGCCGCGGATCTCGATGTGGCCGAACTCGGTGTTGGGCACCAGCGCGCCGTCCACGAACAGCGCGCTGCCGATGCCGGTGCCGAAGGTCAGCATGAGCACGACCCCGCGCCGGTCCCGGCCCGCGCCGAAGGCCATCTCGGCGACGCCGGCCGCGTCCGCGTCGTTGAGCACGACCGTCTGCTCGCCGAACAGGTCGGCGCCCTTCACGCCGATCCACGACCTGTCCAGGTTGGCCGCCATCCTGACGACCCCGTCGAGGACCACTCCGGGGAAGGTGACGCCCATCGGGCCGGTCCAGGAGAAGTGCGCCACGATCTCGCGTACGGCCTGGGCGACCGCCACCGGCACGGCGGGCCGCGGCGTCGGGATGCGCAGGCGCTCCCGGGTGAGCACGCCGGCGGCCGTGTCCACCGTGGCGCCCTTGATCCCGGAGCCGCCGATGTCGATGCCCAGAACTTCCATTGACGCCCCTCCTGGTCCGACTGGACGGCTACCCGGCCGTCCCCGCCTCATGCGCGGTCGCGAGTATCGCACGGCGTCGTGGGACCGTCCGGGTTACGGAAGGACAGGCCGGGTACGCCCGGAATCGGGGCAAAACACCACAAGGGGGACACGTATGATCACCACACTCCACAAAATGGGACTGCGCTCCAGCATGATGTACGGCGCCGCCATGGGGTCGATCGGCATGTCGATCGCCTCCTGGATCATCTCGAACAAATACGAGGCGGCCGGCATCGAGCGCGCCGACCGCTGGGCGCTGTTCGTCGGCGAGTGGGCGCCGACCTTCTTCGCGATGGGGATCGCCCTGCGCATGGAGGAGATGGCCGAGGAGAAGGGGCCGGAGACCCCCGAGTGGCAGGAGCAGAGCAGCGACATCCGCCGCCCCACCCGCGCCGGCGTGTAGCGGGGCGGGCACGGGCCTCACGAGCGGCCCGGAGGGATCGGCCGGTCTCTCCGGGCCGTTCTCGTGACCTCGGGTCTCTCCGGGGCCTTTTCGTGACCGCTCCCGCATCGTGCCCGGGGACCTGATCAGTGCGGGGGCCGGCCCCGGCCAGAGAGAGCGGCGCGCCGGGGCTCCGTTAGGCTCGGCCCGCGTGACCCCCGATCCCGCCGCCGTCGCGCGCTGGCTGCGCACGCGGTCCGCCCGCGCCGCCGGCACCCGCGTCCTGGCCGTCGAGGGGCGCTCGGGCGCGGGCAAGTCGACGCTGGCCGCCGCCGTGGCCGCGGCGCTCACCGCGCCGGTCGTCCGGATGGACGACCTGTACGACGGCTGGGACGGCCTGGAGGCCGGGGTGGACGCCCTGCTTGAGTGGGTGCTGCGTCCCCTGGGCCGCGGGGACCGGGCACGCTGGCGGCGCTACGACTGGACGCGGGGCCGGTACGCCGAATGGCGCGAGACCCCCAGGGCGGACGCCGTCGTGATCGAGGGCGTGGGCTGCGGTGCCCGCGAGGCGGGGCCGTACCTCAGCGGGCTCGTGTGGCTGGAGGCCGGCGAGAAGGTCCGCAGGGCGCGGGCGCTCGCCCGCGACGGCGAGCTGTACGCGCCCCACTGGCGGCGCTGGGCCGAGCAGGAGGAGCGGTACTACGCCCGCCACGACGTGCGCTCCCGTGCCGACCTCGTCATCGTCACCGGCTGAGCCGCATCGCGCCGGCCGGGCACGCCTCGGCGTGCCCCCGCCGTAGATCCCCGATCCGTGCGCCGCCTCCTGGACCCGCCCGCCGCAGGTCCCCGATCCGCGCCGCCTCCTTGATCCGCGCGTCGTCTAGAAGACGACGGCAGCCGGAGCCGTCCGGCCGCCGCTCAGCCCAGACCGGCGCGGTACTCCTCGTCGGTCACCGGCCCGTGCCAGTGCGTCGCGCCGCTCGCCGTGACGGCGATGTGCACCAGCGTGTCGTCGGCGGCCGCCCCGTGCCAGTGCTTCTCGCCCGGCTGCACGTGGACCCAGTCGCCCGGCCCGATGCGCGTGCCCGCGGTCTCGCCCCAGCGCGTCACCACCCCGCGCCCCGACAGCACGTACAGCGCCTGCTCCCCGTCGTGGGTGTGCCAGCCCGAGCGGGCCTGCGGTTCGTAGGAGAAACGCTGGGCCCGCAGGCCGTCCGGCTCCAGCTCCTCCAGCGCCGACGCCTCCCACACGCCGTCGGTGAACCTGTCCGCTCCCGGCCGGGTGGCCTTGATCTCACCTTCGCGTACGAACCTCATCGCGCACTCCGTTCACTGGGCATCGGCGGTCCTCGCTGATTCGCCCGTTTCCGGGCGAATATCCCCATTTTGCCCGCACGGGGCCCGGTGTCGGGGCTGCTCCCGCCCTCCCCGGCGTTTTCACCGGTCATCCCGCTTCACCGATGTTCGACGCCGCCCTCACCCGCGGCGACGGCAAGCAGGTCAAGGTGGTCGCCTGGTACGAGGACGAGTGGGGGCTTCTCGAACCGCGTCGTCGACACGCTCGAACGGCTCGCACGCGGCTGACCGGCGGAACGTCCCGCCGGCGAGGTGGCCGGCGGGACGTTCGCATGGAGTGGTCAGCGCCTCCGGCGAGTTGTGCGTCAGTTCGGCGTGACGGTCACAGGGGCGCCGTCCTCGGCGGGCACGTCCTTCATGCCCTCACCGAGCTTCTTGGGCATCGGGCACTTGATACCCGCCTTCCCCTTCGGGGCCGGCTTGCCGTCGACGTAGACCTTCTCGCCGCTCGTGCCGAACCCACCGCTCTCGCCGGCCTTGACGTGCACGATGCAGACGACGCCCTTGCCGGGCAGCGGAGGCCGCTTGCAGAGGGTGCTCAGCTTCCTCTTCGAGACCTCCTTGCCGTCCACGAAGACCTTGCCGCCCTTGACCTTGCGGACCTTGACCCCGCCCCCTCGGTGAATGTCTCCCTTGTCGGCCTTGACCTTCATGATGCAGACGACGCCCTTGCCGGGCAGCGGGGGCCGCTTGCAGAGGGTGCTCAGCTTCCCCTTCGGGACCTCCTTGCCGTCCACGAAGACCTTGCCGTCGCGGTCGACCTTGACGGTGGACTTGCCCTCCTCCGCGGTCGTCGGCTTCCCCTTCACGACGCAGGCGACCCCCGGCTTCGGGGCGCCGGTGGAGGTCGCGGACGCGGCCGTGGCGCCGCCGATGCCGAGGCCCACCGTCATGACGACCCCCGCGAGAATCATGCTCCTCTTCTTCACTCTCTGGTCACTCCCTAGATCGGCTGCCCATGATCGGTTGACGAAACGCTCAGCAGTTTGGGCCCCTACACCTGAAGCGACCCTGAAGAGGTAAAAGACGATCTTCATGTTTACCTTAGGTGCGTGCCTTCACCCTGTTGACGTGCGCCTACTTCTGGTGGAAGACGAACGCAGGCTGACCGAGCTGCTCAAAGACGGCCTGACCAAAGAGGGCTTCGCGGTCGATCTCGCCTACGACGGGCGCGAGGGCCTGTGGATGGCGACCGAGCATTCGTACGACGTGATCATGCTGGACGTGATGCTGCCGTTGCTGCACGGCTATGGGGTCTGCGCGAAGCTGCGGGAGGCCGGGAACTGGACGCCGATCCTCATGCTGACCGCGAAGGACGGAGAGTACGACGAGGCGGAGGCACTGGACACCGGCGCGGACGACTATCTGACCAAGCCGTTTTCGTACGTCGTACTGCTGGCGCGACTCAGGGCACTGGCCCGGCGCAAGGTGCGGGAGCGGCCGACGGTGCTGACCGTCGGAGATCTCCGGGTCGATCCGGCGGGGCTGCGGTGCAGTCGCGGGGACGTACAGATCGCGTTGACACCCAAGGAGTTCGCGATCCTGCACTGCCTGACGCGGCACACGGGCGAGGTGGTGACCAAGTCCGAGCTGCTCGCCCAGGCGTGGGACTTCGCGTACGACGGCGATTCGAACGTCGTCGAGGTCTACATCAGCGCGCTGCGCCGCAAGATCGACAAACCGTTCGGACGGACGACGCTGAAAACCGTGCGGGGCGTGGGCTACCGGCTGGAGGGCTGACATGGGAGTACGCCTGCGCACGACGCTGACGGCCACCGCGGCGGTGGCGGCGGCGCTCTGCCTGGCCTCGATCGCGCTGTTCGCCGCGCTGGACTCGAGCCTGACGACCTCCACCAAGGAGTTGGCGGCGAACGACGCCAAGGCGAAGATGGAACACCTGAAGGCGGAGTCGGGGCCGGGTGAACCGGTGGACGGAGACGGAGCGGTGCCGCCGGGTGGAAAGGGACCGGTGCCGCCGGGCGGGAAGGGACCGATGCCGGGCTCGGCTGCCACTGGCGAAGCCGACGGCCCCCCGTTATCCGGCGAGGCCGTGCTCGTGGTCCAACGGACGTTCGAGACCGAGGACGGCCCGGTCACCGTCCTCGGAAAGGCTTCCAAGGTACCCGCTCTGGCGGCGATGACCACGCTGAGGAACCTGCTGATCCCGGGGGTTCCGGCGCTCCTCGCAGTGGTCGCGCTGTTCACCTGGCTGGCGGTCGGCCGAGTGCTGCGACCGGTCTCCGCGATCAGAGCGAAGGTCGCCGACATCACCGCGTACGGCCTGCACGAACGCGTACCGGAACCGGATACCCGAGACGAGATCGCGGCACTGGCCCGCACCGTCAACGCGACCCTCAACCGACTGCAGACCGCCGTCGACGCGCAGCGACAGTTCGTCGCCGACGCCGCACACGAACTCCGCAGCCCACTGGCGGTCCTGCGAACCCGGCTGGAGCTGGCCCGGCCCGCCGAGAAGCCGCTGGCGACTGCGGCGCTGGACGACGTCGCACGCCTCCAGTCCCTTTCCGCCGACCTCCTCCTGCTGGCCCGGCTCGACGCCGGCGAACCCCTCTTGCGGGCCGAGGAACTGGACCTGGCCCAGGTCGTCGCCGAGGAGGCCGTCCGCAAGCGCCCCCGTCCGGACGTCCACGTGTATCTCGACCTCACCCCCGACCTGCTCGTCAACGGCTCGGCCGACCGACTCCGCCGCCTTGTCGCGAACCTCGTCGACAACGCGGTCCGTCACGCCTCCACGTCAGTCCACGTCACCCTCACGTCTCCGGGCGACCACGCCGTCCTCGACGTCGTGGACGACGGCCCCGGTATCCCCCCGGAACACCACACCAGCGTCTTCGACCGCTTCACCCGCCTGGACCACGCCCGCGCCCGGGACACGGGGGGCTCGGGGTTGGGGCTGCCCATCGCCCGGGATATCGCCCGGGCTCACGGAGGGACCCTCCAGGTGGTCCCGCACAGCCCGGGCGCGAGGCTGCGCGCGGTCTTCCCGTTGTCCCGGCGGTCTGATGCCTACCTGCAGGGTGACCTTGTGGTGCGGGCCCGGGTGTAGCAGGCGCAGCCGCGTGAGGTGCACCTTCGGCGGGGGCAGGCTCACGTGATCCACGATGGCGTCAGGACGGCGACAGCCCGCTGTCAGAGCTGGCCGGCGATGGTGGATATCGAAAGAACATCGCACAAGGTAGCGGCCCAGTCGTGGTGATTTGTCCGATTTCTTCCGGGTATTTCGTCAGTGATGAGTTCTGCCGGACGGAGGTGACAGGCATGAGCGCTCCGATGCGACGGGAGTCCAGAGGTCTCGTTCCCGACCTGTTCGACCTGCTGGAGGCGCCGATGGCCGCGCTCCGGCCGATGGCCGGACAGCAGATGCGGCTTGAGGACTACGTGAAGGACGGCCGGTACGTGCTGCGCGCCGAACTGCCCGGGATCGACCCGGACAAGGACGTGGAGATCAGCGTGTCGAACGGCATGCTGACCATTCACGCGGAACGCCGCCACGAGGAGCGGCAGGCGCACCGCACCGAGTTCCGGTACGGGGCCTTCACCCGGTCGGTCGTGCTGCCGCAGAACGTGGACGAGAACGACGTGAAGGCCACCTATGACAAGGGCATCCTCGAGGTGAGCGTGCGGCTCGCCGAAGAGCGGGAGGAGCGCAGGCGAATCCCCATCGAGAAGCCGGGAGGCGGGCAGCAGCAGCAGAGCTGAGGCGGCCCACGCCGGGCCCGTCCGCGCCGCGCGGACGGGCCCGGCCCGAGCTTGGTCGGCTCAGGGCGCCGACGGCGACCGTACGACGGCGACGGGGCACTCGGCGTGGTGCAGCACCCCCCGGCTGACCGAGCCGAGCATCGCCGAGCCCACCGCGCCTCTGCCGTGGGACCCGACCACGAGCAGGCCGACCGCGCGCGACGCCTGGACGAGCGCGTCGACCGGATGCCCGTAGGCGAGCTCCTCGCGCACCGGCACCTCGGGATACCGCTTCCGCGGGTCCGCCAGCTTCTCCTGCGTGACGCGCTGGTGGGCCTCGCGCACCTCCTCCACGTCATAGGTGATCTCGGGCGCGAGCGGATGGGCGGGCAGATGCCAGGCGTGCACGGCCCGAAGCGTGCCGGCGTGTGCCCTGGCCTGCTTGAACGCGTAGGCCAGAGCGGGCTCGCATTCGGGCGAGTCGTCCACGCCCACCGCGATCTCCCCCCTCTCGCCGCTCCACCCGGGCCGTACGACGACGACCGGGCACGAGGCGTGCCCGGCGACGTTGGTGCTGACCGACCCGAGGACGATTCCGGCGAAGCCGCCCAGTCCCCTGCTGCCGAGCACGATCTCGACGGCCTCCTTGGCCTTGTCCCGCAGGACGCGGGAGGGGATGCCCTCGATGATCTCCGTACTGATCTTCACGTCCGGCTGCCGCTCGCGGGCCACGGCCTCCGCGGCGGACAGCGCCCGCTCGGCGTGCGCGGTGAGCGGGTCACCGCCCGAGACGGGGAACTTCGGGATGCCGTAGGCCCAGTGGTCCACGACCGAGACGAAGCGCAGCGGGCAGCCGCGCCGGGCGGCGTCGTCCGCGGCCCACCGCACGGCGGCCGTCGCGGCGGGCGAACCGTCGGTGCCGACGATGATCGGGCCGGGCATGGACGCTCCTTCCTTCCTCACTGGCCTTTCCTGCCAGGAGCCCTCCTCCATGTGACCACCGCCGGCCACGGCCCTCCAGGGTCGTAGGTCCTCAGCCCGGGGCCGGTGTCGAGGCCCCCCGGCCGGGAGGGATGCTGGAGTCCTGGAGGTGGTCCGACATGGAATCGAAGCGCTGGACCGTCGAGATCTTCGTGAACGAGGACGACAACGACGACGTCACCACCGCGACCGCCGTGCTCTACACGCCCGCGGGGCAACGCCACGAGAGCGTCGGCCGAGCTCGCCGCAACCCGTCCGACAGGCCCGTGCCCGAGATCGGTGACGAGCTGGCGGCCGGACGGGCCCTCGCCGACCTGGGGGCGAAACTCATCGGGGACGGCGCGGAGGACGTGGCCCAGCTCGCCGGTCCCGCCTACGAGGCGTACTGAAACCGTGACCCGATCTCCGGCGGCGACACGGGCGGCGGCCCGCGCCGGCCGGAGACCGGAGCGCCCGGGACGGGACCGGTAGCGGAGAGCGCCGCGCGCCCGGGGGCTCCACCGGAGCCCCCGGGAGTCCACGCCACGCTCCATGACCCCATGCGACGGTGTCCTCAGTCCACCGCGTCCTCTGTCTCATTCGGTGGGGTCGGCCGGGTCCTCGCCGAGGAGCCCCGCGGCCCGCATCTCCTCCCTCAGCCAGGCCATGGCGGCCTGTTCGCCTCCGGACGGGCCGATCCCGCCCGCCGGCATGCCGTTCGCCGTACGGGGAGCCATCGGGGCGTCGTCCGCCGCGCCGCCGGGCGTCCGGCCCCCGCCGGGCCCGGTGGCGTACGGCCGGTCGGCGGCCGTCCCCCCTCGCTTGCCCCGTGTTCCCGTGCCGCCGGGCGCTCCGCCCTGGCCGGCCGGCGAGGCGCCGCCGGTCGACGTGGCGCGCCCGCGCCGCCCACCGGTGACGAGACCGCCGGGCACCGGCCCGTTGGCCGTCGCGCCCGCGCCGTACGCCGCCTGCGGGGTCATGCCGGGCTGCGCCCCGGGGCCCGTCTTGCCGCCCCGGCCCGTATGCCCGGAGTCGCCGTCCGGGCCCCCGCCCGCCGGCACGAGCAGTCCCGCGCCGGTCATCTCGGCCGTGAGCTGCCCGAGCAGCGTGTCGGCCTCGACCGGCTCCGGTGTGATCTGCGCGAGGGCCGGCGCGAGAGCGCGCAGCGCGTTCGGCATCCCCGCACCGGTGCGGTGGAGGTCGCCGAGGTTCAGCGGGACGCAACTCGACCTGATGATGTGGAAGAGGTGATCGACCCGCCGTGCGTCCCGTCCGCTGAAAAGGCCCCGGAAGTCGCCGTGGTGGGCGAGCACCAGTGCCGCGAGGCCGGCGACGTGCGGCGCGGCCATGGAGGTGCCGTCCAGCGCGGCGTACCCGTCCGGAGGCACGGCCGACAGGACGGCCACGCCCGGGGCGCACACGTCGATCTCCGGGCCGTGGCAGGTGAAACGCGGCGAGAAGAAGCCGTCGCCGGTCACCGGCCCGCGGATCTCCGCCTCGTGGGCGGTGCCGGGCGGGAACGCGTCGGACTTGCCGACGGCCGCGACGGTCAGCACGCCCGGCAGGATGCCGGGGAAGCCGACCGGTCCTCCGTCGTTGCCCGCGGCCACCACGCACGCCACCCCCGCCTCGCGCGCCTGCTCGATCTTCGCGGCGACGAGCGGCGAGTGGTGCCTGCTCGCCAGGCTCAGGTTGACGACGTCGATCCGCTGCTCGACGCAGTAGTCGAGCGCCTCGATCAGGTCGCTGAACCGCCCGCCCGGGAAGATCTTGCAGACGTGCACCTCGGCCTCGACGGCGAAGCCGACGACACCGCGGCCGTCGTCGGCGCCGGAGACGACGGCCGCGCAGTGGGAGCCGTGGTAGGCGGCGTCGACGGACCAGCCGTCCGGCTCGCCGCCGACCAGGTCGACGCCGGCGTGGACGCGGTCGCGCAGGTCGGGGTGCCGTATGTCGGCCCCGGAGTCGATGACGGCGATCCTGACCCCCGCGCCGCGCAGCGTGGGCGGCAGGCGGTCGAGGTTCATCGCCTGCTGACCCCAGCCGAAGACCTGCCTGCCGGGGAAACCGTTGAAGGTCTCCGACAGGCGCATCGGCTCGATCAGGTTGTCCCGGGTCGTGGACAGGGCGGGGCGGTCGATGTGGACGCTCCAGTAGCCGGAGCGCGGCCGGACCGTCACCCCGTTGATCGACTCCGGAGTCTCCCCGACCATCGTGACCACCGCACGGCCGTCGGTCCCCGTGGACGTCTGGGCGGGCCAGCCGTGCCCCGTCACCAGGACGCTCGCGCCGGGCAGCGGCGTGCCGTCCGCATCCCTGACCAGGAAGGCGAACGTGCTCTCCACGCCCGGCGGCACCACGGCCGGGGCGGACCGCCGCCTGCGCGGCGGCTGGGGCACGTCGCTGTAGGTGAGCAGCCGATCGCGCTCGAAGTAGAGCTGCGGATACTGCCGCCGCAGCGCCTCGACGTGCTCGGCGGTCATCTCCGCCACGACCACAGCGGGGAACCCGGGGGCCTGAGCCCCCGGGTTCCCCGCCGTTCCCCGCAGGCGGCGCAGCACGCGCACCTCGGGGTCGTCCTCCAGCAGCCTGCGCACCGTGTCGCCGTCGAGAGCCGGCACGGCTGCTCCCGGCACCGCCGGATGCGGCTGGGGCAGCGCGGCCACCATGTAGCGCCGTGGCCTGGGCTCCACCGGCTGCGGCGCCTGGCGGGACGCCTGCCGCCCCCGCGGTGACGCCGGGCGCGGCTCCTCGCTTCCGTCCTTGGGCTTGTCGTTACTGGTCACAAACGTCTCGACTCTCCCCAGCTCAGGCTGGTGTGGCCGGCCACGCCTCGTACGGCGCGGACGGCAGCTCAGGCTCTGTCATCACATTTCGCCGGTCTCGGGACGGCGGGGGCCCGGACCGGCCGCCGACCGGTCCGGGCCACCGAGGTGATCACGTCACAGCAGTGGAACCGTGGGCCGTCCGGGAGCGACGGCGCCGAGCGCGAACTGGATCTGCGCGAGGCACGCGTCGTACCGCCCGGCCCGGTACAGCTGTACCGCCTGCACCAGCAGCGGGATGATCCCCGCGACCTGGGGCGCCTGCGGGAGTGACGCCTGCAGCCAGCCGTACAGCCGCTGGAGCGTCGCGGCGCAGTGCGCCTGCAACGGCGCGGCCTGCGCCGGATGCCCCGTCGCGACTCCCATGGCAGGGGGCGTCACCGGACTCATCCCGGGACCCATCGACTCCACGGTGTTCCTCCGATCAGAGTGCGGCACCGGCCGGCACCGGGACCTGCTGAGCGGCCTGCTGGTGCATCTGGCCGTAACCCTGGCCATAGGCCTGGCCATACGCCTGGCCGTAGACCTGCGACAGCGGCTGCATGGTCAGCGGGACCTGCTGCCCGTACGCCGCCTGGATGTGCTGGGGCATGACGGGCTGCATGCCGAGCTGCAGGGCCTGCTGAGCCGGGTGCTGCGCGTACGCCTGGGTGGCGTACGGCTGGCCGTAAACCTGCGGGATCTGCTGGGCCTGGGCCTGGATGGCCTGAAGGGCCTGCAGAACCTGCGGCGGAAGCACCTGCTGCTGAACCTGCTGCTGGATCTGCTCGCGGACCTGGTGCTGGTAGAGCACGCCCTCCAGCATCTGACGGGCAGCGGGAGCGCCGTAACGCACGCTGCACCGCGCGACCTTGGTCCAGAAGGTCACCGGGCTCACCAGGTGCTCCTGCGGGAGGATGTGCTCCTCCTGCTGGATCATCGCCAGAGGCGACAGCTGGTGCTGCACCCCCGGGATCTGCTGACCGAGCTGCTGCAGGGGCGAGATCTGGTGCTGAGCGCCGTACCCCAGCGTGGTCGCCATGGTCGTGGGGTTCATAGCTGTGAACGTCATATTCACTCCTTCGGAGCCAGTAGGTCCGACCCATCGCCGATGTGATTACATCGCGTGACAGATCGGTCGCACAACGTTATAGGCGTAATGAGTGGATAAGGCCGATTTGGCACTCGGGCTGGGTGCCGCGAAGGACCGTGCCTCCGCCTGGAGTCGCCCAAGCGGGCGGACAGTCCGGCGCCGTGCCCATCCCGGGAGCGCCGGGGCCGTAGTGGTGCACCCGATCTGGCATGATCACCTCCCTGGCAGCCGACGACTCCTGGGAGTGACGTGAAACGGTTGAGATGGGCCGCGGTAGCCGCAGTTGCGCTGCTGCCCGCGCTGGCGTCCCCGCCGGCGCACGCGGCGCGGGCCACGACCTCGTACCGCGCCTGGCACTGGAACATCGCGGGCAACACCATGCACCACGGCTCCACCACAGACGGGCTCGTGGCCGCGGCCGTCCAGTCGATCCAGGACAACAGCGCCGTCTTCGCCTCGCTGAACGAGGTGTGCGCGCAGCAGTTCACCGCGATGATCAACCAGCTGCGGGCGGTGGACTGGCCGGTGGACCCGGCCAACTTCGCCCGGTTCGAGACCACCATCCCCGGCCGGTCGGGCGGCCCGTGCGGCGGCAAGGACTACGGCATCGCGCTGTTCAGCAAGCAGCCGCTCGGGCCGGCCGACCGATTCACCCTGCCCTACGACGGGAACGAGCCGCGCCATCTCCTGTGCGCACCGCTGAAGAGCCAGCCGCAGCTGCGGTTCTGCACCGTCCACGCCACCTTCGTCGACGCCTATCGAGCGACGCAGCTCAAGGCGATCTTCGGTCACGTCGACGACTATCACGCCGACGGCGATCAGGTGATCCTCGCGGGTGACTTCAACGTGGGTCCGGACTGGGCGCGGATGGACCCGTACTATTCCGCCCAGGTGAATACCCCCAACAATCACAACAACACCGGCCACTACCGCGAAGTGGACGACGCCGACCCCGTCTACTGCACCGGGTACGGCGAGACGACGGAGGAAGGGGCCGGCGGCGGCGGCCCGTGCGGCACCGGAGGGAAGATCGACATGATCTTCAGCCACGAGGACGACTACGTGGCCTCCGCGTCGACCGGCGACGCACGGTCCTCCCCGCACAGTTGCGGCGGCAAGTCCTGCTCCGACCACCGGATCCTGGTCGGGCTCCTCACCCTCGGCCACTGAGCGCCGCGCCGTCGAGCGGCGGCCAACCGCGCGGGGCCCTGTCCGGCCCCGCGCCAGTACGAGTTCAGCGCCGACATCTCTATTTGCCTTGACAATTTTGTTTGTCGGGAGCCATCCTTGAGGCATGAAAGACGTGGCGGTGATCGAGGACCCGGCGGCGGCGGAGGCATCGCTGGATCCGATGCGGGCACGGTTGCTCGCCGAGCTTACGGAACCCAGCTCGGCGACCATGCTGGCGGCCAAGGTGGGGCTGCCGAGGCAGAAGGTGAACTACCATCTCAAGACGCTGGAGCGGCACGGCCTCGTGGAGCTGGTCGAGGAGCGCCGCAAGGGCAACGTCAACGAGCGGGTGATGCGGGCGACCGCGGCGTCGTTCGTGATCTCCCCCGCCGCGCTGGCGTCGGTCGCGCCCGACCCGTCGCGCGCCCCCGACCGGCTGTCGGCGCGGTGGCTGCTGGCGCTCGCCGCCCAGCTCGTACGCGACGTGGGCACGCTGATCGTCGGGGCGTCCCAGGCACGCAAGAAGCTCGCGACGTTCGCCATCGACGGCCGGGTGCGCTTCGCCTCGGCCGCCGACCGCGCCGCGTTCGCCGAGGAGTTGTCGGCCGCCGTGGCCGCGCTCGTGAGCAAGTACCACGACGACTCGGCCGAAGGCGGGCGCGAGCACCGGCTGGTCGTCGCCGTCCATCCCGCCGTCCCCCGGACGGCCGACACCGAGGAGCGCTGAAGCGTGCCCCACGAGTTCGAGCTACGCAAGGAAATCGAGCTGGACGCGACCCCCGAGCAGGTCTGGGAGGCGATCGCCACCGGCCCGGGGGTGGACTCCTGGTTCATGGGACGCACCGAGATCCCGTCCGCCGAGGGCGGCCGCGGCCGGTTCACCATGTTCGGCAACAGTGAGAGCACCACCGTTACCGGGTACGAGCCCGGCAAGCGGTTCGCCTTCCGGAGCGACGAGAACCCCGACGGCACGTTCATGGCGATGGAGTACCTCGTCGAGGGACGCGATCACGGCAGCACGGTCCTGCGCCTGGTCCAGCACGGGTTCCTCGGCGACGACTGGGAGACCGAGTTCGAGGCGATGGGCGTCGGCTGGGACATGTACCTGCACAAGCTCGCCCAGTACCTCACCTACTTCCGCGGCCGCCCGGTCACGGTCGTGTCCGCCGCACGCCCCCAGGCGGCCGAGAGCGAGCCGGCCTGGGCGGCGATCAGGGACGCGCTTGGGCTGCCGGCCACGGTCCGGCAGGGCGACCCCGTACGACTCGCGGTGGACGGGCTGCCGCCCGAGGAGGGGGTGGTCGACTACACCGGCTTCCCGGCCTTCCTCGGCCTGCGGACCGCCGACGGGCTCTATCGGTTCATCCACTCCGGCCCGAAGCGGGGGAACGTGGTCGTCCTCGGACACCACGTCTTCGCCGAGGACGCCGACCAGGAGCAGGTCGAGGCCGCCTGGCGGTCCTGGCTCTCCCGGCTCTTCCCCTGACCTTCCCTGCGAGACCGCACGTCCGGATTCCTGACCACGAAGGGCATGACGATGACGAACACCCCCGACCTCGAATACACCATCACCCGCGTCCTGGACGCTCCCCGCGAGACCGTCTTCCAGGCGTGGACCGAGCCGGAGCGCTTCAGCCGGTGGTTCGGCCCGCGCGGCTTCACCACCCCGGTCTCGCTGATCACCATCGACCTGCGTCCCGGCGGGGAGTGGAGCGCGTGCCTCGTGTCGCCGGAGGGCGCGAAGGCCCCTCTCAGCGGGGTCTACCGGGAGATCACGGCCCCCGAGCGGCTGGTGTTCACCACCGGCGACCCGGACAACCAGGAGGGCGCCGTGGCCTCGGTCGCGACCGTCACGCTCACCGACCTGGGAGGCCGTACGGAGATGAGGTTCACGCAGGAGGGCTACAACACCGACGAGGCGCACGCCGAGGCCGCCAAGGCGGGCTGGCTCCAGTTCTTCGACCGGCTCGCCGAGCACCTCGCCTGAGCTCCCCCGGCCGTACGCCGCACCTCCCGGAGACGCGGCGTACGGCTCCATGTCCGGGTTGTCTCACCGCCC
This sequence comes from Microbispora rosea, assembly GCF_900156315.1. GTDB lineage: Bacteria > Actinomycetota > Actinomycetes > Streptosporangiales > Streptosporangiaceae > Microbispora > Microbispora rosea. Next base: position 303,983 of record NZ_FTNI01000006.1, on the reverse strand, counting down.
CGGCCGGGCGTGGTCAGGCCCAGATGGCACAGGGGATGCCATCGGAGAAGACCTCGGGAGGATCGGGCAGGGGCCGCGCCTCCCCGGATGCCACCCGCAGGGCCGTCCAGGCGGCGGCGCCCGCGTCGAGCACGTCGTCCACTCCCGCCGCCGCCCCGGCCGGGCCGAGGTCGCCCGCGAGCACGACGCCCGCCGCCGCCAGCAGTTCACGCCGCCGCTCGGCGCCCGCCCACGTCGTCTTCGGGTGTGGCAGGGGCGCCCCGGCGAGCCGGGCGAAGCTCAGCTCGGGGTGGATCTCCACGACGCGCCTGCCCGCCTCCCGCACCCAGCGCTCGACCTCCAGCAGCTTCTCCTTGAGCCCGAACGCCTGGCGGGAGACGCCCTCGCCGGTCAGCCGGCGGTTGACGGCCACGGCCGTGGCGTAGTCGTCCGCCTCGATCGCGGCGCGCACCGGGGTCATGAACACCGACCGCCACCGAGGGCCGAGCGCCTGGCGCGCCAGCACGTCGGCCCGGCGGCGGCCCCCAGGGCCTCCAGGGTCTCCAGGGCCCCCAGGGGGCACAGGGCCTCCAGGGGACGCAGGGCCGCCGGGGCGAGCATCGGGGTGGACATCCGGATACATATCGCGGAGACCGTCGGGCAGGCCGATCGGCATGTCCACCGCCACGACGGCGACCTCGCCGTCCGCGTCCGCCAGGGCGACCAGGTCCGCGACGCGGGGCGCGAAGTAGGCACGCGCCGCACCCCCGTCCCGGGGGCAGGCGGGCGGGACCACCCCGATCCAGCCCGCCCTGCATGCGTCGACGCCGAGCACACGAGCATCCGTCACAGGACCATGCTCAGCCCTGGCGGGGGACGACGTGGCCGAAGCGGAACAGGTTCGCCGGGTCGTAGACCTCGCGCAGCTTCGCCAGCCGCCGCAGCGTCTCCTGCGGCCAGGCCCGGGAGATCTGCTCGGGAGCCAGGGCGCCGCCCTGGAAGTTGATCAGTGCGCCGCCGGTCGACCAGGGCGCGAGGGCCTCGATCACGGCCCGTACGGCCGCGGGGACGGCCGTGTCCATCAGCTCGGGCACCGGCGCGCCGATGGCCAGCAGCGTGAAGGCGCCGTCGCGCCCGCCCACGGCGTTGGGCTCCTTGGGCTGACGGGCGAGCGCGCCGCCGAGCTGACGCAGCTCGACCACGGCCAGCGGAACCTGCGCGGCCGGGCCGGCGACCGCGAGCAGCGCGTCCACGGTCTCCGCGGTCAGCTCGCGCAGCAGCGCGCCCCGCTCCGCGACCGGCATGGGCCCGGTCGGGTCCTGGTGGATGGAGTCGATCGCGGCGTACGGCAGAGGCCCGACGGCGTCGAGCACCGGCTCGGCCACGGCCCGCATGGGGGCCAGCAGCGCCTCGGCCTCCTGCCCCTCCCCCACGTGGGCGACCCGCAGGTGGACGACGAACCTGCCGCTGAGCTGCGGCGGAAGCTCGGGCAGCGGAGGCAGGCGCAGCAGCGCGACCGACGTGGTGGTGGTCTCCGGCAGCGTGCCGGCCCAGCCTCGGTAGGCGTGCAGGACCCGCCCGGCGTCCTCGGCGGCGAAGAACAGGCCGCCGCCGTACAGGCCGGTGAGCGGCAGCAGGTCCAGGGTGATCGAGGTGACGACGCCGAACCCGGCCTTGCCCCCGCGCAGCGCCCAGAACAGGTCGGGCTCGCGGACCGCGTCGGCGGTGCGCGCCACGCCGTCCCCGGTGACGACGGTGAGCTCCCGCACGTGGTCGGCCGCGAACCCGAAGGTCCGCGAGATCGGCCCGATGCCGCCGCCGAGCGTGAAGCCGACCACGCCGACGCCGGTCGCCGAGCCGCACAGCGGAGCCAGACCGTACGGCGCGGCGGCGGCGATGACCTCGCCCCACGTGCAGCCGGCCTCGATCGTGGCGGTGCGGGCGGCGGGGTCCACCACGACCTCCCGCATCGCGCGGGTGCTGATCAGGGCCGCGCCGTCGGCCGCCTGCACGGCGCCGTGGCCGGTCGACTGCACGGCCACGGGCAGCCCGTGCGCGGCGGCGAGCCGTACGGCCGCGGCCACGTCGCCGGCGTCCCGCGCCGCGACGATCACGGCGGGCCGGTGGCGCACGGCGAGGTTGAACCCGGCGGCCTCCTCCTCGAACCCGTCCTGTCCCGGCGCCAGGACCCGGCCGGCGACCTGTGCCCGCAGTGCGTCTTCGATGGTGCTGTGCATGTCCGTCCTTCGGATGTCGTCTGCTGTGACGGTGACAGTTGTCGCAGCCGGGCCTTGGTGTTTTCTTGCGCCTGCCGGGCCGGGGGTTCGGCGACGCGCCCAAGGGATCCTAGAGACGCACTAGGAAAGTCCAAGACGGTGCCCCCACGCTGGGGCGATGTCGTCGCCGTCGAAGAAGCGCCCGCCGCGGTACGCCGCGTCGCCGGAAACGTCGCCAGGCACGTCACCGGAAACGTCACCAGGCACGTCACCGGGAACACTGCTGCTGCGCGAGGTGCCGGCGCACCCGGGCGCGCCGGGAGCCGGCATCATCGGCCCGGCGCTGGAACACGTCCTGCGCGAGGTCCCGGCCGCCCGGTGCCGTCTCTACGTGCTGACCGACCTCGCCCGGCCGGCCGGTGCCGCCCCGCTCGCCGCCGCGCTGCTGGAGACCGGGGCGCCCCGGCAGGTCCCGCAGTCGGCCCTGCTGCACGTGCTCGCCGTGGCCGAGCCGTGCCTCGGCCGGGGGCCGGGCCAGGGGTTGGGCCGCCGCCTGCTCGACGACCTGCTGATGGAGCTGCGCGCGGACGGCGTGCGGGCCGTGTGGTTCCTCCCCGGTCCCCGGGACGACGGCCTGCGCTCCCTGCTGGGGAACGCCGGTTTCAGGGCCGCGACGAACCGTGGTTTCTCCCGTGAGAACGAGCGGACATACGGGTATGATGAGCCAGAAATCCGGCCCTGGGCCACCTGGCTCTTTCGGGAGTTGTGATGCGCATGAGCATCGACGGCGCGCGATTACCGGCGCCGCCCCCGGGCTTGGACGGCCGCCAGGGCTCCGCTCTCGACTTCCGCCTCCTCGGCACGCTGGAGGTCGCCGACGGCGCGGGGACGATCCTCGATCTCGGGCCCCGCAAGCAGCGGGCCGTGCTGGCGCTGCTGTTGCTGAACGCGCCCCATGTCGTGCCGCTCGACCAGCTCATCGACCGGCTGTGGCGGGATGAGCCGCCCTCCAGCGCCACGGGAACGCTCCAGGCGTACATCTCGCATCTGCGCAGAACGCTCGAACCCCGGCGCAGCCCGCGCTCCCCGGCCCGGGTGCTGCGTACGCGGGAGCCCGGCTACCTGCTGGACATCGAGCCGGACCAGGTCGACGCCGAGCGGTTCGGCCGGGCGGCCGAGGCCGCGCGCGCCGCGCTGGCCGCGGGCCGTCCCGAGGAGGCCGAGCGGATCCTGGGCCCGGCATTGGCGCTGTGGCGGGGCGAGCCGCTGGCCGACCTGGCCGACGAGCCGTTCGCCCGGTCCACCATCGCCCGTCTGAGCGAAACCCGCCTGCACGCGCTGACCGTACGCGCCGAGGCGTGGCTCGCGCTGGGACGGGCGGCCGAGGTGGCGGTCGAGGTCGAGCGCCTGCTCGAACTGGACCCCTACCGCGAGGGCCTGTGGGCGCTGCTCATGCGGGCCCTCTACCGGGAGCGCAGGCAGGCCGAGGCGCTGGCCGCCTACCAGCGTTGCCGCACGCTGCTCGGCGATGAGCTGGGCCTCGACCCGAGCCCCGAACTGCGGCGGCTCGAGCAGGCCATCCTCCTCCAGAACGAGTCCCTGGCGGGCGTGTGGGCCCCCGTGGCCGCCGTGCCGCCGGAGACGGCCGCGGGCGCACGGGAAGTCACCGGGCAAGGCGGCGGGATAGGCGGCCGGGAAGGCACGGGCGCAGGCGCCGGGGTAGGCGCAGCCGGCGGGAACACCGGGGACAGGAGCACCGGGGACAGGAGCGCCGGGGACTCGGCCGCTCCGGGACTGGTGGGGCGCGAACCGCACCTGCGCCGGATCGCCGGGCGGCTCGACGACCTGCGCCGGGGCGTGGGCGGGGTGTTCCTGGTGAGCGGGGAGTCCGGCGTCGGCAAGACCCGTCTCGCGGAGGCCACCGCCGGTATGGCGGCCGAGCGCGGGGTCGGGGTGGCCTGGAGCAGGTGCGTCGAAGGCAGCGGCGCCCCCGCGTTCTGGCCCTGGATCCAGACGCTCAACGCCCTGGGCGCCGACCGGGCTCCGCAGACGTCCCGAGGCGCGGCGGCGGCCCATGCCCCGGACACGTCCCGAGCTTCGTCAGCGGATGGCGCCCCGGGCACCGGCGAGGCCGGAGAGTCCGGGGAAGCGGGCGGCGACCTCGCCCGGCTCGCCCACCGCCTCTCCGACGGAGACCGTACGGACACGGCCGACCCCGACACCGCCCGGTTCCTGCTGCACGACAGCGTGGCGCGGGCCCTGACGCGGCGGGCCTCGGACGCCCCCGTGCTGGTCGTGGTGGAGGACCTGCACTGGGCCGACGCCGCCTCGCTGAAGCTGCTCACCTTCCTCGGCGCCGACCTGCACCGCGTTCCGCTCCTGGTGCTGGCCACCGTACGGCCCGAGCCCGCGGTGGACAGGCAGGCCCTGACCGAGGCGCTCGGCGAGCTGACCCGCCAGCGCGGCACCGAACGGATGAGCGTCGCTCCGCTCACTCCCGAGCAGATCGCCGACTACCTGCGCGAGACGGGATGGGCCGGCCCCGGGCCCGAGCTCGCCTCCGCGCTGCACGACAGGACCGGCGGCAACCCGTTCTTCCTGGGCGAGCTGCTGCGCCTGCTGACCAGCACCCATCCGGACGGCGGGGTGGGCGTGGCGGACGTGCTCGCGCTGGCGGTGCCCGACGGCGTGCGCGACGTGATCGGTCAGCGGGTGTCGCGGCTGCCCGAGGACTCCCAGACCCTGCTGCGGGCGGCCGCGGTGATCGGCAGGGACGTGGACGCCGACGTGCTGGAGACCGCGACCGGAGTCGGCGGAGCCCGGGTGATGATGCTGCTCGAACCGGCCGTCGCGACCGGACTGCTGGTCGAGGTGGACGGCGGCTGGGACTACCGCTTCTCCCACGCGCTGGTGCAGGAGGCGCTGTACTCCGGGCTCAGCCGTAGGCAGCGGGCCCAGCTCCACGGCCGGGTGGGCGAGGCCATCGAGACCCTGCGGTGGGGTGAGGCCGGGTCGCGTCTGCCCACCCTGGCCCACCACTTCGGGCTGGCCGCCCGGGTCGGCTACGCGGACAAGGCCGTCTCGTACGCCGTGGAGGCGGCGGGCCAGGCGACGGCCCGGCTCGCCTACGACGAGGCCGTGCTGCACTGGGAGCAGGCCCTCGACGCCTGCGGCCCCGGTCCCGCCGCCACCCGGTGTGGCCTGCTGATCGGCCTGGGCAAGGCTCGGCGGGTGACCGGTGACGTGGAGGGGGCCCGGAGCGCGCTGGACGAGGCCGTGACGCTCGCAACCGGCATCGGCGACGACGCGGCCGTCATCGAGGCGGCCACCGTCTTCGGCGGCGTCACCCTGTGGAACTGGCGCTCGTACGGGGTGGTGGACCAGCGCATGGTGACCGTGCTGGAGGACCAGCTCGCCCGGCTCGCCCCGGACGCCGTGCGCACCCGCGCGGAGCTGCTCGGCACGCTCGGCGTCGAGCTGTACTACGGCGACCGGCGCGAGGAGGGCCGCCGCCACGCCCTGGAGGCCGTGGAACTGGCCCGGCGCACCGGCGACCCCCTGTTGCTGGCGCGCACGCTGAACAACTTCGTCATCGCGGCCTGGACGCCTGAGCACGAGGAGGAGCGCTACCGGGCGGCCGAGGAGATGCTGGGCCTGCCCGGCCTCCCCAGGGCCACCGAGATCGTCGCCCGCCTGCACCGCATGCCCAAGTTCCTGAAGGCGGGCATGCTCGCCGACTACGACGCGGAACTGGCCCGATGCCTGCGGCTCACCGCCGAGGTGCGGATGCCGGAGATCGAGACGCAGGTCGCGTACGCCGCGGCCGGGCGGGCGATGCTGGCCGGCGACTGGGCGGAGATGGACCGGCAGGCGGTCATCGGCACCGGCAGCTACCGCCGCACCAGTCTGTGGGGGACGGACGTCCTCAAGCTGATCTACGCGTTCTTCGCCGACTGGTGCCAGGGACGGCCCAGCCCACTGCTGACGGATTTGGTCGAGGCGGCGGCCGACGAGTCCGATCTGATCGTGCGGCCCACGGCGGTCCTGGCCGCGCTGGGGGCGGGCGACCGCGAGCTGGCCCATCGCCTGATCGACCGCTGGGGCGCGGCGCGGCCACGGGACTGGACGTGGCAGTTCGTCGCCTGGCAGTGGGCCCTGGTCGCCGCGGAACTCGGCCGGCCCGACCCGCACGAGCTGCTCGGCGAGCTGCGGCCGATCGCCGGCGAGCTCATGACCATGGGCACGGGCTGCCTGTCGTGGGGAACGCTCCACCACGTGGTCGCCCGGCTCCAGCACCGGGTCGGCGATGTTCCGGCCGCCCTGACGCACGCGGAGGCCGGACGGGACGCCCACCGGCGGCTCGGCCTGCCCCACCTCGTGACCCGCAGCGAGGCGCTCCTGCGCGAGATCCGCGGAGCCGTGGGGGATGCCGGCCGCACCGGCGACGCGCCGGCCTGACCCGGGGACGCCGCACGGGAGTTCCGCAGGCTCGACAGGTGCGGGGCGTTCGCAACTGCGCCGCACCCGCTCTTGTCGAGATGCTGCGACGGACTTTCCACGGCATCGTGAGTGTCATGAGCCAGCGACAGGCCGCCCCCGGGCATGAGCACGGCCACGAGCACGGCCACGGCCATGGGCATGGGCACGGGCATGGCCACGGCCATGGGCATGGGCATGGGCATGGGCACGGGCATGGCGACCGGCACGGGCATGGGCGCAGTGTGGCGGCGCTTCGCGCGCGGGTGGCGCACCTGCTGCGCCCTCACTCGCACGAGCACGCCGAGAGGATCGATCCGGTGATGGAGTCGTCCGCCCGGGGGATGCGAGCGCTGTGGGTGTCGCTGGCCGTTCTCGGCGCGACCACGCTGGTCCAGGCGGCCGTGGTGGCCCTGTCGGGGTCGGTGGCGCTGCTGGGCGACACCCTGCACAACGCGGCCGACGCCCTGACCGCCGTACCGCTCGGGATCGCGTTCCTGCTCGGCCGCCGCCCGCCCAACCGCCGCTACACCTACGGCTACGGACGGGCCGAGGACCTGGCCGGTGTCGTCATCGTCGTGACGATCGCCGCCTCCTCCATCGCCGCGGCGTACGCCGCGATCGGGCGGCTCCTGGAGCCGCGAGAGGTCTCCCACCTGGGGGCCGTCGCGGCGGCGGCGCTCGTGGGCTTCGCCGGGAACGAGCTGGTCGCCCGCCACCGCATCCGGGTCGGACGTGAGATCGGCTCGGCCGCCCTCGTCGCCGACGGGCTGCACGCCCGCACCGACGGCTTCACCTCACTGGCCGTTCTCGCCGGAGCCGGAGGGGCGGCCCTCGGCTGGACCTGGGCCGACCCCGCCGTCGGCCTGCTCATCACGGTCGCGATCCTGATGGTGCTGCGGCAGGCGGCGCGGGAGGTGTATCGGCGGCTGATGGACGCCGTCGACCCCGCTCTGGTGGACCGCGCCGAGGCGACCCTGCGAGGCACACCCGGCGTGCTCGGCCTGGGCCAGGTGCGGCTGCGCTGGATCGGCCACCGGCTCAGGGCCGAGTGCGAGGTCGTCGTCGACCCGGCCGCCACGGTGGTGGAGGCCCATCGGGTCGCGGCCGAGGCCGAGCACAACCTGATCCACGCCATCCCCCGGCTGACGGCCGCCATCGTGCACGCCGATCCGCTGCCTCACGACGGCGTGGACCACCACGCCGTCCTCGACGGGCACCGGCACGACCAACCCCCGGCCGACATCGACGGCCACCGGCACGACCAACCCCCGGCCGACATCGTCCGGCATCGCGCCGGCTGACCCGAGCACGAGACGCCCGGCGTCCGGGGGCCCCTTTTCCTGACCCGGGTCAGAACCAGCCGCGGTGCCGGGCCATCGCGGCGAGGCCGTCGCGCAGCGCCTGCTCCACCCGGCCGGGGTGGTCGCCGTACCCGACGCGGAACCGGTTGTAGACGTCGCGGCTGGAGCTGAGGAAGCCACCCCTCTTGTCGGCCTCCAGGATCACGTCCATCGAGTGCGGTCCGGCGATGAAGGTCAGCTCAAGCTCGCTGAAGTGGCGGCGCCATTCCGGCCCGGCGTGATACTCGATCTCCTGGTAGAACGGCATGGTCGAGCCCCGCAGGGTGCCGCGCTCCAGGTCGGCCCGCTTGAAGTGGAAGCCCATGTGGACGAGCGCCCCGAGCAGGTGGTCCTGCGCGGGCAGCGGGTTGACGTGCAGCGGGTCGAGGTCGCCCTTGTCGAGCGCGCCCGCGAGCGCCAGCTCGGTGGCCACGCCGAGCCGCATGCCGGGCAGCGGGCGCCCGCCGACCGTGCTGACCGGCGTCTCCCACGGCACCGGGATCGCGAACGGCAGCGCGTGGGCCTCCCCCGCCCGCAGGTCGAACGGCCCGGACACCGGCGCCCGCAGGAAGCTGTAGGTCGCGTGGTGTTCCTGGTCGCCGTGCTCGACCTCCACGACGGCGGTGAAGTCGACGGTGATCCCGTCCACCTTGTGGTCGGACGACCCGCCCCTGAAGCGGACCTCGCCGTACAGGGTCTCCCCCGGGCGTACATGCGGGTCGCGCAGCACCGTGTCGACCTCCACGCCGGCCCCGAGCGCGGCCATCAGCTTGCGGAACACCGGTCACTCCCTCGGTCGCGGATCGTTCACCGCTGCCAACGACCCGTCCCCGCCGCCCGGTTCCCCGTACGCCGTCACGAGGCGAGCCGGCGCGGGAGGTGGAAGGGGCGGGTCCGGTCGATGCCGCTCTCCCTCCGACGATCGGCAGGAACAGATCATGGTGGAGAACGCCCACGACATCGCGCGAAATCCTTGGGGGCGTCCATCACGGCCGTCGCCGTTCGTCGTAGGGACATGATGAGATTCCAGCCCGAGGAGGACGCATGAAGTACGTGCTGCTGATCTGCGGCGACGAGTCGGCGGCGGAGCACGCCGATGAAGGGTGCGGCGGGTGGTCGGAGAAGATGGCGGAGCGCGGCGTGCTCCGGGGAGGGGCCGGGCTGCGCCCGCCGAGCGACGCCACCACGCTGCGGGTCCGCGAGGGCGAGGTGTTGCTGTCGGACGGGCCGTTCGCCGAGTCCAAGGAGCAACTCGGCGGGTTCTGCCTGATCGAGTGCGCCGACCTGGACGAGGCCATCGAGATCGCCGCCGCCCACCCCGCCGCGGCGTACGGCACGATCGAGATCCGTCCGCTCATCGACCTGTGACACCGCCGGTCGAGGCAGCCGTCGACCGGGCCTTCCGGGAGGAGTGGGGGCAGGTCGTGGCCACCCTCATCCGCTGGACGGGCGACTGGGACCTGGCAGAGGAGTGCGCGCAGGACGCCTTCGCCCTGGCCCTGCGGACCTGGCGGCGCGACGGCGTGCCGCGCCGGCCCGGGGCGTGGCTGACCACGGCCGCGCGCAACCGGGCCGTGGACCTGCTGCGCCGGGAGGCCACCGGCGCCGCCAAACTGCGGGAGGTGGCGGGCGTGCTCAGGATTGAGGACGCCGCCGGCGGCGACGAGCCGGGCGTGCCGGACGACCGGTTACGGCTGATCTTCACGTGTTGCCATCCGGCGCTCGCGCTGGAGGCCAGGGTGGCGCTGACCCTGCGCACCCTCGCCGGGCTCGGCACGACCGAGATCGCGCGCGCGTTCCTGGTCGGGGAGCAGGCGATGGCCAAGCGGCTGGCCCGGGCCAAGCAGAAGATCAGGCACGCGGGCATCCCCTACCGGGTGCCTCCCGCCCACCTGCTGCCCGAGCGCCTCCCGGCGGTGCTCGCCGTGCTGTATCTGCTGTTCAACGAGGGCTACTCGGCGACGGCCGGCGCCGACCTCGTGCGGCACGACCTCGCGGACGAGGCGATCCGGCTGGCCCGGGTGCTGGTGCGGCTGATGCCGGACGAGCCGGAGGCGGCGGGCCTGCTCGCGCTGATGCTGCTGCACCACGCGCGCCGCGCCGCCCGCCTCGACGAGGCCGGCGACCTGGTGGTGCTGGAGGACCAGGAGCGCGGCCTGTGGGACGCCGGCCAGATCGCCGAGGGCGTGGCCCTGCTGGACGGCACGCTGCGGCGGGGACGGCCCGGCCCCTACCAGGTGCAGGCCGCCATCGCCGCCTGCCACGCCACCGCGGCCCGCCCCGAGGACACCGACTGGGCGCAGATCGCCGTGCTGTACGCGCGGCTCTCCCGGCTGGTCCCCTCGCCCGTCGTGGAGCTGAACCGCGCGGTGGCGGTCGGCATGGCGTACGGCCCCGCCGCGGGCCTGGCGCTGGTCGACGCCCTGCGGGAGACGGGCGCCCTGGCCGGCTACCACCTGCTGCCCGCCGCCCGAGCCGACCTGCTGCGCCGCCTGGGCCGTACGGCCGAGGCCGCCGACGCCTACCGGGAGGCGGCCGGCTTGGCCGCCACCGACGCCGAGCGCCGCTACCTCGCCCGCCGCCTCGCCGCCCTCGGCTGACGGAGCCGGCGTCAGGTTCGGTAGCAGTCCGCCAGGGCCGTGAACGCGGCCTTCGGTTCCCAGGGCATGCCGGGGTAGGTTGTGCCCGGACGGCCCTCCAGCACCTTCACCACGCCGCAACTCGCCATGTCGAGGTCCTCACGGGGGTCGTCCCGGTGGGGCAGGTCGTATCGGGCGAAGGTGTACCAGAAGGCGGCGTCCACTCCCTCCTCGTCGAGGATCCCCAGCACCTCACGCAGGTAGGCCGCCTGCTCGTGCTCGTCGCGGACGTGGTCGCCGATCAGGCCGGCCGCAGCGCCGTCCTCACCCCACTTGACGATCGAGTCGCCGCGCTCGCCCAGGTCGGCCGCGCCGCGGTGGGTGACGCACCCGAACTCGGTGATCGCCACCGGCTTGCCCTGTGCCTTCCCCTGCGCGACGAAGGCGCGGATGTTGTCCCGATAGTGAGCCGCGGTGGCCGCCGACCGATAGCCGGCGTCGGTGGCGATGACGTCGAAGGGCGTCCAGTCCACCTGTTCGAAGGGGATCGAGCAGTAGCCGATCCGGCCGCCGAACCGCTCGCGGGCGACCGCGACCGCCTCACGGAGGAAGGCGTTGACGCGGCCGGGCAGCAGGGGGAGCACCTCGCGCAGGGCCTCCGGCCGGGCCAGCAGGGGCATCCGGTCCCCGAACGTGGCGCCGGGCAGGAACCCGTCGGTGAACAGGCTCATCTCCGAACCGGTGGTCAGCACGACCTCCGCGCCCTCGCGGCGCAGCCGCTCGGCGTGCTCGGCACAGTCGGCGATCACCGCGAGCAGCTCGGTGGTGGTGATGTCGCAGGTGAACGGGCACAACCACACGTCCAGGCCGGCCTCGGCGGCGCGGGTGGCCGCGGCCTTGAGCCGTCCGGGGTCGCCGCCCGTGATCCGTACGGCGGTGCAGTGCAGGTCCTCGCGGATGACGCGCATCTCCCGTTCGACCACATCGAGGTCGAAGGGCTCCCGGGTGCTGCGCCCGGCGGCGCGGGCGGCCGCGTCCGCGAAGCCGGTGTCGAAGTTGATGCCCTTGCCGTTCATTTCCCGCTGTTCCTTTCCTCACGTTCAGAGATCCCGCGAGGCACCGGCGGCACAGAGGGTGCGGGCGGCACGGGTGGCTCCGGCGGCTCGGGCGGCTGGGCGGAGAAGACGCAGGACAGGGTGCGGCGCAGGACGGCGGCGAACGACTCGGTGTTCCCCGGTGCGAGCCAGTGCCGTCCCGCCACTCGGACGGCGCCGGTGACCGCGGCGGCCATGACGGCGGGGTACACGTCGCGGGCGAGGTCGGTGCCGGTGCGCGCCGCGATCGCCTCGGCGAGCGGCCCCTCCGCCATGCTGAACGCCTTGAGCGCCTCACCCTCCAGCTCGGGCGTCATCATGATCATTCGCAGGCCCGCCTTGTCGGGCTCGGGGTCGGTGTAGAGCCCGATCACGGCCGCGGTGACGGCCTGGTCCAGCGGCTCGCCGGCGGGCCGCGACCGCAGCGCCCGCCCGGCGCGCCTGGACTGGTCGGCCTGGAAGGCGCAGATCGCCTCCTCCCTGCTGGAGAAGTAGTTGTTGTAGGTGCGGGGCGACACGCCCGCCGCCGTGGCGATGTCGTGGACCCGGACGAGGGCGAGCCCGTGGGGACCCCGCTCGATGGCCAGGCGCAGCGCGGCCCGGCCGATCGCCTCCCGGGTGGCCTGCTTGTTGCGCGCTCGAAGGTCCCTGTCGTCATCGTCGTCATCGTTCACGCGGCGACCCTACGGGATATTGCGCGGCACGCACAAGATGCGCGTCACGCAATCCGAGTGTGCGTGCGAAGGGTGTCCATCCGGCGCGGGCCCGTTCGTCGGTGGGGCGTACGGACGGACACGACCGGAAGGGCGACGAACGAATGGACACCGACATCCGGCAGCAGATCGCGGCGGAACGCCGCGAACTGGCCGACCTGCTGAGCGAACTGCCGCCGCGGTCGTGGGACGCGCCCTCGCTGTGCGCGGGGTGGCGGGTGCGGGAGGTGGTGGCCCACATGACGATGCCCTACCGGCACTCCGGGCCGAGCGTGCTGGCCGGTCTCGTCAGGGCCCGGGGGAACTTCGACCGGCTGGCCGACCGCCTCGCCCGCGGCGACGCGGCGGCGCTCGGCCCGCGAGAGCTGACCGCGTGCCTGCGGGACAACGCCGAGCATCCCTGGCGGCCTCCGGGCGGCGGCTACGCGGGCGCGCTCTCGCACGACGTCATCCACGGCATGGACATCACCGTGGCGCTCGGGATCGACCGGCGGGTGCCCGGCGACCGTCTGCGCGTCCTGCTCGGCAACGCGCTGTCCCCGCGGAGCCGCAGGTATTTCGGCGTCGACCTGGACGGCGTCGAACTGCGCGCCGACGACGTCGACTGGTCGCTCGGAACGGGCACCCCGTTGTCCGGCGCGGCGCAGGACCTGGTGCTGGTCCTGTGCGGCCGCCGGCTGCCCGAGAGACGGCTGCGCGGCGAGCCCGCTGACCGCTTCACCCATTTCATCCGCTGAACGCGCCACTTCCGCCGTTGATCGCGCCGAAGGAGATGTCTGTGCACTTTCGTGCATCACGAGCGTTAATGTGCTCGAGATCACAGACCTCTCCGGCCGGGGCGAAGAGGCTCCCGGAGGGGACTTCACCGCCTTGAGATCCCTGGAGGCCGCTCGATGTCGTCCCACCTCGCTTCCGACTCCGGTGCCGTCGCCCCCGACCCGCTGATCAGGAAGCACCGCACCGCCGCCGCGACGCTCACCGTGACCGCGAACGGCACGCCCCTCGCCGGTCAGGAGGTCGTCGTCGCGCAGCGCCGGCACAAGTTCCTGTTCGGCTGCATCGGGTTCGACTTCATCCCCCTGGCCAACGGCGAGACCACGACGGACGCCGATGGGCGACGGTCGCTCGGCGAGGCCCCTGCGGCCGGGTCCCAGCAGGTCGCCGACCTGTGGTTCGACCTGTTCAACTTCGCCACGCTGCCCTTCTACTGGGGGCAGTTCGAGCCGGTCCGGGGCCGGCCGCACACCGAGCGGCTCCTCACCACGGCGCGGTGGTTCGCCGACCGGGGCGTCCCGGTCAAGGGGCACCCGCTCGCCTGGCACACCGAGACCGCCGACTGGCTGATGGACCTGTCGAACGCCGAGATCGCCAAGGCCCAGGTGGAGCGGATCCGGCGCGACATGACCGACTTCGCCGGCGTCATCGACATGTGGGACGTCATCAACGAAGTCGTGATCATGCCGATCTTCGACAAGTACGACAACGGCATCACCCGGATCTGCCGGGAGATGGGCCGGATCCCGATGGTCCGGATGGTCTTCGACGCGGCCCGCGAGGCCAATCCCCACGCCACGCTGCTGCTCAACGACTTCGACATGTCCGCGGCGTACGAGTGCCTGATCGAGGGCGTGCTGGAGGCGGGCATCAAGATCGACGTACTCGGCCTGCAGAGCCACATGCACCAGGGCTACTGGGGCGAGGAGAAGACGCTCGCCACGATCGACCGCTTCGCGCGGTACGGCCTGCCCATCCACTTCACCGAGACGACGATCGTCTCCGGCCACATCATGCCGGAGGAGATCGTCGACCTGAACGACTACCAGATCCCCGAGTGGCCGACCACGCCCGAAGGCGAGGCCCGCCAGGCCGACGAGGTCGTGCGTCACTACAAGACCCTGCTGTCCCACCCGGCCGTGGAGGCCATGACGTACTGGGGCCTTTCGGACGGTGGCTGGCTCGGCGCGCCGGGCGGTTTCGTCCGCGCCGACGGCACCCCCAAGCCGTCGTACGACGCCCTGCACTCGCTCGTCAAGGGCGAGTGGTGGCTGCCCCCGACGACGATGGTCACCGACGCGGACGGCCGCGTGCGGTTCGACGGCTTCCTCGGCGAGTACGAGGTCACAGCCGGCGGCCGGTCCGTCACCTTCACTCTCGACGAGCCCGGAAACGCCGAGGTGCCGGTGTCCCTCTGAACCCGGAGCCGATCCGGGCGGCCCCCGGGCTCAGGGACGGCGGGCGGCCGACCCCGGCGCGAGACGGCGGGCGAGGAACTCGAGCGCCGCGACGACCTCGGCGACCTGCGCCGGGTCGTCGGTGCCCAGAGCCGCCGCGAGGGGCTCCTCGATCCCGGCCGCCCGCACCGCCTCCACGCGCGCCGGCCGCCCGGGCGCCTGCCTGATCAGGACCCTGCGGCGGTCGGCCGGATCGGGGGCCGTCACGACCGCCCCGGCCTCCTTGAGCCGGGCGACGGCCCCCGACACCGCGCTCTGCGGCAGCCCCGTGCGAGCCGCGATCTCCCCGACGGAGGTCTCCGGATGAGCGCGCAGGTCGGCGACGACCACCAGCACGGTCCGGACGCCCGCGGCCTGCGTCGCACCCGACGGCGCGATGTCCGCGACCGGCATGGCCTCTTCGCCGATCTTCATGAGGGTCCTGCCGAGCAGGAAGAGGTCGACTCCGTTCATCACTCCACAATACATCAGATTTGATGTATCAGGTTTGATGGAATATCGTCCGGATCACCCGATCCGAGAGGACGACCTCATGAACGGCATGCTCCGCACCAACGGCGCCGCCATCTACTACGAGATGCACGGCGCCGGGCCCGTGCTCCTCATCTCACAGAGCGGCGAGGGCGACGCGGACCGCGCCACCGACCTGGTCCGCCACCTCGCCGGGGACCACACCGTCGTCACCTACGACCGGCGCGGCCTGTCGCGCAGCAGCCTCGACGACCCCGGCCGCGGCGCGACCATGGCCGACCACGTGGACGATGTCCACCGCCTGCTCTCCGCCGTGACCGACCGACCGGCGCACATGCTCGGATGCAGTTTCGGCGCGGCCATCGGATTGCACCTCGCCGTCGAGCATCCCGGACAGCTCGGCACCCTGATCGCACACGAGCCGGTGACCCCGGGGCTCCTGCGCGCCTCCGAACGCGCCCGTCACGTGCGGGAGCTGGAGGACCTGCAGCGCCTTTATCGTGAGCGCGGGCTCGCCGACGCGTTCGTCAAGATAGCGGAGACGCTGGGGATCGACCCCGTCGCCCAGGACACCGAGCCCGGGCTGACCCCGCATCCGCTGGACGACCGGCGGCGGGCCGGCTTCGACTTCTTCATCCGCAACGACTTCACCGCGATCGCCCACGACACGCTGGACGCCGCCGCGCTTGGGGACACCCCGGTCCGCGTCATCCCGGCCTTCGGCCGCACCACGCCCCGGCATGTCTTCGACTACCGGTGCGCGCGGGAGCTCGCCACGCTCCTCGGGGTCGAGGCGCGGGAATTCCCGGGCGGGCACAACGGCAACACCACCCACCCCCGCGCGTACGCCGCGCGCATCCGCGAGCTCCTGGCCGGCTGAACGACGCGACACGATCTCTTTCCAGATGACGGCGGGACGGCGTCACCGACGGCGGGCAGGCCCCGAGGTGTGGGGTGGCAGGCGCTCTTGACGTGGGATGACGTCGCGTCCTAAGTTGCTGCCGAACCCGACAATTTTCACAAATTTCCCGAAAGTTTTGGGCTGGCCGGCACCCGCACGACCGGGTGCGGCACGGCCCGTCAACCGCCACACGATTCGGAGTCCGCGTGAAGGTCCTCTACATCGGCGGCACCGGGACGATCAGCTCGGCCTGTGTGGCCGAGTCGGTGCGCCGGGGCCTTGACGTCCACGTGCTCAACCGGGGCACCACCGCCCGGCGCCGTCCCCTGCCCGAGGGCGTCACGTCGCTCACCGCCGACGTGCGGGACCGCGACGCGCTGCGCCGCGCCCTGGCCGGGACGACGTACGACTGCGTCGTCGACTTCCTCGGCTTCACCGCCGAGGACACCGCGGCGGCCGTGGACCTGCTGGACGGCCACACCGCCCAGTACATCTACATCAGCAGCGCGTCCATCTACCACAAGCCGGTGCGGCGGGCGCCGTTCACGGAGTCGACCACACGCCGCAACCCCTACCTCACGTACGCCCGGGACAAGATCGCGGCCGAGGACGTCCTGCGCCGCGCCTACGACGAGCGCGACTTCCCCGTCACGATCGTCCGCCCCTCGCACACCTACGACGACGCGCACCCGCCGCTGCCCGGCGACTGGACGGCGTGGGACCGGGTCGCACGCGGCGACGAGATCGTGGTGCCCGGCGACGGCACCAACCTGTGGACCCTCACGCACGCGGACGACTTCGCCGTCGGCCTCGTCGGTCTGATCGGCGCCTGGCAGGCGGTCGGCGAGGACTTCCACATCACCTCCGACGAGGCGCTGACCTGGAACGAGATCTACGAGGTCATCGGGCGGACGACCGCGACGCCGGCCCGGCTCCTCCACCTGCCCGCGGAGTTCCTGCCGGTCATCGCGCCGGACTGGTTCTGGTCCGACCTGATCGTCGGCGACCTCCAGCACACCGCGTTGTTCGACACCACGAAGATCAGGCGGTTCGTCCCGTCGTTCCGGCCGGTCGTGACCTGGGCGGAAGGGGCCAGGCGGCTGCACGCCTGGCGGTCCGCCCATCCGGAGGAGACCAGGCCCGACGCCGCGACCGACGCGGTGCTGGCCCGGCTGGCGGAAGGACACCGGCTCGCCTCGGCGGCCGTGGCCCGGCTGGCGCCCGGTCAGGGCGACGGCTCCTGACGGAAGGACACCCCTGATGCCCCTCGACGACCTGCCGGTCCCCGGCCCTTCGGTGCGCCGGCCGTTCGGACGCACCGGCCTGGCGGTGACGCCGATCTGCGTCGGCACCAGTCCCCTGGCGAGCATGCCGGGACTGTACGGCTACGAGGTCGGCGAGCAGCGCGCGCGGGCCACCGTGGAAGCCGTGTTCGACGGGCCGTTCAACTTCCTCGACACCTCGAACAACTACGGCGGCGGCAGCGCGGAACGACGCATCGGCGCCGTGGTCCGGCAGCGCGGCGGCGTCCCCGCCGGGTTCGTCCTGGCCACCAAGGTCGACGCGGACCCCGACACCGGCGACTTCTCCGGCGAGCGCGTGCGCCGGTCGGCCGAGGAGAGCCTGGAGCGGCTCGGCGTCGATCGCGTGCCGCTGCTGTACCTGCACGACCCCGAATTCCACATCACGTTCGAGGAGGCCATGGGCCCCGGCGGGGCGGTGCAGGCACTGGTGGCGCTGCGGGACGCCGGCGTCGCCGGCCACATCGGCATCGCGGGCGGCCCGATCGGCCTGTTGCGCGACTACGTCGCGACCGGCGCGTTCGACGCCGTGATCAGCCACAATCGCTGGACGCTGGTCAACCGCGAGGCCGATCCGCTGCTCGACGAGGCCCGCGATCGCGGCGTCGCCTTCGTCAACGGCGCGCCGTACGGGGGCGGGATGCTGGTCAAGGGACCCGACGCCCAGCCCCGCTACGCCTACCGGGACACCGGCGAGGCCGTCAGGGACGCGGTCCGCGCCATGCGACGGGCCTGCGACGAGCACGGCGTGCCACTCGCCGCCGCCGCGCTGCAGTTCTCGCTGCGCGACCCCCGGGTGACGTCCACCATCGTCGGCGTCTCGGAGCCCGAGCGGATCGAGGAGACTGTGCGCCTCGCCACCCTCCCGATCCCGGCGGGTCTGTGGGACGAACTCGACCGGCGCCTGCCCTCCCCTGCCGCCTGGCTGGACTGATCGCCGGCCCGGCTTCCCGGTCGCCGTCCCCGTGACGGGCCGCGCACCCTGCCGCCACCCCGACGCCACCCCGACGCCGAATGCCGTCGCGGACCGGCGCAGCCGGACGGCGGACGCGGGCGCGGGCAGTCACAGCCGAACCGGCGGTCGAGGGGTGCGCTCACAGGAGACCGGCGTCGCGCACCTTCATCGCCACCTGGACGCGGTTGTCCGTGCCGAGCTTGGCGAAGATCCTGGTGATGTTCGCCTTCACGGTGGCGACGCTCATGTAGAGACGTTCGGCGATCTCGGCGTTCGACCTGCCGTGCGCCACCTCGACCGCGACCTCGAGTTCGCGCTCGGTGAGCCGGCCCAGCTCCTCCCTCGCCTGTGGGAGTGCCGGTCCCGGCCCGCCGGTCGCCGCGGCGATCACCTGCCGGGCCACGCTCGGAGACAGCACCGGCTCCCCCGTCGCCACAGCGCGGACCGCCTCGATCATCCGGGGCGGCGGGGTGTCCTTCAGCAGGAAGCCGTCGGCGCCGAGCCGCAGGGCCCGCAGCACCATGTCGTCGGCGTCGAACGTGGTGAGCACGAGGATCCGCGGCGGGCCGGGCTGGGCCCGCAGCAGCTCGGTGGTCGTCAGCCCGTCCTGGTTGGGCATCCGGATGTCCAGCAGCACCACGTCGGGACGCAGGTCGCGGATCACGTCCATCGCGCGCAGCCCGTCTTCGGCCTCCCCGACGATGTCGAAGTCGGGTTCGCCGCCGAGGATCAGACGCAGCCCGGTCCGCACCATCGCGTCGTCATCCACTATCACCAGCCGGGTCACGATCCGCAGCCTCCCATGGCAATCGGACATCAAGGATGAAGCGCCCGTCCTGGATCGTATGGCTGAAGGTGCCGCCGGCCATCCTCGTCCGCTCCGCCAGGCCCACCAGGCCGAGCCTGCCGCCGGGGCCGGGGGCCGAGCCGGGGCGCGTGGGGTTCGTCACCCGGATCCGCAGGCCCTCCCCCGCCCGGCCGCCGAGTTCGGCGGTGACCCTCGCGCCCGGCGCGTGCTTGCGCGCGTTGGTCAGCGCCTCCTGCACGATCCGGTAGGCGTGCCGGCCCGTGTGCGCGGGCAGCGACTCCCGGCCGTCGATGCTGTCGTCCACCTCGACTCGCTGGCCGGCGGCGCGGACCTCGCCGAACAACGCCTCCAGATGGCTCAGGCCGGGCTGCGGCGCCTCCACGGCGCCGTCGTCGCGGAGCGTGCGCAGCACCGTGCGCAGCTCGTTGAGCGACTGGTGCGCGTTCTCCTGGATGGCCAGCGCGGCCTCGCGCGTCTGCTCCGGGCCGAGGTCGGTCCGGTAGGCCAGGCCGCCGGCCAGCATCGCCAGCAGGGAGATCCGGTGCGCGAGCACGTCGTGCATCTCCTGGGCGATCTTGACGCGTTCCGCCAGCCGCGCCTGGTCGATGCGCTGCCGCTGCTCACGCTCGGCGGCCCGCGCCCGCTCGCGCAGCGACAGCTCCAGATCGCGGCGTCCGCGCAGGTAGAGGCCGAACACGGTCAGCCCGCCGAGAATCGTCAGCCCCGTCACCGAGGAGACGACCGTGGCCTGGTCGATGCCGCCCAGAGATCCGCCGACCAGCAGGGACACCACGTACGCGGCCGCGATCGGGATCGTCCGGCTCCACCGGCGATGGGTCACCAGGGACACGTACGCGACGTACGCGGGGCCGGTCGCCGTGGACGAGACCGTGGTCAGCAGGGCGGTCGCCAGAGCGATCTGCCACGGCCACCGGCGCCGCCAC
This sequence comes from Microbispora rosea, assembly GCF_900156315.1. Classification (GTDB taxonomy): domain Bacteria; phylum Actinomycetota; class Actinomycetes; order Streptosporangiales; family Streptosporangiaceae; genus Microbispora; species Microbispora rosea. The sequence continues at coordinate 283,972 of NZ_FTNI01000006.1, read as the reverse complement.
CCCATCAGGACCAGCCCGGTCAGGCCGAGCGTCGTGTCGATCAGCACCTGCGGAAGACGGTCGCCGTCCCGGAAGACGAGCCAGGCCAGCACGATGCCGTTGAAGAGCATCGGCACCACGGCACACAGGTAACGCAGCGCGACACCCCACCTGTCCAGGGGTGGCTGGTAGTCCGGTCGGCCGTGCACAGCCCCACAGCTTATGGACCGCACCGGACAGGTTTTAGCGACCTGGGTCGACCTGTGGACAGCCGCGGGTATCGCCGAGACGCGAAAGGCCGCGCCCCGCGTCGAGACGCACCGGACCCCGGTCCGATGCGGCGGCGCCCGCCCGCGCGGTGCACTGAGTGGCATGATCGAGTTCAGACACGTCAGCAAGATCTACGGGAAGGTGCGGGCGCTCGACGACGTCACCTTCGCCGTCGGGCCCGGGAGCGTCACCGGCTTCCTCGGGCCCAACGGCGCCGGGAAGTCGACGGCCCTGCGCGTACTGGTGGGGCTCTCTCGGCCCTCCTCCGGTTCCGCGACCGTGCTCGGCCTGCCGTACGCCGAGATGGCCTGCCCGGGCCTGCGGGCCGGCACCCTGCTCGACGCGGGGGCCCGGCACCCGGGCCGCACCGGCAGGGAGGTCCTGACCCTCGGCGCGATGACCCTCGGACTGCCGAGGACGCGGGTCGGCGAGGTGCTCGACCTGGTGGGCCTGACCGAACGGGAGAGCCGGCGGAGGATCGGCGGCTACTCACTCGGGATGCGGCAGCGGCTCGGCATCGCCCACGCCCTGCTGGGCGATCCCGAGGTGCTCATCCTGGACGAACCCGCCAACGGCCTCGACCCTCAGGGCATCCACTGGATGCGCCTGCTGCTGCGCCACCTCGCGGACTCCGGATGCGCCGTGCTGCTCAGCTCGCACCTGCTGCACGAGGTGGAACAGGTGGCGGACCGCATCGTGATGATCGGCCGTGGACGGGTGCTCGCCCAGGGCACGGTCGAGGAGCTGAGCCGGGGCCGCGGCCTCGAACAGACCTTCCTCGAACTGACCGCGCACACCGACCGGAGCCCGGGCACCGGCACGTTCCCGGGCGTCGACGCGGGCCGGGGCGCCGCATGACCCGCGCCGGCCACCACCCCCACGACATCACGCGGGCCACGCCGAGCCCCGTCACGGAAGACGACACGTTGGACGCCACAGTGAACGGCACAGTGAACGGCACAGCGAACGCCGACCGGCCGATCCCGTTCCGCAGGCTGCTTGCGGTCGAAGCCCGCAAGCTCGTCGACACCCGCAGCGGAATGATCATCACTTTGGTCATGGTCGGGCTGGTGGTCGCGTCGGTCGTCGCGCGCGGCGCAGTCGTCAGGCCGAAGCCGCAGACCCTGGCGGGCACCGCCGGGATCGCCCTCGGCACCCTGCTCCCGGTGCTCGCCATCCTCACCATGACCGGCGAGTGGACGCACCGCACGGCGCTGACCACCTTCGTGCTCGAACCGCGCCGCCATCGCGTCCTCGCCGCCAAGAGCGTGCCGCCCCTGGTCGCGGCGGTGGCGCTCTCACTGTTCGCCATGCTGGTCGCGGTGCCGGTCACGGCCGTCGTGGCCGAGGTCGGCGGCATTCCCGCCGATTGGGACGTCCAGCCGATCTGGCTGCTCGGCTGGACCGGAGTGAACGTGCTCGTGGCCGCGCAGGGCCTCGCCCTCGGCGCGCTGCTCCTCAACGCACCCGCCGCGATCGTGATCAGCCTGACGACGCCGGTCCTGTGGGCCGTCGTCGGCAGGCTCGGCCCGGTCGGCGCCGCCCTCGCCGAGTGGCTCGACCTCAACACCACGTGTGCTCCGCTGACCAGTGGCGACATGACCTGGGGTGAGGGAGCCCGGCTCGCCACGTCGGCCGTCTTCTGGATCGTCATCCCCATGGCCGCGGGCCTGGTCCGCCTGCTCCGCAAGGAGGTGACCTGACCGGCCGCGACCCCGGCCGCGGGCTACAGCCCGTCGAGGAGCGTGGTGACGCGGTCGGTCTCCGCGGCCAGGAGGTGCTCCGGCACCGGTTCGAAGAGCTCGACGACGGGACGCCCCTCCTTGGCCTCCCACACCCCCGCCACCCGGCCCCGGTAGACCACCACGGGCGAGATCCACCCCGCCGCCCGGCTCACCTTGGGCCGCGCGGACGCCGGCAGGAGCGGTTCCAGGTCGCGCGGCGCACCCAGGATGAACTGGTCGAAGCCGGGCAGCAGGTGCACGTCCTCCGACGGCGGGCAGGCCAGCAGGTCGTCGAGAAGCTCCGCCGGCAGCACGGCGGGCATGCCGTCCACCTCGACCTGCGCGAGCTCATCCTCCAGCTCCCCGAACCACCCGCGCAGCACGGCCTTCGGTGTGACGCCGCGCAGCAGCCAGGCGTCGAACATCCGGGGGGTGGCCGGGCCGTGGGCGCCGAGGAACGCGCGGAGCACCCGCGCTCCCCCTTCCTCCGGCGAGAGCACCTCCCCTCGGCCGCCCGGAAGCCAGTCGGCCGGGGTGGTGAAGGTGACCCTTCGGTCGCGCGGCGGGCCGTAACACAGCTCGCCCAGGAAGCTGAGCGGCTTGAGCAGCGCGCCCCAGCCGGACGTGAGGGCCTCGCGCAGATGAGCGTCCCCGGTCACCTCGATGACCGCCTCGACCAGTTCCTCGCGGGTCAGCACCCGGCCGGACAACGCGCGCGGAACGGCGTCCACGACGGCCTCGATCTCCGCGGCGGACACTCCGTGACCGCGCTGCCAGGAGGCCTTCTCCCAGAACCGGAGCGCCCCGAGGGCCGCTCGGTAGGCGGGGAACTCGTCGACGGGCAGGAGATGGAGCGTGCTGCGCATCGTCCAGGTCTTGACCAGCGTGCGGTCACGCCACAGGGCGTCCTCGATCTCTCCCGGACGCGGGCTCGCGTGCCGTACGGCCACGGCCAGCGCCGCCGACGAGGCGACCTGCGCCTGCACCCCGCACAGCCGCCGGGCGATCGTCACCGCGTCGCCGCCGCCCGCGGGCTCGACGAACTGCCGTCTCAGCCTCCAGGCGAGCACCTGCGCCCAGGTCGTCTCAGCAGCCACGCCACACTTCTACACCTCCGGTACGACAAGTCGCGCACCCCGGCGCGGTCGTGCGAGTTCTTAGCACGCGCACGGCCGGATCGGGCGTATGCCCACCACAACGCAGGCGACGGATCAGCGCTTGAGGGCTCGGTACCGTTTGAGCAGTGCCGTGATCTTCTCGTGGTTCGCGCCGCCGTTCAGTTCGTTCAGCAGATCGTCGGGGCACAGCTCGTAGAGGTCTCCCCACCATCGGCGGGCTTTGTTGTCCCAGATCCGATAGCCGCCCGGCACCCCTCTTGCCACATACCGTCTCCTACTCACCGCGCGACCTACACCGAGTATCGGCTCCGCGGGCGGTGGGGAATGCCGGCCATGGCGGCACGGGATACGCCGATCCGCAACGGGCCTGTGGCGGCACCGCGCCGGCCTCCTGCGGGGTCAGCGGAGCCGTCGCAGGAGCTGCTCGCGGGCGGCGCGGTCGCCGGGGCCGCCCCGCTCCGCGAGGCGTTCCGCGACGTATCGGCGGTGGTCCTCGTCCACGTTCCCGCCGTACTTGAACTTGCCGTTGATTTTCTGGACGATCAGCCGGAGGCCGCGGATGCCCGGCAGGCGCCGGTGATGCTCGGCGGGGTCGGCGAGATCGTGGTCCAGGCGGGCGAGCTGGGCACGCAGGATGCCGAGCTTCCCATCGGGGTCGTCGACGATCTCCGCGTGACAGACCAGCTGGACGGCCGCGTAGTAGGTCGTGGGGACGCCGAGCCGGGGATCCTCGCCGGCGCCGGGCAGCGCCTTCCACGCCCCCTCGACGTACGCCCAGTCGCCGGCCACGGCCATGACCACGGCGGGGTTCTCCTCGATCGCCGCCCAGACGGGGTTCGGCCGGGCGAGGTGCAGCAGGATCGTGGACGCGTCGGTGAGGAGGAACTGCGTCGGCACGACCACCGGCACGTCGCGGTCACGTCCGGACGCGATGAGGTGGCCGAACTCGTTCGCGCGGACGAAGGCCAGCGCCTCCTCGTCCGTGCCGGCGTCCCAGGGGTGGATCAGCACCTCTTCACTGTACGCACCCGCCGCGACGGCATGCCGCGCCGGTTTCCGGTGCTCTTCGCGCTGAAGTCCCGCGACATTCCGCAGCCGATTCGGCGGTATTTCAGAAGCCCCGCCAGAAACTCCGAATTTCCGTGTGCACCGAGGAGAGTGCGTGAGCCGACTGCACGCCTTGAGAAGCCGTTTCGTCGACGCCCCCGGCAGTTCGCGGCGAGGACACGGCTCCGGCGGTGGCGCTGGTTCGCCGCAAGCTTTCCGGAACTCTCCAGCATGCTGGTGAAATCCGTCATCGCGGTCAAGAGGAAGTGAGGAGGTGACAGGCGCCGGCCGCTACCGCCCGCCGAGGCCGGCGTCCCTGGCGCGTGCCACCGCCGCGGCACGATCGGAGACGCCGAGCTTGGCGAAGATGTTCGACACGTGGTTGCGTACGGTCTTCTCGCTCAGATACAGGCGCCGCGCGATGGCGTGGTTGGTGAGACCGGCGGCGACGAGGTCGAGCACCTCCAGTTCGCGTTCCGTCAGCTCGGGCACCGGCCGGGGCCGCACGGCCGACGCGGTGAGAGCGGCCAGCACCCTGCTTCCGGTTGCCGCGCCGAACACGACCTGCCCCGAGGCCACCGCCTCCAGCGAGCGCACGATGTCGGCGGGTGTCGCCTCTTTGAGCAGGTAGCCGCGGGCGCCGGCCCGTACGGCGGCGAGGATCGACGCGTCGTCGGACAGCATGGTCAGGGCCAGCACAGCCACGCCGGGATGCCGGGCCGTGATGCGGGACGTCGCCTCGATCCCACTCATGCCCGGCAGATGCAGATCCATCAGGACGACGTCGGGAACGACCTGGTCCACCAGCTCGACGGCCGCCTCGCCGGTGCCCGCCACACCCGCGACCTCCACCTCGGGCAGATCGCGGAAGAGCGCGACCAGCCCTTCGGCGAACACCGGGTGGTCCTCCACCACCATGACGCGGATCACCGGACCGCCAGCGGGAGCCGTACGACCAGGTGCGTGCCCGCCCCTGCCTGGTCGAGCAGTTCGAAGGTGCCGTCGAGCTCCTCGGACCGGCGCCGCATGGAGGCGAGGCCGAACCCGTTGCGGGCGGGAGCCCCCACCCCGACGCCGTCGTCGTCGACCCGCAACTCCAGAACGCCGGGCGCGCCGCTCGCCCGCAGGCTGACCGTGCACCGGGACGCCATGGCGTGCCGTACGGCGTTCGTCATGGCCTCGGCCGCGATCCGGTAGGCGGCCAGCTCGACCGGCGGCGGAAGGGCGGGCAGGTCGGGCGGGGCCTCCACCTCGACCGCGAGGTCGCCCGCGAAGCCCCTGCCGAGCTCGGCCAGCGCGCCGGTGAGCCCCAGGGTGTCCAGGGGCGGCGGGCGCAGGTCGTTGACGATCGCACGGACGTTCTCGACCGTGCCGCGAATGCGGCCCGACAGCTCGTCCATAACCCGTTTGGCGCCGTCGGGGTCGATGTCCACCAGGCGCCGGCCGCGGTCCACCTGCAGAGCGAGGGCCGCCAGCGTGGGGCCGAGCCCGTCGTGGAGTTCGTAGAGCAGCCGGTCACGCTCCTCCTGCCGGGCCGCAAGCAACCGCCCATGCGAACGCTCGAGATCGGCCCCGAGGCGGTGCGCCCGCACGGCCACCGCGACGTGCGGCGCGAGCTGCGCCAGCAGCGCACGGTCCTTGGGGCGCAGCCGCTCCCCCAGCACCAGCGTGCCGGCCCGCTCGCCCTGGTAGAGGAGCGGGACACTCTCAGTCGAGTCGGCGCCGGCGCCGCCGGGGCGGCCCCAGGAGGCCACGACCCCACCCGGCTCCTCGACGGCCACGTAGTGGATGCGCAGGACCCGCCCGACCTCCGCGGCCATCCGCTCCAGGAGGTCGCCGGGCGCACCCGCGTCCGAGAGCCGCACACCGAGGCGGCGCAGCGCACGCGCCGGGTCGTCGCGATCGCCGTACACGAGGCGGTTCGCGGCGGCGGACACCCGCAGGTAGAGAGGGTGCACCGCGAGCGCCACGATCAGCGCGGACGCGCCGGAGCCGATCGCGTTTCCGAGCGTGGCCGCGACCAGGGCGTACGCGGCCAGCAGGGCGACGCTGACGGCGCCGAACGCGAGCGCACGCGACAGCAGGAGATCGAGATCCCAGAGGCGGTGCGCGACGACGGCCACCGACACCGCCACCGGCAGGGGCACGGCGGCGAGCGCCACGATGACCGGCCCCCACGGCACGAACAGGGCGACGCCGAGCAGGCCCACCGTCAGCAGCGCGGCGGCCAGCACCCATTGGAGCCGCCGTCGCACCTCCTCGTCCGCCGACCGGTAGCGGGCGACGAGTGAGCCGACCGCGGCGAGCACCGCGCCGACCGTGCACACCGTGCCCGCGGTCCTGAGGGCGTCAGGAACCCCGGTGAGTCCGGCCAGCACGCCGGCGTACCCCCTGGGAAAGAGCCCGGGGACCTGCTCGTAGGTCACCGGGCGGAGCATCCAGTCGAGCGTGTGCACCCCGATGCCGGCGTACGCCGCGGCGAGCGCGGGCCACCAACGGCGCGAGGGGAGCCTGCCGTCCGGGAAGATCAGCAAGAAGATCGTCGGGACCAGAAGGTAGGCGGGGATCCACACCGAGTTGGACACCCACATCGCCCAGTCGTCCCCCGGCAGGCCGGCGCCACCGCCGGCCGCGCCGTCGTCGATGCCGCCGGTGCCGTCGTTGACGCCGTCGTTGATGCCGAGCAGGCCGTACGCGCCGAGGGCGAGCCCGAGCCCCTGAGCCGTTCCTACGGCCACCATCACCCAACCCACCCGGCTGCCCGGCCGCTGCGCCACCACGAACAGGCCGGGTACGCCGAACGACAGCGCCGCGACCGCGCGGAAGGCGTCGAACCGTTCGACGATCCCCGTCACGCCCAGCTGCCGCAGCCGGGGCTCGACGACCAGCGTCCCGAGCACCAGGACGAGCAGCGCGCCCGCCGCCACGGCGGCACGCCTGGCCGATCTGTCCGTCATGAGGGGGATATTGCCATCCGCGTGTCCCGTCGTCACGGGACGAGATGTCCCGTCGTGCGCGGGACCGGCGGCTCATGCCGGCCGGACGTCCCCCGCCGGACTCTCGAACCCGCAACCATTCACTGCGTTCTTCGAGGAGAAGACATGTCCGCACCCACCGCCACACCCGCCACCGTGCCCGCCGCCCGCCCGCTCGCGTCCGCGCTCGTCGCCGGCGTGGGCCTGCTGATCGCCATGGACGTCGCCGGCGCGATCATCTCCCTGTCCGCCGGCCTCAGCCCGACCCTGCTCGACGCCCTCGGGCCGCAGGCGCGCCTGTCGGCGCCGATTCCCATGATGATCGCGCAGGTCCTGCTGGTCGTCGGCGCGACCCGGCGTCGCCGCGGCGTCGCCGTCCCGGCCTCGGCCCTCCTGATCGTCGCCGGAGTGCTCGCCTTCATGTCTGGCTTCTACGACGGCGGCTACGTCGCCGACCTCACGGCCGGTCAGCGGGTCTTCCAGATCGCCCTCGTCACGGCCCACCTCGGAGTCGGCGTCCTCGCGGGGTTCCGCCTGGTACGGCTGCTGCGCCGCTGACCGCCGGGGGTCACATCCGGCGGAGGAGCAGGGTGACGAAACCGAGGGCGCCCCGGTAGCCGCCGAGCCACATGTCGCGATGCTCCTTCATCACGGCGAGGGCCTGCTCACCGTCGGGGCCCGGGTTGTCCGCGGCCCAGCGCGCCAGCGTGCCGGTCCACGACCACTCGTACTCGTCCCACTCCGCCAGGTCGCTCACGTGGGCGTAGACGGTCAGCCACCCCTTGGACTCGGCGGCCTCCACCGTGCCCGCGAGATCCGGATATTCGCCGACGGCCTCGACGACCTCGGGAGCGGGAGGGCGTTCCCAGTAGCCCTCCCCCACGAGCGCGAGACCGCCGGGCCGTACGAACCGGGTGAGCGCCTCCATCGTATCCGCGAGCCCGCCGAAGGCGTGCGTGGACCCCACGCACAGCGCCAGGTCGTACGGCTGGGCGGGCGTGAAGGCGTCGGCAGGCGTCGTGTGCAGCGTCAGCCGGTCGGCCAGCCCCCGTCCGACGGCCGCCTCGTTCGCGGACGCCACGGCGTGCGGCGAGATGTCCACGCCGTCGGCGCCGGCGGACGGGACGAGTTCGAGCGCCCGGAGCGACCACTCGCCCGCGCCGCATCCCAGATCGAGGATGCGCGCACCCTCCGGCAGCGCGGCCCGGCGTAGCAGCCGGTCGAGGTTGGCGGCCGAGACGGGCGCGGCGATGGGGTGATCACGATGGGCGATGGCGCTGAGCAGTTGTCGATCCACCCCGCGATCCTGTCAAGCCGGATGAAACATCCGCATCTGCATTTGTCTTCGCCCGCCCGCACGTCACCGAACCCGTACGCCTCCCCGGAGTGGCCATGGCGGCGGCACCACCGTGTCGAGCTGTCGTCAGGGCGGCGGTTCAGCCGGTCCAGGAGCTGTTGAGGAAGGACATCAGCATCGGCACCATGAGCGGCCCGATCACCGTGGCGTAGACGATGATGACCGAACGGCGACGGGCGCCCGCCCTGCCGACGAGCACCCACAGTGGCCACCACAGCAGCGCCGACCTGGGGATCGACATGTAGAACGTGGAGGTGACCAGCGCGCCCAGTTGCAGCCCGACGTAGACGAACTCGGCCCAGCGGCGGGTGACGAGCAGCCAGACGAGCAGCAGCACCCCGACGATCGCCGCCGCGATCTCGAGCCGGAACATCGGCCCGAACCCTTCGTCACCGCCGGTCGAGTCCCAGGTCGTGCGGAACGCCTCCCAGGGCCAGACCAGTGTCCGTCCCCATCCGGTCTGCTGCGCGTTGTTCCAGGCCAGCCAGTCACCCGTACGGGAGTACTGATAGGCGGCGTACGCGAAGAGCGGCGCGAACGGCAGCACCAGCCAGACTCCCCGCCGCCAGCCCGCCCAGCCGTCCCTCCGGATGCGGCTCACCACGAACTCGACTATCAGCGCGACGGCCAGGAACAGGCCGGTGATCCGTACGCAGGACGCCCCGGCGGCCAGGGCACAGGCCAGCGGCCAGGCACGGCGGCGGGCCGCCAGCCAGGCGGGCAGCGCGAAGGCGAGGAACAGCGCCTCGGAGTAACCGGCGAACAGGAAGACGGCGGGCGGGCACAGCAGCAGCGCCACGACGGCCCAGCGGCCCGCGCCGACGGGCCCTTCGACGTCGGCGAGCCGGGCCAGCGCCACCACGGCCACCGCGCCGGCCACGAACGAGATGATCAGGCCGGCCAGGATCCAGTCGCCGACCACCAGATGCACCAGGCGCATCGCCAGCGGCATGCCGGGGAAGATGGCCGGCAGCCCGGGATCGGGCTCCAGCTTCGGATCGCCGTCGTATCCGAACTCCGCGATCTTCCGGAACAGGCCGACGTCCCAGTGTTTCCACCGCTCCAGCAGCGGGGCGTGGTTCTGACCGGAGACGATCAGGGCTCCGTAGACCGCCACGAGGAGCATGCCCGCCCTGGTGCCCACCCACAGCAGCAGGGCGTCCCGGACGGTGGCGCTGCGCCGCAGCGGTTCGGCGGCGGTCTCGCCACCGGGGAGAGCCTTGTGCCCGGCGGCCTCCGCGTCCGGCCCGGTTCGCTCCCCGCGTTCGGGGTCGTGCTCAGCTTCCTCGACGAAAGCCGTCACGTGCCGTCTCCTCTCGCACCTGCCGGTCCTCGCCGCGCGGGGTCCTGTCGCTTCGGAGCACGTGTCCTTACGGCTCGAAGCGGGGTCCATCCCGGACCTGCTACTCCCCCTGGGCCCCACACGGCGAGCGGCGGCCGCGCCCATGATCGCCAATGATGCCAACCGCCCGAGGCCTCGCGCCAGGGCGGCTCCGGGGGCCGCCCGCGCGAGCCGCGGTGACCTCGGGTTTCCGCCCTGACGAGCCGGGGCGACCGGCGCTTCTGATGAAAGTTGCAGCGCGGAGGACCGAACTCCCCTGAACGGCACCCACCGAACAGCGCACGCCGAACAGCACCCGCCGAACAATGCTCACTGAAGAGCGCCACTGAACAGCGTCACTGAACTGGGAGAATCGAGAACTCATGCCGTGTGGACAGCCGCCGGCAGGTACACCTTGATCCGTACGCCGGAAAGTCGGGACAATTTTCCCGATATTCACGTCAAATCGCATGCATCCCTTTCACCGCCGCCCGTACGGCGGCGCGTGGCATGCCGCCGTTCCATACCACCGCGACCCACGAGTGAGCGGAGGACGGCGGCGACCGCAGGGTCGGCCAACCCGACCCGTCCGACAGAAAGGACCGTGATGAGTCACTCAGCGCAACGCCTGGGCGTGGTCGCCGAATCGACGCCGGGCGAGACGCGCGTGGCGGCCACCCCGGCGACCGTCCCGCAGCTGGTCTCGCTCGGCTACGAGGTGATCGTCGAATCGGGCGCGGGCAGACGGTCGGGCTTCACCGACGACGCGTACGCCACAGCCGGGGCGCGGATCGCCGGCCGCGAGGAGACCTGGGACGCCGACGTCGTGCTCAAGGTGAACGCGCCGTCGGCGGACGAGATCGCGGCGCTGCACGACGGATCCACGCTCGTCTCCCTGATCGGCCCGGCGGCCGACGCCGACCTGGTCGACGCGCTCGCGCGACGGCCGATCACCGTGCTCGCGATGGACGCCGTGCCGCGCGTCTCCCGTGCGCAGTCGCTCGACGTGCTGAGCTCGATGGCGAACATCGCCGGTTATCGCGCCGTCATCGAGGCGGCGCACGCGTTCGGGCGGTTCTTCACCGGCCAGGTGACCGCGGCGGGGAAGGTCCCCCCGGCCAAGGTCCTGGTGGCGGGCGCGGGCGTGGCGGGGCTGGCGGCCGTCGCCACGGCGACCAGCCTGGGCGCGGTCGTGCGGGCGACCGACCCCCGTCCCGAGGTCGCCGAGCAGGTGCGGTCGCTGGGCGCGGAGTTCCTCGACGTCGGTGTCGCCCAGGCGGCGAGCACGGACGGGTACGCCCGGGAGACCTCCCGGGACTACGACCGCCGCGCCGCCGAGATGTACGCCGAGCAGGCCGCCGACGTGGACATCGTCGTCACCACCGCCCTGATCCCCGGGCGTCCCGCCCCCCGGCTGCTCACGGCCGGGCACGTGGCGCGCATGCGCCCGGGCAGCGTCATCGTCGACATGGCCGCCGCGCAGGGCGGGAACGTCGAGGGCACCCGGCCCGGGGAGGCGGTCGTCACCGAGAACGGCGTGACCATCATCGGCTACACCGACCTCGCGGGGCGGCTGCCGGCGCAGGCCTCGCAGCTCTACGGCACCAACGTCGTCAACCTCATGAAGCTGCTCACCCCCGGCGAGGACGGCCGGCTCGTGCTGGACTTCGACGACGTCGTGCAGCGCGCGATGACCGTCGTCCGCGACGGCGAGAAGACCTGGCCGCCGCCGCCCGTGCCGGTGAGCGCGGCGCCCACCGCCCCCGCCGGGAGCGCCGCCTCCGCCCCGGTGCGGGAAACGGCGGCGGCTCCCGCCGGGCGACCGCCCTCGCCGCCCGGACGGCGACGCCATCTGGTCACCGCCGCCGTCGCCGTCGCGCTGTTCCTCCTGACCGCCTTCTCGCCGAACGCGCTGATCGAGCACGTCACCGTCTTCGTCCTGTCGATCGTGATCGGCTACTACGTGATCGGCAACGTCCACCACGCGCTGCACACGCCGTTGATGTCGATCACCAACGCCATCTCCGGGATCATCGTGGTCGGCGCGCTGCTCCAGATCGGCCAGGGTGGCGCGGTCGTCGCCGTCCTGTCATTCGTCGCCATCCTGCTGGCGAGCATCAACATCGTCGGCGGCTTCGCCGTTACCCGGCGCATGCTCGGCATGTTCACGAGGAGCTGACCGTGACCCTCTCCACGGCCGCGCAGGCCGCCTACATCGTCGCCGCCCTCCTGTTCATCCTCAGCCTCGCCGGCCTGTCCAAGCACGAGACCGCCCGCTCCGGCGTCGTCCTGGGCATCTCCGGCATGGTCATCGCGCTGGCCGCGACGGTCGTCCTCACCGCCGACGGCAGCGGAACGCTCGCGGTGGTCCTGCTCCTGGTCGCGATGGCGATCGGCGCCGCCGTCGGGCTCTGGCGGGCCCGGATCGTCGAGATGACCGCCATGCCGGAGCTCATCGCCATCCTGCACAGCTTCGTCGGTCTCGCCGCCGTACTGGTCGGGTGGAACGGCTTCCTGGAGGTCGAGAACGGGGGCGGGGCGCAGGCGGAGGTGTCCGGCTCGCTGCTGGGCGTCCACCACGCCGAGGTGTCCATCGGCGTGTTCATCGGAGCGCTCACCTTCACCGGGTCGATCGTCGCGTTCCTCAAGCTGTCGGCCCGGATCGACTCCCGCCCGATGATGCTGCCGGGCAAGAACTCCCTGAACCTGGGCGCGCTCGCGGCGTTCGCGGTCCTGACCGTGCTCTTCGTGGTCTCCCCGAACCTCGGGCTGCTCGTCGCGCTGACCGCCGTGGCGCTGCTGCTCGGCTGGCACCTGGTCGCCTCCATCGGCGGCGGTGACATGCCCGTCGTCGTCTCGATGCTCAACAGCTACTCCGGGTGGGCGGCCGCGGCGTCCGGGTTCCTGCTCGACAACAACCTGCTGATCGTCACCGGCGCCCTCGTCGGCTCGTCCGGCGCCTACCTGTCGTACGTGATGTGCCAGGCGATGAACCGGTCGTTCATCTCCGTGATCGCCGGGGGTTTCGGCATCGAGGCGGGCCCCGGCGGCGACCACGACTACGGCGAGCACAGGGAGATCACCGCCGTCGAGACCGCCGACCTGCTCACGGAGGCCAAGTCCGTCGTCATCACCCCCGGGTACGGCATGGCGGTCGCGCAGGCGCAGTATCCGGTCGCCGAACTCACCCGCAGGCTGCGGGAGCGCGGCGTCGAGGTGCGCTTCGGCATCCACCCGGTCGCCGGCCGCCTGCCCGGTCACATGAACGTCCTGCTCGCCGAGGCCAAGGTGCCGTACGACATCGTCCTCGAGATGGACGAGATCAACGACGATTTCGCCACCACGTCGGTCGTCCTCGTCATCGGCGCCAACGACACGGTCAACCCCGGGGCCGTCGAGGACCCGGGCAGCCCCATCGCCGGGATGCCCGTCCTGCGCGTGTGGGAGGCGGAGAACGTGATCGTCTTCAAACGGTCGATGGCCACGGGCTACGCCGGGGTGCAGAACCCCCTGTTCTTCCGGGACAACAGCAGGATGCTCTTCGGCGACGCCCGGCAGCGCGTCGAGGAGATCGTCGCCGCGCTCTGACACGGGACCGCCTGCCGGCGGACGACGATCCGGGCCGGGAGGACGACGCCTCCCGGCCGAGGTCACCTGTGCTCGATCTTCGTCAGCCCGAAGCCGAGCTGGCTGTAGAGCTCCAGCTGGTCGAAGTATTCGCGGTGGGTGACGATCTTGTCGTCCCTGACGAAGGTCGAGCAGGTGGCGCGCAGGGCGATGTGACGGCCCGTTCCCTCTATCTCGCGCCCGTCCGGCAACAGGAATGGACCTTTATGGGTGCCGGTATAGGTCCACTCCGTGACGGCGGGGTTCTCACAGTCGCCGAGCTCGAACCAGGCCGTCACATGGAAATCCGGAAAGGCCGTGAAGAACTGCTGGTACATCCAGGCGATCTGCTCGTGGCCTTCCGCCACGCCTGACGGCGTCACATACACGGCGTTGGGGCTGTAGCAGGAGAGTATTCCCCGGATGTCGTGCATGTTGATCGCGTCGGTCAACCAGTGCTTGAGGTCCCAGAAAGTAGCCATAGGGCGCCCTCGATACGTCGAATCTCGGGTATTCAACCTACGCAAAGAGTGGTTTTCTCGTGGTTCCCGTAGGGCCTTGCCTTGGCAAAAGACGGCTCGCGTGCGTCCCCCACCACGTGCGAACGCGGCGTGTCCAGGTGGCCACGCGACAGGGCGCCCAGATGCACAAGAGCCATTGCACAATAACTCTTGTATGTCTAGGGTGAGCGGGTGAGCGATCGTCCGACGCGTGAAGTGCGCGACTCGAAGGTGCTGGCCGCGATGTCCCACCCGCTGCGCCGGCGGCTGCTCGACATCCTGCGGGTGGACGGGCCCTCGACGGCGTCGGTGCTCGCCGGCAGGACCGGGCAGGCCGTCGGCAACATCAGCCATCACCTGAAGGTCCTCGCCGCGAGCGAACTCGTCGAGGAGGTGCCCGAGCTCGCGCGCGACCGCCGGGAGCGCTGGTGGCGCAGGTCGCCGGACGTCCTCAGCTGGTCGGCGTCGGACTTCCCCGACGATCCCGTGGCCGCGGCGGCGGAATCCCTCGTCCTCGACCGGCAGACCGCGCTCGTACGGCAGTGGTTCGCCGAGCGCGACGGCTATCCGGAGGCGTGGCGGCGCGCGGCGTTCACCACCGACCACTGGGCGAGGCTGTCGGTCGCCGAGCTCGCCGAGTTGGAGGAGAAGATCTTCGCCCTCTTCTCCTCGCTGGCCGACCGGGAGATCCCCGACGACGGGGAAGAACGCAATCTGGTCTTCCTCACCGTCCGCGCCGTGCCGGGCCGGCCGTGACCACCACTCCGGACGTACGCGGCGGGCTGCCGGCGACTCGCGACTTCCGGCTGTTGTGGATCGGCGAGACGACGAGCACGCTCGGCAGTTCCGTCGGCGGCATCGCGCTTCCGCTGGTCGCCGTCGTGACACTGCACGCAGGCCCCCTGACGGTCGGGCTGCTGACCGCGGCCGCGTGGCTGCCGTGGCTGCTGGTCGGGCTGCCCGCGGGCGCGTGGGTGGACCGGATGCCGAAACGGCCGGTGATGCTGGTGTGCAACACCGTGTCGACGGTGGTGTTCGCGAGCGTGCCGATCGTGGCATGGCTCGGCGTGCTGACGACGACGCACCTGCTCGTGGCGGCGACGACCGCCGGCGCGGCGAAGGTGTTCTTCACCCTCGCCTACCGGGCCTACCTGCCCGTCCTGGTCGAGCGTGAGCGGCTGCTGGACGCCAACGCCAAGCTCCAGGGCAGCGAATCGGCCGCGCAGATCGCCGGCCCCGGGCTGGCGGGGCTGCTCGCGCAGTGGTTCGGCGCGGTCAGCGGCGTGCTGGCCGACGCGGCCAGCTTCGCGATCGCCGTGGTGTGCCTGCGTTCGGTGCGCACGCGCGAGACCCGCCGGGAGACCGACGCGAAACGGCGGCTGCGCGCGGAGATCGGCGACGGGCTACGGTTCGTCGCGCACGATCCGTACCTGCGCACGCTCACCGCCTTCAGCGCGATGTCCAACATCGCCTTGATGGGCTACTCGTCGATCCAGATCGTGTTTCTCACCCGGGATCTCGGCGCGGGCGCGGGACAGGTGGGCGTCGTGCTGGCGGTGGCGAGCTCGGGCGGGCTGTTCGGCGCCGCACTGTCCGGCCGGATGGCCACGCGGTTCGGAACGGCGCGGGGGTTCCTGCTGTGCGAGGCGCTCGCCGCACCGATGGCTCTGCTCGGGCCGATCGGCACCGGCGGCGCGGGTCTGGTGCTGTTCGGCGCCGCGGGCTTCGGCACCGGCCTCGGCATCGTGGCCTCGAACATCCTGACGAGCACCTTCCGCCAGCACTACTGCCCAGCCGGCATGTTCGGACGGATCACCGCGAGCACCTCGGCCCTGAACTACGGCGCGATCCCCCTCGGCGGGCTGCTCGGCGGACTGCTCGGAGACGCGATCGGCGTACGTGAGACCATGATCCTGATGGCCGTCATCCAGCTCCTCTCGGTCGCGATCCTGCTGCTCAGCCCGTTCCGCCCCCTACGCGACTTCCCCACCCCCCGCCCTGAACCGGTCCTTCATCGGTACACCGGCAAAAGATGATCAGAAGGGGAACGGCACTGGGCGCCCTGGGATCCTTGCTGGACAGGTCGCTCGTACAGATCGCGGAGGCCTCGGCAGACGCACGGACGTACGACCGGCGAACGATCAACGAGGTCGCGGACGCGTGGGACAACAACACCTTCCCTCTGTTCCACGGGTCCCCAGACAAGATCCGTCATTGCGTGCCGCGCAGCGTGAGCAGGTATGTCGCGGTGAGCGCGACGGCACGGTCGTCGTCGTTCGACAGGTCCGCCAGGGCTCGTGAGGTCGTGACCCCCGGGATGTCCGCGAGCGCCTGTGTCAGCCGCCGGCGTGCGGACGATTCGACGCCGCCCTTGGCGAGGCGGCCGACGAGCCCGGTGGCGATCTGATCCGCCAGCGCGGGATCGGCCGCCAGCGCGCTCAGCGCATCGGCCGCGTCGACGTCGTTCGCGCCCTCGACGATCATGTCGATGAGCGTCGGGACCGCGCCGGCGACTCCGCGTGCCCCCAGCGCCAGAGCCGCACACCTGCGGACCACGACGTCGGAGTTCGTGAGAGCGTCCCGCAGGAGTGCGGTCGCCGAATCGCCCGCGATCTCGGCGACGGACTGGACGGCACGTTTGCGCACCTCGGCCACGGGTGAGCCGAGGCCCTCCGCCAGTAGCGCCACCACGCCCTCGCCCGATCGCGCCAGAGCCCATCGAAGGGTTCCGGCGACGTTCGGGTCCGTCTCACTCAACGCCGCCTCGACCAGAGCTTCCACGGGCGCCGAAACCTCCTCGGCCGAGGACAGGGCCGCGTGCTGGCGCTTGCCGGCGCTCTCCGATCCCAGGGCCTGGAGGAGCGCCACGATCCGGAGAACGTCCTCCCACCCGGTGGGTTCCGCGGCACCGATCCGGCGCAGCCGCGTGAGCAGCTCCGTCTCGGCCGCGATGCGTTCCCGCGTACGGCTGATGAGGTCGTCGACGAGTTCCGAGGGCGTGAAGCCGGGATCGTCCAGCGCACGCCCGACTTCACGCAGCGACAGCCCCAACGACCGCAGGCTCTCGATATGGAAGATCCGCCGGATGTCCTCGCTGGAGTACTCCCGATAGCCGGCCTCATTGCGACCGGTCGGCCGCACCAGGCCGAGCGATTCGTAATGCCTGAGCATGCGGGCGCTGACCCCGGACCGTCTCGCCACCTCACCGATCAACACCGCCTGTCACCCCTCCTGGCCGGCCGTGCCGAGGACCGCGACGCGCTTCGCCTCCTCGATCGCGAACTCGAATCCCGCATCCGGATCGCGTAGCAGCCGTTCCGTGGCGATCGCGTGCCGACGCACGCGAGGGTCTTGATTCTGCATCGCGCCGCGCAGGAACGGCACGACCACCTCACCGAGCCCGATAAGCGCCCGGCTCAGGCTCAACTGCGTCTCACGCTCGCCGCGTCCGAGCTGTGCCGCCAGCACCTCGGCCAATTCGGATTCTTCCTCCTCGGGCACGAGTACGACCGCTGCCCGCCAGGCGCTCCGCGCCACCTCGTCGTCGGCGTCGGTCAGCAGCGCCCGTGTGATCGCGGGCCACGCCCGCCGATCTCCGATCTTGGACAGCGTGTGCAACGCCTGGCTCCGCGCCTGCGCACGCTCCGAACGAAGTTCGTCCACAAGCTTCGGAACCGTCATCGACGACGAGTGGCGGGTGAGCGCCCACGTGAGCATGTCGCGCACGTAGAAATCCGGCTCGATCGCGCATCGTTCGATGAGCTTGTCGATGAACCGCGGGTCCGGGTTCGTGCCGACCGCCAGTACCGCCTTGAGCCGCACCGACGAGTTGCCGTCCTCCAATCCTCGAAGAGCGCGCAACGTGTTCGTGTCGTCTTCCGGCATGGTCATCGTGACCGCCACCTCCTCGGCCACAGTGAAGACCCTGCCACTGTGTCAAGGTCAAGCGGAGTCCGCCCCGGGGTGATCCGGTCAACCGCCGCAGTGGTTCTCGGCGAGGGACGTGTTCGCGTCCGGGCTGCCGAGCGACATAGCCGTGTTCCAGTCGGCGCAGGCGGCGCCGATGTCACCCAGCCGGGATTCGGCCACTCCACGCTGGTGATACGCGTCGGCGTACTGGGGGATCAGCCCGATCGCCGTGTTCAGATCGGATATCGCGCCGCGCGGGTCACCCAGTCCGATCGCGGCCACTCCGCGGGAGTAGTAGGCCTCTGTCAGCTGCGGGTCGTAGGCGATGGCCGTGGAAAGGTCCGCGTACGCGCCCGAGTAGTCCTTCAGCGCGATTTTGGTCTTGCCGCGCTCGCTGTAGGCGACCGCGAAGGTCGGAAGCCGCGACACCTCGTAGTCGAGCTCGCCGAGCGCCCCGGTGTAGTCGCCGTTGTAGTACTTGATCAGGCCGAGATAGTGGTGCGCCAGGACGAAGTCCGGGTCGAGTTCCTCGGTGCGCTGTAGATCCGTTGTGGCGCCGGTGTAGTCGCCGCCGCGGAATCTCGCGATGCCCCGGCTGCTGTACGCCAATGCGACGCCCGGCTCTTTGGCGATGGCGTCGCTCATGATGGTTTCCGTGTTCCGCCAGGCCGTGTTCCGGATGACGGTCAGCGTGGTGAAGAGGACCGCGAAAACCGCCATCGCCCCGATCGCGCCGGCACGCAGCCGGCGATCGCGGTGCCGGAGCGCCGCGTCCGCGAGATATCCGCAAATGAAGAACAGGCCGAGATACGGCAGGTACGCGTAGCGGTTCGCGTGGTAGCCGTCGATGAGAAGCACGGCCTGGGTCGGCGCGATGGTGACCGCAAAGAACCCGAGCCCGAAGACGACGATTCTGCGCGCCGGCCTCACCAGCCACAAAGCGGCGCCCCCGGCTGCGAGCACCAGCGGGAAAGCGTAGAGGTACCAGGGGAAGGGCTTGTGGGGGTAGGCGTAGGCGAGGGACAGGTGGAACGGATAGACCGCCTGCACCAGGTGGTTGACCACCGCCGAGCAGGTCAGGAGGATCCGGTCGGCAACGGTGTATCCCTGCGGGGGGATCACGTCCTGCCGCACGTTCAGCGCGACGAGAACCGTGACCGCGGCGATGACGGCGAACGGGATCTTCTCCAGGAACAGGCGCCGGCTTGGCCTGCGGCCCTGCACGTGGTCCACGAGGAACAGCACCAGGGGAAGCGCGACGGCGGTCGACTTGGACAGCGCGGCCAGCCCGAACAGGACCACGGACCAGGCCAGCGGCTGCCGGCGCAGCGACCTGACATATCGCAGGTAGACCAGGATCGCGGCCAGGGAGAAGAGCGTGGCCAGCAGGTTGCTGCGGGCGGAGATCCAGGCGACCGTGTCGACGTTCACGGGATGGATCGCGAACGCCCCCGCGACGAAGCAGGCCACGAAAGCGCGCTCGGTGAGCCGGCGGAACAGCAGGAACACCAGCACCACATTGGCCAGGTGCAGCATCAGGTTCGAAAAGTGGTAGATGCCGATCGCGCCCTGGCCGAACAGATAGTCGATCGCGTACGACACGTACACCAGCGGCGTGTACATGAACTGCAGCGGCGTGGTGAACCAGTGGCCGATGTTGGTCGTGCTGAAATCCCGGATGGAGACGTTGTCCACCACGCCCTCGGGATCGTCGAAATAGATGAAGCCGTTGCCGAGCCCGCTGGCGTGCACGGCGAACGCTCCCGCGACGATCAGGAACAGAATCTGCCGGTGCAGGGCAGGATCCCGCGTTCGGGCCGTGTTTCCGCGTGCGGCGGCATAACGAGCACCGTGGTGAACGGCCGGATGAGCGGGCGTCATCACACGCCTCCAGTGAGCGTCGTCGCTGTCGGGCGTCCCAGTCCCGCCGGCGTTCTTCGGCCGGCTTTCCGGTCGTCCGCGACGAGGCCGAAGGCGGGCGTTCCCGGAAATCCTGGACCGCCTCGGACTGTACGCCCGCGCTGATCGGACCCGGTACCGGTCGCGGCCCGCTCCGTCCGGCGGAGGCGCCTGACCAGGCACGCGTGTCCACGGCGGGGAGGTCCTCGTCTGAAAGGATCAGATCGGCGGCCGCCGTGCTCTCCTCCGGCTCGGCCTCGTGGCGGCCGCTGCCGCCCCGGGGACCGCGGAAACGGACCTCCGCATCAGGGCCCCGCGCCGGGGACGGTCTCACCCGCCGGTGTATACAAGGCGAATATGTCAGCGGATACCTTTACGGATTCGACCGCATTCCTCGCCTCCAAGGGCGCCGCCGGGCTCCCTCACCCCGGCGGCACGCTCCTGGAGCACCTGCACCGCGTCGCCGCCCAGCTCAAGGACTGGGACGCGCCTGAAGAGGTGCAGCTCGCCGGCCTGTGTCACGCGGCCTACGGCACGGACGGCTTCGGCCACCGGCTCCTCGACCTCGCCGATCGCGCCGCGCTGGCCGAGGTGATCGGGGCCCCGGCCGAGGCGCTGGTGTACCTCTACGCCTCGTGCGACCGCGCGGCCACCTATCCCGCCCTGCGCTTCACGGACCGGTTCACGGGCCGGCGGGTCGACCCCTCCGCCGCCGAACTCCGGGCGTTCATCCTGATCACGGCCGCGAACGAGATCGACGTCGCCCGGCACAACCCGGAGATCCGCGCGAAACACGGGACCGCGCTCCACGCGTTCTTCGCCCGCAACCGGGACCTGCTGCCACCGGCCGCCTGGGAGGCCGTCAAGGAGACCTTCGCCGTCCGCATCGCGAGCCTCGATCACCTGGTCCTGACCGTGGCCGACATCCCCCGGACTATCGACTTCTATCGGGACGCCCTGGGCATGGAGCCGGTGACCTTCGGCGGCGGCCGCCACGCGCTCGTCTTCGGCTCCAGCAAGATCAACCTGCACCAGGCCGGAAACGAGATTCGGCCACACGCCCTCCGCCCCGTGCCGGGCAGCGCCGACCTCTGCCTGATCACCCACTCGCCTCTGGATCAGGTGGCCGCCCATCTAACCGCCGCGGGCGTAACCATCGAGGAGGGCCCGGTTCCCAGGACCGGCGCGCTCGGCCCGATCACCAGCCTGTACATCCGCGACCCGGACCACAACCTCATCGAGATCTCGACCTACGACTGAGGACGTATCAGTGGCTCACGCCCGGACAGCCGTACCGCGAAGTGCCCCCACAGCGAAACGAGAAGATCAGCTCCGGGTCCCGGCGGCCGGCTGCCCGGCCGTCGCGGGGGTATGGTCCGGCCGTCCCCGCACGGCGAAGACGCCGATGGCGAACAGCGCCGCGAAGAAGACGCCGTCGGGCACCAGGAACCAGGCCCCGGGCAGCCCAAGGGCGCCGAGGAGGCACGAGACGATCAACGCCACCCCGATCCACCACGGCAGCGTCCGCGCCCGCAGCACGGCGATGCCGAGGCAGATCGAGCCGACGACCAGCGCCAGGAGCGCGACACCCTCGAAGGCGGCGAAACCCGGCGGTTCCTGCGCGGGGATGCCGCCGTGGCCGGCCAGATACGGTTTGACGAACGCCTCAGTGGTGCCCTCGCCGACATTGAGCATCACCAGCGCGGCGAACACCCCGGCGTAGCCGGCCATGTGCAGCTTCGGCGCACGCCCGGCGAAGGTCAGGATCACCGGCAGTCCCAGCGCGACGACGACGTCCCCGACCAGCGCGATCCCCTCGAACAGCGGCCAGTTCTGGTATCGGAACACCTCGTCGCCGTTGCCCGGCGCGAGCAGGTTGGCGGCGAGGTAACCCGCCAACGCGACGATCGTGCCGGCGACGAGCGCCCACCCGGCGAGGCGTCTCATGTTCACGGTCATGGTCTCCTCCATGGTTCGCAGCGCCAGGCGCTGTGCGCAAAGGCCGTCCGCCGGCTGCGCGTCCTCAGCGTCGGCCCTGCGCACCCGCGGCGTCGTCGTACCGGGGTCGGCACCGGTCGATACCCCGGTCGCGAACCACGCGACCGGAAATGCGACCTGCGGATGACGCCACGCGAGCGCGCCCGTAGGTAACTTGCGGTTGTGATGGACGTGACGAACCCGGCCCAGTCGCGGGTGGAGTCGCCGACGCGTGCGTGGCTGCGGCACAGACCGGCCGGGCTGCTCCCCGACGCGCTGCTCGCCCTTGTGATCACCGGCTTCGCCCAGGCCGACCTTTCGTTCCATCTCGACAACTCGACGCCGTACGGCCCGATGCCGGCCGTGGTCGCCTCCACGCTGGTGGCGACCTCGATCCTGGCGTTGCGCCGGGTGACGCCGCTCGCCACGGCCGTCATCATCGCGGTCGCGATCGCCGGGCCGATGCTGGTGACGCCGCTGACGGTCACACTGTGGGGCGACTTCCTGCCCATCCTGGTCGCCACCTACTCGGTGGCCCGGCACAGCGAGCCGGCGCGGGCCTTCATCGGCCTGGCGGCCGTCGGCGTGGGCTTGGTCGTCGTGTTTCTGCGCAACCCCGAGTCCGGCACCGTCGGCAACATCCCGTTCGTCGCGGTGCCTCTGGCGGTGTGTTTCGTCGCCGGCCGGGTGCTGCGTGCCCGCGCCCGCAGCCACTCCGACGACCGCGCCCGGGCCCGGCGGCTGGAGGCCGAGCGCGAGGGAGCGATCCGAGCCGCGCTCGCCGAGGAGCGCGCCCGCATCGCGCGCGAGTTGCACGACATCGTGGCCCACTGCGTCAGCGTCATGGTGGTCCAGGCGGGCGCCGCCGAGGACCTGCTCGACCGTGACCCGCAGAAGGCGCGAGCACCGCTGCGCTCGGTCCAGGAGACCGGACGGCAGGCCGTCGGGGAACTCGGGCGCATGCTCGGCCTGCTGCGCGGGGAACGGGCCCGGCTCGCGCTCAAGCCGCAGCCAGGCACGGCCGATCTGGCCGAACTGGTCGGCCACATGGCCGCGATCGGCCTGCCCGTCGAGCTCACCGTGGAGGGTTCGAGCCGCCCGCTTCCACCCGGTGTGGACCTGACCGTCTACCGGATCGTGCAGGAGGCGCTCACCAACGTGCTGAAACACGCCGCGCCGACCACCGCGCACGTCAGATTGCGCTACGACGACCAGTCCGTACAGGTGAGCGTCCGCGACACCGGGCGAGCGGGCGGGTCGGGCGGAGCAGGCGCCAACCGCGTCGGGCACGGCCTGATCGGGATGCGCGAACGGGTCGGGCTCTATGGCGGCTCACTCGAGACGGCGGGCACGCCCGGCGGTGGCTTCACCGTGACGGCGCGGTTGCCGCTGGAGGCGGGCCAGCGATGATCAGAGTCCTGCTCGTCGACGACCAAGCCCTCGTACGCGGCGGCTTCCGCTCGATTCTGGAGGGTCAGGACGACATCGAGGTGGTGGGCGAGGCGGTCGACGGCATCGAGGCCATCGACCGAGGGTCGGTGCTGCAGCCCGACGTCATCCTCATGGACATCCGCATGCCACGCCTGGACGGCATCGAGGCGACGCGCCATCTGCTGAACGGCGGCACCTGCCGGGCGCGCATCCTCATCCTCACGACATTCGATGAGGACGAGTACGTCTACCAGGCGCTGCGGGCCGGGGCGAGCGGCTTCCTGCTCAAGAGCGCTCCGCCGCGCGAGCTGGCCGGGGCCGTCCGTACGGTCGCCGCGGGCGAGGCACTGCTGGCACCGGAGATCACCCGGCGGATGATCGAGGATTACGTCCGCCGCCCGCGGCCGGGCTCTGACCGCCCGGCCGGACTCGAGACGCTGACCCCACGCGAACTCGAGGTACTGCGGCTCATCGCTCGAGGCCGCTCCAACGCGGAGATCGCCGCGGAACTCTTCCTCAGCGGGCCGACGGTCAAGACCCATGTCACCCGCATCCTCGGCAAGCTGGGTCTCCGCGACCGCGTCCAAGCCGTGG
This sequence comes from Microbispora rosea, assembly GCF_900156315.1. Lineage (GTDB taxonomy): Bacteria > Actinomycetota > Actinomycetes > Streptosporangiales > Streptosporangiaceae > Microbispora > Microbispora rosea. The sequence goes on along the minus strand of NZ_FTNI01000006.1, from coordinate 260,265 downwards.
TCTTCGCCTACGAATGCGGCCTCGTCCACCCCGGCCGCTGACACGGCCGCGCACCAACGGCCCCGGCCCCGGCTCGCGGCGTATGGCACTCACGACCACAGCTCTGCCTGTGATCGGCCGCCGGCGCCGCGGGCCACCGCCCTCCGACCGCCCGAAGAAGGGCTGTTGAAGGAGAGCGCGCGCCCCGCAACAGGTCGCGGCTTCAGCTTGAGCCTCTTCCTCGACGCGCCCGGGAAGACGACGACCAGGTGCTGCTCCTCTTCTGCATCGTCGACCCGCACGTAGACACGGAGCCGGTATCGGCCCTTCCCCGCGATCGCCAGGTTCGGCATCGGGGCACCAGCGCCCACCTCTCCGCCCTCGCCCATCTCCGGCACGGTGAGCTGGCCGCTGCGGCTGACGATCGGCACCTCGTTGACCTGATCCCATCCGGCCGTCCGCTGCGGCGGCGGGGTGCGGAAGGCCTTCACTGTGAGACAAACGTCGGCGACGTCTGCGACATGGCCGATGAGCACCGCGCTGTCGGTCACCCCGACGCGGGTGCTGTCGTCGTAGACCTTGCCCATCGCCTGCTCCGCCGCCTCGTCGGCCGCCTCGTCTTCGGGGTCGTGGACCAGATAGCCGGGATCGCCGTCGACGAACAGGAAGTAGTTGGCCGTGGCCTGGACGACGCCCTTCGTCCGGGGCCACGGGTCGCGGCACTTCGCGTTCTTCTCGGCGATGTAGGCGGCGTTCGCCGCCTCCGCCTCCGTGGTCGACCACAGCAGCTCGGGATGGGCTGCGCCGACGATCTCCGGGCAGACGTAGACGAGGTCCCACTGGTCCGCGCTGCGCGCGGACGCGCTCCCGGCCCGCGTCAGAAGCGCCCGCTGCTCGTCGCGGTCCTTCGCCCGGCACAGCGCCCGCCCGTACGCGAGGATCTCCTGGTCCGACAGGCTGTCCGGGAACATGGGCGGGACTCCGCCCTCTGTGCTCCGCGCCCGGCACAGGAACGCGGCGTCGCGTTCCGCAGGTTTCAGGTCGCCGAAGCTGGGCCGGTCGTAGCAGTCCATCGACCAGCCGGTGTAGGTGAGGTGCGGGGTAGCCTCCGGGTGGATCAGTGCGATGATCGGCAGTACGGCCACGGCCGTCACCGCGACGCGGATCACGCGCCGCCGCGCGGGCGGCAGGTCCGCCGGGCGGCCCTCGGCGGGCAGTTCACGGGCGGTCGCCGCGATCCACACGGTGCCGACGTATCCCAGCGCGTCCATCATGACCGGCACCGTCATATCGCCGCCGGACATTCTTCCGAAGACGTCGAGCGGGAACACCAGCGCGTAGACACCCACTGACAGCCACCCGGCCGTCTGCGTGCCGCGGCTCCAGCGGCCGTCGCGGCGCTGCCCGACGAGCGTGATGAGGGTCGCCGCCACTCCGCCCAGCATCAAGGCCAGTTCGACGATGTAGCCCGATCCAAGCTCCGGGAGGTCGAGTTCGTCGAGCAGTACGTCGGCCATCGCGGCCAGTTCGACCGCGAACACGGCTCCGGCCGCCGCGCGCAGCATGCGGGACCGCCAGCGGATGACGAGCAGATAGAGGACGTCGATCGCGGTCCACAACGCGAGCTGGAATGCCGCATCGACCGCGTCGGGGAGCAGCGCGATCGGATACCGCAGCACGAGGGCGTACGCCACCGCCAGATACAGCAGCCGGCGCAGTGCCTTCGCCCGGCGGTCCAGCGGTCCCGGCGCGGGAGCACGCAGGATCAGCCACAGGAGCGCGGCCTTCACGAGAGCGGCCACGAGCAGCGCCACAACCGTCGGGGTGTCGAACCCGCCGCCTATGTAGAACTCCGCAACGGCCGGCGGCGACCATTCGACGGCAGCCCAGAGCCAAGCGTCGCCGAGCACCAGCCCCACGACCGCCGCCGCAAGAACCAGACCTACTAAAACAATCCTGATAATCCGCCAGAAGCCATTCGGAGGCACGGGATGCGATCTTAGTGGGGCACCGCCCGCACAGCGGGACACAGCAGAACGAACGGTCCCGCCGATCAGATTCCATGACCTTCGATGCGATGAGGTTTCGGAGAACCAGGGACTCCGGGGTCTCCATATGCCCATGATTCGGCTTCCAAGGCGTCAAAATCCCGAGGAACCCCCCGATGTGTGGTACGGCAGCACACTCCACAGTGTTCGCAAGGGGACAACACGACGGGAGGAGCAGCGTTCACGCTCAGGCCGCGCTGATCTCCGGGTAGTCGGCCGATAGGCGACTGGAGGCGTTTGCCATGCCTTTTTCGCAGCCGACACAGGGCTTCAGAATCTTCTACGAACGCTCGGGCCACGGAACACCTGTTTTGCTCGTACACGGCAACCCGGGAGATCACATGGAGTTTTCCCGCGTGGTGCCGCTTCTGGGTGACACCGTAGACGTGGTGACCCCGGACCTGCGCGGGTACGGGAAATCCGACAAACACCTGAAGGACGTCGGCAACGCCTATTCACTCAGCGGCCAGGTCGACGGTGTCATCGCGCTCATCGACGAACTGGGCATCGGCAACGCGGTGCTGTGCGGGTACGACGTGGGCAGCTTCACCGTCCAGACGCTCGCCATGAAGCGCCCGGACCTGGCGCACTCCCTGGTCATCGCACCGCCGACCATGGGCGTCGGGCGGCGAATCCTGGAGGAGAAGGCGGTCAACGCCTTCCTCCACGCGATCATGTACAAGACCAGACTGGTCGAGGACCTGATCGACGGAAAGCCGGAAGCCGTCCGTGCCGTGCTGCGGGAGAATCTGGTGAGCTGGTCGCCCCCCGGCTCCCCAGCGGTCGACGCTCTCCTCGACCATCTCACCGGGAATCACTCGGAACCAGGCGCATTCCTGGCCAGCGCGATGTGGTTCCGCCACCCCGAGGGCAACCCCATCACCTACTACGCCAACGAGACCAAACCGGCGCCGGGTGACAGGTTTTCGAAGAATGTCACCATCCTGTGGCCGGACAGCGATGCGCTCTTCCCCGTGGAATGGAACGACACGCTGGACGACTACTACAGCGACTACGACCTGCACATCATGGAGAACACAGGGCATTTCAGCCCCGTCGACTCTCCGGAGACCTGGGCGGAGCACATTCGCAAGCATGTGCGGGCCGCCTCGAAGTAGCGAGACCCCGGCCCGGCTCACATAATCGAGCGTCGCGGAAAGCGTCACTGGGAATGACAGCCCCTGCCGAGGCCGAGGGTTTGTGCGGCATCAGCCTGAGGGCGGCGCGGGCCGGGCCGATTCTCGGTCAGGGGCGGGTGCGTTCCAGGACTCGAACAGGCGCAGCGCCTGTTCGGTGGGCGAGTCCGGTTCCACGTTGTAGACGTACAGGGTCTGTTCCGCGTCTCCGGGAACCGGGAAGGACTCGAAGACGAAATGCAGGTCACCGACGACAGGGTGATGATGGAGCTTCGCACCGTGGGTGCACCGTAGCACCCGGTGATCGTTCCACCAGGTGGTGAAGTGCGGTGACCGCAGCATGAGCTCGCCCACCAGGTCTGCGAGTTGCCGGTCGTGGGGCCGGCGACCGGCCTCCAGGCGAAGGATTCCCACGGTTTCGGCAGCGATGCGTTCCCAGTCGCCGACGGTCTGCCGGGCAGAGGGGTCGAGCAGGTAGTAGCGGGCCAGGTTGCGGGCCGGCACGGGCAGGGCGTCGAAGTCGGTGAGGACGGCCCGGGCCAGTCGGTTGGAGGCCAGGACGTCGGTCCGCCGGCCGAGGACGAATGCCGGCACGTGCTGCAACGTCCGCAGCATCAGGTGAAGGCCTGGACGGACACGCTGTGGGCCGGTGTGGGCGCGGCGAGCGGCGGCGTTCGGCCGGCTCAGCAGATCACGCATATGTTCCGTCTCGGACGCGTCCAGGTGCAGGGCCCGGCCAAGAGCCTCAAGGACTTCGGGCGAAGGGTTGCCGGCCCGGCCCTGTTCGAGCCGTGTGTAGTACTCGGTGCTCACCCCGGCGAGCCGGGCGACCTCGTCGCGACGCAGTCCCGAAACCCGGCGCGTGCGGCCGTCCTCGGGCAGCCCTGCCTGGTCAGGCTTCAGGCGGCCACGCCGGATACGAAGAAAGTCGGCGAGCTCGCTTCGGCTGTCCATACCCCCAGTGTGACGTCTCGCATGTGCGGCGTTTCCGGTGTGGGTGGCCCTGCCGGTACCAGTCTCGGCAGGGTACGGCAGGTGCTCTTGGCGGTGGGTCCGGCGGTGGTGTGCTGGATGGGCGGCCCGGATGAACGGACCACCGCCCGAAAGTTCCACGGAAGGTACCTCCATGACCTCGCAGACCTCTGTCGCCCCGCTTGCCCGCCGTGTCACCGTCGTGACCGGCGCATCCAGCGGCATCGGTGAAGCGACCGCTGAGCACCTGGCATCGCTGGGAGCGAAGGTCGCCGTGCTGGCCCGGCGCGAAGACAGGCTCGCCGAGCTGGTCTCCCGCATCGAAGAGAAGGGTGGCACCGCCTTGGCGATCGCCGCCGACGTGACCGACGCCCGAGCCGTACGCGCCGCCGCCAGCCGCGTGAAGAACGACCTGGGCGGCGCGGACCTGCTGTTCAACAACGCAGGCGTGATGCTCCCGGCTCCGATTCAGGAGCTGGCCGGCGACCAGTGGCAGCGCCAGATCGACCTGAACATCACCGGCCTGATGAACGCCATCGGGGCGTTCGTTCCCCAGCTGGTCGAGGCGGCCGCCGAACGCGGCGTCGGCGACCTGATCAACACTTCCTCGATCGCCGCGCAGAACCTCTTCCCGAACTTCGCCGTCTACTCGGCCACCAAGGCCTATGTCTCGCACCTGTCCCGGCACCTGCGTATGGAGCTGGGCCCGAAGAAGGTGCGGGTGTCGGCGATCGAGCCGGGCATCGTCGGTACGGAACTGCAGAGCCACGTCACCGACGCCGGGGCGCTGGAGTGGCTGGAGGGCTCCAAGCAGACGATGGAGTGGCTGACGTCGGAGGACGTCGCCCACACCGTCGGTTTCCTCGCCTCCCAGCCGGCACGGGTCAACCTTCAGCAAGTCACGATCATGCCCACCGGCGAGGCCAGCTGATCACACCCCCGGCGCCGCCGTCCCGATCCGAGCGGGCGGCCGGACGTGGCCGGGACACCCGGGACTCGGCCACGTCCCGCCGTCGTCGACCGGGACGGCCTCGTGAGCGCGCCACCCGCCCCGGACTGGGCCTGAGGTCCTCATCGTCCACCGCCGTCCGGCCTCGTCCACTCCGGTCGTCACCCGGTGACCGCCCTGGATGAGAGGACGTGCCCGGCTGCTATGCCGTACGCCAAGCATCCCCGACGCAGGCCTCTTGGTAGTCCCACCATCCCGCCTCCACGCCTCGGTTCAGCTCTGCTTTTACGGCGCGGACGTCGGCATCGGAAGGCACGCTGAGAGCGACGAGTGGGAATTCCGCGCTGTACGCCTCCGCTCCGATGCCCAACGGAGCGAATACCTCGTGCACCGCCCTGGCGGTCGCCTTCGGCCCCCCACTGACCGGCAGCACGAGGATTGTGCACCTACCGGACCATTCGACGCGCTCCTCGACCCATCGGACGCCATCGGCGTCCATGATGAACCGCACGATGTCGCCCTCGGCAGCGCCGTCGACGAAGAACGGGACGTTGTCCACCTGTGCGAGATCCCCGCCGAGCGGGGTCGCCCACACGCCTTCCTGGTCGAACTGCGGCCATCCCTCACGCGGTACGAACCGGTACCAGACTTTCACTCTGCCATCAGCATTCATCGCCGTGCTCTCGGACCAGGGGGAGACCATGCTGACGATCGGCTTCCGCTCGACCCCAGAGGTCCGGACTCGCGCGGACCTCAGCCAGGACGACGTCGAGACCTGAGTCGAACCCATCTCGGTCCTGCGGCACGACCAAAGCCCTACGAATTGCGCACAGATTCTGCTCTGGAAGAGGACCTGCAGGAGTGAGCTCCTGTGGTTGCGCGCTCATGCCACCAGCGTACGCACGGGGCCCGGCGCGACTCAGGCAATCGCAACGCCCTTCGTCATGACCGCTTGAGGGGTCGTCGGGTGTCCACTGCGCCCGTGACCGCGAGGTGGCGGCGGCTCGGCAGCATCATGGTGGGGTGGGAGACGCTCCAGGCCGCGCTGGCGCAGATCATCTCCTTGATGCGGGCGGCGGTCCGCTTCGACGCGCGTGATGTCGGCATGGTCGTGAACCGTGATGCCGAGCGGTCCAAGGCCCCGCGCAAGTGGCGCTGCGCCTTGTCGCTGAGCCAGCCGCCGACGCGGCCGCGGGCGGCGATGGCCACCTCAAGGTCCGGGTGGGCTTCGGCGATCTCGGTGGCCGCCTCGATACCGGTCAGGCCGCCGCCCACGATCAGCACGGTCCCACCGGGCTTCACCTCGCTCAGGCGCGCCCGCAGCCGGAGAGCGGCCTGCTTGCCGGCCACGTTGTAGGCGTGCTCCGCGACACCAGGGACGCCGTGATCGGCGCCGGCGCTGCCCAGGGCGTACACGCGGGTGTCATAGGCGAGGGTCTCACCGCCGAGGTCGACGGTCTTGCCTTCCACATCGACAGCGGTGACCCGCGCGGTCCGGACCTGTACGCCGGTGCCCGCGTAGAGGTCGCGCAGCGGATCTTCCCGTCCTCCAAGTAGACGGCGGCAGCACCACCTGGCTCATCAGCCGGCCATCGTCGATCCATCTGTGCGATGGCTGCGTCGACAAGGGTTTGATCAAGCTGCATGCAGGCATCGTGCCACTTCAAGGCGGTCAGATCCCACCCCCCGAGTTCCGTCGCAGAGTCCTGGACCTGCTGAAGGCGGACCGCACCGTGCAGCAGGTGGCCGCCGATCTGCAGATCAGCGACCAGACCAGCTGCAACTGGCGCAGACAAGACCGCATCGACGCAGGTCCGGAGCCCGGGATCACCTCCAGCGACCTGGCCGAGCTGGTGGCCGCCCGGCGCCGGATCGGCTGCGACACCGAGCAGGACTGGCTCTACTCGAGAGCGGTGGTGCCGGACATGATCGACGAATTGATCACGTCCGGCCCCGCCCGGTCGGCCAGTGTCTGATCAGGCGGCCGGCGCCACGTTGTGGTTGATCCGGAACATGTTGGCCGGGTCGTAGGTCTTCTTGACGGCCGCCAGGCGCTCGTAGCGCTCCGGGCCGTAGATCGCGGCGGCGTCGGTAGCCTCATCCGGCGCGAGGTTGTTCACCAGCCGCCGGTCGCCCCGCCAGGGCTCCATTCCGTCGAGCAGCGCGGCGACCGACTCCTTGAGCCGCTGCTCCTCCGACAGCGGACCGACCTCGACGCCCAACAGGCTGTACGGCAGGCCCCTGGTCGCCACGGCGTTGGGCACCGCCGGCTCCCGGTCCCACGCCCCGCCCAGGGCACGCAGTTCGGCGATCCACAGGGTCGTTTCGGAGCCCGGGCCGACGAGTTCGACCAGCTTGTCCTGCGCCTCCGCGGGGAACTCCCGCAGCATGATGCCCCGTTCGTAGTAGGGCAACGGGTCGGTCGGCTCGTCGTGGATCGACGCGACCTCGGCGTACGGCATGTCCCTCACGGTGTCCAGGACCGCCGGAGCTACCGCCCGCAGCGGCGCTATCATCCGCTCACCGTCCTCGGCCGTGCCGTTGTAGGCGAACCGCAGAGACACCACGAACGCCCCGCGTAGCGGTTCGGGCAGTTCGGGCAGCGGTGGCAGCCGCAGCACGGCGAACGACGAGATCATGGTCTCCGGTGTGCCGGGGTGCCAGGCGGTCCAGGCGCGCAGCACGTCGGCCATCCGCTCACCGGGGAAGTAGATGCCGCCGCCGTAGAGGCGGGGCACCGGGAACAAGGCGAATTCCAGCGCGGTGACCACTCCGAAGTTACCCTTGCCGCCGCGCAGCGCCCAGAACAGTTCGGGTTCGGACTCCGCGTCGACATGCCGCAGTTCGCCGTCCGCGGTCACCACCTCGAGCGAGCGCACATGGTCGGCGGCGTAGCCCTGGGAGCGGCCGAGGGTCGGGCTGAGGCCGCCGCCCAGGGTGTAACCGGAGACTCCCACCGTGGGATTCGACCCGTTCAGCGGGGCCAGCCCGTCCTTGGCCGCCCTCTCGACGACCTCGGACCATATCGCTCCGGCGCCGACCCGGGCAGTGCGGCCGACCGAGTCGATGGCCACGTCATTCATCCGATGGGTCGCGATCACGACGGCGCCGTGCGCCGGGCCGACCATCTGGTGGCCGGTGGTCTTCACCAGGACCGGCCGGTGCTGCCCCGCCGCGAACGCGACGGCTGCCTGGACATCGGCAGCGCTCTCCGCCACCACGATCAACGCGGGCACCAGCTCGTGATTCAGGTTGAAGACGGCGCGTTCCTCGTCGTATCCCGCGTCGCCCGGCAGCAGAACCGAACCTGCCACCGCGGCCACGAGGGCCGCGGCATCTTCCGGAAGGACCGGCGGCAGGGACGAATCGTCGAAAGTCATTACATACATCCTGTTACTAGTGCAAATATTCCGGAGCCGAGACAACCGGACGGGCCGGTGTCACCGTGGAGGTCAGCCGCCGACGGGGTACCGGCTCGTGATCGCGACGCGGTTGAAGGCGTTCATCACGGTTGCCAGCCAGGCGACTGCCGAGATCTGGTCTGCGGTGAGTACGGCCGCGGCGGCGTCGAAGTCCTCGTCGCTGACGTGTCCGTCCGGCACGCGTGTGATCGCCTCGGTCAGGCGGAGGGCGGCGCGGTCGGTCTCGGAGAAGTAGTCGGTCTCTGCCCAGGCGGGCAGCACGGCGATCCGGTCGGGATTCTCGCCCTTCTTCAGGGCGGCGCGGGTGTGCATGCGCAGGCAGAACGCGCAGCCGTTGATCTGGGAGGCGCGGATCCTCAGCAGCTCGACCAGGAGCGGGTTGAGGCCCGCCGCGGCAGCGGCCTCTTCCACCTCCGACGACAGGGCGATGAGGGCCTTGTAGGCGGCCGGGTGCTGCTCGCCGATGTTGACGCGCTGGTGGTTGGTCATGGTTTCTTTGATTCCTTGGTGGTCTGCGCCGCGCCCTTCGGGCGCGTCTTGGTGGCGGGTGGTGTGTGTTCTGGCAGGGGCAGAGTTCGTGCGGAGTGTTGCCGCCCGCTGCGTGCCCAGGGCTATGAGCCCGGGTCGTTGACCTTGAGCTCTTCTCCGGTGTTGGAGACGAAGACGACCAGCAGCTTCGCCGGTTCCGTCTGACTGGGATTTTCCGTGAGCTGGTGGTGGGCGCCCGGCTGCTCGACCCAGTTCTCGCCCTGATGGAACGTACGCACCGGCTCGCCGGTGACCTGGCTGCGAACAGTGCCCTCGAGCACGAAGGCGTAGACGAACGCCGAGCCGTGCCGGTGCGGCATCGCGCGTGCAGTCGGTGGGAGGGTGACGATCGCCGAGGTGAACGTCTTGCCCTTGACGTTCGGAAGCGCCTGTGTGAGCAGAGGCGTCAGGGTTTCGGACGGTGGCTTCGAAACCGCGGCGGCGGACGGCGCCTTGGCAGTCACAGGTTTCGCGGCGGCGACTGACGCCTTGCTCATTGCGGGCTCTGCTGTCGAAGCGCATCCGGTGACCGTGGCCACCAGGCCGACAGCCAGAAGGCCACCGGCAATCCGCGTTCCAATCACGATGGCTCTCCTACTCAGTCTTCCGTGACACGGATGATCGTCTTGCCGGGGATGCGCCTGCCGGGGGCGAACGCCGCGGGTGCCTCGGCGAGCGGCCGCACAGCACCGACGAGCGGCTTGAGCCGGCCGTCCCTCAGCCGTGTGGCGAGGTCGGCGAGCCGGGCGCGGTCGGGTTCGACGACGAAGAAGACCGCCCGCCCGTCCCTGGGCTGGACCTTGGGCGGCAGGACGATGGTGACGAGCGTGCCGCCGGCGCGCACCAGCGCGGCCGAGCGGTCGAGGATGTCGCCGCCGATCACATCGAACACGACGTCGACCTCGCCGACGTCCTCGAGCTTCTCAGTCTGCAGGTCGACGAAGGTGTCGGCGCCGAGACCGAGTACCCCGTCCCGGTCGGCGGCCCGGCCGGTGCCGATCACTCGGGCGCCGGCCTCGCGCGCGAGCTGTACCGCGATCGAGCCGACTCCGCCCGCGGCGCCGTGGATCAGGACGGTCTGGCCCGTGGTGAGGCGGCCGTGGTCGAACAGGCCCTGCCAGGCGGTCAGCCCGGAGATCGGCAGCGCGGCGGCCACGGTGTGGTCGATGTCCGCCGGCAGCGGGGCGAGGTTGCGTGCCTCCACCGCGGTGTACTCGGCGAGCGTGCCGTTGCGGGTCCAGTCGGCCAGGCCGAACACCCGCTGTCCGACGCTCAGGCCGGTGGTGCCGTACCCCAGCTCTACGACGACACCGGACAGCTCGTGCCCGGGCACGCTCGGCGTCCTGTCGCGGCCGGCGCGATCGGTCCACGTGGCGGGCCAGTCCAGCTCGCCAGGGGTGAAGCCGGCGGCGTGCACCCGCACGATGACGTCGTTCTCGGCCGCATGGGGGTAGGGCATGTCCGTCAGGGACATCCCGGCAAGACCGGCGTTACGGTCTCGCACAGTGATGGCTTGCATACAGGTCCTTACTGGGAGGGGCGACTCGAGCGCACAGCCTGTTCACACGCAGGACTCACAGCGGCTCGTCATCGGGGTGACGCAGCAGGTGGATGTATGCCGTTCTGCAGGATCGACCCACCTGCTGTCGTGTATTCCTTCGTCGCCCGTTTTGCGTTCTCATCAGGGAGACGAGGTAGCCCCTCCGGGTGTGACAGCTCAGACGCGCACGAGTTTGTCGGGATTGATAACCCTGCGGTACGCGGTGATCAGACCGTCTGCGATCTGGACCGTGTCGACGGAGTAGACCCGGCCCTCCCGGTGGAACACGAGGGCGAGCTCGCCGCCGACCTCGACGACGTCGATGCGGTCCAGGTGCCACTGGCGCCCCACACGCACCATCACCTCGGCGATGCGCTCACCGCCGTGGATGAGCTTGCGTGCCGCGGAAACCTTGCCGCCGCCATCGGTGACGTATACGGCGTCCGGGTGCAGCAGCCTGACCAGGCCGGCCAGGTCCCCGGCCTCGTAGGCGGCGCGGAAGACCGTGAGGACGCGTTCGCGCTCCGCCTCCGACGCCTGCGGCGTGGACTGCTTCGCCTTGGCCACCCGCCGTCGTGCCCGCGAGGCGAGCTGCCGGGCACCGGGCCCGGAGACGTCCAGCACTTCGGCGATCCGGGCGAACTCAAGGCCGAAGACATCGTGCAGGACGAAGGCCACCCGTTCCGGGGGGCTCAGCTCTTCCATGATCAGCAGCATCGCCGAACTGATGGACTCGTCGACGAGAACCGGCTGCGACGCGTCCGGCCCTGTCAGCAGCGGCTCCGGCAGCCACGGCCCGACATAGGTCTCCCGGCGGAAACGGGCACTCTTGAGGATGTCGTACGACCGCCGCGCGGCCACCGTCACCAGCCAGGCCTGCAGATCACCGATGTCTCGCAGATCCGCTCCGGTGGCCCGCAGCCACACGTCCTGGGTCACATCCTCGGCATCGGCCACACTCCCCAGCAGCCGGTAGGCCACACCGAAAACCGCGGGCCGGTGCCTCTCCCATTCGGCTCCGAGCGGGTCCTCCTGCTCAGACCGTCCGGGCCCGTGCCCGTCACCCATACAAATCGCAACCTCCCCCAGCTTGCGCATCCAGCGTAGCTATCCGGACTCGGGATCTTCGAAGACAGCTCCGCGAAAGCGAGCCAGCTCGCGCACACGCCCGATCACCTCGGCTACGCGGGCCGCCGCGTGCTCGTCTCCCGGAAGTGGTCGAACAAGACGCTGACCGAGCACAAGCAGGACCGGCGTACCTGGGTCCTGGAAGCCCTTGGCCTGCCTGACGAGCGGTCGATCCCCACCGCTACATCTGGCGACCGGTCAAGCCCGGTGATCCCGACTTGGCCCCGGTCGGCGTGCGGCTGCTCCGCTCGGTCCACGGACGACAGCGCTGGCGCAACCACATGAACCAGCTCCAGGCGCTTCTCCGGCGGCACGTCGCTCCGTATTTCGGCAGCGTCCCCCTCGGGAAGATCAATACGGAAATGGTCCGCGAGTGGCGCGCGACCCTGGCGAGCAGCGGCATCGGGGCAACGGAGATCGCGAAGGCGTACCGGTTCCTGCGGGCCGTGCTCATGACCGCGACGGACGACCAGCTCATCCCGCGCAACCCCTGCCGCATTCGGGGTGCCGGCGAGGAGAAGTCGGAAGAGCGGCCGGTCCTCACGGTGGCCCAGGTCTTCCAGCTCGCCGACCTGGTGCCGGTACGGCTGCGCGCGTTGATCCTGCTCGCCACCCTCGCAAGCCTGCGGTGGGGCGAGGTCGCGGGCGCTGCGGCGGATGGACCCGGACCTGAACGCCGGGACCGTCAGCGTTCGGCAACAGCACGTCGAGTCGGACACGGGCGAACTCCTCGCCGGGCCGCCCAAGTCCCGTGCCGGTCTGCGGACGGTGGCGATCCCAGAGGCGATCATTCCGGCGCTGCGACAGCACCTCGACCAGTTCACCGAGTGGGAACCGACCGCGCTCGTCTTCGCCGGTGCGAACGGCGGCATCCTGCGGCGCAGCAACTTCCGGGGGGCCGCCAAGTGGAGCGAGACGACCCGCAAGCTCGGTGTTCCCGGGCTCCACTTTCACGATCTTCGCCACACCGGGAACACGATCGCGGCCAGTGCCGCTTCCCTCCGCGACCTGATGGCCCGCATGGGCCATGACAACGTGCGCGTCGCGATGATCTACCAGCACCGCACGGCTGAGGCGGACCACAAGATCGCCGATGTCATGAACGGCAAGATCGCACAGGTCCTACCGACCGAGGCGAGTGGTCACTGAACAAGATCGATTACGTTCGCTGATGGCACGTCAATGGCACGAGCCCCGTTTTCCTGAGGGAGACGGGGCTCTTTTCGCAGGTGGGCGGTACTGGGTTCGAACCAGTGACCCCTCCCTTTGTAAGTCAACCCAGGAAAGGGCGGGACCAGCGGCACCCGCGCCGACCTGGGCGTACAGTTCACCGTTGTCCACCGCCATCCAGGCTCGTCCACGGCGATTGTCACCCAGATAGTCACCCAGTGCGGCCATGCCTGAGAGCAGCCGGACGGTTAGATCCACTGCACACGAACGATGTACACCTCGCGCTGGGGCTCCAATGCGAAATAGGTCACCAGCCCACGCTCCCCAAACGGCATGACCCGCATGTTGCCGTCGGGCTTGCTTGGCGACTGCGGTCCACCGGCCCAGGGCTCAAGCTCAATCAGGTCCAGTACCCCGGCCAGATACCGCAAGGCATCGTCCGGCAGGGCCGCGATCTGTTCTTGAGCGACAGGATCGGGTTCGACAATCGAGTACACCTACCGCTCGACCCCGCGCTCCGCCAGCAGTTGGCGCCACGTCTTGCCGCCCCGAGGAATCGGTTGGCCGGCGTCGGCCAGTTCCTGGACGTGGGCAGCCCGCTCGTAGACGTCTCTGCGGCCCTGCGGATCTTTGACGGAGTCGCACGCGATCAGCCACCAGGTGTGGATGAACTCGCTCAACCGACCGAGGTCCAAACTGGCGCGGACCTCAGCCAGGACGACGTCAAGACCTGCGTCGAACCCCTCTCGGTCCTGGGGCACGACCAACGCTCTACGGATGGCACGCAGATTCTTCTCCGGAAGAGGACCTTCGGGGGTGAACTCCTGCGGTTGCGCGCTCATGCCGTCAGTCTACGTACAGGCACTCGATGCGGCCCAGGCAAACACAGGACTTGAGGAAGTGATCGCACGCGGACCGACGTGCAAGTCCAGGAGAGCAATGCTTAGAACCTGTAGATCTTCAGGGAAGGGGTGTGCCTTCCCGATGATCATGTAGGTCTCCGCAACGGCTACCACCAGGCGCGCGAGGTGCTTACCGCGGCCGGCGCCATCGAGGTCCGCGCGCCGCGTGCATCGCGTGCATCTGCGCACGACCAACCCGATCGAGTGATGTTCGCCACGGTCCGGCACCGCACCAAGGTCACCAAAGGCCCCGGATCCCAGGCGGCCGGGCTGGCCATGGCCTTCAAGCTGATCGAATCGGCCCAGGCCCGCTGGCGCGCGGTCAACGCTCCCCACCTCGTTGCCCTGGTCCGCGCCGGAGCGACCTTCATCAACGGCAAGCTCCTCGAACGCCCCGACGATCAGCCCTCACCAGCAGCTGCTTAGGAACTCGTGATCCACAGGTCTTGACGAGTGCTCAGTCCAGGACGTGACTCCCCGACTACTGGGGCGCACGAGCGCCCCACCGCCTGACGAAGATCGAGATGAAGACCAGTGTCGTAGGGGCCGTGTCAGCACCCCATGTCCGAGCGCAGGATCTCTTCATGCCTCTCGGCAAGGTCCGGCTCCGCCTCGAACGACGCAACGAAGGGGAGGTGACGCTCCGCCGGGGCGGACTCGGTCAGCCGCTCTCGAACCTGCTCCGTAGCGGACGGCAACTGATTCCTCCGGTGCTGCACTTCCTCGCGGATGACACTCACGCTCCCAGTCTGTTGTCACTGAGGGACGCCGACCATGATTACGGTGTCGAGAGGAAGCCGTGGCGGCGAGATCAGACGGGTCAGAACCCAAAGCTAATGGCACGTTGACCGCACGAAGCCCCGTACCGTGATCGCTACGGGGCTTGTTTCGGCTGGTGGGCGGTACTGGGTTCGAACCAGTGACCCCTCGCTTGTAAGGCGAGTGCTCTACCGCTGAGCTAACCGCCCGGACCGGACTACACCTTACGACACCGACCCGCCTCTCAGCACATCGAGTGACCAGCCGGCGCCCGCGTCGCCGTCTCCCGCCGCCTGCCAGCCGAGGAGGGCCGCACCCAGCATGCCCGCCCGAGGGCCCAGGGCGGCCGGGCGTACGGGCGGGGGCTCCCGGAAGGCCAGCCGGCCGGCGAGCCGTTCCCGTAACGGGTCGAACAGGGCCGCACCGGCCTCGGCCAGGCCGCCGCCGATGACGATCAGGGCCGGGTCGAGCACGAGCACGTACGACGCGAGGGCGATGGCCAGGGCCTCGATCGCCTCGCCGAACACCTCGGCGGCCACCGGGTCTCCCGCGACCGCGAGTTCGACGACCTCCTTCGCGGTCGCCGTACGGCCGGAGCGGCTCGTGAAGCGGCGGGCCACGGCCGAGGCGGAGGCGTAGGTCTCCAGGCAGCCGATCTGCCCGCAGGCGCACTTGTCCCCCGCCGGCCAGACGGACGCGTGCCCGATCTCGCCGCCCCAGCCGTGCGCGCCGCCGTACGGCTCGCCGCGGAGCACCACCGCTCCCGCGATGCCGGTGCCGATGGGCAGGAAGAGGAAGTCGGCGACGTCGCGGCCCGCGCCGAAGACGCTCTCGGCCAGGCCGCCCGTGCGGACGTCGTGGCCGAGCCGCGCCGGAACGCCGGGAGGGGTGAACGCCTCGGCGGGCACGTCCCGCCAGCCGATGTTGGCCGAGTAGACGGCGGTGGACGCGGTGACGATGCCCGGGACGGCCAGGCCCACCCCGGCGGGCTCGGCGCCGTACCGGGAGCGGCCGAGGTCGGCGATCTCGCCGGCGTAGGCGCGCACGGCGTCCACGACCGCGCCGGGGCCGTTCTCACGCCCCGTGGGGCGCCCGGCGAGGACGGTGACCTCGCCCCACCGGGTGACGAGGCCGCCCTTCATGGAGGTGCCGCCCACGTCCAGTGCGACGACGTACGTCACGAGCGGCCCAGGACGCGGTCGAGTGCCGCCTCCACCTCCGCGGCGAGGCCGGGCATGCGGGCGGAACCCGGCGAGCCGGCCGTGACGAGCGGCTCGCCGGCGCGGGCGAGCCGCACCTCACCGCAGGAGCGGCACTCGATCTCCCCCAGGCGGCAGATCAGCGCGATCGAGCCGCACGAGGCGCACGTGTCGAGATCGAGGTCGTGCACACGCTGGCAGTCCGGGCAGACGAGGACCTGCGCTTCGCGACGCACCCCGCGCTTCCAGGGGCTGGCGCCGCGGACGGGGTCGGTCTGCCGGGCCCCGCACCTGTAGCAGGGCATCGTGGCCTCCAATGGGGCGAGTCGGAGTCGGAGTCGAATATGTCAGTGCCCGGGGGCGGGCAATGAAACGATCAGATGTCCGCGAGCGCCTTCCGGTACTCGTCGAGATCGCGTGCGGAACCGATCGGGTTGACGACCTTCCAGCGCACGACGCCTTCGCCGTCGATGATGAACGTGCCCCGGAGCGCGAGGCCCCTGTCCTCATCGAGGACACCGTACGCCCGGGCGACCTCACCGTGGGGCCAGAAATCCGACAACAGGGGGAAGGAGAAGCCCTCCTGGTCGGCCCAGGCGCGCTGACTGAACATCGAGTCGACCGACACCGCCAGCACCTGGACGTGCGAAGGCAGCGAGCGGGCGAGCTCGTCGCGAATGGCCGCGAGCTCGCCATGGCAGACGGGACTGAAGGACAGGGGATAGAAGACGAGCATCACCGTTCTGCCCCGCAGGCCGGACAGGCGCACGGGAACGCCGTGCTGGTCCTTGAGCGTGAAATCCGGAGCCCGCTGCCCGACCTCTATCGCCATGAGCAGTCCCTCCCCAGGTGTCCGCCCATCATCCTGCCGTACGGCATCCCCAGGCCGTACGGCAGGGCAATACTCAGCGGCGGGCCTTCGGGGCGACGAGCCTCGTGCCCGACCAGTCCCTGGCGGCGCTCACGCTGCTCGTCTGCGACAGCCCGGCGGTCGCCGCGTCCTCACCGATGTCGCTGGGCTCCACGTGGCCCTCGCGCCCCGCCTTGGGGGTCAGCAGCCAGATCTGGCCTCCGTCGGCGAGTGCGGTCATCGCGTCGCTCAGCGCGTCGAAGAGGTCGCCGTCGCCGTCACGCCACCAGAGCAGCACCACGTCGACGACGTCCTCGTAGTCCTCGTCCACCAGCTCGTTGCCGGTCAGCTCCTCGATGGACTGGCGCAGCGCCTCGTCGCAGTCCTCGTCCCAGCCGACCTCCTGCACCACCTGACCGGCTTTGAGGCCGAGTCGTTCGGCCAGGCCGCGCTCGTCCTGCGCCTGACCCGCGGTCGCGCTCACGTTTATCCCTCCTGCTTGGGTGACCCCGCCGATGTTTGCGGTTGTCCCGGCTCGTTGAGAGCCATGCTTCGGCACAGTCCACACGCTGCGACCCTTCGTCGTCAACGGTCGCCACGGCGGGTGACCCGCACCGTTATCTCTTAATCGGTCAAAAACGACAAACGTACACGCCTGTCGGGGTTGTCGACGTTGAGGTCGATCAGGGCGACCGACTGCCAGGTCCCCAGTGCCAGCCTGCCCCCGAGGACGGGAACGGTCGCGTACGGCGGAATGAAGGCGGGCATGACATGCGACCTCCCGTGCCCACGGGAGCCGTGCGCATGCCGCCACCGGTCGTCCGCCGGCAGCAGGTCCCCCAGAGCGGCCAGCAGGTCCTCGTCGCTGCCGGAGCCGAGCTCCAGTAGCGCCACGCCCGCCGTCGCGTGCGGGACGAAGACGTGCAGCAGCCCGTCTCCCCCGCACTCGCGCACGAAATCGGCGCACTCCTTCGTCATGTCGTGCACGCGCTCGCGCGCGCCGGTCCGCACCTCGATCACCGTCGATTTCACATCCGCGATATTACGATTCGCGCTGAGCTGGGAGGACGACGGCATCCGGGCCGGGGAAGACGAGCGCCTCGTGCCCATCCTCGTACTTCACCAGGAACGGCGGGCCGCCCTCCGGACCGCGGACCTCGACGATCACACCGTGCTTCTCGTGGTCGCCCACGACGGCACCGTGCACCACCAGCCGGTCCCCAACCGTTGCGTGCATCTCGGTCCCCCTCTCTCCAGAGCCTTGTACGGCTATCGCCACCTGGAAAGAGCAGAAACCCCCCTCTCCTCAGAGGAAGGGACAACTCATACCAAAACGTTACGTGGCCGTCCCACCACCACCGGCCCCGTACGGCCGTTTCCTGCGACATGCCGTGGACCTGGAGACAGGCGAGGCGAAAGGGCACCGAAGACGATTACGGAATGGCGAGGACCGCGACCGCGCGGCGACTTCGCCCGCGCTTCCGGGTAGGGCGCGGTCAGGCCGGGTAGGGAGCCTCCGACCAGGCATGATGTGACGTCCGCGATCTCGCGACGCCCCCGGCGGAGGTCGGGAATGGATGGTTGGTAAAAATCGTCCTACCATCGGTGGTCTAGGCCAAGACCTGCCCCGTAGCCAGCGCGGACGGTCCGGTTACCGGGCGGTAGAGATGCACTTTCCGGTGGGACGAGACAGGATGGAAGAAGACCGCAACGCCGCGATCATGCGCTGACCGCATCGCAGCAGGCAACACAGACGTAACAGATCCGACGAGACAAAGTCCATTCTCGGAAGGCGAGACCCAGTGGCTTCCGGACGCCAGCGTTATTCGATCATCAGTGACGGCCTACCCAGCCAGTTGCCTGATGTCGATCCGAGCGAGACCAACGAATGGCTCGAATCGCTCGACAACGTCATCAAGACCGAGGGCCGCACTCGTGCCCGCTACCTGATGCTCCGGCTGCTCGAGCGCGCCCGCGAACACCAGGTCGGCGTGCCCGGCCTGCGCAGCACGGACTACATCAACACCATCCCCCCGGAGCGCGAGCCCTGGTTCCCCGGGGACGAGTACGTCGAGCGCCGCATCCGGGCCTACATCCGCTGGAACGCGGCGGTGATGGTGACCCGTGCCAACGCGCGGACCAACGTCGGCGGCCACATCGCCACCTACGCGTCCGCGGCCTCGCTTTACGAGGTGGGCTTCAACCACTTCTTCCGCGGCAAGGACCACGGGGAGTCGGGCGACCAGATCTTCATCCAGGGCCACGCGGCCCCGGGCATCTACGCCCGCGCCTTCCTGGAGGGCCGCCTCGACGCGCCGCAGCTCGACGCGTTCCGCCAGGAGCTGTCCCACGGGATCAAGGGCCTGCCGTCCTACCCGCACCCGCGGCTGATGCCGAACTTCTGGGAGTTCCCCACGGTCTCCATGGGTCTCGGCCCGATCGGTGCGATCTACCAGGCGCGGTTCAACCGCTACCTGCTCAGCCGCAAGATCAAGGACACCAGCCGCAGCCATGTCTGGTGCTTCCTCGGCGACGGCGAGATGGACGAGCCCGAGTCGCTCGGCGCGATCGGCGTGGCCGCCCGCGAGGAGCTCGACAACCTCACCTTCGTCATCAACTGCAACCTGCAGCGGCTCGACGGGCCGGTACGCGGCAACGGCAAGATCATCCAGGAGCTGGAGTCGTACTTCCGCGGCGCCGGCTGGAACGTCATCAAGGTCGTCTGGGGCCGTGACTGGGACCCGCTGCTCGCGGCCGACGTCGACGGCGTGCTGGTCAACCAGATGAACACCACGCCCGACGGGCAGTTCCAGACCTACTCGGTCGAGTCGGGCGCCTACATCCGCGAGAACTTCTTCGGCGGCGACCCGCGCCTGCGCAAGATGGTCGAGCACATGACCGACGACGACATCCGCAAGCTGTCGCGCGGCGGCCACGACTACCGCAAGGTGTACGCCGCGTTCAAGGCGGCCCGCGAGCACGTCGGCCAGCCGACCGTCATCCTGGCCCAGACGATCAAGGGCTGGACGCTCGGCAAGGACTTCGAGGCGCGCAACGCCACGCACCAGATGAAGAAGATGAGCAAGGCCGAGCTCAAGGAGTTCCGCGACCGGCTCTACCTGCCCATCCCGGACAAGGACCTCGAGGCCGACCTCCCGCCGTACTTCCACCCGGGCGAGGACAACGACGAGATCGCCTACATGAAGGAGCGCCGGGCGGCGCTCGGCGGCTACCTGCCCAAGCGGGTCGTACGCGCCAAGCCGCTCAAGCTTCCCGGCGACCCCGTCTACTCGGGCCTGCGCAAGGGCTCCGGCAAGCAGAACGTCGCCACCACGATGGCGTTCGTCCGCCTGCTCAAGGACCTCATGCGGGACAAGGAGATCGGCGCCAGGTTCGTGCCGATCATCCCGGACGAGGCCCGCACGTTCGGTGTGGACGCGATGTTCCCGACCGCCAAGATCTACTCGCCCCACGGGCAGACGTACGAGGCGGTCGACCGCGAGCTGCTGCTGTCGTACAAGGAGTCGACCGAGGGTCAGATCCTGCACGAGGGCATCAGCGAGGCCGGCTCGATGGGCTCGGTCCTCGCGGCGGGCTCGTCGTACGCCACCCACGGCGAGCACATGATCCCGGTCTACATCTTCTACTCGATGTTCGGGTTCCAGCGGACCGCCGACCAGATGTGGCAGCTCGGCGACCAGATGGGCCGGGGCTTCCTGCTCGGCGCGACGGCCGGCCGCACCACGCTGAACGGCGAGGGCCTGCAGCACGAGGACGGCCACACGCCGCTGATCGCCTCGACCAACCCCGCGGCCGTGGCGTACGACCCGGCGTGGGCGTTCGAGATCGCGCACATCGTCAAGGACGGCCTGCGGAGGATGTACGGGGAGCACCCCGAGGACGTCTTCTACTACCTGACCGTCTACAACGAGCCCTATCCGCAGCCGGCCGAGCCGGAGGGCGTGGACGTGGAGGGCATCCTCAAGGGCCTCTACCTCTACGCCCCGGCGACGGGCGACGGGCCGAAGGCGAACATCCTGGTGTCCGGCGTCGCCGGCCCGTGGGCGCTGGAGGCGCAGCGGATGCTGGCGGAGGACTGGGGCGTGTCGGCCTCGGTCTGGTCGGCCACCTCCTGGAGCGAGCTGCGCAGGGACGCCCTGGACGTCGAGGAGCACAACCTGCTCAACCCCGACGCCGAGCAGCGCGTGCCGTACGTGACCACCAAGCTGTCGGGTGTGCCGGGGCCGTTCGTGGGCGTCAGCGACTACATGCGCGCCGTCCCGGACCAGATCGCCCAGTGGGTGCCCGGCGACTGGACCTCGCTCGGCACCGACGGTTTCGGCCTGTCCGACACGCGTTCTGCGCTGCGCCGCCACTTCCACGTGGACGCGGCCTCGATCACGCTGGCGGTGCTGACGCAGCTCGTACGGCGCGGCGAGATCAAGGCCGAGACGCTGCAGGAGGCCGTCGCCCGTTATCACCTCAAGAACGGGGTGACCGAGGTGGTGGCTCAGCAGACCCCGGAGACCAACGACACCCAGTCGATGGGCGTCTGATCCGCGGATCGTCCGGCGGCCCCCGCTCCGGCGGGGGCCGCCGTCGTCTCCGGGTCGTCTCCGGCGCCCTCACCCCACCTGAGCGGCGCGGATGCGGCGTTGCAGCGCGCCACCGGCCGGTCCCAAGCCACCTCCAAGCAAGAGACAAGACCGTTCCATCACTCTTGCGGCCGTGGATGGAAATCTCAGGAAATACTTCGGCAGACTGACCGGAGGGATGGCCGCGACGGCGGCGTTCGCCCTGCTCGTCGTGGCCGCTCCCGCTTCGGCGGACACGGGGGACGAGGTCCCCGTCGGCACCCGGCTGGCCGCTCGCACCCACCCGGCCGTGCAGCTCACCAGCATCACCTACTCCGGCGAGGTCGTCGTCCCGAGCAGCCAGGCCAAGGAAGCCGCGTGGGACCAGCTGACCAACGAGGCCACCCGGGCCGTGCTCGCCGGCAAGATCCCCTCCGACGAGCGGAGCATCGCCAAGTTCCTCTTCCAGCGCGTGGCGGCCGACGTCGACCGGTATCTCCAGCCCGTCGGCCCAGAGCGCACGGTCAAGGCGCAGGTCGGCGGCATGTGCACGGGCTGGTGGGTGACCCCCGACGGCTACATGGTCACCGGCGCGCACTGCGTCGAGATGAGCAACGAGGAGCTGTCGCAGACCTTCGCGCAGCAGGCGCTGGAGAAGTTCAACAAGCAGGACGCGAAGGACATGATCAACGCCCTGCGGAACTTCGAGGCCGACAAGGAGATGATCGAGCTCGTCCAGCAGATCTACGTCACCTTCAACAGCACCCACCTGGAGATCCGCGGCCTGCGCAAGAGCCTGTCGGTCCTGCAGAGCCTGCCCGGCGGCGGCGTCGACAAGACGGCCAAGGAGGTCCCGGCCGAGCTGGTGTCGGTCGGCGAGAGCTACCCGGGCAAGGACTTCGCGCTGCTCAAGGTCAACGGCCAGCAGAACCTGCCGACCGTGCCGCTCGGCGACGACGCCGACGTGCAGACCGGCGACACGCTCTACATCAGCGGCTTCCCCGGCCTGGTGACAAACACGCCGTGGTTCAGCATCGAGTCGAAACTCGACCCCGCGCTGACCGAGGGACCGTACAACGCCAAGCGCAGCACGCAGGAAGGCGTGCCGTACATCCAGACGCAGGCGCCCTCCTACCACGGCAACTCCGGGGGTCCCGTCTTCAGCCGTGCGGGCAAGGTCGTCGGCATGCTGATCGCCGGCACCGTGAGCGAGAACGGCGAGGCGTCGGAGAACGAGAGCTTCGTGCTCCCGGTCTCGATCATCAAGGAGAAGCTCAACGAGAAGAACGTCAAGCCCGCCGCGTCGCTGACGACGACGAAGTACAACGAGGCGCTCGACGACTTCTTCCAGCGGCACTACAAGGACGCGCTGCCGAAGTTCCGCGAGGTGCAGGCGCTGTTCCCGGGCCACCCTTACGTCGCGAAGTACATCACCGACTCGCAGCAGGCGATCTCGTCCGGCAAGGACGAGACCCCGCAGCCGGTGTGGCTGTGGGCCGCCGCCGGCGCCGGTGTCCTGATCGTGATCGGCGGCGGCGTCCTGCTGCTGCTCCTCATGCGCAGGCGCAGGAAGAGCTCCTCCTCTCCGCAGGGCCGGTCGCCCTCGCCCGCGTACGGCGGGCCGTATCCCGGCGTGAACGGCGGCGGCTTCCCGGCGCAGGCGGGCGGCGGCTACGACCGGCAGGCGGTGAACGGCCAGGTGCTCCACGAGCTGCCCGGGCTGCCGCAGGGCTGGCAGCCGCAGAGCCTGCCGCCGGCCAACGGCCACCAGCCCGGGCGGGCGGGCGGAGGCTACGAGGCCGCACGCGCGCACGACCACGATCCCCAGCGGCCGGGCGGGGGCTACGATCCCCAGCGGCCCGACGGCGCGACGCAGTACGTGCGTCCCGCTCCCTCGCCCTACGGGCAGCAGCGGTCGCAGGCCGCGGCGGGACAGGGCCCGGGCGAGTCCGGCGCTCCGGACGTCGCCGACCTGGAGCGGGAGATCGCCGAGCTGCGCCGCCAGTTGCAGCACCGGCAGCCGGAGGCGTGACGAGGCCCGCCTCGGCGCCCGTCGGTATCGGTCCGCGTGTCTCCACCGGACAGACGAAGCAACCGCAGACGGAGCAACCGGGCACGACGCAACCGCCGCCGGCCTTTCTCGCAGGCACCGCCACCGCAGGCGTGGCGACGCGCCGCCGCCGGCCGCCCGTTCGGCACCTCGAACGGGCGGCCGGCGGACCCCACCCGGCCGGCGGGGGCGGGGTACGGCCGTCCGAGCGCCCTGACGGCCCGGAGGGGAAGGGCCCGGAGGGAAAGGCGCCGCAGGGGAAGCACGGGGGATCCCGGCGGGCGTTCGGACGGCCTGGGTGCGCTCCGGCCGGTCAGGAACCGGCGGGAGCGAAGACGCCGAAGAGGTTGCCGGACGTGTCGTGGAGGTAGGCGAAGTCGGGGCCGCCCTCGTTGCCCACGACCTGGCTGAGCACCTTCCCGCCCAGGGCCTCCACCGTGCGGCAGGTCTCGGCCACATCCCGCACGAGCACCGTGAAGACGGCGTGACCGGGCATGTCGCCGCGGGTGCCGAACACGCCGCCGCGCACCCCGTCGTCACCGCCGTAGCTGATGAGCCGGTAGTCCATGCCCATGGCGGCCGAGCCCTCGTCCGTGCGGAACCGCCAGCCGAACAGGTCGCCGTAGAAGCGCTGGACACCCTCGGGGTCGTCGCTCGCGATCTCGAACCACGCGACGGTGTTGACGGCGGGGGCGGCGGGAGTGGTCATCATCGGTCTCTTTCTCTGTTGCCTCTGCGGGCGTTGCTCTCCTGGGCGACGGCTCCGGCGGCGGCGTGACGAGCGGGGAAGGTGCTCGGTGGGCCACGGCCGGTTCCTCGTCGTGTGAGTAGAGCCTCCCGCTCTCCGGCGACACCCCCCTGTCGGCGTTTCCAGAAACTCACGAACATTTTTTCGAAACAACGGTCAGTCGAGCACCGGTGTGCGCGCGATCATGTCCGGCACGCAGGCGTCGAACGCCTCCAGGGGCCGGCCGGGCACCGGGTCCTCGGTGAGGACGGCCTCGACGATGCGGTCGAGCCGGAAGACGCGGACGGCGTCGCGCAGCCGGCACCAGGCCACCAGATACCACCACCCGCTCCGCCCGCCGACGAACGCCCCGGGCTC
Organism: Microbispora rosea; assembly: GCF_900156315.1. Classification (GTDB taxonomy): domain Bacteria; phylum Actinomycetota; class Actinomycetes; order Streptosporangiales; family Streptosporangiaceae; genus Microbispora; species Microbispora rosea. The sequence continues at coordinate 235,954 of NZ_FTNI01000006.1, read as the reverse complement.
CACCTCCCTGGTCGTCAGCACGCTCTGAGCGTCGCCGTAGTGGATGCGTAAGACGACCCCCTTGAGCAGGGCCTCCTCGATGACCCTGCCGATCGACCCGGTGTATCGGGACTCCGGCTTGTCGTCGGTGAGGATCTGCACGCGGGCGGCCAGTTGCCGGGCCCGGTCCCCCTCTGGGCCGGGCATGGCGGCGACGAGCTTGCGCAGCGCGCTGCGCGCCTCGTCGGCGAAGGGCTGCTGTTCTGTGCGGCTGAGGGCGATCGCCACCGCCACGGCCTCGGCGGGGGTGAAGTTGAGCGGGGGCAGGGACATGCTCTTGTCCAGCGCGTACCCTCCCCTGCGCCCGACCTCCGCGTAGATCGGCACGCCTGCCTGCTGCAGCGCGGAGATGTCCCGCTCTATGGTCCGCGAGCTCACCTCGAAGCGCAGGGCGAGCTCACGCGCGGACCGGCAGCGCGGGGAGATCGCCCGCAGGTCCTCGACGATCGCGTAGAGCCGGTCGGTACGGTTCACGCCGCAGAGGGTAGGCCACCCCACCGACATTTCTCGCTGACGCGTTCGACTACATCCCGTCGGCGCAGGTCGGCGCAGACGTCACAGCGGCGCGTGGATTCGCGGGCCGGCACGACTCCGCCGCTCCCGGCGGCGCCTCCCGGGGTTCGGCCGGGGTTCGGCCGGGGTTCGGCCGGACGAACCCGCGGCACGGCGCGCGGACCGGTCGGCGGACGGCAGGGTCAGCCGCCGACGGCCTCGGCGAGCTCGGCGAGACGGTCGCGGCCCGGCTCGGGGAAACGCTCGTCCATGACCTCGGCCCAGGAGATGCGGTCGAGCCGGAAGACGCGCACGTCGTCGCGTAACCGGCACCAGGCCACCAGATACCAGTGCCCGCCCCTGCCTCCGAGGCAGATGCTCGGCTCGACGTCCCTGACGGTGGGCACGCCCTTGCTGTTGACGTACTCCAGGCGCAGCACGTGCCGCCCGCGCAGCGCCCTGTCGATGGCGCGCTTCACGGAGTCGGGGCCCGCGAGCGCGTACCCGCCCTGGTCGAGCCGGATCGGGACGCCGGCCTCCCGAAGCTTCGCGACGTCGCGCACGACGGTGCTCTTGCTGACCCCGAGACGCGAGGCGAGCTCGCGGGCCGGCAGGCATCCGGCGGATTCCAGCTCCTTCACCAGCGCGTCGCGGCGTTTCATGATTCGACGCTACGTCGATCAGTCCGGCGAAACCCACACAACACGCCTCACTCGGACGCCACAGCACTATCACCCCACGTCCGCGGCAATCCCCCAGGGGCGGGTGTTGCGGATGCGCTCGGGCGGTATCCCGCACAGGGCCGCGCGCTCGCACCCGAACCGCTGCCAGTCGAGCTGGCCGGGTGCGTGGGCGTCGGAGTCGATCGCGAACTCGCAGCCCATCTCGTACGCCAGCCGCATCAGGCGCTTGGGCGGGTCGAGCCGGTCGGGCCTGGAGTTGATCTCCACCGCGACCCCGAACCTCCGGCACGCCTCGAAGACGATCTCGGCGTCGAACCGGGACTCCGGCCGCCCGCGCCCGCGTACGACGCGGCCGGTGCAGTGCCCGAGGACGTCCACGTCGGGGTCTGCCACCGCCGCGACCATCCGCCGGGTCATGTCCGCGGCCTCCATCCGCAGCAGCGAGTGGACGCTCGCCACCACGACATCGAGCCGTTCGAGCAGCTCCGGCTCCTGGTCGAGCGAGCCGTCCGCGGTGATGTCCACCTCGATGCCGGTCAGGATCCGGAACGGCGGGCCGCCGTCCCCCGCGTACCGCTCGTTGAGCTCGGCGACCACGTCGAGCTGCCGCCGCAACCGGTCGGCGGACAGGCCGTGCGCGACGGTCAGCCGGGGCGAGTGGTCGGTCAGCGCCAGGTACTCGTGACCGAGCGAGCGGGCGGCGTCGGCCATCTCCTCGATGGGCGAACCGCCGTCCGACCAGTCGGAGTGGCTGTGGAAGTCGCCGCGCAGCGCGGACCGCAGCGCCTGCGCGGCCTCGTCCAGGTCGACGTCCTTGGTGTCCTCCAGCCGCCGCAGGTAGGTCGGCACGGCGCCGTCCAGCGCCTCGGTGACGGCCAGAGCCGTGACCTTGCCGATGCCCCGCAGCTCGGTCAGGCCGCCGGTGCGCGCGAGCCGTACGAGCTCCCCCCTGGGCAGGTCCTCGATCGCGGCGGCGGCGCCCCGGAAGGCGCGCACGCGGTAGGTCGGCTCGCCGGCCCGTTCCAGCAGGAAGGCGATGCGCTTCAGCGCCTCGACGGGATCCACATGCGCACGCTACCCGGCGTACGGAATCTCAGCCGGGAACGCGGATAACAGAGTCATCAGGAACCCCGCGCCTGCCTGTCCCGTTCGTCCAACCAGACGATAATGTGTGCCGATCTCGACAGCAGGAGCCCGATTGGCAGAGCCCGGGGAGAGCCCCCCACCGACGACGCCACCCGGCGGCTCCTCCGTGCCCCCGCACCCCATGGCCATGGGCACGCCACCGCCGGGAACGCCGCCGCCGTCGCGCGGCATCAAGTCCTCCACGGCGATCAAACTGGGCACCCTGGGTGTGCTGTCCGTCCTCGTCGTCGGTTTCTGCGCGGCGCAGGACGACTACGAGGAGGTCGGCGCGGACTGCGTGGACACCTCGACGCTCAACCCGGACGGGTCGTATCTGGTCGTCGACGACGACCTCTGCGACGACGACGGCGGCAGTGGCAGCCACTACTACGGCTCGCACGGCGCGTACCGCTGGTACTACGGCGGCACCCGGAACGGCGGCCGGGTCTACCACGGCACGACGGTCCGGCCGGCCGACGCCCACATCTCGACCCGGTCGGGGCGGGTCGTGCAGCGGGGCGGCTTCGGCTTCCACTCCCGCGGCGGCGGCTGAGCGGGGCCGGCACATGCGCAGGCTGAGCTCGGCGCCCAGGGAGGACTGGGCCGCCCTCGTCGAGTCACAGGGGCTCGCGTTCCACCGCTCCGCCCACCCCGAGGGCCTCACCCGGCCCTACTGGGACGAGAGCGTCCACTACGTCTTCACCATGGACGAGGTCCTGGCCCTGGAGGAGCAGGTCGAGGAGCTGCACCGGATGTGCCTGGCCGCGGCCGACCACATCGTGACCTCCGGCCGGTTCGCCGACCTCGGCATCCCCCCGCACTGCCGCGCGGCCGTCGCGGAGTCGTGGCGGCGGCGCGACCCGCACGTCTTCGGCCGGTTCGACCTGCGTTACGACGGCACAGGGCCGGCCAAGCTGCTGGAATACAACGCCGACACCCCGACGAGCTTGGTCGAGAGCTCCGTCGTGCAGTGGTTCTGGCTGAAGGACGTGTATCCGGAAGACGACCAGTGGAACTCGATCCACGAGCGCCTGGTCGACCGCTGGAAGTCCCTCACGCTCCAGACGGGCCCGGCCCACTTCGCGTGGACCAGCGCCGACGAGACGGGCGAGGAGGCGATGACCATCGGCTACCTCCAGGAGACCGCGGAGCAGGCCGGGCTGGTCACGGCGGCGATCGCCATGGAGGACATCGGCTGGGACGCGCTCAACCACAGGTTCGTCGACATGGAGCACCGGGTCGTCCGGACACTGTGCAAGCTGTACCCCTGGGAGTGGATCGTCGCCGAGCCGTTCGCGCCGCACGCGCTCGCCCAGCAGGTCTCCATGACATGGATCGAGCCGCTGTGGAAGATGCTGCTGTCCAACAAGGCCCTGCTGGCGATCCTGTGGGAGCTCTACCCGGGCCACCCGAACCTGCTGCCCGCCTACCTCGACGGTCCCCGCGAGCTGGCCGCCGGCCCCGGCTACGTGCGCAAGCCGCTGCTCGGCCGCGAGGGCGCCTCGATGCGGATCGCCGCGCCGGGCGTCGAGGTGGAGACGGACGGCGACTACGGCAGGGAGGGCTTCGTCCACCAGGAGTTCCTGCCGCTGCCGGATTTCGACGGCTGGCGTCCGGTGCTCGGGGCGTGGGTGGTCGACGACGAGTCGGCCGGGCTCGGCATCCGGGAGACCTCCGGCCTCGTCACCGACGACACGTCCTCTTTCGTCCCCCACCGCATCCGCGGCTGAAATCCCCCACCGTATCCACGGCTGAAAGCGAAGGCCCCCGTGAACACGACAACCTCCATCGCCGACGTGCTCGCGCACGGCGCCCTGGCGATCCTCGCGTACGCCATCCTGGGCGTGCTGCTGCTCGTCGCCGGGTTCTACGTCATCGACCTGGCGACGCCCGGACGGCTCAGCAAGATCATCCGCACCGACCGCAATCCCAACGCCACGGCGCTGGCCGCCTCCAGCGTCGCCGGCGTCGGGCTCGTCGTGGCGGCCTCCATCTGGTCGTCGGGCGGCGCCCTGCAGGAGGGGCTGCTGGCGACGCTCGTGTTCGGCCTGGTAGGCATCGCCGTGCAGACGCTCGGCATGGTGGCCTTCGACAAGGTCGCCGGCATCTCGGTGCGCGAGCTCGTCCGGGAGACCACGCTGCAGCCCGCCGCCGTCCTCCTCGGCGTGACGCACTTCTTCATCGGCCTCATCACGGCCGTCGCCGTCATCTGACCCGTACGGACGTCGTCGTCCCGCGCCGCTGAAAGATTCATGGGCGCGCACGAGGAGGCCCAGGTGGGAGCGCCGGGCGTCCCGCCGAGGGGTTTCCGGAGATACGCCCGTATAGACCGTTCCCTCCCGAAGGGCCTACTCTCCTCCTCGTGATCACGGGGACCACGACGTCCGGGCAACCGGCGGAGGAGCCGCCCCGGAAAGGCAACGACCCCGACGACACCCTGGAGGCAGCCGCCGTGGACGGAACGGCCGTCGCGGAGCCCGGAGACGCCGCAGGCACCAGGCCGAGCGGCGAGGCGGAGCCCGCGGACACCGCCGCCGCCACGGCCGCCGCCGAACCGCAGGAGCGGCCGACCGGCGAGGCGGACGCGCGAGGCCCCGCCGCGCGGTTCCTGAGGTCCCACCGGCACCTGATCGCGCTGTCCGTGCTCTGCGCGCTGTCGTCGGCCCTGAACTGGACTCTTTCACTGCTCAGGTTCGCCCACTTCCAGGTGGCCACCTACGACCTGGTCATCTTCGACCAGGCGGTGCGCGGATACTCGCACTTCTCGGCGCCCACCGTGCCGCTGCGCGGAGTCACCGGCGGCTTCGGCATGGACTACATGCAGCTCGCCGACCACTTCTCGCCGATCCTGGCCGTGCTGGCGCCCCTCTACTGGCTCCACGACGGGCCCGAGACGCTGCTCGTCGCGCAGGCCGTGCTGTTCGCCCTGGCGATCCCGTTCGTGTGGATGTTCACCCGCCGCGTGCTGGGCACGCCGCACGCCTACCTCGTCTCCGTGGCGTACGCGATCTCCTGGCCCATCGCGCAGGCGACGGCGGTGGAGTTCCACGAGGTGGCCTTCGTGCCGCTGCTGAGCGCGATCGCCGTCGAGCGGCTGCACGCAGGGCGGCGACTGCCCGGGCTGCTCGCGGTGCTCGGCCTGCTGCTCACCAAGGAGGACCTGGGCCTCATGGTGGCGGGCCTCGGCGTCTGGCTGTTCTTCACCGGGCAGCGCAGGCTCGGCGCCGGGCTGGTGTTCACCGGCGTGGCCGTGTTCGAGGTGGTGCGCAAGTTCGTGATCCCCCTGGCGGGGGGCAACCCGGCGTACTACACGCGCTACTCCAAGCTCGGCGCGGACCTGCCGCAGATGGTGTGGAGCGCCGTCACGCACCCGCACCAGTTCGTGGCCATGCTCTTCGACGACCACTCGAAGTGGGACACCTGGGGCCTGCTGCTGTGGCCGGCGCTGTTCGTGTGCCTGCTGTCCCCGCTGTTCCTGGCGGCGCTGCCGCTGATCCTGGAGCGGCTGCTCGCCGACTCCGACAACTGGTGGTCGACCGGCTGGCACTACGACGCGTTCGTGGTGGTGATCCTGCTGATGGCCGGGGTGGACGGCGCCGCCCGGCTCATCCGCTGGCTGGAGCGGCGCGGGGTGCCACGTCCCGGACACGGCCTGCGGCTGGCCTACGCCGCCGCGGTCTTCGCGGTCGCGGTCACCACGGTCCCCTACCGGCCGTTCGACAACCTGATGAGCCCGGACTTCTACCACCCCGACCCCCGCACGGAGGCCAGGGAGCAGGCCATGAGCATGGTCCCCGACGGCGTGGTGGTGGAGGCGACCGACGACTTCGGCGCACGGCTGTCCGGCCGGACGACCGTGCTGTGGTGGGATTACCAGAAGCGCGGCACGCCCTGGATCGTGGCCTCGGTCAACAACGACCTGCGCGGCGTGGTGGACAGCTACCTGACCGAGGGCTACGAGCTGCGCCTCGACAGGGACGACATCGTCGTCCTGCACCGCATCGGCGCCTGAGGCCGCGAGCCGCGGCTCCGACCTGCGGAGACGCCGTCCACACCCCCGTACGGCACGATCAACGGCATGACCTGGCACGCTAGAGGGCGTGAGCGAGCGGGGCGCGTGGAACGGCGGACAGGTGCGTACGGACGGGCAGAGCGACGACGTCGTCCGGGTGGCCGGAGACGGTGTGCCGATGAGCGACGGGGTCCGGGAGGGCGCCGGGACCTGGGAGGACGCCGGAACCCGGGAGGACGACAGGATCCGGGAGGATACGGCGCGGCGGCTCGACCGGGCCATGGGCAGCCTCGGGACGGCCGCCATGGCCCGGATGGAGGAGCGGCTGGCCTGGTATCGCGCGCTGTCGGCCGAGGACAGATCGTGGGTCGGCCTGGTGGCGCAGGCCGGTATCGCGGCCTTCGTCGAGTGGTTCGGCCACGCGGGCGAGGGGCGGCCGACGCCGAGCATCGAGTTCTTCGGCACCGCGCCGCGCGAGCTCAAGCGCAGCGTGTCGCTCCAGCAGACGGTCGACCTGGTCCGCATCGTCGTCGAGGTCGTCGAGGCCCAGGTCGAGGAGCTGGCCGCGCCCGGCGGCGCGGAGCTGCTGCGGCACGCGATGCTGCGTTACACGCGCGACGTCGCCTTCGCCGCCGCCCAGGTGTACGCCAGGGAGGCCGAGGCGCGCGGCTCGTGGGACGCGCGGCTGGAGGCGCTGATCGTGGACGCGCTGGTGCGCGGCCAGGTCGACGACGGGCTGCACTCGTGGGCCGCCGCGCTCGGCTGGACCTCCGCGCCGGTCGTCGTCTTCGCCGGGTGCGCCCCCGACGAGGACCCGCAGAGCGTCATCGACGGGCTGCGCGACAAGGGGCGGCGCCTCGGCCACGAGCTGCTCGCCGGGGTACAGGGCGACCGGCTCATCGTCATCGTCGGCGGCGCGGACGGCGTCAAGGACGCGGCGCGCGGCGTGGTGGCGCGCTTCGGCCCCGGGCCCGTCGTGATCGGGCCGGAGGTGCCCGACCTGCACGCGGCGGCCAGCTCGGCCCGGGCCGCCATCGCCGGCTTGCGCGCCGCCGCCGGCTGGCCCGACGCCCCGCGCCCGGTCCTCGCCGAGGACCTGCTCGCCGAGCGCGCGCTGGACGGCGACGAGGACGCCAGGGCCCAGCTGGTGGAGAACGTCTACAAGCCGCTCGCCGGAACCCCGCTGCTCGACACGCTCGCGACATATCTGGAGCAGGGGACCTCCCTTGAGGCGACGGCCCGGCTGCTGTTCGTCCATCCCAACACCGTGCGGTACCGTCTACGTAAGATCACGGAACTGACCGGGTACCAGCCCACGGAGGGGCGGTCCGCATTCACCCTCCAGGTGGGTCTCATACTCGGACGCCTGTCCGTAACCTGAGCCGGGTGCCTTAATCAGCTCGACACCGAAACTGTAGGTACCCCACAACGCGGCGGCCACAAAGTTCGTTCGGATCTCCATCAGTGTGGTGAACCTCTACAGGGCAGGGTTGAGTACGTGCTCGTCATCGTCGCTCCGGGCCAAGGCGCCCAAACCCCAGGATTCCTCAGTCCGTGGCTCGAGATACCCGAGTTCCGCGAGCGGATCTCCGCGTGGTCGGAGATCGTGGAGCTCGATCTCGTGGCGTACGGGACGACCGCAGGCGCCGACGAGATCCGCGACACCGCTGTGGCCCAGCCCCTGCTCGTGGCGGCCGCCCTGGCGTCGTTCGAGACGCTCGGGGTCCGGCCCGGCATGGTCGCGGGACACAGTGTGGGCGAGCTCGCCGCCGCCGCCATCGCCGGGGTGCTGACCCCCGAGCAGGCCCTCGCCCTGGTGCGCGAGCGCGGCCGGGCGATGGCCAAGGCCGCCGCCGTCACCGAGACCGGCATGAGCGCGGTGCTCGGCGGCGCGGAGGAGGACGTCCTCGCCGCGATCTCCAAGCACGGGCTGACCCCCGCCAACATGAACGGCGCGGGCCAGATCGTCGCGGGCGGCACGCGGGAACAGCTGGAGGCCTTCGCGGCCGAGCCGCCGGAGAAGGCGCGGGTGCGCCCGCTGGCGGTCGCCGGAGCCTTCCACACCGTCCACATGGCCCCCGCCGTCGACCACCTGCGCGCGGAGGCCGAGGCTCTCGCCCCCGCGGACCCGTCGGTCACGCTGCTGTCCAACTCCGACGGCGCGGCCGTCTCCGGAGGAGGCGAGTTCCTCGACCGGCTGGTGAACCAGGTGGCCAACCCGGTCCGCTGGGACTCCTGCATGGCGACGATGGCCGAGCGCGGCGTCACCGCCATGATCGAGTTGCTGCCCGGCGGCACGCTGACGGGCCTGGCCCGGCGGGCCCTGCCCGGAGTGAAGACCGTCGCGCTCAAGACCCCTGACGACCTGGACACCGCCCGGGAGGTGCTGCAGTGAGGCTCGGCCAAGGCGCCCCCGCGGCGAGGATTCTCGCGTTCGGCGGATACCAGCCCGCCCAGGTCGTGACCAACGACGACCTCGCCGCCCGGATCGACACCAACGACGAGTGGATCCAGAGCCGCGTCGGCATCAAGGAACGCCGCGTGGCGGGCCCGCAGGAGTCGGAGATCGACCTCGCGGTGCAGGCGGGCGGCAAGGCCCTGGCGGCCAGCGGCCTGTCCAGCGACGACATCGACCTGGTGATCGTGGCGACCTGCACGATCGAGGCGCCCATCCCCAACGCCGCGGGCCGCGTCGCCCACCGGCTCGGCATCACCGCCCCCGGCGCCTTCGACCTCAACGCCGCCTGCGCCGGCTTCTGCTACGCGCTGGCCGCCGCGTCCGACGCCGTGCGGTCGGGTTCGGCGACCAACGTGCTGGTCGTCGGCAGCGAGAAGCTCACCCAGTGGGTCGACCCCGAAGACCGGTCGACCGTCGTGATCTTCGCCGACGGCGCGGGCGCCGCGGTCGTGGGCCCCTCCGACCAGCCCGGCATCGGCCCGGTGGCATGGGGCAGCGCCGGCGACAAGGCCGAGGCGATCCAGATCAAGGACCGCCAGTCCTTCCTCCATCAGGAAGGCCAGACGGTGTTCCGCTGGGCCACCACCGCGCTTCACCCGGTGGCCAAGCTCGCCTGCGAGCGTGCGGGCGTGGACCCCGCCGACCTGGCCGCCTTCGTCCCCCACCAGGCGAACCTGCGCATCGTCGAGGCCATCGCGCGCAAGCTGGGCGCCGACAACGCGGTCGTCGCCAGGGACATCGTGCTCGCCGGCAACACCTCCGCCGCGTCGATCCCGCTCGCGCTCTCGCGCATGATCGAGCGCGGCGAGGTCCAGTCGGGCGGCCTGGCGCTGCTGCTGGGCTTCGGCGCCGGCCTCACCTACGCCTCCCAGGTGATCGAGATCCCCTGAGGAACTTGTACGGCCTGCCGTACAGAGCTGGGGCAACCCAGGAAACCCGGAAGACAGTAAATCCAAGGAGTATTCGCGACATGGCACTGACCGAGCAGGAGATCCTCGCGGGCCTCGGCAAGATCATCAACGAGATCACCGGCATTTCGGCCGACGAGGTCACCCCGGAGAAGAGCTTCGTGGACGACCTGGACATCGACTCGCTCTCCATGGTCGAGATCGCCGTCGCGGCCCAGGACGAGTTCGGCGTCGAGATCCCCGACGACCAGCTCAAGAACCTCAAGACCGTCAAGGACGTCATCAGCTTCATCCAGGCCTAGTTCGACGGCCGCACGGACGTGCCCGTCCCGCCTCCGGCGAGGCGACAGGGCGCGTCCGGCCCCCTTTCACGCCCCGATACCAAGAGGAGTGCAGACAAGTGAGTAAGGACCGGGTACGTGTCGTAGTCACCGGGCTCGGCGCGACGACGCCCCTCGGTGGAGACGTCGCATCGACCTGGTCGGCGCTCCTCGAGGGGCGGTCGGGCATCCGCACGCTCACCGAGGACTGGGTCGACACCGTGCCGGTGAAGTTCGCCGGTGTGGCGGCCGTCGACCCCGGCGAGGTGCTTCCCCGGCCCGAGGCCAGGAGGCTCGACCGCGCCGAGCAGTTCGCCCTGATCGCCGCCAGGCAGGCCTGGCAGGACGCGGGCGCCCCCGAAGTGGACGGCGACCGTCTGGGCGTGGTGGTCGGCAGCGGCATCGGCGGCATCGGAACGATCCTGTCCGCCTACGACCTCTACCGGGAGAAGGGCTGGAACCGGCTGTCGCCGTTCACCGTGCCCATGCTCATGCCCAACGGCTCGGCCGGTTGGATCAGCATCGAGTTGGGCGCCAAGGCCGGCGCGCACGCCACGGTCAGCGCCTGCGCCACCGGCGCCGAGTCCATCGGCTACGGCATCGACATGATCCGCTCCGGCCGGGCCGACATGGTGGTCGCCGGCGGCACCGAGGCGGCGATCCACGGTCTGAACGTGGCGTCGTTCGCCGCGGCGCGGGCCATGTCGACCCGCAACGACGAGCCCGAGCGCGCCTCCCGCCCGTTCGACAAGGGCCGCGACGGCTTCGTGCTCGGCGAGGGTGCGGGCATCGTGGTGCTGGAGTCGGAGGAGCACGCCCTGGCTCGCGGCGCCCGCATCTACGCCGTGGCCGCCGGAGCCGGTTACACCAGCGACGCCTACCACATCACCGGGCTGGACCCGGACGGCAAGGGCGGCACGGAGGCCATGCTCCGGGCCCTCAAGAACGCGGACCTCGCTCCGTCGGACGTCGTCCACGTCAACGCCCACGCCACGTCGACCCCGCTCGGCGACGAGATCGAGGCCCGTGCGATCAAGGACGCCATCGGCGACCACGCGATCGTCACCGCCACCAAGTCGATGACCGGCCACCTCCTCGGCGGCGCCGGCGGCATCGAGTCGATCTTCACCATTCTCGCCCTGCACGAGCGGATCGTGCCGGCCATCGCGAACCTGGACGACCCGGCCGACGGCATCGAAATCGACCTCGTACGCGGCGAACCCCGCAAGCTCGAGGGCGATCAGCTCGCCGCGATCAACAACTCCTTCGGGTTCGGCGGACACAACGTCGCCGTGGCCTTCACGACGGTTTGACAAGGGAGTCTCGAATGACAGTGCTGGACAGCAGGACGGTGGCCGACGCCGCCGACGCCGCCGCCGTCGACCCCCGTGACCCCCTGGTGCGCCTGGGCCACCTGCTGGACGAGGGCTCGATCCGGCCGATCACCCCCGAGGACAAGAGCGGCGTGCGGGCGGTGGCCGGGCGCATCGAAGGCGTGCCGGTCGTGGCGTTCTGCAGCGACGCCCGGGTCCAGGGCGGCGCCATGGGCGCTGAGGGCTGTGAGCACATCGTCCACGCCTACGACGTCGCCGTGCGGGAGCGGGTGCCGATCATCGGCCTCTGGCACTCCGGCGGCGCGCGGCTCGCCGAGGGCGCGGAGTCCCTGCACGCGGTCGGCCGGGTGTTCGCCGCCATGACCAAGGCGTCGGGCCTGGTCCCCCAGATTTCCGTCGTGGTCGGCCCGGTGGCCGGCGGCGGCGCGTACGGCCCCGCCCTGACCGACATCGTGATCCTCGCCGACAACGGCCGCATCTTCGTGACCGGGCCGGACGTCGTGCGCAGCGTGACCGGCGAGGAGACCGACATGGCCTCGCTCGGCGGTCCGGAGCCGCACAGCAAGCGCAGCGGCGTCGTCCACGTCGTCACCAAGGACGAGCCCGAGGCCATGCTGCGGGCCCGCCAGCTCGCCTGCCTGCTCGGCCACCAGGGCCGGGTGCGCGGCGAGGTGGACGAGGTCGAGTTCGGCAGCCTGCTCCCCGACAACCCCCGCCGTGCCTACGACGTGCACCCGCTGGTCAACGGGCTGCTCGACGAGCCCGGCGTGGAGCTGCACCCCAAGTGGGCGCCGAACATCGTCACCACCCTGGGCCGGCTCGGCGGCCGCACGGTCGGCGTCATCGCCAACAACCCCATGCGGCTCGGCGGCTGCCTCGACTCCGCCTCCGCGGAGAAGGCCGCCCGGTTTGTCCGGATGTGCGATGCCTTCGGGGTGCCGCTGGTGGTGCTCGTGGACGTGCCCGGCTACCTCCCCGGCGTCGGCCAGGAGCACGACGGGATCGTACGGCGCGGCGCGAAGCTGCTGCACGCGTTCGCCGAGGCGTCCGTGCCCCGCGTCACACTGATCACCCGCAAGGCGTACGGCGGTGCCTACATCGCGATGAACTCCCGCTCGCTCGGCGCGACCCGGGTGTTCGCCTGGCCGGACATCCAGGTGGCGGTCATGGGCGCGGTCGCCGCCGTACGCATCCTCAAGCGACGCGAGCTGGCCGCCGCCCCGGAGGAGGAGCGCTCCGACCTCGAGGCCCGGCTGGCCGAGGAGCACGAGAAGACGGCGGGCGGCCTCCAGCGCGCCCTCGACCTCGGCGTGATCGACGAGGTGATCGAGCCGGCCAAGACGCGCGGCGTGATCGCCCGGGTGCTCGCCCAGGCCACCCCGGCCCGGGGTGCCCACGGCAACATCCCGCTCTGACGACACACGACAAGCGCCGGTCCCCGCGTTCGGGGGCCGGCGCTTTCGCGTTCTCCCAGAGCGGATGCTAACTACTTGACGTGTACCGACAAGTACTTGATGCTTGTCGTCAAGTAGAAGGGAGGCGGGCATGGACGAGCGCCGCGAACTGGCCGAGGATCTGTGCCGGGTCGTCGGCGGCAGAGTGCTCGGCGCGCTGGAGATCCTCTTCGAGCCGGACGAGCTGTCCGGCGAGGACACGCGACTGCGCGAGCTCCTGACGGTGAAGAGCCGGGCCTGGGCGGAGGTGCTGTGCGGCGAGGACGACCGCGCCGCCGCCTTTCTCGCGATCCGGCTGGTGAGCGCGCTGTATCCGGGCGACGCACCCTTAGACCCACCGGCCGCGTGGTGGGCCACGCCCCTGGGCCGGGCGGTCGCCCGGCGCGCGGGGCACCCCGCCGCGACCGCGGTGCCGGTCTCGGTCGCCGCGGCGATGCTCGGCATCACCCGTCAGGGCGTGCACGATCTGGTGCGCCGGCGCAAGCTCGACCGCGATCCCGAGGGTGCGATCACCACGGCGTCGATCCAGGCTCGCCTCTCCCGCAGTCGCGGCGACCAGGCCGCGGCGGGCATGAGGAGGCGTGAATGACTGTTCCCATCGGTTCCACCGGCGATGTCCTTCGACTCGCGGACGGCCTGGCCGTCGGGAGGCTGGGGTATGGGGCGATGCAACTGCCGGGTCCGGGGGTGTGGGGCCCGCCGCGGGACCACGCCGCCGCGCTCGCCGTGCTGCGCCGGGCCGTGGAATTCGGCGTCACCCATATCGACACCAGCGACTTCTACGGCCCGCATGTGGCCAACGACCTGATCAAGGAGGCTCTGCACCCCTATCCGGACGGCCTGGTCATCGCCACCAAGGTCGGCGTGGTCCGCGACGAGTGGCACGGCTTCGAGGCCGCCGCGGAGCCGGAGCGGCTGCGCGAGCAGGTCGAGGAGAACCTGACGCGGCTCGGCCGGGCCCGGCTCGACCTCGTCTATCTGCGGGTGGGCGGCGACGGGCTGCTGTTCCCCGGCGAGGCGCCCTTCGCCGAGTCCTTCGGGGCCCTCGCCGAGCTCCGCGAACGCGGGCTGATCCGGGCGCTCGGACTCAGCGGCGTGACGACGGGGCAACTGGCCGAGGCGCGCGCGATCGCGCCCGTGGCCGCGGTGCAGAACCGGTTCCACCTGTTCGACCGGTCGGGCGCGGAGGTCCTGGCCGCGTGCGAGGAGGCGGGCATCGCGTTCACCTCCTACTTCCCGCTCGCCGCCGGCATGCTCCGGCCCGGGCTCGACCTGTCGCAGGCCCCGCCCGGCATGGCCCCCTCGGCCGGGCAGTTCGCCGCGCTCGACGAGGTCGCCGGACGATACGGCGCGACCCGCGCCCAGGTGGCGCTCGCCTGGCTGCTCGGCAGTTCCCCCGTCACCCTGGCCATTCCCGGCACGTCCTCGCTCGCGCACCTGGAGGAGAACATGGCCGCGGCCCGGCTGCGACTGTCTCCCGAGGACATCGCCCTGCTGGACGGGCTCGCCTGAGCCGGCGTCGCCCGGCCTCCATGCGGGGCCGGGCGGGGCGAAACAGGCCGCCGTGGCGCAGGATCAGACGGCCGCGTGCAGCCAGCGCACGGGCGCGCCCTCGCCCGCGTACCGGAACGACTCCAGCTCCTCGTCCCACTGCTTGCCGAGCAGACGGTCGAGCTCGTCCTCAAGGACGACCCGGCCCTGGGCGGCCATCAGCATCACGTTGCGTAGCCGGTCCTCGGGGACCAGGATGTCCCCGTTCGCGCCGACGACCGCCGTGAAGGCACCCAGCGTCGGCGTGTAGGCGTGCCGGGAGCCGTCGACACCCGGCGAGGCGTCCTCGGTTATCTCGAACCGGATGCGCTGCCAGCCCATGAGTGAGGACGTGATCGCCGCGGCCGTGCCGGGACGCCCCTCCCACTCGGCCTGGGCCCGCAAGGTCCCGGGCGCGGCGGGCTGGGCGGTCCACGTCAGGTCGACGGGAACGCCAAGAACGCCTGCGACGGCCCACTCGATGTGCGGGCACAGCGCAGGCTGAGCCGAGTGGACGTACAGGACGCCACGAGCAGCAGCCACCGGACCTCCCAATTCGCATGAGGTGCGCCTTCCCCAACGGCCTCACACTTGGAATGATCACGGTTGAATGACTGTAGGAGAGACTACCGTCCGTCGCAGTCTGGCACCAGAGGGGGGTCATACCGATTGGTGCTTGGCGACCAACCAATTCGGGAAGGACACGTTCCGTAACCATCACGGAAAGGCCCCCGATGCGCAGCCGGCTCGTCGAACCCCTTCCGGGACGGCCCGTTCTGATCCGGCCCGACGAACTCCTGACCTCCTCTCCCACCGCCGTCGCCCGGTGGGCCCTGGCCTCCGAGCCCCTTCCGGGCGCCGGCCGCGTCCACCGCGTACGGCTGCCGCCGGGCACCGACGTGATCGACCTGACGGCCACGCTCCGCGACCGCGGGCACGCCGCCTCCCCCAACCACGTCCTGTCCGGCCAGCCGCTGTTCTTCGGCGGGCCCGGCGGGCCACCCGCGCCCGCGGCGGCCCCGCCGTACGAGCCGGGCGAGCCGGGAGAGGTCGTCGCGGCGGTCCTCGACACCGGCCTGGCGCCACATCCGTGGGTGGCGCGGTGGTACGACGACGACATCGCCGAGACGCCCGACGCGGACGGCGACGGCGTGCGCGACCGGCAAGCGGGGCACGGCACGTTCGTGGCCGGACTGATCCTGCGGCACGCGCCCGGCGTCCGGCTGCGCGTCCTCCGCCTCCTCGACAGCGACGGCGTGAGCGACGAGGCGGCGCTGCTGCGCGCGCTCGCCGTGCTGCGCGGCGGCAGGACCGACGTGGTGAACCTCTCCTTCGGCGGCCCCACCTTCGACGACGCGCCGCCCCTCGGGCTGGCCGAGGCGCTCGCGGGCTTCCCCGCCGTCGTCGCGTGCGCGGGCAACACCGCGTCGTCGCGTCCCTTCTGGCCCGCGGCCCTGCCCGGTGTGGTCGCGGTCGGCGCGCTCGACGGCGACGGCAGGGCCGGATTCTCCGCGTACGGCCCATGGGTGGACGTCTGGGCCCCGGGTGTCGGGCTCACCAGCAGCTTCCTCAGTTACGGCGACTTCCGCGGCTACGCCACCTGGAGCGGCACCTCGTTCGCCGCCGCCGTCGTCACCGGCGCGCTCGCCCGCCTGTGCCGGGAGGTTCCGCCGGCGGAGGCCGTACGGCGCCTGCTCGACGGCGGCCGGCGGGTAGCGGATCTCGGGGTGGTCGTGACGAGCGGGGATCGGTAAGGTTCTTGTCACCATACGCTTCCCCCCGAGCGCGCAGAGTGACGGATGCCGACAGACAACTCCTTCGCCACCATCGACCAGGCCACCTGGGAGGACCTGGTCGCCCGATTCGACGGCAGGATGTGGGCGGTCGCCCGGGCGTTCGGGCTGAGCGCCGCCGACGCGGCCGACGCCGTGCAGGGCGCGTGGCTCCGGCTCGTGGAGAGCGCGGGCACGATCCGCGACCCCGAACGGATCGGCGCGTGGCTCGTCACCACGACCCGGCACGAGGCGGCCCGGCTCAGCCGCAGGGCACGCGGGGAGGTGGTCTCCGACCTGGACGTGCCGGACACGGCGCTGCCCGACCCGACGGCCGCGGTGGTGGACGCGGACTTCGGCAGGCAGGTGTGGCGCAGGCTCGACCTGCTCGGTGAGCCGTGCCGGTCGCTCATCCGCCTGTACGTGCTCCACCCCGAGGCGCGCTACACCCAGATAGCGGTCCGTCTCAACCTTCCGATCGGCAGCATCGGCCCCACCCGGGCCCGCTGCATGGCCCGCCTGCGCGCTCTCGTCGAGGAGGAGGAGACCCGTTGAGGGAGGAATACCTGCTGGCGGCCCTGCGCATGGGAGCGGGCGCCGATCCGGTGCCGGAGGGCGTGTCGGCCGCCGCCCGGGCGGTCTTCGGCCTGCGGGTGCCCGGAGGCGTGCCCGCCGGGCCGGTCGACCTGCCCGTGCCACCGGGGACCCGCTCCTCCGCCGAGGCCGGGGCGGCGCAGACTGGGGCGGCGCAGACTGAGGCGGTTGAGGCCGGGACAGCGCAGACCGAGACAGCGCAGACCAGAGCGGCGCAGACCGGAGCCGCGCAGGCCGGCGTCCGCCGCTTCAGCGCGGACGGCCTGGTCATCGACGTCGAGACGGCCGTCATCGGCGGGCGCATGGAGGTGGCCGGTCAGGTGTCCCCCGTCCCCGGACCCGACGCCAGGATCGAGGTGCGGACCCCGCACATCGCCAAGGTCCGCATCCCCTCCGGCAGCGGCCACTTCGCGGTGGCCGGCCTGCCGCCCGGGTGGCTGAGCGTCGTCTGCCACCGGCCCGGCCATCCGCCGGTCTTCACCCGCTGGATCCACGTGCACCTATGACCTCTCCCGGGGACCCGCTGGACATGGATCTGCTCGACAGGGCCGAGGCCGCCGTGCGGCTCTCCGCGACCGACCCCCGGCTGGCCCTCGCGGAGGCGAGAGCCGTACTGGACCTGGCCGGGTGGCCGGGGCCCGCGGGCGCGTACGGCGAGGCGGCGTCGGTGGCGTTGCGCGCCACGGCGCTGGCGGCCCGTGAGCTGGGCGACCTCGAACTCGCCGGGGAGCGGCTGGAGGAGGCGATCGCGGCGGGACGCGAGTTTCCGCGCCGGGTGGCGCAGGCCCGGATGTCGCTCGTCACGGTGCGGGCCCAGCTCGGCGACCCCGAGGGTGGGCTGCGCCTCGCCGAGCTCGCCGAGCGGGATCTCTCGGGAGCGGACCTCGCGAGGCTCGGCGTGCAGCGGTCGGTCGCCCTGATCCTGCTGGGACGGCACGAGGAGGCCGTACGGCACTGCGACCGGGCGATCGGCCTGCTGGACGACGACCCCCGCTTCCGGGCGGGCGGGCTGCTCAACCGTGGCCTCGCGCACACCTACCTTGAGCGGTACGGCGAGGCCGAGGCCGATCTCGCGGAGTGCGCCCGGGTCGCGAGGTCGGCCGGCCTGGACCACGTCGCGATGCTGGCGGAGGGCAATCTGCCGTTCCTGGCCGCCCGGCGCGGTGACATCGCCGCCGCCTTCGCGCGATACCGGGCGGCCGAGACCACCCTGTTCGGCTTCCCTGAACGGCTCGCGGTGATGCGCACGGACTTCGCCGAGGCGCTGTTGGCCGCGCGCCTTACCGGCGAGGCGCGCACGCTGCTCGAACAGGCCGTCCCCGAACTGGCGGCGGCCGGGGCGCAGGCAGCGGTCCCCGGCGCGCGACTGCTGCTCGCCCAGGCCGCGCTCCTCGCCGGGGACGCCGCGCTGGCCGCCTCGACGGCACGCACCGCGCTCGCGGAGCTGGACGCGCAGGGCAGGACGGCCTGGCTTCCCCTGGCCAGGGAGGTCGTACTGCGCGCCCGCCTCGCGGAGGCCTCCACTCCACCGGCCGCACCCGCGCACGAGGCGGCGGGCGCCGAGAGCCTGGTCACGGATTTGATCACCTGCGCCGACGCGCTCGCGACGTGCGGGTGGCCAGGGGCCTCGGCCGCGCTGCGGCTCACCGCCGCGGCGGCGGCCGTACGGCTGGGCGCGATCACGCACGCCCGCACGCAGCTCGACCGCGCCGCCGCCGCCACCCGCCCGCTCGTACGGTGGCACGCGGTAGCGATGCGGCACCGGTTGGACGGAGACCTCGATCGGGCCTTGGAGGCCGCGGCCCGGGGGATCGAGGCCGTGCACGCCCCCGGCGGCGACGCCAATCGGCGCGACGGCGACGCCGGTCCACGCGAGCGCGGCGCGGCACGCGACATGGCACAGGACACGGCACGAGACGCGGCACAGGACGCGGAGCTGCGGGTGCACGCGGCACGGCCGGCCGAAGATCTCGCCGCGCTCGGCCTGGAGATCGCCCTCGACCGGGCCCGGCGGACGGGCGACGCGCGAACGGTGCTCGACTGGGCCGAGCGGTGGCGGGCGGTCGTGCGCGGCGCCCCGGCTCCCGCGTCGGCGCCGCCCGGTGTCCCGCCCGCCGGTTCCGGGCTGCTCGTAGAGTTCGTGCGGCGCGGCGACGATCTGTTCGCCGTCACGGCCGGGGCTAGGGGATGCGCGCTGCGGTCCCTCGGCAGCTACCAGGCGGCGGTGGAGGCGACCGTGCGGATCAGGTACGGCCTGCGCCGCCGCGCCATGCTCGACACACTGCGAGACACCTCGCGCGACACCCTGCGAGACCCTGGACACGTCACAGCGCCCGAAACCCTGCGCGACACTTCGCCCGGCGCGGACGCCCTTTCCGGGGCGGTGGACGAGGGGATCGCCCGCGAACTGTGCGCGCTCGACCATGTTCTCCTGTCCGGTCCCGGCACCTTGACGTCGGCGGGGAGCACGCCCGGCGGCCCGGTGACGGTCGTGCCCACCGGAGCGTTGTGCACGCTGCCCTGGCCGCTGCTTCCCTCGCTGCGCGGCCGGCCCGTGTCGGTGGCGGCCGACGCCACCGCGTGGCTCGCCCCGCGCCGGGGCTCGGCCGGCGCCCCACTGGTGCTGTCGCTCGCCGGGCCGGGTCTCGACCACGCCGCGGCCGAGGCCGACATGGTCGCCGCCGCGCACGCGCGGGGGCGGCGCGTCGGCGCCACCAGGACGGAAGTGCTCCGCGCGATCGAGCGGGCCGACGTGCTCCACGTCGCCGCCCACGGGATGTTCAGCCCCCGCGGGCCCATGCTGTCGCAGATCACGCTCGATGACGGGCCGCTCATGGCCTACGACCTGCTGGCCGCGCGGCGGATCCCCCGGCTCGTCGTGCTGTCGGCCTGCGACGCCGGGATGGCCCACGCCCCGGTGGACGGCGCGGCGCTGGGCCTCGCCGGGGCCTTCCTCGACAGCGCCGCCCGCAACGGGGACGCCGCGTGCGTGGTGGCCGGTGTGGTGCCGGTGCGCGACGACGAGGCGCCGGCGCTCATGACGCTCTTCCACACCCTGCTGGCCGAGGGCCGCTCCCCCGCCGAGGCGCTGGCCCGGGCCGCCGAGAAGACGGCCGTGCCGGGCTTCGTCTGCTTCGGCGCCGGCGACGAGCCCTTCGCCGCGGGCTGACGGCCTAACACCCGAGCCCACCGCCCGAGTCCACCGCCCGAGCCCACCGCCGGGACCGAGCACGGACCGAACGCCGGCACCGAACGCGGACCGAGCGCCGGGGTCAGCCGGTCGCGACCGGCCTGCCGGGGTCGGCGACCCAGTTGGACCACGAGCCGACGTACAGGGCCGCCGGCAGCCCGGCGATCTCCAGTGCGAGCACCTCGTGGGCGGCCGTGACCCCCGACCCGCAGTACGCGCCGACGGGCACACCCTCGACCGCCCCGAGGCTGTTGAAGCGCTCGCGCAGGAACTCCCTGGCGTGGAACCGGCCGCCGGGTTCGACGTTCTCGAAGGTCGGGGCGCTGATCGCACCGGGGACGTGCCCGGCGACCGGGTCGAGCGGCTCCACCTCGCCCCGGTAGCGCTCGGCCGCCCTGGCGTCGAGCAGCACGCCGTCGGAGGCCAGCGCGGCGGCCTGATCGGCGTCGAGCACCGGCATCCCGCCCGGCCGCGCGGTGAAGTCGCCCGGCGGGACGGCACCCTCGTCCTTGGTCAACGCAAGCCCGGCCCGGGTCCAGGCCCGCAGCCCGCCGTCGAGCACGCGCACGTCGCCGTGGCCGAAGTAGCGCAGCGTCCACCAGGCCCTGGCCGCCGCCGTCGAGTCGGCCTCGTCGTAGACGACCACCGGCCGGCCTTCGGACACTCCCAGACGGCGCATCGCCTCCTGGAACGCCTCGGGCGCGGGCAGCGGATGCCGTCCGGCGGGCCCGGCGGGGGCGGCGAGGTCGGCGTTGAGGTCGCAGAAGACCGCGCCGGGGATGTGGCCCTCGCGGTACGCCTCGGCGCCGGGCGGCCCGCCCAGCCGCCAGCGGACGTCGAGGATCGCGGCGTCGCCGATCGCGGCGAGCTCCTCAGGACTGATCAGCGGGCTCATGCCATCCCCCTCGCCTTCGCGTCCCTGCCGGACGGTGCCGCAGCCATTGTGCCAAGCCTGCCGAGTCCAACGCGCCTCGGGACGCGGCGGCGCATGCACAGGTAGAGGTCGGTGTGGGCGAAGGCCGACCGGTTGCGCCTGGTGACGACGTCGCGCGGGCGCCCGGCCAGGTCGCCGACGATCTGGCCGGGTCAGGTTCGGCCGACGCGGCGCAGCGACCGGTCGGCGAGGGTGCCGGCCAGCAGCAGCACCGAGGCGCCCAGCAGGAGCAGGCTCAGGTCGTGCAGCCCGGCGGTGGTGGCGCCGTGCCGGTAGAACGTCGCGTTGGCGGCCGAGGCGCTCAGCGCGCCGAGATATCCGAACGTGCGCAGCAGCCCGGCCGAGGAGCCCATGCGGGCCGGGTCGGCCTGCGCGTACAGCGCGTTCTGGTTGGCCAGCCCGTTGAGGCCCTGCGCGACGCCGACGAACGCGCCGATCAGCGCCAGCAGCCACATCGGGCTCCCGGAGCCGGCCGTCAGCATCGTGGCGCAGCCGGCGATCTGCGCCGCGGCGCCCACGGCGAGCTTGCCGCGCACCTCGGCGCGGCGGCCGGTGAGGGCGGTCACGGCGATGGCCGTCGCCGACATGGGCAGAAGCAGCAGCCCGGCGGCCGAGGGGCCGAGCGACCTGCCGTCCTGCAGCCACTGGGGGAACCCGTACATGAAGGCGTAGGAGGTCGTGTAGGCCAGCCACTGCCTGCCGTAGGTGGCCAGCAACGGCGGGTTGCCGCCCAGCACCCGCAGGTCGAGGAACGGCTGCGCCGTCCGCAGTTCCCGTACGGCGAAGCAGGCTCCGGCGAGCGCGACGACCACCAGCAGCCACCAGAGCTCCCACGCCGGGTTCATCAGGAACGTCATGAACGCCGTGAGCGTGCCGGCGAACAGCGCCATGCCGATCACGTCCAGTCCCCCGCCGGGCCGCGCGGCAGCGGAACCGCGGGGCAGTCGCCGCGCGCCGAGGACGAGGCAGGCGGCCGAGAGCGGCACGTTGACGGCGAAGATGAGATGCCAGCCGCCCGCTCCGATGAGCAGGCCGCCCAGGGTCGGCCCGATGACCGCGATGACCTGGTTGGAGATCGACAGCGCCGCCAGGATGCCGCTGGGACTGCGCATGCCTGTGCGGTCGGCCTCGGCGCGCAGCAGGAACATCGACGCGGGGTAGGCGGCGGAGGTGCCGATCCCGAGGAGGACCCGCGACACGATCAGGACGCCGAGGCTGGGCGCGAGCACGCCCAGCAGCCCGGCGGCGCCGACGAGCGCCGTGCCCGTCAGGTAGAGCGGCCGCGGGCCGAAGGTGTCCACCAGCCGCCCGATGACCGGCTGCCCGACGGCGGTGGCGAGGTAGAGCCCCGTCACCAGCCACGCGGTGTGCGCGGGCGAGGCGTGGAACCAGCGGCCGATCGGCACGAGTGCCACCGCCAGCATCGAGGAGTTGATCGGGTTCAGGATCGAGCCCAGGATCATCGGGGCGATCAGCCGGCGGTCGAAGCCGCCGGCATCCGATCGGCGCCCGGCCCGGAAGGCTGCCGGAACCCGGGTCATGCCCGGAGCCCGATCACTACTGAACTCCGATCAGACTGCACCCCGAGCACGACTGCGCCCCGATCAAAATTGCGCCCCGATCACGCTGAACCCCGATCACGCTGAACCCCGGTGACGACTGCGCTCCGTTCACGACTGCGCCACGGTCACGACTGCGCCACGGTCACGACTGCGCCACGGCGTCCAGCAGCGCCATCGCCTCGATGATCGTGCGCAGCTGTGCCTCGGTGCAGTGGTCCTGCAGCGCCCGTGCCAGCCACGCCTCACGCGCCCTCCGGTCGTCCAGACGGCGCTCGCGCCCCAGTTCGGTCAGCGTGACGAGCTGACGCCGGCCGTCCTCGGGATCGCGGTGGCGTTCGACCAGCCCGGCCCGTTCCAGCGCCTGGACGATCGCCGCCATGGACTGCGGTCTGACCCGCTCGGCCGCGGCCAACTCACTGGCCGACGCCGGGCCGTGCTTGGCGAGCCGCACCAGCACCGAGACCTGGCCGGAGCTGAGGTCGCCCGCCGCGTCCAGCTCTCTCAGTCTGCGAACGAGGCGGCTGACCGCCACCCAGGCGTCGCCGGCCGCCTGCGCGGCCGTCTCCGAGACGGCGTCGCTCATGGCGCACCTCCCCCAAAAAGGACAGTCCGGACTGTACACCCAAAACTGAGCAGTCCAGACTGGCGATCGGAGGGCAAGCGGATCGGCGGCGAACGCCGCACGAGCGTCGGCGGCGAGCTCGCACCGGTGTCAGCGGCGAATCTCCACAAGCGGGACGTTCTGCTCGGCGGGGGTCAGCGAGCCGTGGTAGCCGATCATGGAAGACTCCACCGGCTCCCCGGCCGAGGCCACGATCACGCACTCGCCGTACGGCACGGCCACCACGTCACCGACGCGGCCGAGCCACTCGCGCCGGACGCGGCGGCCGAACCAGCCCGCCGCGACGGCCTCCTCGCGGGTGACCACCCAGGCCCGCCCGCGCAGGGCCTCCCGCCAGGTCTCCAGGACCGCGGAAGCCGCGCCGGGAGAGGTGTGGACGTGGCGGGCGCGGGGCTCGCCGCTCAGCATGAGCACGCCCTCCCGCAGATCGGGGCGGTGGTCCACGTCCACCTTGTCCGTGGCGTTGATCATGCCGTGGTCGGCCGTGACGTACAGCACCGCGCCCGGCGGCAGCGTCTCGGCGATGCGCTCGGCCATGCGGTCCGCGACGGCGAGCTGTTCGAGCCACTCGCCGCCGCCCCACCCGCTGAAGTGCCCCGTACGGTCGACCTCGCCGTAGTAGACGGTGACGAACTCGGTCTCGCGCAGCGCCTGCCGCACGGCCTCGACGCGCTCGCCGGGGCTCTCGGCCGCCCGGTAGCGCATGCCCCGGTAGACGGCGCGGGTCAGTCCTGTGCCGTCGAAACAGGCGGGCGCCACGTAGACGGGCTCGATCCCCGCCGCCGCCATGCGTTCGTAGACGGTCGGCGCGGGCTGCCAGACGTCCGGGTCGATCGACAGGCCGGGAGCCGTCCAGCGCAGGCAGTTGAACAGCCGCCCCTCCCCCGGGACGGCCATCTGGATGCCGACCATGCCGTGCTCTCCGGGAGGGGCGCCGGTGCCCAGGGTCGCCAGGCTGGTCGGGGTCGAGGAGGGGAAGCCTGCCGTGAGCGTCCCGCGCAGATGGGCCGAGAGGAACAGCGCGGCGCCGGGGTGTGCGGCCAGGAGCTCGGCTCCGAGGCCGTCCACGAGGAACAGGCACACCCGGGGGGCCGGCTCAAGCGCCAGCGTGTTGCCGGTCGGCAGTCCGAGGGAGGCGAGGAGCGAGCCCGGCAGGTCGGCCAGCGAGGCCGTGCCGTACGCGGGCACGTACGGCACGGGCTCGCGCGGCGACGCCACGGACGGCTCCCCGGGCGGAACCCCCGAGGGCTGGGGATCGGTCACGTCGCCTCCCGTCGGCTCAAGGGGGGACGGTCAGGTCGTCGCCGCCTTGGCGGTGGCCTCCGACAGCGCCTTCGCGAACGCCAGCACGTGGGTGACGGCCTCGGGACCGTCGGCGGCCTCGCTGACCCGCAGGGACAGGTCGTCGGCCGTGATCGCGCCGGTGTAGCCGTGGTCGGCCTCGCAGTTCTCGTCGCCGCAGGTCGCCGGTTCGAGATCGACGTGGGAGATCGCGCCCCACCCGATCGTCAGCGTGACCTCCGTCGGGGGGACGCCCGGCGCGTACGCCGCGGGGTCGGGCACGACCCTGGTCACGGCGACCGACTGGATGCGGCTGAGCCTCACCGCCTCGGTGGTGGTGGAGGCGTGCGAGGCGGGCATGCCCTCGGCGGGCGGGTGCTCGTCGGTGTGGCAGACCAGCAGCCGGGTGGGTGAAAGGACCAGGACCGTGACGTGCCTGCGTACCTCCATCGCCGGGTCGAACGTGGCCTCGTGATGCACGACGTACGCCGTGACCGCCTCGTTGCCGAGCGCGGAGTCGACGGCGTCGGCCACCAGATCCGGGTAGTAGCCGCTGCGATCTATGGCCTCGCGCAAGCCCGCGGCGGAGACTCGGGTTTCCCTCATGGGGTCCATCCTGCCCTGTAAGGGACACCTGTTTCACACCGCGACGGGACGGGTTTTCCGCCCACGGCGTGACGCCGCCCCGATCAGCCCGGACGGCGCCCATCAGCTCAGGCCTCCCCGATCAGCCCGGACGGCGTCGATCAGCTCAGGCGGCGGGGCCCGACGTCGGGGCGCAGCGCGGTGACGGGCCGCAGGACGGCCCGCGCACCCAGCACGGCCACGCCGGACGCGCCCGCAAGGACCTGGTCGAGGTCCATCCTCGCGACCTCGGGCAGGGCGTCGGCGAGCAGACCGACCCGCACCAGCAGGTCCTCCAGCGCCTCGACGGCCACCGCCTGGTAGCCGTACTCGCCGAACAGCAACGGCGCGGCGCGGACCGACCGCACCAGCCCCGCCGCGTCCTCGGCGGTGAGCGGCGCGAGGCGGTAGGCCTGGTCGCCGAGCAGCCGGGCGGTGACCTCGCCGAGCCCGAAGGTGACGACCCCGCCGAAATAGCGGTCCTGGGTCACGCCGACGACGGTCGGCACCGAGGGCTGCGGCGCCATGCGCTGCACCGCGAGCGGCGTGCCGGGCCCGAGGAGCGCGGCGAGATCGGCGTACGCCTGCCGGACCCCGGCGGGCTCGGTGAGGCCGATGCGGACGGTGCCGGCGCGGCGGGCGTCCTCCGGGTCGGCCGACTTGACCACGACGGGCCAGCCGATCCGCTCGGCGGCGACGACGGCCTCCTCGGCGTCGGCCGCGACGTGCGCCGGCCAGACCTGGATGCCGTAGCAGGCCAGCAGCGCGGTCGCGTCGATCTCCCGCTCCTCGCCGACCGCCCCCTCGCCGACCGCCCCCTCGCCGTCCGCGCCCTCGCCGGCCGTTCCCTCGCCGGCCAGAGCCGCGGCGACGATCTCCCGTGCCGCGGCGGTGTCGATCCCCTCGACGGACGGGACCGTGCCGGGCGGCTGCCTGCGCCACTGGGCGTACCGGACGACATGGGCAAGCGCGCGGACCGCCTCCTCCGGGGCGGGGTACGACGGGATCGACCCACGCTGGGGGGAGTCGTCGCCGGGGCCGTCCGTCACGCGCAGGTCGGCGGGCATGCCCAGGGCGCCCTGGAAGGTGGCCAGCACCGGCTTGCCCGACTCCCGCGCGACCTCCAGCAGCGCCTCGGCCACCTCGCGGCAGTCTCCGGGGATCGGCGGCATGTAGATCGCGACTGCGGCGTCCACCTCGGGCAGGACGCTCCGCAGGGCCTCGGCGAACTCGGCGGCGCCGGCGCGGGCGCCGAGGTTCACCGGCGCGCTCGGCTGCAGACCGGCGCCGGCGCACGCCTCCTCCGCGAGCAGCGTGAGCGCGTCGGAGTTGCCGACCACGCCCACCCGGGGCCCGGCCGGCAGCGGCTGGTGCGCCAGGAGCTGGGCGACGTCGAAGAGCTGGACCAGGTCGTCCACCCGGATGACCCCGGCCTGCGCGAACAGCGAGCTCAGCGCGGTGTCGGGCAGCGCGAGCACGGGCGCGCGGTGCCCGCCGGGGACGCCGCGCGACTTGACCACCACGATCGGCTTGGACCGGGAGATCCGCCGGGCCAGCCGGGTGAACTTGCGCGGGTTCCCGATGGACTCCAGGTAGAGCAGGATCACGTCGGTCGCCGGGTCCTCCTCCCAGTATTGGAGGAGGTCGTTGCCGGACACGTCGGCCCGGTTGCCCGCCGAGACGAACGTCGAGATGCCCATGCCGCGCTGCGCCACCCGCTGCAGCAGGGCGGTGCCGAGCGCGCCCGACTGGCTGAAGAACCCGACCCTCCCCCGCCCCGGCAGGGTCGCCGCGAGCGTCGCGTTGAGCCGTACCGCGGGGTCGGTGTTGGCGATGCCCAGGCAGTTGGGCCCCACCACGCGGATGCCGTACGCCCGGGCGATGCGGACCAGCTCCTCCTGGCGGGCCCGGCCCTCCGGCCCGGTCTCGCCGAACCCGGACGAGACCACGACCAGGCCCTTCACGCCCTTCTCCGCGCACTCCTCGACCAGTTCGAGCACACCTTCCGCGGGGACCGCCAGCACGGCGAGGTCCACCTCGCCGTCGATGGCCGACACGCTGCGGTGCGCCCGGACGCCGGCCACGGCCCGTACGTGCCGGTGGACGGGGTAGACGGGGCCGGTGAAGTCGGCGGCGAGCAGGTTGCGCAGGACCGTCTGGCCGATCCCGCCCGGTTCGCGGCTCGCGCCGATGACCGCGACCGACTCCGGCGTCAGCAGGCGGGCGATCGAGCGCGCCTCGGCGCGGTGCTCGCGGGCGAGCCGGACCTCCAGCGCGGTCTCGGTGCTGGACAGGTCGAGCGTCATGCGCACGACGCCGTCCTCGAACTGGCTCTGCGCCGTGTAGCCGGCCTGGCGGAACAGGCCCATCATCCGGTGGTTGCCCGGCAGCACGTCCGCGATGAAGGTCTTGATCCCGCGCTCGCGCGCGGCGGCCCGCAGGTGCTCCATCAGCACCGCGGCCACGCCCCTGCCCTGGTGGGCGTCCTCGACCAGGAAGGCCACCTCGGCGTGGTCGCGCGGCTGCACCCGGTCGTACCGCACGACTGCGACCATCTCGGTGCCGATCGTGGCGATGAGGGCGACCCGGTTGTCGTAGTCGACGTTGGTGAACCAGACCACGTCCTTGTCGGTCAGGCGGGGACGCGGCCCGAAGTACCGGAAGTAGATGGACTCCGCGGACAGCCGCGAATAGAACGAGCGCAGCATGTCGGCGTCGTCCGGCCTGATCGGGCGCACGTGGGCGGTGCCGCCGTCGGACAGCACGACGTCCGCCTCCCAGTGGGCGGGGTACTGAGGGTGCACACAGTCGAGGCTAGCGGCGTCCGGCTTGGCCTGTATTGAGACATTTCTTACGACTGACGGATCCGCATTCCGGATCCGCTTATAGGGGATCTACCAGCCCTGACGTGGCAAGCTGGGCAACGCTTGTGCATCGACTGTGCCCGTCTGTCCGCTCTCCACCCCACGACGCCCCTGGAAGCTGTTAGGTTTCTGGACGTCAGCCTCATAGCACGGAGAGGACGCCGCCCCTCCTTGGGCATGGCTCACCTCCACAAGCAGTTGGCAAGGTGGTGACATCATGACGCGGGTCGTCGTGGTGGGCGATCTCATGACGGACGCGGTCGCCCGCGCGAAATTCCCTCTTGCTAGGGCGAGCGACACCCCGGCCGTCGTGACCATGCACGGTGGCGGCTCCGGCGCCAACATCGCCTCCTGGCTCGCCGTGGAGGGCTCGGAGGTCGCCTTCATCGGCCGGCGCGGCGCCGACATCACCGGCCGCAACCGCGACATGGAGCTCATGGGATACGGCGTGGACGCCCGGCTCGTCATGGACCCCGAGCGGCCGACCGGCACCTGCGTCGTGCTCGTCACCCACAAGGGCGAGCGGACCATGCTGTCCGACCCCGGCGCCAACGCCGCGCTGTCCCCCGAGGACCTGCCGCGCGACCTGTTCGGCGGCGGCGGGGGCCACCTGCACATGTCGGGCTACACGCTGATCAACGAGGGGTCGCGCGACGCCGGCCTCGCCGCGCTCGACATGGCCCGGCGCGCCGGCATGTCCATCTCCGTGGACTGCGCCTCCTCCGCTCCCCTGGAGCGGACCGGCGCCGAGCCGTTCCTCGAATGGACCGACGGCGCGAAGCTGCTGTTCGCCAACGCCGACCAGGCCAAGGTGCTCACCGGCAGGGATGACCCCGCCGCCGCGGCCAAGGTGCTGACCGCCTGGTTCCCCCAGGTCGTGATCAAACTCAACGCCGAGGGCTCGCTCTGGTACTCCAACAACCGTCCTGACCCGGTCAGGGCGCCCGGCGAGGTCGTCGACCGGATCGTGGACGGCACCGGCGCCGGTGACGCCTTCACCGCCGGTTTCCTGCCGGTCTGGCTGGACGGCAAGCCGGCCGCCGAGGCACTGGCGGCGGGCAACGCCCTCGCCGCCAAGTGCATCTCCAACCTCGGCGCCCGCCCCCGTCTCTGACCCCGAGGCTCGGCAGGGCCCGGCTTGGAACGGAAGGGCCCAGCTGGGAACGGCGGGGCCCGGAACCGGCAGCGCTCAGAACGGGCAGGGCTCACAACAGGCAGGGCTCACAACAGGCAGGGCTCACAACAGGCAGGGCTCAGAACGGGCTTCTGGCGAGCACGGCCGGCTCCGCGGGCCGCAGCCGCAGCAGCGGCACGAAGGCCAGCAGGAGCAGGGCCGCTCCCAGCGGGATCAGGTCCTTGCTCACCAGCGGGAGCACGGCCTGCGCGAGCACCAGCACCGCGCTCCACCACGGCACCCGCCGCCCTGCGGCGAGCCGGGCCACCAGCACGACCATGCCGACGTAGAACAGCAACGGCACGACGGTGTACACGACCGGCTCGACGCCCGGGATCGCCTTGACGGCGTCGAAGCGCGGACCCATCGCGTCGTGGTCGGCGGACAGGAAGCCGACCACGATGTCGATCGTGAACTGCGCGGCCAGCGCCAGCGCCCCGGCGAGGCCGGCGGCGTACCCCGCCGTGGCCGTCACGCCACCGCCGGCCATCGTCCGGAGCCGCCCGAAGATCTGCACGAAGAGAACCAACGCGGCCAGGAAGCACAGGTGCCCCAGGGTCCAGGCCAGGCCCGGCCCCCGGCTGCCGTCGAATCCGTCGGCGATCCGGGCGACGCCGTACGCGCCGACCAGGACCGGAGCCACAACAAGTGATTTCATGGCGACAAGCTTGGCGATCAGGCCCGGCCCCGGGATGGGGTGACCACCCTGACCTCACCCTGATCCGTCCCCGAGCCCGGCCCGGGCGCGCCGCCCCCGCCGGTCAGGGACGCGGCCCCGGTCGTGGGCCGAGTGCCCGGGGCGGGAAGGCGGTCAGTTGGTGACGGCCAGGGCCAGAGGCAGCACTGCGGGCGCCCCGGCGTGACGGACCTGGGCGGCGGCCAGCGCCATCGTCCATCCGCTGTCCACCCGGTCGTCCACCAGCAGCACCGGCCCGCCCGCCGCC
The DNA here is from genome assembly GCF_900156315.1 of Microbispora rosea. GTDB lineage: Bacteria > Actinomycetota > Actinomycetes > Streptosporangiales > Streptosporangiaceae > Microbispora > Microbispora rosea. The sequence continues at coordinate 206,038 of NZ_FTNI01000006.1, read as the reverse complement.
GCGATCCTCGCGGCCACGTCACGCGGCATCGCGAGCGTCCCCCGGATGGCCGTCACCCGCTGGGCGCTGTTGTGCCTGGCGGCGGGCGACCCCTCGCGGTAACCGAGGGTCCCGAGATACTCCAGCCGGCCCACCTGGGCGAGCCGCTCGGCGAGCGAAGCGACCAGCGCGGGCCGCGTGGCCGACGGCATCGCGACCACCGCGACCGGACGCCGCTCCCACTCCCACGACTTCAGCACCTCGATCACGGCCGCGAACACGTCGTCGGGAACGGGCCCGTCGCCCGCCGCGAACAGGTCGCGCAGCCGGGTGCCCCAGCCGATGTCGGTCAGGCGGCCGAGCACACGGCCCGGCTCGGCGCACAGCTCGGCCTTGATCCGCCCCTTCAGGTCCGGCAGGCCGGTGGGCCACTGGCGGCGCGGCTCGATCTCGACGCCGGGACGCGCGAGCCGCTGCTGGGCGGCCCGGACCGCCTCGTCCGGCACCTCGGCGGACCGGTGGGCGCCGGTGCAGTTGTCACACCTGCCGCACGGCGTCGCGGTCTCGTCGTCGAGGTGGCGGCGCAGGTACTGCTCCCGGCACTCGGTGGTCGCGAGGTAGCCGAGCATGGCCTCCTGCTCCGCGCGGCGCTCGGCGGCCACCCGGGCGTAGCGCTCGGCGTCGTAGTTCCACGGCTCGCCGGTGGCCTCCCAGCCGCCCTTGACCCGGCGTACGGCGCCGTCCACGTCGAGCACCTTGAGCATCATCTCCAGGCGGCTCCGGCTGAGGTCGACCCTCGTCTCCAGCGCGGCGGTGGACAGCACTCCCCCCTCGGACAGCGCCTCAAGCGTCGTCCTGACCACGCCCTCCGGAGGGAAGGCGAGCGAGGCGAAGTAGGCCCAGATCTCCCGGTCCTCGGGGCCGGGCAGCAGGATGACCTCGGCCCGCTCCACGCCGCGCCCGGCCCGGCCGACCTGCTGGTAGTAGGCCACGGGCGATGCGGGCGCGCCCACATGGACGACGAAGCCCAGGTCGGGCTTGTCGAAGCCCATCCCCAGCGCCGAGGTCGCCACCAGCGCCTTGACCCGGTTGCCGAGCAGGTCCTCCTCGGCCGCCAGCCGGTCGGCCGGCTCGGTCTGCCCGGTGTACGAGGCCACGGTGTGGCCCTGCTCGCGCAGGTACGCGGCGATCTCCTGGGCCGCGGCGACGGTCAGCGTGTAGACGATGCCGGAGCCCGGTAGCTCGTGCAGCGTCCTGGCCAGCCAGGCGAGCCGCTGGTCCGCCCCGCCCAGCCGTACGACGCTCAGGTGGAGGCTCTCTCGCTCCAGGGGGCCGCGCAGGACGAACACCTCGCCACCGGGCAGTTCGTCCCACTCCTGGATGACGGCGAGCTGCTCGGCGACGTCGCGGGTGACCCGCGCGTTCGCCGTGGCCGTCGTGGCCAGCACGGGGATGCCCGGCGGCAGCTCGGCCAGCAGGGTGCGGAGCCTGCGGTAGTCGGGCCGGAAGTCGTGGCCCCAGTCGGAGATGCAGTGAGCCTCGTCGATCACCAGGAGACCCGCGCTGCCGGCCAGCTCGGGCAGCACGTTGTCGCGGAAGTCGGGGTTGTTCAGCCGCTCGGGGCTGACCAGCAGCACGTCGACCGCGCCCTCGGCGACCTGGCCGTAGACCTTCTCCCACTCCTCGGGGTTGGCCGAGTTGATCGTCTCGGCGTGGATGCCGGCCCGCTCGGCCGCGGCGATCTGGTTGCGCATCAGCGCCAGGAGCGGGGAGACGATGACCGTGGGTCCCTCGCCGAGCTCGCGCAGCAGCGCGGTCGCGATGAAGTAGACGGCCGACTTCCCCCAGCCGGTGCGCTGCACGACCAGCGCCCGCCTGCGGTCCATGACCAGGGCCTTGATGGCGGCCCACTGGTCGTCGCGCAGCCGCGCCCCATCGCCGGCGAGCGCCCGCAGCCGGGCCTCCGCCTCTTCCCGCAGCGTCACCTCTTCTTCGCCCACCCGCCCATTGGTACCAGGTCCTGCCGACCGTTTCCGCCGCGACCGGGAGAGGCGGGGCGGAAACTAGCCGCGGTCTGCGGGCGCGCCGCTTCCGGCGCCCTCGTCCCCGAAACACAGGGGCAACCGCAGGCCGAGCTGCGCGTAGATCTCGAGCTGGTCGTAGTAGAAGCGCTGACTCTGGATGAGGCCGTCCTCCAGGTGCCAGAACCAGGAGACGCGCACGTTGATGCCCCGGCCGGTCGGGGCGAGGATGTCGCCCCCGGCGACCAGGTAGGGCCCGGTGTGCGTGCCCGCCGCCGTCATCTCGGTCGCGACCGCGTCCGCGAGGGTGACCGTCTCCCAGAGGGTGAAGCGCAGATCGGGAAAGCCGTCCCACATCTGCAGCATGTAGGAAGCGATCTCCCCGGGCTCCCCCGCCTCCATCTCCGGTCCGATCACCACCGCGCCCGGCGCGTAGCACCGCAACACCGCGTCCAGATCGTGCGCGTTCATCGCCCTGAGCATCCGGTTCACGACGTCGTACACCCCGGAAGCACCTCCCTTTCCCGGGAGGAGGGTATCGAAGAACGACTTTAACCGGACAAATGGGACACACATGCCGATTCTCCTCACAGGTGGCGCCGATGGAAGCGCGCACGTGAGGCGCCGGCGGCCACGGCCGGACCGACCCGGACGGGCGTCGTGGTTGGATGAGTCCCGCTATGGACGTGACCACCTGGTATCTCGAACAGACCAGCCCCGCCGGCCTGCGGCCGGGACGGACCCCCGCGATCCCCGCGCAGGTCGTCCGCGCCGAGGTCCCCAGCCCCGAGTTCAGCCGCTTCCTCTACACGGCAGTGGGCGGCGACTGGCAGTGGACCAACCGGCTGCCGTGGACCTGGAAGCAGTGGAGGGACTGGCTCGACCGGCCGGGCGTCGAGACCTGGGTGGCCTGGGTGCGCGGCACCCCCGCCGGGTACGCCGAGCTGGTGGCCCAGGACGGCGGCACGGTCGAGATCACCAACTTCGGACTGCTGCCGTACGCGATCGGGCAGGGCCTCGGCGGGTGGCTGCTGGGCGAGGCCACGGCCCGCGCCTGGGACCTCGCCGAGCGCTGGCCGGGGCGGGAGGCCACCCGGCGGGTGTGGGTGCACACCTGCTCCCTCGACGGCCCGGCGGCGCTGGCGAACTACAAGGCCCGGGGCTTCCAGATCTACGACGAGAAGCTGAACGCGCCGGGTGACGAGGACGAGGGCGAGACGCCCGGTCCCTGGCCCGGCTCCGGCCCCCGCGACTGACCGTCCCCGGGCCGCGAAGGGCTGTCCCGTCGGGGAAGCCGGACGGCGGGCACGAGCCCGGCAGTATGGTGGTGAGTCGCGAACAGGGTGAACTCTCGGCAGAATGTTCGAGACACACCACCGACGTTGACCTTCCCCGGCTCCGACGGGCCGGGGCCCGGCTCCTCGACACGCAGGAAACCACGACATGGCCCGACGCACGACGACACCCCCGCCGGACGAGGACTTCGAGGAGCGGATCGTCGACATCGACGTCTCCGCGGAGATGCGGACGAGCTTCCTTGAGTACGCCTATTCGGTGATCTACCAGCGCGCGCTGCCCGACGCGCGCGACGGACTCAAGCCCGTCCAGCGCCGCATCCTCTACTCCATGAGCGAGATGGGCCTGCGGCCCGACCGCGGGCACGTCAAGTCCTCCCGCGTCGTCGGCGAGGTGATGGGCAAGCTCCACCCGCACGGCGACTCGGCGATCTACGACGCGCTCGTACGGCTCGCGCAGCCGTTCTCGATGCGTCTGCCGCTGGTCGACGGGCACGGCAACTTCGGCTCTCTCGACGACCTGCCCGCGGCGATGCGGTACACCGAGGCCCGCCTCGCCCCGGCCGCCATGCTCATGGTGCAGTCGATCGACGAGGACACCGTCGACTTCAAGCCCAACTACGACGGCCAGGAGACCGAGCCGTCGGTCATGCCGTCGGCGTTCCCCAACCTGCTGGTCAACGGTGCCTCCGGCATCGCGGTCGGCATGGCCACCAACATGGCCCCGCACAACCTCGGCGAGGTCGTCGCGGCGGCCCGCTACCTGATCAGGAAGCCGGACGCGACGCTCGACGAGCTCATGCGCTTCGTCCCGGGCCCCGACCTGCCGACCGGCGGCACGATCATCGGCCTGAACGGCGTCAGGGACGCCTACGAGACCGGCCGCGGCACCTTCAAGATGCGGGCCAAGGCGACGATCGAGCAGGTCACGCCGCGCCGCAAGGGCATCGTCGTCACCGAGCTGCCGTTCAACGTGGGCCCCGAGCGGGTGATCACCAAGATCAAAGAGCTGGTGAACGCGAAGAGGCTCACCGGCATCGCCGATCTCAAGGACCTGACCGACCGGCACAAGGGCCTGCGCCTGGTCATCGAGGTCAAGAACGGCTTCAACCCCGAGGCCGTGCTGGAGGAGCTCTACCGGCTGACGCCGATGGAGGAGACCTTCGGCATCAACAACGTCGCCCTCGTCGACGGCCAGCCGCGCACGCTCGGCCTGCGCGAGCTGCTGTCGGTCTACGTGGACCACCGGCTCGACGTGGTGCGCAGGCGGTCGCTCTATCGGCTGCGCAAGCGCGAGGAACGGCTCCACCTCGTCGACGGCCTCATCATCGCGCTGCTCAACATCGACCAGGTCATCCGGGTCATCCGCAACTCGGACGACACCGCGCAGGCCCGCGCGGGGCTCATGGAGACCTTCGAGCTGAGCGAGATCCAGGCCAACTACATCCTCGACACCCCGCTGCGCCGCCTCACCCGCTACGACAAGCTGGAGCTCGACCGCGAGAAGGAGCAGCTCCAGGCCGACATCGCCGAGCTGAACGAGATCCTCGGCTCGGAGGACCGGCTGCGCAAGGTCGTGTCGTCCGAGCTGGCCGAGGTGGCCAAGACGTACGGCACGCCGCGCCGCACGGTCCTGCTGGAGTCGTCGGAGGCCGCCAGGGCCGCCGTCGTGCCGCTGGAGGTGGCCGACGATCCCTGCCTGGTGCTGCTGTCGTCCACAGGCCTGCTCGCCCGTACGACCGACGCCTCGCCGGTCTCCGGCGAGGGCGACCGGACGGCGCACGACGTGCTGGTCTCGGTGGTCCGCTCGACCGTGCGCGGCGAGGTGGGCGTGGTGACCTCCCAGGGCCGGATGATCCGGGTCTCGGTGCTCGACCTGCCCGCGCTGCCGCCCTCGGCCAATCCGCCCTCGCTCGCCGGCGGGCATCCGGTGTCGGAGTACGTCGCCCTCGAATCGGACGAGAGGGTCGTCGGGCTGGGCTCGCTCGACCCGGACGGCCCGGGGCTCGCGCTCGGCACCAGCCAGGGCGTGGTCAAGCGGGTCGCGCCCGAATATCCCGTCAACCGCGACGAGTTCGAGGTGATCGGACTGCGGGACGGCGACGTGGTGGTCGGCGCGGTCGAGCTGACCTCCGCCGACCACGACCTGGTGTTCATCACCAGCGACGCGCAACTCCTGCGCTTCCCCGCCTCCGTCGTGCGGCCCCAGGGACGTCCCGCGGGCGGCATGGCGGGCGTGCGCCTCGACGGCGGCGCGAAGGTGGTCTTCTTCGGCGCGGTCGATCCCACGCGGGAGGCGCGTGTGGTGACGATCGCCGGTTCCTCCACCGCCCTGCCCGGCACGCAGATGGGCGCGGGCAAGGTCTCCGACTACGCCGAATTCCCGCCCAAGGGGCGGGCGACCGGCGGCGTGCGCGCCCAGCGCTTCCTGAAGGGCGAGGACGTCCTGCTGCTCGCCTACGCCGGCCCTGCGCCGGTCAAGGCCGTGTCCTCGACCGGCAAGCCGGTGCCGCTGCCCGAGGAGCTCGGCCGCCGCGACGGCTCGGGGCTGCGCCTCGTGCACGCCATCGCCGCGATCGGCGGCGCGCTCGGCGCTGACGGCGACGAGGAGGCCGCCGCGACGGAGGGCGGCATGGCCACCACGGGCGACACCGGAGGCGAAGAGCCGGTCTCGTAGTCTCGTAGCTTCCCGCCGCCGCCCCGGCGCCCTTGCGTGGCGCTCAGGTGGCGGCGGGGCTCTCCCGAGACGAGGAGTGGAACGAGGAGCGGTACGCCTGCGGCGTGGTCCCCACGACCCGCTTGAACCGTTCCCTGAACGCGGTCGGCGACCCGAAACCAGCCTGTGCGGCGATGCGCTCGATGCCGTGGCCGGTGTTCTCCAGCAGATACTGCGCCCGCCGGACCCGGGCGCGCAGCAGCCACTGCAGCGGCGTGGTGCCGGTCTGCTGGCGGAAGCGCCTGCTGAACGTCCGCTCGCTCATCCCGCCGCGGGCCGCCATCTCCCGCAGGGTCAGGTCGCGGCCGAGGTTGTCCTCGATCCACGCCAGCACCGGCTCCAGCTCCGAACCGCTGGGCACCGGCGGGTGCTCGTGGACGATGAACTGGGCCTGACCGCCCTCCCGCTCCAGCGGCATCACCGACAGGCGGGCGGCGTCGGCCGCGACGGCCGAGCCGTGGTCGCGCCTGATCATGTGCAGGCACAGGTCGAGCCCGGCGGCCGCGCCCGCGGAGGTCAGCACCTGCCCGTTGTCGATGTAGAGCACGTCAGGCCGCACGTCCACGAGCGGGAACCGCCGGGCCAGCACGGGCGCCGCCGCCCAGTGCGTGGTCGCCCGCAGGCCGTCCAGCAGCCCGGCCTCCGCGAGTGTGAACGCGCCCACGCAGATCGAGGCGAGGCGGGTGCCCCGCGAGGCCGCGTCGCGCAGCGCCTCCAGCGCCTCGGGCGGGGGCGGCCCCGCCCGCTCCGAGCGGCCGGGGACGATGACCGTGTCGGCCTCGGCCAGCGCGTCCACGCCGTACGGCACGCGCAGGGCGAACGCGTCTGTCTCCACTTCGGGGGCGGGCCCGCACACCCGCACCCTGTAGGGGCTCCGGCCGTCCGGCAGACGGGTGCGCCCGAACACCTCGATGGGGGTCGCCAGATCGAACGGCACGACATGGTCCAGTGCCAGGATCGCCACGGTGTGCACGATCGCCACGATAGACGGGATCCCGCCAGCGATATATCCAGTGCTGATTCGCAAATCCCCAGGCGAGGATAGTTGGCGAGAATCCGTTGGTCTTTGTCGTTCTCGCCTCTGGGATCGGCCCGGGCCGTACTCCTACGGTTGGTGACCGCACCGCCGATGACAAGGAGAGAATGCGATGCCGGGCCAGTTCGTGCTGTTCGACGGGTGCGATCCCCTGGGTGTTCTCACGCCGTGCGAGGCCCTGGGGGCGGCCGCGATGTTCGCGCGGACCCCCGGGTGCGCTCTCGCGACCGGCCTGCCCGGGCTCATGGGACGCGCCCGCCGCCCGCTGATCGGGGATCGGGCACGATGACGAAATTCCTCCTGACCGTTCACGTCCTCGCCGCGATCCTCGCGGTCGGCCCGGTCGCCGTGGCGGCGAGCATGTTTCCCGCCGCCGCACGTCGCTTGCCGGATCGGGGCGCGACGGATCGGGGCGCGACGGATCGGGGCACTGCGGACCAGGACGCGGCGGAGCAGGGCACACAGACCGGCGGCGTGGCCGCGCTCCGCGTCCTGCATCGCATCTGCCGCGTCTACGCCGTCGCGGGCCTGGCCGTACCGGTTTTCGGGTTCGCCACGGCGAGCAGCCTCGGCGTGCTGCGCGACGCGTGGGTGATCGCGTCCATCCTGCTCACCGCCGCGGCGGCCGGAGTCCTTACCCTGGCGGTCCTGCCGCGCCAGGACGCCGTCCTCGCCCGGCTCGCCGCCGGGGACTCCACGCCCGCCGACGCCGGCGGCGGGGTGGCGAGTCTCGCCATGCTGACCGGCGTCTTCAACCTGCTGTGGGCGGCCGTCACGGTGCTGATGATCGTCCGCCCCGGCTCGACCACGGGAGTCTGACCATGCCACGCCCTCATTCCGCCCTGCGCGTCGCCGCCGCCGTCGAGCTGGGGTCCCTGGCGGTCCTCCTGGCCAATCTGGCCACCGTGCACCTGCCGGCCGTCTCCTCGCTCGTCGGCCCCCTGCACGGCTGCGCATACCTGGTCGTCGTCGTGGCCGCCGTCCGCGACGCCGGATGCGACTTGACCGGCAAGGCGCTGGCCTGGCTACCGGGAATCGGCGGCCTTCTCGTCCTGCGGCGCCTCGCGCGCACGCCGCGGGCGAAGGCCGCCGCCGGCCCCCTGGGCTGAGGCGTCAGCTCACTCGGTGACCAGGCAGAACGGATGCCCCGCCGGGTCGAGGAAGACCGTCCAGCCGCCCTCGCCCGGCTGGTGCTCGTGCCTGACGGCCCCCAGGGCGAGCACCCGCTTCTCCGCCTCGGCGATGTCCTCCACGCTCAGGTCGAGGTGGAACTGCTGCGGGTGCTCGGCGGACGGCCAGACCGGGGGCACGTACTCGGGGACCCGCTGGAAGGCGATCCGGGTCTGGTCGCCGGCGAGCGTGACCCAGTCCTCCTCCTCGTCGGCGACGTCCCAGCCGAGCAGCCCGGCGTAGAAGCCGGCCAGTGCCTTCGGCTCCGGGCAGTCGAGCACGACCGAGTGCACACGTGCGACAGCGCTCATGGTGACCTCTTCTCCTCCGCGGTTGAACACCGGTGAAAACCTTATACTGGTGTCGCGGGTAATCGCCAGCCGCCGGGAACGCCCAAAAGCCCGCCCCCCTGCATGACCGGCTGGAGGGCATCGGGCAACATCTGTGACATGAGCGGAGCTTTCGACGATCTGCTGGACGCCAACGAGAAGTACGCCAGCACCTTCACCCACTCCGGGCTCACTGGCCGCGCGGCGCGTGGGCTCGCGGTCGTGACGTGCATGGACTCACGCATCGACCCGCTCGGGCTGCTCGGCCTGACCGCGGGCGACGCGAAGATCCTGCGCAACGCGGGCGCGCGGGTGACCGACGACGTGCTGCGGACCCTGGTCCTCGCCGTCTACCTGCTCGGCGTCGACCGTGTGCTGGTGATGCCGCACACCGACTGCCGGATGTCCAAGTCGACCGACGAGGACGTGCACAACCTCATCGCCGCCGACTACGGCGTCGACACCCGCAGCCTCGACTTCCAGACCGTCCCCGACCAGCGGGCCGCGCTGTGGCACGACATCACCCGCATCAAGTCCAGCCCCTACCTGCCCGATGACCTCGTTGTGGGCGGCGCGCTGTACGACGTGCACACGGGACGGCTCCAGCCCGTCGAGTTCTGAACCCCACCCCGTACGGCGGGCCGCCCGGTCTGCCGTACGGGGGCGGTTGGGCGCCTTCTCCCGACCATCGGCCGTCCCGGAACCGGAGCACCAGACTGCTACGTTGTCCTGGCCGACGACACGTGAGCTTTTCCCCGGTACCGCAACCGGTCCCGAGGCGCCCCCCAAGGAGCCCATATGCCCAGCCGCACTCCCTCCGCCTCCGGCGGCACGTCACGCCGGTCCTTCCGCCGCATCGCCATCCTGGTGATCCTCGCGCTCATCGTGGTCGGAGCGCCGTCTCTGATCGGCGCGTTCAGCGGGTTCGAGCGCACCAGCGGCGGCGAGGTGGCGGTCGTGCGCGACGGCGGGCCGCTCGACGACAACAAGGTTCGCCAGGTCATCGACCCGGGCTCTGGCGTGACCTGGATCGGCTGGTGGTCCCAGATGCACCGCTATCCGGCGCAGCAGCGGTTCTACACGATCACCTCCGACGCCGGCCACGGCGAGAGGTCCGGCGTCGACGTGGTCAACGTGCCGAGCGGCGACGGCGTCAACATGGGCATCGAGGGCACGCTCTACTTCGGCCTCAACCTCGACCACCAGACGCTGAAGTCGTTCGACGACAAGTTCGGCACGCGCAAGTTCCGCAGCACCAACGGCGGGACCTACTACCCCTGGGAGGGCGACGAGGGCTGGTCGGCCTTCCTCGACCAGATCATCCGGCCGGTGATCGACAACGACCTGCGCACCCAGATCAACAACTTCCGCTGCGCTCAACTGGTCTCCTCCTGCGCGCTCGTGCAGAACAACAGCGGCGGCCAGCAGACCGGAGGCGTGCCGCAGCAGGGCAACAACGCGAACATCGCCAAGATCCAGGAAGCGGTGAACACGAGCCTGGCCGAGGACCTCAAGGCGACCCTCGGCGCCGACTTCCTCACCGGCATCCACTTCAACCTCTCCCGGGTGACCCTGCCGACCGAGGTCCAGGAGGCGGTCAACCAGGCGCAGGCCGCGTTCGCGAAGGTCACCGAGGCGCAGGCGAAGGTCGCCCAGGCGCGCGCGGAGGCGGACGCCAACAAGGCCCGGCAGGACGGCTATAACAAGTGCCCCACATGCGCGGAGATCGAGAAGCTGAAGGCCCTGCCCCAGGGCATCACGGTGTACGCGCCGGGCAATACTGGAGGGGTCGCTCTGCCCACCAAGTAGGGAGCCGGACCCCCGATGCGCCTGCTCGCCCTTCCGGTGACACTCATCGTCATCGCCGTGCTCGTGTATCTGCTCGTGACGCTCGCCCGCGGCGGTAAACCGGCGTCCCGGCGCGAGGCGGCCGGCTCGGCCCGCTGGGAGACCGACACGGTCATGGAGAACGGGTGGACTTTGATCGTCGTACGCAAGGTGGCTCCCGGCCCCAACGGGCCGGTGGAGCTGACCAGGCAGACGGTCAAGGCCATCCGCGACGACGACCCCGCGTGGGACGACCTCTACCGGGAGGGCATGCTGGAGGCCCGCAACCGGGTCAGCACTCTGGAGATCGAGTCGGGCTGAGCCGGAGCAGACGCGAAGGCAGTTCGAGTTCGAGCTCGTGGCGGAGGGGGATGCCGTCGAGACCGATCTCGGGGATCGACGGCTTGAGTTCGCGCGAGCGTGCGACGGCGTCGCGGTGCACGGCGACGAGGTCGAAGCCATACCGCTGGTAGAAGCGCAGCGCGCGGAGGTTGTCGTTCGTCGTCACCAGCCACAGCCGAGCCGCGCCCCCGGCGCGCGCCGCTCCGGCCACGGCGTCGACGAGGGCGGTGCCCGCTCCGGCGCCTTCGCGTACGGAGTCGAGCGTGACGAGTTCGCACTCCCCGCCGGCGATTCTGTAGGTGGCGACGCCCGCGCGCTCCCCGTCGAGCAGCGCGACGAATCCGGGCAGCGCCGTCGTGTCGTGGGCGACGCCCCGGCTGACCGATACGACTCCTCCCCACCGCTCGGTGAACAACTCTCGCGTCCAGGGGATGTCCTCAGCGGTGAGCGGCCGCACGGTCGCATGGCTCTTCCGGTCGTGATCGAGTGATGTCATGAGATCCATGATCACAGATGACCGTCGGGCACTCTCGTATCACAGACGGTCATTATTCCTATTGACTTGGTAGGGATAACCGGCAAAAGTGGGGCCAGCGACTCGCGCGACCAGAAGGGACACCTCATGAGCGTCACCGACGAACTCCTCGCCAAGGCCGAGCGGTACGCCGCGGGCTTCGACAAGGGACACCTGCCGCTGCCCCCGGCACGCGGAGTGGCCGTCCTCGCCTGCATGGACGCACGGCTGAACGTGTACGGCCTGCTCGGGCTGACCGAGGGCGACGCTCACGTCATCCGCAACGCCGGCGGCGTGGTGACCGCGGACGAGCGGCGCAGCCTCGCCATCAGCCAGCGCCTGCTCGGCACGCGGGAGATCATCCTCATCCATCACACGGACTGCGGCATGCTGACCTTCACCGACGACGACTTCCGCCGGGGCATCCAGGCCGAGGTCGGGATCAAGCCTGACTGGGCCGCCGAGGCGTTCTCCGACCTCGACGCGGACGTCATCCAGTCGATCAACAGAATCACGGCCGACCCGTTCATCCCGCACAAGGACTCGGTGCGGGGGTTCGTCTACGAGGTCGAGACCGGGCGCCTGCGCGAGGTCAAGCCCTGACGCGACCTCCGGCTATCACACCTCACGCAGCCCGGAAAGGTCCGGAGCACACCAGAGAGCCCGGTCGGGGCAGGGGCCCGGCCGGAAGGGGGTTCACCGCCTTTCCCAGGCGACGCCAAGGTCTGCGGCAGCGCGACCGTGTGCGGATACTGGCCGATTGCGGACACCACCCGTCAGATCGGCCTGAGCCGACTCGGGTAGGGATGCATGCGTCCGCACCTCCTCCCCCAGGGAAGGGCGTCCCCTCGGTGCCCGGCGGTCGTCAGGCGTCGATGTGGTCGCGGTCCACCTCGGCGGCGCTGCCGATGATGAACTCGCGGCGCGGACCCACGTCGCTGCCCATGAGGAGGCTGAAGATGTGCTCGGCATCCTCCACGTCCTCGATCCGCACGCGGCGCAGGACGCGGTGGCGGGGGTCCATGGTCGTCTCGGCGAGCTGGTCGGCGTCCATCTCACCGAGGCCCTTGTAACGCTGCACGGGGTCCTTCCAGCGCTTGCCGCGCCGCTCCAGGTCGCGCAGGACCTTGTGCAGCTCCGCGTCGCTGTAGGTGTAGATGTACTTGTCCTGGCCCCGCCCGGGGTTGGTGACCTCGATGCGGTGCAGCGGCGGCACCGCGGCGAACACCCGCCCGGCCTCGACCATCGGCTTCATGTAGCGGTGGAAGAGCGTGAGCAGCAGGCAGCGGATGTGCGCGCCGTCCACGTCCGCGTCGGCCATCAGGATGATCTTGCCGTAGCGGGCCGACTCGATGTCGAACGAACGGCCGGACCCGGCGCCCACCACCTGGATGATCGCGGCGCACTCGGCGTTCTTGAGCATGTCGGCGACCGACGCCTTCTGCACGTTCAGGATCTTGCCCCGGATCGGCAGCAGCGCCTGGAACTCCGAGTCGCGGGCGAGCTTGGCCGTGCCCAGTGCGGAATCGCCCTCGACGATGAACAGCTCGCTGCGGTCGACGTCGTCACTGCGGCAGTCGACCAGCTTGGCGGGCAGCGCCGAGTTCTCCAGGGCCGACTTGCGCCGCTGGTTGTCGCGGTGCTCGCGGGCGGCGATGCGGGCCTTGGCCGCGGCCACGACCTTTTCGAGCACCGCGCGCAGTTGCTGCTTCTGCCCCCGCTTGGGGTTGGCGAACAGCGCCTTGAGCTCACGGGTGACCACATGGGCGACGATGCGGCTGGCCGCGGAGGTGCCGAGCACCTCCTTGGTCTGGCCCTCGAACTGCGGCTCGGGCACCCGCACGGTGACGACCGCGGTCAGCCCTTCGAGGATGTCCTCCTTGGTCACCGGCTCGTCGCCGTTCTTCAGCAGCCGGGTCTCCCTGAGCTGCTCGTTGATCGTGCGGACCAGCGCCCGTTCGAAGCCCGCGACGTGGGTGCCGCCCTTCGGCGTGGCGATCACGTTCACGAACGAGCGAACGGTCGTCTCGTAGCCCTTCCCCCAGCGGATCGCGACGTCGGCCGTGAGCTCCCGCTCGATCTCCGTCGGCGTCATGTGGCCCTGGTCGTCGAGCACGGGGACCGTCTCGTGGAAGTGGCCCTCGCCCTGCAGTCGCAGCACGTCGCACACGGCCTCGTCCCTGGACAGGAACTCGGTGAACTCGCTGATGCCGCCGTCGAAGCGGAACGTCTCCTCGACCGGCTCCTCGCCGCGGACGTCGCGCACCACGAGCGTGAGCCCCGGCACCAGGAAGGCCGTCTGGCGCAACCGCACATGGATCTCGTCGAGCGAGACCTCCGCCTCGGGCAGGAAGATCTGCCGGTCGGCCCAGAAGCGCACGCGGGTGCCGGTGGTGTTGCGCGGGGCCGGGCCGCCGTCGCGCAGGCCGGACTTCTTGCGGAACTTGGCGGTCGGGCCGTCGCCGTCGAACACGCCGGGCACGCCCCGGCGGAAGCTGATCTGGTGGACCTTGCCGTCGCGGTCGACCTCCACGTCGACACGCGAGGACAGCGCGTTGACCACCGAGGCGCCCACGCCGTGCAGACCGCCGGATGCGCCGTAGGATCCGCCGCCGAACTTGCCGCCCGCGTGGAGCTTCGTGTAGACGAGCTCTACGCCGGCCAGGCCGCTCTTGGGCTCGACGTCGACGGGAATGCCGCGCCCGTTGTCACGCACCTCGACCGAGCCGTCGGCGTGCAGCTCGACCTCGATCCGGGTGCAGTAGCCTCCGAGCGCCTCGTCGACCGCGTTGTCCACGATCTCCCACAGGCAGTGCATGAGGCCGCGCGTGTCCGTGGAGCCGATATACATCCCCGGGCGCTTGCGGACGGCCTCCAGGCCTTCCAGCACAGAGAGGTGACGGGCGGTGTACCCCGTCTCCGCGCGAACCGCAGTCACACCCAACTCCTACTTATCAATCGAACACGCGTACGCAGCTTAACGCCACTCATGTTTGTACGCGCACAAGCTTGCCAGGCGCAGCACAATGACCGGCACTTTCGCTGTGATCCCCGTCACTTTACGGATCATTCTGCTCTCGGCGTAGTCGCAGCATGATTGGGAAGGCCCGTATCCGGTTAGATGTTGTCCCAAGTGACTGACGCCAACGTCCCCACAGCGTGGGGCGACCCGAAAGGCGATACGTGACTGGAGCTCTCGCCCCCATCAAGCCGCTGACGGCCCTGGACCGGTGCGACCGGTGCGGTGCTCAGGCCTACATCCGCGCGACCCTGCCCGTGGGTGGGGAGTTGCTGTTCTGCGCCCACCACGGGCGTCAGCACGTGACTGTGCTGCGCGACAAAGGTGCTGAGATCCAGGACGAGTCGGCCCGACTCAGTGAATCCCCCGCGATCGCCCCTGACGGCGAGCGCTGACCCCATAGACGGCGTGCCGGAGCGCAGACGACGACGTCGGCTCCGCGCGCCGTCGCCATATAGGCCATCGGCATAAGCCGCCGACCCGGGCCGCCCGCCCGGCGCGACCGCCGTTCCCCGTTTCCCCCGGGGTCCGCGGCGGTGGCGCCGGCGGGTCAGGACCGCACCCGGTAGTGATAGCGGCCGGCGACGGCGAACCCCTCACGCTCGTAGAGCGCGCGGGCGCCGCCGTTGGCCTCCGTCACCACCAGGTACGCGCTGTCCGCGCCACACTGCCACCCCCACGCGAGCAGGGTGCGCAGCACGGCCGCGCCCAGCCCGCGCCGCCTGGCGTGCGGCTCGACCGCCATGCAGTAGATCCCGAGCCATCGCCCCTGCGGCACGCCCCTTCCCACCGCGCCCTCCTCGAGGAGGACGTACCCGGCGGGCACCCCGCCGAGGATGCGCTCACCCCACGTCCGCGCCGGGCCCTCCCCGGTGTCGCGATGGCGCCCGCCGTCCACGCTCCACCAGGTGCGCAGCCACCGTTCCGACGGCCGGTCCTCCACCGCCGCGCCGACGGCGGCCTCGTCTCCGGAAATCGGACTGGTCATCACCAGGGTGGGGTCCACGAGGCGATAGCCCCGGCGGCCGAGTTCGTCGTCGAGGCCCGGCGAGGCGCCCATGCCGACCGAGAACACGCAGGGCTGCCCGATGCCCGCGTAGAAGCGCTCGGCCCGGTCGACCGCCTCCGGCAGATCCGCGCGCTCTCCCAGCGGCAGCACCGAGTTGGCCCGTTTCGTCACACCGCCCGCGTGCCGGTAGACCCAGCCGCCGTCCTCGGCCCGTCCCGGCGCCGGCCATGCCGCGTCGACCAGCAGGTCGAACCGTGCGATTTCCGCATTCACCTCGCTCATCCGCCGCAGCCTAGTTGACCTGCGCTGCGCGGGTTTGGATCCCGTGTCCAGTTGACGCCGGGGTGGCCCCTGCCGGTATCGACACCTCCGGCTGGGACGCCCTCGCCACTTCGTGCAGGGCATCGCCATGACCGGGCGGAAGGGCTAGATCGCGTCTCCGGGCTCGGCCGGGGCGTAGCCGAGCACGTGCTCGCGGAGCAGGACGCCCACCTCGGGGTCGTCCCGCTCGAAGGCCTCCAGCAGGGGTTCGTGGTCGGCGACGTTCTCGTGCGGGTGCCGGAACAGGCGGATCGACAGGTGGGACCACACCTCGATGCCGAGCGACTCCCACACCGACAGCAGCACCTCGTTGCCCGAGGCTTTGACGATCTCCCGGTGGAAGGCCACGCCGTGCCGCACCTGATCGTGCAGGGAACCGCCGGCCACCGCGTCGCCCAGGCGGCCGAGGTGTGTGCGCAACGCCTCCACGGGAGGCCTGCCCAGCCGGACGGCCGTCTCCTCCAGGCCCGCCCTCACCTCGTACACTTCGCGGAGGTCGCTCCGGGTGAGCCCGCGGACCCGCGCGCCCTTGTTGGGCGACGACTCGATGAGCCTGAGCGCGTCCAACTCGCGCAGCGCCTCGCGCACCGGGGCCTGGCTGACGCCGAGTTCGGCCGCCATCCGCCGCTCCACGATGCGGTCCCCGGGCTTCCATCGACCATGCATCAGGCCGTCGAGTACCGTTTGCCGGATCTGGTCGCGAAGCGGCGATCGCAGGACGGGTTCCACGGGTCCGATGATAGGGGGCACCATACATCCTATGATCGATCATTAGGGTGTTTAATGGATTCATGGAAGAAGACCTGGACCCGCAGGAGACCGCCGAATGGCTCGAATCCCTCGAGGCGGTCCGCCGTGCAGCAGGCCCAGAACGGGCCGACTACCTGCTGAAGCGGCTGGCGACGACCACCCGCTACATCAACACCGTCCCCACCTCCGAGGAGCCCGGCTACCCCGGTGACCTGGAGCTGGAGGAACGCATCGCGGCGTACGACAGGTGGAACGCCGCAGCGATGATAACCAGGGGAAGCCGGCTGGGGCTCGGCGGCCACCTGGCGACCTACGCCTCGGCCGCCTGGCTGTACGAGGTGGGCTTCAACCACTTCTTCCAGGGCGGCCACGACCAGGTCTACTTCCAGGGCCATGCCTCCCCCGGCATCTACGCGCGGGCCTTCCTCGAGGGCAGGCTGAGCGAAGCCCAGCTCGACCTGTTCAGGCGCGAGCCCGAGGGCGGGCTCCCCTCGTACCCGCATCCGCGGTCCATGCCGGACTTCTGGCAGTTCCCCACCGTCTCCATGGGCCTCGGCCCGCTCAACGCGATCTATCAGGCCAGGTTCAACCGCTATCTGCACAATCGCGGCATCAAGGACACCTCGCGCAGCCACGTATGGGCCTTCCTCGGCGACGGCGAGATGGACGAGCCGGAGTCCACGGCCGCCATCACCCTGGCCGCCCGCGAAGGGCTCGACAACCTCACGTTCGTGATCAACTGCAACCTGCAGCGGCTCGACGGACCGGTGCGCGGCAACACCCGCATCGTGCAGGAGCTGGAGGGCGTCTTCAGGGGCGCGGGCTGGCACGTCGTCAAGGCGCTGTGGGGCCGGGAGTGGGACGGGCTGCTCGGCTCGGACGAACTGGTGGCCCGGCTGGGCGAGGTGCCGGACGGGCAGTTCCAGACGTTCGCCGCGTCGACGGGCGACTACATCAGGGAGCGGCTGTTCCACGGCCTGGACGTGCCGCACTCGGACGAGGACCTGCGGCGCATCGTCGGCGGATCCCGGGCCGGCCACGAGCCGCAGAAGGTGTACGCGGCCTACCGCAGGGCCCTCGACAACCGCGGCGCGCCCACGGTGATCCTCGTGCAGACCGTGAAGGGCTGGACCCTCGGTGCGGGCATCGAGGCGCGCAACGCCAACCACCAGATGAAGAAGCTCACCCAGGACGAGTTCCGCGCGCTGCGCGACCGGCTCGGCCTGCCGGTGCCGGACGAGGCGTTCGACGACGGCCTCCCGCCGTACATCCATCCCGGCCCGGACTCCCCGGAGGCACGGTACGCCGCCGAGCGGCGCCGCGCCCTGGGCGGGCCCGTCCCCCGCCGCACGGTCTCCCACACCCCGCTGCCCGCCCCGGGCGAGGCGCCGTTCAAGGCCCTGGAGAAGGGCTCGAAGCAGCCGGTCGCCACGACGATGGCCTTCGTCCGCCTGGTCAAGGACCTGATGAAGGAGCCGGAGACGGGACGCCGCTGGGTGCCGATCGTGCCCGACGAGGCCAGGACGTTCGGCATGGAGTCGCTGTTCCCCACCGCCAAGATCTACTCCCCCCTCGGCCAGCGCTACGAGTCCGTCGACCGGGACCTGCTGCTGGCGTACAAGGAGGCGACCGAGGGGCAGATCCTGCTTGAGGGCATCACCGAGGCCGGATCGATGGCGTCGTTCACGGCCGCGGCCTCCAGCTACGCCACCCACGGCGAAGCCATGATCCCCTTCTACATCTTCTACTCGATGTTCGGCTGGCAGCGCACCGGCGACCAGATGTGGGCGCTGGCCGACCAGCTCGGGCGCGGGTTCCTCGTCGGCGCCACCGCCGGCCGGACCACGATGACCGGGGAGGGCCTGCAGCACGCCGACGGCCACTCGCAGCTGCTCGCCTCCGCCAACCCGGCGTGCCTGGCCTACGATCCCGCCTTCGCCTACGAGGTGGGGACGATCGTGCGTGAGGGGCTCCGGCGCATGTACGGCCCCGGCGGCGAGGACGTGTTCTACTACCTGACCGTCTACAACGAGCCGATGCCGCAGCCCGCCATGCCCGAGGGCGTGGAGGAGGGCATCCTCCGGGGGATCTACCGGTACTCCGACGGTGGCGGCCAGGCCCACCTGCTGGCCAGCGGCACCGCGATCCACTGGGCGCTGGACGCGCAGCGGCTGCTCCGGGAGGAGTACGGCCTGGGTGTGGACGTGTGGTCGGTCACCTCCTGGAGCGAGCTGCGCCGCGACGCCATGGCCACCACGGGCGTGCCGTACATCCGGCAGGCCCTGGCCGGGACCGAGGGACCGGTGATCGCGGTCAGCGACTGGATGCGCGCGGTGCCGGACCAGATCAGCCCGTGGATCGACCGGCCCTGGACCTCGCTCGGCACCGACGGGTTCGGGCTGTCGGGCACCCGCGAGGCGGTCCGCAGGCACTTCGGCGTGGACCCGCGCTCGATCGCGGAGGCCGTGCTCAAGGCGGTGGACACCGGCCGCGAGTGAGCGACGCCACCCTTCAGGGGCTGCGCCCCGATCGGGAGAGTTTCCCGGTCGGGGCGCAGTAGGCTGCGAAACCGTGCTCATCCTGCTTCCGCCCTCGGAGGGGAAGGCCGAGCGGGGCACCTCCACCGTCCGCCGGCTCGGCTTCCCCGAACTCGCCTCCCCGCGCGAGAAGGTCCTCGACGCCCTCGTCTCGCTCTGCCGGACGCCCGAGGCGCGCGACGTGCTCGGCCTGTCGGAGGGGCAGGCCGGCGAGATCGAGCGCAACCTGGCGCTTCCCACGGCGCGCACCCTGCCCGTCGCCGCCCTCTACACGGGCGTGCTGTACGACAATCTGGGCCTGGCCACCCTCTCCCCCGAGGCCCGGCGGCGGGCCGACCGCAGAATCGTCGTGTTCTCGGCGCTGTGGGGCCTGCTGCGCCCGTCCGACCGCGTGCCGCCCTACCGGTTGTCCATGGGCGTACGGCTGCCGCCCATGGGCGGCCTGGCCGCGTTCTGGCGGCCGTCGATCAGTGCGGTGCTCGACGCGACGAAGGGGCTCGTGGTGGACATGCGCTCCGCGACGTACGCCGCCGCCTGGCAGCCCGGCGAACGCGGCGTGGCCGTGCGGGTGCTGCGGGAGGCGGCCGGAAAGCGGACCGTCGTCAGCCACATGGCGAAGGCCACCCGGGGCGTGGTCGCCCGCGCGCTCGTCGAGACCCCCGACCGGCCCCGCACGGCCGGGGATCTGGCCGACCTGCTGACCGGCCTCGGGCATCGGGTGGAACTGGCCGCGCCGGCCGGCCGGGGAAGGCCGCGGACCCTCGACGTGATCGTGGACGAGTGAGTCAGAGGTTGAGCCGGGCGCAGGCCCGGCGATACTGCTGCCCGGGATCGCCGAGATGCGACCAGGGCAGCCGGCTGAAGCGGCCGCCCGTCCTGGCGAGATGCCCGCGCGCCGGACGCCGGAGGTCGGACAGGTAGAAGGCGGCGCCGAAGATGTTGTGCGCCTCGACCGAGCGCGGGTGCGCCCCGCCGAGACGCCGCTCCGCCCAGTGGCCGGCGGCCGAGACGATGTCGCGCTGCGCCTCGAAGGAGAACCAGCCGCCCCGCGACATGGGGGTGCGCGCGGCGGCGACGATCTCGAAGTGGGCCAGCGGCACGAGTGCCGGGAGCGGACTGCCCTCCGGGGCGTGCGCGGCGGCCGAGCGGGCGAAGCCGAGCATCTCCCCGGCGGTTCCGCCCCAGCCGGGCGACAGGGTGATCAGGCGGGCCATGGCCCCCGAATACAGCGTCGGCCACCGGCGGGAGCATTCGTACCAGACCGCGTCCTTGTCGGTGCGCGGCCGGTCCAGCCCGATCGCCAGCCACATCAGGCACTCCCACGGCACCGGATCACTCCGCGCGATCCCCGCCGCCGTCAGCAGCGGCTGCCTGGCCTGTTCCATCGCCGACCGGTAGGCGTGCTGCCGGTCCGCCTGCACCGCCCTGGCCCGCACGTCGGGCCGCAGATCCCAGGCCTCCTCCAGGCGGGCCCGGCCGAGCCACAGCCAGAGGTCGGGATTGCCCTGGTCGTAGGCGAGCATCGCCTCTATCGACCGGCTCGCTCCGGCGACGGTGCGCGACAGCGCCTCCACCCGCAGCGACCGCGTCTCCGGGTCGCCCCTGCTGTCCGCGAGGACGGCCGCGGCCGGTCTGAGGTCGCCCCGGGAGGCGGCCTCGACCGCCTCGTCGAGCATGGTGTCCGCCCAAGGGCGGTCCGGGATCACTCGTGGCCCCCGAGCACGCGCCCGATCCACTTCGATCACTCCCATGAGGCGCGAGCCTAGGAGCGTCGCCATGCTCGTGGCGCTACCGCGAGGTTACGTCGGTGTTAAGTCGTCTCCCTTGGATCGTCCGCCTACTGCGGGACGCTCCTACACGTCAACGTCCCCCCGGCCGGTGGTGCGTGGCCGGGGGGACGATCGACTGGTGACGTCAGTCCAGGTAGTCGCGCAGCACCTGGGAACGGGACGGGTGGCGCAGCTTCGACATGGTCTTGGACTCGATCTGGCGGATCCGCTCGCGGGTCACGCCGTAGACCTTCCCGATCTCGTCGAGGGTCTTCGGCTGCCCGTCGGTGAGGCCGAACCGCATCGACACCACGCCCGCCTCCCGCTCCGACAGCGTGTCGAGAACGGAGTGCAGCTGCTCCTGCAGCAGCGTGAAGCTCACGGCGTCGGCCGGGACGATGGCCTCGGAGTCCTCGATGAGGTCGCCGAACTCGCTGTCGCCCTCCTCACCCAGCGGAGTGTGCAGGGAGATCGGCTCGCGGCCGTACTTCTGCACCTCGATGACCTTCTCAGGGGTCATGTCGAGCTCGCGGGCCAGCTCCTCCGGCGTGGGCTCGCGGCCGAGGTCCTGCAGCATCTGCCGCTGGACGCGGGCCAGCTTGTTGATCACCTCGACCATGTGGACCGGGATGCGGATGGTCCGCGCCTGGTCGGCCATGGCCCGAGTGATCGCCTGCCGGATCCACCAGGTGGCGTACGTGGAGAACTTGTAGCCCTTGGTGTAGTCGAACTTCTCGACCGCGCGGATCAGGCCCAGGTTGCCCTCCTGGATCAGGTCCAGGAACAGCATGCCGCGGCCGGTGTACCGCTTGGCCAGCGAGACCACGAGCCGGAGGTTGGCCTCCAGCAGGTGGTTCTTGGCGCGGTGGCCGTCCTCGGCAATCCACTCCAGCTCGGCGCGGACATCGACGGGCAGGCTGTCGACCTCCTGGGCGAGCTGCTCCTCGGCGAACAGGCCGGCCTCGATCCGCTTGGCGAGCTCGACCTCCTGCTCGGCGTTGAGCAGCGGCACCTTGCCGATCTGCTTGAGGTAGTCCTTCACCGGGTCGGCGGTGGCGCCGGCCGCCGCCACCTGGGCGACGGGCGCGTCGTCATCGTCGTCGGTGAGGATCAGCACCTCGTCCTCGGACTGGACGAGCGCCTCGGCCTTGGGCTCTTCGCCCTCGGCCTCCCCCTCGGACTCGGTGTCGGACTCTTCGGTCTCCGCCTCGGAGTCGATCTCGACGTCCTCGACCTCGATGTCGAAGTCCTCGATGTCGACGTCACCTTCGAGGTCGATGTCCTCGTCGTCCTCGGCGATGTCGGCGGACTTCGGCTTGGAGTCGGCCTTGGGCGCCTTACCCTCGGGACCCGCGGTGGGGGCCTCCGGCTTGGCGGGCGCGGCCTTCTTCGGCGGAGCGGGCTTGGCCGGGGCCTTGGCGGCGGGCGGCGCGGGCTTGGCCGGCGCGGGCTTCTTCGGCCCCGGCTTGGCGGCCGGTGCGGAGTCGGTCACCACGGCGGTCACGGTCTCCGGCTGCGACTCCTTGGCCGCCGCGGATTTGGTGGTCTTCTTGACGGGCGCGGTGGTGCGGCGCTTGGCTTGACCTCGAGAACGCTTGGGAGCCGCGGAGTCGGCGGCCGTCACCACGACGGTCACACCCTCCTTGCTGAGGCTGCGCAGGAATCCAGCGGCTTGCGACATCGGGATGTCCGCTTCCTCGAAGGCCTTGCGGACATCCTCGGACTCGAGGAAACCCTGCGAGCGCCCACGCTCGAGGAGCTGCTGAATCACTGGCTCGTTCAGCTCCGACGGCTTCGAGCGAGTCGAACTTGCAGGCGACACGAACACCTCTCGAACGAACGCATGGCGAGAATGGACCCAGGTGCTTCTTCTTTTCCGGTGGTGAGGTCGCGCAGACCGCGACATGCCATTGTGGCACGCCACGGTACGTGATACGGCCGCGTCCCGCCGGTTGCTCCTCCACCCTAGGCCGACCGAGACACTAGTGCGTACGGAAGGAGGTCACTGATACCCGAAAGCAACCGTTATGCCTGATTCATTCAGTCACTCTTCGTGGCCGGTGGCACGTGGACCGCGAGTACCGTTACATCATCGTCCTGTTCATACCCGGACAGCATGTGGTCCACCAGGAAATCGAGCAGCATATTCGGGCTGCTCAGGACCTCCGGGGGCGCTTCGGCCACGACGGACGAAAGCTCCCTGAGTCCGGCGTCCAGCCCGCGCTTGCGGTTCTCCACCAGGCCGTCCGAGTACAGAACGGCGGTGTGACCCGGCGGCACGCAGAACCGGAACTGCTTGCGGCTCGTGGCCCAGCCGAGCGGAGTGCCCGGCTCGGTCTCGTGCAGCAGCCCGACGCCCTGCGGCGAGACCAGCAGCGGCGGCGGGTGACCGGCCAGGGCCAGCGTGCCCTCCCCGGTCCCGGGCTCGACGACCATGTACGCCAGGGTGGTGACCTGCTCCTCCTCCTCGGTCGCCTCGAAGACGCGGTCGAGCCCCGTCAGCACCGCGGCCGGGGGCGGGTTGGTCAGCGCGAGCGCGCGCATGGCGTTGCGGATCCGGCCCATGCCGGCGGCGGCCTTGACGCCCTTGCCCATGACGTCGCCCACCACGGCCGCCACCCGGCCGTCCTGCAGGACGAACGCGTCGTACCAGTCGCCGCCCACCTGCACGTGACGGGAGCCGGAGCGGAAGCGGTAGGCGAGGGTCATCCCCCGCACCACCGGCAGGCGCTCGGGCAGCAGGCTGCGCTGCAGCGTCTCGGCCGTCTTGTGCTCGCGCTCGAAGAGCGTGGCCCGCTCGACCGCGAGGGCGCACTGCCCGGCGAGAGCCTCCAGGAAGACGCCGTCTTCCTGCGAGATCTTCTGGGTCCGCGTGAACGAGAACCGCAGCGCGCCGAGCGCCCGCCCGGCCGCCAGCAGCGGCAGGCCCACCCAGGCCCGCTCGTCCGTCTGGGTGAGGAAGCCGGAGATCTGCGCCTCGTCGGCGCCCGCGTCCACGAGCTGGGCGCGCAGGCTGTCCGGCGACTCGGCGAAGACCGGGCGGCGGCTGTTGACCGCCATCGTCATCACGTTGGGGTTCGCGAGGTCGATCTCCTCGCCCCGGTTGTCCGGGGTGCCGCCGCTGCTGATCAGCTTCAGCGTCGCCCGATCCAGGTCGAGCAGGGCCACGGACGAGTGGTCGGCGGCGAGGGCCGTACGGCCGACGTCGATGATGACCTGCACCACCTGCTCGACGGTGAGCGCCTCGGCGAGCTGGGCGGTCGCGCCCTGGAGGCGGGCGGTGCGCAGCGCGGCGGCGCCGAGCTGGTCGGTGAGGCGGCCGCGCATCTCCTCGGCCTCGCGCTGCGGCGTGACGTCGGTGTTCGCCCCGACCCACTCCACCACGCGGCCGTGCCTGATGATGGGCACGGCCCGCACCTCGAAGTGCCGGTAGCCGCTGGCCCGGGTGCGCACCCGGTAGCTCCACTCGAACATCGTCCGGCCGCGCAGCGCCTCGCGCCACGCCTCCTCGGTGCCGGGGCGGTCGTCCGGGTGCACCGCGTCCAGCCACCCGTGCGCGAGGTACTCCTCCAGCCCCTGGCCGGTGATGGCCCGCCACTGGGGCGCGTCCTCGGCGACCGCGCCGCTGGGCGATGTGATCCACACGAGCTGCTGCTGCGACTCCACCAGCGAGCGATAGCGCTCCTCGCTGCGCTCCAGCACCTCCTCGTTCAGCTGCCGCTCGGTCACGTCCACGCCGAAGAACGCCGTCCCGACGACGCCGTCGTCGCCGCGCATCGGGTAGAACGACACCGTCCAGTGACGGGTGTCGCCGTTCCCAGCGCGGGTCCTGATCCGCTGGTCGGTGACCGGCAGCGACTCGTCGGCGATCCGGCGCAGCGCCCCATCGATCATGGTGGTCAGGTCGGCCGGCAGCAGCTCGGACGGTTGGCGGTCAAGATGCAACTCGACAGGATGGCCGGTCAGCTCGGTAAAGGTGGAGTTGACCCGGACGAAACGCCCATCCGGGTTGAAAAATGCGAAGGCAAACGGCGCCTCCGACATCAGGCCTCTGAAGAGGTCGGAGTCTGATATGTCCAAACCGGGCTCCCGGGGCCGGGGCACGGAGGTTTCGGCGCTCATGGTCGGCACCTCCGTCGCGTGCCAGCGTCTCCCACGAGGCACATCTCCATAACTGTGATTGGTAGCGCAGATCTGCCCTACATCATGGGCGATCGGCATGCGCGGACGGAAGCCCCGCCCGCCATGCGGTCAACGCATCCTGTCAAAAGACCGGCGTCTCGCGCAGGAGGATCCGGCCTACTTCTTGGCCGCCCGCTTCGCTTCCTGCTTGGTCGCGCGGACCAACTGCAGGCTCTCGGCGTCGACGACGTCGGCCACCGACCGGTGCACCCCCTCCTCGCCGTACGGCCCGGCCGCCTCACGCCAGCCGTCCGGGCGCACGCCGCACTGCTTGCCCAGCAGGGCCAGGAAGATCTGGGCCTTCTGCCGGCCGAATCCGGGGAGGGCCAGCAGCCGGCGCAGCAGCCCGGCACCGTCGCGGACATCCTGCCACACCTTCTCGGCCGAGCCGTCGTAATGCTCGACGAGATAGGTCGCGAGCGCCTGGACGCGGGCCGCCATGGCCTTCGGATAACGGTGGACCGCAGGCGTCGCCGCGAGCAGAGCCGCGAATTGCTCAGGATCATAAGAGGCGATCTCACGCGCGTCCAGGTCGCGGCCGAGCCGGTCGGCGATCGTACGGGGCCCCGCGAAGGCCCGCTCGAGCGGCACCTGCTGGTCGAGCAGCATGCCGATGAGCAGTGCGAGGGGGCTGCGGCCGAGCAGCTCGTCGGCCTCGGGATCCTGGGCGAGCCGGATGCGCATGGGATCAGCTTCCCACGCGGCGGCCCGCCAAGGCTTGACACCGCCGGGGAAAGAGGTGGAATAAGGGGCGGCAGGTCCCCATTCAGCGAGGAATGCAGTCCATGCCCGTACTCGCAGCACGAATCAGTGGCGGCCCATCACCGGAGCCTGGTCTTCGTGAACCGGCGGAGCTCGTGACCCACCGGCTGGCCGCGGAATTCCTGACCGTCCCCCTGTCCGCAGTCGCCAGGTGCGTCGCCGACACCTGGGCCTGCGGCGAGCATCTGGGACTCGACGTCACACCGGAGATCGTCGAGCGGGTCGCCCGGGAACGCCTCCTGGGCATGGTCAACTCGGCGCCGCCTTCCCGGAGGTGAGGTGCCGCGCGGGAGTCACCCGGCGGGCGTCCCGGCCCGTGCCCGTACGGCGGGCACGGCCGGGGCGGCAGATAACGGGGAAGTCACCGGGCCGTGTTCCTGATGCCCTTCGCGGCGGGAATGCGAGAGGGTGGTCACCGTGAGCGAGCGGAGCGAGATCTCGTGAGTCGCCGGCGCCGACGTGACCCCCGGGAGACCCGGCCGCCGGACGACGTGTTCGCGGAGATGCTGCTGGCGGCCAGGGAGCTGCTCGCCGTCCGCAGCCCGCTCGACGCCGAGCTCATGGTCTCCGACATGCTCGGGGCGTGGTGGGGCAGGCGGCTGCGCGGCGGCGACGTCGAGCAGATCCTCGGCGAGGGGCTGGTGGACTACGCGGCCAAGGCCGGCACGCCTGCCGCGCTCACCCTGCTCGTCTCCGTCGCCTACCTCGGCACCGCCCGCCAGGCGGCCAAGGCGGAGGGCGCGGCGCTCGCGCTGATGGAGTCGGACGTCGCCAGGCCCCGCTGGGCGGACCGCGTCGGCGCGGTCAAGCCGACCGGCTGCTACGTCTCCCGGGACGTGTACGGCGACCAGGACACCGTGGTGTGCACGTTCGCCTACAACGGCGAGGACAGGCACGCGCTCGTCGTGGTCGTCGACTACAACATGGGCGGCATGGCCCGCGACGCCTGGGTGTCGTCGCAGGTCGACAAGCTGCTTGAGCAGGCCAGGCTGGAGGCCGCGGGCAACGCGCTGCTGCGGTTCGAGGAGCTGGAGCCGCAGCAGGCGCGGGCGCTGCTGGAGTTCGCCATGAAGGCCACCAGGGCCGCCGCGCACGGCCGCACCGCGCGGAAGCTGGTGAGCGACAGCTACAGCGCCTACCACGCCTTCGCCCGGGCCCGGATCAAGGCGCTGCCGCCCGGGCGGATGAGGCCCGCCCCCGCGCACACCGAGGCGCCCTACAGCCGGGACCGCCGCGCGATGCTGGCGGCCGAGTTCCTCGCCTCGGACGCGGCGGAGAACCTGTCGGACCCGTCGGCCGCCTCCCGGTGCGCCGACCACATCATCGACTACGGCTGCGACCAGGACTTCGGCCGGCCGATGCGGGTGAGCCCGACCAAGTGCGAGACGTTCCTGCTCGACTGGCTGCCGCGCAAGGTCCTGCTCAGCCCGTCGGAGCAGGACGCGATGCCGCACGTGCTGTCGGCGTGGGTGCGTTTCGCCGGCCCCCGGATCGGCCTGCCCGATGAGGGGGTCCGGGCGACGCTCGACGCGGTCTGGGAGGCGACGGCCCGCTTCACCGAGGCCTACCGGGACCCGACCACCTTCGGGCTGGACCGCTCTCTCGTGGAACGGCTGCTGCCCGACGGCGACCTGTCCGCCCTGGCCCGGCGGGCGTTCGCGTTCCCCCTGCTGCAGGGCATGCGCGGCTCGACCAGCCTCGACCTGCTGAACCCGGCGGACGAGGCCGACCGGCGCATCCTGCTGGAGATCGACCACGCCGACGAGCTCGGCCGTACGGACCTGGAGGAGCACCTCGCCTGGCACGAGGAGATCGCGAGCCGGCTGTGGGTCGGCGACCCGCCGCAGCTGTGGGAGGCCGCCCAGCGCCTGATCGACCTGGGGCACGACCGGCACGACGTGCTGCACGTCCTCATCGAGATCGCCGAGCGCATCGGCGACCATCCGGACGAGCTGGCCGCCGCACTGGACGACATCGCCGACATCCCGGACGAACCTCCCACCTAACCGTGGCGACCCCTCTCCCTGCGGCAGGATGGAGACCGCACCGAGCTGCGGGAGGCAGGGCGATGAACGCTGGTGTGATGGACCTGAACGCCGATCTCGGAGAGGGTTACGGGATCTGGCGGCTCGGGGACGACGTGGCCCTGCTCGACCTGGTCACGAGCGCCAACGTCGCCTGCGGCTTCCACGCGGGCGACCCGCTGATCATCCGCCGCACCTGCGCGGCCGCGGTGGACCGCGGCGTGGCGATCGGCGCCCAGGTCTCCTACCGGGACCTGGCCGGCTTCGGCCGCCGGGAGATGGAGGTCGACCCCGAGGAGCTGTGCTCCGACGTCCTCTATCAGCTCGGCGCCCTGGACGGCATGGCCAGGTCGATGGGCGGGCGGGTGTCGTACGTGAAGCCGCACGGCGCCCTGTACAACCGCGCCTGCCGGGACGAGGAGCAGGCGGAGGCCGTGGTGGCGGCCGTCGCGGCCTTCACCGCCGCCGCGGCGCTGCCGATCCTCACGCTGCCCGGGTCGGCCCTGTCGCGGGTGGCCGCCCGGCACGGCGTGCCGACGGTGGCCGAGTGCTTCGCCGACCGCGCGTACACGCCCGAGGGGACGCTGGTCCCCCGGAGGCGGCCGGGGGCGGTGCTGCACGATCCGGACGAGGTCGCGGCCCGCGCCGTGCGCATGGCCACGGAGGGCGTGGTGACGACGATCGAGGGCGGCGAGGTGCGCGTCGGCGCCCGGTCCGTCTGCGTGCACGGGGACACGCCCGACGCCGTACGGATCGCCACCGCCGTCCGCAAGGCGCTCGTGGAGGCGGGCGTGACGGTGGAGCCGTTCACGTGACCGCCGGGCCTGTCCGTGCCCCCACGGGCCCCCACGGGTCGCCTCCGGCGCGCCGGAGGCGACCCGTGGGCGGCCGCTCAGGAGGCGTAGCCGATGTCCTCGTACCTGAGGTCGAAGAACCCGTTGGCCCCGATGTTGGCCAGCGCGGACCGCACGGCCACGCCCTGCGGGCTCTGGTAGAGCGGCAGCACGTTGACCTTCTTCCAGACCAGCCCGTCGGCCTCGTTCAGCAGGCCGGGCACCTTGCCGGGGTCGAGCGTGCTGCCGGCGCGGTACATCGCCTCGTCGATCTGCTTGCTCCCGCTGCGCCCGAGGTTGGAGTACCACTCGACGTCGTCGCCCCGGCCGCCGGTCTCACCGTTCGCGTAGATGTCGAAGGCGCTCGACACCGGGAACGGCGTGCTCGGATAGGCGAAGGCGGTGATGTCGAAGTCGCCGGGGATGAGGTGCTTGCCGAAGAAGTCGTCGAACGACACCTTGCGCACGTCGACCCGGATGCCCACGCGATCGAGCATCTGCCGGGCGACGTCGGCCTCGACGCCGCTCATGACGATGCCCTCGGGGACGACGAAGCGCAGCGTGAGCGGTTTGCCGTTCTTCACGCGGGTCTTGCCCGACAGCTTCCAGCCCGCCTGGTCGAGCAGCCGCCCGGCCCGCTTCGGGTCGTACGCGCCGATCTCCCCGGCGTTGGCGCGGTAGCCGTACTGGCTGTTCATGAGGAAGTGGTTGTCCAGCGTCACGGTCGGCCAGCCGAGGCCCTTGAGGTCCACCTGCATGAGACCGCGGCGGTCGAGCGCCGCCGCGACGGCCTCGCGCACCCGCGCGTCGGCCAGGATCGGGCTCTCCCCGTTGAAGGTGAACTGCCGATACTGGGTACCCGCGGCCTGCCGGATCACGGCGTCCCAGGCCTCCCTGACCCTCGCGTAGTCGTCGGGGGACGGGCCCACCTCGAAGAGGTCCACATCTCCCCGGGTGAACGCGTGGACCATCTGGTCGGGACGCACGGTCCGGAACTCGATGCCGTCCAGCTTGGCGCGGTTGCCCCACCAGGCGGGGTTGCGGGTGAGCGTGACCGTCCTGCCCTTGGCGTCGAGGCGCTGCACGCGGAACGGCCCCGCGGTCACCGGGATGCGGTTGATCCAGTCCGCGTTGAACGCCGCCGCGGTCGCGTTGGTGGTGCTGGGATACAGCGGCGTGAACAGGGACTGCCACTCGTTGAACGGCTGGGCGAGGGTGACCACCACCTCGCGGTCGCTCGCCCCCCTGGCCACGCTCTGGATGTTCTCGTACGCGATGGTCGAGTCGACCCGGTAGTCCCGGTCGCGGCCGCTCATGGCCTTCCACTGCGCGGCGAAGTCCGTCCAGGTGATCGGCCTGCCGTCCGACCACTTCGCCTTGGGGTTGATGGAGTAGGTGACGACCTGCCGGGGGGAGGTCGCGGTGATCCTGGCGTTGGTCACGTAGTCGGTGTCGAGGGTCAGCCGCCCGCGCTCGTCGGACCGGAACGTGCGGGGCATCAGCGCGTCCGTCACCGCCTTGACGCCGGTGCCGTCGCCGTCGATGTGGTTGCGGTTCCACTGGGTCGGGAAGTCGGTGAGCCCCCACCGGAGCGTGCCGCCGTCCTTCACCTTGTCACGGGCCAGCGGATTGATGTCGTACGCCTTGACCGGGGAGGGAGCGAGCCCGCTGTCCGGTTCACCCGGCCCCCGCTGCACGCCGCAGGCACCGGCGGCCCACAGAGCGGCCAGTGTGGCCAGGACAACCGGCCATCGTGCTCTCACGTGCTTCTCCGATCCTCCAGCTACCATACGCAGTCGATTAGTAGCAGGAAGTGACGGCCTGCGGCCATCGGGACACGCGTCCGGGGGTCCCCTACGCCGTCAGGACAACTCGTCCACCGCGCTGCGGACGTCCTCGCTGGTGATCGTCGTCAGCTCGGCGGCGTTCGCCGACGCCTGCTCGGCGAGCCGGACGTCGCGCCGCAGCGCGGCCCGCTCGTACAGCGACCGTGCGAAGCGGCCGTTGCCCAGCCCGTCGATGAGTCCCTCCCGGCACACCCAGTCGAAGACGTCGGCGAGGTCGCGGGCGGCCGAGGCGTCGAACCTGTCCCCGCTCCCGGAGGCGAGCAGCTCCGCGATCTCGGTCAGCTCCGACGGCCTGTAGGAGGGGAACGACACGCGCTGGTTGAACCGGGAGGCCAGGCCGGGGTTGGTCGCCAGGAAAGCGTCCATCTCGCGCTCGTAGCCCGCCAGGATGATGACCACGCGGTCGCGGTCGTCCTCGGCGCGCTTCAGCAGGGTCTGCACCGCCTCGGCCCCGAAGGCGTCGCCCCCCGAGTAGCCGGTGTTGACCAGGCCGTAGGCCTCGTCGATGAACAGCACCCCGCCGAGCGCCCGGTCGACCAGCTCGTTCGTCTTGATCGCGGTGGCGCCGAGATGCTGGCCGACCAGGTCGGCCCGCGACGCCTCGACCACGTCGGGCCGGGCCAGCAGGCCCAGCGCGGAGAAGATCCGGCCGAGGATGCGCGCGACGGTCGTCTTGCCGGTGCCGGGAGGGCCGACGAACACGAAGTGCCGCATCTGCGACTGGACCGGCAGGCCCTGCTCCTGGCGCATCCTGGCCACCTTGAGCTGGGCGGTGATCGCGTGGACCTGCCGCTTGACCGGTTCGAGGCCGGCCATCGTGTCGAGGTCCGCGAGCGCCTCGTCCAGGGTCGGGGTGACCTGGTAGCCGCGGTATCGCGCGGTGATCTCGTTGAACGCCTTGGTCACGTCGTCGGCGGTGGTGGTGACCAGGTCCTCGCCGCGCGGCGCCCCGCCCGCGCTCACCACGCGGACGTCGCGGGCCTGCGCCGCGGCCTCGGCGAGGCTGCGGGCGAAACGGGCGTTGCCGAGGTCGTCGACGAGCCCCCGGCGCTCCACGTCCTCGAACAGCCGGCGCAGCACGGGACGGGCCTCGGGGGCGAGCCGGTCGCCCCGGCGCTGCTGCAGCGCCTCGGTGATCTCCAGCAGCTCCGCGGGGCTGTAGCTGGGGAAGCGCACCCGGGTGGCGAAGCGGCTCGACAGCCCCGGGTTGGACGCGAGGAAGTCGTTCATCTCCCGCTCGTAGCCGGCCAGGATGACGATGAGCCGGTCACGGTCGTCCTCGGCCCGCTTGAGCAGCGTCTGCACGGCCTCCGCGCCGAACCGGTCGGGCTGGCCGTCGCCCGAGTTGATGAGGCTGTACGCCTCGTCCACGAACAGGACGCCGCCGAGCGCGCGGTCGATCAGCTCGTTCGTCTTGATCGCCGTGGCCCCCAGGTACTCCCCCACGAGGTCGGCCCGCTGCGCCTCGACCACGAACGGCGTCTCCAGCAGCCCGAACGCGTAGAAAATCTTGGCGAGCGACCTGGCGACGCTGGTCTTGCCGGTCCCGGGAGGGCCGACGAACACGAAGTGGCGCATCGGCCGCTCGTTGGCGTAACCGGCCTCCCTGCGCAGCCGGGCCGCCTCGATCGACGCGGCGATGGCGCGCACCTGCTCCTTGACCGGTTCGAGGCCGATCATGGACTCCAGCTCCGCGAGCGCCTGCTCGACCGTGATGGGCGGCGGAGCGCCGGTCTCGGCCGCGGCGGACTGGTGGCCGCCCGCCCTGCCGCGCACCTGCACCTGGGTCTCCGCGCCCGCCGCCTCCCGCTCCGCCTCCGCGCGCACCCTGCGGGCCAGCACCAGGCGGTAGAGGAGCACGGCGGCGGCGACGCCGTACGCGCCCCACAGGGCGGCGGACGACGACAGCGGCGACAGCGACAGCGCGACGACGCCGGCGGGCGCGAGGGCCATCAGCGTCGTCAGCCACGGCGGGACCCAGCGGATCAGGTGGGCGGCGACGCCGGTCAGCGCGCCCAGCAGCATCAACGCGCCGGGCACGATCGACTGCCCGCCGAACACGCCCATGAACAGCGGCAGCAGCAGGCCCCACCCGGCGAGCACGAGCACGGTCGCGGCGGCGCGCGGGTAGCTGAGCGCCAGCGCGAGGAAGCACAGCGCCAGGAACGTGTAGATGAAGGTGGGCGCGAGCGACCAGTTGAGCGCCGCGGCCAGTCCCATGGTGGCGACGAGCAGCACGACGAACAACGCGCGTCGCGCGAACGGCGGAAGTTGGAAATAGCGGAAACGCACCTGTTCGAACAGATCACGTGCCGCAGTCCGGCTTAAGAGGCTCGCCGCCCGTGCCCTGTCGGAGTCCCGCATCGACGCCTCCCCGCTTCGACCCCGGTTATACCGCACGTGCGAACGGAATGGGTGGACCCATGCGGCGCGGTGAACCCTGCACGTCGCCGGAGCGGGACGCCCGCCCGAGCCGGGTGGTACGCGACTACCGGATGCGGGCGGATTGCTCCGCGTGACCACCTGGGGTGATACGGATCCGGCGATTTGTTCCCGACATCACCCGAAGGGCTGAGAGATCCGCTTCCCATGGCCTAAGCTGCCACGCATGTTCCAGCCGGCCGGGATTTCGGAGCAGGAGCACTGAGCGGACTATGATCATGGTTTCGGTCGAGTCCGCCACCGTCCGCGCCGCGGGTGCCCTGCGGGAGCACAGGGCGAGCCGGTGGTCGGTGCTCGTGCTCCTGTGCTTCAGCCTGCTCCTGATCGCGGTCGACGCGACCGTGCTGCACATCGCCGTCCCGGCGCTCACCGCGGCCCTGGAGCCGTCGTCCGTGCAGCTCCTGTGGATCATCGACATCTACTCGCTGGTCGTCGCGCCGCTGCTGGTGACGTTCGGCACGCTGGGCGACAGATATGGCAGACGGCCCTTCGTGCTCGGCGGCTACGTGGTGTTCGGCCTGGCCTCGCTGTCGGCCGCGTTCGCCGCGACGCCGCTCGCGCTCATCGTCTCGCGGGCCTTCCTCGGCGTCGGCGGCGCGATGATCATGCCGGCGACGCTCTCGATCATCCGGCAGGTCTTCACCGACCGGCGCGAGCGGGCGATCGCGCTCGGCGTCTGGAGCGCCGTCGCCGCCGCGGGAGCGGCCGTGGGGCCGCTGATCGGCGGGGTCCTCGTCGAGCACCTGTGGTGGGGCGCGGTCTTCCTCATCAACGTGCCGCTGCTGCTGGTCGCGTTGCCGCTCGCCGTACGGATCCTGCCGGCGTCGCCGCGGCGGGCCGACCATCCGTGGGACGCGCTGAGCGCGGCGCTGTCCACCGTGGGCATCCTGGCCGTCGCGTTCGGGCTGAAGGAGGCGGGGTCGGGGCACACCCTGGGCCGCGGGCTCTCGCTCGCCGTGCTCGTGGCCGGTGTCGCGCTGCTCGTCTGGTTCGTCCGGCGGCAGCGGCGGCTGCCGTTCCCCCTGCTCGACATCGGGCTGTTCGCGCAGCGCGGCTTCGCGACCGGCGTCGGCTGCGTGTTGCTGTCCATCTTCGCGCTGGTCGGGCTGGAGCTGATGCTGGCGCAGTATCTCCAGCTCGTGCTGGGGCTGTCGCCCCTGCAGGCCGCCGTGCGGATGCTGCCGCTCATGGTCGCGGCGATCGCGGGCGGCCTGGCCGCCGCGCACGTGCTGGGACGCGTCGGGCTGCGCGCGACGGTGGGCGGCGGCCTCGCCCTGACCGCGCTGTCCCTCACCCCGGTGCTGACCTGGGGAACCGAGCAGCATCCGGTGATGCTGACGGCCTGCTTCGTGGGGATCGGCTTCGGCGTCGAGGTCGCCCTGCTGGCGGCGTCGGACACGATCATGGCCACCGTGCCGGAGTCGCGGGCCGGGGGCGCCGCCGCGATCGAGGAGACGGCCTACGAGCTCGGGGCGGGCCTCGGCATCGCCGTGCTCGGGACGATCACCACGATCGTGTACGCCCCCTCCCTCACCAGCGTCCCGGGGATCCCGGCCGGGCTCATGGCGCAGGCGCGCGAGTCGCTGGCCGCGGCCGCGCACGTGGCCGACGAGACCGGCACGACCGGAACCGCGCTGCTCGAGGCCGCCCGCGCGGCCTTCGTCACCGCCCTGCACTCCACCATCGTCGTCAGCCTGGCGCTGCTCGCGCTCACCGCGCTGGCCGTGGCCCTGCTGCTCCCCCGCCACGTTCCCACCCCCGCGAGCGCCGATGCCGAGGAGTCCGACGGCGTACGGACCTGAGCGGGCCGGACGCATGACGGCGGCGCAGTCGGGGAAGTGTCCGGGCAAGTCACCCCCCACCCAGAGTGAGAAGCCGTGAAGAGAACCTTGCACGACTTAGCCTCGCTGGCCGCCCGCATGGGCGTCGGCGGGATCTTCTTCGCCAACGGCTGGCAGAAGCTCGAAGCCGGCCTCAACGCCACCGCCGACCAGTTCACCGCGCTCCAGGCCCCGCTGCCCCACGTGTGGGCGCCGGTGACCATGCTGACCGAGCTGGTGGGCGGCACGCTGCTGATCGCGGGCCTCGCCGTGCCGGCCGTCGGGCTGCTGCTGTTCGCCGAGGCCCTCGCGGTGTTCGTGGTCACGGCCGGAGACAACGGCCTGCCGCTCACCGGAGGCGACATCGAACTGATCGTGGCCCTCGGGGCCGCCTCCGTGCTGCTGGCCGTCACCGGCGCGGGCCGGATCTCCGTCGATCACATGGTGGTCATCAAACGGCGCGAGGCCGAGGCGGCCGGAGAGTTCGCGGCCGACGCGGAGGCCGACGCCGTCATCGCGGCGCTGCGTCCGCCACGGCCCGGCGAGCCGGGCGCGGGCGAACCTCAGCCCCGCCCCGCCCCGTCCGGGCCCGCTTCCGGGGACCGGCAGTCCAAGCCCGCCCCCTCCACCGGCTCGCCCGCGTCGCCGAAGCCGGCCCCGGCGGGCGGCTCCGGCGAGAGCGCGGGCTCCACCGCGGCCGGAACCGGGGCCGGAACCGGGAGGGCGACGGAGCGGCCCGGCGAGGAGGCCACGACGACGGTACGCAAGGCCGCGCCTCGCCAGCGGCGCACCCGGCGAGAGGACGAGACGACCACGGAGAGCCGGGCCGAGGCTCGCTGACGCCGGGTCAGGCGTACGGGCCACGGGCGCGGCCCTGGACTCAGGTATGCGGAATGCGCAGGGGCCGGCCGCCCCGGTCAGGGCTCCCGGGAGAGCGGCAGGCGCAGGAGGAAGCGCGCGCCGCCCGGGCTGTCGATGATCGTCAGCGTGCCGCCGTGACTCTCGGCGATCTGCCGGGCGATCGGCAGGCCCAGACCCGCTCCCCCGGCGTTCCTGC
The DNA here is from genome assembly GCF_900156315.1 of Microbispora rosea. Lineage (GTDB taxonomy): Bacteria > Actinomycetota > Actinomycetes > Streptosporangiales > Streptosporangiaceae > Microbispora > Microbispora rosea. The sequence continues at coordinate 170,437 of NZ_FTNI01000006.1, read as the reverse complement.
TACGAGCCGTGTCGAGCCGGGTGAACCGCTGGAAGACGAACTCCCGCTGGTCACGTGAGATCCCCGCGCCGTCGTCGAGCACTTCGAGCACGGCCATGCCGGAACGGAACCGGGGGTCGCCGTCGGGCGGCTCCTCTCTGCGCACCTCCAACCGCACGGTGGTGACGGCGTGCCTTTCGGCGTTGTCGAGGAGGTTGGTGACCAGGCGGCCCAGCCGGATGCGGTCTCCCCGGACGACCACACCGGGAGTCAGCTGCGAGACGATCCTCCTGAGCGGACGGCGGACGTCCAGTTCGGCGGCCACGAGCCCGCCGAGGTCCAGCGGCTCGCGCTCGCAGGGCGCGCCCGCGTCGAGACGGGCGAGCGTCAGCAGGTCGGAGGCGATCGCCTGGAGCCGTTCGAGGCTCTTCAGCACGGCCGGACCGATCTCCCGCAGGTCGGACTCCTGCGGCGCGAGCAGCGCGTCCTCCACCTGCGCGCGGATGGCGGTGATCGGGCTGCGCAGCTCGTGGGACGCGTCGGAGGTGAAGCGCCGTTGCTGCTCGAGCGTCTCCTCCAGCCGGTCCAGCGTGTAGTTGACGCTCTGGGCGAGGTCGTGGATCTCCCCCTTCGCCTCGGGGACCGGCACCCGCCGCCCGAGGTCCGACGCGTTGATCTCGTCGAGCTCGGCTCTGATGGCCCGCACCGGGGACAGCGCCCGCTTCACGCTGCGCCGGGTGCCGTACGCGACGGCGGCCGTGACGAGCACGGATCCCGCGGCCAGACCGGCCACCAGGCCCGGCGGCACATCGAGTTCCTGGACCGGCGCGGCGCTGTAGACGGTCCAGTCTCCGCCGTTGGCGTAGACCTGCTGCGCGACCACGACGTGACACTGGTCCGCGCCGAAGACGCCACCGCAGACCTCGCGCGTGGCCTTGCGGCTCGGCGCCGTGGGACGGAAGGTCGCCATGGCCGGCTTTCCGGCGATCTCCGGCGTGGCCGAACGCACCCTGCCCTGCGGGTCCACCACCTGGACGGATTGATCCGGCCCACTGGGGGGCAGCACGCTCCCCGCCAGCCCATGGTCCACGAGGTAGGCGACCCGCCCGCCCGCCGCCGTCACCCTCAGCAGAAGGCTGTCCCGCGCCGCCAGGTGCAGGGACCACACCAGCACGATCGAGAACGCGGTGCACAGCAGGGCGACCACCGTGCCGGTGAACAGCGCGATGCGATTCCTGACCGACCAACGATCCCAGAAGCCCACGTGATCGCCCACTCACGACGTGGCCGAATTACCCATGCGTAAGAAATTTACCCTTCAGGGCGTTATTAATCGGTAACGGAACAAACCGGACGAGATGGTCCTGTTGGGTCGAAATGCTGACACGCGCCACACGACCGGCAAGCGGGTAAAGGAGCCTTCCGGACTGCCCTCCCGGATGGTGGGATATGGGGTATGAACGCCGCCGGACCACTGCCGGTGATCGACGTCACCGCCCTCACCGGCCCCGGGACGGGCCCCGGGACCGGCCCCGCAGCGGGCCACGAGCGCGCCGAGGTCGCACGCCGGATCGAGGCCGCCTGCTTGGACAGCGGTTTCTTCTACATTACCGGCCACGGGGTGCCCGAGGCCCTGATCGCGGAGCTCAGGGACGCCGCGGCGCGCTTCTTCCGGCTGCCGGAGGAGCACAAGTCGCGCATCTCCATGGAACGCGGCGGACGCGCCTGGCGCGGATACTTCCCCGTCGGCGGCGAGCTCACCTCCGGCCGGCCCGACCTCAAGGAGGGCGTCTACTTCGGCGCCGAGCTCGACCCCGACGACCCCCGGCCGCTGCACGGACGCAACCTCTTCCCCGAGGAGGTGCCCGAGCTGCGCCGGGCCGTGCTCGCGTACATGGACGCCCTCACCCATGCGGGGCAGGCGGTCATGCGGGGCGTGGCGCTGAGCCTGGGACTCGACGAGGACTACTTCGCCGCCGGTTACACGGCCACGCCCACGATCCTGTTCCGGATCTTCCACTATCCGCCGCCGACGTACGCCGGCCCCGAGGAGTGGGGGGTCGGCGAGCACACCGACTACGGTCTGCTGACGCTGCTGCTCCAGGACGACAATCCCGGCCTCCAGGTGCACACCTCCCGTGGCTGGATCGAGGCGCCGCCCATCCCCGGCACCCTGGTCTGCAACATCGGCGACATGCTCGACAAGCTGACCGGCGGCCTGTATCGGTCGACCCCGCACCGCGTGCGCAACGCCACGGGCCGCGGCAGGCTCTCCTTCCCCTTCTTCTTCGACCCGGGCTGGGACTGCGAGGTGCCGCCGTTGCCCTCCCTGCCCGCCCGCGAGGGGGGCCGCGCCCGCTGGGACGGCCTGGACCTGCGGGCCTTCACCGGCACGTACGGCGACTACCTGACCGCGAAGGTCGCCAGGGTGTTTCCGGGACTCGGCGACCGGGTGCTGCCTCCGGCCTCCGGAGCACGTGAAAATATGTAATCAAGAAAGCGGTGTAACCGGCACAATAAGCGCCATGCCTCTCCCCCGCTGGTTCGCCGAGCGCGTCGAGCCGACCGCTCCGGACGCAGAACTGCGCGTCTCCACAATCGAGCTCTTCTTCGACCTCGTCTTCGTCTTCACGATCACGCAGCTCACGTCGCTGCTGGTGGACGACTTCACCCGGCGGGACGGAGCGGGGTTCACCGGCCAGGGCACCGTGCAGGCGGTCCTGATCTTCGGTCTGCTCTGGTGGATGTACTCCGGCTACGCCTGGCTCACCAACACCGTGCCGCCGGAGCGCGCGGCCCGGCGGGTGCTGATCCTGTGCGGCATGGCCGGATTCCTGATCATGGCCCTGGCCATCCCGCACACGTTCTCGGGCAGCGGCGTGGCGTTCGCCGTCGGTTACCTCGTCATCGTGCTCGTTCACGGCGGGCTCTATCTGCAGGCGACGGCCGCCATCGCCCGGGTCGTGCCGTTCAACCTGGCCGCGACCGCGCTCGTCTTCGTCGCCGCCTTCGCCGGTTCGCCGTGGAACTACGCGCTGTGGACGGCGGCCCTCGTGCTGATCTGGCTGAGCCCGATCTTCATCGGGCAGAAGGGCTTCCCCCTGCACCCCGCGCACATCGTCGAACGGCACGGCCTGCTCGTCATCATCGTGCTGGGCGAGTCGATCGTGGCGATCGGCATCGGGGCGACCGACGGCCACCCGGGCGCGGCGCTGATCATCGCGGCCCTGCTGGGCCTCGCCCTCACCGCGTCGCTGTGGTGGGTGTACTTCGGACGCGGCGAGAGCGGGCCCGAGCACGCGCTGATGCGGGCCGACGTCGTCCAGCGGACACGGCTCATCCTGGGCGCGTACTTCTACGCCCACATCCCGATCCTGCTCGGGATCGTCGCGACGGCGGCCGGAATCAAGAAGGCCGTCGGCCACGACCACCTCGGCCTGGGCCCCGCCGTCGCGCTGGCCGGGGGAACCGCGCTGTTCCTGCTCGGCGACCTGTGGTTCCGCCGGGTGCTCGGGATGGGGCGGACCGCCGTACGGGTCGCCGCGGCGCTGCTGGCCGCGGCGACCGTCCCGATCGGCCTGTGGTCGTCGGCCGCCCACCTCGGCGCGCTGGTCGTCCTGCTGGTCGCGATGACCTGCGTGGAAACCGTCCTCTAGGGGCCGGCCGCCTCAGTCCGCCAGGCCGTTCCCGGCGATCACCTCGCGATACCAGCGGGCGCTGTCGCGCGGCGTGCGCTCCAGCGTGTCGTAGTCGACGCGGACGAGCCCGAACCGCTTCTGGTAGCCCCGGGCCCACTCGAAGTTGTCCATCAGCGACCACACGAAGTAGCCGCGCAGGTCGGCGCCCCGGTCCATCGCCGACCGGGCGGCGCGGAAGTGGGCGTCGAGATAGGAGATCCGGCCGGGGTCGGACACCCCGTCGGGAACGGCGGCCCCGTTCTCCGTGATCATCAGGGGCACGCCCGGGTAGTCGCGCGACAGCCGTACGAGCAGGTCCTCGAGACCGGCGGGATTGATCTCCCAGTCCATCTCGGTGACCTCACCGTGCGGGTCCTCCCAGGCGATGCCCTCGCTGCCCGGATACTCCAGATGCCCCTCGGACGAGGGGTCGGCGACCACCCGGTTGACCGTGTAGTAGTTGACGCCGAGCACGTCGATCGGCTGCGCGATCGTCGGCAGGTCGTCCAGGTTGACCTTGGTGAAACGCTCAAGGTGGGCGAGGACGTCGGCGGGGTACTCGCCACGCAGTACGGGGTCGAGGAACAGCCGGTTCGCCAGCCCGTCGACCAGGCGGGCCGGCTCGGGGTCGCCGAGGACCGGCGTCAGGTTGAGCGTCAGCGAGACGGACTCCACGCCCCCCGCCCGCAGCGCCTGCACGGCCAGGCCGTGCCCGAGCATCAGGTTGTGGGCGGCGGTGAACGCGGCGGCCGGGTCGGTCACCCCGGGCGCGTGCCGGCCCGAACCGTGCCCGACGAACGCCGACACCCAGGGCTCGTTGAGCGTCGTCCAGAGGCCGACGCGGTCGCCGAGTCGCCGGTGCACGACGGCGGCGTAGTCGGCGAACCGGAAGGCCGTCTCACGGTTGGTCCAGCCGCCCGTGTCCTGCAGCGTCTGCGGGAGGTCCCAGTGATAGAGCGTCGCGACGGGCGTGATGCCCTTGGCGAGCAGGGCGTCGACGAGCCGGTCGTAGAAGCTCAGGTCGGCCAGGCGCGGCCAGGCCACCGAGAACCGGTAGGCCTTGAGCCCCAGCCACGCCATGATCTCGACGTCCTCGAGATAGCGGTGGTAGTGATCGCAGGCCACGTCGCCGGTGTGGCCGTCGGCGACCATCCCGGGGGTGTGGGAGAAGGTGTCCCAGATCGAGGGGACGCGGCCGTCGGCGTGGACCGCTCCTTCGATCTGGTACGACGCGGTCGCGGCCCCCCAAAGGAAGCCGTCGGGAAAAGAGGTCATCGTGAACTTTCGCGAATCGTCAGCCGAGGTTCGAGGAGCGTCGACTCCGGCACGGCCTGGCCCTCCAGCTTCGCCATGAGCAGCCGGACCGCCTGCCTGCCGACGTCCTCGGCGGGAATGAGCACGGAGGTCAGCGCGGGGCTGGCCCGCTCGGCGATGTCGTCCGGGCAGATCGCCACCACCGAGACGTCCTCGGGCACCCGCCTCCCGAGGATCCGCAACGCCCCCAGCACATGGCCGGCGGCCGCCTCGTTGTGCACGACGAGCCCGGACAGCCCCGGCCGCTCGTCGAGGAGCAGCTTCACGGCGGCGTGGATCTCGTCGAACGACTCCTCGCAGGGCCGTGCGTCGGCCTCGATGCCGTGCCGCCGGGCCGCCTCGACGAAACCCGCCATCGTCCGCTCCGCGAAACCCGTGCCGCGCTCGTAGACCACGCGCGGCGCGCCGAGCAGCGCGATCTCGCGATGCCCGAGGTCGGCCAGGTGGTCGGCGCACAGCGCCCCGGCGTGGGCGAAGTCGAGGTCGACGCAGGTCAGCCCCTCGGGGTCGGCGGGGAAACCGATCAGCACGCTCGGCTCGGCGAGCTTGCGTAGCAGCGGCACGCGGGGGTCGTGGATCTCCACGTCCATCAGCAACAGCCCGTCGACCAGCGCGCTGGCCGCCACCCGATGCAGCCCGTCCGCCCCCTCGTCGGCCGTCATGAGCAGCACGTCGTGGTCGTACTGGCGGGCCGTGGTGACGACCGAGGTCGCGAACTGCATCAGGACCGGCAGGTTCATGCCGGCCCGCAGCGGCAGCACCAGGGCGATGACCTTCGCTCGCTTGCTCGCCAGCGCGCGGGCGCCGGCGTTGGGGTGGTAACCGAGGACCCGCACGCTGTCCAGGACCCGCTGCCGGGTGGTCGCCGAGATCGCCCGCTTGCCGCTCAGCACGTACGAGACCGTGCTGACGGCCACCCCCGCGTGCTTGGCGACGTCGGCGATCGTCACGGTCCTCACGGGCAGAACCCCAGCGCGCTCACCGCGACCCCCTCGCTCTCGTACACCACATAAAGATCGCGCACTCCTGCGGCTCCCGCCAGAGGGGTGCTCACCTCCACGAAATCATGCCTGGTCGCCGTGGGCGGGACGCTGACCGCGCCGGCGACCTCGCCGATCAGAGGATCGTCGAGCCGCAGCGTGACCACGCCGCCCTCGTCGCTCGACACCGCGAGCACGCAGGCGGACGAGCCCTGATCGCCGAGGTCGCAGTCCTTGAAGGCGATCCACGCCCCCGGTCCCGTGGAGCGGACCGCGTCGCCGGAGTCGAGAGCGGCGTCGCACAGCACCACACCGTCGTACTCGTCGTGATCGGCCGCGTCCAGTGGCCCCGAGGTCAGATCACGCGGCGGGATGCGTTCGCCGCGCACGCGGAACGACGCGCACAGCCGGATGTCCCCCGACGAGGCACCCACCTGCACCTTGTGCGTGGCCTCCTCGACCACGAACCTGCCGCGCGTCACGTCCCAGAAGGCCAGCTCGGCGACCGGCACGTCCACCGACACCGTACGGCTCTCGCCCGGCGCGAGCCGCACCTTGACGAAGCCGCGCAGCTGGCGCAGCGGCTGCTTCACCCGGGAGCGCCGCTGGTGGGTGTAGAACTGCACGACCTCCTCCCCCTCGCGCTCGCCCGCGTTCGTCACGGTCACCCGGGCGGTCAGCGTGCCGCCCGCGGCGAGGTCGGCCGGCGACAGCTCCAGATCGGAGTAGGCGAAGCGGGTGTAGCTCAGGCCGTGCCCGAACGGGTAGAGCGGCCGGCCACGGTAGTAGAGGTAGGTGGCGTCCGAGGCGATGATGTCGTAGTCGAATAGGTCGGGCAGGTCGGCGGCCGAGCGGTACCACGTCTGGGTGAGGCGGCCGCCCGGTCCGTCGTCGCCGAGCAGCACGCCCGCGAGCGCGTGGCCGTACTCCTGGCCGCCGTGGGCCGACCAGACGATCGCGGGCAGGTGCTCCTGCGCCCAGGTCACGGCGAAGGGGTAGCCGCTGGAGATCACCAGCACGGTCGCCGGGTTGGCCGCGTGGACGGCCTTCAACAGGGCCTCCTGCCGCTCGGGCAGCGCCAGCGTCGCGCGGTCCTCGGTCTCGCGGCCGTTCACCAGCGGGTGGTCGCCCAGCACGACGATCGCGACGTCGGCGCGGGCCGCCGCCTCCGCCGCGCGGGCCGCGCCGCTCTCCACCGGCTCCAGGGACAGCACGGACGCGGCGTCGGGGTCGTCGGTCGTGCGCACGACGCCGTCGGCCACGGTGACGTACCGGCCCGAGGAGATGTTGCGCAGCACCACGCCCCTCGGCCGCTCCTCGATCCGGAAGGTCTGGCGCACCTCCCAGCCGTTCGGTCCCGGCTGGTCGTTGGACAGCACGCCGTCCTCGCCCGCCGACACGTGCCGCCCGTTGGCGCAGGAGCGGAACGCGAACGCGCCGCCGCCCCAGTCGAACACGTCGAAGCAGGAGCGCTCGCTCCCCACGTGCAGCGGCCCGCCGTCGGGGTCGGCGGACGCGCCGACGTACCCGCCCTCGGTGCGCAGCGCCACCCGGTCGGCGCCCTCGCAGTAGACGGTCTCGCACCGCTCGGCGAGCCCCGCCAGGGCCGTGACCTGGTAGGGCAGCGTGCCGCTGTACCAGTCCTCGAACAACGCGTCGGCCAGCGGGCCGATCACCGCGACCGTACGCGGGTTCGCCAGCGGGAGCAGACCGTCGTTCTTCAGCAGGGTGATCGACTGGCGGGCCGCCTCCCGGGCGAGACGCCGGTGCTCGGGGCTGTTGACGACGTCGTGGGTGATGTCGTCGTACGGCGTGGCGGGGTCGAACTCGCCGAGCCGCACCCGGATCGACAGCGTGTGCCGGGCGGCGGCGTCGACGTCGGCCTCGGTCAGCAGGCCGCGGTCGAGCGCGGCCCTGACGTGGCCCAGGGTGGCGGCGGCGTCCGCGTCGTCCTGGGTGAAGCTGTCCAGCCCGGCCTTGATCGCGTGCGCGTACGCCTCCGGCAGGTCCTTGTGGTAGCCCTGCAGCCCGGCGAGGTTCCCCGGCGCGTACGCGTCGCTGACCACGAGGACGTCGTCGGGCGCCCACGTCCGCAGGTGACTGCCGATCAGCGGCGACAGGTGCGCGGGCCGCCCGTTGACGAGGTTGTACGACGGCATGACGGCCACCGCGGCCCCCGACTCGACGGCCGGGCGGAACGCCTTGAGCTCGTATTCGTGCAGCACCCGCGGCGGCAGGCCGCTGGAGGTCACGCACCGGTCGGTCTCGTTGTTGTAGCCCAGGAAGTGCTTCAGCGTGGGCGCCGTCTTCAGCACGGCGTGGCCGCCGCGCAGGCCGCGGGCGTAGGCCGTGCCCATGACGCCGGTCAGCCAGGGGTCCTCGGAGTAGCCTTCCTCGTTGCGGCCCCAGCGCGGGTCGCGCAGCGGGTTGACCACCGGCGCCCAGACGTTGCGGCCCACGCTCTGCGGGTCCTTGTGGTGGAAGGCCATGACCTCGTCGCCGGTCGCCTCGCCTACCTGGCGGACCAGGTCCGGGTTCCAGGTGCTGGCCAGGCCGACGGCCTGGGGGAAGACGGTGGCCGGGCCGTGCCAGGCCAGGCCGTGCAGGGCCTCGGTGCCGGTGCGGAAGCCCCGCAGGCCGAGCCGTTCCACCGGCGCCTGGTATTGGTGCAGCAGGCCGATCTTCTCGTCGAGTGTGAGCCTGCCGAGCAGGTCGTCCACCCGTTCGGCGGGAGACAGCGCGGGGTTCCGGAATGCCGGGTCCTGGTCATGTCTCGCCGGTTCGTTCATCTGGAGACTCACCCTTCGCGTCGAAGCGCTTCGATGACCTGCCGAAAAACGCGCCCATGGGGGCGTCGCGAGGATCCGCATGTTCGGTTGGAGAAGCGCCGCTGTCGAAGCGCTTCGAAAGGGTTACCGGAAGTTTCCGTCGTGTAAATCCGGGCTTATCCGGAAGAGTGCCCTCATCCTCGGCTCAGGTCAAGACCCCCGTCGCACCGGCTTTCACCCCGATGTCCCATCGGCGTCGGCGGGCGCGGGCCGGAGTCCCGGCCGGTCCGCGCCCGCCCCCTTCCGGCCGCGGCCGGAAGCCTCAGGTCAGCCGACGATCTGCAGCAGCGCCTGCCGCCTGGCCGCGGCGGGCTCGGCCAGGCGCTGCACCTGCCTGCCGTTCTTGTCGAGCACGACGAGGGTATTGGCGGTGCGCCCGGCGACCCGGACGACCAGACGGCCGTCGCGCAGGTAGAAGGCGCCGATGAGCGAGCCCTTCACCGGGATGGCGATCTTCTTTCCCGTGGTCACGTCGACCACGGCCGGGCGGAAGCCTCCCGGCCAGGAGCCGTCGCCCCCCGGCGCGTTCCTCGACAGCGGCGCCACGACGACCTTCGAGCCGTCGGGCGACAGGCTCTGCACGTGGTTGGCGAGGCCGACGCCCCTGACCTTGGTCGCCTTGCCGGTCTTCACGTCGAGGCGGTACACGCCCTCGGTCGTCCCGGCGTACCCGGCGAGGTAGCGGCCGCCCGCCGACCAGGCCAGGTGGCACACCCCGAGGGTCGTGCCCGCCTTCCTGCGGCCCCTGCCGTCGGCGCCGACGACCGAGACGGCGGCCGCGTCGGAGTTGCCCTTCCCCACGTACGCGACCTGCCTGGAGTCGGGCGACCAGACCGGGGTGGCGCACGGGAACCCGGCCGCGGCGCCCTTGGCCGCGGTCGTGACCCTGCGGCCGTCGCCGACCCGCACGTACCCGGCGGCGGTGATCCAGGCGAGCTTCCTGCCGTCCGGGGAGGCGGAGAACTGGCCCGTCATCGGCATGGCGCCCAGCTTCGTGAAGCCCTTGCCTGGCTCGTAACGGCTGACCGGGAACCCCTTGCCGTACGAGAGGTAGACGGCGACCCCGGTGAGGGGTTTGGGCGCGGCGGAGGCCCCGGCCGGAGCGGCGGACGCGGGGGCGGCCAGTGCGGGGGCGGCCAGTGCGGCCGTGAGCGCGGTGCAGAGCAGCAGGCGAGTGTTCATGATGGTCCAATTCGTCGACAGTGCGTTGTTCGACGCATCACGCCCCGGCCGGGTTCGCATCGCCCTCGATATTCGTACGGCTGCCGCGGGGAACGGCCCGCCCGGCCCCAGGGGACGACGGTCAGCGCTGCGCGGGCAGGCGCCCGGAGTCGACCGAGTCGAGCACCCGCGCGGCGGCCCCGAGCGCGGCCGCGCCGTACCCGAGCGTGGACACCTCCAGGCGGCAGCCTCCCCCGCCGGGGGCGAGCACCCTGCCGAACATCTCCTCCTCCGCGCACGCGACGAGCCAGGGCGCCAGCGGCACGTAGTAGCCCCCGAGGATCACCACCTCCGGGTTGAGCAGGTTGGCCACGGCGGCCATTCCCCTGCCGAGGTGGCGTCCCACGCCCTCCAGCAGCGCGAGGATGTCCGGCTCGCCGTCGCGGGCGCGCCGTACGACCTCGTCGATCTCGAGTTCGAGCTCGGACGGCGAGGCGTCGGGCGCCGTGTGGGCGAGGATCGCGCCGATCCCGGCGACGGCCTCCAGGCAGCCGCGCCGGCCGCAGCGGCAGGTGGGCCCGGCGGGGGCGATCTCGATGTGACCGATCTCTCCGCTGAAGCCCTGCCCGCCCCGCCTGAGCCGGCCGTCCATGACGATGCCCGCGCCCACGCCGACCTCGCCGGTCACGTAGACGAGGTTCGCGGCGTTGCGGTGGGGCCCGAACCGGTGCTCGGCCAGAGCGGCGAGGTTGGCGTCGTTGTCCACGAGCACGGGGAAGCCGGGGTCGCGCAGCGCCTTGGTGAGGTCGCCCGCCAGGTCCGCGTCACGCCAGCCCAGGTTGGGGGCGACCCGCACGATCCCGTTGACGTCGACCAGCCCGGGCACGGCCACGGTCAGGCCGAGCACCTGCCGGGCCTCCTTGGTCATCCGGCTGACGACCCGCCGGGCGAGCGCCGCCATGGCGACGACCGCCTGGGCCGCGCTGGAGGTCCCGCCGGGAAAGGACCGCCGCCAGTTCAGGAGCTCCTCGCCCTTGAGGTCCACCGCGACCGCCGTGATGTAGTCGACGTTGACCTCGATGCCGATCGCGGCGTACGGCGAGCCGTCCAGGACGAGCATGGTGGCGGGCCGGCCCACGCGGTGCTCGGTCAGGCCGGTCTCCCGGAGCAGTCGCCGGTCGATGAGGTCGGCGACCAGGCTGGACACGGTGGCCTTGTTGAGGCCCGTCGAGGCGGCGATGTCGGCGCGCGAGCAGGGGGCGTTCTCCCGGACGAACCGCAGCACGACCGCGAGGTTGGTCGCCCGCACGTCGGTGAAGTCGGCCGGCTGTGGCCCGTTGTGCGATGTGATCAATGTCCGCCCCGTTCCCGCTCGGGCTCATCATGCCGCAATTGCAAGCAATTTGACACGACAGCAGCGGCCGGAGTCGTGGCACTCGCGAACGCACGGGCAGCGCCGCGCCCGGCTTGGCACCGGCCACCGGTCCCAGCGCCTCCCGGGTAACCTGGTGGCACTCGCTCCTCCGTCATTTGTTTGGCTACGAAACTAACTAAAAGACTACCGTGGAGCGTCATGTGAATCCAGGGGCAAGCACCCGGGCGAGATGAGCGGGCCCCGGCGGGCCCTCGGCCGGCACCGGAAACACGGGCGCCGGAAACACGGGCGCCGGAAACACGGGCGCCGGAAGGCCGAACACGGAGCAAACGGAGTGCAAACGGGAATCAACCGCCATAGGCGAGTCTGAGCCCCGTGAAGAGGGATATGTCGCATTACCTCGGCGAGTTGCTCGTGTGGGAGATCGAGGACTATCTCCGTGCCCGATCGGCCCGGCCGGAGCGGGCCCGGGTGGCCCGCATCCGAGTGCCCGACCGGCCCGCGGCCGAGACGGTCGCCGCCGACCTGGAGGCGGGCGGCAGTTTCTACGCCGCGGCGAGGCGTGCCATGGCGCTGGGCATGACCCTGCCGGACGACCTGTTCGGCGTGGTGACCAGGGACGAGCATCCGGAGGTGTTCGAGGCCGTGCCGGGCACCACGCTGCCGCCGAAGCGCGAGGGCGAGGGATTCCTCATCATCCGGCTGGTCGCGTTCGAGCCCTGACATACGGCATGAGGGCCTCCCGCGGGAGTCGATCCCGCTCGGAGGCCCTCACGACTGTCACGGTGACCCGCCGCCCTTGGGCGTGTCCGGCAAATCAAGCCGCGCCGCGCTCCGCTCCCCCAGCCGGTGAACGGTGGCGGACTGCGCACTAGCGTGCGACGGCGCCGGTGACCTCTCTGTCGACAATCCTGGTCGCGCCGGCCTCCCGGGCGCAGTGCGCGCAGCAGAACCAGCGGCCGTCGAGCTCGGAGCCGTGGCCCACGATGCGGCACCCGCAGTGCTCGCATACCGGCGCCATCCGGCTGATGGCGCATTCGAAACTGTCGAAGACGTGCACCGCTCCCTGCGTGTGCACTTCGAAGGCCATGTCGTAATCGTTGCCGCAGACCTCACAGGTAGCCATGGTTTTCCCCCCGTCGACTCGCGGTCGAGGGGGGAAATACCCGCGTGAACCTGCACGAACACCGGCTTACAGGGCACCGAGCAGGGCCTTGGCCACGGACTTCGCCCCGGTGGCCGCCTCCTTCGGGTCCATGAGGACGGAGTCGGGCGCGTTGATCGGTGTGTTCTCCGGACGGTCGCTGCCCGACAGCAGCACCCATATGACGTTCTTGCCGTCCAGCGCGTAGATCTCGTACCGGTTGCCCTGGGCCGTGTCGGTGCGTTGCCGGATCGCCTGGCCGAACGCCTCCTGCCCGAAGCCGGTCAGCTTCTCGACCTTGCCCCACTTGATGCCGCCGATCTCGCTGCTCGCCGTGAACTTGGTCTTCGAGCGCTGATCGATGAGGTAGTAACGGGCGGATTCCGCGTCCCAGAAGGTGTGGATGGCGACACGCAGGTTGCGCCACCGGACCTTGCCTCCGCCGAGCGGCAGCTTCTCGTTCCACCACTGGCACTGGGAGACGTTCGAGTGGCCCTCCTTGCTCCGCACCGCCGCGCCCTCGGTGTCCGGCACCAGGGTCGCGGCCAGCGTCTTGAGGCTCACGCAGGCCTTGGGCAGGGGGATCCGGGTGGGCGAGGGCGACGGCGACGGGCTCGGCTTGGGACGCGCGTGGTACGGCAGCGGCTGCCCGGCCCGCCAGGCGGTCACCGACTTGGCGAGCTGCCCGAGCAGGCCCTTCACCTCACGCAGGGCGTTCTCCTCGGTGATCGACTGCGTGCTCTCCGTCGACAGGAAATCGGCTTCCTTCTTCTTCTGGCTCGCCTCGAACTTCACCTGGAAGACCACGTCGCCCACCCGGCCGACTCCCTGGCCGAAGGAGTACCAGTACTTGTCCCCCTCCCGCGTCCATTGGTACTGCGCGGCCGCCTGGTCTCCGACGCCCTGGTACTCCCGGACCGGCGAGTAGTAGTGCTCCTCGTCCGAATGGGTCGACTGGTACTTGTACTGCTTGAACTCGCCGTCGAACTGGATCCGCGCCGCCTTCTCCGCCGTGGTCGTCCCGATCGCCTCGTACTTCGACACGTTCACCGTGATCTCACGACTGCGGGTGACGTCCTTGTACGAGATGTTCCGGTTGACCCAGCCGCAGGTGTAGCGGACGTAGCTGACGAGGGTGTCGCCACGGTTGTCGTTCGTCGAGGAGTCGATCGTGGCTCCCGGCACGAGTCGCTCGGCCTCGTCCGGGTCGAGCATCGAGCACACGTCGGCGGTCGCCGCCACCGGCGCGGCCGACGCCGACTTCTCGGCCGTCGCCGCCGTCGTCGCTCCCGCCTTGGCGGGCGTCCCCGTCTGGCGCACCGTCATGAACGCGAACGTCCCCCCGGCCACCACCAGCACGGCGACGACCGCCGCCACCGGCAGCACCCACACCCGCCGCGCCGGAACGGAGGGCTGGGTCGGCATCTGCCACAACTCGGGCGGAGGCGGCGTCGCCGCCTGCCACCCCTGCCCCGGCGTCCCAAGCGGCGGACCACCCGGCCCACCCTGCCCGCCCGGCGATGGATAGGGATTCGACTGGGGTGATTGAGACGGCTGCGGGGCGCCCCCGGGCACGGCACCCGGGTAGGCACCGGGCTGGGGCTGCGGCCCTGGCGGCGGACCTGGATATGGGCTCGAGTACCCGCCCTGCTGCGGCTGGGAACCGGGGTACGCACCCGGCTGCGATTGCGGACCCGGCGGTGGACCGGGGTAGCCGCCCGGCTGAGGCGATTGAGCCGCAGGCATGCCGGGCTGTGCGCCGGACGGCTGCGCACTGGGCTGCGAACCGAACGGCGGACCGGGCTGGGGCCCGGAAGGACCGGGATAGGGCCCCGGGGCGGGATACCCGCCCTGCTGCGGCTGCGGACCGGGGTAGGCACCCTGCTGCGGCTGGGGACCGGGGTAGGCACCCTGCTGCGGCTGGGAACCCGGCGGTGAACCGGGGTACCCGCCCGGCTGCGATTGCGGACCCGGCGGTGAACCGGGATACGCGCCCTGCTGCGGCTGCGGACCCGGTGGTGAACCCGGGTACCCACCCGGCTGCGGCTGGGAAATTGGCAGTGGACCGGGATACGCACCCGGCAGCGGCTGAGGACCGGAGTAGGCACCCGGCTGCGGCTGGGAACCCGGCGGTGAACCGGGATACGCACCCGGTTGAGGCGGTTGAGCCGCAGGCATGCCGGGCTGGGACCCGGGCTGTGCACCGGGCTGCGAACCGAACGGCGGACCGGGCTGCGGATCGGGCTGGGACCCGGGCGGCGGACCGTACGGGGGCGGGTAGGGCGGCACTCCCGGCTGGACCGGCGCTCCCGGTTGGGGGTAGCCCTGAGGCGGGTACGGCGGCATGCCCTGCCGGGGGCGGTCGTCCCGGGGAGGCGTCTCGCCGGGCTCGACGGGGGCGTCGTCACCGCTGGTCATGGGGGTCTCCTACAGATGCTGAGCGGGAGGTCACCCGAGCCCGATGCCGACGAGTTCGGCTGCGCGCTCGGCCGTGCGCCGGTCGGCCGGGGTGACCGAGGGGTCACCGGCGCGCCGGTAGGCGACCTCGACGATGAGATTGCTGCGGCGGAACCAGACCGTTGCCCCGGTGGTCCCGGCGGCGGGGTCGGAGGAGTCACAGGTGAAGGCCTCGTCGGCGATCCCGGGCCGGTCGCGCGCGGCGGCGCCCCGCGAGGCCCGCTCCGCCGCGAGGTCGCGGGAGGCCGCCGCCTCCCCCTCCCCCTCGGACGGCAACCGGTATCCGACCGTGATCGTTCCGTCGTGGCCGGTGATGTGCTCCTTCCACTCGCATCGCCCCTCGGCGGCTTCCCCACGCGGCGTGACGCCGAGGAGGTCACGGATCTGCGCGTCTGTCAGGCTCCGGCAGGCGTCGGGGACTCCGGCGAAGCGCCCCGAGCCGCCCTGTTTCCCGGACATGAGAAGCCAGGCGCCCAGGCCCGCCGCGAGGCCGACCACTACCACCAGGGCCGCCACGACGACGAGACGCAATGTTCCGGCGGGCCGGCCGGCGGGTGCGGGAGCGGGGGCGGGCTGCGCGGCGGCGGCGTGCAGGGCCTGCCGTACGACCTCGGGCGGCGGACGGCGCGCCGGGTCCTTGTCGAGCAGGGCGACCACGATCCACGCGAGCACCCGCGAGGCCCGGGTCATCGGCCGGGGCTCGTGGAGCAGGACGGCGGCGACGAGCGCGGCCGCCATGTTGCGGTGGAAGGGCGGCTCCCCCTCGACGGCGGTGTAGAGCGTGGCCCCGAGGGACCACAGGTCGGAGGGCGGCCCGTCCGGCTCGTCGCGGAACCGTTCCGGAGCCATGTAGTTGGGCGAGCCCGCCGAGCTCTGCCAGGAGTGCCCGGCGCCGCCGAGCGGCGCCGCGATCCCGAAGTCGGTGAGCAGGGCGCGGCCGTCCGGGCCGATGAGGACGTTGGCCGGTTTGACGTCGCGGTGCAGGATGCCCCGGGCGTGGGCCGCCTCCAGCGCGTCGAGCACGGCCAGCCCGATCTCGGCGACGCGTTCGGAGGCCAGCGGCCCGTCCTCTCGGATGATCTTGTCGAGGGAGCGGCCTGGCACCAGGTCCATGACGATCCACGGCTGCCCGGCGTGCCCGACGACATCGTGGACCGTCACGATGGACGGGTGGGTGAGCCGTCCGGCCGCCCGGGCCTCCTCGACGGCTCTGCCGAGGAAGTCGGCGCGCTGCCGGTCGTCCAGGTCCGGCGGGACGTGCAGCTGCTTGATCGCCACCTCCCGGCGCAGCAGCTGGTCGTGGGCGCGCCAGACCGTGCCGCCGCCGCCCTCGCCGAGCGGTTCGGCGAGGCGGTATCGCCCGGCGAGCACGTCCACGGCTAGGCCAGCCCCCTCAGTCCCTCGGCCGCCGACGCCGACGCCGCGACGGCCCGGTCTCGCAGGTCGGCCGGGGAGCTCACGTCGAGGTCGGCGTACTGGAGCCGGATGACGAGGTCGCCGAGCCTGAAGTACACGTAGACGGCCTGTGCCCTGCCCTCCGGGGTGGTGAGGTCGACGGCGAACGCCTCGTCGGCCAGGCCCGGCGTCTCCCGTCCTGCCGTCTCGATGGCCTGGGTCCTCCGGTCGAGGCCGATCTCGTACCAGAGCCAGCTCACGTCGCGCGGCCCCGACGCGTACTGCCTGCGCAGCCCTTCCATCAGCGTCTGCGCGGAGGCCGTGTCGAGCCCCCACGGCTCGGGGGTGTCGGAGTCGGTCTCGGCGCTCAGCTCGACGCCGCTGCCCTTCACGGTCCACTGGCAGCTCGTCTTCCCCGGCCGGGGCTGCGCCGAGGCGCCCAGGATCCGCCGCGCCTCCTCGGCCGGCAGCGCGCGGCACAGGTCCACGGCACCGTTGAAGGTGGGCGAGACCCGGCGTACGGGGTCGCGGGGCGGATCGCCCGCCCTGACGGAGAACACGACCGCCGCCACGGCGACCGCGACGCCTGCCACGGCGCCTGCCACGGCGGCGTACCACCATCGGAGACTCCGCTTCCGCGCCTCGATCCGCAGGCCGGGCCGGGGACCGAGATCGGGAACGCCGCCGTCGGCCACCTGCCGCAGCAGCCTGAGCGCGGTCGCCGCGTCGGGGCGGGCGGCCGGGTCGCGCGCCATCATCCACGTCAGCACCGGGCCGAGCGGGCCCGCGAGCACCGGCGGACGGGGATCCTGGGTGAGGGTCGCCCGGATCACCTCGGAATGCGAGCCCTGGTAGGGGGCGACGCCCTCGACGGCGGTGTAGAGGGTGGCGGCGAGCGACCACAGGTCGGCGGCCGGGCCGCCGGGCGCGCCCGCGAGCCGTTCCGGGGCGATGAACCCCGGTGAGCCGACCATCAGGCCGGCCTCGGTGATCGACGCCTGGTCGGCCGGGCGGGCGATGCCGAAGTCGGTGAGGAGCACCCGGCCGTCGGCGGAGAGGAAGATATTGCCGGGCTTGACGTCCCGGTGCTGCACGCCCTCGGCGTGCGTGGCCCCCAACGCGTCGAGCAGGCGGGCGCCGAGGTCCGCCACCTGCCGGTGCGCCAGCGGCCCGTACGCGGTGATCTGCCGGGCGAGATCGTGGCCGTGCAGCAGCTCCATGACGATCCACGGCCTGCCGTCCTGGAGGAGCACGTCGTGGAGTGCGACGATCCCGGGATGCCGGACGCGCGCGGTGACCTCCGCCTCGCGCATGACCCTGGCGATCAGCTCGGCCCGCTCGCGCTCGCCGAGGCCCTCCGGGAGGCGGAGTTCCTTGATCGCGACCTCGCGGTCGAGCACGGAGTCTCTGGCCAGCCACACCGTGCCCATGCCGCCGGAGCCCAGCGGGCGCAGGAGGTGGTATCGCGAGGCCAGCGTCCCCCTCAGCGATTCGGCCATATCGGGGAGAATAGCGAAAGCGTGATCGATACGCCCGCCGCGCACAGAACCGGCCTGTCTGCCAAAGCGCCGGTTATCGGCTCAGAACGATCACCGTACGTCAGAAAAGACGCGGCGGGCAAGGGTGTGCAGCCCATCGGGGCCACGTCATCAGAGGGGGCGGAACGGGCTGCCCCACGTCTGCAACGCCGTCCGGACTCGGGGTGGGCCGCCGTCCGGGACTCGGGGGTGGGCGGGTGCGGAGGCCGGCGTAAGACCGTGCCCTGTACCACCGCGCCCGCGATGGCCGCTCCCGAGGCTCACCGGACCGCAACTATCACGGCCGGCCGGAGCACCCGCCCGCCCCCGCGGCGACACGCACAACCAGAAACGACCCGTCACCTAACCCCACTCCGATGCGTCACACACAACCAGAAACGCTCAATCGCACAACCGCCCCCGCCCGATGCCCCACGCACAACCAGAAGCGATCAGTCCGCTCGCCCCGCTCGCCGCCGCACGACCGAACGCCCCACTGGTCGCGGCACGAGCGGAACGCCCCGCGCACGTATGCGCGCGGGGCGTCCGTTGTTCTCGGCAGGAGCCTCAGCGCAAGGCAAGGTCCTTGATCCGGACGTCGCCGGTGAAGACCAGGTACACGTCCTTCACGCCATTGGCACCCGACACGGAGGCGGTCGCGGGGGCCCAGGAGTAGATCCCACCGGTCGCGGCAACCGGGATCGTGGCCACCGTGGCGCCGGTCGGCGAGCCGAGGCGCACCTCGATGGTCCCGCCGCCCGTGGAGGCCACCCCGGCCGTCACCGTGCGGGGCTTGCGGAGCTGGACGTCCTTGAAGGCGATCCAGCCGCCGTCCGCGCCCGCCACCGCGTCGCCGCGCACCTTGGTCTCGTCGACCAGGTGGATGCCCGAGTAGTCGTCGAAGTCGACCGCGCGGGTGGTCTGCGACAGGTCGCGGTGCGGGATGTTCTCGCCCTTGACGTTGATCGTCGCCCGCTGGCGGATGTTCGCCGAGGACGACCCGACGAGCACGTCGTGGGTCGCGTTCTCGACGGTCCACTTGTTCCGCGTGACGTCCCAGAGCGCCAGGTCGCTCTTCTTGACGGTGAAGGCGATCGTTTTCGTCTGACCCGGCGCCAGCGTCACCCGCTGGAACGCGCGAAGCTGCTTGACCGGCTGCTTCACCCGCGACTTGTGCTGGTGGGTGTAGAGCTGCACGACCTCGTCGCCGGCCCGGGAGCCGGTGTTGGTCACCTTGACCGAGACCTCGTACGCGTCGCCCTTCGGCACCGCCTTGAGGCCCTGGTAGGAGAACGACGTGTACGACAGGCCGTACCCGAACGGGTAGAGCGGCTTGCCCTGGTAGTACAGGTACGTCCGGTCCTTCTTGACGATGTCGTAGTCGAGGATGCCCGGCAGCTCGTCGGCCGAGCGGTACCAGGTCTGGGTGAGCCGTCCCGCCGGGTTGACGTCGCCGTACAGCACGTCGGCGAGGGCGTGCCCGGTCTCGGCGCCCGCGTGGGTGGTCCACAGGATGGCGGGGACGTTGTCCTGCTCCCAGTTGATCGTGGTCGGGTAGCTGTTCTCCAGCACCACCACCGTGTTCGGGTTGGCCGCCTTCACGGCCTTGACCAGCGCCTCCTGGCCCTCGGCGAGGTTCATGTCGGTGCGGTCGTGGTCCTCGCGCCCGTTGATGAACGGCATGCTGCCGACCACGACGACCGCCACGTCGGCGGCCTTGGCCTTGGCGACGGCGTCGTCCACGCCTCGGGAGACGACCTCCTTGGCGTAGTGCGTGGCCTGGTCGGCGGTGGTCAGGCTGAGCGTGCCGTCGGCCGCCGCCTTGACGTACTTGTCCTGCCCGAACCAGTCGTAGGCCGTTTCGTAACCGGCGTACCGCAGCAGAGAGGTGCCGTCGGACTGCGGCTCCAGGGTGAACTGCTCCTGCACGAACCAGCCGGACGGCTGGTCGGCGGTGTTGGCCAGCGTCGCCCAGTTGGCCCGGCTGACGTACTTGCCGTTGGCCACACTGCGCAGCGTCAGCACGCCCTGACCCCAGTCGAACGCGTCGAACTGCTCGGTGTCGCCGAGGGCCGTCGCGCTCTCCTTGAGGTCGCCGCCGGACGCGGGGGCGCTGATGTACTTCCCGGTGGCGACGTCCTTGAGCGCGATTCGGTCGACGCCCTCGGAGGAGGCCACCGACGCGGCCCGCTCCTTGAGACCGTCGAGCGGGGTCACCTTGTAGGGCAGGCTGCCCGAATACCAGTCGGTGTAGAGCACGTTCGCCAGCGGGCCGACCACGGCGACCTTCTTGCCGGGCTTCAGCGGCAGCGCGCCGCCGGAGTTCTTCAGCAGCACCATCGCCTTGGCCGCGGTCTCGCGCGCCAGCTTCCGGTGTGCCGGGCTGTCGATCACGTCCTTGGTGATCTTCGCGTACGGCCCGCCGTCGGGGTCGAACTCGCCGAGCCGGAAGCGGATGCTCAGCTGGTGCCGGACCGCGTCGTCGACGTCCGCCTGCGTGAGCAGCCCCTTCGACAGCGCCTCCTTGACGGCCGCGACGGTCGGGGCGCCGTTGGCGTCGTCCACGGTGAAGCTGTCGAGCCCCGCCTTGATCAGCGCGGCGTCGGCCTCGGCCTGGGTGGCGTAGTACTTCTCGGAGTTGACCAGGTTGTTCGGCGCCCCGGCGTCGGTCACGTTGAACAGCGTCCGCTTCGTCCAGGAGCGGACCACGTCGTCGAGGTCGGGGTTGACCGTGTTCGGCCGGCCGTTCACGAGGTTGTACGACGCCATCACGCCGGTCGCCGCGTCGGCCTCGATGGCCGGCTTGAAGGCCGCCTCGTCGTACTCGTGCTTCACCCGCGGGGGCAGCTCCGACGACGAGGTGTCGCGGGTGACCTCGTTGTTGTTGGCCAGGTAGTGCTTCAGCGTGGGCGCCGTCTTCAGGTGGTCGGGATCGTCGCCCTCCAGGCCGGAGCCGTACGCCGTGGAGATGGCGCCGGTCAGCGTGGGGTCCTCCGAGTAGCCCTCCTCGTTGCGCCCCCAGCGCGGGTCGCGCAGCAGGTTGACCACGGGGGCCCAGAGGTTGAGTCCCCACACGGTGGGATTCTCGGCGTGGTGGCCGCGGGCCTCGTCGCCGACGGCCGAGCCGACCCGCTTGATCAGGGCGGTGTCCCAGGTGCTGGCCAGGCCGACCGCCTGGGGGAAGACGGTGCCCTTGGCGGTGACCACGGCGCCGTTGTCGGTGTAGTCGGTCGACCAGGCGACGCCGTGCAGCGCCTCGGTGCCCGTCTTGAACAGCTTGATGCCGAGGCGGTCGATCGCGGGGGCGTACTGGTGCAGCATCGCCACCTTCTCGTCCGGCGTGAGCCGGTTGAGCAGGTCGTCGACGCGCTGGGCGAGCGGCAGCGACGGGTCGCGGAACGGATAGTCGTCGGCCGCCCTCGCGGGGCCGGCGCCCAGGCTCAGTGCCAGGGCCAGGGCGGCCGACGCGGACAGCATCGCCGAACGGCGATGGGACATTGCGCCTCCAGGTCAGGTAGTGACGCGTTATTCGGGGGTGTTATTTGGGGGTGTTACTTGATGGCGCCCACCGTGACGCCACGGGTCAGCGTGCGCTGGAAGATCAGGAAGAAGGCCACGGCGGGGATGATGCCGAGCAGTGCGGACGCGCTGGACATGGTGGCGTCCATCATCTTCTCGCCCTGCAGGACGCCCAGGGCGACCGGCACGGTCTGGTTGTCGTTGGAGATGAGGAACACCATCGGCAGGAAGAACTCGTTCCACGTCCAGATGAAGAAGAAGATCAGCAGCACCGAGAGGGTCGGGCGGCTGATGGGCACGACGATGCCCCACAGCATCCGCCGCCTGCTCGCGCCGTCGATCTCGGCCGCCTCCAGGATCCCCCGGGGGAACTGCCCGAGCACCGACGAGAGCAGGTAGGTCCCGAAGGCCGCCTGGATCACCGTGAAGATCAGGATGACGGCGAGCTTCGAGTCGTACAGCCCCACCTCCTTCGACAGGTAGTAGAGCGGGTAGACCAGCGCCTCCTGCGGCAGCGTGTTGGCGACCAGGAACAGCACGAGGATCCACAGCCGGCCGCGGACCCTGCCGATGCCCAGCGCGTACGCGTTGAGCACCGACAGCACCACCGCGGCGACCGCGACGACGCCGCTGATCAGGAGGCTGTTCCAGAGCTTCAGGCCGAAGTCGACGCGGTCCCAGAAGGCGACGATCCCGTCGAGGTAGAACCCGTGGGGCAGGCTCAGCGGGCCGCCGGAGGAGTATTCGGCCGGGGACTTGAACGCGTTGAGCGTGACGATGACGAAGGGGAAGAGCATCACGACCGCGAGCACGACCAGCGCCGCGAGCACGGCCCACCGCCCCGGCTGGCGGAAGGTGCGATCGGCGTTCACGACTCACTCTCCTGGTCACGCTCCTGGACCCGCAGGAAGAGGAAGGTCACCACGACGATGATCAGGGCGAGCACGGTCGCGATGGCCGAGCCGTATCCGACGTTGACCTTCTCGAAGAAGTTCAGATAGGAGAAGTACGACGGCACCATCGTCGCGGAGCCGGGTCCTCCCCTGGTGAGCACGAAGATCGGCCCGAACACCTTGAGCGCCGCGATCGTGCAGGTCAGCAGCACCACGAAGATCTCCGGCCGGATCTGCGGGATCGTGATGTGCCAGAACCTGCGCCACCACGAGGCGCCGTCGATCTCGGCCGCCTCGTACAGGGAGGGATCGACCCGCTGGAGCCCGGCCATGAAGATGACGACCGGGTAGCCGAGCTGGAACCACACCATGATCGCCATGACCGTCGCCAGCGCGATGTCGGGGTCGCCCAGCCAGTTGACCTTGATCCCGAAGATCTGGTTCACCGCGCCGTACGACGGGTGGAGCATCCAGCCCCACACCACGCCGGCCACCGCGACGGGCAGCACCTGCGGCAGGTAGAAGGCCGCGCGCAGGGCCGAGGCCGTACGCCCGCCGAACCGCTTGGCGATGTAGTCGAACAGCGCGGAGGCGAGCACCAGGCCGATGATCGTCGGCATCACGGCCATCGCGATGATCAGTGCGACGTTGTGCTCGAAGGACGCCCAGAAGCGCTCGTCCTTGAACAGCTTCGTGTAGTTGTCGAGCCCGATCCAGGTGGGGGTGCCGACGCCGGACCAGCGGGTGAAGCTCGTCGCCACGTTCATCAGGAGCGGGACGACGATGATCGCGAGGAACAGCACCAGGCTCGGAACCAGGTAGAGCCAGTAGCCGCCCCTCCCGCGCGGGCGGGCCGTGCCCGCGCCGGGTGGTGCCATGTGTGGAGACCTTTCCAGAAGGGGCCCGGCGGCGGGGACCGGTCAGGCAGCCCCGCCGCCGGAGTCGGAGGGAGATCGGGCCCCGCCCTGCTCAGGCCGGCGGGACCCGTTCTAGTTGCCGATGTCGGCCAGGTTGTCGTTGTACGGCTGGGCGATCTCGTCCAGGACCTCCTCCGGCTTCTTGCTGCCGTTGATCAGTTCCTGGATGCCGGCGACGAGCACGTCGTAGTAGCCGGGAGCCGGCCAGTCAGGGTAGAAGGCCAGGCCGTCCTGCGTCGAGAGCCTGTTGAAGTTCTCGATGAGCTCCTTGTTCTGCGCGTCGGTGATCGCAGTGGGGTCGGCCGCGACCGGGACGCCGCCCGAGTTGCCGAGCAGGTTCTGGATCTCCTTCTTCATCGTGATGTCGATGAAGTCGTAGGCGAGGTCCTTGTTCTTGGACTTCTCGGGCACGACCCACAGGTTGCCGCTGGATCCCGGGGCGAACTGGCCCGGCCACAGGAACGAGCCCCACGTGAAGTCCTTGATCTCCTCCTGGAGACGGCCGAACCACCAGCTGCCCGACACCATGATCGGGAACTTGCCGCCGATGAACGCCACGCCCATGTCCTCGGCCTTCATGCCGGCCGAGTCCTTGCTGACGTAGCCCTTCTTCACCCAGTCGGAGAAGGTCTGGGCCGCGTAGGTGAACTCGGGGCCGTGGAAGTCGACCTTGCCCTTGTAGAGCTCGAAGGAGTCGATCCAGGCGCGGTTGGCCTTGTTCAGCGCGAGCAGGTAGAACAGCTGCTGGGCGGGGTATTCGGCGCCCGCCATCGCGATCGGCGTGGTGCCCTTCTTCGCGAACGCGTCGAGCGCGGCGGTGAACTCGTCGAAGGTGGTGGGCACCTTGACGCCCGCCTTATCGAACATGTCCTTGTTGTAGTAGACCATCACGTACTCGCCGTAGTTCGGCACGCCGAACCACTTGCCCGAGCCCATGATGCCCCGCTCGTCGTACTTCGCGGTGGTCTGCAGCGACGGGCTGAGCAGCTTGTCCCAGCCGCGCTTGGTGGCCTCCTCGGTCAGGTCGGTGAGCAGGCCCTGCTTGGACAGCAGGCCCGCGGTGGCGTTGCCCTTGTTGTACTCCATGATGTCCGGGGCCTCGTCGGAGTTGAGGACCATGCCCGCGGTCTTCTGGATCTGCTCGAAGCCCTTCTCCTCGAACTTCACCTTGACGCCGGGGTGGCTCGCCTCGAAGTCCTTCATCGCCTGCGCCCAGGCGGTGCCCATGGCGCTGTTGCCGGTCTCGTAGTGCCAGAGGGTGAGGGTCTTGCCCTCGGCGGAGCCGCCGCTGCCGCTATCGGAATCACCAGAGGATCCACCGCACGCGCTGAGCGCCAGTGCGGCCGCGGCCAGTGCCGCCACCGCCGCGCTCCTGCCTACTCTGAACATGGTCTTTCTCCAGGGGGTGTGCCTAGTTGATGACGACCGGGGCGCCGGGGCCGACGAACTCGACGCCGTCGATCTGCTTGGGGCCCTCGGCGGTGACGACCAGCCTGTCGCCGTCCCGCACCGCCGTGACCGTCGTGTCGCCGTCCAGGTCCCTGATCGTCGTACGGCTCTCGCGCTCCGGCAGGCCGAAGGCGAGCAGCGAGACCCGGGGGTCGTCGGCCACCGTGTCGCCCGGCTCGGTGACCGGGATCAGCGAGCCGTGCCGTACGAACAGGGGAATCTGGTCGAGCGGCGGCGACACCGTGACGTAACGCCCGCCGTCGACGGCCTCACCCGTCCAGTAGTCCACCCACACCCCCGAGGGCAGGTAGACCTTCCGGGTGCCGTCGGCGGAGGTCATCGGAGCGACGAGCAGGTCGGTGCCGAGAAGGTACTCCAGGTCCGCCTGCCAGGCCACCGGGTCGTCCGGGTGGTCGACGCACAGGGCGCGCAGGATCGGCGCGCCCGTCTCGGCCGCGGTGACGGCCGCCGAATAGATGTACGGCATGAGCCGGTAGCGCAGCCGCAGCGCCTCGACGGCGGCCTGCTCGGCGTGCGGCGGGAACTCCCAGGGCTCCCGGGTGGTCGTGCCGTGGAACCGTACGAGCGGGGACAGCGCGGCGAACTGCGACCAGCGGATGTAGAGGTCCGGGCTGGGCGTGCCGGTGAATCCGCCCGCGTCGTGGCTCCAGAAGGGGATGCCGGACAGGCCGTGCGACAGCCCGCCCCTGATCGTGCTGCCCATCGCGGAGTAGGTGGTGTCGACGTCGCCGCTCCACTGGGCCGAGTGGCGCTGGCCGCCGAGGTAGGACGAGCGCGCCCAGACCAGGCTGTGCCCGTTCACCTCGCGGGTGACGTCCGCGACGATGTCGTTGAACAGCAGCGCGTAGACGTTGTGCAGCTCGGTGCCGGTCATGCCGTTGAAGGCCACGGCGTCGGCGGGGACGCCCTCGGCGAAGTCGGTCTTGAACGCCGCCACGCCCTCGCGCAGGCGGTCGCGCAGCAGCCCCTTGAACCACTCCACCGCCTCCGGGTTGGTGAAGTCCACGATGCCGCAGGCGGGGTAGGAGCCGTGCCAGGTGTCGGCGACGTACGTCTCCCCGTCGGGCCGCTTGAGGAAGTAGCCCTTCTCCGCCGCCTCCGCGAAGGCCGGGCTGAGGTGCGAGATGTAGGAGTTCATCCAGAGACAGACCTTGAAGCCCTGCTCCTTGAGCGTGGCCAGCATGCCCGCCGGGTCGGGGAACGTCTCGGGGTCCCACTGGAGATCCGACCAGTGCCCGTCCGCCTGCCAGTAGCAGTCCAGGTGGAGCACGTCGCAGGGGATGCCCCGCTCCCTGATCTTCCTGGCCCGCTCCAGCACGCGCTCCTGGCTGTCGCGGAAGAAGCCCGAGGAGATCCAGGTGCCGAACGCCCACTTCGGCGGCAGCTCGGGCCGGCAGGTCAGCCCGTCGAACCGGTCCAGGACCTCGGCGGGGGTCGGTCCCGCGATCACGTAGTAGTCGATGAGGTCGTCGGGCACGATGATCTGCACGGCGCTGTGCGTGGACTGGCACACGTCGAACTCGACCGGCGTCCCGCTGTCGACGCAGATGCCGTACCCCCTGCTGGACAGGTAGAAGGGCACGTTCTTGTACGCGCGCTGCGACTCGGCCCCGAACGCGTCGAAGTTCCACATGAGCGGGCGCTGGCCGCGCTTGTCAAGCGGCGTGAACGACTCGCCGAAGCCGCCGAACGCCTCGTCCGCCGGGGCCACGAACGTGTCGTGGTAGGCGACGGGGGCGCCGTCCACCGTGGAGCGGCCGAACGGCAGCGTGCGCAGCCGGCCGCTGATGTCAGGGTGGCCCGGGTCCTGCTCCACCAGCGTCCGGCCGGCCCGGTCGGTGAAGCGCAGGTTCCAGGGGTTCAGCCGCACCTCGGCCCGCAGCGACCCGGCGTCGATCACCACGCGGCTGTGGCTCGCCTCCACGACGGCCGCGCCGTACTCGCCGGGGGTGACCATCGAGATCGCCCGGGAGGACCGGGTGCGCGCGTCGGGGTCCTCCGACAGGCGCACCCGGATCACCCCCTCACCCGCGACCGTGATCTGCACGACGAGCGTCTCCTCCGCCGAGGTGGAACCCTTGAGCGTCACACCCCGCCCGTCGGAGGCCACCACCTCCGCGCTGGTCAGCGCGGACAGGCCCTCCTCGCCCGGCTCGCGCACCGGAAGCTCTGGAGGATCCGCCACGAAGAACTCGCGCGCGATCAATGGGGGACGGTACGGCATTGCGGCACTCCATCGGCTCATCCGGCGATTGTGGAGTTAGTTTGCCGTCCATCCCAACAAAGGTCAATGGGTTGGTACCGCTCCGGATTTGTCCAAGTTATTCCGGTTTGTGTCTAGTTGGGGTAATGTGACCGCAATCCTCGGCTAGGTAGGTGACATGGACAGGTTCGTACACGTAATGCCGCTCGACGACGTGATCGACCACGAGGGCAGCCCGGAGTGCGTCTGCGGCCCGGGCGGACAGCCCGTCACGGCCGCCGACCTCGGCGAGCCGGTTCCGCACACGGAGCGCGACGCCGTCATCCTCGGCTGGCCCCACCCCGCCGTCGGCGTGATCTACCAGCACCACCCGCTCAGCCCCTGCCACGAGTGGGAAGCGATCCCCGAGTCCTGAGGGCTTTTAATAGCCGTCAATAGCCGCCATTTCGATGAACGTGGCGTAATTGGTCAACAACTCTCGGTAACTTTCCGGCCATGCCTGGTATTGCTCACGAGATGCCGATCGAGCTCATCCGCAACCGGCCGGAGACCGCGCTGGAGCTGCTGCACTATGTGAAGAGGATCGAGCTGCCGCCCTTTGCTGCCGCACGTGTGGAATCGGCCGACAGCACTCAGCCCTCGCCGATCGAGTTCCGCGCCGACTCGGTGGTGGTCGTACGGGACGAGACCGGAACCGCGGTGATGGCCGTGATCGTAGAGGTCCAGCAGGGCCGGGACGCCGGCAAGCGGTTCAGCTGGCCGGTCTACGTCACGACGCTGCGATCTCAGCACAAGTGCGACACCGCACTGCTGGTCATCTGCCCGGATCGATCGACGGCCCGATGGTGCGAGAGGACGATCAACCTGGGTCCGAGCGGCGTCATCACCCCGCTGGCGATCGACCCCGGCCGCATACCCCTGATCACCGACCCCGACCAGGCCCGCGCCAGCCCGGAGCTCGCGGTGCTCTCGGCCGTGGCACACCCGGTCGAGGCCGATGACGAACAGGTGCTGCAGGCGATGCTGGCGGGACTGGCGACGCTGGATCAGGACCGGGCCAGAGTATATTTGAGCTACGTGATCAGCTCGCTACGCGATGTGACGGTCAAGCGTCTGGAGGAGATGATGACCACCATTCAGGACTTCGACTATCTCGGCGAAAAGTACTTCTCCCACTGGCTGGCCAAAGGCGAGCTGAAAGGTGAGAGGAAGGGCGAGATCAAGTCGATTTTCGCGGTGCTGGACGCCCGCGGCCTGAAGATCTCCGACGACGCCCGTGAGCGCATCCGCCGGTGCGATGACCCGGACCAGCTGGATGCGTGGGTCCGTAAGGCCGCCGTCATCACCACAGTCGACGAGCTGTTCGATTAAGGGCGAGTGGGCGAGCGGGCCGCCCGAGAGGGATCGCATCCCCCGAGACGGCCCGCTCGGTGCAGCCTGTCACGACCAGCGTCGCGAGGATCTTTCTCATGGTTCTCCGCTCAGGAGAAGATCTGAAGGACGCCCCCGGGCCCTCTCCGCGACGTGGTCAGGTCGCCGCCGCGGGTAGGGAGACCACGTCGCGCTACCGGCGGGCGAGTTTTCGCAGTGCGGGCAGCGCCCGATCGTCGGAGCCGAACAGTGCCGCGGCACGACGCCGGGGCGTTCATGTGCGGACGACCACGACGCCGCCGGCCGGCACCGTCGCCGCACCGTCGTACGCGGCGCCGTCGAGCACGCCGGTGCCGGTCACTCCGTCCACCGTCACCGGCGCGTCCGCGTGGTTGATGAGGAACAGGTGGTCGCCTCTCTGTACCAGCTCCAGCGTGTCGGGCAGGCCGCGCGGCCGGGACACGCCCGCGTGGTCGAGCACCCCCGCGACGAGATCGCGCAGGCCGGACCCGGCGTCCAGTGCGGTGGACACGTACCACGCACTACCCGCTCCCAGGTCGTGCCGGGTGACGGCGGGATGCCCGGCGTCGGGCCCGTCGGCGAACTCGTGCACGGCCCGCGCCCCCGCGAGCCGTACGCGCTCGGACCAGATCCGGCCGGTCGCGCCCCGCTTAGATGACTCGGGTTCGGACGACTCGGGCCCGGACGACTTCGACGGCCGCAGCCTGACCGTCTCGTGCTCGCGGAGCGGGTGGAACTCCTCGACGGCCACACCGAGCACCTCGCGCAGTGCCCCGGGATAGGCCCCCGGGTGGATGGTGTCGTTCTCGTCCACGATGCCGGAGAAGTACGACACGAGCAGGTGGCCGCCCGCCTCCACGTGGCGGTGCAGGTTCTTCGCCGCCCCCTCGCCGAGCAGGTAGGAGCTGGGCGCGACGACCAGCCGGTACGGCGACAGGTCGGCCGACGGGTGCACGAAGTCGACGGTGACGTGCTCGCGCCACAGCGCCTCGTAATAGGCCTCTATCCGTTCTCGGAAGCGCAGGTCGGCCGAGGGGCGCCACTCGAATTCGAGCGCCCAGTAGGACTCCCAGTCCCACACCACGGCGACCTCGGCCGTCACCCGCGCGCCCCTGACCCCGGCGAGCCTCCCGAGGTCCGCGCCGAGCGCGACCACGTCGCGCCAGATCCGGGAGTCGGTGCCGGCGTGCGGCAGCATCGCCGAGTGGAACTTCTCCGCGCCGTATCGGGAGGCGCGCCACTGGAAGAACATCGCCGAGTCCGAGCCGCGCGCCACGTGGGCGAGGGTGTTGCGGCGCATCTCCCCCGGCCGTTTGGCCAGGTTGCGCGGCTGCCAGTTGACCGCGCCCGTCGAGTGTTCCATAAGCATCCACGGGCGGCCCCCCGCCACCGACCGGGTGAGGTCGGCGGCCATGGCGAGCTCGATGTGCGGGTCGGCGCGGGCCGAGTCGAGGTAGTGGTCGTTGGCCACCACGTCGACCTCCGCCGCCCAGCGCCAGTAGTCCATTGGCTTGCAGTTGGGGATCATGAAGTTGGTCGTGACGGGCAGGTCGCTGAACCGCCGGATCGTTTCGCGTTCCGCGCGGAAGCACGCGAGGTGCGCGTCGACAGAGAACCGCATGAAGTCGAGCTGGAGTCCGGTGAGCAGGCCCACCGGCGCGGCGACAGGCGGCTCGACCTCCTCGAACGCGCCGTAGGTCAGCCCCCAGAAGGTGGTGCCCCAGGCGGCGTTGAGCGCGCCCACGTCTCCGTACCTGTCCCGCAGCCAGGCGCGGAACGCCTCGGCCGACGTCGGGCAGTAGCAGTGGGCGTTGGCCCAGCCGTACTCGTTGTGCACGTGCCACATCGCCAGGGCGGGGTGGCCGGCGTACCGCGCGGCCAGGGCGGCGACGACCCGCTCGGACGCCGCGGCGTAGTCGGACGAGCTCGGGCAGAAGCTGTGCCGCGAGCCGCCGCCGAGCACGTGGCCCTCCCTGTCCACGAGGCGGCTGCCGGGATAGCGGCGGCGGAACCACGTGGGCGGCGAGGAGGTGGGGGTGGCGAGGTCGGCGTATATCCCGGCCGAGTGGAGCAGGTCGAGGATCCGGTCCAGCAGAGAGAAGTCGTACTCGCCCTCCTGCGGCTCGATCAGCCCCCAGTTGAAGACGCCGACGGTCACCAGGTTGACCCCGGCCTCGCGCATCAGGCGGACATCCTCCCGCCACACCTCCTCCGGCCACTGCTCCGGGTTGTAGTCCCCGCCGTACGCGAGACCCTCGGGCAGGACGGGATATCCGGGCACGTCTCCCCCTCGATTCTGCTTCTGTGAACGTGCACAGTAACGCAGAACCGTCTCACCGAGAAGGTGCCATCGATCTGACCTGATCAACCAGGGGCGCTAACAACCGCGTAACGACCATTGACAGCACACGGGGCACCTTTCAGTCTGTGAACGCTCCCAGACGTTCCATCCTCCTGTCCCCCTCCCCACCCGCCTGGAGGAACATATGCGCGTGAACCGGTTAGCAGTGGCGGCGGTCGCGATCCTCACCGCCACGCTCTCGACGGCCTGCTCGGGCGGCTCCGACGAGCCGTCCTCGCCCGCCGCCGGCCAGAGCGCGGCGCCGGCCGGCCCGGTGAAACTGACCTACTGGACCTGGGTCCCGAACATGGACAAGATCGCCACAGCGTGGAACCAGGCCCACCCCGACATCCAGGTCACGGTCAGCAAGCAGGCGGGGGGCGACGACGCGGCGGCCAAGTTCCTCACCGCCGCCAAGGCCGGCAACCCGCCCGACCTGGTCCAGGCCGAGTATCAGATGCTGCCCTCCTTCGTCGCCGCCGACGCCGTGGCCGACCTCAAGGCCGAGACCGCACAGGCGAAGGCCGAGTTCGGCGAGGGCATCTGGGGCCTGGTGACGCTGGGCACCGACGCCGTCTACGCCGTGCCCCAGGACAGCGGGCCGATGATGCTCTACTACCGCAAGGACCTCTTCGAGAAGTACGGCATCGAGGTGCCGAAGACGTGGGACGAGTACGCCGAGGCCGCCCGCACGGTGCACAAGAAGGACCCCAAGGTCTTCCTCGGCACCTTCTCCAGCAAGGACCCGGGCTGGTTCGCCGGGCTCTCCCAGCAGGCGGGGGCGCAGTGGTGGTCCATCAGCGGCGACGCCTGGAAGGTCTCGGTGAACGACGAGGCCACCAAGAAGGTCGCCTCCTACTGGGGCGGCCTGGTGAAGGAGGGCGTCATCGACGGCATGCCCTACTTCACCCCGGAGTGGAACAAGGCGCTCAACGACGGCAGGCTGCTCACCTGGCCGTCGGCCGTGTGGGGCCCGGGCGTGCTGTCCGCCAACGCGCCGAAGGGCAAGGACAAGTGGGCCGTCGCCCCGCTGCCGCAGTGGAACGCGGGTGAGAACCACAGCGGCTTCTGGGGCGGCTCCTCCACCGCCGTCGCCGCCAAGTCGCCCAACAAGGCCGCCGCCGCGAAGTTCGCCACCTGGCTGAACACCGACCCGCAGGCGCTCGGACTGCTGATCAAGGAGGGCGCGATCTACCCGGCCTCCGTCAAGGGCGGCGCGCTCATGACCGAGGCTCCGGACTACTTCTCCAGCCAGCCCGACTTCTGGCAGCAGGCCGCCTCCATCGGCGCCACGGCCCGCGGCTTCACCTTCGGCCCGAACGTCAACGTGACGTACAACGCGTACAGGGACGCCTTCGACAAGGCCGTCGCCGCCAAGTCCGACTTCGCCGGCGCCGTGCAGACGATGCAGGACGCCACCGTCGCCGACATGCAGAAGTCCGGCTTCACCCTGGCCCAGTGATCATGACGTCGCGGAAGAAGGGCGTCCGCGTGCACCGCGCGGGCGCCGCGCCCTACCTGTTCCTCGCCCCGGCGATGGCGCTGTTCGCGCTCTTCATGGCCCTGCCCATCGGCTACACGATCTATCTGAGCCTGCGGCGCACCAAGGTCTCCGGCCTGGGCCTCGGCAAGGGGGCCCGCAGGGAGGTCTTCGCCGGGCTCGCCAACTACGCCGCCGCCGTGGGCGACGGCGAGCTGTGGGCCGGATGGCTGCGCGTCCTCGCGTACGGAGCCCTCGTGCTCGTGCTGATGCTGGGGCTCGCCCTCGTGTTCGCGCTGATGCTCGACGCGGCGCACGTGCGGCTCGCCCGCCTCACCCGGATCTCGATCTTCCTGCCGTACGCCGTGCCGGGCGTGGCGGCGACGCTGATGTGGGGCTTCCTCTACCTGCCCAGCCTCAGCCCGTTCGGCGAGCACCCGTTCCTGAGCGCCGGCCTCGTGACGTTCTCGATGGCGAACGTGGCGGTCTGGGGCGGCACCGGCTTCAACATGCTGGTGCTCTACACGAACCTGCGGGCCGTGCCGCGCGAGTACTACGAGGCGGCCAGGATCGACGGTGCGAGCGAGCTGGGCATCGCGCTGCGCATCAAGATCCCGATCCTGGTGCCGTCGATCATCCTGACGACGGTGTTCTCCGTCATCGCGACCGTCCAAGTGTTCACGGAACCGACCACCCTGCGGCCGCTGACGAACACGATCAGCTCGACCTGGAGCCCCTTGATGAAGGTGTACCGCGACGCGTTCGTCACCGGCGACCTCTACTCGGCCGCCGCGACGTCCATGGTGATCGCCGGGATCTCCCTCGTGTTGTCGTTCGGCTTCCTGCGGGTCGTGAAGAACCGCGCGTTCGGGGAGAGCTGATGGCCGCCACCGCACTGCGCGGGAGCCGCGGGCAGGCACGTCCCTCGCGGCACCGCCCGCTGGGGATCGCGCCGACCGGGGTGCTCGTGCTGGGCGCGATCTACACCCTGTTCCCGGTGAGCTGGGTGGTGGTCGCGGCCACCAAGTCCAAGGCCGAGCTGTTCTCCACCTCGACCTTCGCGCCCGGCGCCGGTCTGCTGTCCAACCTGGCCGACCTGTTCGCCTACCGCGACGGCGTCTTCTGGCTCTGGCTGCTCAACACGGCCCTGTACGCCGGCGGCGGCGCGGTGCTGTCGACCGCGGTGTCCACGATCTCGGGGTACGCGCTGGCGAAATACTCCTTCCCCGGCCGCGGCCTGATCTTCAACCTGCTCATCGGCGGCATCCTGGTGCCGTCGGTCGTGCTGGCGATTCCGCAGTATCTGCTGTTCTCCAAGGCCGGCCTGGCCGACACGTACTGGTCGGTGCTGCTGCCCCAGATCCTGCACCCCTACAGCATCTATCTGGCCAGGATCTACTCTCAGGCGGCGGTCCCCGGCTCGCTGCTCGAGGCGGGCCGGCTGGACGGCGCGGGCGAGTGGCGGCTGTTCCGCCGGGTGGCGCTGCCGCTGCTGACGCCGGGCATGGTGACGATCTTCCTGTTCCAGTTCGTCGCGATCTGGAACAACTTCCTGCTGCCGTTCATCATGCTGGGCGACGACCACAAGTTCCCGCTGACGGTCGGCCTCTACACCCTGCTCGCCGCGGGCGCCAACCAGCCGTCGCTCTACAACCTGATCATCACGGGGACGATGCTGTCGCTCATCCCGCTGATCGCGCTGTTCCTCACGATGCAGCGTTATTGGCGTACGGACCTGTCCGGCGGGGCCGTGAAAAGCTGATGGGCGCGGGGAAACACGCTGATCGGCGGGGGGACAATACGACCATGGCGAAGCGTCCGACCATTCACGACGTGGCCGCGGCGGCGGGCGTCTCCCGGGGCACCGTCTCCCGGGTGCTCAACGACGACCGGTATGTGAGCCCCGCCGCCCATGCCGCCGTCCGCCGCGCCATCGCCGAAACCGGCTACATCGTCAACCGCAACGCCCGCAGCCTGGTCACCCAGCGGACCGGGTCGGTGGTCATGGTGCTGTCGGAGCCGCACGAGAAGGTCTTCGAGGACCCCAACTACAGCACCACGATCCGCACGGCGATCCGGCGGCTCGGCGAGCGGGACGTCTCCCTGGTCATCATGCTGGCCGGGGACGACGGCGACCGGGCCAGGGTGGTGCACTACGTGCGCGGCGGCCACGCCGACGGGGTGCTGCTGATGTCCACGCACGCGGGCGACCCGCTCGTGGACGAGCTGGAGTCGCTGCGCATCCCCGCCGTCGCCTGCGGCGCCGTCATCGGGAAGGAGAACGTGATCCCCTACGCGGCGGCCGACGACCGCGAGGGCGCCCGGCAGATGGCCCGCTATCTGGTCGAGCAGGGCCGCAGGAAGATCGCCACGATCACCGGCCCGATGGACACGCCGGGCGGCATCCAGCGGCTGGAGGGCTTCGCCGACGTGCTCGGCAGGAAGGCCTCCAGAAGGCTGATCGAGCACGGCGACTGGACCCAGCTCAGCGGCGAGAGTGGCATGGCACGGCTGCTGGAGCGCACCCCCGACCTCGACGCGGTCTTCGTGGCCTCCGATCTCATGGCGGCCGGCGCGCTGTCCACGCTGCGCGCGGCCGGACGCAGGGTGCCCGACGACGTGGCCGTGGGCGGCTTCGACGACTCGTCGGTCGCCGCCACCACGCACCCGCCCCTCACCACGATCCGCCAGCCGCTCGCCGAGGTCGCGGAGGAGACCGTACGGCTGCTGCTCGCGCTCATCGACGGAGGAGGCCCGGTGGACCCCGTGATCCTGCCCACCCGCCTCATCGTGAGGGAGTCCGCCTGATTTCCCCGTCGGGGGATGTCACACACTGAGGTGGTGTCTCGTCCTCACTGTGTGAACGACCATGACGACGGCACGTCCGTCCTCGACACCGAGTTCCAGGCGACGTCCGAGGTGACGTCCGAGGCGACGTTCGAGGCGACGTTCGAGGCGATGCGGCCCCGGCTGCTCGGCGTCGCGTACGGCCTGCTCGGCAGCCTCGACGAGGCCGAGGACGTCGTGCAGGACGCCTGGCTGCGGCTGCGGTCCGCGACGGCCGCGGGCGGCGGCGAGGAGATCAGGGACGTGACCGGCTGGCTGGTGGTCACGGTCTCCCGGCTCGCTCTCGACGTGCTGCGCTCGGCGCGGCACCGCAGAGAGGAGTACGTGGGGCCGTGGCTGCCGGAACCGGTTCTCACCCGGCCGGTTCCCACCGGGCCTGTTCCCACCGGGCCGGTTCTCTCTGGGCCCGTTCTCACCGGCTCCGTTCTCACCGGGCCCGACCCGGCGGAGCGGGTGACCCTGGACGAGTCGCTGAGCATGGCGATGCTCGTCGTGCTGGAGTCGCTCAGCCCGGCCGAGCGGACCGCGTTCGTGCTGCACGACGTGTT
The DNA here is from genome assembly GCF_900156315.1 of Microbispora rosea. Taxonomy (GTDB): domain Bacteria; phylum Actinomycetota; class Actinomycetes; order Streptosporangiales; family Streptosporangiaceae; genus Microbispora; species Microbispora rosea. The sequence goes on along the minus strand of NZ_FTNI01000006.1, from coordinate 135,000 downwards.
CGGCCTGACGTTCGCCGAGGTGGGCGAGGCCGTCGGGCGCAGCCCCGCGGCCTGCCGACAGCTCGCCGCCCGGGCCCGGGCGCACGTCGCGTCGCGCGCGCCCCGGTTCGACGTGGACCCCGCCGAGCACCGGCGGGTGGTCCACGCCTTCGCCCGGGCCTGCCTCGGCGGAGACATGGACGCGCTGGTCGCGCTGCTCGACCCGGACGTCGTGCTGCGCAGCGACGGCGGCGGCCGGGTGCGCGCCGGGAGGCGGCCCGTCTCCGGAGCGGCCAAGGTGGCCAGGCTGCTGTCCGGCATCCAGAGGTTCGGCCGGTATGAGCTGGTCCCCGCCGTGGTGAACGGCTGGCCGGGCCTGCTGCGCTACCGGGACGGACGGCTGGTCGCGGTGATCGGCCTGACCGTCGCCGACGGCCGCGTCACCGCCGTCGACATGGTCCTGAACCCCGAGAAACTCGCCCGTGTGACACGGGCCGACGAGACGAGGAGATGACGGTGACCGAGAGGATCAACGTCCGCGAGCTGGCCCCCGAGGCGTACCGGGCCATGCGCGGGGTGGAGCGTTTCCTGCACGAGTGCGACGTGCCCCCCGCCACTTTGGAGCTCGCCAAGATCCGGGCCAGCCAGATCAACGGCTGTGCCTTCTGCCTGGACCTGCACTTCCGGGAAGCCAAGAAGGCCGGGGAGAGCGACGAGCGCCTGTGGTCGGTCGCCGCCTGGCGGGAGGCGCCCTGCTACACCGACGCCGAGCGGGCCGCGCTGGCGCTGACCGAGGCCGCGACCCGGCTCGCCGACCGGCCCGACCCCGTGCCGGACGAGATCTGGGCGGATGCGGCCAAGCACTACTCCGAGGAGCAGCTGGCCGCGCTGGTCGTCGCCATCGCGCAGATCAACGCCTGGAACCGGATCTGCGTCGTGAGCCGCAGGGCGCCCGGCTCTGTCTGAGCGAAAAGGGGAGGACGGCGGCACGCGGGGCGAATAGTCTGCCTAACGTCATGGAAGGAGGAACGCCATGAGACGTAGCACGATTCGCAGACCTCGCCGCGTCCGTCGTCCCGCCGCCGACCTCGACCTGCGCACCCCCTCCGGCCGGCCGCTTCCGTACTGAAAGTCGTGTGACTCCGGACGCTTTACGCCCGTTTTACTAAGCGTCCGATATCTATACCCGGGAAGGTCACGGAACCATCACGGTCGGGGGGAAACGAACATGGTCACGGTGGTGCCGTCGCTCGCCAAGGTCAGGGACATCAGGACCGCGCTGCGCCGCAGGCCCGCGCGGGACAGGAGAGACCGGAAGATCGTCGATCTCAGGGCCTACACGGGCGGGAACGTCATCCGGTTCCCGAGGACGTCCGGGCCGACGTCCGCCGCCTGAGCGGCTCTTCCGCAGCGATCCACGAGACGGCCCGCCCGGCGTCCCCGCCGGGCGGGCCGACGGCTTTACTGGTTGAATGTCGCCTCATGAGTGATCTGTCCGCAACCGCGCGGACCCGGCACCGCCGGTTGCGGGAGCAGGGGCGCACCGACCGGGAGGCACTGTTCGAGGTGCTCCGGGCCGGGTTCGTCTGCCACCTCGGCGTCGTCGTGGACGGCGACCCCATGGTGGTGCCGACGGTGTACGGCTTCGACGACGACCATCTGTACGTGCACGGCTCGGTGGCCAGCCGCAGCCTCACCCGCGGCACGACGGTCTGCGTGACGATCACGCACGTCGACGGCCTGGTGCTGGCCCGATCGGTCTTCGAGCACGGCGTGAACTACCGCAGTGCGATGATCTACGGCGTGCCCCGCGTGCTGGAAGGCGACGAGAAGATCGCCGCCCTTCGGTGTCTGACCGAGCACGCCACCCCCGGACAGTGGGACTACGCGCGGCAGCCGAACCGCAAGGAGCTGGCCGCGACGACGATCCTCGCGGTCCCGCTCGCCGAGGCGTCGGTGAAGGTGCGCGAGGGCCATCCGGGCGACGCCGACGACCCGCACGACGTCTGGGCCGGGGTCCTGCCGCTCACCCGGTCGTGGCAGGCCCCCGTGACCGACCCGCAGGCGGCCGCCCATCCCGTCCCGCCGCATATCCTCGCCCGCACCACGCCCCACTGACCGCGGCGCCGTACGGCCGGTCGCGGCGGGCGGCCCTTACGACTGGACGCTCGGCTTGAGCCGGACGCCGCCGTCGACGGTCAGCACGGTGCCCGTCGCGTAGCCCGTCTCGATCAGGTAGGCGATCGCGTTCGCCACCTCGCCGGGAGTGCCGATCCTGCCGACCGTGGTGGCGGCGGCGAACGCGTCGAGCGCGCCCTGCCGGCCGTCCCCCAGCTCGTCCCACCACTCGGTGTCGATCACGCCGGGCGACACCGCGTTGACCCGGACCGGGGCGAGCTCCACCGCGAGCCCCGGGACCATCGACTCGATCGCCCCGTTCACCGCCGCGAGCCCGGCCACCCCGGCCAGCGCGTTGTTGGCGCTGGCCGCCGAGACGAACGTCAGCGACCCGTCCCGGCGCAGCGCCGCGAGCGCCGCCTGGGCGGCGACCACCTGGGCGATCAGCTTGTCGTCCAGGGCCCGGCGCAGGTCGTCGGGCGAGAGCGACAGGAACGGACCGGCCCCCTTGCGGCCCGACACGCTGATCACCACGTGGTCCACCGGGGCCGCCTCGGCGAACAGGGTCCGCATCGCCTCAGGATCGCGGGCGTCGGCCACCACGCCGGAGCCCCGCTCCCCGATCTCCTTGACGGCCCGCTCCAGCCGTTCGGGCGTGCGGCCGGTGACGACGACCTCGCGCCCCGATGCGGCCAGCCGTACGGCGGCGGCCAGGCCGATTCCGCTCGTGCCGCCGACGATCACTACGCGCTCGTTCATGGATTTCCCCCAATATGAGACATGATGCCTCGAAACTATAAACGAGACACGATGTCCTGTAAAGTGGCGGCATGGTGGGGAGGCCACGCAGCCAGCAGGCGCGCCGGGCGATACTCGAGGCCGCGCTGCGGCTGTGCGAGCGCGACGGCTATCCGAACGTGACGCTGAAGAGCATCGCCGAGGAGGCGGGAACCGGCAGGCAGACGCTCTACCGCTGGTGGGACACCAAGGCCGACGTGCTGCTTGAGGCCATGACCGACCTCGTCGAAAGCTCCCGGGCGCCGTCGCAGGCCGACCTGGAGACGTTCCTGCGCGAGACCTTCGCGCTGGCGGAGGGCGTGGTCGGCAGGGTGGTGGCAGGCCTCATGGCGGAGGCCCAGAGCGACCCCGCCCTGGCCGAGCGCCTGCGGGAGCGGCTGATCGGCCCGCGGCGGGACGCCCTGCGGGCGGTGCTGGAGCGGATGCCGCCGCCCCCCGGCGCCGACCTGGACCTCCTGGTCGACATGATCTTCGGTGTCATGTGGTATCGGCTGCTCAACCGGCACGGCCCCCTCGACGCCGCCCTGGCGGGAGACGTCACGGCGCTCGTGGCCAGGATCGCCGCAAGCCCGGGACCCCATGGGGAGCTCCCGCGCTGACGCGCCTTCGGAGGACGGCGAGCCCGACGACGACCTCGGGGAGTGCGAGGTACCGCGGCGCGATTCACCGCTGAAGGCGGACCCGCGCGCTCACGTCGGCGCCGTACGGAGGCGGGGCGTTGCGGCGAACCTGAAAAGCCGGGCGCGATGGCAGCTGGACTCGTCCCCCGCATCCTCTGTCACGTCTGCCACTTCAGCGACAGCGCCATGCGGCAGGATGGAGCGGTGACGCCTTCCCCAGCGGTCGTCCGGCCGGACCGGGACCTCCTTGAGGAGATCCTCGACGAGCTGGACATCGAGCACACGATAGACACAGAGGGCGACCTGGCGATCTCCACCGCCCACCTCACGATCTTCTTCCTGTTCGGCAAGGAAGGAGACCTGTTCACCGTGCGGACCTTTTACGAAAGGAACTACTCGGTGGACGACAAGCGGATGCTGCTCACGGCGCTCAACGAGTGGAACGCGGACACGATGTGGCCGAAGGTGTACGCGTTCACTCAGGACAACGGCACGATCCGGGTCGTCGGCGACTCCCAGGTCTACATCGGGGCCGGCGTGACCAGGGAGCACCTGACCACGATGGTGGCCCACTGGGTCAGGTTCTCGATCAAGTTCTACCGCTGGCTCACCGACCGGCTCGCCTTTGAGGCCGACTGACCAGGACCGGCTGGCCGGCACCGACTGGACTACACCGGCTGGCCGGGATTGATTGGCCAGGATCGATTGGCCAGGGGCCGCCGGCAGGAACGGCACGTCCTGCCGGCCAGGGGCGGCGGGCGGCACGCGCGCTCGTCGCCGAGCTCTACGCTGAGTTCTACGCCGCGCTCGCCGCCGGCCTGCGGACCGTCAGCCTCGCGCGAGGGCGTCGCGCAGCTCCGCGACGGTGAGGCGGGGGCCGTAGGCGGGCTTGTCCCGCTGGAACCGCCGTCCCTCCGCGAGCGGGCCCGCGTCGACCACGTCGAAGCCGAAGGAGTCGATCAGCTCGGTGACCGTCTTCTTGGCCTCGTCGTCGTCGCCCGAGATCGGCAGCGCCCGCCGGTTCTCCGTGCCGGCGGGCTGCCCCTGCTCGGCGAGGTGGACCCAGTTGATGGCGTTGAACGCCTTCACGACCCGCGACCCCGGCAGATGCGCGGCGAGCACCTCGCTGTCGGTGGTCTCACCCGCGTCGATCTCGGGGAAGCGACCGTCCCGCTCGAAGTAGTAGTTGTTCGTGTCGATGACGACCTTGCCGTCCAGCGGCTCGACCGGCACCTCCCGGTATCTGCCGAAGGGGATCGTGACGACCACGATGTCCCCCGCCGCCGCTGCCTCGGCCGCGGTGGCGGCACGCGCGTTCGGACCCAGCCCGGCCACGAGTTCGGAGAGTGTGTCCGGTCCGCGGGAGTTGCTCAGCACCACCGAGTGCCCGGCGTCGACCGCCAGCTTCGCAAGGGTGCCGCCGATCTTCCCACTGCCGATGAATCCAATGACCATAGTTGGGGCAACACGACGACATCTGGCCTCATTCCCCCCACCGGCGTGTCGCCCAGGACGACCACGGCCCGTTTCGGGAGGTCAGGTGGCCGGTCGGCCTCATCGAGCAGAGCCCCTCCACCCGCCCGCGCGGTGCGGCGCGATGGTCTGAGACATGCGCAGGGGGCCGGCGCACTCGCCGGCCCCCTGCACTCACGGGGCGCTCTCGCTGACGCGTCAGCTGCAGCCGCTGGTGCTGCCGCAGCCCTCGCAGACGTAGCAGCTACCGGCCGGGCGCATCTTGGTGCCGCAGGTCATGCACAGCGGCGCGTCCGCCGTGCGGCCCTGGTGGCTCTCCAGCGAGGCGCCGACCCGGCGCGGCTCCGGCACCGCCACCGGCGCGACCTGCCCGGCGGACGGCCCCTCGGCCGGCTTGGCCTCGACCGGCGCCGGCTGCGCCTTCTCGACGGGCACGGCCTTGCCGCTCTCGATGGGCGCTGACTGCGCCAGGGCCGCGGTGTCCACGTCCTGGAGCGCGGCCGGGTCCTCGCCGCGCTGCTGCGCGGCCCGCTCCGAGGCGGAGAAGATCCCCAGGGCGGCCCGGTCCTCGTACGGCAGGTAGTCGAGCGCGAGCCGCCGGAAGATGTAGTCCATCACGGACTGCGCCATCCGGACGTCGGGGTCGTCGGTCATGCCCGCCGGCTCGAAGCGCATGTTGACGAACTTCTGCACGTACGTGTCGAGCGGCACGCCGTACTGGAGGCCGATCGAGATCGCCACGGAGAAGGCGTCCATCACGCCCGCGAGCGTGCTGCCCTGCTTGGACATCTTGAGGAAGACCTCGCCCAGACCGTCGTCGGGGTAGGACGAGGCGGTCATGTAGCCCTTGGCGCCGCCCACGGTGAAGCGGGTGGTGGTGCTCGGCCGCTGGTTCGGCATCCGCCGCCGGGTCGGCCGCGCGACCTCCACGACCTGGACGATCGGCTCCTTCTCCGCCGTCTCGGCGGGGACCTCCTCGGGGGTCTTCTTCGCGACCGACAGCGGCTGGCCGACCTTGCAGTTGTCGCGGTAGACGGCCAGGGCCTTGAGGCCGAGCTTCCAGCCCTCCAGGTAGACCTGCTCGATGTCGTCGATCGTGGCCGACTCGGGCAGGTTCACGGTCTTGGAGATCGCGCCGGACAGGAACGGCTGGACGGCCGCCATCATCCGGACGTGGCCCATCGGGGCGATGGCCCGCTCGCCCATCGCGCAGTCGAACACCTCGTAGTGCTCCGGCCGCAGGCCCGGGGCGTCCACGACGTGACCGTGCTCGGCGATGTACTCGACGATGGCCTCGACCTGCTCCTCCAGGTAGCCGAGCCGGCGCAGCGCCCGCGGGATCGTCTGGTTGACGATCTGCATCGAGCCGCCGCCGACGAGCTTCTTGAACTTCACCAGCGCCAGGTCGGGCTCGATGCCGGTGGTGTCGCAGTCCATCATCAGGCCGATGGTGCCGGTCGGGGCGAGCAGCGACGCCTGGGCGTTGCGGTAGCCGTTCTTCTCACCGAGCCTGAGGCACTCCTGCCACTGCCGGGTGGCCTCGCCGTGCAGGGCCTTGTCCATGTCGTCGAGCGTGCGCAGGTCGTCGTTGGCCGCGGCGTGCTTGCGCATGACCCGCTTGTGCGGCTCGGCGTTGCGCTGGTAGCCGTCGTACGGGCCGACGATCCCGGCGATCTCGGCCGAGCGGCGGTAGGACACGGCGGTCATCAGCGAGGTGATCCCGGCCGCGATGGCCCGGCCGCCGTCGGAGTCGTACGCGTGCCCGGTCGCCATGAGCAGCGCGCCCAGGTTGGCGTAGCCGATGCCGAGCTGGCGGTACGCCCGGGTGGTCTCGGCGATCTTCTGCGTCGGGAAGTCGGCGAAGGTGATCGAGATGTCCATCGCGGTGATGATCAGCTCGGTGACCTTCACGAAGGTCGCGACGTCGAAGGAGTCGTCGTCGCGCAGGAACTTCAGCAGGTTGATCGACGCGAGGTTGCACGAGGAGTTGTCCAGGTGGACGTACTCCGAGCAGGGGTTGCTGGCCGTGATGCGCCCGGTCTCGGGGCAGGTGTGCCAGTCGTTGATCGTGTCGTCGTACTGCAGGCCGGGGTCGGCGCACTCCCAGGCGGCCTTGGCCATCTTGCGGAACAGCGACCGCGCCTCGACCTCCTCGATGACCTCGCCGGTCAGCCGGCCCCGCAGGCCGAACTGCCCGCCGTCCTCGACGGCCCGCATGAACTCGTCGGAGACCCGCACCGAGTTGTTGGCGTTCTGGTACTGCACGGACACGATGTCCTTGCCGCCGAGGTCCATGTCGAACCCGGCGTCGCGCAGCGCGCGGATCTTGTCCTCCTCGCGCGCCTTGGTCTCGATGAACTCCTCGATGTCGGGGTGGTCCACGTCGAGGACGACCATCTTGGCCGCCCTGCGGGTCGCGCCGCCCGACTTGATGGTGCCGGCGGAGGCGTCGGCGCCGCGCATGAAGGAGACCGGGCCGCTGGCCGTGCCACCGCTGGACAGCAGCTCCTTGGACGAGCGGATGCGGGAGAGGTTGACCCCGGAGCCGGAGCCGCCCTTGAAGATCACACCCTCTTCCTTGTACCAGTCGAGGATCGACTCCATCGTGTCGTCCACGGCCAGGATGAAGCAGGCGCTCACCTGCTGGGGGGAGCGGGTGCCGACGTTGAACCACACCGGGGAGTTGAAGCTGAAGGTCTGGTGGATCAGCGCGTGCTTGAGCTCGTGGTCGAAGATCTCCGCGTCCTCCTCGGAGGCGAAGTAGCCGTTCTCGACGCCGGTCCTGGTGTAGACGCCCACGACCCGGTCGACGAGCTGCTTGAGGCTCGACTCACGCTGCGGGGTGCCCACCGCCCCGCGGAAGTACTTGGTGGTGACGATGTTGGCCGCGTTGACCGACCAGAAGTCGGGGAACTCCACGCCGTGCTGCTCGAAATTGACCGAGCCGTCCCGCCAGTTCGTCATCACGACGTCGCGCCGCTCCCAGCGGACCTCGTCGTACGGGTGCACACCCGGGGTGGTGAAGATGCGCTTCATCTTCAGGCCCTTGCGCGGGCGCTTGCCCGGCCGGCCCCCCACACCCGACACGGTGCCGCTCACGGTCTCCGTCATGACTTCCCCCTCCCAGGGCCCGATGGAGCCCCTTCTCCGACCACGCTCGTTATAACCACATCGTCGCGCCGCGCCGTCGCGCGCCGCCGCCCGCCTCGTCCCGGTCCCCCGGAAGGCGCCTACTCCTCGCCCACCGTGCTGTGGGCCGCGCGGAGCCGCTCGATCTCCGCCTCGAAGTCCGCCAGCGTCTCGAAGCTGCGGTAGACCGACGCGAAGCGCAGGTAGGCCACCTCGTCGAGGTCGCGGAGCGGGCCCAGGATGGCCAGGCCCACCTCGTGCGAGGCGATCTCGGCCGCGCCGGTGCCCCGGATGCTCTCCTCGACGCGCTGCCCGAGCTGGGCGAGGGAGTCCTCGCTTACCGGGCGTCCCTGACAGGCCCGCCGTACGCCGGCGATGACCTTCTCCCGGGAGAACGGCTCGGTGACCCCGCTGCGCTTGCTCACCATCAGCAGTACGGTCTCCTGCGTGGTGAATCTGCGCCCGCACTCGGGACAGGTGCGCCGGCGGCGGATCGCCGCCCCGTCCTCGGCCGCACGGCTGTCGACGACCCGGGTGTCCGGGTGGCGACAGAACGGACAGTGCACTTCATCGCCTCCCTGAACGCACATCCCGGAACACAAGGTGTGGTGAACTTACACCGATGTGACTACTAGATGTTGTGGTCCAACCGTAGGAGCGCCCGACCTTGAACGCAAGTCGAACCGGCCGCGGGTGAGGAAGTTCCTGCTCGGCGCGCGTGTCGCGCCTCCTGTCACGGCCGCATCAACCGCCCCGGCCGTGGCGGAATAGACCCTTTGCGCGCCTTTCCCGGGCCGATTTCCGTACGGCTTCTGACCTGGGCGTACGGCGGCCAGAGAAGATCGGGTAAATCGAACACGGGATCGATCGAACTCCCGTACGATGAGGTGGACGGCGAGATCGGCGATTTCGCTGGATATCGAACAATTGTTTGACGGTGATCTTGAATCGCGGTACGGTCGCTCTGTGCGACATGAGGAACACGGATTGAGAGGTGGCATCGTGAGTGACCGAAGTGAGCAAGCGGATGGCGTCAGCGACCTCGCGGTTCGCAGGCGCGACTCGCTTGGCCTCACCCCCAGGCAGCGGAAGATCCTCGAGGTCATCCGCGACTCGGTCCAGCAGCGCGGCTATCCGCCGTCCATGCGGGAGATCGGGGAAGCGGTCCAGCTGACCAGCACCTCCAGCGTGTCGCACCAGCTCACGGCGCTCCAGCGTAAGGGCTACCTCCGGCGTGATCCCCATCGGCCCCGGGCCCTGGAGGTCCGGCTGCCGGGCGAGCCGGTGCTGTGGGTGGACCCGGACGCCACCTCCGAGGAGGAGGCCGGATTCAACCGGCCCACCGCGGCCTACGTGCCGCTGGTCGGCCGCATCGCCGCCGGTGGCCCCATCCTCGCCGAGCAGAGCATCGAGGACGTGTTCGCGCTGCCCAAGCAGCTCGTGGGCGAGGGCACGCTGTTCCTGCTCCAGGTCTCCGGCGACTCGATGATCGAGGCCGCCATCGCCGACGGCGACTGGGTCGTGGTGCGGCAGCAGCCGGTCGCCGACAACGGCGACATCGTGGCCGCGATGATCGACGGCGAGGCCACCGTGAAGACGTTCAAGCGCAAGGACGGGCACGTGTGGCTGGTGCCGCACAACCCCAACTACGAGCCGATCCCGGGCGACGAGGCCACCGTGCTCGGCAAGGTCACGGCGGTCCTGCGCAAGCTGTAGCCGCGCCGGCGCCCCGCGGCACGAGGCACCGCGGGGCGCGGCGGCCGCCTTCCAGGCGGTCACTTACCGGCAATTAGGGTGAGTCGGGTGAAACTCGACTCACTGTCTCTGGATGCGGCCCGCCGTCGTGACGGAATCAAATGGGCCCGCGCCGCGTCCGGCGTCATCCCCGCCTGGGTCGCCGACATGGACTTCCCCGTGCCCGAGGCGGTCACGGAGGCGATCGCGAGACGTGCCGCCACAGACCTCGGCTATCCCGCCTGGCTGGAGGAGCCCACCGCCGGGCCCCTGGCGGAGGCGTTCGCCGAGCGCATGGAGGCGCGGTACGGCTGGCGAGCCGATCCGGCACACGTGCGGTCCTACACCGACCTCAACCAGGCCCTCCAGGTGCTGCTGCACGTCATGACCGACCCCGGCGACGCGGTGGCGCTGCACGTTCCGGCCTACGACCCCTTCCTCACCACGATCACCGCGATGAACCGCCGCCTGGTGCCCATGCCGCTGACGGCCGACGGCAGGTTCGAGGTGCCCGGTGAGCCCGTCCGGGTGCTCCTGCTGGTCAACCCGCAGAACCCGTCGGGCCGCTCATTCACCCGTGAGGAGCTCGAGGCGGTCGCGGCGTACGCCGACCGGCACGGCACACTGGTGATCTCCGACGAGATCCACGCCGACCTGACGTACGCCCCTGCCCGGCACATCCCGTTCGCCACGATCCTGCCGGAGCGCACGGTCACGCTGACCTCCGCCAGCAAGGCCTTCAACATGGGCGGACTGCACTGCTCGGTGGCCCACATCGGCGCGAAGGACGCCAGGGACGCGCTCGGCCGCCAGCCCGCCCACATCTACGGGGCGCCCAGCGTTCTCGGTGTGGAGGCCACGGTCGCGGCGTGGCGGCACGGCGACGCGTGGCTGGAGGAGGTGCTGACGATCCTGGACCGCAACCGCAGGCGCATCGCCGAGCGGCTCCCCTCGGTGGGGTACCGCATGCCCGAAGCCACCTATCTCGCGTGGCTCGACTTCGGCGTGCCCGGCGCGGCGCACTTCCTTGAGCGGGAGGCCCGGGTCAAACTCAACCCGGGCCCGAACTACGGAGGCGGCGACACCTTCGCCCGCCTCAACTTCGCGACCTCGGCGGCGATCCTGGAGGAGATCCTGTCCAGGATCGCCGCCGCACTGATGTGAGGCGCCCGCTCAGCTCGCCGTGCAGGTCACCGTGGACGGAACGCCGTTGCTGCCGGACCAGCTGCCGTTGAAGCCGAACATGGTCGAGGCCCCGGCGGCCAGCGTGCCGTTGTAGGACATGTTCGTCACCGTGACGTTCGACCCGCTCGCGCTGAGCGTGCCGTTCCAGAGCTGGCTGATGCTCTGGCCGTTCGGGAAGGCCCACTTCACGGTCCAGCCCGAGATGGCCGAGGAACCCGCGTTCACCGTGACCTCACCCTGGAAGCCGCCGGGGTACTGGTTGGCGACCTTGTAGGTGGCGGTGCAGGTCTTCCCGCCCGGCGCCGAAGGAGACGCCGACGGCGACGCGGAGGGAGAGGGCGACGGGGACACCCTCGGCGATGCCGACGGAGAGGGTGACGGTGAGACCGACGGGGAAACCCTCGGCGAGGGCGAGGCCGACGGCGACACCGGCGGCGTGGGGTTGCCGCCGCCCGTCGGCGGGATCAGGTAGGGCGAGATGATGCTCTGCTTGGCCTGGTCGACCGTCGCCCAGTCGTCCTTCAGGATGCCGCCCGTGTCACCCGAGTTGGGGTTCCACGACCAGTAGGTGAACGACATGCCGTTCACCCCGCTGCCCATGTACTTCATGAGCTCCTGGAGCCAGATCTTGTCGATGTTGCTGGCGAGCGTGGTGCCGAACTCGCCCACCATGATCGGCGCGATGTTCTGCTTGTACAGGTAGCCGAAGTACTTGTCCCAGATGGCCGGCATGTTCGCCGGGTACGACGGGTCGTCGAACCACGCCTGGTGGTAGACCGACGTGGCGTACTCGTGCGGCGAGTAGACGAGCCGGTTGGCCACGTTCAGCCGCACCGGGTACTGCCCCGCCTTGGTGAGGTTGCCGCCCCACCAGCCGCAGTCCTCGTCGTTGCTGGTGTCGTTGTCCCAGACGTTGGACAGGCCGCCGCTCGGGCAGCTCACGCCCTCCACGAAGATCAGCCAGTTGGGCTGCACGGACAGGATGGCGTTGCCGGCGCGCTCGGCCGCCAGGCGCCAGTCGCGCGACTCGTCGCCGCAGCCCCAGCAGGAGCCGGTCGCGTTCGGGTTGGTGCCGTCGGCGTGCGGCTCGTTGTGCAGGTCGGCCCCGATGACGGTGGTGTTGCCCGCGTAGTGCTGGGCCAGCGACTTCCAGTCGTTGATCCAGGTCGACTCGGGAACGCCCGAGGTGTACCACAGCGCCGTCTGGCCCGCGCTGGTCGGCCGGTGCCGGTCGAGGATGATCCGCATGCCCTTCTGGCCCGCGTAGTCCACGACCTTGTCGAGGATCTGCAGCGGGGACAGGCCGATCAGGTCGGGGTTGGAGTAGGTGTTGACGCTGGTCGCCTGCGCACCCGGCTTCAGCGCGTCGTCGGAGAACGGCACCCGGATGGTGTTGTAGCCCAGGCTCGCCATGAGGTCGAGCTGGCTCTTCCACGGGTTGTTCGCCCACAACCCGTGGAAGGTCTTGTTGTCGGTCTCCATGCCGAACCAGTTGATGCCGGTCAGCCGGACGGTGGCGCCGGTGCTGTCGACGATCTTGTTCCCGCTGGTGTGCAGGTAGCCGGTGCCCGTGCCGGCGGCGTTCGCCGGCGACCCGGTGACGACGAGCACGGTCGCCGCCATGGCGGCGGCGGTCGCCAGCCCGCCGAGAATTCGTCTGTACAAGACGTGCCTCCCACGCGGGGCGCACGCCGACGGCGAGCCATTCGGTCAGGCGCGCACCCCAGACCACCGCCGGAGCGGTGGTGGTCGCGGCATGCCCTGACCGCACGCCTACATCGATATGACTAGTTTGTGGCTCGGGCGTAATTTTGTCCGGAAGGCCAGGCCATCGTCAACGTCCCGTCACGGCACGATGCCGACGAGCTTCGGCCCCCCGGGTCACCGCAGCGGCGGCAACTCCGGCGGGGCGGCCGGCGGCCGCTCCTCAAGCGCGGCCAGGGCCAGCTCCACGGCCCGCGCCAGCTGCGGATCCCGCCCCGCGACCAGATCCTGCGGCGTCGCGACGACCTCGACGTCCGGCTCGACGCCGTGGTTCTCGACGCCCCACCCCTCGCCCTCCAGCCAGAACGAGTAGCGCGGCTGCGTGACGACGGTCCCGTCCACGAGCCAGTAGCGCGAGTCGATGCCGATCACGCCGCCCCAGGTCCGCGTGCCCACGAGCGGCCCGATGCCGCGGTTCTTGATCCCGGCGCTGACGATGTCCCCGTCCGACCCCGCGAACTCGTCGGTGACGGCCACGACGGGCCCGCGTGGCGCGTCCTCGGGGTAGCGCGCCGGCTCATATCCCCGGCTGAGCTGCCACCCGGTCACCCGCCGCTGCAGCTTCTCCAGCACCAGCTCCGACACGTGACCGCCGCCGTTGTCGCGGACGTCCACGACGAGCGCGTCGCAGTCCATCTCGGCACGCAGATCCCGGTGGAACTGCGCCCACCCGGTCGACATCATGTCCGGCACGTGTAAGTAGCCGAGTCGCCCGCCCGACGCCTCACGCACGAACGCCCGCCGTCCGGCCACCCAGTCGTGGTAGCGCAGCACCGTCTCGTCGGCGACGGGCCTGACGACGACCCTGCGGGTCTCGCCGCCGGAGCCGGGCCGGACGGTCAGCTCCACGGGCCGCCCCGCCATCCCCGACAACAGTGCCAGCGGCCCGCGGACCGGATCCACCGGGCGCCCGCCCACGGCGACGATCGCGTCGCCCTCCCGGACGGCGACGCCGGGCGCGAGCAGCGGCGAGCGGGCCTCGTGGTCGGAGGACTCCCCCGGCAGGATGCGGCCGATCCGCCACACCCCGTTCTCGTCCCGGGCGAGGTCGGCGCCGAGCAGGCCCTGGCGGCGCCGGGGATCGCCGCCGGCGCCGACGGGCCGCGCGTACGCGTGGGAGGTGCCCAGCTCGCCCTGGACCTCCCAGAGCAGGTCGATCAGCTCGGAGTAGGCGCCGATCCGCTCGACGAGGGGGGCGTAGCGGCCGAGCGTGCCCAGCCAGTCCACACCGTTCATGTCCGCCCGCCAGAAGTGGTCGCGCATGAGCCGCCCGGCCTCGTTGTAGGCCTGCCGCCACTCGGCGACCGGGTCGACGGTCACGGCCACGCGGTCCAGGTCGACGGTGACGACCTCGTCGTCCTCCCCGGTGGCCCGGGTCTGCAGGCCGTGCTCCCCGGTGGCCACCAGCCGCGTGCCGTCACCGCTGACCCCGAAGGCCCCGAACTCCCTGCTCAGCTCGACGACCTTGCGCTTGACCAGGTCGTAGCGTTCGAGGACCGGATCGCCGGGCTCGGTGCCGTCGCCGAGCTCGCCGGTGAGCGGGTGACGCAGCCACAGCAGGCCGCCCTTGGCGGCGCGCAGGTTGGAGTAGATGCCGGCGGGCACCGGCACGGGCACGATCCGGGCCGCCAGCCCCTCGGCGTCCACCTCGGTCACGGGCGGCGGGTCGGACTTGGCGTCGTTCTTGGCGTTCTGGGTGCTCTCTGTCTGCTGCGCGTTCTGGGGGTCCGGGCCCGCGTCGTCCTCTCCGCCGAAGCCGCGGCCGGCCAGGGAGGGATCGAACGGCGAGGGCGTCGTGGCCTTGAGCGGCACCAGGTACGGCCGGCAACTGGCGGGAAACGACAGGTCGAAGACGTGACTGTCGTAGACCGGGTTGAACGTGCGGTCGGACAGGAAGGCCAGGTGGTTGCCGTCCATCGTGAAGGACGGACAGTAGTCGTTGAAGCGTGGCGGGGTGACCTCGATCGCGGTGCTGCCGTCCACCCGGGCGAGCTTCAGGTGACAGCGCCAGGGCTGGTAGGCGTGCGCCCACGCGAGCCAGGCCGAGTCCGGCGAGAACGTGAGGTGCCGCACGTCGCCGTGGGTGGTGCGGTCCACCTCGCGGACGTTCCCGGAGTCGAGGTCCACCACCAGCAGCCGCCCGTCGTGCGTGGCGACCGCGGCGTGCTCGCCGTTCGGCGCGGCGGCCAGGTCGAGCACCCGGCCGAGCTGCCCGGCGGCCAGCGTGCGGATCTCACCGCCGGGCGTGCCGATCTCCAGCGCGTCCTCGCCGGAGGCGTCCGACACCCAGACGGCCCGGCCGGCCTGCGGATGGGAAGAGGAGCTCAGAGGCCGCGGCAGCCGCACCCGGACGCCGGGCTCGGCGCGCAGCGTGCCCGCGGGGCCGTCACGGTGGGTCAGCCAGTGGGCGGTGCCCCGGATCTCGACCACGCTCGCCCGCCCGGTGCGGTCCGGCGCGAAGCCGCCGACGTCGTTCGGCGCGGGCCGCCTGGCCCTGGCCGGACGCGGCCCGCTCAAGGTGATGTCCAGCTTGTACGGCTCCGCGTCCAGGCTCTCCAGCAGCCACAGGTCGCCGGCGAGGCTGTAGACGACGCGGGAGCCGTCCGTCGCGGCGTGGCGCGCATAGAAGCCGCGGTGCGTGGTGTGCTGCCGCAGGTCCGAGCCGTCGGGCAGGCAGGAGTAGAGGTTGCCGTCGCCGTCGGTGTCGGCGAGGAAGGCCAGCCGCTCCCCCACCCACATGACCGACCAGTGCTGTGCGGGATTGCCGGCGAACAGGCGGGTGAACTCGCCGTCGCCCGTGGCGTCCACCCAGATCTTGGCCGCGGTGCCGCCCCGGTATCGCTTCCACTGCGACGGCTCGCGCCACACGGCCGACACGGTCGCCACCCTGGCGCCGCTGACCGCGGCCTCGCTGACCCTGCCGTACGGCAGGGCCATCGCCGGGCCGCCGTCCAGCGGAACCGCGTGGGCCCACAGCCGGGACCGTGAGCCGTGGCCGGCGGCAGTGACCGCCAGCACGTTCCCGTCCTCGGTCCAGCCGCACACGCCCGTCTTGGCGTTGCCCCAGTGTGTGAGCCGCTCGCCCTCGCCGCCGTCCAACTCGGCGGCGAACACCTCGGGCTCGCCCTCGCGGGTGCTCGTCCAGGCGATGCGGGCGCCGTCGGAGGAGAACCGGGGGCGCGAGACCTCGACCCGGTCGGCCGTGAACCGCCAGGCCCTGCCGCCGCCCGTGGGTGCCAGCCAGACGTCGTCGTCCGCCACGAAGGTGAGGAGGTCGCCGTTCAGATGGGGGAATCTCAGGTACGCACCGTTCGCCACATCCGCACCTTATGCCGAACGGCGACGGCTCCGCCGTACCGGACAGGTTCGTTCCTGGTACGGCGGAGCCGGGGCCACCCGTTAGGGGACGATGTTGACGAGCTTGGGCGCGCGCACGATCACCTTGCGCGGCTCGCCGTCGAGGTAGGGCCGGACCTTGTCCGACGCCAGGGCCAGGGCCTGCAGGTCCGCCTCGGAGATACCCGGGGAGACCTCCAGCCGGTCGCGGACCTTGCCCGCCACCTGCACCACGGCCGTGACGGACTCCTGGACCAGCAGCGCCGGGTCGGCCTCGGGCCAGCCGGCCTTCGCGACCGACGGCGCGTGCCCGAGTCGCTCCCAGCCCTCCTCCGCGACGTACGGCGCGACCAGCGACAGCATGATCGCCAGGGTCTCTGCGGCCTCGCGGACGGCGGGGTCGGCCGCGCCGGGCCCGCCGTCGATCGCCCGGCGGGCGGCCGTGGTCAGCTCCATCATGCGGGCCACCGCGACGTTGAACCGGTAGCTCTCGACGAGCTTGGTCACCTCGTCGATGGTCCGATGGGTGACCTTGCGCAGCTCGACGTCGCCGCCGGAGAGGTCGACCCCCGGGGCGGACGCCGCACCGGCCTCGGCCATCACGCGGAACGCGCGGGCGAGGAACTTCTGCGACGCCGCCGGCGAGACGTCGGCCCAGTCGATGTCGTCCTCCGGCGGCCCGGCGAAGATCATCGTCAGCCGGACGGCGTCCACGCCGTACGCGTCGATCTGCTCACCGAGGTCGACGCCGTTGCCCAGCGACTTCGACATCGCCTTGCCCCGGTTGATGACCTGGCCCTGGTTGAGCAGGCGCAGGAACGGCTCAGTGAAGTGCACCAGGCCCATGTCGTGGAGGACCTTGGTGAAGAACCGCGCGTACAGCAGGTGGAGCACGGCGTGCTCGACGCCGCCCACGTACTGGTCGATCGGCCCCCACTTGCGGACCTTCTCGACGTCGAACGGCCCACCGTCGAAGTGCGGGTCGCAGTAACGCAGGTAGTACCACGACGAGTCGACGAAGGTGTCCATCGTGTCGGTGTCCCGCTGGGCGGGGCCGCCGCACTTGGGGCAGGCGACGTTGACCCAGTCCGTCGCCGCGGCCAGCGGCGAGACGCCCTTGGGCTGCAGGGCCGCGCCGCGCAGGTCGGGCAGCGTGACCGGGAGCTGGTCGTCCGGCACCGGGACTTCGCCGCAGTCCAGGCAGTGGATGATCGGGATGGGCGTGCCCCAGAACCGCTGCCGCGACAGCAGCCAGTCGCGCAGCCGGTAGTTCACCGCGGCCTTGCCGGTGCCACGCTGCTCCAGGACCTCGATGATCTTCTGGATCGCCTCGGCCTTCGTCAGCCCGTCCAGCGGGCCGGAGTTGACCAGCTTCCCCTCACCGGGGGTGGCGACGCCGGTCTCGCCCGGGTCGGCCAGGCCGGTGTGCACGACGACCTGCACCGGCAGACCGAACTTGCGCGCGAAGTCGAGGTCGCGCTGGTCGTGCGCGGGCACCGCCATGATCGCGCCATGGCCGTAGTCGGACAGCACGTAGTCGGCCGCCCAGACCGGGATGCGCTCCCCGTTGACCGGGTTGATCGCGTACGTGCCCAGGAAGACGCCGGTCTTCTCCTTCTCCGTGGACAGCCGCTCGATGTCGGAGAGCTTGGCGACCTCGGCGCGGTAGGCGGCCAGCGCCTCCGCCTGCTCGGGGGCGACGATCTCCTCCGCCAGCGGGGCGTCGGCGGCCACGACGAAGAACGTCGCGCCGTACAGCGTGTCGGGGCGGGTGGTGTAGACGGTGACCGGCTCGTCGCGGCCCTCGACGCGGAACTGGACGTCGGCTCCGGTGGAGCGGCCGATCCAGTTGCGCTGCATGGTGAGGATGCGATCGGGCCAGCCGCCCTCGATCTGCGCCATGTCGTCGAGCAGCCGGTCGGCGTAGTCAGTGATCTTGAAGTACCACTGCGTCAGCTCGCGGCGGATGACGTCGGCGCCGCAGCGCTCGCACTTGCCCGCCACGACCTGCTCGTTGGCGAGCACGGTCTGGTCCTGCGGGCACCAGTTGACCAGGCCGCCCTTGCGATAGGCCAGGCCCCGGTCGTAGAAGCGGGTGAACAGCCACTGGTTCCAGTGGAAGTACTCCGGGTCGCTGGTGTGCAGGCGCCGCGACCAGTCGAAGGAGATGGCGTACCGCTTGAACGAGTTCGCCTGGGTCTCGATGTTCTTGTACGTCCACTCGGCGGGGTGGGCGTTGCGCTTGATGGCCGCGTTCTCGGCGGGCAGGCCGAAGGAGTCCCACCCGATCGGGTGCAGGACGTTGTAGCCCTTCTGGAACCAGTAGCGCGCGACGACGTCGCCGATGGCGAAGACCTCGCCGTGCCCCATGTGGAGGTCGCCGGAGGGGTAGGGGAACATGTCGAGCATGTACTTGCGCGGCCTGGTGTCCGCGAGGTCCTCGACCGCCGCGAAGGGGTTCAGCTCCTCCCACCGCGGCAGCCACTTGGCCTGCAGCGCCTGCGGGTCGTACACCGGGTCGTCCACTTCCACTCCTCGCCAGGCGGCTGGAATCACACAGATGATGGCGCCCGCCGGGGGCAGGTCCCCGCGTCACTGTCGAGGCGGCCCCGTCTCCGCGCTCTCGCGCTCCGAGGTGGCTGCCCGCTCAGCAGGGTGGCGGCACGCGTGTCAAGCGTAGCGCAGACCGCAACCGGGTCGCCGATCGATCTTGCGGGCTGACCTCGCGTGTCAGAGCGCGATACACGATGGTGATAGTTCCGTTGTGGGCTCTTATGTCCATTCCCCTACTGTGCTGCCGTGGCCAACTCTTTTCCGCCCGCGGATTTGCCGATGCAGGACCCGCCCACCGACCCCACGGGTGAGCAGTTCCGTGAGGCATTCCGCGGTTTCGCTGCGGCAGCCCCCGGCTCGCATGAGATCATGCCAGGCACCCCTAATTCGGGCATGATCTCGGGAGGTACCGTGCCCACGGACCGCAGCGAACACCAGCGGGAGCCGTCGTGGCCGGAGATGCCGCCCGCATGGCCCGAGGCGCCTCCGTCCTCGTCCTTCACCCCGACCGTCCGGTCCTTCGTCGAGGGGGCGCCCCACCAGCAGCCACAGCAGGCCGCGGACGCGACCGCGACCATGGCGGGCCCGCCTCCCGGCACGGCCCCGGAGCGGTCCTTCCCCGCCTTCACGCGGGACGGCTACAGCGGCTCCGAGGGCTTCGGCGGAGCGGAGAGTTTCGGCGGCCCCGCGCCGGCGTACGGCGCGCCGGGCGCCGCGGGCCCCGGTCAGGAGCAGTACCGGCACCCGGGTCAGGGGCAGGGATACGGACCCGGACAGGGACAGGGATTCGGCCCCGGCCAGGGGCAGGCGCCCGGCCAGGGGCAGGGGCAGGGACCCGGGCAGGGATTCGGACCCGGACAGGGACCCGGCCAGGGGCAGCCCGGTCCGCACGGGGGCCCGTTCCCCGGCGGCCCGGAGCACCCCCGGCCCTCGGCTCCGTTCACTCCTTCGGTGCGTTCGTACGCCGAGTCCGCCCCGCTCGCCTCCACCGCACCGCCCTCCGCCGCCACCGCGCCGCCCCAGCCCCACCACTCCCAGCCCCAGCCCCAGCCCCAGCCCCAGCCGGAGGACCCGTACCGGCCGTTCGTGACGGCGGGACAGATCAGCGGGCCGAAGACGCCTCCAGCGCACCGGCAGCAGGAGCTGTGGAACACGGTGTTCGGGGAGAACTACCAGGCCATCGACGAGTACGAAGACGAGCCCGGCCGGCCGGTCTGGCTGTACGCGCTGGTGGCATCGGTCGTCGCCGCGCTCGTCGGGGTGCTCGTGTGGGCGTTCGCCGCCGGGCCGCTCAGCTCCGGCGACGCGGCCGAGGCGGCGACGTCGGCGAAGCCGACCCCCGTCAAGACCGGCGCCACGACCAAGCCGCAGACACAGACCGCGTCACGGCTGCCCGTCTACAAGGGCACGGCCTCCCCCGTGAACGGCGTGCTCACCGACACCGCCGGCCGCATCACGCTGCCCAAGCTCGGCGGCCCCTGGCAGGCGGACGCCGACCCGGCTCAGACCAAGGCGGCGTACGGCTTCACCAGCAGGCAGTACGTGCCGGCCGGCATGACGACCAAGGGCAAGCGCGAGTTCGCCGCGGTGATGTCGGGCCCCCTGTCGCAGTCGCTGGCCGCGAAGTACACCACACCCGGCAGCCTCGGACCCGTGATCAACGCGGTGATGTACCGGGCGCGGCAGACGCAGTTCCCCAAGGACAACAAGATCGCCAAGGTCGCCCAGCAGCGCCTGACGCGCAACAACCTCACCGGGCTGGCGGCGGCCTACAAGGTGACCGCCGACGGCGCCACCACCACGGTCGTGATCGCGGCCGTGAACACCGGCGCCGACCTTCCCACGATCGTCTACATGGCCGTGCCCGAGCTCAAGGACGAGCTGCTCCCCGACATCAACACGGTCTTCCGGTCGATCAAGCCCCTCGGCTGACCACCGGCCGGGCCCGGGTCCGGCGGGTCAGAACTCGCAGGGCATGTGCTTGATGCCGTTGATGAAGCTGGACAGCAGGCGCTCCGGCGCGCCCGCCTCGATCTGGGGGACCCGCCGCAGCAGCTCGCGGAACATCGCGGTGATCTCGCGGCGGGCCAGGTGGGCGCCGAGGCAGAAGTGGGGACCCGGGCCGCCGAAGCCGACGTGCGGGTTCGGGTCGCGCCGGATGTCGAAGCGCAGCGGGTCGTCGAACACCCGCTCGTCGCGGTTGGCCGCCCAGTAGTACAGCAGAACCTTCTCGCCCTCGCGGTAGAGATTGCCGTTCATCTCGTGGTCGCGGGTGACCTTGCGGCGCATGTAGTTGACCGGCGCGGCCAGCCGGACGATCTCCTCGATCGCGCGCGGCGCCCGGCCCTCGAAGTCCTCCAGCCACAGCCGGCGCTGCTCCGGGTTGAGCGTGAGCAACCGCATGCCGTGAGAGATGGCGTTGCGGGTGGTCTCGTTGCCCGCCACGACGAGCAGGATGAAGAACGAGCCGAGCTCCTGTGCGGTCAGCCGCTCCCCGTCGATGTTGGCGTTGACCAGGGACGAGGTGAGGTCGTCGGTGGGCGTCTGCATCCGCAGCGCGGCCAGGTCCTGGACGAGCTGCTGCAGCTCCATCCCCGCGGTGAGCAGTGCGTGGGCGATGTCCGCACGCTCGCTGACGTACTCGGGATCGGTGGCGCCGAGGACGATGTTCGAGCGGTCGAAGACGAACTGGTAGTCCTTCTCCGGGATGCCCATCATGTCGCAGATGATCTTCAGGGGCAGCTTGGCGGCCACCTCGGTGACGAAGTCGCAACCGGAGCCGGTCTCCAGCAACTCGTCCACGATGCGCGAGGCGGCGACATCGACGTCGGACTCGAACTGCTTGATCATCCTCGGGGTGAAGGCGCGCGAGACGATCCGCCGCAGGCGCGCGTGCCGCGGGTCGTCCATATTGATCATCGAGCCGAAGTATTCGGCGAACTCCGCCGGCAGGTCGGGGATGTTGGTGGCCCCGCCGTCGCCCGAGCAGAAGACCTCGGGGTTGCGGCTGGCCTCCAGGATGTCGGCGTGCCTGACGAGCGCGTGGTAACCCGGCCCGGTGACGCCGCCCAGGCTGAACTCGGGCTCGGGGAAGAAGGCCGGCTTGTCCAGGTCGCGCAGCAGCCGGAACGCGTGCTCCCGCTCCTCGTCCGGGCGGCCCCAGAAGTCCCAGTCGTTCAGGTCGATGTCCGCCGCCGAGGTGATGGGCGTGCGCCCCGCGGGCTCCGTCGGCTGTGTCGTCATGGTGGGGGCCGGCCCTTCCGAGTGACTAGAACCACATTCGGTTGCCAGTCTGCCACACCTGCCGGTTCAGCCACAGTGGGTCAGGCGGGCATGCCTGCGCCGGCAGCGCGGATCCCAGTGCACACCGAACCGCATCAGTGACGCGGCTATCTCGGGATGTGCGGCGGCCCAGACGTCGTCGAAGAGGAACCACTGCCGATAACCGGAACCATCGTCCATGTGGATCGCCATCTGGGCCAGGTGACCGTCGCATCGGATGAGCGTGCGACCCGGGTCACGTCCGTCCGCCGGGACGAAGTCCTCCAGCAGCCGCAGCGCGTGTTCGTGCGCCTGGAAGTGCGGAGCACTGATCTCGGGCAGCCACTCCTCCAGAGGCCCCCAGCGGTTGCAGCGCTCCAGTGCGGACGCGATCTCCTCCTCACCGGGGGCGATCAGTGCGCGCAGGGCACGCAACTCGCCGGACAGCTCATGGGTATCCGCCGCGCGCAGGGCCGCCGCGAGCCCCGGCAGCCGTACGCCCGGGAACGCCTTCGGGTATCTGCCTCCTACGCTGTTCACGGTCGCATGGTGAGTGAGTATGACGACCCACGTCACGCCCTCCCCGCCGGGCGGTGCGGGGCTGACGACGTCGACCGGGACCGGAGGCGTCAACGTTCGCGCGGACGGCGGTGCGTCCGCGGGCAGGTCCCAGCTCTCGTGCACGAGGTAGTCCCAGCGGTCGGGCTCGTCCGCCACCACGTGGTCGTCCACGAAGAAGTACGCCAGCTCGACCTCGTCGTCGTCGGTGAGCACCCGCACGCTGTGCCGGTCCACCCGCAGCGTTCTCTCGACGTACAGATGTTCCTTGAGCATCCGGCGCAACTCGCCATGGGTGCGGGGGGCCGGCAGCCCGGTCTCGAAGATGGTGTGCAGACCGTAGACGTTCGCGCCGAGTTCGCGCTCCACCCACTCGTACGCGTCCTGCGACGCGGCGTCGTCCCACACCCTGCGGAACCAGTCGAGCACGGTGGCGTCGGGGAAGTGCCGGACGAGCCGGCCGGACGGCCCCTCGTAGACGCTGCGGTAGACGAAGTAGACCACGCCGCCACCATCGCAGCCGGCACCGACAGAATCGTCACTCGTCGTTTGTGAAGGAGGACGGCAACGCGGTCGCCTGCGTCGAGCGGTAGCGCGAGGGCGGGACGCCGTACAGGTCGACGAAGGCCAGGCGGAGGGCCTCGGCGGTCCCGAAGCCGCAGCGGACCGCGATCGCGGTCATCGGCAGCGACGTGGAGGCGAGCAGATGGGCGGCGGCCTCGGCGCGGGCCCGGCGCACGAACCGGCCCGGCGTCTGGCCCGTGTGCTTGAGGAACAGCCGCGTCAGGTGGCGCTCGCTCACACCCGCGCCGGCCGCCAGGGCGGCGGTGGACAGGTCGGCGTCGGGACGGCCGGTGACATGGTCGACGACGCGCTTGACCAGGCCGTCGCCGGGCGGCGGGCCCTCGGTGAACATGCTCATCTGCGCCTGGTTGCCGGGTCGTTGCAGGTAGGTCACCAGGTTGCGGGCCACCTGCCTGGCGAGGGCCGGGCCGTGGTCCTCCTCGATGAAAGCGAGCGTGACGTCCAGCGCGCTGGTGACGCCGGCGGCGGTGGTGACATTGCCGTCGCGGATGAAGATCGGGCGGGAGTCGACGTCGATCTCCGGGTGGCGTGCGGCGAGCGCGTGCGCGAACTGCCAGTGCGTGGTGGCACGCCGCCCGTCGAGCAGGCCGGCGGCGGCCAGCACCGCCGCGCCCGTGCACACCGACGCGACGCGGCGGCTCTCCCGCGCCAGCCGCCGGACGTGCCCGACGATGACCCGGTTGGCCGCCGCCTCCTCGTGCCCGATCCCCCCGGAGACGACAAGCGTGTCCAGCGGCCCCGTGACGCGTTCGAGCGCCTCCTGCCCCTGCAGCGTCAACCCGCTGCCGCAGGTGACGGGCAGACCCGAGGGGGTGGCCAGGCACACGTCGTAGCACGGGGACGCGCCGTACGCGTTCGCCATGATCAGGCTTGACGTCACACACGCGATGTCCACGAGCTCCGCCGCGTGATATCCGACGACCACCACGCGCCGCTGGATCATGAGACAACTGTAGGCCGGACGGACGGAGACCCCAAGATTTCGGACCCGTCCCCGTCTCGCTCCTTGGCGCGGTCGCGGGCCGCCCGGACAGTTGGGCCATGACTGACACCACGCCTGTAAGGCACACCGGTCGCCGCACCGCCACACGGCGATGGGGTCGTTTCGCCCTGCACTACATCGAGATGATCGTCGCGATGTTCGCGGGGATGTTCGCGCTCGGCCTGCTGTGGTCCGCTCTGGGGATCGACCCCTCGTACGCCCGTGATCCCGAGCTCGCCTATCTGCTGATGGCGTTCGACATGTCGGCCGGCATGGCCGTCTGGATGCGGGTACGCGGTCACGCCTGGGCTCCGGTCCTGGAGATGTGCGGGGCGATGTTCGTCCCGGTCGTGCCGTTGTTCCCGCTCCTGTGGCTGGGCCTGATCGACGGCATGGCCCTGATGGTCGCGGCCCACGTCGCGATGTTCCCGCTGATGCTGGCGGCCATGTTCCGGCGCCGCGACGAGTACGCGCACTGACGCCGGCGTTCAGAAGCGGTAGCTCATGTGCTTGACGCCGTTGATGAAGTTGGACAGCAGATAGGACGGCTCGCCCACGGATCGGATGGCGGGCATGCGGCCGAACAGCTCGCGGAACATCACGGTGATCTCCCGGCGGGCGAGGTGGGCGCCCAGGCAGTAGTGGGGGCCGTGGCCGCCGAAGCCGACGTGGGGGTTGGGACTGCGGGTGATGTCGAAGACGTCGGGATCGCGGAAGACCGTCTCGTCCCGGTTCGCCGAGTTGTAGAACAGCAGGACCTTGTCGCCCGCACGGTAGTCGTGGCCGTTCATCGTGTGGTCCCGTGTCACGGTGCGCCGGAACTGGATGACGGGGCTGGAGTAGCGGACGATCTCCTCCACGGCGCCCGCGATGCGCCCGTCGAAGTCCTCCAGAAGCAGCGCGCGCTGGCCGGGGTGGTCGGTGAGCAGTTTGAGCCCGTGGGCGACGGCGTTGCGGGTCGTCTCGCTGCCCGCGACGACCAGCAGGATGAAAAACGAGCCGAGCTCCTGGGCGGTCAGGTGTTCCTCGCCGTGCACGAGCATGCTGGTCAGGTCGTCGGTGGGCCGGCGGCGGCGCTCCCCGGCCAGGCGGCGGGCCAGCGCGTTCAGGTCGTGCCCGGCCCGCAGCAGCGCCGCCAGGCCCCGGGCCGTGGTCCAGCGGCCGAAGGAGCCGTCCGGCCGGGACGGGTCCACGGCGACGCCCGAATATTCGGAGTCGGCGTTGGCCAGAATCGTGTTCGTACGGCGCAGCACCCGGTCGTGGTGCTCGGCCGGGATGCCCATCATGTCGCAGATCACCCGTACGGGTAATCGGGCGGCGATCTGAGTGACGAAGTCGCCCGGCCCCTCCCGCACGGCCTCGCCGACGATCTCCCGGGCGGCCCGGCCCAGGTCCTCCTCCATCTTGGCCAGGATGCGCGGGGTGAACGCCCGCGAGACGATCCGCCGCAGCCGGGCGTGCCGGGGATCGTCCATATTGATCATGGAGCCGAAGTAGACCGCGAGCCAGCGCGGCATGTCCGGGACGCTGTTGGCCGTCGGCTCGCTGCTGAAGACGGCGGGGTCGCGGCTGGCCCCGGTCACGTCGGCGTGCCGCACCAGCGCGTAGTAACCGGCGCCGTGACCGATGAAGGGGATCTTGTTCTCGCGGAAGAAGGCGGGGTGGTCGAGCGCGCGCAGGCGGCGGAACGCCTCGTGCCGCTCGGCCTGGGGCAGCCCCCAGAACGGGATGTGGGACAGGTCGGCAGCCGTGTCCATAACGCCCACTCTTGTGCGGGGGCACAGCATCGTCAAGGGTCGAGAACGCCCTTGTAACCGGACCCTCAAATTCCACTCCCCGAGCCGTTACGCTGAGGTACCTACCGGTTGGTATGGACCGAGGGTCCGATAGAAGAGGGAGCGGCGATGCTCAACCTGGCCGTCGTGCTGGAAGACAGCGCACGGGAGAAGCCCGACGCCACCGCGGTCGTCTTCGGCGACATGCGCCTGCCGTACTCGCTCGTGAACACCGTCGCCAACCAGGTGGCCAACCTGCTGGTCTCGCGCGGCATCGGCAGAGGCGACAAGGTGGCGCTGGCCTGCCCCAACGTCCCGTACTTCCCGTTCGTCTACTACGGGATCCTCAAGACGGGTGCGACCGTCGTCCCGCTGAACGTGCTGCTGCAGGCCAGGGAGATCACCTATCACCTGGACGACTCCGACGCCAAGGCCTTCTTCTGCTTCGAGGGCTCGCCGGAGCTGCCGCTGGGCGAGCGGGGCCGGGCCGGCTTCGCCGGCGCCGAGCGCGCCGAGCACTTCTTCGTGCTGCCGGCCACGCCGTTCGCCACCGAGTCCGAGCTCGGAGAGACGCTGTGGGCGGCCCTCGACGGGGTGTCCGGCGACTTCGAGACCGTGCAGACCTCCGCCGACGACACGGCGGTGATCCTCTACACGAGCGGCACCACCGGCCAGCCGAAGGGCGCCGAGCTCACCCACCAGAACATGGTCATGAACGCCCTCGTCAGCGACGAGATGTTCCCCCGGCAGGGGGACGACACCTATCTCGTCGCGCTGCCGCTGTTCCACTCCTTCGGGCAGACGGTGCTGATGAACGCCGGGTTCCGGCGCAGCGGCACGCTCGTGCTGATGCCGCGCTTCGAGCCGGCCGAGGCCCTCACGCTGATGAAGCGGGAGAAGGTGACGCTGTTCGCGGGCGTGCCGACCATGTACTGGGCCATGCTCACCGCGGTGCACGCCGGGGCGGCCGAGGTGCCGTCCTCCCTGGTGACGGCGGCCTCCGGCGGCTCGGCGCTGCCGGTCGAGGTGCTCAAGGACTTCGGCGCGACGTTCGGCGTGGACATCCTGGAGGGGTACGGCCTGTCGGAGACCGCGCCCGTGGCCTCGTTCAACCAGCCGGGCAGGCCCGCGAAGGCCGGCTCGATCGGCACGCCGATCTGGGGCGTGGAGATGAAGCTGGTCGACGCCGAGTGGAACACGGCCGACGACATCGGCGAGATCGCCGTCCGCGGCCACAACATCATGAAGGGCTACTACAACCGGCCCGAGGCGACGGCCCAGGTCATGAAGGACGGCTGGTTCCGCACCGGCGACGTGGCCCGGCGCGACGAGGACGGCTACTACTTCATCGTCGACCGGGCCAAGGACATGATCATCCGAGGCGGCTTCAACGTCTATCCCCGGGAGATCGAAGAGGTCCTCATGACCCATCCGGCCGTCTCGCTCGCCGCGGTCGTCGGGGTGCCCCACGACTCCCACGGCGAGGAGGTCAAGGCGTACGTCATCCGCAAGCCCGGCGCCACGACCACCGAGGAGGAACTGGTGGCGTGGTGCCGGGAGACGATGGCGGCCTACAAGTACCCGCGGATCGTGGAGTTCCGCGAGTCCCTGCCGATGACCGCCACCGGCAAGATCCTCAAGCGCGAGCTGCGGTAACGGTTTCTACGGCCAGTCGAGGGACGGGCGCAGCGAAACGTGCGACTGTCCCTCGTCGAGCCGGACCCCGAGCACCTGGTGCAGCTGCACCTTGTTGCGCTCGAACCCGACGACGCAGCCGGCCATGTAGAGCCGCCAGACCCGGGCGGTGCCCTGGCCGACCTCCTCGACCGCCTCGTCCCAGTTGGCGTCGAGGTTCTTGCACCACTCGCGCAGCGTCAGCGCGTAGTGCTCGCGCAGGTTCTCCTCGTGGCGGACCTCGAAACCGGTGTCCTCCATCTGGCGGATCAGGTGGCCCACCGACTCCAGCTCGCCGTCGGGGAAGACGTAGCGGTTGATGAAACCGCCCTTGTTCAGGGTCTTCTCGGTGCTGGTCGGGCGGGTGATGCAGTGGTTGAGCAGGCGCCCGCCCGGCTTGAGCTTGCCGTACAGGAAGGAGAAGTACGACGGCAGGTTGTCCTTGCCGATGTGCTCGGTGAGGCCGATCGAGCTGACCCGGTCGAAACCGGTTTCCGCGACGTCGCGATAGTCCGTGTAGCGGACCTCGGCGAGCTCCGACAGCCCGGCCTCCGCGATGGCCTTCTGCGCCCACTCGGCCTGCTGGCGCGACAGCGTGACGCCCAGGCCCTTCACGCCGTACTCCTTGGCCGCGTGCATGACCATGCCGCCCCAGCCGCAGCCGACGTCCAGCAGCCGCATGCCGGGCTTGAGGTCGAGCTTCTTGGCGACCAGGTCGAACTTCGTGTACTGCGCCTCCTCAAGCGTCGCGTCCTGCCGCGGGAAGACCGCGCACGTGTACGCCATGGAGGGGCCGAGCACCCACTCGTAGAAGCGGTTGGAGACGTCGTAGTGGTGGTGGATCACCTCGGCGTCGCGCTGCTTGGCGTGCCGGCTACCCAGTCTCGCCAGCGTGCTCTGCCGCGCCTCCTGTGGCGGCGGCGGCACGCGCATCAGCAGCGGCTTGATCCCGAGCGAGCGGATCGCGGCGACCTTCTCGCTGAGCGGCAGGTCGTTCAGGGTCAGCGACCACATCCGATCGAGCAGGGTGTACATGTCCCCGTGCACGTCGATGTGCCCGGAGATGTACGCGCGGGCGAGGCCGAGCTCTCCCGGCGCCTGCGCGAGGTAGGCCACCGCCGCCGGCGACTTCACCTCGATGCGGAGGTCCGCCCCCGAGGATCCGGCCTTGCTGCCGTCGTAGGCGACGAACTCGACGCCCGCGTCAGGACCCACGATCTTCTCGAAGATCTTCGCAAGAGTCATTGCACCTCTCCCGACGTAACGACGCCTACCGGCCTCTGACGCATTTGTCATAGAGGTCCAGCAGCCGGCCGCCCGGGTCATAGGCGCTTTTGACCGGCCAGTAGGCGTCTCCGTTGTAGAGCCGCCAGAACTCCTCCCGCTCGTAGAAAGAGGTGGAGTACAGCGACTTGTGGCCGTCGAGCGAATGCACCGCCCGCTCGATCAACCGGTTGTAGTACCCGTCGTACTGGCCGCGCGGCAGCGGAACCATGCCCCAGAAACCGAAGTTCACGTACAGGCGGCCGGGCTCCAGCGGGTAGAGCGCCCACTCGCCGGTCGCCTTGAGCGGGCACATCCACACCGGGGTCATGCCGACCTTGTCGTGGAAGACCTCCAGGAACTCGGCGCCGCGCTCGATCGGCACCTCGACGTCCTGGATGACCGACTCGTGCACGGGGTTGTTCCGCCAGCGGTCGATCCGGGCGGTCACGCCGTACCTCTGGTCGAGGCCGACGAGCTTGCGATAGACGTCCGACCGCAGGTAGCGGCGCGGCAGCAGCGAGCGGACCAGCGGCTGCTGCACGCCGAAGGCGCGCGAGCACCAGAACCAGTCGGTGTCCCAGCGCCACAGGTAGTCGCGCACGGTCAGCCAGTCGCGGACACGGCTGCGGATCGACTGGTAGTAGATCCGCATGCCGGTGTAGTCGGACGTGTAGGGCGCCCGGTCGGAGAACGAGCCCACCGTGATGTACAGCTCGCCGGGGCCGAAGAACGTGCCGTCGACGAAGTCGATCTGCTCGCCGTCGTGCTCGCGGCTCTCGCAGATCTCCTGCATGGCGAGCATGCACTTGTCGGCGTCGCTGAAGCGGATGTGCGTCAGCTTGACGTACGGCTTCACCCTGGCCAGCTTGATGCGGATCCGCAGCGCGTAGCCGAGCGTGCCGTAGGAGTTGGGGAACGCGTGGAACAGGTCCGCGTACTCGTTGTCGGCCCGGGCCACCACGATCCGCCCGTCGCCGGTGAGGATCTCCAGTTCCTCGACCGACTCGTGCGGCAGGCCGTCCTTGAAGCTCGTCGACTCGATGCCGAGGCCCGTGACCGCGCCGCCCAGCGTGATCGTCTTGAGCTGCGGCACCACGTACGGCATGAGCCCGTGCGGCAGCGTTGCGTCCACCAGGTTCTCGTACGTCGTCATGCCCTGGACCTCGGCCGTCATGGACACCGGGTCCACGTGGATGACCTGGTCCAGATCGCGGGCGGACAGCGTGGCCGTCTTGGCCGGCGCGCGGAAGCGGAACAGGTTCGTCGTGGCCTTGGCCAGCCGGGGCGCGGAGTCCTCGGGTATGGCCGCGTAGGAGTCCCTGATCTGCTCGACGGCCTTGCTATGGGCGGTCATACTGGCCGTGCGCTCTGGCATGACACCACCCCCATGGATCGTAGAGATCGGCTCTTGGCACGCTATCCCCGGAGGGGAACGCAGACCAGAGTAGACACGTTACGCCCGCGAAAACTATCTGGAATTCCCGCGGCGCCCCGTCGGCGTAGATCGTATCCTGCCCTTTTTCATCGCCTCCGCCGCCCCTGCCGTAACAGGGTAAACCGTCATAACCTGGGCGAACGTCGGCGAACGAGCGGATCGGCGCCGTTGACCACGTTGACGACCGGACGGCCGTCCGTCGCGGCGGTGATGTTGTCAAGCACACACCGGATCAGCCGGGTCGTCGCCTCGGGCGTCACCCCCGCGGCGTGCGGCGACAGCAGGACCTGCGGGCAGGAGCGCAGCGGGTCGTCCGGCGCCGGGGGCTCGCTGTCGTACACGTCCAGCGCCGCGCCGGCGAGGTGACCGGACTCCAGCGCGGCCAGCAGCGCCGCCCGGTCGACCACCCCGCCCCTGGCCGCGTTGACCAGCACCGACCCCTTGGGCATGCGGGCGATCCTCTCCGCGTCGATCAGCCCGCGGGTCTCCGGCGCGAGCGCCACGGCCAGGACGAGCACGTCGCTGCCCGCCACCAGCGCGTCGAGGTCCAGGTAGGCCGCGCCGTACGCCTCGTGCCTGGGCGTGCGCGACCAGTAGGAGACCCGGCAGCCGAGCGCGCGGAACAGCCGAGCGCAGGCCGCGCCGACCGGCCCGAAGCCGATCACTCCCACGACGCATCCGGCCAGCTCGCGGCGCTGGTAGGCGAACTGCGGCCACTCCCCCGCCCGCATGGCCCTGTCACCGTCGGCGAGGTGGCGCAGCAGCGACAGCGCGGCGGCCAGGCACCATTCGGCCACCGCGGCGGCGTTCACCCCCGCGGTGTTGGCGAGGGGCACCCCGGCGCGGGCCAGCGCCTCCAGGTCGTGCCCGTCCACGCCGACCGACGGCTGCTGCACGAACGCCAGGCGCGGCGCCAGCCGCACGGCCTCCGAGTCGAGGGCCAGGGCCCCGCTCCAGTCGCCGACGACGATCTCGGCCTCGGGCAGCGCGTCCAGCAGCGCCGCGCGGTCGTGGCGGGCGGGTACGCGCACCTCGGCGCGGCCGTCGAGGTCGGCGAGCAGGCCGCGCACCGCGTCCTCGGGGAGCGGGGGCAGCGCGAGAACATTCCACGTCACCGGCGCAGTCTCGCATGTCTACAGAAACATGTTCTACTAAGCGCGTGAAGTGATGCCGCTCTGAGGAGGGTTCGGATGGAGGAGTCGCGGGGGCCGCTGGCGGGGATCCGGGTGCTGGAGCTGGCCGGTCTCGCGCCCGGGCCGTTCGCCGGGATGATGCTGGCCGACCACGGCGCCGAGGTGCTGCGCGTCGACCGGGTGAAGGCCGTGAGCGACGTCCCGCGCCGCGACGTGATGGACCGCGGCAAGCGCACGATCGGCCTCGATCTGAAGTCGCCGGAGGGCGTCGCCGCCTTCAAGCGGCTGGCCGGGCGGGCCGACGTGGTGATCGAGGTGTTCCGGCCCGGCGTCGCCGAACGGCTCGGCATCGGGCCCGCCGACCTCCACGCGGTGAACGGGCGACTGGTCTACGGCCGCATGACCGGCTGGGGACAGGACGGCCCGCTCGCCTCCACCGCCGGGCACGACATCGACTACATCGCGATCGCCGGGGTGCTGTCGATGCTGGGCCGCGCGGGCGGCAAGCCCACCCCGCCGATCAACATCCTCGGCGACTTCGCCGGCGGCGGCCTCATGCTGGCATACGGCGTGCTGCTGGCGCTGCTGGAGCGCGAGCGCACCGGACGCGGCCGGGTGGTCGACGCCGCGATGGTCGACGGCGCGGCGCTGCTGTTCTCGATGTTCTACGGCGGGGTGCACTCCGGCCACTGGGGCCCGCGCGGCACCAACGTCCTCGACACCGGCGCCCCCATGTACGACACCTACGAGACGGCCGACGGCGGCTACCTGGCCGTGGGCGCCCTGGAGCCGCAGTTCTGGGCGGAGATGCTCGCCAGGATGGGCATCGACGACATGCCCGGCCGCGACGACCCGGCGAACTGGCCGGCCATCAGGGAGCGGCTGACCGGGGCCTTCCGGTCGCGTACGCGGGCCGAGTGGGAGGCGGTCTTCGAAGGGTCCGACGCCTGCGTGTCCCCGGTGCTCGATCCGCGCGAGGCCGTCCGGCATCCGCACAACCAGGCGCGCGGCACGTTCGTGGAGGTCGAGGGGCTGCCGCAGGCCGCGCCCGCGCCCCGGCTGGCCGGCGTGCCGCGCGGCGACCTGTCCCCGGCCACCCGGCTGCACGACCTGAGCGCCTGGGGCCTGCCCGGCGACGAGGCGAAGGCCCTGCGCGCCGCCGGCGTGCTCGCCTGACCGGCTCCCGCCCCTATCCCGCTCCCTCGACTGTTCCGGCCCGACCGGCCTGACCGGCTCCCCCGGCCGTTCCGGCCCGCCCCCGCCCCCTCACGGCGCCGGCTGTCCCCTGCTCCGCCCCCCTGCTCCCTGTCCCCCTGCTTCCCGTTCCCCGTGACGATCGAGGAGTTTCCCGCACATGGACCTTTTCGAGGCCCTCTACACGACCCGCGCCATGCGGCGGGTCAAGCCCGACCCGATCCCGATGGAGGTGCAGGAACGCATCCTGGACGCCGCCGTCCGCGCCCCCAGCCCGGGCAACACCCAGGGCTGGCGGTTCCTGCTGGTGGACGACCCCGAGGTGAAGAAGCAGCTCGGGCCGCTCTACCGGAAGGCGCTCGGCGTCCTGTTCGAGACGCACTACAAGCCGATGCGCGAGCGGGCCGAGGCGACCGGCGACACCCGCACGCTCAACGTCATGCGGTCGGCCCAGCACCTGGCGGACCACTTCGAGTCCTATCCCCTGATGCTGTTCGCCTTCACCCGCAACGACTCCAGCGGCGGCTCCATCTACCCCTCGGTCTGGAGCGCCCAGCTCGCCGCCCGCGCGTTCGGGGTGGGCAGCGCGCTGACCACCGTGCTGGGGTTGTTCCACCGCGAGGAGACCCTACGGATCCTCGGCGTTCCCGAGGGCAAGGGCTGGCAGGTGGCCTGCACCGTGACCTTCGGCTATCCGACCGGCCGGTGGGGCGTGGCCCCGCGCCGGCCCGTCCACGAGGTGTCGTTCCGCAACCAGTGGGGCGAGCCGGTCGGATTCGAGATCCCCGAGCCCCTCTGGACGCCCTGAGCGATCTCCCGTCCGCCCTCCGATGCAGCGGCTCTTGTCTCAGATGTAGTACCGTGCGCGGCTCCTCCATCCCAGAGCAGGAGCCCCCCGCCGGAGGCGACTTCTGCGGTTAGTCCGTGTCGAGTGCGTACCGTAGGTAGAAGTCGGGCTTTGCCAGGAAGCGACGCCAGTGGTCAACCAACTGGAGCTTCTCCCACTCGCATGCGCGGATGCCGTGTTGGCCTAGCTCAAGGATCTGGGCACCGGGCAGGCTCGCGAGGATGGGTGAGTGTGTCGCACAGATGATCTGGCCGCCTTGACGCGCGACGCGGT
This sequence comes from Microbispora rosea, assembly GCF_900156315.1. Taxonomy (GTDB): domain Bacteria; phylum Actinomycetota; class Actinomycetes; order Streptosporangiales; family Streptosporangiaceae; genus Microbispora; species Microbispora rosea. Next base: position 101,328 of record NZ_FTNI01000006.1, on the reverse strand, counting down.
TGAAGAGGCCAAGCAGGGTTAGGCAGGAGTGGAATGACAGGGCGGCCTAGGGCTCGTCCATGAGGTAGAGCCCAGCGCCGGACACCATGCGTTCCAAGACGGTGAGGAAGCCTTCGCCGTGGGATTGCTCGGTCAGGTCCTCCTCCCAGAATCCGAGTCGCCCGGATACGTTCTGGCCGAGGTTGAAGAGGGTTTCGGCTCGGAAGAAGAACGCTCGCCGTTTGGTGCGAGGGCCGTGAAGGAGGCGCAGACCGGCGGTGGTGAGTTCGGCGTCGGTGATCTCTCCAAGTGGTGTCGCCGGACCGGTGCTGGCGTATCGTGTTCCGGCTTTGCCTCCGGCTGAGTTGATGCCGCAGACGTCGGCGATGGCTTCCATGATCGTAGACTTGCCGGACCCGTTTTCCCCGATGAGGAACGTGACGGGAGCGGTCAAGGTGAGCCCGTGTTCGGCAATGTAGGAGACGGCTGGTAGTGCGGCTGACCAGCCTTCCGGGGGTTGGCGAGTGCGCAGTCGGGTGAGAAGCACGTTCATCGCCTCCGGGCGGGCTGGAGAAGTTGGGCAGCGTGAGCGCGTACCGGATGCACAAGGTTTGGATAGTCGCCGGTTCGCTCAGCGCGGGTTTACCTGACGGGCTACAGTCCGGGCCGCATGGGTCCAGTCGGCATGGCTTAGCCATGCATACCGCGAACTCCGCTTGCAGTTCGCCTGTGATCTGCGCGAACGTCCTGCGCATGAGGATATCCACGAGGGGTCTCCCGAACGTTGCCGGCGGGCAGCCATCGGGAGAAGACACAGGGCCAAACATCGCCCGTGGGCGATATGGCGACCTTGCGATCTCCGCAGTTGCCGCAGAGTTGCGCGGCGCTGGGGCTGTTCTCCCGGATGCCTCGTCCGACTTCGCGTAGATCGCCGTACCCGATCTCGGGAACACCGATGCGTTCAAGCACGGCGATGCTCTGCTGCGTGCGTTGCCCATCCAGAACACCGATCACTCCGGCCCTGATCACTCTTGACCTTCTCGTTACGTCAACTTCTACGGTCGTGAATGAGCCGGGAAGCACCGGCTCGGCGATGGACAAGGACGGGTGAGCCGGTCATGGCATGGTCGATCGCGCAGGTGGCCCAGATGTCGGGAGTGACGTCTCGGACGCTGCGCCACTACGACGAGATCGGTCTGCTGCTGCCTGCACGGGTCGGCGGGAACGGCTACCGCTACTACGAGGAGAACCAGTTGCTGCGCTTGCAGCAGGTTCTGGTGCTGCGTGAGCTGGGCCTCGGCCTGGCCGAGATCAAGGAGATCGTCGAGCGGCACACCGACCCCATCGCAGCGCTGCGTGAGCACCACCAGCGCGTGCTGGCGGAGCGTGACCGGCTGGACGAGGTTGCCCGCATGGTGGAGCGCACCATCGCCGAACTTCAGCAGAACGAAGGGAAGACGACCATGTCCAAGATCAGCAGACCGGAGAACCTGTTCGAGGGATTCGACGGTGCACGGTACGCGGCCGACGCCCGCGAGCGGTGGCCGGAGCAGTGGCAGCAGAGCGGGCAGAAGGAGCTCCTGGCCAGCCGCACTCCACAGGAGCTGGAGCAGATGCAGCGGGAGGCGACGGCAGGGATGATACGGATGGCCGAGCACATGCTCGCCGGCACCCCCGTCGACGCCCCGCAGGTCTTCGCCGAGCTCGACGTCCACTATCGGCACCTGAGTGAGTCCTGGACGCCGACCGCGGCGCAGTATCTACACCTGGCCCGGATGCAGGCGCAGGAGGAGCAGTTCCGGGCGAACTACGAGCGGGTCGCCGAAGGCCTGGCCGAGTACATGTGCGATGCCATGACCGCCTACGCGCACGCCCGGCTGAGCTGAACCTGCAATCGCGCTCTTGGCAGCTCCTTCGGATCGTCTCAGTCCGCCGTTCGCCGGCGAAGCTCGTCCTGACCGTCGCCATAGGCGCGACCGGCCGGTAGAGCGCCTGCCAGCGCCGGCATCGACAGATAACTCGTGGTACTCGGTCAAGATCACCTGCACCTGGTCGGCCAGGAGGGCAGTGTCAGCGCGGTGCCGCCTCACTCATTGGGCTTGTTCCATCCTGAAGTCCCAGGTAGAAGGCCTTGTGTGAGTTCGGTTGGGGATGCTCTCCCTGGCTTGAGGCCGTAATCATGGCCCAAGATCATCCGCCAGCGGTTGATCTCGTGGGTGGTCAGCACGAGCAGGGCGCGCAGCAGCTTGGTGGCCTGGGCGGCGTCCAGACGGAGCTTGGTGAGGATGCGCCAGCCCTTCAGGTCGGCGAAGCCGTGCTCGACGGGTGCGCGTTCGACGCTGATCAGCTGGTTGACCTGCTTCTGCGCAGGGGTGAGGGGTTTGTTGCGGGCGGCCTTGCGGCCGGTGATGATCGCGAGGTTAGCCGGTTCGTCGTCCAGGCCGACGAAGCCGAGGTCGGCGATGGCGGCCTATGAGCACCTGCAAGGCGCGACTACGTCTGGCATGAAGAATGGCAGTCGAGACGAGAAGGAGATCGCTGTGGGTGTCCCAGGCATCGTCCCAGGGCCGGGTCCGGCCGAGTACGAGGTGATCAGGGCCAAGGGAGTGGCCACTGTGGGCGGCTACACCGGCTATCGGGAGCGGCTGACCACCACGCTATGGCGCCGTGAGCTCCCCTCCAGCGATGTGGTCATGTTGATCACATTCGGGAATCCGATCCAACTGCCTCGCCCTCCTCGTGGCGGGGAGGGCGGGTCCAGCGCCTGCTTGGTCGCGGCCCTGCATGACCGGGTGGCGGTCACCGGGCACAGCGGGCTCCAGTACGGGGTAGAGGTCCGGCTGAGCCCGCTACGGGCCTACTCGCTGCTTGGGCTGCCCATGAATGCGATCAGCAACGAACTCGTGGACATGGCGGCGCTGCTCGGTACGAACGCCGCCCACCTGACCGAGCGGTTGGCCGCCGCGCCCGATTGGAGGCGGCGGTTCGACATCCTCAACGCCGCCCTCACCGCCCGCGTCGCGGCCGGCCCGGCGCCTGATCCCGCCGTACGGTGGGCGTGGCAGCGGCTGAAGTCCGGCGCCGGCGCCACGCCGATCGCCGTCCTGGCCGAACAGATCGGCTGGAGCCGCCGCCACCTGGAACGCAGGTTCGGCCAGCAGGTGGGGCTGCCACCCAAGACCGTCGCTCGGATCTTCCGGTTCGAGCGCGCCCTCGGACTGCTCGCCGACCGTAGCCGTGGCCTCGCCGAGATTGCCGTCCGGGCCGGGTACAGCGACCAGGCGCACTTCAGCCGCGAACTGCGGGCCCTCACTCAGCGCACTCCGCGTGAGCTGACGGCATCGCTGCGATCCGCCCGGGTCTGATGGCTCCACGTGGAGGTCGCATTCGTTCAATCCGATGCCATTCCCCGCCGGTAGCTTCCAGCCCATGACAGCTGACATGGCGGCGGACACCGTCTCCCCGCATTACCGCAGCGGGACACCGCTCATCGCCGTCCACGACGCTCCCGCGGCTCTGGACTTCTACCAGGCAGCCTTCGGTGCCCAGCCCCTGGCCCGGCTGGACGCCCCCGACGGACGGGTCATGCACGCGGCGATTCTCATTTATGGCTCCCCGGTCGTCGTGGCCGACGAGATGCCCGAGGTCGGGCTCCACTCACCCCACCACTACGGTGGCACCGCCTTCTCGATCATCCTCGCCTGCGAGGACGCCGACGCCGCCCACGCCAGGGCCGTCGCGGCCGGAGCCCTGTCCCTCGCCCCGGTACAGGAGGATTTCAGCGGCAGCCGGCACGGCCTCGTGCAGTGTCCCTTCGGCCACCGATGGCTGACCACCTCCCGGACCGAGGCCCTCTCCTTCGACCAGATCAACGACCGCTTCCAGGCGTGGCTCGCCGCCGGAGAACCCATTGAACTCAGCCAGGACGGCGGCTGAACAAGCGGCACCTAAGAGAGGCAGCCATCTGATGCAGCTCAACTCGTCCATCGTCGTCCCGCAGGGCATCCGGCAGGTGTGGCGCTTCCTCAGCGATCCACTGACCGCGCCTCGTTGGGACCGCAGCATCGCGGAGGTGGTCCCGCTTTCGACCGCGCCGGTCGGCGTGGGATACGAGGCGATGACCATCGCGCCGTCGGGCAAGCGCCAGCGGTTCCGCATCACCCAGTACGACTCTGAGCGAGGATTAGCCTTCGTACTGCTGGAGTCCCGCCTGTTCCGGCGGGCCGAACTCAGCTTCCGGCTCGACCAGGTACCGGACGGGACCCGAATCCTGCACCGGATCGACTTGGATCTACGCAACCCGCTGCTCGCTCTGCTGCTGCGACTGACGAGCCGGAACGCCCTCGGCACTGACATGGAATACCTGCGCAAGGCGCTGCCGGAGGATACCCACGACTGACAGTCAACCCAAGCAAATCAAGATCATCTGGGGGCTCGAAGACACCTTCTCAAGGATCAACCCGGACAGCTACCGACGACACGGAGCAGAAAAGCCCAGATCAGATGCATGATCGGTCGTTGGCTACTCGTGTGGCTGCTCGTGTCTAGTCCCATGAGATGCCTGACGTTTCTGTCCCAGGACATGGGCGACAGGTGATCTAGGAAACATGGTCGACCTTGCGGGGTCGGTGAGCTTTGTGGTTCCGGATCGGGATGTCCGTCGTCCGCCGCGTCGTGCGCTGCCCCTCGTCCAGGTCGATCGTGAAGGTCGTGTCGCTGACGTGCACGGTGACGACCTCGCCGGCGTGCTGACGGCCCAGACAGACGGTCTGGCGGCACACCATGATGACGCCGAAGGAGTTGGCCCGGCGCTCCACCGTGACCGGCGACCGGGCCAGCACAGGAGGCGGGCCGGCGGGACGGGCACCGCGCAGCAGCAGGCACTTGGGCCAAATCAGCGGGTTGGGCCGGGTCCGCAGCAGCTCGCGAGTATCGGGGTCGAGGAACATCAGCGTGGTCTCCTCGATCCGGATCGTGACTCGTCGCCCGGCCAGGATCTCGGCGGCCAGCAGGTAGCGCCCGCCGAGGCTTACCATGCCGTACTTGGTCACCGTCCGCTCCACCTCCAGCGCGGCATCGGTCTCGGCCTGCGGCAGCGGGGACGGCCCGGCGGCACGGCCGCCGCGGGCGAACAAGGCGGCCAGGTCCGCAGTCGACAGATGCGAGCGCAGGCTCTTGAGCCTCACCCCACCGGCCAGCAGATGGATCACATCCGTATCGGCCCAGAAGGTGAGCACCTGCCCGGCGCGGGAGGTCCCGAGCCAGAACTGCTTACCCGCCACGCCGAGGTTGCCGCTGGGCGGCACCACCCGCTCGAACTCGATCGGCCCGCCCTGCCACACAGCAGACACCGGGGCCGGATCCGCCTGCCCGACCGCGTCCTGGTCGCTGCCGACCTCACCGGGCGGCTCCTGGTGCCTGAGGTCGGCGACCTCAGTCAGGGGCTCAGCGGCGGCAGTGGAAGGCTGCGGTGCCCCGGTCAGGATGGGCGGCACCCGCAGCGGCAGCAGTTCCCGCTCAGCCTCCGGGATGGGGATGATCCGCTCGGCCGGGCAGGCCATGTCCAGGCTCTGATGCGGCCGGACGGTGTTGTAGTCGGCCACCCAGGCATCCAAGGCAGCCTGCACCGCAGCCAGGTCCTCAAACGGGCCGGCGTCGTCGAGTAACTCCCGGCGCAGGCTCTGATGAAACCGCTCCACCTTCCCCGTGGTCGTCGGCGAGCGCGGCTGGGTGAGCCGGTGGGTGATGCCGTTGTCGCGGCAGATGCGGTCGAACAGCACCTCACCGCCGTGCCCGAACCGCGCGGTGAACTGCTTGCCGTTGTCGGTGAGCACTTCACCCGGCGCCCCGAACCTGCCCAGCGCCTCGACGAAGGCCAGGCAGACCGCCCGCCCGGTGGCCCGCAGCACCGCCTTGGCGATCAAGCAATAGCGCGAGTGATCATCGACGCCGGTCACGACCTTGACCTCGCGGCCATCGGCCAAGAACACCCCACCGACGATGTCCATCTGCCACAGCTCCATCGGCGCGTCCCGCTCCCAGCGACGGAAGACCTGCTTACGGCGGCCCGCCCTGGGCTGGATCAGGCCATGACGCACCAGCGCCCGATACACCCCCATCCGCGACGGCATCGGAACCACACCCCGCCGGGCGACCTCATACGCCAGCCGGACCGGACCCCACCGCGGATGCTGCCGCCGCAGCTCACACACCAGCACCTCCACCTGCGCCGGCATCTGCGACGGCGACGAATGCGGGCGCCGCGAGCGATCCACCAACCCGCCCAGGCCCGACTCCCGATACCGCGACACCCACCCCGACAACGTCTGCCGCGCTACCCCGACCTCGCACGCGACCTCGGTCACCGTCGCACCGGCCAAGACCGCCAGCACCGCCCGATACCGCTGCTCGACAACGGACAACTCCACCAGGGCCAACCCGGCCCCCTACACGATCGCCGTCGATCACATAAAAGCCAGGTCAGCCGACGTGGTGTAAAGCATCAACCGAGGTCGCCGTGTCAAGCATCAGCCGAGGTAGGACAAGGACAGGACACGGACCGGATGAGACTTTTCTCTACGGTTTCAAGGGTGCGCCGTGCGGCGCACCGGTTCGTGAGGAGGTGCGAGACCTTCTCTCCTGTCCTGTCGCAGCAGGGGAGGGAAAGCTGAGGGCAGCCTGATCCGGGTGGTGCCGGGGAGGGTGGGGGCAGCCCTGACAAAGCCAGGACGTGCCAGGACTACCAGATGGCGTCTCGGCGACGCGTGAAGAACTGGCTCTGGCACTAATTTCGTGATCTTCCGGCGCTCGACCTGCCGCTGTTGCTGATCATGCTGGGTGACGATCTCGGCGTTGCTCGCGGTTCTCTTCCCCCACTTGTCCGGCCTGCGGATCGACCAGGTGTACCAGTGGGGGACGTCGGTACGGATCCGGGCCAGAACCCGCACCACGCAGGCGGCCTGCCCGCGGTGCGGGATGGTCTCCCAACGCGTGCACAGCAGCTACGAGCGGCGGGTGTGCGACACGGCGGTCGGCGACCAGGAGACCGTGCTCCACCTGTGAGTACGGCGGTTTCGGTGCGGCAACGAGCCCTTCGATGAAGCACACCTTGAATCAGATGTAGTACAACTACTACATTCGAGAGCACGGCTACTTCATTGGAGGGCGCATGCATGACGTCGCCGTCCGCGTACGCGGACTCCGCATGGCGTACGGGCCCGTTCAGGTCCTGAACGGCGTCGACCTCGACCTGCGCAGAGGCGAGGTGTTCACGCTGCTGGGGCCCAACGGCGCCGGCAAGACCACGCTGGTGGAGATCCTCGAAGGGTTCCGCACCGGCTGGTCCGGCGAGGTCGAGGTGCTCGGCGAGAACCCGGCACGCGCCGGGGACGCCTGGCGGGCGCGGCTCGGCGTGGTGATGCAGTCGTGGCGCGACCACCCCCGGTGGCGGGTGCGCGACCTGGTGGCGCACGTCGCGGCGCACTACGACGATCCCCACGACGTCGACGAACTGCTCGCCGCGCTCGGCCTGACCGAGGCGGCGCGCAACCGGGCGGGGGTGCTGTCCGGGGGCCAGCGCCGCCGGCTGGACGTCGCGCTCGGCATCGTCGGCCGCCCCGAGGTGCTCTTCCTCGACGAGCCCACGACCGGATTCGACCCCGAGGCCCGGCGCGAGTTCCACCTGCTCATCGAGCGGCTGGCCGGCGAGGAGGGCCTGACCGTGCTGCTCACCACGCACGACCTGGCCGAGGCGGAGCGGCTGTCCGAGCGGATCGCCGTGCTCGTGGCCGGTCGGGTGGTCACCTGCGGCAGCCCGGCCGAGCTGGCGCGCGCCGTGCAGGTCCCGTCGCTGGTGCGCTGGGAGGACGGCGAACTGGAGACCGCCGACCCCTCCGGCGTGGCCTGGGACCTGCACCAGCGGTACGGCGGCCCGGTCCCCGGGCTGGAGATCAGGCGGCCGACTCTGGAGGAGAGCTACCTGGATCTCATCGAGGAGACGCGCGGAACGCGCGAGACGGCGGTTGTGGGAGGGACGCGATGAACGCGACGATTCTGGGGCTGCGGCGGGGCTGGACCGAGCAGCTCAACCTCTGGAGCGACCGCAAGGAGTTGCTGAACGCGCTCATCGGGACCGTCGGCACCTACGTGGTGCTCATCCTGTTCATCGGTGGCAACAACGTGCCCGGCACGCCCGTGTCCATGGCGGCGTTCATGACGCCGGGGTTCCTGGCGTTCGCGGTGTTCTCGACCGGGCTGACGGGCCTGCCCATGCTGATCGCCGCAGATCGCGAGGAGGGCACGCTGATGCGGGCCCGGACGCTGCCGGGAGGCATCCGGGTCTACCTCACCGGGCGTGCCGTCACGGCGCTGCTCACGATCGCGCTGAACGCCGCACTCGTCCTGCTGGTGGCCGTGCCGCTCGGCGGGGTGGCCGCGCCGCCGGCCCTCGGGCGGTGGCTGACGCTCGCCTGGGTCCTGGCGCTCGGGACGCTGGCCGTCGTGCCCCTGGGCGCGGCCATCGGAAGCCTGGTGTCCGGGCCGAAGGCGGCCGCGGCCATGCTCGGCCTGCCGGCGATGCTCCTGATGCTGGTCTCCGGGGTGATGTTCCCCGTGGAGATGATGCCCGGCCTGGTGCGCGGCATCGCCCAGGTCTTCCCGCTCTACTGGCAGGGCGTCGGACTGCGGGCGGTGTTCCTGCCCGACTCCGTCCTCGCCGCCGAGCTCGGGCACAGCTGGCCGCTCGGCCGGGCGGCGGCCGTTCTGGGCGCGTGGGCCGTCGGCGGTATGGTTCTAGCCCCCTGGCTGCTGCGCCGGGTCCGCGGACGGTGAGCGGGCTCGTGGGCCCGACGGAGGTGAGACGTGGCCGAGGAACCGGTGTTCAACCGCATCGCGGTGCTGAGGGCCGACCGCGGCGTCTCGCGCCGGGATCTGGCCGCCGCGCTCGGGGTGCACTACCAGACGGTGGGCTACCTGGAGCGCGGCGAGTACAGCCCCAGCCTCCACCTGGCCCTGCGGATCGCCGAGTTCTTCGAGGTGCCGGTGGAGGTCGTCTTCTCGCTCAAGCCCTTTCCCAAGCTGGGGAGCACATCGTGAACTGGGGCGAAAGATGGCACGCGCACACCGCCCGGAGCATGGAACACGCGATGTTCGTGCCGCTGTACCGCACCCGCGCCCGGCGCCGCCTGCTGGTCGCCACGGGCGCGACCGGCCTGCTGGTGATATGGGCCGACGCGATCGTGTCCTGGTACATCGCGCCGAGCGACACGGCCGTGACGGTCAACTTCGTGCTGCTGGCCGTCTCGCTCGTGTGCTACCTGCCCTCCGTGACGACGCTGAACGCCGCCACGCGCGGACTGGCGTCGCTGCCGGAACGCCGCCTGGACGAGCGGCAGGTCGCGGAACGGCTGCGCGCCTACACGGTGGCCAACACGCTGATGCGGCTGATCCTCACGCTCGTCCTGGCCCTGGTCCTCGCCTCGATGTGGGGAGACGGCCCCGCTGCCCGGGTGCCGGGTGCCGCCATCGCCCTCGGCCTCATCGCGATGTGGCTGACGCATCTCGTGCTGCCGTTGCTGGTCGCCGGGTGGCGGCTGCCCGACCCGCCACCGGACGACGACGACCGGGACGACGATCAGGCCGGCGCCGCCTGAACCTGCGCCGGGGGACCGGAGGGCTCGCCGAACGACGGCAGCGTGGCCACGAAGAGGTCGACGCCGTCGGGGTGGTGGATCTCCACGTCGGTGGTGAAGGCGCGGACCGGGGCGCCCCCCGACTCCGTGTGGCTCCACACCTGCTGCCACACGTCGACGAGCGCCCCCGGCATCGGTCCCCTCGCCTCGAACAGCAGCGCCGGCACGCCCGGCACCCGCACGGCGACCATGCCCTCGGGCAGTCGCGCCGCCGTGCGAACGGCCACGCCGACGACCTGGGTGTAGGCGCCGTTGTGGTCGCTCTCGTAGTCGGTGAGCACGGCGTACAGGTTCTCGTCGATCCGGCCGGGCACGTGCGCGAAGGCTCCGGGCGCTCCGGCACGGGCCCACAGGCCCGGCAACTGGGCGCGGGCCGGGTCCGCCTCCGCCGCGTTGGTCGTCCGTACGGCATAGCCGACGACGAGCGCCTCCGGACGGTCAACGATGATCACGTGCTCTCCTCTCAGGCGAGGTCAATGTATCCCGTGTCCGGGTCTGCTCCGACGTCGGCCGGGAATGCCGGATATGACCCGCTCACAACGTAGGCTGGACAAACGTGCGATTCCTCAATGATGTGACGCCGCCCTACGATCTCACGTACAGCGATGTCTTCATGGTGCCGTCCCGCTCCTCGGTCGGGTCGCGCCTCGGAGTGGATCTGTCCGCCGGCGACGGAACCGGCACCACGATCCCCATCGTCGTCGCCAACATGACGGCGGTCGCGGGCCGCCGCATGGCCGAGACCGTCGCCCGGCGCGGCGGCATCGCCGTCATCCCCCAGGACATCCCGATCGACGTGGTGGCCGACGTCATCGAATGGGTGAAGAGCCGCGACCTCGTCCACGACACGGCCATCACCCTCACCCCCCACGACACCGTGGGCGAGGCGCTCACCCTGCTGCCCAAGCGGGCGCACGGCGCGGTCATCGTCGTCGACTGGGACAACCGCCCGGTCGGCGTGGTGACCGAGGCCGACTGCCACGGCGTCGACATGTTCACCCAGCTCGCCCAGGTGATGACCGCCTCGCCGCAGACGCTGCCACTGGGCGTCGATCCGCAGTCCGCGTTCGACGCGCTGCACGAGGGCCGCCACCGGCTGGCGCCCGTGGTGGACGAGGACGGCCGCCTGGTCGGCATCCTCACCCGCACCGGGGCCCTGCGCTCCACCCTCTACCAGCCCGCCGTGGACGCGCGCGGCCGGCTGCGCGTCGCCGCGGCGGTCGGGGTGAACGGCGACGTGGCCGCCAAGTCCAAGGAGCTGCTCGACGCCGGCGTCGACGTGCTCGTGGTCGACACGGCGCACGGCCACCAGGAGAAGATGATCTCGGCGCTGCGGGCCGTGCGGGCGCTCGAGCCCTCGGTGCCGGTAGCGGCGGGCAACGTCGTCACCGCGGAGGGCGTACGCGACCTCGTCGAGGCCGGCGCCGACATCGTGAAGGTCGGCGTGGGCCCGGGCGCCATGTGCACGACCCGGATGATGACCGGCGTGGGGCGGCCGCAGTTCTCCGCCGTGCTGGAGTGCGCGGCCGAGGCCCGCCGCCTGGGCCGGCACGTGTGGGCCGACGGCGGCGTGCGCCACCCCCGCGACGTCGCGCTGGCGCTCGCCGCGGGAGCGTCCAACGTCATGATCGGCTCGTGGTTCGCCGGCACGTACGAGTCGCCCGGCGACACCCGCACCGCCCCCGACGGGCGCAAGTACAAGGAGAACTTCGGCATGGCCTCGGCCCGTGCCGTACGGCTGCGCACCGCCGAGGACTCGCCGTTCGAGCGGGCCCGCAAGGCGCTGTTCGAGGAGGGCATCTCGACCTCGCGGATGTACCTCGACCCGGCGCGGCCCAGCGTGGAGGACCAGATCGACGCCATCGTGGCCGGCCTGCGTTCCTCCTGCACGTACGCGGGCGCCGCGACGATCGAGGAGTTCCACGAGCGGGCGGTGGTCGGCGTGCAGAGCGCCTCCGGCTACAGCGAGGGCATGCCGCTGCACCAAAGTTGGTGACTCCTCCTATTCCGTAGAGGAATATCGGGCTCTCCGGGGGTAGTGCGTTCGTGTACCGACCGCACTACCCCGCGGAGGCGATCATGCAGTACTCCCCGGCCGGAGGGCCGGTCAGTCCCGCGGCCGACAGACGGCTGCTGGTCAGTTACGACAACTACGCCGCGGCGCAGCGCGCCGTGGACACCCTGTCCGACGCCGGGTTCCCGGTGGAGAACACCGCGATCGTCGGCAGCGACCTGCGCCTGGAGGAGACCGTCACCGGACGGCTCACCAACGGCAAGGCGGCGCTGTCCGGCCTGATCACCGGTGCGGTGTTCGGACTCATCGTCGGCCTGTTCCTCGGGCTGTTCACCTCGGCCACGACCTCGTTCTTCGGGCTGGTGCTGTGGTCGATCCTCTGGGGCGCCATCGCCGGCGCCGCCTTCGGCTTCACCAGCCACGCCTTCACCGGCGGGACGCGTGACTTCTCCTCCAGGAGCTCGATCGTCGCGGGCCGCTACGACGTGCTGGTGGCCTCTCCCATGCTCGACCAGGCCCAGGCGCTGCTGGAGGGCGGTGTGCAGCCGGCCGACACCGTCGTCGTCCAGCGTCCGCCGTCGGCCGGGCCCGTCACGACGTCACCGGCCGCGGGCGACACCGCTCCGCAGGCCCCCGCCTACCCGGCGGCGGAGGATCGGGTGGAGACCCGTGCCGAGGAGACCCGTGCCGAGGAAGCGCGTGCTGAAGCGGCGCGTGCGGAGGAGGCCCGTGCCGAGGCGACGCGCGACGACGACCGGGCGGGCCTGACGAGGGGCCGTCGCCCGTGACCTTCGCCATCGGCGGAGTTCCGACGCCTTCCCCACCCGCGTGGGGAAGGCGTTCTCGTGTCGGCCGTCCCCGGTAGAGTCGTCAGCCTGCCGGAACGTCCGGCACTGGAAGCGCTGTGGACACAGACAGAACAGGAGGCCCACGTGGCACTGGAGAAGCCGGAGATCGACTTTCCCGAGGGCGCTCCGCCCGCAGACCTGGAGATCGTCGATCTCGTCGAGGGGGACGGGCCGGAGGCCAAGCCGGGGCAGAACGTGACCGTCCACTACGTTGGGGTGGCGTTCTCCACGGGTGAGGAGTTCGACGCCTCCTGGAACCGCGGCCAGCCGTTCCAGTTCCCGCTCGGCGGCGGCCGGGTCATCGCCGGCTGGGACCGCGGCGTGGCCGGCATGAAGGTCGGCGGACGGCGGCGCCTGACCATCCCCGCGCACCTCGGGTACGGAAACCGCGGCGCGGGCGCCCTCATCAAGCCCGGTGAGACGCTCATCTTCGTCGTCGACCTGCTCGGCGTCGGCTGACCTGGACACCCGCTGAGGCGACGCGGCGCCTCCGAATTCAGGGGTAGGAGAGCGGGAGCGGTTCGAGGATGATGGCCGGGTGGCAGATACCCCCCCGAACCGCCTCGTCATGAACCCCCTCGATCGGGGTTCCTCCCGTCACGGCCGCCCGCGGGGCGGCCCCTTGCGAGCGCCGGCTTCCGGGAGGCCGGCGTGACCGCGGACGGCAAGGTGACCGGCGGCACGCCGGCACAGGACGACGCCGAGGGGGCGTCCCCCGGCAGGGGCGTTCGTGCGGACGCTCCGCTCACCGCGACACCCCGGGCCGTTGCCGCGATCGCCGCCGTGACCGTGGCCGTGCTGCTCGCGGTGAGCCCGTGGTACGGCTACCACCGCGACGAGCTGTACTTCCGCATGCTGGGCGAGCGGCCGCGGCTCGGATATTTCGACACCCCGCCGCTGACGCCGATGATCGCCCGGCTGTCCACGACCATCTTCGGAGACACGGTCGTCGCGCTGCGGATCGTCCCCGCTCTGTGCGCCGGGGCTCTGGTCGTGCTCGTCGCGCTGGCCGCCCGGGAGCTGGGTGGCGGCCGCGCGGCCCAGATCCTCGCCGCGGCCGGGACGGCCACCTCCGTGCTGACTCTGCTGGCCGGGCACTCGCTGCTGACCCTCACCCCCGACCTCGTGCTGTGGGGCGCGGTCACGCTGTGCCTGCTCCGGGTGCTACTCAGGGGAGACGGGCGCTACTGGCTCTGGCTGGGAGCGCTGTCCGGGATCGCGGCGTACAACCGCGATCTGATCGTGGTGTTGCTGGGCACCGTCGGCCTGGGCATCCTCGTCGCGGGCCCGCGCGAGGTGCTGCGGGACAGACGGCTGTGGGCCGGCGCCCTCCTGGCTCTGGTGATCGCCTCGCCCAACCTGATCTACCAGGTGACGCACGACTGGCCGCAGTTCCAGATGGCCGACGCGCTGCGGGCCGACGAGGGCGCGGACAACCGGGCGGCCTTCGTCCCCCTGCAGATCGTGCTGCTCGGGCCCGTGCAGGCGGTGATCTGCGTGGCCGGCTGGCTGCGGCTGTGGCGGAACCGACGGGTCCGTTCCCTCGCCATCGCCTACCCCGTGGCCTGCGCGCTGGTCCTCTACTCGGGGGGCCGGCCCGACTACACCGGCGGGTTCCTGCTCTACCTGTTCGCGGCCGGCTGCGTCACGGCGGCCGGATGGCGGTGGAGACGAGTGTTGATCGCGGCGCTGGCGGTCAACGCCGTGGTGGCGGTGGTCGTGGCGCTGCCGGTCGTCCCCGCGGCGTCGCTCGGCGGGACGCCGGTCGCCGCCATGAACGAGGTGGCCGCTGAGTCGGTGGGCATGCGCGATGTGGCGGCGCAGACGGCCCGGGTCGTGAACGGCCTGCCCGCCGCCGAGCGCGCCGGTGCGGTGCTGCTCGCGGCGAACTACGGCGAGGCAGGCGCGCTGCACCGCTGGGCGGGCGAGTTCGGGCTGCCCGCGGTCTACAGCGGCCACAACGAGCTGTGGTGGTGGGGACCGCCGCCGGAGGGGACGCGGGTGGTCGTGTCCGTCGGCTATCCGCTCGCCGGACTCGCCACCGTCTTCGCCCGCTGCGTCCCGGGGGGAAGGCTGAGCGGGATGCCGGGCGAGGAGCAGGGCGTACCGATCACGGTCTGCCACGACCCCGTCCAGCCCTGGCGCGAGCTGTGGCCGCGCGTGCGCCACTACAGCTAGCGCCACGACGCGTGTCCGACCCCGGCCTGGGCATCTGCCGCAGTGGTGAGGCAGGATTACGGTGTGTTGCTGATCGACCTTGCCAGGACGTCCGCGGCCGTCGCCGCGGACTCGGCTCGGCTCGCCAAGATCAGGCACCTCGCCGAGCTCCTCGGCAGGGTGGGACCGGACGAGGCCGAGACCGCCATCGCCTACCTGTCGGGTGAGCTGCCGCAGCGCCAGATCGGGGTGGGCTGGCGGAGTCTGTCGGATCTCCCCGAGCCGCGTCAGATCGCCACGGCGACCCTGACGCAGGTCGACGCGCTGCTCGAACGCATCAAGTCGCAGTCGGGCACCGGTTCGCAGTCCGCGCGCCGCGAGCTGCTCGGCGAGTTGTTCGGCGCCCTCACCCGGCAGGAACAGTCGTTTCTGCACCGGCTGCTGACGGCCGAGCTGCGCCAGGGGGCGCTCAACGGGGTGATGATCGAGGCGATCGCCATGGCCGCGAACGTGCCCGCGGCCGAGGTGCGCCGGGCCCTGACCCTGCGCGGCTCGCTGCCCGCCGTCGGCGCGGCGGCCCTGCGCGGCGGCGTCGCGGAGCTGAAGGCGTTCCACCTGGAGGTCGGGCGGGCGGTGGCGCCGATGCTCGCGCAGAGCGCGGCCAGCGTGACCGCCGCTCTGGAGAAGGCCGGCGCCCCTGCCGCCGTCGAGTGGAAGCTCGACGGCGTGCGGGTCCAGGCCCACCGGTCGGGCGACCGGGTCGCCGTCTTCACCCGCACCCTCGACGACATCACCGCGCAGGTCCCCGAGCTGGTCGAGGCCGTGCTCGGCCTCCCTGGGACCGATCTCGTGCTCGACGGCGAGGTCATCGCACTGCGCCCGGACGGCCGGCCCGAGCCGTTCCAGGTCACCTCGGGCCGGGTGGCCAGCAGGACCGACGTCGCGTCGCTGCGCGCGACGGTGCCGCTGACCGTCTTCTTCTTCGACGCCCTGCGCGTGGGCGGCGCCGATCTGCTCGACCTGCCGGACGAGGAGCGGCACGCCGCGCTGGAGGCCGCGGTCCCGGCCGGGCTGATCACCCCTCGGCTCGTCACCGCGGACGCCGAGGAGGCCGAGGCGTTCTTCGGCGACGCCGTGCGGCGGGGCCATGAGGGCGTCGTGGTGAAGTCGCTGAGCACGCCGTACGCCGCGGGCCGGCGAGGGGCCGGCTGGATCAAGGTGAAGCCGCGGCACACCCTCGACCTGGTCGTGCTGGCCGCCGAGTGGGGCAACGGACGGCGCCAGGGCTGGCTGTCCAACCTGCACCTCGGCGCCTACGACCCGGAGAGCGGCGGGTTCGTGATGCTCGGCAAGACGTTCAAGGGCCTCACCGACGAACTGCTGACCTGGCAGACCGAGCAGTTCCTGCGGCTGGCGGAGGGACCGGCGGACGACTACGTCGTCACGCTCAAGCCCGCGCTGGTCGTGGAGATCGCCTTCGACGGGGTGCAGCGGTCGAGCCGCTACCCCGGCGGCATGGCGCTTCGGTTCGCCCGGGTGTTGCGTTACCGGCCCGACAAGCGGCCGGAGGAGGCCGACACCGTGGCCGCGGTCCGCGCGCTCATGCCCTGACCGGGGGCCGCGCCACGAGTTACTTGATCAGGCGGACGGTCAGCGGGTAGCGGAACTCGGTGGCGGCGAGCGCCGACACCCCGCCGACCACGCACAGGACCAGCCCGACGACCCAGATGACCGGCAGCAGGACGACGCCCACGACGGTGAACGGCAGCAGCACCGTCGCGCCCAGCACGGTGAGGTGGAAGTTGAGCGACTCCACCGCGTGCTTCCTGATGTAGGGGGACGTCCGCCCCGCGGTCACCATCATCAGCAGCGGGCCGATGATGAACAACCCCAGCAGGCCGAACAGGTGCGAGGCCGCGGCCCCGACCCGGTCTCCCCCGTCAGGGACCGCGGCGGCGTGATACGAGGGCGGCCGGGGGACGTACGCCGGGCGCGTGCCGTACAGGTCGTTCATGATGGGCACGAGATCGGCGTGCGTGCGCGCCGTCATGGCGAGGTGCAGCCGCTCGTCCATCTCGTGCTTGTCGAGCCGGCCCTCGGCGTAGGCCGCTTTGACATGCTCGACCACCTGTTCGCGGTCCTGGTTGGTGACGCGCAACTGAGGGTGCGGCATCGGGGCGCGGCCCGGCCACGGTGGTGTCGCTGTCGCGGGCATCACGGCATCGCCTTCCGTCGATCGACTGCTCGGCTCTCTTCGAGTCTGCCTCCATCTTGTGCCGTGTACGCGTCCGGCGGCATCAGGGACATCCCCGACATCGCCCCGAGACCGTTCCCTTAACGCCATCGTGATCCGCGGCGATGTATACAAGCACTATGAGATGGCGCGATCGCTACGGGCTCCGGCGACGCCGGGGCGCCCGCGTGGCCAAGTTCGACCGCGAGGCGACCGACGCCGACGTCGAGGCCCTCATCGAGTTCGCCAAGACCCGGCGTGGAGTCGAGTTCTACGTCGAACCCGAGACCTTCGCGACCGACACCACCGCGGTGGCCGTGGCCCACGACGGGGAGTGGACCCGTCGCCGCGTCGGAGCGCCCGCGGTGATCGCCAAGGTCGCCAGGGATCTCGCCCTTCCGGTGTACGACGTGCAGCTCACCGGTTACCCCGCCCGGATGCGCGCGTACAACGAGCGCCGGCGGCAGGCTCAGGACGGCGAGGCGGTCTGACGGCCGCTCAGGGTCGTCGCAGAGCCGATACGGAGGCCGGACCGGGCAGATCCCGGGCCAGCAGCGCGCGCAGCGGCGCGAGCCAGATCGCCCGGGGAGGGCCCATCTCGTCGTCGAGCTCCTCCGGTGTCGGCATGCGGTCGCGGAGCATGGCGGGGGACATCATGTGCGTCAGTGCCTGCCGGAGAAGGAGCGCCATCGAGTAGCCGGGGTCGGCGGCGAGCGCCCGCTCCAGCGCCATCCCCGCGAGCGCGCACTCCCCCCGATGCCAGGCGGCGGCGGCCAGCAGTGAGGCCGCCGGCGCGACGTGGCCCGGCTCTATCCGGCGGGTGAGGTCGCGCCACAGCGCGACGTGCGCGTCACGGTCGTCGATCAACGCCCACGCCTCGTCACGCACCCTCACCACGGCGAGGTCGAGCCCGAGCCGGGCGGCGCCCTCGTCGTCCAGCCTGCCCCCCGAGTCGTAGAGGCCGATGGCGCTGCGCACCCGCGCCAGCCCCTCCGTCACGAACCGCGCGGCCAGTTCGTCCGCGAGCGGCGCCCCGGGCTCGGGCATCGCCCGCAGCTCGGCCGCGACCCGGGCGGTGACCTGCCGCATCGCCGCTCCGCCGCACCGTTGGACCGAGCGCCGCAGGCTGCCCCGGTCGGGCAGGGCGACCAGCCCGTGCAGCACGGCCTCGGCCGCGACCTGGCTGCGCTGCGTGTCGTACGGCGTGCCCTCCGCGGGACAGCAGCTCGCGCTGCCGCAGGAGTAGAACCAGTAGCGCCCGCCTTCGGCCCGGAGGCTCTCGGCCACCCGGATGCCCCCGGCGTGCAGCAGCCGGGTCGCCGTGTCGACGGCGGGGGTCACCAGGGCGCCGGCGCCGTATCCGACGACGAAGGCCGCCGTCACCGATTCGCGGCGCAGCAGCGCGACCAGCCGGTCGAGGTCCCCTGCGGCGACCGGCAGGTCCCAGCGCGTCGTCAGCCGCACCTCCGGGCCGGCGACACCGGTCACGACGAGGCTGTCGGCGGGGTGGAACCCGACGAGGTAGGGCACGGCGGCGAGGATGTCCGCCGGCGAGGAGAGCACGAGCTTCGGGATCGTCATGGCCGCAAGCCTCGCCGGACGGCCGCGCACCCACGACGGCCGAAGCGCGTTCTGGGGACAACGGTCCTCCTGTGGACAACCGGCGGCCGCAAAACCGTTGGCGCCGGGCCGGATGCGCGACCTACACTCGGCGCCATGGCTACGCCCCGGATCTCTTAGCTCGGACACCCGCTTTCACGCCACCCGTGTGTCCTTGAGCTTCTCCGGAGCGTCATCAAATGATCACCCTTCGCGGTGTCGACGTGCGCGTCGGCGCCCGTCTCCTGCTGTCGGACGTCACCGCCCACGTCGCCCCCGGCGACCGCGTCGGCCTGGTCGGCCGCAACGGCGCGGGCAAGACCACCCTGCTGAAGACCCTGGCCGGCGAACTACAGCCGGCCGCGGGCACCATCATCCGGACCGGCGAGGTCGGCTATCTCCCGCAGGATCCCGCGGCGGCCGATCCGTCCCTTCCCGTCACCGCCCGCATCCTGTCGGCCCGCGGCCTCGACGAGGCCGAGCGCGCGCTGCGCGCCGCCGAGGCGGCCATGGGCGATCCCGCCGAGCAGGAGCGGGCGATGCGGCGGTACGTCCGTGCCGAGGCGGAGTTCGAGGCGCGCGGCGGATACGCCGCGCAGGCCGAGGCCGCCCGCATCGCCGCCGGGCTCGGCCTGCCCGACCGGGTCATGACCCAGCCGGTCGGCACCCTGTCCGGCGGGCAGCGGCGCCGGGTCGAACTCGCCCGCATCCTGTTCGCCGGGCAGGGCACGCTGCTGCTCGACGAGCCCACCAACCACCTGGACGCCGACTCCGTGGCCTGGCTGCGGTCGTTCCTCGCGGGCCGCACCGGCGGGCTTGTCCTGATCAGCCACGACACCGCGCTGCTCGACGACACCGTGAACCGGATCTGGCGCCTGGACGCCGACCGGGCCGCGCTGGAGGTGCACAACACCGGCTGGCGCACCTATCTGGCCGACCGCGACGCCGCCGAACGCGGACGCGCCCGGCAGCGGGCCGTCGCCGAACGCAAGGCCGCCGCGCTGCACGCCCAGGCCGACAGGATGCGCGCCGGCAAGGCGACCGCCGTACGCGCCAGGGAGATGGCGCGCCGGGCCGACCGCATGCTGGCCGCGGTGGAGCCGGTCCGCCGGGCCGAGAAGGTCGCCCGCATCCGGCTGCCCGAGCCCGCCCCCTGCGGCCGCACCCCGCTCGGCGCGATCAGCCTGACCAAGGCGTACGGCGACCTGCGGGTGCTGACCGGGGTGGACCTGGCCGTGGACCGGGGCAGCCGGCTCGTCGTGCTCGGTCTCAACGGCGCGGGCAAGACCACGCTGCTGCGGATCCTGGCCGGGCGGGAACGCCCCGACTCGGGCCGCGTGGTGCACGGTCCCGGTCTGCGGCTGGGCTACTTCGCGCAGGAGCACGACACGCTCGACCCGGCGCGCACCGTCGCCCAGAACCTCGCCGCCGCCGCGCCGCACCTGGGGGACGGCGAGGTGCGCCGGATCCTCGGCTCGTTCCTGTTCGGCGGCGACGACGCGGGCAAGCCCGCGGGCGTGCTGTCGGGCGGCGAGAAGACCCGGCTGGCGCTCGCCACCCTCGTCAGCTCGCAGGCCAACGTGCTGCTGCTCGACGAGCCCACCAACAACCTCGACCCGGCGTCACGGGACGAGGTGCTGGCGGCGCTCGCCTCCTATCAGGGCGCCGTCGTCATGGTCACCCACGACGACAAGGCCGTGGAGGCCCTGCGCCCCGACCGCGTCCTGCTGCTGCCCGACGGGGTCGAGGACATGTGGAACTCCGACTACGCCGGTCTTGTGTCCCTGGCCTGACCGTCCGGTGCCCACTGTCCCGGAACGGTCGCCGGCGCCAGCCGCATGCGGACGAGCATGGCGGCGCCGGCGACCGCGCCGGGCATCAGGAGCACGCTCAGGAACGGCACCATGAACGCGGCGAAGAGCGGCACGCCGAACCCCAGCGAGGCGGACATGTTCGATCGCAGTAGCGCGAAACGCTCCTTGCGCCGCAGCCCTCGGCGTTCCATCGCCAAGGCGGTCAGTTCGACCGTGAGGAAGAACCCGGAGACCAACGCCCCCACCACGGGCACCACGGTCTGCCCGACGACCGGCACGAAGCCCAGCACGAACAGCGGCACGGAGAACAGCAGGACCCACCAGAGGGTGACGAGGCTGTCGCGGATCGACCGGAACAGGGAAGCCCAGAAAGGCAGGTCGCCGCCGTCGGGGAGCCCGCCCAGGTCCTCCTCGACCTTCTCCGAGAGCTTCTCGTAGAAGGGGTCGCCGATCACCAACGTGACGGCGGTGAACGTCAGCACGGCGAGCGCCAGACCCGCCACGAAGATCATCAAGCCGACCAGCGTGCGGAACACGTCGCGCCAGCCCCAGTCGTCGGCGAACGGGGTCGCCCACGCCGCCACGTCGGTGGCGTGCGTGCCCAGCCACCCCAGCGCCGCGACGTAGAGCGCGAGCGCGATCAAGGCCGGGATCAGGCCGAACAACCACCAGAGGGGATGCCGGGCGACCCAGGCGAGACCCCGCAGGCTGAAACCGACTCCCTCGGCGAAACCGCCGACGCCGCGCCGTCCGGCGGGCCGCCCGATGCCACTCATGGCGGGCAGGCTAGCGCCACAAGGTCGTCACAGGCACGCCCACATCGGCGAAAAGGCGGCGAAGCAGGGGAAGCGAGATACCGAGCACGTTGCCGTGATCGCCCTCGATGCCCTCCACGAACCAGCCGCCCAGGCCGTCGAGCGTGAACGCCCCGGCCACGCGCAGCGGCTCCCCGCTGGCGACGTACGCCTCGATCTCCTCGTCGGACGGCGTGCCGAACCGCACCACGGTCGCCGCCACCTCCGACACCCTCCGGCCCCGGGCCACGTCCACCACGCAGTGCCCGGTCAGCAGCCGGCCGGTCCTGCCGCGCATCGTCTGCCAGCGGCGCAGCGCGTTCTCCGGCGTCCCCGGCTTGCCGTACGCGACGCCGTCGAGTTCGAGCACCGAGTCGCAGCCGATCACGATGCCCTCGGCGAGCGTACGCGAGACGGCGTCCGCCTTGGCCACGGCCAGCTCCAGGCACAGCTCCTCGGGGGTGGCGGCCGTGATCGCGTCCTCGTCGACGCCGCTGACGACGACCTTGGGATCGAGCCCGGCCGCCCGCAGCACACCGAGGCGGGCGGGCGAGGCCGAGGCGAGCACCAGTTCCGTCACGCGAGTCAGCCTAGCCGCTTCTACTATGTCTGACGTTTACTGATCACTTACGAGGGGGGCCGGTGTCGAAAGCCACGGTCAAAGAGCGTGCGCGTTACTGGTTCGACAACACCATGGCCAGGGGCACGGCCGCCCTCATCGGCTGGCTGGCCCTGGTGTCGCTGGTGCTCATCGTGGTGGTCAGCGCGCTGACGATGTGGCTCACCCCCGACGAGGCGCTCCGGCACGACGGCTGGCCCGGGGTGCTGTGGCTGTCGCTCATGCACGCCCTCAGCCCAGGCAAGATCGCCGGAGACGCCGGCACCGCGCCCTTTCTCGCGATCATGCTGGGCGCGTCCCTCGGCGGCATCTTCATCGTCAGCATCCTCGTGGGCGTGCTCTCCGCCGGGCTGCGCGGCAAGATCGATGAGCTGCGCAAGGGCCGCTCCCGCGTCATCGAGAGCGGCCACACCGTCATCCTCGGCTGGTCCGAGCAGCTCTACACGATCGTCTCCGAGCTCACCAAGGCGCACGCCAGCCAGCACGGTTCGGTCATCGCGATCCTGGCCGACAGGGACAAGCCGGCCATGGAGGACGCCATCAGGGCCCGGGTGGGCGACACGGGCAAGACGCGCCTGGTGTGCCGCACCGGCCGGCCCACCGAGCCGGGCGACCTCGACCTGTTGAGCCTGAGCACCGCGCGGACCATCGTCGTGCTGTCCCCCGAGAAGGAGGACCCGGACGCGCACGTCATCAAGACCCTGCTCGCGCTGGCCAAGCGGGCGGGCGAGCATCCTCCGGTGGTCGCCGCCATCGCCGCCTCGCGCAACATGGCCGCCGCCCGTCTGGCCGGAGGGCCCGGCGTCCACCTGGTCGACAGCGACGACATCGCCGCGCGGCTGATCGTGCAGTCGTCCCGGCAGTCCGGCGTGTCCGTCGTCTGCATGGACCTGCTGAACTTCGACGGCGGTGAGATCTACCTGCGCCGCGATCCCTCCCTGGCCGGCAGGTCGTACGGCCGGGCCCTCGACGCGTACGCGACCGCGACCGTCCTCGGCCTGCGCACGCCCGGCGGTGTGGTGCTCAACCCGCCGGCGGACACGACGATCGGGACGTCCGACGAGATCGTGGTGCTCGCCCAGGACGACTCGCTCATCCGCCTGGCGAACGGAACGGCTCCCGCGGACGAACGGCACATCGTCCCCGCCACGGCCCCGGCGCCCGCCCCCGAGCGGACCCTGATGCTCGGCTGGAACGGCCGGGCCGCGAGGATCATCCGCTACCTGGACGGCTACGTGACCCCCGGATCGGTGCTCGACGTCGCCGGCGACCACCCCGGCGCGGGCGCCGGTCTGGAGGGCCTGCGCAACCTGACGGTGAACGTCAAGGAGTGCGACGCCACCGACAGGTACGCCCTCGAGTCCCTCGGCGTCGGCGTCTACCAGCACGTCATCGTGCTCTCCGACGACCGCTACGACCCCGGCCACGCCGACAACCGGACGCTGATGACGCTGCTGCAGCTGCGCGACATGCAGGCGACCCTCGGGGAGAAGTACTCGATCGTGAGCGAGATGCACGACGAGAACAACCGGACGCTCGCCGAAGTCACCGAGGCCGACGACATCGTGATCAGCGACACCGTCATCGGCCTGCTGCTCGCGCAGCTCGCCGAGAACCCGCACCTCGCCGAGGTCTTCACCTATCTCTTCGACTCCGCGGGCTCGGAGGTCTATCCCCGGCCCGTGGAGGACTACGTGACCACAGGCGGGCCCGTCGCCTTCCGCACGATCGTGGAGTCGGCCCTGCGGCGGGGTGAGACCGCGATCGGTTACCGCGCGGCGGCGAAGTCCGGGGAGCCGCCCCACTACGGCGTCGTGCTCAACCCGGACCGGTCCCGGGCGGTGACGTTCACGCCCGGTGACTCCGTGATCGTCCTCGCCGAACACTGAGCCCGGCCGTCCCCACCGCTCACTCGCCGAGACCGGCGCGGCGGGCGCGCACCACCGCCTGCGCCCGGTCGGCCACCTGGAGCTTGGCGAAGACGGACGTCAGGTGGTTCTTCACGGTCTTCTGGCTGAGAAACAGGGCGCGGGCGATCTCCGCGTTCGACCTGCCGGACGCGAGCAGGTCGAGGATCTCCCGCTCCCTGGCGGTCAGCTCGGGGAACGGCGTGACGTCCGGGCTCGGCGCCAGGAACCTGCGGATGCGCCGGGCCACCGCGGGGCCGTACACGGCCTCGCCCCGGGCGACGGCCCGGACGGCGGCGATGAACTCCGCCCCGCCCGTGCCCTTGAGGACGTAGCCGCGCGCGCCCGCCCGCAGTGCGGCGAACACCGACGCGTCGTCCTCGCTCATCGTCAGCACGAGCACGCCGAGAGCGGGATCGCGGTCGATCA
Source organism: Microbispora rosea (assembly GCF_900156315.1). Classification (GTDB taxonomy): domain Bacteria; phylum Actinomycetota; class Actinomycetes; order Streptosporangiales; family Streptosporangiaceae; genus Microbispora; species Microbispora rosea. The sequence continues at coordinate 77,246 of NZ_FTNI01000006.1, read as the reverse complement.
GCCGGCGGGTGGCCTCTATCCCCGAGGTGCCCGGCATCACCAGGTCCATCACGACCACGTCGGGCCGCAGCGACAACGCGAGGGCGACGGCCTCGTCGCCGTCTCCCGCCTCGCCCACCACCTGGGCGCCGCCGACCTGTTCGAGCAGCGCCCGCAGGCCGTGCCGCAGCAGCGGGTGGTCGTCCACCAGCAGGACGCGCACCGGCGCGGCGGCCTCGGAATCGGCCTTCGGGCCGGCCGTGTGGTCGGTCTGGGAATCGGCCTTGGGGTCGATCACAGCGGCAGCACCGCCTCCACCGTCGTGCCCGCCCCGGAGGCGGACGTCCTGCGCAACACACCGCCGAGTTCCGCGGCGCGCTCTCTCATGCTGCCCGATCCCACGCCCTCGACGAGCGGGTCGGGCAGTCCCCTGCCGTCGTCGCGGACGCGCAGGACCAGTCCGTCCCGCTCGATCCTGACGACGATCTCGATGGTCCGTGCCCGCGCGTGACGCAGGGCGTTGGCCAGGGCCTCCTGCGCGATGCGGTAGGCCGCCACCTCGACGGCGGCGGGCAACTCGGGCAGCGGCTCCGGCACCCGGACCGTGACGACCGGGCCCGCCTCCACCGCCTCCTCCGTGTCCAGAGCCAGGTCCTCCAGGGCGCCGGCCAGCCCGAGCTCGTCCAGCGCCGGCGGGCGCAGGTCGTGGACGATCCTTCGCACGTCGCCGACGAGGCCCTGGACGAGCTGCCTGACCTCCGACAGCGACGACCGCATGGCCGGCGGCATGCCCGCGGCGGTGGCCTCTATCACGTCGAGCCGTACGCCGATGGCGGCCAGGCCGGGCCCGAGACCGTCGTGGAGGTCACGGCGGAGTCTGCGCCGTTCCTCCTCCCTGGCGATGACCAGCCGCTCGCGCGACGTCTGCACCTCCCTGGCGAGACGCACGGCGGCAAGGGCGACCGCGAGCTGGCGGGCGAGGTCGTCGAGCACGGCCAGGTCGGCCGCCGACAGGGCTTCACCCGGCGAACGGGGGGCCGCGCGCAGCTCCCCCTCCACGCGTCCGCCCACCACGAGCGCAAGCCGTACACCGTCGACGGGGACACCGCCCTCGGCGCAGACCGGTGTGCCGTCGGCGGCGAGCACGGCGACCGCGGGCAGCCGCAGCGTGTGCGCCACGGTCTCCGCCGCGCGGTCGAGCAGCCGCGTCGGGTCGGCCGACGACTCCAGGCGCTGGCCGAGCAGGGACAGCGCGGCGGCCGGGTCGCCCCGGTTGCCGAACAGCAGACGGCCGACGGCCCGCTGCGCGGCGTCGCGTGCGGGCGCGAACGCCACCGCGACGACGGCGGTGGCGGCGAGCGGTTCGAGCAGCCCGTTCCCGGTTCGCAGGAGCGTGCCGATCGTGGCCACGGTGACCAGGTATGCCCCCAGCAGCACGACCGTGACCAGCGCGTACACAACGGTGCGCCGGATCAGCACCTCGATCTCGAACAACCGGTAGCGGAAGATCGAGACCGCCGTGGCCGCGGGGAACAGCGGCAGTACCGCGGCCTGCAGCCACACCCCCACCGGCGGGCCGGGCGGCAGCAGATTGTCGGCGACGACCGAGAGCCCCACCGCGACGACGGCCGCGAACACCGGCAGGAGGCGGCGCCTGTTGTCCGAGCGCGTGACCCGGGTGGCCAGCGCCGCGACCCCCGACAGGGCCAGCCCGGTCACCACCACGCCGAAGGCGGCCTCCGCGACGGGAACCGTGGGAACGAACCCGAAGGAGCTGGGCACCTCGTGTCCCCAGACCCAGACGCGATCGCGGAGCATGAGCATGACCTGGAGCACCGCCATCGCGGCGACGGCCGCGACCAGCACCGGCCGCCACCGCGGCGACGGCAGCCGTCCGTCGGGAAGCAGCAGCGGCAGCAGCAGGAGCGGCCCGAAACCGGTGAAGAACACCCAGTTCGTCACCCACGCGGCGAGCAGGGCGCCCGGCAGCCCGTACGACTGGGCGTACGCGGCGTATCCCCCGGACAGCGCCTGGAGTGCCAGCCCTGCGCCGCTCAGGCAGAACAGCCACCCGATGGGGTGCCGCGGCCATCGCGACAGGATCAGCACGCCGACCGCGGGGTAGGTCATGCCGACGACCGTGTCGAGCACCAGATAGGTGCTGTCGGGCACGGGCACGGCCGTGGTGAGCGCGACGCCGGCGACGACGGCCGCCCCGCACAGGACGGGGATCGCCCAGAGCCATTGGGGCCACGCACCACTTCGCATCAGGACATCATTGGACATTCCTCGCCTCGACGGGAATGGGACCAGGGTCCCGTCCCACCCGGGACCCCCCGCGGGTCCGGACGCCGGGACGGGAACGGGACCCCGTCGGGCCCCGTCGCCGGGACCGGAACAGGACCCGGCCCTCAGGCGGACGGGACCGCCGGGGCGCTGGAATCGGCCCATGCGAACGAACACGCCAACCGCCATCCCCATCGAGGCCACCGCTCCCGCCACCGTCCGCGGGCCGCGGCTCGCCGTATACGGCGCCACCCTGGCCGCCCTCGTGCTGCCCGTCGTGGCCCTCGCCGTCTCACAGGGCGCCGACCTCAACCGGATCGGCGACGCCCCGATCGGCACCCAGATCGCCGTCTACAGCCAGGCGTTCATGCCCGCGCTCGCCGCACTCGCCGTGTGCCTGGCCGGTGGCGGCGTCCGCGCCGTGGACTGGGGTTTCCACCGGGTGCCCTGGCGCACGATCGCCGCCGCGTGGGCCGTGCCCGTCCTCGGCACCGGCCTCGCGTACGGCACGGCCTGGCTGACCGGCGCCGCCCGCTTCGATCCGGGCAACCTCGCCGCGTCCACCGGGCTGAATCCGGCGCTCGGCGTGGTGCTCGGCCTCGTTCCCGGAGTGGTGCCGTTCGTCGTCCTGGCGCTCGGCGAGCAGCTCGGCTGGAGTTCCGTGCTCGTCACGAGGCTCGGCGCGCGCAGGAGCCCGGCCGCGACAGCGGTGATCCTCGGCCTGGCCTGGGCCTCGTTCCACTATCCCCTGATGCTGTTCGTGCCGGGGGCGGTGGAGGAGGGCGTGCCGGTGCCGTACGCGCTGCTGATGTTCACGCTCCAGACGGTCACGCTGGCCTTCCCACTCGTGTGGCTGCGCCTGCGCACGCGGAGCATCTGGCCGGTCCTGGTGCTCCACGCCACGATGAACGCGTCGCTGTACTTCGTGGCCGAGGCGATGACGTCGGCGCACGACAGGTCTGCCTGGATGGTCGGCGAGGGCGGCGCCCTCACCACCGCCGGGCTGGCGGTGGCCGTGCTCCTGACCAACCGCCTGTGGCGGCGCCCGCGCTCCTACTAGAGCGCCTTGACGGAGGACATCACCTTGTTGATGTCGTGCCAGCGCTTCTTCTGGCTGTCGGGGATCGTGACGAACACGACGGCGGGCTTCTTCTCCGGCACGTCCACAAGGGCCAGGGCCGCGGCGGAGACCCGCTTCTTGCCCTTGAGCGTGTAGTGCACCGTGTAGCCGAGCAGCCAGCCCTGCCGCTTGCCCGCCTTGATGGGCTGTGAGGCCGTCCAGGTGATCGTCGCGCCCGAGGGGTGGTGGTTCAGCGTCCACCGGGCGGCCAGGAAGGCGGTGTCGCGCAGCGTCTTCTGCTCGGGGATCGGCACGGGGCAGGAGACCAGCATCCCGCGGTACGACGCGCCCTTGACCTTGGGCAGCAACTGACGGGAGGCGAACGGCGCGGGCGTGGCCAGCGCCCAGGTCTTGGTGAAGCGGGGCAGGGCGACGCCGGAGCGCCGGTCCTTGATCGAGCCGTGGGCGGCGGCCGCCCGGCCGGGCAGGGTGCGAAGGCGGCGGCCGTTCTTCGGCAGCGCGGGCACGCGGGGGTCCTTGAGGGCCGCCGCCAGCGCGACATCGGCCGTGTCCGGACTGGCCGCCGGACTAGAGACGGCGTCCACGTCCGCGCCGGGCGTCGCGCTCGCCCCCGTGCTTGACAGCGGGCTGAGGCCGGGCGTGGCCACCGCGCCCGCGGCCGGTGCGGCGGCGCTCGACGCGGACGAGGCCGATATGACCGAGGGAGCGGCGGCGGCCGCGGAGTTTCGCGGTGCCGCGGTCGCGGGGTCGTCCCGGTTCAGCAGCACGGCGGTCGCGCCCGCGCCCAGGACGGCGACTCCCGCGGCGACCGCGATCGTACGGTAGACCACCCGCATCGGCAGGTCTCCGAGCCCCTTGGACGAGCTCGCCGGTGGCGCAGCCACTGGGACCGTGATCTTCGGTAGCGGAGTGGTCTCGGCCTCGGCCGCTATATAAGAGGGAACGGCCTTCGTCCCATAGTCCCCAGGTGACACGATCGGGAGCGTACGGCATATCCCGATATTTCGGGTGCGTTCCCCATCACACTTCGGGAACGCCGACCCGCAGCCACGGAGCGTCCGCCACGACCGTCGCGGAGCCCGGTGCGATCTCGGTGAACCCGGCGTCCCTGACCACCGGCAGCCCGCTCGCGGCCAGCGCCTCCCACCGGGCCGGGCCGGCCGTCCTGACCCGTACGGCGAAGCCGCGCTCGCGCCAGGCCGCCCTGTCCGCCTCGCCCGCGCCCCACCAGGCGAACTGGGCGCCGTGGCCCGCCTGGGCCATCGCCTTGCCCGCGGTCATCTCCAGCCCGGGGTTGATCCAGAGCACCACGTCCACCGGACCCGGCTCCGGCGGGGTGGCGTCGTCGGTCAACTCGGTGCCCGACACCTGGAGCCGGGCGAGATCGCGCGGCCAGTCGTCGAGCGGCACGGGAGGATGCACCCGCACCTCGGCCGTGCGCACGGCGACGGTGATGCCGGGCAGGGCGAGCGCCCGCCGCCACTCGGCTCCGCGAGCCCGCCTGACCACCTTCCTGATCCGCCCGTCCTGCCACTCGGCGACCTCCTGCGGCCACCGGCCTTCGCTCTCGGCACTGTCCAGCAGGCACACCACGGCCGTCGCCGCCGCCTCCAGCGCGTCGGTGCGCTGCGGCGGCGCGGCCCGTTCGATGCGTACGACCAGGGGAAGAACGCGTTCGGTCACCCGACAAGGATCGCAGCTTCGCGGCCATCCCGGACACGCGTGACGATACGGGACGACATGAGCGCGGCGAGCAGGCACAGCACGCCCGCGCCGTACCACGCCAGGTCGTAGTTCCCCAGATGGTCACGGGTGATCCCGGCCGCGGTGGCGACGACGGCCGCGCCGACCTGGTGGGAGGCGAAGACCCAGCCGAACACCACCGCTCCGTTCGCGCCGAAGATCCTGCGGCACAGCGCGACGGTCGGCGGCACGGTGGCCACCCAGTCGAGACCGTAGAAGACGATGAAGACCAGCATGCTCGGCTCGGCCGTGGCGGAGAACAGCTGCGGCAGGACCAGCAGCGACAGCCCGCGCAGCGCGTAGTAGACGACGAGCAGGAGCCGCGGGTCCACCCGGTCGCTCAGCCAGCCGGAGAAGACGGTGCCGGCGATGTCGAAGACCCCGATCACGGCGAGCAGCGAGGCCGCGGTGGTTTCCGCCATGCCGTGGTCGTGGGCGGCCGGGATGAAGTGGGTGCCGACCAGGCCGTTCGTGCTCGCCCCGCAGATGGCGAAGCCGACGGCGAGATACCAGAAGTGCCGGGTGCGGGCGGCGTCCCGCAGCACGCGGACGGCCCTCGCGGCGGCGCCCCCGTCCGGCGTGCGCACGGCGGGCGTGCGCACGACCGGCTCGGTCGCGCCCAGCGCGGTCAGGCCGATCTCCTCGGGGGTGTCCCTGAGCAGGAACCACACGAGGGGCACGACGGCGAGCGCGGCTCCCGCCACCGTGACCGAGGCCCACCGCCACCCCTGCATCTCCGTCAGGTGCGCGAGCACCGGCAGGAAGATCAGCTGCCCGGTCGCGCCGCCTGCCGTCAGTACGCCGGTGACCAGACCGCGGTGCCGTACGAACCAGCGGTCGGTCAGCGTGGCGGCGAAGACGAGCGCCATCGAGCCGGTGCCGAGCCCGACCAGGACGCCCCACAGCGCGACGAGCTGCCAGCTCGCGGTCATGAACACGGTCAGGCCGCTCCCGGCCGCCACCAGCAGCAGGGCGCAGGCGACGACGCGGCGCATGCCGAAGCGGTCCATGAGCGCCGCCGCGAACGGCGCGCACAGCCCGTAGAGCATGAGGTTCACCGAGACCGCGAGCGAGATCGTGCCCCGCGACCAGCCGAACGCGTCCTCCAGCGGGGTGATCAGCACACCCGGCGTGGCGCGGAACCCGGCCGCCCCGATGATCGCGACGAAGGCGACGGCGGCGACGATCCACGCACGATGCAGCGACTTCATGGCGAGCATCCTCCGTTGCGCCCGCCTCGGACGAACAGTGGCCCGGAGGTCAACATGTGAAAGAATCGGGCCATGCACCGCGTCGCCGTACTGGCCTTGGGCGACTTCGCCACACTCGATCTGGGCGTCCCCGGGCAGGTGTTCTGGGCCGCCCACGACCCCGGCCCGCTGTACGAGGTCGTCACCTGCAGCCCGGGCGGCCGTCCGGTGCGGAGCCAGGCGGGCTACAGCGTCGTTCCCGACCACGACCTGAGCGTGCTCGCCACGGCCGACACGGTGGTGGTGCCGGGCATCCACAGCGGCACCCCGCTGGAGAACGGCACGCTCGACGAGGAGGTGCGCGCGGCGCTGTGGGGCGTCGCCGGGCGCGCCCGGCTCATCTCGATCTGCACCGGCGCCTTCGTGCTGGCCGCCGCGGGCCTGCTGGACGGGCGTCCGGCGACCACCCACTGGCGCAACGCCGCGGATTTCGGCGCGCTGTTCCCCCGCGTACGGCTCGATCCCGACGTGCTGTTCATCGACGACGGCGACGTGCTCACCTCGGCCGGCGTGGCGGCGGGCATCGATCTGTGCCTGCACGTCATCCGGCGCGACCACGGCAGCGAGGTGGCCAACCGCACCGCCCGCCGCTGCGTCACCCCGCCGTTCCGGGAGGGCGGGCAGGCTCAATACATCGAGCGCCCGCTCCCCGATCCCGTCGGGACCACCACCGCGCCCACCCGGGCGTGGATGCTGGAACACCTGGAGGAGCCGGTCAACCTGGCCGCCCTGGCCGCGCACGCCCGCATGAGCGTGCGGACGTTCACCCGCAGGTTCCGGGAGGAGACCGGCCTCAGCCCGGCCAGGTGGCTCGCCGGGCAGCGGATCGCGCACGCCCGGGACCTGCTGGAGACCACCGATCTGCCTGTCGACGCGATCGCCAGGAAGGCCGGGTTCGGCAGCGCGGTCTCGCTCCGCCAGCACCTCCACGCCGCCGTCGGGGTGTCCCCCCTGGTCTACCGCCAGACGTTCCGCACTCCGGCCGTCATCGGCTGATCGGCGCCGACTGTTGATCAGCGCCGACTGATCAGTGCCGACTGATCAGTGCCGACTGCTGATCAGTGCCGGCGGCGGTCACCTGTGGTGGGGCCGCGCCAGGCGTACGGGTCGCCCGACCGGCGTCCGGGCTCGCGATGCGCCGGGGCGCTCGCGGGCTGCTGCTGCCTGCGGGCCCGCCGCTTGCGCATGAACAGCCAGCCGAGGCCGAGCAGGACCATCCCGAGCGGCGTTCGCGCCAGCCAGCGGGTGAAGACGAGCTGCAGGATCCTCTTCATGACATCCGCCCCTACCCGGCACGGATGTGATCATGTGCGCGCCGGTCAGGACGCCAGCTGCGGATACAGGTCGGTCACGCCGCCGGACAGCTTGGCCCGCACGTAGCGGCTCGTGTCGTCGGCGACCACCTCGAAACTCCCCTGCTCGATCCCCCGCAGGGCCTGGGCGGCGACCTCCGCCGGGTCGGCCTTCGGGCCGTCGGCGTGGGCGGCCATGTCGGTGTCCATGTATCCGACGTGCAGCGCCGTGACGAGCGTGCCCTGCTCCTTCAGCTCGAGGCGAAGGCTGTTGGTGAGCTGCAGCGCGGCCGCCTTGGCCGCGGAGTAGGCGGCCACCCGCGGGGCGGTGAACCACGACAGCACCGACAGCACGTTGAGGATCGCGCCGCCCCCGTTGCGGCCCAGGACCGGGGCGAACTCACGAGCCATGGCGAGCGTGCCGAAGTAGTGCGTCTCCATCTCCAGGCGGATGTCGTCGAGCGTCCCGGCGAGGGCCGACGAGCCCGTGGAGATTCCGGCGTTGTTGATCAGCAGGTTCACGTCGCGGGCCCGCTCGGCGGCGGCCCGGACGGACGCGGGGTCGGTGATGTCCAGGGCGAGCGGCACCACGCCCGGCAGGTCGACCGTCTCCGGCCTGCGCGCCGCCGCGTACACCGTGGCGGCGCCACGGTCCAGCAGCGCGGCTGCGAAACACCGTCCCAGCCCCCGGTTAGCGCCCGTGACCAGCGCGACCGATCCCTCGATCTTCATTGCTGTCTCCATCCCTCGACGACTTCGCGTCCACACTAGAGGGCCTGACTTTAAAATTGCAAGTCAGCTTCTTCGGGCTAGCCTGGATGCCACCGGCGACCAGCGAGCGAGGCGTGCGATGACGACCACCGAACTCCCCGACTCGATGACGTGCTCCATCGAGCGGACCGTGACCCTGCTCGGAGAGCGGTGGACGCCGCTGATACTGCGGGAGCTGCACGCGGGAGTCGTCCGTTTCGCCGACATCCAGCAGCGCCTGGGGATCGCCACGAATCTGCTGACCACCCGGCTGGCGACGCTCGCCGGTGCGGGCGTCGTCGAGAAGCGGCCCTACCGCGACACCGGGGCCCGCACCCGGTACGAGTACCACCTGACCGACTCGGGCCGCGACGCGCTCGTGATCCTCGGAGCGCTGCAGCAGTGGGGGGACCGCCACGCGCCCCGGCTCGCGGGACCGACGGTCGAACGCCGCGATCGGCGGACCGGGGCGCGACTGGAGGTGTCGTTCACCGACCCCGAGGGGCGCGCCGTCCCGCTGGACGCGGTCACCCTCGTACGCACAGCCACTCACCGGCCGGACGACGGAGGCAGGGCGGCCTGAACCGCCGGATGGTCGATCGGCCCTCCGCGTCGGCGTCCGGGAGAGTCGGCGTCCGGGGGAGGGGAGCGAGCATGGCCGGCACCTATCGGGCTCTGTCCTTCGACTTCCACAAGCCGGATCCGCAGATCTACCACGTCAGGCTGGAGCGGATGCGGCTTGAGGCATGCGACGTCCTGCACGTGGGCGACGACCCCGTCGAGGACGTCGTCGCCGCTCAAAGGGCCGGATTGGACACCGTCTGGATCAATCGCGACCGCCTCGAATGGACCCACGACGAAGCGCCGTCCATGGCCGCCGCGGACCTCCGTGAGCTCACCCTGCGCCTCACGAGCCGGTGATCAGCGATGGGTCGGCGGTATCTCGAAGCCGAACTTCTCCCCCAGCGCGTGGACGTCCTCGCGATCCTTGTCCTGGGGCGTGTACGCCGTCTTGAAGGTGAACATCCACTGCGGGGCGACGCAGTCCACGGCCCGGCCGTTGATCGTGCCCTGTCCGGTGAGCGAGCCGTAGGGGTACGCGATCCCGTAGACGTTCTTTCCGGATTCGTCGTATTCGAAGACGTGCACGTCGACGCTGCGGCCTCGGCCGTCGGTCAGGACGTAGTTCCACGCGGCGTCGTCGCCGTCGCGCCTCTTCGCGTATCCGAGACCCCGCATGAGTGCGGCGAACTCCGCTTCGTCCTCGTGGTCGACCGCCACGTCGAGGTCCGGGTGCTCTCTCGTCTGCCTCCCGAGGAGAGCGTCGACGCACCAGCCGCCGTCGATCCAGATCCGCACTCCACGTTCGGCGAGATGGCCGTAGATGCCGCAGACCGTTTCGGCGTCCATCAGAACGCCGAGAGCCGCCCTCCGGACGGAGGACGGCTCTCGGGATGGTTCGGTCATTGTGGAGCTATGGGGATTCGAACCCCAGACCCCTTCCATGCCATGGAAGTGCGCTACCAGCTGCGCTATAGCCCCTTGCCACACCGCGTCGGCGATGCCTCGCCAGTGTATAGGACTTCCGCGGTGTGGGTGTAACCGAGAAGGTCTCAGCAGGCGCAGGCGGCTCCCGCGGGAGCGGTGAGCGGATCGGCCGGCCGGGTGCGCACTCCGGAGGGCTCCAGAACCGGGAAGCCCTCACGCACCCAGTACTCGAACCCGCCGATCATCTCCTTGACCCGATAACCCAGCCGGGCGAACTCCAGCGCCGCGCGGGTCGCGCCGTTGCAGCCCGGCCCCCAGCAGTAGGTGACCACGGTCACGTCACGGGAGATCAGCGCGGGCGCCCGGGCGGCGATCTCAGCCGTGGGCAGATGGACGGCCCCCTCGATGTGGCCCTGCCGCCAGCTCTCCCCGCTGCGGGAGTCGACCACGACGATCGTCGGGTCCCCGGAGAGCAGGTCGGCGCGTACGTCGGACACGTCGGTCTCGAAAGCAAGGCGGGCGGAGAAATGGGCGACGGCGGCGGCCGGCTCGGCCGCGGGCGTGTGCGTTACGACGGACATGCCGACCAGGGTGCCCGGTCGCCCTGCCACCCCAGAAGAGGCATGAACGCCCGTTATCGCTAATATCCCGCCATGCTCCCGCGCCCCGACCGGAGCCGCACCGTGTCGGTGCTGGCCTTCGACGGCATGAGTCCCTTCGAACTGGGCTGCGTCGTCGAGGTCTTCGGGCTGCCCCGCCCGGAACTGGACGTCCCGTGGTACGAGCTCGCCGTGTGCGCGGAAAGACCCGGCCCGCTGCGAGCGGTCGGCGGGTTCACGATCGAGGCGGCGCACGGGCTCGACGTCTTCGCCGGGGCGCGGACCGTGATCGTGCCCGGCGTCCCGGACGTGCGAGCGGAGATCTCCCCCGCCCTCACGGCCGCCCTGCGCCGGGCCCATGACGGCGGGGCCCGGATCGTGTCGATCTGCTCGGGCGCCTTCGCCCTCGCCGCCGCCGGGCTGCTCGATGGGCGGGCCGCGACCACCCACTGGCGGTACGCCGCCCTGCTCCAGCGGCGTCATCCCGAGGTCCGGGTGGATCCCGGGGTGCTGTACGTGGACGAGGGCGACGTGCTGACCAGCGCGGGCAGCGCGGCGGGCCTCGACCTGCTCGTCCATCTGGTGCGGCGTGACCACGGGCCGAGCGTGGCCAACGCGGTGGCCCGCAGGCTGGTGGTGCCGCCGCACCGGGAGGGCGGGCAGGCGCAGTTCGTCGAGGCGCCGGTCGCGGAGGTGGAGGCCGGCGATCCGGTGGGCCGGGCGATGGAGTGGGTGCTGACCGATCTCACCCGCCCGGTCACGGTCGCCGCGCTGGCCCGGGTCGCCGGGATGTCCGAGCGCGGCTTCATCCGGCACTTCGGCCGCCGCACCGGGACGAGCCCGCTGCGGTGGGTGATCGCGCAGCGGATCGCCGCCAGCCTGCCGCTCCTGGAGACGACGGCGGCTCCTGTGGAGGAGGTGGCAGCCGCCGTCGGCTTCGAGAGCCCGGTGACGTTCCGCCACCATTTCGGCCGTTCGATGCGTACGTCGCCGTCGGCGTACCGGAAGGCGTTCCGGCGTCAGGGGATGGGCAGCGAGAACCAGACGGTCTTGCCCCCGGCGACCCGGCTGGTCCCCCAGTGCTCGGCGAGCTGGTTGACCAGGTAGAGCCCCCTGCCGTCCTCGTCGAGCGGGCCGGGCTCGCGCACCACCGGCAGCCGGTGGTCGTCGTCGCTGACCTCGCACAGCAGGTGGTCGGTGCGCAGCAGCCTGAGGGTGATGGGCCGCTGGGTGTGCTGCACGGCGTTGGTGACGAGCTCTCCGGCGAGCAGCTCGGCCACCGGGATCATGGGCGTGAGACCCCACGGGCCGAGCGTCCGGCGTACCAGGCCGCGTACGCGGCCGGGCGCCGTCGGCTGGGGCTCCAGGAGCCACTGGGCGACGTGCTCGCTGGGGATGCCGCGGAACCGGATGGCCAGCACGGTGACGTCGTCGGTCGTCTCCGACGACAGCACCTCGTCGCTCAGCGCCTCGATCGAGGTGCCGTTCGCGAGCCTGCGGCGCAGCGACTCAACGCTGACCCCGATGTCCTGCCCGCGCTCCTCCACGAGCCCGTCGGTGTAGAGGACGAGCATGCTGCCGTCCTCCGCCGCGATCTCCATCGTCTCGAACGGCGTGCGGCCCAGCCCGATCGGCGGGCACCGGGGCGGCGACAGCACCTCCGCCTTGCCGTCCGGTCCGAGCAGGATGGGCGGCAGGTGCCCGGCGCTCGCGATCGTGCACCTGCGCAGCACCGGGTCGTAGACGCAGTAGACGCACGTGGTCAGCGTCTGCGCGGCCAGCCGCTGGGCCATCTCGTCGAGCGAGTGGAGCACCTGCTCGGCCGGCAGGTCGAGCGAGGCCAGGGTCTGCACGGCCGTGCGGAGCTGGCCCATCACGGCCGCGGCGGCCAGGCCGTGTCCCATCACGTCGCCGACGACCAGGGCCACCCTGCTGCCCGGCAGTGGGATGACGTCGTACCAGTCGCCGCCCACCCGCTCGGCGGCGGGCTTGTAGCGGTAGGCGATCTCCAGCCCGGGCAGGGCGGGCGGGTCGCCCGGCCGCATGCCGCGCTGGAGGGTCTCCAGGGTCTCGTCCTGCCGCCGGTCCTTGCGCCCGTGGTGGATCGCGAGCGCGGCGGGCACGGCGAGCTGCCCCACGGCGAGCACGTGGGCCTCCTCGAAGGGCGGCCGCCGTGCGTCCCGCGCCAGCAGCGCGCAGCCGACGGGCTCGCCGTACGCCCTGAGGGGCGCGGCGAGCAGGCGCCCGTCGAGCAGGGCCGCCTCAGCGATCCCGTCGCCGTCCCAGCGCGGCGGCAGCCGCCCGCCGGGATCGACCCGGTGCCGGACGGCCCCGTCCACGTAGACCGCGGCCGCGTCGGCCAGCTCCGGCACCACCGCCTCGCAGAGGACCCTCGTCGCCTCCTCCGGGCCCCGGCTCTCGCCCATGGCCCGGACGACCCCGCTGACGTGACTCAGCACTGAGAACGGATCCCCGCCTCCCGACACGGGTGTGGCCGCTCAGAATCGGTCACGCCGGCAGTTGACGAACAGCTGGATTTCCGGCGGCGCCTGCGTGGTCGCCGGAGCGTACGAAATGTGGTTCTCCGACAGCACGCCGAATCCGGCGGCTTCGATGACCTCGCGCAACTCGTCGCGCAGATATCCGGTCACCCGCACGGGAGCGCCGAGAAACTGGAACGGCACGTCGTCGAGGTCGATTTCCACCATGCTCAGCGAGAACAGGCCACCGGGGGCGAGCACCGCGTGGATTTTGCGCAGCGCCTGCTCGATTTCGGCCCGCGGCAGCATGAGCAGACTGAAGAAGGCCGTCACGGCGTCGAAAACGCCGAGCGAGTCGTCGAGGTCGAGCACGTCGCGTTCGAGGAAGGTCCCTGTCGGCACGTTCTTGCGCGCCAGGTCCAGCATGACCGGGGAGATGTCGATGCCGGCCACCTCGCAGCCCGCCTCGGCGAACTGCTGCGCCGTGGGCGACCCCGTGCCACAGCCGACGTCGAGGACGCGTGCTCCCGGCTTGAGCTGCTTGATCATCCATTCACCGGCGGCCACCTGGCCTTCCTTGTGCGGGAAGGCCTCGTCATACCGGCCGCCGATGCGGTTGAACGCCTCGGCCTGGATGGCACGGTACTCCTGACGCGGATTGTCCGGTCCTGATTCGATTGTCATAGTTGCCGCCGTTAGAGATCAGCCGTCTTTTGCCTTCTTCTAGATAGAGGACTACACCCGAACAAGTCAAGACATAGCGCCGCTAAATGGGCATTTCGGCCATCAATTGTGTCAAAGATCGTTGTCAACATCACGTGGTCGGCCTACCGATATGCCAGATGCCGCACCAGGGAGGCTCGCATGATCGACGAGGTCCGCGAGGCGCGCTGCGCGGCGTCGCCCGCCTCTACAGCGGCGAGGACCGCCTCGTGGCCGCAGCAATATCAAGCCATCTTCTTCCCTTTTGACACAAAGATCCCTAGCGTGGGCCGCCGTGACGATGCACACGGGCACGCTCCGCCGGCGTGGCGGGGAGCAACGGGTCACGTTCACCGAGCTGTTCTTCGACCTCGTGTACGTGTTCGCGGTCACTCAGCTCTCCCATCTGCTGCTCGCCCACCTGTCGTGGCGCGGCGCGGCGCAGACCCTGTTGCTGCTGCTCGCCGTCTGGTGGGCGTGGATCTACACCGCCTGGCACACGAACTGGTTCGACCCCGACCGTCCCTCGGTGCGGATCGTGCTGGTCGCCGTCATGCTGGCGAGCCTGATCATGTCGGCGGCCCTCCCCCGGGCCTTCGGCGAGCACGGCCTGATGTTCGCCGCGGCGTACGTGGCCGTGCAGGTCGTCCGTACGGCGTGCTCGGTGGCCGCCGCGCCACGGGGCCCACTGCGGCGCAACCTGACGCGCGTGCTCGCCTGGGCGGTGCTGTCGGGGGCGTTCTGGATCGCGGGCGGTCTCACGCACGGCCTGTCGAGGGAACTGCTGTGGGCGGCGGCGGTGGGGGCCGACCTGCTGGCGCCCTGGGTCGGATTCGTCACGCCGGGCCTCGGCAGGTCGTCGACCACGGACTGGTCGGTCGACGGCGCCCACCTGGCCGAGCGCTGCCAGCTCTTCCTGATCATCGCGTTCGGCGAGTCGATCCTGGTCACCGGGGCGACCTTCGCCGCGCATCCGTCGCCCGTGGCCGGCGCGGCCCTGCTCACCGCGTTCGGCGCGAGCGTCGGCCTGTGGTGGACCTACTTCGGCAGCAGCGCCGAGGCGGGCAGCCGGGTGATCGCCGCGGCGGACGACCCTGGGCGGCTCGCCCGCTCGGCCTACACCTTCCTCCACCTGCCGATGGTCGCCGGCGTCGTCGTGTCGGCCGTGGCCGACGAACTCGTGATCCACCACCCGGGGGGCCACACCGCGCCCGGAACGGCGATCGCCGTGCTGGGCGGCCCCGCGCTCTTCCTCACCGGGCACGCGCTGTTCAAGCGGGTCGTCTGGGGGCGCGTCCCGAGGTCGCATCTCGCGGGGGTGCTCGTCTTCGCCGCCCTCGGGGCCCTCACTCCGCTGGTGCCGCCTCTGGCGCTCGCGGCCTGCGCCACCGCGACCGCGGCGGGCGTCGCCGTCTGGGCGGCCGTCGTCCGCAGCGGGGAGCCGCAGGCGGCCTAGACGTGCTCCATGACGATGACCGCGGTGGTGCCGGGTTCGAGGGCTTCGAAGACGTGGGGGGCGTCGCCGGGATAGGCGATGTAGTCACCCGGCCCGAGCTCGACCGGCTCCTCCGCGGGCCCGGCCAGCGCGCGCCCGGTGCCGATCAGCAGGTGCTCGACGGTGCCGGCCATGTGCGGGTCGGAAGTGCGCGGCGGGCCCGGCTGGGCCGAGATCCGGTACAGGTCGCGCCGCGCGTGCGGCGGGCACGACGCCAGCAGGGTGGCCGCGTAACTGGCCTGCTCGGAGTAGGTCGCGGGCCCCTCCCCGGCCCGGATCACCCGTACGGCCGGCCGGGGCGGGTCCACGAGGCGGCTGAACGGCACGCCGAGCGCGACCCCGAGCGCCCACAGCGTCTCCACGCTCGGGTTGCCGGCGCCCGACTCCAGCTGGGAGAGCGTGGACTTGGCGATGCCCGCGCGCTTGGCCAGCTCGGTCAGCGACAGGCCGGCGCGCTCGCGCTCCCTGCGGATCGACGCGGCGATGAGCGTGATCAGGTCGAAGGACGGCCTCTCAGCCACGTGTTCGCTCCACACTTCCGCTTGTTCGACTTGACGAACACCATCGTCGTTGTTCACTCTACTGGACATGCATTCGCTCTGGCGAACACTCGATCGCGGCACGCTCCGCGACATCGCTTTGGTTTGCCTCGCCGACGCCATGGTGGGCGCCGCGTTCGGCGCGATCGCCGTGTCCGGCGGCCTGCCCGCGTGGGTGCCGGTCGTCATGTCCCTGCTGGTGTTCGCCGGAGGGGCGCAGTTCGCCGCGGTCGGCGTGGTGCTGTCCGGCGGCGCCCCGCTCGCCGCCGTCGCGGCCGGGCTGGTGCTGAACGCGCGCCTGCTGCCGTTCGGCTTCGCGGTCGGCGACGCCCTCGGCGACCGGTGGTGGACACGCCTCACCGGTGCGCACCTGTTGACAGACGAGGCCGTGGCCTTCGTGCTGCGCGACGCCGACCCCCGCCGGCGTCACGCGGCGTTCTGGGCCTGCGGGCTCGGCCTTTTCATCAGCTGGAACGCGGCCGTCGTGCTCGGCGCGCTGGCCGGACGCGACATCGGCGACACCGCCGCTCTGGGACTGGACGCGGCCTTCCCCGCGGTGCTGCTCGCCCTCGTGCTGCCCTCGCTCACCGAACGGAACGTGCGGACCGCCGCCCTGCGCCGGGCCTGCGTGTCCGGTGCGGCCGTCGCGGTGGCGGCCACGCCGTTCCTGCCCGCGGGCCTGCCGGTGCTGCTCGCCCTGACCGGTCTCGTGCTCACCGTGCGGACCCCCTACGGTTCGGAGGTCTCATGCCCCTGATCGCCGTCCTCGCGCTGGCCGCAGGCACCTACGCGTTCCGCCTGGCCGGGCCGGTGCTGCGGCACCGGCTCCGGCTGCCCGGCCGCCTGCGCCACCTGTTGTCCGTCGCCGCGACCGTGCTGCTCATCGCCCTCGTGGCCACCTCGGCCCTCACCGAGGGGCACGGCTTCGCCGGATGGGCCAGGCCCGCCGGGGTGCTCGTCGCCGGGATCCTCACGCTGCGGAGGGCGCCGTTCCCCCTGATCGTCGTCCTCGCCGCCGCCACGACGGCGGTCCTCCGCCTCCTCGGCGTGCCCTGACGGACAAGCGCCCGATCGCATCAGCACAGCTCTATGAACGTGTGCGGCCCGAACGACAAAAGGGCGGTCGATCGACCGCCCTTGAGGTGTTGTGGAGCTATGGGGATTCGAACCCCAGACCCCTTCCATGCCATGGAAGTGCGCTACCAGCTGCGCTATAGCCCCTTGCGACGCAGTCAGTGTATAGGAGTCCGCGCGGGGACGGTAACCGGACGAGCCGATGTCACACCGCGGCGGGCATGATACGTCTGGCATGACATGACCATTGAAGTCTTCACCACGCACCGGAGCCTGCTCGCCGGTGTGGCCTACCGCATCCTCGGCAGCGCCGCGGACGCTGAGGACGTGGTCCAGGAGGCGTGGCTGCGCTGGGCGGAGGTGGACGCCGCGTCGGTGGCCAACCCGAAGGCCTACCTCGTACGCGTCACCACCAACCTCGCCGTCGACCGGCTGCGCCGGGTGCGGGCCAGGCGGGAGGCGTACGTCGGGCCCTGGCTGCCCGAGCCGGTCGTCGGCGCGCCGGACTCCGGGGAGTCCGCGGAACTCGCCGACAGCGTCGAGCTGGCCCTCCTCGTCGTGCTGGAGACGCTGTCCCCGCTGGAACGGGCCGTGTTCGTCCTGCGGGAGGCGTTCGGCTTCTCCCACGGCGAGATCGCCGAGATCCTCGGCCGAGGCGAGCCCGCCGTACGGCAACTCGCCAGACGCGCCCGTGACCACGTGCGCGAGCGTAGGCCGCGTTTCGACGTGGATCGGCGCGAGCGGCGCACGATCACCGAGCGCTTCGTCGCTGCCTGCGCGGAAGGGGACATCGAGGGCCTGACCGCGCTGCTCGCCGCGGACGTCCGCATGGTCGGCGACGGCGGCGGCAAGGTCCGGGCGCCGCTGCGGGAGCTGGCCGGCGCCGCGCCGGTCGCCCGCTTCCTCGTCGCGATCGCGAGCGCGGAGGGCCGCCGGCGCTTCCTGGCCTCCATGGGCGCTTCCCCGGACAGGGAGATGGACATGGAGATCGCTCAGGTCAACGGCGGCCCCGCGATCGTCGCCCGGCTGGACGGCCGTCCCGTCACGGTCATCTCGCTGGTGATCGCCGATGGACTGGTGGACACGATCTACCTCATCGCCAACCCGGACAAGATGTCACGGATCGGGGCCCGCGATTCGTCCGGGAGTGCATGAGAGAAAACATCACCATCGTGGGCGGCGGGCTCGCCGGCCTGACCGCCGCCATCGCCTGCGCCGAGGGCGGCGCCGCCGTCGTCCTGCACGAGGCGCACCGCACCCTCGGCGGGCGCGCCCGCTCCACCGCCACGCCGTACGTCGCCAACGACGGCACCCACGTCTTCTACTCCGACGGCCTGCCCTGGCGGTGGCTGGACGAGCGGGGACTCGTCCGGCCGTACGCGCCGATACGGCCGGGACACCTGGCCCGGGTCCGGTTCCGCCGGGACGGGAGGCTGACCGGAAGGCCCCCGGCCGGGCTGCTGCGGATGGTCGCCCGGCGTGGTCTTACGGCGCCGGTGGACGAGGACTTCGGATCCTGGGCCACCCGCCGCTTCGGCGCCGGCGCCGCGCGCGCCGCCGCCCGGTTCCTGGGAGTCGTCACCTACGAGTCGGACCCCGGCCGGCTGTCGGCGGCCTTCGCCTGGGAGCGGCTCCGGCGGGTGCTCGCCCCGCGCTACCCGGCCGCGCGCTATGTGGCCGGCGGCTGGGGACGGGTGATCGACCGGATGGCCGCGCGGGCGCGCGACCTCGGCGTACGCATCGAGACCGGATCGCGCGCGGACCGGCTGCCGGAGGGACGGGTGATCGTCGCCACCTCCCTCGACGCCGCCCGCGGCCTGCTGGGCGACGACTCGCTGCGCTGGGAGAGCGGCCGGTCGGTCCTGCTCGACCTCGCCGTGCGCGCCGATCCGCGGGACATGTTCCTCGTCAGCGACCTTGACGAGGGCGGCTTCCTGGAGCGTTACTCGCTGCCCGATCCGTCCCTGGCCCCGCCCGGGGAGAGCCTCGTCCAGATGCAGATGCCGATGCGCCCCGATGAGCCGAAGGCCGCGGCGCTCGCGCGGCTGGAACGGATCGCCGACCTGGCCCTGCCGGACTGGCGCGGGCGGACGACCTGGCGCCGCGACGCCGTGGCCGCCGGGCGCAGCGGCGCGCTCGACCTGCCCGGCACGATGTGGCGCGACAGGCCGGCGGTCCAGCGCGGCGACGGCGTGTGGCTGGCCGGCGACCAGGTGGCGGCGCCCGGCATGCTCTCCGAGGTGTCGATCAACAGCGCGCTCGCGGCGGCCCGGGCCGCCCTCGCCTCCTGATCGCCGCACCGGCGGGCGGTCTGACGCGACGGAAACGGGCCCTTTCCCGGAGGAGAAGGGCCCGAGGGTGAGGGCGGCCGGGCCGCCCACCACCCACTTCCTGCTTGTCAGAATCCTTGCGCGAGCCGGTAGTAGGCCTGGTTCCACCGCAGTTCCTTGGTGAACTGGCGGGAGGTGGTCGCCTCGTCGATGACGAGCAACTCGACGCCGAGCATGTCGGCGAAGTCGGTCAGCTCCTCGGACCCGATGGCCGAGGACAGCACCGTGTGGTGCGGGGCACCTGCCGTGATCCACGACTCGGCGGAGGTGCGCAGGTCGGGCCGGGGCCGCCACACGGCGCGGGCGACCGGCAGGGCGGGCAGCGGCTCGGGCGGCGCGACCACGTCGATCTCGTTGGCCACCAGCCGGAACCGCTCGCCCATGTCGGACAGGCCGACCACCACGGCGGGGCCGGGGGCGGCGTCGAACACCAGCCGCACCGGGTCCTCCCGCCCGCCGATGCTCAGCGGGTGGATCTCGCACGCGGGGGTGTCTGCCGCGATCGTCGGGCAGACCTCCAGCATGTGCGCGCCGAGGATGAGCTCCTCGCCCGGGGTGAGGTTGTAGGTGTAGTCCTCCATGAACGAGGTGCCGCCGGGCAGGCCCGCCGACATGACCTTGAGCGTGCGCAGCAGCACCGAGGTCTTCCAGTCGCCCTCGCCGCCGAAGCCGTAGCCCTCCGCCATGAGCCGCTGCACGGCCAGGCCGGGAAGCTGGCGCAGCCCGCCCAGGTCCTCGAAGTTCGTGGTGAATGCCTTGAAGCCGCCGCCCTCCAGGAAGTGCCGCAGGCCCAGCTCGATGCGGGCCGCGTAACGCAGCGACTCGTGCCGCTCCCCGCCCGCGCGCAGCTCGGGGGCCAGCCGGTAGAGGTCCTCGTACTCCTTGACGAGGGCGGACACGTCGGCGTCCGCGGCGGCGTCCACGGCCTCGGCCAGCTCGTTGACGCCGTAGGTGTTCACCGACACCCCGAACCGCAGCTGCGCCTCGACCTTGTCGCCCTCGGTGACGGCGACGTCGCGCATGTTGTCGCCGAAGCGGGCCAGGCGCAGCGAGCCGACCTCGGCCCGGCCCGCCGCGGCGCGGGCCCAGGTGGCGATGCGCGCCGCCACCGCGGGGTCGCTCACGTGACCCGCGACGGTCTTGCGCGGCACGCCGAGCCGCGTCTGGATGTAGCCGAACTCGCGGTCGCCGTGGGCGGCCTGGTTGAGGTTCATGAAGTCCATGTCGATGGAGCTCCACGGCAGTTCAACGTTGGCCTGCGTGTGCAGGTGCAGCAGCGGCTTGCGCAACGCGTCCAGGCCGGCGATCCACATCTTGGCCGGGGAGAACGTGTGCATCCACGCGATCAGGCCGATGCAGTCGTCGTCACCGTTGGCCTCAAGGCACACGCGGCGGATGGCCGCCGCGTCGGTGAGCACGGGCCGCCATTCGAGCTCGAACGGCAACGCCTCGCCCAGCTGCTCGGCGATGCGCTGGGACTGCTCGGCCACCTGCCGCAGCGTGTCCTCGCCGTACAGGCCCTGGCTACCGGTCAGGAACCATAGCTTCACAGGTGACTCCTCTGTCCATAGACGTTCTGATACCGGTCGTACAAGCGGTCGATGTCACCCTGTGCGATCGGCAGCGGCTCACCGAGCTGCCGGGAAACGTGCACGGTGCGGGCGACGTCCTCGCACATCACGGCGGCCTTGACCGCCGCCTTCGGCGACTCGCCGATGGTGAACACGCCATGGTTCTGCATCAGCACGGCGGGGGAACGGTGCCCGGTCAGGGTCGCGACGATCCCCTTGCCGATGTCGTCGTTGCCGATGAGCGCGAACGGCCCGAGGGGGATCTCGCCGCCGAACTCGTCCGCCATCGCGGTGAGCACGCACGGGATCGCCTCACCGCGGGCCGCCCAGGCCGAGGCGTACGTGGAGTGGGTGTGCACGACCCCGTTGACCTCGGGCATGTTCCGGTACACGTAGGCGTGCGCGGCCGTGTCGCTGGACGGGGACAGGTCACCCTCGACGAGGTTGCCGTCGAGGTCGCAGACCACGATCGACTCGGGGGTCAGGTCGTCGTACGACACCCCGCTGGGCTTGATGACGAACAGGTCCTCGCCCGGCACCCGGCCCGACACGTTGCCGGCCGTCCAGACGACGAGGTTGTATCGAACCAGTTCGGCGTGGAGCCGGCAGACTTCCCTGCGGAGTTCATCGATCATGCGCTGGCCTCGTTCCTGATCGCGCGGAGCCGGTGGAGCATCTCGCCGTCCGCGAAGTGGTCGTGCAGCCTGCGATATTCGGCGTAGAGCCGGTCGTAGGCGTCGGCCCGCTCGGCGTCGGGCACGTACGCCGCCGCCTCGCGCTTGCCCATCGCCGCCGCGGCGGCCGTGATGTCGGGGTAGGCGCCCGCGGCGACGGCGGCGTGGATGGCCGAGCCGAGGGCCGGCCCCTGGTCGGAGCCGATCACCGACAGCGGGCGGCGCAGCACGTCGGCGTACGTCTGCATGAGGAAGCGGTTCTTGAGCAGGCCGCCGGCGACCACGAACTCCTCGACCGGCACCCCGGCCGCCTCGAACGTCTCCACGATCGTGCGGGCGCCGAACGCGGTGGCCTCGATGAGCGCGCGGTAGACGTCCTCGGGGCGGGTGGCGAGCGTCTGCCCGACGATGACGCCGGACAGGGTGTGGTCGACCAGGACAGAGCGGTTGCCGCCGTGCCAGTCGAGCGCGACCAGCCCGTGCTGCCCGACCTTCTGCTCGGCCGCGAGCGAGGTCAGGTGCTCGTGCAGGCCGACTCCCGCCTCCGCTGCCCGCTCGGCGTACGACGCGGGCACGCAGTTGTCCACGTACCAGCCGAAGATGTCGCCGACGGCGGACTGGCCGGCCTCGTAGCCCCACAGCCCGGGGACGATGCCGTCGCGCACCACGCCGCACATGCCGGGGACCTCGGCGAGCTGGTCGGAGCACATGACGTGGCAGGTGGAGGTGCCCATGATGGCGACCATCTGGCCGGGCCGTACGGCGTCGGCCGCGGCCGCGGTGACGTGGGCGTCGACGTTGCCGACCGCGACCGCGATCCCCTCGGGCAGCCCGGTCCACTCGGCGGCCCGCGGGGTCAGGTGCCCGGCGAGGCCGCCCAGCGGAGCGAGATCCTGGCCGAGCTTCCGGGTGAACCCGGAGAAGGCGGGGTTCAGCGCGGCCAGGAAGTCCTCGGACGGGTAGGCGCCGTCCTGGTATACGGCCTTGTATCCGGCGGTGCAGACGTTGCGGGTCTCCACCCCGGTGAGCTGCCAGATGATCCAGTCGGCGGCCTCGATCCAGCGGTCGGCCCGGTCGTACATCTCCCGGTCCTCCTCCAGCAGTTGCAGGCCCTTGGCGAAGGCCCACTCGGAGGAGATCTTGCCGCCGTACCGCGGCAGCCACGCCTCGCCGCGCTCGGCGGCCAGCGCGTTGATCCGGTCGGCGTGCGGCTGCGCCGCGTGGTGCTTCCAGAGCTTCGGCCAGGCGTGCGGCCGCTCGGGGAACTCCTCGCACAGCGGGTGGCCGTCGGCCGTGGCGGGCAGGATCGTGCAGGCCGTGAAGTCCGTGCCGATGCCGACGACCTGCTCCGCGGAGACCTGCGCGTCGGCCAGGGCCTTCGGCACGGCGTTGCGCAGCACGTCGATCCAGTCGGCCGGCGACTGCAGGGCCCAGTCGGGTCCGAGGCGGGCCCCCGAGCCGGGCAGCACGTCCTCGATCACGCGGTGGGCGTACTCGTGCACGGCGCTCCCCAGCTCCGCGCCGTCGCTCACGCGCACCACCACGGCGCGGCCGGACAACGTGCCGTAATCCACACCGACCACATAACGCTCATTGTTAACGCTCACACTCAACCTCCACAAGCTCTCGTGCCGGCTGGGGCGGGGGTCGCCGGCCGGCGATGAGGCCGGCGACCCGGTTTCCTGTCGATCTCTGCGGCCGTCAGCGGGCGGTGCCGGCCCTGCGCTTGGTCCACACGTCGAACGCCACCGCGGCGAGCAGCACGGCGCCCTTGACGAGCATGACGCGCTCGCTGGGCGAGCCGATCAGCGACATGCCGTTGTTGATCACCGCCATGATGAGACCACCGGTGATCGCGCCGACCACCTTGCCCACGCCGCCCTGGACGGCCGCGCCACCGATGAAGGCCGCGGCGATGGCGTCCAGCTCGAAGCTGTTGCCCGCGGTGGGGCCGGCCTGGTTGAGCCGGCCGGCGAAGATGACGCCGGCGATCGCGGACAGGACCCCCATGTTGACGAAGATCCAGAAGACGACCGACTTGACCTTGACGCCGGACATCACCGCCGCGTGCAGGTTTCCGCCGATCGCGTAGACCTGCCGCCCGAACACGGTGCGGTTGGCCATCAGCGAGTACGCCAGCACGAGCACCGCAAGCAGCACGAGCACCCACGGCAGGTTCTTGAAGCGGGCGAGCTGCACGACGAGGAAGAGGATCAGCGCGGCTCCGGCCGCCATCTTCAGCACGAACAGCGCCAGGGGGTCGACCGCCTGGCCGTACCCCTTGCGCGCGCTGCGGCTGCGCCACTGCGCGAGGACCATGCCGGCGATCGCGACGATGCCGACCAGCAGGCTGAACAGGTCGGCGCCCCCGAGCGGGCCGAGGCCGATGTTGCCCAGCCAGCCGTCGGTGAAGCCGTTGGCCAGCGTGCGGACCTGGTCGGGGAACGGACCGATGCCCTGGTTGCCCAGGACGGTGAGGGTCAGCGCCCGGAAGAGCAGCATGCCCGCCAGCGTGACGATGAACGCGGGGATGCCGAAGTACGCGATCCAGTACCCCTGCCAGGCCCCGATCAGCGCGCCGGCCGCGATCGTGATCAGCAGGGCCACCGGCCATGGCATGCCCATGTTCACCATGAGCACCGCGGAGAGCCCGCCGGTGACCGCGACCACCGAGCCGACCGACAGGTCGATGTGCCCCGCGATGATGATCAGGATCATCCCGATCGCGAGGATCAGGATGTAGGAGTTCTGGACGATGATGTTGGAGATGTTCTGCGGCTGCAGCAGTGCGCCGTCGGTCAGCACCGAGAACAATACGATGATCAGCGCGAACGCGATGTAGATGCCGCTGGAGCGCAGGTTGAGCGACAGCCCGCCGAGCGACACCCGGCCCGGCCGCCCCGGCGCTCCCCCGCCGCCCTTGGCGCCGACCTCCACGTCGGCGGGCGTGATGCTGCTCATGCCGGCTACTCCTGTCCCTTGGTCATGAAATACATGAGGCGTTCCTGCGTGGCCTCCTCGCGCGGCACCTCACCGGTGACGCGCCCCTCCGAGAGCGTGTAGATGCGGTCGCAGAGACCGAGCAACTCGGGCAGCTCGGACGAGATCACCAGCACGGCCTTGCCCTGCTCCGCCAGACGGTTGATGATCGTGTATATCTCGTACTTGGCGCCGACGTCGATGCCCCGGGTCGGCTCGTCGAGAATCAGCACGTCCGGCTCGGTCAGGATCCACTTGGAGAGCACGACCTTCTGCTGGTTGCCGCCGCTCAGCTTGCCGACGACGCTGTCGACACTCGGCGCCTTGATGTTCATGCTCGCGCGGAACTGCTGGGCGACGCGGTATTCCTCGTACTCGTTGACCCAGCCACGCCTCGACAGGCCCTTGAGCCATGCCGCGCTGATGTTGCGCTTGATGTCCTCGATGAGGTTGAGGCCGTACCTCTTGCGGTCTTCGGTGGCGTAGGCGACGCCGTGTTTGATCGCGTCCTGCACGGTGCGGATCTCGATCGGCCTGCCGTCCTTGAAGATGCTGCCGGAGATGTGCACCCCGTACGTCCGCCCGAACACGCTCATCGCCAGCTCGGTGCGGCCGGCGCCCATCAGCCCGGCCAGGCCCACGATCTCACCACGCCGCAGCGTCAGCGAGGCCCCGTCGACCACCTTCCGGCCAGGCTGGCTGGGGCTGTAGACCGTCCAGTCCTCGATACGGAACGCCTCCTCGCCGATCGCCGGCGTGCGCGGCGGGAAGCGGTTGTCGAGGGCGCGGCCGACCATGCCGGAGATGATGCGGTCCTCGGTCACGCCGTCGACGGCCATGTCGAGAGTCTCGATCGTCTGCCCGTCCCTGAGGATCGTGACGGAGTCCGCGATCGCGATCACCTCGTTGAGCTTGTGTGAGATGATCACACAGGTGATCCCCTCGTCCCTCAGCCCGCGCAGCAGGTCGAGCAGGTGGGCCGAGTCCTCGTCGTTGAGTGCCGCGGTCGGCTCGTCGAGGATGAGGAGCTTGACCTCCTTCGACAGCGCCTTGGCGATCTCCACGAGTTGCTGCTTGCCCACGCCGATGTCGGAGACCGTCGTCGTGGGGTTCTCCCGCAGGCCGACCCGCTTCAGCAGCTCGCCGGCCTCGTAGTTGGTGCGGTTCCAGTCGATGACGCCGCGCGCTGCCCGCTCGTTGCCGAGGTAGATGTTCTCGGCGATCGACAGCTGCGGGCACAGCGCCAGCTCCTGGTGGATGATGACGATGCCGGCGTGCTCGCTGTCGCGGATGCCGCCGAACTCGCAGCGTCTGCCCTCGAAGGTGATCTCGCCGTCGTACTGGCCGTGGGGATAGACCCCGGACAGCACCTTCATCAGCGTCGACTTGCCGGCGCCGTTCTCGCCGCAGATCGCGTGGATCTCACCCCGCCGGACCGCCAGGTTGACGTCCTGTAGCGCCTTCACCCCGGGGAATGTCTTGGTGATCCCGCTCATCCGCAAGATGTGCTCGGTCATGTGCCCCCCGCTCAGGGAGGGCCCGGGGACTGCTCCCCGGGCCCGGATCCCTACTTGAGCTGGTCCTCGGTGTAGTAGCCGCTGCCGACGATGACGTCCTTGTAGTTGTCCTTGTCGACGACCACAGGGTCCAGCAGGTAAGACGGAACGACCTTGTTGCCGTTGTTGTAGTCCGTGGTGTTGTTCACCTCGGGCTTCTGGCCCTTCAGCACCGCGTCGGCCATCTTCACGGTCTGCTCCGCGAGCTTGCGGGTGTCCTTGAAGATGGTGGAGTACTGCTCACCGGCGATGATCGACTTGACCGAGGCGAGCTCGGCGTCCTGGCCGGTCACGACCGGGTAGGGCTGGCCGCTGGTGCCGTAGCCGGAGCTCTTGAGCGCCGACAGGATGCCGATGGACAGTCCGTCGTACGGCGAGAGCACGCCGTCGACCTTGGCGTCGCCGGTGTAGGTCTTGGTGAGGATGTCCTCCATGCGCTTCTGCGCCGTGGCGGGGTCCCACCGCAGGATGGCGGCCTGCTTGAAGTCGGTCTGGCCGCTCTTGACCTTCAGCGTGCCGTCGTCGATCTTCGGCTGGAGCACCGACATCGCGCCGTTCCAGAAGAAGGTGGCGTTGTTGTCGTCGGGCGAGCCGCCGAACAGCTCGACGTTGAACGGGCCCTTCTTGCCGCCGTCGACGCCGAGGCCCTTCAGCAGCGAGGTCGCCTGCTGCACGCCGACCTTGAAGTTGTCGAAGGTCGCGTAGTAGTCGACGTTCGGGCTGTTGCGGATGAGCCGGTCGTAGGCGATGACCGGGATCTTGTTGTCCGCGGCCTCCTGCAGCTGCGAGGTGAGCGCGGTGCCGTCGATCGAGGCGATGATCAGGAGCTTCGCGCCCTTGGTGATCTGGTTCTCGATCTGGTTGACCTGGGTGGGGATGTCGTTCTCGGCGTACTGGAGGTCCACCTGGTAGCCGAGGGCCTCAAGCTGCTGCTTGACGTTGTCGCCGTCGTGGATCCAGCGCTCCGACGACTTGGTGGGCATGGTGACGCCGACCAGGGCCCCGGCGGCGCCGGCTCCGGAGGACGCGGACGCCTCCGTGTCCACCGTCTTCTGGCTGGAGCCGCAGGCGGTCATGGTCACGGCGAGCGCGATGGCGGACACCGCGCCCCCGATTCGTAGCAACCTCATGTACATCTCCTTGGGGGTCGCCGCACACCGGTGTGCGGCCGGTAGAAGGATAGGACTTTCCGCACATCAGGGAGCTCTGCGGCGTGAGCCACCTGAGAATACGCGCTGCAGGAGGATGAAGACGAAGAGCAGCAGACCGATGAAAATCTTGGTCCACCAGGAGCTCAGCGTCCCCTCGAAGCTGATGATCGTCTGGATCAGGCCCAGCACGAGCACGCCGAGCACGGTGCCGAGCAGGAAGCCGCTCCCGCCGGTCAGCAGCGTGCCGCCGATGACGACCGCGGCGATGGCGTCCAGCTCCATGCCCACGGCGCTCAGCCCGTAGCCGGACAGCGAGTAGAAGGCGAACAGCAGGCCGCCGAGGGCCGAGCAGAACCCGCTGATCGTGTAGACCGCGATCTTCGTACGGGCCACCGGCAGGCCCATGAGCAGGGCCGACTGCTCGCTGCCGCCGGTCGCGTAGACGTTGCGACCGAGCCGCGTGTAATGCAGCACGTACGCCGCGATCAGCACGACGGCCACCGCGATCAGCGCGCTCGGGGTGACCGACAGGTCGCCGCCGAAGTTGATCCGCGTCTGCGCGATATCGGTGAACGTCGGGTTGTCGATCGGGATCGACTCGGTGCTGATCGTGTAGCACAGGCCGCGGGCGAGGAACATGCCGGCCAGCGTGACGATGAACGGCTGGATCTCGAAGTAGTGGATGATGGCGCCCATCGCCAGGCCCAGCACCGCGCCGATCACCAGCACCAGGGCCATGACCGCGAACGCGGGCCAGCCGTCCTTCAGCAGGCTGGCGCTCAGCATCGTGGCCAGCGCGACCACCGAACCGACCGACAGGTCGATGCCGCCGGTGAGGATCACGAACGTCATTCCGACCGCGACGACCAGCAGGAACGCGTTGTCGATGAAGACGTTGAGGATGATCTGCCCGGTCGCGAAGTTCTCGTAGCGGATGCCGCCCGCCACGAACATGGCCACGAACAGGCCCGCGGTCACCAGGACCGGGATGTACTTCTGTGGAACCGTACGGCGGCGGTCCAGCAGACCGGTGATACCCGTCACGCCGAGACCCTCACCTTCTCTTCGGGCGCCGTGGACGCCGGGACCGGGCGCCTGCGGCGGTGGAACACCTTCGCACGGAAGGCCGGGGACTGGATCAGGCAGACGATCGTCACCACGAGCGCCTTGAACAGCAGCGTCGTCTCCGGGGGGACGCCGATGGAGTAGATGGTGGTGGTCAGCGTCTGGATGATGAGGGCGCCCAGCACCGTGCCGCTCAGCGAGAACCGGCCGCCGGACAGCGGGGTGCCGCCGATGACGACGGCGAGGATCGCGTCCAGCTCGATCCACAGGCCCGCGTTGTTGCCGTCGGCGCTGGAGACGTTCGAGCTGATCATCAGGCCCGCGATGCCGGCGCACAGCCCGCAGAACGCGTACACCATGATGAGCACGCCGCGGGCGCTGATGCCGGCCAGGCGGCTCGCCTCGGCGTTGCCGCCGACCGACTCGATGAGCAGGCCGAGCGCCAGGCGCCGGGTGAGGAACGCGGTGAGCGCGAGCACGACCGCCACGATGATGATCCCGAACGGCAGCGTGAGCCAGTAGCCGCCGCCGATCAGCTTGTACGACGAGCTCTGGACCGTGGTGATCTGGCCGTCGGTGATGAGCTGGGCCAGGCCGCGCCCGGCCACCATCAGGATCAGCGTCGCGATGATCGGCTGGATCCCGATGCCCGCGACGAGGAAGCCGTTCCACAGGCCGAGGACCACCGACAGCACCAGCGCGATGCCCACGGCCGACAGCACGCCGGCCACCGAGTTCTGGTCGCTCAGGTCGCTGATGCGCATGCAGGCCAGCGCTCCGGCGATCGCCACGACCGACCCGACCGACAGGTCGATGCCGCTCGTGGCGATGACCAGCGTCATGCCGGTCGCGACGAGGATCAGCGGCGCGCCGAACCGGAAGATGTCGATGAGGCTGCCGTAGAGGTGGCCCTCCTTCATCTCGATCCTGAAGAAGCCGTCGGTGAAGACGAGGTTGAGCAGCAGCAGCGCGACCAGGACGACCACGGGCCAGAACAGGCGGTGCTTCAGGATCCGGCTCATGATCGGGCTCCGCTCGCGATCGTCTCCGTCAGTGTGTCGGTGGTCAGGCCCTCGTCGTTGTCCAGCTCGGCGACGAGCCGGCGGTCGCGCAGCACGCCGACCTTGTGACTGAGCCGCAGCACCTCCTCCAGCTCGGCGGAGATGAACAGCACGGCCATCCCGCCGTCCGACAGCTCGGCGACCAGGCGCTGGATCTCGGCCTTGGCGCCGACGTCGATGCCCCGGGTGGGCTCGTCCAGGATGAGCAGGCGAGGCTCCAGGATGAGCCAGCGGGCCAGCAGCACCTTCTGCTGGTTGCCGCCACTGAGGTTCCTGATGAGCTGGTCGGGGTTGGCCGGGCGGATGTTCAGCGCGGCGATGTACTTGTCGACCAGCTCGTCCTGCTTGCGCCGCGGGATCGGCCGGCTCCAGCCGCGCGCGGCCTGCAGGGCGAGGATGATGTTCTCGCGGACGGTGAGGTCGGGGATGAGCCCCTCGGCCCGCCGATTCTCCGAGCAGAAGGCCAGCTTCCTGGAGACCGCGGAGCGCGGCGTGCGCAGGTTGACCTGCTCGCCGCCGATCTTCAAGGAGCCCGTGCCCGCGTGGTCGGCCCCGAACAGCAGCCGGGCGACCTCCGTACGGCCCGAGCCGAGCAGCCCGGCCAGGCCGACGACCTCGCCCTCGTGGATGGTGAGCGTGAACGGCTCGATCGCCCCGGAGCGCCCCAGATGGTCGGCCTCGACCAGCGGCGCGGCCTCGCGTGCGGGCGGGCGGGCCTCCAGCTTCTCCAGGTCGGCCAGCTCGCGGCCGATCATCTTGCCGACCAGGTCGACCTGGCTCAGCTCACTGGTGAGGTACTCCCCCACGAGGGTGCCGTTGCGCAGGATCGTCATCCGGTCGGAGATCTCGTAGATCTGGTCGAGGAAATGCGAGACGAACAGGATCGCGATGCCCTGTTCCTTCAGCCTGCGCATCACCCGGAACAGCTGCGCGACCTCGTCCGCGTCGAGGCTGGAGGTGGGCTCGTCGAGGATCAGCACCTTCGCGTCGATGTCCACGGCCCGCGCGATCGCCACCATCTGCTGGATGGCCAGCGAGTACGACGTCAGCGGAGCCGACACGTCGAGGTCGAGGTCGAGACGGGAGAGGATCTCCGTGGCCCGGCGGCGCATCGTCTGCCACTGGATCCGGCCGAAGCGGCGCGGCTCACGTCCGATGAAGATGTTCTCCGCCACTGACAGGTTGGCGCAGAGGTTGACCTCCTGGTAGACGGTGCTGATGCCCGCCTGCTGCGCGGCGAGCGGGCTGGAGAAGGCGACCCGCCTGCCCTCCAGCTCGATCTCTCCGGCGTCGATGTCGTAGACCCCGGTCAGCACCTTGATCAAGGTCGACTTTCCGGCGCCGTTCTCTCCCATCAACGCGTGGACCTCCCCCGGCAGCAGCCGGAAGTCCACGCCGTCCAGCGCCTTCACGCCGGGGAACTGCTTGCCGATCCCGCTCATCCGCAGGATCGGCGCGGGTGCGGCCATGCGGTGCCCCTCTCCCGTGTTTCCGTGTTTCCCGCTCACCATCGGATCGCTCGGTGTTATCCACTCACCAGCGGGGCCGGGCCGCCCCCGCGGTGGGGGCGGCCCGGTTTCCGGTCAGTACTTGCGGCTGGGCAGGACTTCCTTCGCCTGCTCCTGGGTGAAGGTGGTCTCCTCGGTGACCACCCGCTGGGGAACCTGCTCACCGTTGACGACCTTCTTGGCGAGCTCCATGAGCTGCTTGCCCATCAGCGGGTTGCACTCGACGATGAAGTTGATCTTGCCGTCGGCGAGCGCCTGCATGCCGTCGTGGGTCGCGTCGGCGGTGATGATCTTGATGTCCTTGCCCGGGACCTTGCCCGCGCCCTCGATCGCCTCGATGGCGCCGAGGCCCATGTCGTCGTTGTGCGCCCAGAGCACGTCGATGTCAGGGTTGGACTTGAGGAAGGCCTCCATGACCTCCTTGCCCTTGGCCCGGGTGAAGTCGCCGCTCTGCGAGGCGATGATGTGGAACTTCGGGTCGGCCTTGACGACCTCTTCGAAGCCCGACTTGCGGTCGTTGGCGGGCGCGGACCCGGTGGTGCCCTCCAGCTGGACGATGTTCACGTCGTCCTTGCTGTCCTTGTACTGGTCGACCAGCCACTGACCGGCCTTCTTGCCCTCCTCGATGAAGTCGGAGCCGAGGAAGGTCTTGTACAGGCTGGTGTCCTGGGAGTCCACGGCCCGGTCGGTGAGGATGACCGGGATCTTCGCGTTCTGGGCCTCCTTGAGGACGGTGTCCCAGCCCGACTCCACCACCGGCGAGAAGGCGATGACGTCGACCTTCTGCTGGATGTAGGAGCGGATCGCCTTGATCTGGTTCTCCTGCTTCTGCTGCGCGTCGGAGAACTTCAGGTCGATGCCCGCCTCCTTGGCGGTCTCCTGAATGTCCTTGGTGTTGGCGGTGCGCCAGCCACTCTCCGCGCCGACCTGGGCGAAGCCCATCACGATCTTGCCGTCCTTGGCGCCACCGCCGGACGAATCGCCGCTGCCGCCGCTGCCGCTGTCGCTGCTGCCGCAACCGGCCATCGTCAGAGCCGTGGCACCGGCCAGGATCAGTGCCGAGATCCTCTTCAACACTGGGGGGATCCTTTCTAACTGTTAGCGCTAACACCTAAGGCACAGCGCTGGGTTATCCGATGTGTTTCCGTGCGGCTAGCGCGCGGCTGTGCTTCCCCTGAACACGAACTGGGGAGGCACTACGAGACGCTCGTGAGGCAGCGCCTCGCCCGACTCGATCTGCCGGAGCAGCACGTCGATGCTGCGCCTGCCGACGGCCCCGAAGTCCTGTCTGATGGTGGTGAGCGGCGGGGAGAAGAACTCCGACTCAGGGATGTCGTCGAAGCCCACGATGCTGATCTGCTCGGGGACCTTCACTCCCTCCTCCGTGAACGCGCGCAGAAGGCCGAGCGCCATCTGGTCGTTGGCGACGAACACCGCGGTGACGTCGCCGGCCATCGCGGCGAGCTCCTTGCCGGCCCGGTAACCCGAACGCGGGCTCCAGTCACCGGTCAGCGTGCCGGGAATGGGCCGCCCCGCGGCGGTCAGCACCGCGCGCCAGCCCTCGATCCGGCCCTCGGCCTCCAGCCAGTCCGCCGGGCCACTGACATGCCAGACGGTCTCGTGCCCGAGGTCGAGCAGGTGCGAGGTCGCCAGCCTGGCGCCCTCGACCTGATCGACGCTCACCACGGAGACCTCGCCCTGATGCCAGCCCTCGACGGCCACGGCGGGCATGCCCGCCGGCAGGTCGTCGAGCGCCCGGGCCGCCGATCGCTGCGGGGCGACGACGACGATGCCGTCCACGCCCTGCTCGGCGAGGTAGCCGATCGCGTCGTTCACGCCGGCCCTGTCGATGGTCCGCAGGCTCACGATGCTCACGAAGTAGCCCGCGTCCCGCGCCGCCTGCTCGATTCCGTATACCGTGCTCGCCGGGCCGTACAGCGTCGTGTCGAAGCTGACCACGCCCAGCGTGCGCGAGTGCTTGGTGACCAGGGCCCGGGCGACGAGGTTTCGGCGGTAACCGAGCTGGTCGATGGCCCGCATGACCCGGGTGCGGGTCTCGGCGCGGACGTTCGGATGGTCGTTGAGCACCCGCGAGACCGTCTGATGCGACACTCCGGCCAGCCTGGCCACGTCGGCCATGACGGGCGGGCGACGCTCGACGTTGGGTCCCACTGGCGCTCCTCTCCACTGCTTGGGAAGACTGTGAGCGTTAACACGACCCCCCGTCAAGGTGGTGGCCGATTACGGTCCGGTCACACCGAAACATCGCATTAACGTCCTATTGACGGACATGCCGCATAGCCATTAACTGGTGGCCGAATCCACCTTGTTAACGCTCACTTTGCGACCATCCCGTGACGTTAGCGCTAACAGAGCTCGGAGGAGCCGCCCGCATGAGCAGAAAGGCCTGATCACCGGCCTTGTCGGCGGCCCTGTTGAGTGGCATGGCGAGTGGCGCGGCGAGTGACATGGCGAGCGGCCCGCATCACCACCTGGCTCGACGGCCAGAAGATCAACGACTTCACCGACAACGCCTCCGTCGAGCCGCTCTACGACACGGTGATCAAGGCCCTCCACGTCCAGGACACCGCCGTGCGCAGCGCGGTCGGCCCGGGCGACGCCGCGATCGCGCCGAAGGCCCTCGTCACCTCGCTGACCGGTGACCCGGTGCCGCGGTGAACTCACTCGACGAGCCCGCGAAGATCTCCCCGGTCGAAAGGGAGATGAGCGGATCCTCCTCCGCCTTCACCTACGACTTCCCCGCCCACTCGGTGACGTTCATCCGCCTCGGCAGGGACACCCGGGCCGGCACCGCCGGCACCGCCCACGCGTCGCGCGCGCAGGTGAAGCCGGACGGCTCCTTCCGGGCGGCGGCGGGCGCGTCTGCGCCTGCGGCCGTTCCCACAGGTGCCCGATGGCGGGAGCGTGCCGGGCGGCGACTCCGTCAGGAGCTGACGCCGGTGCTCTCCCTCACCACGAGCTCGGGCTCCACCATGCGCCTCGCCTTGCCGTCAACCCCGGCGATGCGGTCCAGCAGGAGCTGGAACGCCTGCCGGCCGACCTCGCCGAAGTTCTGCCGCACCGTGGTCAGGGGCGGCCAGAAGTAGGCCGCCTCGGGGACGTCGTCGAACCCGACGACGCTCACGTCCTCGGGGACCCGCCGGCCCGCCTCCCGCAGGGCCCGCAGCACGCCCATCGCCATGTGGTCGTTGGCCACGAAGACCGCCGTCACGTCGGGCTCACGGGCGAGCCGCTTGCCGATCTCGTAGCCGGAGTGGGCGGTCCAGTCGCCGACCAGCGGCTCGGGCACCTCCCTGCCCTCCGCCTCCAGCGCCGACCGCCAGCCGGCCACCCGGCCGCTCGAGTCGATCCAGTTGGGCGGGCCCGACAGGTGCCAGACGGTGCGGTGACCGAGACTGAGCAGGTGGCGGGTGGCGCGGGCGGCGCCGGCGCGCTGGTCCACCGCCGCGACCGGCACCAGCAGGTCCGTTCCCCCGCCGACGTCGACCACCGGGAGCCCCTGGGGAAGGTGGCGGAGCCCCTCGGCGGCCGACTCGTGCGGCGCGACGACGATGACGCCGTCCACCGACTGGGACCGCAGGCGGTCGATCCCCCTGGTGATCCAGCTGCGGTTGAGCGCGGGCAGGCTGGCGATGCTGACCAGGTAGTCGCTGTCCCTGGCCGCCTGCTCGATGCCGAACAACGTGGAGGCCGGGCCGTACAGGGTGGTGTCGAAGCAGACGACCCCCAGCACCCCCGAGCGGCCGGTCACCAGGACACGCGCCGCCGAGTTGGGCCGGTAGTCGAGCTCGCGGACCGCCGCGAGTACGCGCGCCCTGGTCTCCGGGCGCACCTTCTCCGGAGCGTTCAGCACTCTCGACACCGTCATCGCCGACACCCCTGCCAGCACCGCGACGTCCTCCATGACCGCCGCCTTCGGGCGTTCGGTCGGGCTCTCTCCAGGCCGGACCTTCGTCATCCGCCGCGCCCCGCTCATTCCGGTCAGGTTTCCTGAGTGTTTGCCATAACAGCAAGCCGTACCACCACTACGATGATCACTGCGCGTCACGTGCCCGGCGGGGAACGTTCCCTCGAGTGGCCGCGTACGCGCAGTGGCCCCAGCTCATGGTATCGCTAACAGATCCTCGCCCCCCTGCGTTAGCGTGGGGCGTCGCGAAGTTCGCCCCTCGCGAGCCAGGCGAGAGCGCACAGGAGCGTCATCGCCCCGCCCACCTGCACGGCCGTCATCCGCTCCCCCAGCAGCACGACGCCGATGACGGCGGCGACGAGAGGTTCGAGCAGGGACAGGACCGCGGCCGTGGTGCCGCCGACGACGCGCAGCCCGGCGAAGAACAGCCCGTACGCGAGCGCCGTCGGCACGGCCGCCAGATAGCCGAGCAGCAGCACGTTGGTCACGGTGTGCCCGGCGGGCAGCAGCCCTCCGGCCGCGGCGATCGGGAGCAGGCAGGCCGCGCCTCCGGCGAACCCCCACACGGCCACGCCTTCGGCGGGCATCCGGCGGGTGGTGAGGGTGACGAGGGAGTAGGCCGCCGCCGACAGCAGCGAGTAGCCGGCGCCCGCCGGGGTGACCGTCTGCGCGCCTCCCGTGAGCATGGCCAGGCCCGCGACGGCGAGCGCGGCGCACCCGAGGCCGGTGCGGCCCAGCGGTTCGCCCAGGAAGAGCCGGCCGCCGGCCGCCACCAGGAGCGGGGTGGCGCCCATCGTGATCATCGTGGCGACCGCGACGCCGGCCTCGGCGATGGCCGCGAAGTAGGCCGCCTGGCAGACCGCCATCGCCGGGCCGACGAGCAGCACCGCCCGCCAGGAGGGCCGGCTGCGGGCGACGGCGAGCAGAAGCGCCGCGCCGCAGGCGAAGCGCCAGAACGACACGGCGACGGGACTCAGCTGTCCCGCACCGTGCAGCACCGCCCCCGCCGCTCCCCCGGTTCCCCAGGCGACCGCGGCGGTGGACACGTAGACGAGGCCCTGCCGTACGGACAGGGCTGGAGCATGGTTCATCGATGTCTCTCCAGTGAGGTGGGCCCGATTCCCGCAGGCGGGCAGGGGCCACCGGCCGGGCCGCCCTGGCCCGGCTCACCGGATGGCGCCGCCCGCTAGCGGGCGGGCGGCGGAGAGACGATCAATGTCACGCGGGCACCGTAACGTGTCCGCACGGTCGGCCGCATCACCATTTGGGCACTTTCGGGGGTGCCGGTGCGCGCGGCGGGAGGCAGAAGGCTTAGTCTTGCATCGTGGCAGCCCGAGGCGAGGTCAGGTCGCCTCGGGCTGTCCGCTTCAGGAAGCCGGCAATGCGCGACCAGGCGTCCGCACAGGCCTCGGCGAGTTCCGGGCGGCCCAGCTCGAAGAAGCTGTGCGGTGCTCCCGGATAGGTGACGAACTCGTGCGCCACCCCGGCGCCTTCCAACGCCTCGCCGAACGCGCTCACCACCTCGGGGGAGATGCCCTCGTCCGCGCCGCCGAACAGTCCCAGGATGGGGCCGCGCAGCTCGCCCGCCATCTGGGTGGGGCCGGGGTTGCCGAACAGCACGTCCGGATAGCCGTACAGGCCGATGACTCCGGCGAGCCCGAAGGCCGGCTTCGCCGTCATGAACGCGAGCCTCCCGCCGAAGCAGAAGCCGAGAGAGACGATGTCCGCGCACCCTTCGGCCCGCAGGTGTGCGGCGCCGGCGGCGATGTCGGCGAACAGCCCGTCCTTGTGCGCCTTGCCCAGGTGCTCCATGAAGGGGAAGTCGTCGGGCCGCGGGCCGGTCCCGGCCGTACGGCCGAAATAGTCGACGGCGAGCGCGGTGTGCCCCTGCTCGGCGAGCCGTTCGGTAAGGCGCTCGTAGAATCCCGACAAGCCCCGGTTGTCCGGCAGGACGAGCACCGCGGGACCGGACGCCCGGCCGGGGCGGGACAGAAAGGCCGCGAAGTTCGCACCGTCGGCCGAGGTCAGCACGAGGCGCTCGGACGTGACGGTCGTGATCGGAGAGCCGTGAACGGGCGGCACGGCGTCGGGCTCGTAACACACGGGCGATAGGCCTTTCGGTGAGGTCGGCGGGTACGCCCGTGAGGCTATATTACGAATTTCACATCATATCAGCACGAAATAAATTATCGATATCCGAAAAACAACAGGCCCATCTCCTTTCGGGAGACGGGCCTGAATGCTCGGGCTGAATGCTCGGATCAGATCACCGGACCGGGCGTGTCCCGCGGCGGCACCGGGCCGGGGCCGGGGACGGGACCCGTGCCGGGAGCGGGCGGGATCGGGCCGGTGCCGGGCGGCGGCAGCGGCGTCTCGCGCGGATACTCGGGGTTGACGGTCTGGGGCGGCATCGGCTCGCCGATGTCGTAACCCGTGCCGGAGCCGCCGGTGCCCGTGCCACCCTGCTGGTGCGCACCGGGAACCTCACCCCGCCAGCCGCCGGTCTCGCCGCCGCGCGACTCGATGAACGTCTTGAAACGCTCCAGGTCGCCCTTGACGCGCATGCGGACGATCTGCAAGGCGTCCGCCGCCTTCTCCAGGAAGCCCTCGGGGTCGTACTCCATCTGCAGCGTGACGCGGGTCGTGTTGTCGTCGATCCGGTGGAAGGTGACGACGCCGGCCTGCCGCGGCGTGTCCACCGAGCGCCAGGCGACCCTCTCGTCCGGGTGCTGCTCGGTGATCTCCGCCTCGAACTCGCGACGGACGCCCGCGATCTCGACGACCCAGTCGGTGCGCGTGTCGCCGATCTGCTTGACCGACTCCACGCCCTCCATGAACTCCGGGAAGCTCTCGAACTGCGTCCACTGGTTGTACGCGGTGCGGATCGGGACATTCACGTCGACAGACTGCTCGATCGAGCTCATGCCTTCTCCTTCTCTCGTGGGTTTCTGCACTACGCCTGCCCTGAGAGATGGACGTAAACCCAGGTACGCGACGTCAGCGGGAGGCCGACTTGTGGTGTCCGCCGCGCCGCCCGGCCGGGCGGGCCAGGCGCGGCCGGGCCGCGCTGCCCCCGTCGGCCGCCCGCGCGCGCCGCGCCTTCTCGGCCGACCGGCGCCCCCGTCCCACGACGAGGTCGCGCACGCCCCGCGAGACGTGGTCGTGCCGGCGCCCGGTGGGCGCGGACGACGTCTCGTCCTCCAGCGTGCGGTCGGCCGCCGCGTACCACCCGGTCACCACCTGGACGGCGAGCGCGGCGAACAGCAGCCCGAACGGCAGCGCCCACCCGCCGCTCACCTGGTGAAGCAGGCCGAACGTGATCGGCCCGGCGCCCGCGATGAGATATCCGGCGCTCTGCCCGAAGGCCGACAGCGCGGCGGTGCCCGCCGCCGTGCGGGTCCGCATGGCCAGCATCGCGAGCGCGAGCGGGAAGGTGCCCCCGCCGACGGCCACGAGGATCGACCACGCCCACAGCGCCTGCCCGGTGAGCAGGCCCGCGAAGCCGACCGCGTACAGGGCCGCGAAGGCGATCACCAGCGGACGCTGGCCGGACAGCCGGGACGCCAGGGCGGGCACCGCCATCGAGACGGGGATCCCGAGCCCGGTGAACACGGCGAGGACCAGCCCGGCCTGACCGGCGGTGTAGCCGTTGTCCCGGAGCAGCAGCGGCAGCCAGCCGAACATCACGTACGCGATGATCGACTGCGAGCCGAAGTATCCGGCCACGGCCCAGGCGAGCCTGCTGCGCAGGAGGCCGTCTGCACCGGCCCTCGCGGGTGTGTCGCGCCGCTCCGGCTCACCGCGCCTGAGCGCGAGCCACGGAATCGCGGCCACGGCGGCCAGAGCCGCCCACACCCCGAGTGCCACGTGCCAGTTGCCTCCCGCGGCCTGCTGCACGGGAACGGTCGCCGCGGCGGCGACCATCGTCCCGGCCGCGAGGGCCGTCGAGTAGACGGTGGTCATCGCACCCGCCCGCCGGGGGAAGTGCCTCTTGATCAGGGCGGGGATGACGACGTTGCCGACCGCGCCGCCCGCCAGCGCGACCGCGCTGGCCGCCATGAACGGCACGGCGGAGTCGACGAGGGAGCGCACGGCCTGCCCCGCCGCGAGCAGGACGATCGCGCCCAGCAGCAGCCGGTGCTCCCCCATCCTGCGGGACATGGCCGGTGTCAGCGCGCCGAACAGGGCGAAGCTCATCACCGGCAGCGTGGTGAGAAGCCCCGTCATCGCCGCCGACAGGCCCAGCCCCGCGCTCACCTGGTCGAGAACGGTGCCCACGCTGGTCACCGCGGTACGCAGGTTCAACGCGGCGAGGGCGATGCCCCCGGCGATCAGCCACGCCATCGATCCGCCGTGTGCCCTCCACGGTGCCCCGAGCACGGCCCTCCGCGTCACGACGGCACTCATCGCCGCAACATCTCCCCTCATCGGGTCATCCTACGATTGACACCATACCAAAGCCCTCATCTCTCTCATTTGTTCCAGCTTCGGAGAACTCGCTACGAACGTCGTACGCCGCGCAGCAGCCACAGGAGGCCGATCACGGGCAGCGCGAGCGGCACGAAGAGGTAGCCGCTGCCGTACCCCGACCACACGGTGGCCTGCGGAAACGCGGCGGGGTCCGCCAGGCTCAGCGTGCCGACGACCAGCACTCCGGCCAGCTCGACCAGGCAGGCGGCGACCGCGACGCGTCGTGCGCCGCGGGCCAGCGCCACCGTGAGCACGATGTAGACGACTCCGGCGAACGCCGACAGCACGTACGCCAGCGGCGCCTCGGCGAATCTCGTGGCGATCTGCACGGCGGCGCGGGAGGTCGCGGCCAGCGCGAAGATCCCGTACACGGCCACGAGCACGCGTCCCGGCCCGGAGCGTACGGCCTCGCCGCGCCGGTCCTGCCCGGAAGGAGCGCTCATGCCACCTCCTCGCCTTGCGGCTCGGAGACGCATGAGCGAATCGCGCTGTGTCTATTGATTCGCTCGCTACGCTCGCTCATGCCACCTCCTCGCCTTGCGGCTCGGAGCCGCATGAGCGAATCGCGCTGTGTCTATTGATTCGCTCGCTACGCTCGCTCATGCGCCCGCGTTCCAGAGCTGCAGCAGCCGCCCGGTCATGACGGCCACGGTGAAGGCGGCCACGGCGATGACCCCGGAGCCCCAGCGCGTGCGCTCCGCCCGGCCCCACCAGATGGCGGCGGGCGGGATCACCACGGTGCCCGCGAGGTAGCCGATGAAGGTCGCCTTCTCCGCCACGTGGCCGAGACCGGCGAGCGCGAAGCCCGCCTGCGCGAGCACGGCGAGCTCAAGCAGTCCCAGCCCGGCCAGCAGCACCGGCCCCATCGGCCGGTCCCGTACGGCGGTGACGACGCCGACGAGCGCCAGCAGCAGGGCGGCGCCGATCAGCCAGCCCGAGTAGGCGCCGTTCATGCCGCGCACAGGGCGGGGATCGCAGACATGGCCAGTAGAGTATCGGCCCGCACACCCGCCCTGCCGCACGGCCTGCCCGCGCCGCTAGCGCTGCCGGGTCTCGGCGAGGAGCAGGTCGACCGCGTCCTCCGGCTTCCCGCTGACCGCGTGCGCCCCCCGCTGACGCGAGGCCGAGCTGCCCCGGCGCAGCGCAGCGTCGGCGAGCTCCGAGACGATCTCCCAGTCGCCCAGCTTCTCCAGGGTCGGCCGCAGTTCCTCCAGCATCCAGGTGATGAGCCGCGGGGCCGGTTCCGGCCTGCTCGTCACGGGCGACAGCAGGTCGCCCTCCAGCCCGTCGCGGGCCGCCCGCCAGTTGGCCGCCCGCAGCAGCGCCAGGCGCTGCTCGCCGGCCGGCGGCTCGCCCCGCTCCACGGCCTCCATCTCCCTCGTCATGAGGGCGCGGAATAGACCGGCGAGCAGCACCACGTCGTCCGCGAGCGGGCAGGAGTCGCAGATGCGCATCTCCACCGTCGGCACGTGGGCGCTGAGCCGCAGGTCGAAGTAGACCATGCCGCGGTCCTCGATGACGCCGGAGGCCACCAGGTCCTCGGCCGTCCTGTCATATTCGGCGGCGTCCGCGAACGGGCCGAGCGGGCCCGCGGTCGGCCAGCGCTGCCAGGTCAGCGCGCGGCTGCTGGCATATCCGCTGTCCTCGTCCATCCAGTAGGGCGAACTGGCGCTGAGCGCGAGCAGCGGGGGGAGCCACGGCTCCACGCGCTGGGCGGCGAGCACCGCCACGTCCCTGTCGTCGATCTCCACATGCACCTGCGCCCCGCAGATGAGCTGCTCCTGGGCGAGGAACCGGTAGGACTCCGACAGGTACTCGTAGCGCTCTCCGGGGGTGAACGTGTAGCCCTCGATGCCGGTGACCGGGGTGGTGCCGGAGGCGATCACACCCACCCCCAGCGGCTCGCCTGCGGACACGAGCGCCTGGCGCAGCCGCACGATCTCGGCCCGCACGTCGCCCAGGTCCTCCATCGGGGTGCTGTTGGTCTCCACCACCGAGCGCTGCAGTTCGGCCGCGAACCCCTCGTCCGGCAGCCGCTCCAGCATCGACTCCGCCAGCGGCGTCAGCCGCCGGGTCTCGAGATCGACGACAAGGAACTCCTCTTCAACGCCGACAGGCCGTTTCTTCGTCATGACCGATCACTACCCCGGTGGTGCGGAATAGGCGTGACCTGGCCGATCACGCATGGATCGGCGCCGGGGCACGATCCCCGGTCGGGAGGCGCCCGGCATCGCCGCCGAATTCCCTCTGTACGCCGAACCTTTTCCGTGAATGATGGCTCTTATCGGGTGGGGGCCCGACATTTCCACTACGGGGAAGGATTCGACATGCCGGTCGACCTGTCCAACGGCAAACCGCTCGCCTGGGATTCGGCGAAACTCGACGCCGACACCACGGCCATGCTCGACAACCTGCAGCCGAACATCCTGCAGGCGCACGTACGGGAGAGCATGTCCCTGCTCCTCGTGCACTTCGGCGACGGCCCGGACGGCAGGCGCTTCCTGCGCTCCCTCGTCCCGCTCATGAAATCGGCCAGGAAGCATCTGGAAGAGGTCCGCGACTTCAACCGCACGAAGAAATCGGGCACGCCGTACGTGGGCGTCGGCATCAGCAAAATCGGCTATCTGAAACTGGGCCATTCGACCACCCGGTTCACCGACAACGCGTTCAAGTCGGGGATGAAGCGGCGAAAGGACACGTTGAGCGACCCGGCGGTGAGCGCCTGGGAGAAGCACTACCAGGAGGAGATCCACGCGATCGTGCTGATCGGCGACGCCACGCCCGAGCCGGTCGCCGCCACCCGCGCACGCGTCCTCGCGCTGCTGCCGAAGACCGCGAAGATCGTCGGCGAGGAGAAGGGCGAGGGCCTGCGCGACGCGCAGGGCCGGGGCATCGAGCACTTCGGCTACGTGGACGGCCGCAGCCAGCCGCTGTTCCTCGCCGACCAGGTGGCCGCCGAGTCCGGCACCAACTGGAACCCCTTCTTCCCGCTGAGCCACGTGCTCGTCTCCGACCCCCTCGCTCCCCACCCGGCCCGGCACTTCGGCAGTTACCTCGTCCTGCGCAAGCTGGAGCAGAACGTCCGCGCGTTCCGCGAGGCCGAGGAGGCCCTCGCCGACGCGCTCGGCCTGAAGGGAGACGACCGGCCGCTCGCGGGCGCGATGCTGGTGGGCCGGTTCCGCAACGGCACGCCGCTGCGGCTGCACGGCAAGCCGAGCTCCGAGGGCCACCCCGTGCAGAACGACTTCAGCTACCGCGACGACCCCGGCGCCAAGTGCCCGGTCGGCGCGCACATCCGCAAGGCCAACCCCCGTGACTCGCGGGACGGCGGCCTGGAGCGCGCGCTCGGCGTCATGATGGCCCGGCGCGGCCAGACCTACGGCGGCCGCACCGACAGGCCGTGGGACGACGCGCCTGCGGCGACCCGGCCGACCGGCGGGGTGGGCCTGCTGTTCATGGCGTTCAACGCCAGCCTGCAGAGTCAGTTCGAGTTCACCCAGCAGACTTGGGCCGACAACCCCGACTTCCCGGCCGAGGGCACCGGCCACGACCCCGTGATCGGCCAGGGCAAGCGGGACGCCAAGGTGCGCTACCCGAAGGCGTGGGACAGCACGAAGCTCAGCGCCCCCCAGCGCCAGGTCCCCCAGACCGTGACCATGAAGGGCGGCGAGTACTTCTTCATGCCGTCGCTCGCCTATCTCAAGAGCCTCTGACCCCGCCCGGGCGATGCAGACTCGAGGTCATGGCGATCACGCTGTCGTCCTCGAGAAGGTGTCCAAGACATACGGCAGGGGCAGCACGGAATCGGTCGCCCTGCGCCTGGTCAGCGTCGCGTTCCGGAGCGGCGCTTTCACCGCGGTGATGGGCCCGTCCGGCTCGGGCAAGAGCACCCTGCTGCAGTGCGCCTCCGGTCTGGACCGCCCGCAGTCGGGCGCCGTACGCATCGCAGGGCAGGACATCACGAAGATGAGCGAACAGGAGCTGGCGGTGCTCCGGCGCGACCGAGTCGGGGTGATCTTCCAGGCGTTCAACCTCGTGCCGTCGCTGACCGCCTGGCAGAACGTCATCCTGCCCAGCAGACTCGCCCGGCGACGGCCCGATCCGGCGCGTGTGCGTGAGCTGTTGCATCGGGTCGGGCTGGCGGGACGGGAGGGACATCGCCCGGCACAGTTGTCGGGGGTCAGCAGCAGCGGGTGGCCGTCGCCCGGGCGTTGTTCGGCGGGCCGGAGATCCTGTTCGCCGACGAGCCGACCGGCGCGCTGGACCGCGGCACCGGGCATGAGGTGCTGGATCTGCTCCGGGAGGCGGTCGACGAGTTCGGCCGGACGGTCGTGATGGTCACCCACGACCCCGAGGCGGCGGCCCGGGCCGATTCGGTGCTCTTCCTCACCCACGGACGGATCGTGGACGTGC
The DNA here is from genome assembly GCF_900156315.1 of Microbispora rosea. Lineage (GTDB taxonomy): Bacteria > Actinomycetota > Actinomycetes > Streptosporangiales > Streptosporangiaceae > Microbispora > Microbispora rosea. Next base: position 33,782 of record NZ_FTNI01000006.1, on the reverse strand, counting down.
TGGACCGGCCGTCGGCGGAGCAGATCAGCCTGCGGTTGGGGGGCCGGCGATGACGCTGGTGCTCGCCTGGAACAACGTGCGGACCGACCCGGCCGGAGTCGCCGGATCGTTCACCGCGGTGCTCATGGCGGTGACGCTGGTGAGCGGCAGCGGCCTGCTGATCGCCGGCGCCGGCGGTCGCGACGAACTGGGCGGTGTCATGGGGCTGCTGGTCCTGTCCGGCCTGGTGTCGATCTTCGTGTCGATGTTCGTGGTCGCGGGCACATTGAGCCTGCACGTGCTGCGGCGACGCAGAACGTGGGGCCTGCTCCGCTCGGCCGGGATGACGCCCCGGCAGCTGCGCCGGTTGATCACGGCGGAGGCGCTGGTGGTGGCCGTGCTGGCGAGCGGGGCCGGTTGCGCGCTGGCCGTGCCGTACGCGGGGGTGATCGGGTCGGCCGTGCGCGCGACCGGGCTGGCGGCGACGATGGCCCTGTGTGTCGGCGCGTCGGCGCTGGGTCCCGTCGCGCTGAAGGCGGCGGGCTGGGCCCTCGCGACACCTGTGGCCTGGCTCGACCCGGGCGCCGGGATGCTCGCCAGGTCGGCGCTGGTCACACAGCCGCGCCGGGCGATGTCGGCGGCCTCCCACGGTGATGCTGACCGTGGCGCTCGCCTGCACCTTCCTGTTCGCCGTGTCGACCTCCGACGCCGTGGCGGGTGTGACGCGCACGGGGCCGGACGCGTGGGCCGCTCCCCTCCTGGTGGGATCGGCGGTCCTGTTCACCGTCGTCGCGGTGCTGAACGCCACGGCCATGTCCATGGCGGAGCGGGCGGAGGAGATCAGGCTGCTGCGCTCGGTGGGAACCCGGCCGGGCCAGCTCACCCGGATGGTCTGCTGGGAGTCGCTGGTGGTGACGGGCGCGGGTGCGCTGCTCGGCACGTCGATCGCCGCCGCCTCGCTGGCGGCGCTGGGCGAGGCCGCCGTGGGCGAGTTGTGGTTCGCGTTCTCCGTGCCGCAGTATCTGGCTCTGGTCCTGGTCTGCGCCGTGAGCGGCCTGGTGGGAGGGCTGGCCTCGACGCGCCGTGCTCGTCGCGGCCCGCTCCTCGCCGGTTGACGCCTCGCCGGGACCGCAGGCCAGGTGAGAGATGGAAACGGAGAAACGCCGGCCCTGAAGGGTGGAGCTATGGGGATTCGAACCCCAGACCCCTTCCATGCCATGGAAGTGCGCTACCAGCTGCGCTATAGCCCCTTGCCACCGCTCCGGGTGTTCCCGGCGCGGCGCTCGGAGAGCATATAGGTATGCCCGTCCGTTTACCTAATCGTCACCCAGGTCACCCGAGTCTCAGGCGTCCGCGGTGGCGGCGGGGCTGTCGTCGCTGCTGACCGGCTCGGGCAGCGTGCCGGCGTTGTGCTCCAGCAGGCGCCACCCGCGGCGGCCCTCCTCCAGCACCGACCACGAGCAGTTGCCGAGGCCGCCCAGCGCCGACCAGAGCTCCTGCGGCAGCCCGAGCAGCCGGCAGATGCCCAGCCGCAGCGCGGCGCCGTGCGAGGCGACGACCAGCAGGCCGTCCTCGTCCAGGCGGGCCGCCCAGCGCCCGATCGCGTCGGCGACCCGGTCGGCGACGTGCGCCACGTCCTCGCCGCCCGGGGCCTCCCACGCCTCGTACTCGACCGGCCAGCCCGCCCTGATCTCGTCGCGGGTCAGGCCCTCCCACTCGCCGCCGCCGCGCTCGCGCAGGTCCTTGTCCACCGCCACGTCGAGGCCGGTGAGCCGGCCGAGGGCCGAGGCGGTGTCGTACGCACGCCGAAGGTCCGAGGCGACGACCATGGTCGGCCGCAGGGCCGCGAGCAGGGACGCCGCCCGGGCCGCCTGCGCGACGCCGGTCTCGTCCAACGCGATGTCGGTGTGTCCTTGGAAGCGCTTCTCGACGTTCCACAGCGTCTGCCCATGCCGCAGGCAGACGACGCGACGGCTCATCGCGCCGCCCCAATGATGGCGTTCGTCACCGGGCCGCTCCGTGCCCGCGCTGCTCGGCGACCCGCTTGACGCTCTCCGGCAGCTCGATGGACGGGCAGTCCTTCCACAGGCGCTCCAGCGCGTAGAAGTTGCGGTCCTCCTCGTGCTGCACGTGCACCACGATGTCGAGGTAGTCGAGCAGGACCCAGCGACCCTCCCGCTCGCCCTCACGGCGCACGGGCTTGGCGTCGGCCTCCACGCGCAGGCGCTCCTCGATCTCGTCGACGACCGCGCGAACCTGCCGGTCGTTGGACGCGGAGCAGAGAAGGAAGGCGTCGGTGATGACGAGCTGGTCGCTCACGTCGTAGGCGATGATGTCGTCGGCCAGCTTCTCGGCGGCGGCCTCGGCCGCCACCCGCACGAGCTGGATCGATCTCTCGGATGCTGTCACGATTCGGTTCTGTCCTCCGTTGACGGGCTCTTTCCAGGGTGCACAGTCCGCGTGTCCCGTACAACCGGCTTTCCCGGGGAGACCCTACCGGCACACCCTGTCGATACCGGTGTTATGCCCGGGATCAGGGGTTCAACGACCTTCCGGGCCCGTGGATTCCGTCAGAGGAAAGGCGGCGACGGTCGCGCCGACCCGGATCGTCCCCGGCGTACGCGGGGCCGCAGCGCCCTCGTGCAGGTCCACGATCGCGGCGAGGATCCTACCGCGGACGTCATGCCACAGCTCAGGCTCGACCCACAGCTCGGCGTCGGCCGTGACCCCCTCCTCGCCCGCGCGGCGCCGCCCGGCCCGCTCGCGCAGCGACCGCGCCAGCGCCTCGGCGAGCAGCGGGAAGCCGTCCCGCTGCTCGGTCAGCGGCGTGCCTCCCGCCGCCCGGTAGCGGCGCTCCCGGCCGCCGCGCCGGACCCGTACGTCGGCCAGCTCGGCCAGCCCCGCGTCGTCCAGGCAGCGCAGGTGGTGGCTGGCGAGGGCGTGCGAGATGCCCAGCTCCCGGGACAGCTCGGCCGCCGACATGGGCGCGCCCCACATCAGCGAGAGCATGCGCAGCCGCACCGGATGCGCAAGCGCCCTGAGCCTGGGATCCCCCTCCGCCATGGCGGAAAGTAAACACCATCACGACCCCCAAGCATTGACTTGGGGGTCGGTTCGCGGCGATGATCGCCGGCATGAAAGCCGCCCTCGCCGATCGCAACGCCCGTCGTTACCTGAGCGCCGTCGTGGTCTCCGGGTTCGGCACCATGGCGATGTCCCTGGTCGCGGGCATCTGGGTGAAGTCGCTGACCGGCTCGGACAGCCTCGCCGCCCTCACGTCGTTCTGCTTCTGGGCGCCGACGGCGGCCGGGCCCGCGCTCGGCGCGGTGGTCGACGTCCTCGGCGCGCGGCCCGTCCTCGTCTGGACGAACGTCGTGATGGGCGCCGCGCTCTGCCTGCTCTTCCTGGTCCGCTCCCCCGCGCAGGTCTGGCTGCTGTTCGCGGTGCTCCTGCTGTACGGCGTGAGCTTCGTCGTGCTCGACGCGGCGGAGGCGGCCGTCCTGCCCGCGGCCGTGCCGGAGGCGCTGCTGGCCGAGGTCAACGGGATGCGCATGAGCGCGTCGGAGGGCACCCGCCTCGCCGCGCCCCTGCTGGGCGCCGGGCTGTTCGCCGTCGCGGGCGGCGACGCGGTGGTCGCGCTCGACGCGGCCACCTTCGCGGCCGGCGCGTGGCTGCTGGGCACGCTGCGCCTTCCGGCCGCCTCCGCACGGCGCGCCCGTGTGATGCGCGGCTGGGCGGCCCGCACAACGGAGGGGGCGCGCTTCCTGTTCCGCGACCCGCTCCTGCGCCGCCTCATGCTGTCCGGGGCGGCCCTGATGCTGGTCTCCGGCGTCAACGGGGCGGTCGTCTTCGCCGTGGTCGACCACGGTCTGCATCGGGAGCCCGGCTTCACCGGCGTGCTGTCCGCGGTCCAGGGCGGCGGCACGGTCCTCGGCGGCCTGATCGCGGGGCCGTTGCTGCGCCGGGCCGACGAGGCGCGGCTGTCCGCCGTGGGAGGGCTTCTCTTCGCCGCCTCGGTGGCGCTGCGCGCCGTCCCCTGGACGCCCGTCGTGACGGCGGCGAGCCTGCTGTCGGGACTGGGGCTGCCCTGGGTGCTCGTCGCCGCCTTCACCGCCGTACAGCGGATCGCGCCCCGCGACCTGCTGGCCACCGTGTCCGCGACCGCCAACACCGTCTTGTTCGTCCCGACCGCTGTGGGGATGGCGCTCGGCGCCGGGCTCCTCGCGCTGACCTCCTACCGTCCGGTGCTGTACGCGGCGGCGTTCGCCGGCGCGCTCGCCGCGGCGTACGGCCTGCGGGATTCGCGACGGGCCGTCAGGACTCCGGATCGCGATACAAGTGCCGCTTGTTGATGTACTGCACGATGCCGTCGGGGACCAGATACCAGATGGGCTCCCCGGCGGCCACCCGGTCGCGGCACTCGGAGGAGGAGATGGCCAGCGCCGGGATCTCGACCAGGCTGACCTTGCCCGCAGGCAGGCCGGGATCCTGGAGCGTGTGGCCGGGCCGGGTGCAGCCGACGAAGTGCGCGATGGTGAACAGCTCGTCGACGTCGCGCCAGCTCAGGATCTGCGCGAGCGCGTCGGCGCCGGTGATGAAGTACAGCTCCACGTCCGGCCCGTACGCCGCGCCGATGTCACGGAGCGTGTCGATCGTGTACGTGGGGCCGGGCCGGTCGATGTCCACCCGGCTGACCGAGAAGCGCGGGTTCGACGCGGTGGCGATCACCGTCATGAGGTAGCGGTCCTCGGACGAGGACACGTTCTGCTCGGCCTTCTGCCAGGGCCGCCCCGTCGGGACGAACACCACCTCGTCCAGGTCGAAGTGGTGGGCCACCTCGCTGGCCGCCACCAGGTGGCCGTGGTGGATCGGGTCGAAGGTCCCGCCCATCACGCCCAGTCGCCGGATCGCCGTCCCGTTACGCATGGAACGGACGATAACGCCCCTATCGGACCACACCGGAAACCGGCCCTCCCGTGACGGCCCGGGCTCCCCACGGGGCCCGCGCGCGTCCGGCCCCTGAGACATAGCATGCGGAACATGACCACTCCCGATCGCAATCGCGTGCAGCTGCCGGGCATCAGCTCGCGAGCCTACGAACACCCCGCCGATCGTTCCGCGCTCGTCGCGATGCGATCGCTGTCCGGATTCGACGCGGTGCTCAAGCGCACGTCCGGCCTGTTCAGCGAGCGCCGGCTCCGCCTCATGTTCCTGGCCTCCGCGGTGCGCACGACCGACACCCAGTTCCGGGCCCTGCACGACATGGGCCGCGACAGCGCCTACATCCTCGACCTGCACCGGATTCCCGAGATCTACGTGCAGCAGGACCCGAAGGCGTACGCGATGGCGATCGGCTTCGACGAGCCGTTCATCATCGTCTCGACAGGGCTGCTCGACCTCATGGACGAGGAGGAGCTGCGCTTCGTCATCGGCCACGAGACCTCGCACATCCTCTCGGGCCACGCGGTCTACGGCACGATGCTCACGATCCTGACCCGCCTGGCCACCCGGGTGGCCTGGATCCCGCTCGGCTACATCGGCCTGCGGGTCATCGTCGCCGCGCTGGAGGAGTGGCAGCGCAAGGCGGAGATGTCCGCCGACCGCGGCGGCCTGCTCGCCGGGCAGGACCCCGACGCCGCGCTGCGGGCGCTCATGAAGCTCGCCGGCGGCTCCCGCCTGCACGAGATGAACATCGAGGCGTTCCTCGACCAGGCCAGGGAGTACGACACCGCGGGCGACGTGCGCGACGGCCTGCTCAAGGTCCTCAACATGCTCGGCACGACCCACCCGTTCGCGGTGACCCGCGTCGCCGAACTCGACCGCTGGCGTCGCAGCGGGGAGTACGACCGGATCATCGCCGGCACCTACCCGCGACGCGAGGACGACGGCAACGCCAGCATCACCGAGGAGATCAAGGCGGCGGCCAACTCCTACCGCGAGTCGTGGGCGCAGTCACAGGACCCGTTCATCGGCGTGCTGCGCGACGTCGCCGAGGGCGCGGTCAACGCCGGCGAGCGCATCTTCAACCGTTTCGCCCGCCGCGAGAACTGAGCCGCACGATCGGGCACCGGGTAGGCCCGCCCGCACCAGCCGCACGTGCGCCGCGGCGGGCTTTCCACACCCGTCAGAAGAAGAAGGCCACGGCGCGGACGGCGGCGGCGCACAGCGCGACGAAGCCGCCCAGGACGGCGAGCGCCCGCAGGCCCTCCCTCCGCAGGCCGGGGATCGCCGCGCCCGCACGCTCGATCTCCCGGCCGATGATCGCGCCGCTGACGACGCCGAACGCGATGCCGGCGACCGTCACCGGAACCGGCTGGGACCACCACTCGGGCTCCAGGCGTCCGCCGGAGCCCACCCACAGCGCCGCGAACGCCGCCGCGACCGCGGGCAGCCCCGGCCACGCGACGGCGGACAGCAGCGAACCCGCCAGCGTGAGCGGGAACGCCAGCGCGCGCAGGCAGGCGCGGGCCCGGCCGGGTTTGCGGCTGCGCACGAGCCAGTGACTGGTCCACACGGCCCTGATCACCACCGCGAGGGCCGCCGTGATCGCGAAGGTCGCGAGCGGGTAGACCACCGACGCCACCACGCACGGAACGGCGAGCAGCGCGACCAGGACCAGGGCCGCGTTCCCGGTCGGGATGCCGAGCGCCCCTTCCGGCGCGCCCTCCGGCGCTGCGGCGAGGGCCGTGGCCGCCCTCGCTTTCCGGGGGCGGGCCGCGGAGCCGGAGCCGCCGCGCCGGGCGGCCCGCTCGGCCGCCGTCGCCGGCTCCCGCGCCGGGGTCTCGGCGCCCTTCCTGACCGGCTTGTCCTCCGTCTTGGCCGTCTTCCTCGCCACCGGCTTAGCGACCGGTTTCGCGACCGTTTTCGCCACCGGCTTCGCGTCGGAGGCGGCACGCGCCCGGGCCGCCTCCGCGGGCGTACGCGTGGGGGTCTCGGCGGCGGACGGCTCACCGGGCGCGCGGGAGGGCTCCCCCGCGGCCCGCGCGAGGCGGGACAGCCGGTCGGCCAGCAGCGCGGCGGTCGGGCGGCGGGAAGGGTCGCGATGCAGGGCGGCGCGGACGAGCGGCAGCAGGGCGGCCGGCACACCCACCAGGTCGGCCTTGCCGTTCAGCACCGCGTACATCTGCGACTCGGCGGTGCCCCGGCCGAAGGTCGGCCGTCCGGTGGCGGCGAACGCCACCGTGGCGGCCCAGCCGTGCACGTCGGCGGGCTCACCCACGGTCTCGTCGGCGAACACCTCGGGGGCGCAGTAGCCGGGCGTGCCGAGGAACGTGCCGGTTATCGTGACCCGCGTCGCGTCGAGCACCTGGGCGATGCCGAAGTCGATCAGCACCGGCCCGTCCTCGCCCAGCAGGATGTTGGCCGGCTTGACGTCGCGATGCACGATTCCACCCGCGTGGATGATCGCCAGAGCCGCCGCGAGGCCCTGCGCCAGCGTGATGAGCCGGGACTCGGGCAGCGGCCCGCGCCGCCGTACGGCGTCGAGGAGGTTCTCCCCCTCGATGTACTCCATGACGAGGTACGGCCGGTCGCCCGACAGGTCGGCGTCGAGCACCTGGGCGACGTACGGGCTCTCGACCCGGCGCAGCGCCCGCACCTCGCGTTCGAGCCGTAATCGGGCGTCGGCATCGTTCTCGATGGGGTCGCGCAGCATCTTCACCGCGACGCGGTCGGCCCGGCGGCCGACGGCGAGGTACACCTCACCCATGCCACCCCGGCCCAGCCGCTCCAGCAGCGCGTAGGGGCCGACCCGCCCGAGACGTCCAGCCATAGGAGCGCCAACCATAGCGGCCCGGCCGTCCGAATAGGCGGAGGCGCGCCGGTCCGATCGCGGATGAGCCGATGCCGTACGGGTGCCGCGCCCGGCCGGGTGGACGCGGCCCCGCGGGGCCGGGACGCGGGGCCGGGGACGCGGGCCTCGGCTCGCGTCCCTGGGCTCCCCCGCGTCCGGCGGTCACCCCCGTACGTGGCCCTCGCCGGTGTAGATCCACTTGGTGGAGGTGAGCTCCGGCAGCCCCATCGGGCCCCGGGCGTGCAGCTTCTGGGTGGAGATGCCGATCTCCGCCCCGAAGCCGAACTCGCCGCCGTCGGTGAACCGGGTCGAGGCGTTCACGGCGACCGCCGCCGAGTCCACCGTCGCCACGAACCTGCGGGCCGCCTGCTGGGAGCGGGTCACGATGGCGTCGGTGTGGGCCGAGCCATACCTGCGGATGTGCGCGACCGCGTCGTCCAGCGAGTCGACGACGGCGGCGGCGATGTCGAGCGAGAGGTACTCCGTGGTGAAGTCCTCCTCGGTGGCCGCCACGACGTCGGCGCCGTAGGCCCGCACCCGCTCGTCCCCGTGGACGGTCACGCCCGCGTCCTTCAGCGCCGTCAGGGCCCTGGGCACGAACGCGTCGGCGATGGCGGCGTGCACGAGCACCGTCTCGGCCGCGTTGCACACCGAGGGCCGCTGCGCCTTGGCGTTCACCAGGATCTTCAGGGCGGTGTCGATGTCGGCGTCGGCGTCCACGTACACGTGGCAGTTGCCCACCCCCGTCTCGATCACCGGCACGGTCGACTCCTCGACCACGCTGTTGATCAGCGAGGCGCCGCCGCGCGGGATCAGCACGTCCACCAGCCCGCGGGCGCGCATCAGGTGCTTGACCGACTCGCGGGTCTGGCCCGGCACGAGCTGCACGGCGTCCGCCGGCACCTCGGTCGCCGCCAGCGCCTCCTGCATGACCCGCACCAGCGCGGTGTTGGAGGAGTACGCGCTGGACGACCCGCGCAGCAGCACGCCGTTGCCGCTCTTGAGGCAGAGCGCGGCCGCGTCCACGGTCACATTGGGCCGGCCCTCGTAGATGATGCCGATGACGCCGAGGGGCACCCGCACCTGACGCAGCTCCAGGCCGTTGGGCAGCGTGCTGCCGCGCACGACCTCACCGACCGGGTCGGGCAGGTCGGCCACCTGGCGGACGGCCTCCGCGATCTTGGCGATCCGGCCCGCGTCGAGCCGCAGCCGGTCGATCATCGCCTCGGAGGTGCCGCTCTCCCTGGCCCGGTCCACGTCCACGGCGTTGGCCGCGACGATCTCTTCCGTGGCCGCCTCCAGGGCGTCGGCCACGGCACGCAGCGCCGCGTCCTTCGGCGCGCGCGGCATCGGCGCGAGCAGCGTTGCGGCGTCCCTCGCCGCCCGCGCGACCTTCAGAAATTCCTCTGCCTCAGACATTGTCTCGCGCTCCGTCACTTGTGGTGGTGAACAGGCTCCAATATCACGATGTCGTCCCGGTGGATCAGCTCGCGCTCGTACTCCGGGCCGAGTGTGCTGGCCAGCTCCCGGGTGGAGCGGCCGAGCAGGTCGGGGACCTCCCCCGCGTCATAGTTGACCAGTCCGCGGGCGACGAGGGCGCCCGACGGCGCGCACAGGTCGACCGGATCGCCCGCGGCGAAGTCACCCTCGACCTTCAGGACGCCCGCGGGCAGCAGCGACTTGCGCCGATCGACCACGGCCTCGACCGCGCCCGCGTCCAGGTGCAGGCGTCCCCGGCCGGTCGTCGCGTGGGCGAGCCACAGCAGCCGGGTGCCGGGGTGCCGGCCGCCCGGGTGGAAGCAGGTGCCGATGTCGGCACCTGCGAGCGCCTGCGCCGCGTGCGCCGCCGCCGTGAGCACGACAGGGACGCCCGCCCCGGTGGCGATGCGGGCCGCCTCCACCTTGGTGATCATGCCACCGGTGCCGACCCGGCCTGAGGTGCCCAGCTCGACGCCCTCCAGGTCCTCGGGCCCCCGGACCTCGGCGATCCGCTGGGCGCCGTCCTTGCGCGGGTCGCCGTCGTACAACGCGTCGACGTCCGACAGCAGCACCAGCCCGTCGGCGTGGGTGAGGTGGGCCACCAGTGCGGCGAGCCGGTCGTTGTCCCCGAACCGGATCTCGTCGGTGGCCACGGTGTCGTTCTCGTTCACGACGGGCACGATGCCGAGCTCCAGCAGCCGGGCCAGCGCCCGCTGGGCGTTGCGGTGGTGGATGCGGCGCATCATGTCGTCGGCCGTCAGCAGCACCTGCCCCACGCGCAGGCCGTACCTGGCGAAGGACGAGGTGTAGCGGGCGACCAGCACGCCCTGCCCGACCGAGGCGGCCGCCTGCTGGGTGGCCAGGTCCTTGGGCCGGGCGCGCAGTCCTAACGGCCCGAGCCCGGCGGCGATCGCGCCGGACGACACGAGCACGATCTGCGTGCCGGCCGTGCGCCGGGCCGCCAGCACGTCGACCAGCGCGTCCACCCGGTCGACGTCGATCGTGCCCCGGGGCGTCGTCAGCGACGACGACCCGACCTTGACCACCAGCCGCGCGGCCTCGCGGATCCGTTCCCTGCCTGTCACGCCGTCTCCCACTCCGGCCCGCCGGTCAGCCGAGCCTCGCGTCGCTGCCCCGCGGTCCCATGGTCGCCTCCGTGCCCTGCGACGGCTGCCAGTCGAAGACGTAGCCGCCCTCCATCGGACCGATGATCACTTCGGCGCCGGCCGTCGCGCCGGCCTTGATCAGCTGCTCCTCGACGCCGAGCCGTTCGAGCCGGTCGGCCAGGTAGCCGACGGCCTCGTCGTTGGAGAAGTCGGTCTGGCGGATCCACCGCTCGGGCTTCTCGCCGGTCACCTGGAAGCGGTTCTCGTCGATCCTGCGTACGGCGAACCCGGTCTCGCCGAGCTGCCTGGGCCGGATGACCAGCCGGGTGGGCTCCTCCACCGGGGCCTGGGCCCGGGCCGCGGCCACCATCTCCGCCATCGCGTACGCCAGGGGCCGCAGGCCCTCGTGGCTGGCCGCGGAGATCTCGAAGACCCGCAGTCCGCGCTCCTCCAGCATGGGCGTGACGATGTCGGCCAGGTCCCGGCCATCGGGGACGTCCACCTTGTTGAGCGCGACGAGCCGCGGCCGGTCCTGCAGCGAGCCGTACGCCGCGAGCTCGGCCTCGATCACCTCGAAGTCGGTGACCGGGTCGCGCCCCGGCTCGATCGTCGCGCAGTCGAGCACGTGCACGATCGTCGAGCAGCGCTCGACGTGCCGCAGGAACTCGTGACCGAGGCCCCGGCCCTCGGACGCCCCCGGGATGAGCCCCGGCACGTCGGCGACCGTGAAGACCGTCTCGCCCGCCGTCACCACGCCGAGGTTGGGGATGAGCGTCGTGAAAGGATAGTCGGCGATCTTGGGGCGGGCCGCGGAGAGCGATGCGATCAGCGACGACTTGCCCGCGTTGGGGAACCCGACCAGCGCCACGTCGGCGACGGTCTTGAGTTCGAGCACGATCTCGGCCTCGTCACCCGGCTCGCCCAGCAGCGCGAACCCCGGGGCCTTGCGCTTGGCGTTGGCCAGCGCGGCGTTGCCGAGGCCGCCGAAGCCGCCCTGCGCGGCGACGTAGCGGGTGCCGGCGCCGACCAGGTCGACCAGCACCTCGCCGGTCCCGGCGTCCTTCACGACCGTGCCGTTGGGCACCGGCAGGACGACGTCCTCGCCGTTGGCGCCGTCCCGGTTGGAGCCCATGCCCTGCTTGCCGTTGCCCCCGCGGCGGTGCGGCCGGTGGTGGTACTCCAGCAGGGTGGAGGTGTTGGGATCCACCTCCAGGATGACGTCGCCGCCGCGTCCGCCGTTGCCGCCGTCGGGCCCGCCGAGCGGCTTGAACTTCTCCCGGTGGATGGAGGCGCAGCCGTTGCCCCCGTCACCCGCCTTGATGTGCAGGACGACGTGGTCCACGAAGTCGGCCATCAGCCGCTCCCCCTTACTGCCGTATGAAAAAACGAATGAGGCGGACCGAATGCTCGATCCGCCTCATCGCGCTGCTTGTTGGTGTCCGGGGCGGATCTACTCCGCGGCCGGGACGATGCTCACCGCGCGGCGACCGCGCTTGGTGCCGAACTGCACCCGGCCGGTGGCCAGGGCGAACAGCGTGTCGTCACCACCACGGCCGACGTTGTCGCCGGGGTGGAAGTGCGTGCCGCGCTGACGGACGATGATCTCGCCCGCGTTCACCAGCTGACCGCCGAAACGCTTCACACCAAGGCGCTGAGCGTTCGAGTCACGGCCGTTCCGGGTGGACGAGGCGCCCTTCTTGTGTGCCATGATTCACTCCCTTTCGGGGGTAAGCGGGGGTCGTCCCCCGGGAAACTACTGTCCGGGGTTGATGCCGGTGACCTTGACCTGGGTGTACCGCTGGCGGTGACCCTGGCGCTTCTTGTATCCGGTCTTGTTCTTGTACTTCAGAATCCGGATCTTCGGCCCCTTCGTCTCGCCGAGGATCTCGGCGGTCACCTGGAACCGGGAAAGCGTGGCGGCGTCGGTGGTGACATCGCCGTCGTTGACGACGAGCACCGCCGGCAGCGACACCGAGGAGCCAACCTCTCCGGCGACCTTGTCCACCTCGAGGACGTCCCCGACGGAGACCTTCTGCTGCCTGCCGCCGCAACGAACGATCGCGTACACCGCGGAACCCTTCTACTGGCTAAATGCTGAGATGCCGCGCCCCGCATCCAGCTGCTGTCGATAACACGACCGGCGATCCGGGCAGGCGCGCGAAGCCAGGCACGCCGACACCAGGCGCACCGGTTGACCAGGGTACCGGATATCCGGCACCCAGGTCGAACCGAGCGGACCGCCGGGTGACGAAGTCGTTACTCCGCCGTCTTCCTGCGGGAACGTCGCCGTCCCCGGGAAGACGAGGCGGAGCCGTCGCCCCCGTCTGAGTCGGTGGAATCGGCGTCGATGGCGTCGGTGACGCTCTCACGCACCGAGCCCGCCGCCGCGGCGACGGAGCCTTCGCTCGCCGCCACCTTCTCGGCCACCGCCTTCTCGATGGCCATCTTGCCCTGCGTGCCGCGCGGCTCGGGCTTCGCCTCGACCGGTTCGGTCGACACGATGATCCCGCGCCCGTGGCAGCAGTCGCACGGCGTGGAGAACGCCTCCAGCAGGCCCTGGCCGACCCGCTTGCGCGTCATCTGCACCAGACCCAGCGAGGTGACCTCCGCCACCTGGTGCTTGGTCCGGTCCCGCGCCAGGCACTCCAGCAGCCGCCGGAGCACCAGGTCGCGATTGCTCTCCAAAACCATGTCGATGAAGTCGATCACGATGATGCCGCCGATGTCCCGCAGCCTGAGCTGGCGGACGATCTCCTCGGCCGCCTCCAGGTTGTTGCGGGTGACGGTCTCCTCGAGGTTGCCGCCCTGCCCGGTGAACTTGCCGGTGTTGACGTCGACGACCGTCATCGCCTCGGTCCTGTCGATCACCAGCGAACCGCCGGACGGCAGCCACACCTTGCGCTCCATCGCCTTGGCGATCTGCTCGTCGATGCGGTAGGCGGAGAACGCGTCGGTCTCCTCCTCCCACTTCGACAGCCGCTCGGCGAGGTGCGGGGCGACGTAGCGGACGTACTCGTCCACCGTCGTCCACGCCTCGTCGCCCTCGACGACCAGGGAGCTGAAGTCCTCGTTGAAGACGTCGCGGACCACCCTGACGGTCAGGTCGGGCTCGCCGGACAGCAACTCCGGCGGGCTGGCCGACTTGGCCTTGCGCTGGATGTTCTCCCACTGGGCCGACAGCCGGGCGACGTCGCGGCTGAGCTCCTCCTCCGAGGCGCCCTCCGCGGCGGTGCGCACGATGACGCCCGCGTTCTCCGGCATGACCTTGCGCAGGATCTGCTTGAGCCGGGCCCGTTCCTTGTCGGGCAGCTTGCGGCTGATCCCGGTCATCGAGCCGTCCGGCACGTAGACCAGGTAGCGGCCGGGGAGGCTGATCTGCGAGGTCAGCCGGGCGCCCTTGTGGCCGATCGGGTCCTTGGTGACCTGGACGAGCACCGACTGCCCGGACTTCAGCGCCGCCTCGATCCGCTTGGGCTGGCCCTCCAGCCCAGCGGTGTCGAAGTTCACCTCGCCGGCGTACAGCACGGCGTTGCGGCCCTTGCCGATGTCCACGAACGCCGCCTCCATCGAGGGCAGCACGTTCTGGACCTTGCCGAGGTAGACGTTGCCGACGTACGACTGGCTGGACTCCCGGTCGACGTAGTGCTCGACGAGGACGCCGTCCTCGAGCACCGCGATCTGGGTGCGGCCGCCCTGGCGGCGCACGACCATGAGTCGCTCGACCGACTCGCGCCGGGCCAGGAACTCCGACTCGGTGATGATCGGGGGACGGCGCCGGCCCAGCTCGCGGCCCTCACGGCGGCGCTGCTTCTTGGCCTCCAGCCGGGTCGATCCCCGTACGCCCTGGACCTCGTCAACGGAGGTGGACCTGGTCGCGCGGGGCGCCCGGATGCGGACGACGGTGTTCGGCGGGTCGTCGGGGGCCAGATCGGCCTCCTCCGTGCCCCTGCGGCGGCGACGGCGACGGCGCCGGGTGCCGGCCTGGCCCTCGGAGTCGTCCTCCGCCTGCTCGCGGTCGTCCTCCTCGGCCGACGCGGCCTGCGGCTCCTCGCCCTCGCCTTCCTGCTCCTCGCCGTCCTCGCCGTCCCTGGTGCGGGCACCGCGTCCGCGTCCGCCCCTGCGGCGGCGCCGCCTGCGGGCGCCGCCCTCGGACTCGTCCTCGCCGGACTCGGCGGTCTCCTCCGGCTCCTCGGACTCCGCCTCCTCGTCCTCCACCGGCTCGGCCACGGGTGCGGGCGCGGGCGACGCGGCCCTCTGCACCGGCACCGCGAACGGGTCGGGGGCCTGGAAGAGCGGCTGGAACAGCGCCGACGGCGCCTGGAAGGTCACCGAGGGCACGGACGGCTGCTGCGCGGACAGGCCGAAGGGGTCGGCCACCACGTCCGGCCGCCCGCCGTCCTCATCGGCGTCGACGTCTTCCATGTCGACGTCCTCGATGTCGAGCGGCTCGTCGTCCAGCGGCTCCTCGTCGGGCAGGTTGAGCCGCAGCGCGGCGTCGACCTCCGCCTCAGCGGCGCTCATCGCCCTGGATCGTTCCGGCTCCGGCTCTTCCGCACGGGCCCGGCGGCGGCGCCTCGGCGCGGCGGGCTCCTCGGCCCGCACGTCCCGCGACGGCTCCTCGGCCTGCACCGTTTCCGCCTGCTCCGGCTGCTGGGACGGCTCGGTCTCGTCGGTCCGCTTGCGGCTCCGGCGACGCCGGGTGGGCGCGGCCGGCTCGTCCTGCGCGGCCGGTGCCGTCACCGTGACGGCCGACGCGGCGTCCGATGCGGTCTCCGTGGCGGACGGCGCCGTCTCCGCGACGGCCGGTGCCGGCGGCTCCTCGGCGACCGGCTCCTCGGCGGCCTTGGTGCGGCGGCGGGTGGCCCGCTTGGGCCGTTCCTTCGCGACCGGCTCCTCCTGCGCGGGGGCCTCGCCGGGCTCGGCCGCCGTGGTCTGCGCGGCCTCCGGTTCCGTGGTTTCCGCGGCCTTCGGCATCGCTGCCGCCGCCACGGTGGTCACCGGTGGCGGCAGGTCGTCGGGCTCGGGCGGCGGCCCGGCCGGGCGGCTCGCCGACCGGCGGCGCCGGGTCGTGGACACGCCTGACGGACCGGAGGAAACCGCGTCTCCCCCGGCCTGGCCGCGTTCTTCTGTTGTCGTGTCACCGTCAAGGCTCACAGCCCCGTCAGTGGGCTCGTTGTCGAGCATGCGGGCGCTCTCCCGTCAGCCTCCGGGCACGTTGCCGCGCCGCGCGAAGGCTCTCGTCTCTCGCGGTCCGCCGGGCTTCCTGTCGGCGCCTCGGCGGCAAGTCTTATCGGTCTCCGCCTGCCCGGTCGAAGGCGAACGGGTCGGCGGGCTCACCGGTCATCGCGTCGAGCGGCCCCTGCGCCAGCCTGGTCACCGCAGCGGGTGACGGCGGCGCGAAGCCTGCCACGAGACGCAGACCCATGAGCACGTCATCGGGCCGGACGGCAGGTGTTTCGTGCCGAACAACCATACGAAGTATGACACACGGTTGAACGGTCTCCTGACCTGCCGTAATTCCCGGCTCCCCCACGACGGCCAGCGAACGCACCGCCTGGCGGGCGTCGAACCGCCGCATTCCCTTCTTGGTCAGGCGTTCGACCTCCACCAGGTCGGCCGAGAGGAACTCCTTCACCGCCCGCTCCGCCTCGCCCGGATCGGCCCCGGGGAGCCGCAGCTCCCACACCGAGCCCTCCAGCCGATCGGCGAGGTTCCCGTCCCGCGCCTCCACCACGTCGAGCACGTCCAGCCCCGGCGGCAGCGAGGCGTCGAGGTCGTCGCGAACCTGCCGTGGGTCGCACGGCCGGTTCACCCCGATCTCGAGGTACTCGGCCTCGCTCGCCACTCCGGTGGGGGCGGCGCCGGCATAGGAGATCTTCGGGTGCGGGCTGAAGCCGGCGCTGTAGGCAACCGGGATGCCGGCTCGCCGCACCGCCCTTTCGACGGCGCGGGAGATGTCGCGGTGACTGGTGAAACGCAGGCGGCCCCGCTTGGCGTAGCGCACGCGGAGGCGCTGCACGGTGGGTTCGGGCGCGGGCCCGTCGGGAACGGGTTTCAGAGTTCCGTCGTCCTTCCGCTTTCGGTCGATCGTCTTTCAGGATAGGCCGTGAGCGTCAGATCACGGTGAGTGGCAGCAGTTTTCTGCCCGTGGGGCCGATCTGGATCTCCGTCCCCATCGTGGGGCAGACGCCGCAGTCGTAGCAGGGCGTCCAGCGGCAGTCCTCGACCTCGACGTTGTTGACCGCGTCCTGCCAGTCCTGCCACAGCCACTCGCGGTCGAGACCGGCGTCGAGGTGATCCCAGGGAAGCACCTCGTGCTCGTCTCGCTCGCGCGTCGTGTACCAGTCCACGTCGACCGGCACGTCGGCGAGGGCGCGCTCGGCCGCGGCCATCCACCGCTCGAACGAGAAGTGCTCGCTCCAGCCGTCGAACCGGCCGCCGTCCTCCCAGACGGCCCGGATGACCCGGCCCACCCGGCGGTCGCCCCGCGACAGCAGCCCCTCCACGATCGACGGCTTGCCGTCGTGGTAGCGGTAGCCGATGGCCCTGCCGTACTCCTTGTCGGAGCGCAGGGCGTCGCGCAGCGCGCGCAGCCGGCGGTCCACCGTCTCGTGGTCACCCTGGGCGGCCCACTGGAACGGCGTGTGCGGCTTGGGCACGAACCCGCCGATGGAGACCGTGCAGCGGATGTCACGTGAGCCGGTCGCCTCGCGGCCGGCCTTGATGACCTTCTTGGCCAGGTCGGCGATGCCGAGGACGTCCACGTCCTCCTCCGTCGGGAGCCCGCACATGAAGTAGAGCTTCACCTGCCGCCAGCCGTTGGAGTAGGCGGTGGTGACCGTGCGGATGAGGTCCTCCTCGGTGACCATCTTGTTGATCACCTTGCGCATCCGCTCGGACCCGCCCTCAGGCGCGAACGTGAGCCCGGAACGGCGGCCGTTGCGGGACAGCTCGTTCGCCAGGTCGATGTTGAACGCGTCGACCCGGGTGGAGGGCAGGGACAGGCCGACCTGGCTGCCCTCGTAACGGTCGGCGAGACCCCTGGTGACGTCGGCGATCTCGGAGTGGTCCGCGCTGGACAGCGACAGCAGCCCGACCTCGCTGAAGCCGGACTCCTTGATCCCCGCCTCGACCATGTCGCCGATCGTGGTGATCGACCGCTCCCGCACCGGACGGGTGATCATCCCCGCCTGGCAGAAACGGCAGCCCCGGGTGCAGCCCCGGAAGATCTCGACACTGAACCGCTCGTGCACGGTCTCGGCGAGCGGGACCAGCGGTTTCTTCGGGTACGGCCACTCGTCGAGGTCCATGACCGTGTGCTTGAAAACGCGCGTCGGCACGCCGTCGCGGTTGGGGACGACGCGCATGATGCGGCCGTCCGGGTGGTACTCGACGTCATAGAACTTCGGGACGTACACCCCGCCGGTGGAGGCGAGGCGCATCAGCAGCTCGTCGCGGCCGCCGGGCGAGCCCTCGGCCTTCCACTCGCGCAGCACCTCGGAGATCGCGATCGCGATCTGCTCGCCGTCGCCGAGCACGGCGGCGTCGAGGAAGTCGGCGATGGGCTCCGGGTTGAACGCGGCGTGACCGCCCGCCAGCACGATCGGGTCCTCGTCGGTGCGGTCCGCCGCCTCCAGCGGGATCCCCGCCAGGTCGAGCGCGGTGAGGAGGTTGGTGTAGCCGAGTTCGGTGGCGAACGACACCCCGAGGACGTCGAACGCGCGAACCGGCCGGTGCCCGTCCACGGTGAACTGCGGGACACCCTCGGACCGCATGAGCGCCTCGAGGTCGGGCCACACCGCGTAGGTGCGCTCCGCCAGCGTCTCGGGCAGCTCGTTGAGGATCTCGTAGAGGATCTGCACCCCCTGGTTGGGCAGACCGACCTCGTAGGCGTCCGGATACATCAGGGCCCACCGGACGGTCGCCTCGTCCCAGTCCTTGACCGTCGAGTTCAGCTCGCCCCCGACATACTGGATCGGCTTCTGCACCTTGGGCAGCAGCGGCTCCAGGCGGGGAAACAACGACTCGACAGACATGCCTCCAGGGTATCGGCTCCGGCGAGTGGCCCCTGCGGATCTTCCGTCCTCAGAAGGGGTGCCAGATCCGGTCGTCGCCCGCGCGCAGCGAGGCCAGGCGATGGCGCAGCTCCGCGTGCGCGCGGTCGTCGCGGTGCCCGAGGCGCAGCACGGCCGTCAGCGTCTGGAGCTCCCGGATGTCACGCAGCACCGGATAGCCCGGCCAGTCCCTGACGTCGCACCCGTACGCGCGGGCGAAGCCGTCGCGCTGGGCGTCGGACAGGCCGAACCGGGCACCCTGCAGGGTGGGCACCAGGTCGACCTCGCGCGGCCCGGCGCTGGCCGAATCCCAGTCGCACAGCAGGATCCGGTCCGCGGTGCGGATCAGGTTGCCCCGGTGCGCGTCGCCGTGGACCAGCCCGTACGGCAGGGCGAACTCGACGCGCTCGTAGCAGGCCTCCTCCAGCGCCGCGCACCGGTCCAGCAGCCACTCCCGCTCCTCGCCGTCCAAGACGAGGCTCGCCCGCACGGCCCGCCGTACGCGGCCGAAGGGATCGTAGGTCGGCAGCGCGAACGGGACCGGCGGCAGGGAGTGCAGCCACCGCAGCAGCAGGCCGAGCGGGACCGGGTCGCCGTCGTCCGCGCCGTCCTCGTAGTGCCAGAAGGTCGCCAGGCAGCCCTGGACGGCCAGCGGCTGGCGCACGTCGAGCGGCAGCGTGACGGGGAAGCCCTGCTCGTGCAGCCAGCGCGTGACCTTGAGCGAGGTGGCCAGTCTGTCGTACTTGCCGGGCGTGCCGGCCTCCGCCAGGCGGACGACGACCCCCTCGCCCGGCAGGTGGTACACCACGTTGGCGAAACTGCGCAGCAACCGTGCGCCGTCGGCGCTCAGCCCCGCCTGACGGCACGCCTCCGTGAGCGCGGGCGGGGTGCCGGCGACGGTGGAGACGCTCATCGCGGATCCCCCTCGCCTCCCAGCGCCTCGGACGGAGCCTCGGGCAGCGCCCGGGCGGCCGACTGGGGCAGCCCGGTCGCGCAGAACGCCTCCAGCCGCCCGGCGAGCTCTCCCCGCACCATCGGCGTGCAGGTCAGCACCGTGGATTGCAGGGTCTCTGCCAGGCTGTCGATCCTGCGCTCCGGCGGCAGGTCCAGCAGCGGCGTCAGGGCCCGCTCTGCCGCACCGGGGTCGTCCTCCAGCAGGAGGGCGACGGCCAGGTGCGCCCCGGCCATCGCCTCGCAGCCATACGACCGGTTCTGGCGGTCCTCCCGCGCGTACAGGCCGAGCGCGGTGCGGGCCTGCTCGATCGCCCGGCCCGCCTGTCCGAGGTGCAGGTGCGTGACCGCCGCGTAGTAGGCGTGCTTGGCGGGCCGGAAGGCGAACTCCCCGGCGAACCCGTCGTGCAGCTCGTCCCCGGTGCCCGCCTCGCGGGCGTCCGCCGCCTTGAGCAGGTCGTCCTCCGCCTCGCGGGTCCGGCCGAGCATCGCGCCCGCCCGCGCCCGCAGCAGGTGCAGCCGCGCGGCGCCCTGGCCCCGGTGCAGGGTGGTGAGGCCGTCCTCGGCGTATCCCACCGCGTCCTCGTACCGCCGGTCCCACAGCGCGACCGACGCCTGCATGCCACGCGCCCAGCCCATGAGCGACCGGTGGCCGGAGATCCTGCCGTACGTCCACGCCGCGCGGGCGAGGGTGTCGGCGGGTACCCGGCGGCCCATGTCCATGCTCGCGTTGGCCATCAGCCCGCACAGCGTCCCGGCCAGGAAGAACAGTTCACCGGCCTGGGCCGGGTGGACGCGTCGCTCCAGCGCCCGGCGGGTCTGCTCCTGCAGCGCCCGCATCTCCACGAACAGCGGCAGCGGCGCCTCCCAGACGTACCGGCGGGACAGCCAGATCACCTGCGTGCGCAGCCGTTCCAGCGTGCTGTCGCCGATCTCGCTCGTCTCCACCCGCTCGGCGTGCTCGCTCGCCTCCCGCGCGGCGGCGCTGATCAGGTCGGGCGCGGTACGCCGCCGCCAGACGTCGGGGGGCCGCATCTCCGGCGGCGTGTAGTCCTTGGCGAACCCGAGCTGCACCGGGCCCGTCTCGAGCAGGCGGCACAGCAGGTCGGTGTAGTCGCGGTCGGGCCGCGCCCCGGCCTCCCACTCCCGCCAGGACCGCTCGCTCAGTCCCCTGCGCTTGACCTGCTCGCGGTCGCACATCGCGTGGAAGCGCTCGATCGCCTCCTCCACCGTCCACCCGTACGCCAGGCGCAGGCACTTGAAGCGGGTCAGCCGCGGGCAGCACAGGTGGATCTCGTCGGCGATCTGATGGAGGACCGCGGTCGTCGGCGGCCCCCCGAGCGCGGCGAGGGTGCGCTCGCGAATGCCGCCGGCGATCTGGATGGCGGATCGGTCCCCGCCGCGTGAGGGTGTCGTCATCGGCTCTCCCAGTGGTGACACCCGCACGCTAACGCCGTACGTGTCACGAACCGGTCACCTCGCGCACTGCGAGTCCCTCTCCACCGAGTGAAGAGGAGTGATGGTGCCGCCGCTGCGCAGCTGGGCCGTGAAGAGCTGGCCGCACAGGCTCGCCGGCGTCTCGGCGAACCACACCGTGGGCGGGTCTCCCGCGGCCGCGGCGGCCCACCTCCCGGCGCTGTACACGATCCGGTAGTCGGGGAATGCCGTGCGCAGCAGGTCAAGGGCGCGCTGACGTTCCCGCGTCTCGTCGTCCGGAGTCACCGTTCCTCCGTAATGGTCCGTTCAGCCCCCGAACCTGTTCCGTTCTCATGATGTTCGCCGCGTGGTTCGGGCACCAGTGAGAGCCGGGGTCCGCCACCCTGCGGACGGCTCTCATGCGGACGGCGCGGGTCACATGGGCCGCGACCTGAGATGGATGGCCTGCAAGATGGCCACCGCCGTCATGTTCGCGAACGTCGCCGTGCCGCCGTAGGAGACGAACGGCAGCGGCACGCCGGTGATCGGCATGATGCCGATCGTCATGCCGACGTTGACGAGGGTCTGGAAGGCCAGCCACGCGACGATGCCGGCGGAGACGAGCGCGCTGAACCGGTCGCCGCACATCCGGGCGATCCGCACGCCGCGCAGCAGCACCACGCCGAGCAGGGCGACCACGGTGACCGACCCGACGAAGCCGAGTTCCTCGCCCGCGACGGTGAAGATGAAGTCGGTGTGCTGCTCGGGCACGAAGCGTCCCGTGGTCTGGCCTCCGTGGAACAGGCCCTTGCCGAAGACCTCGCCGGACCCGATCGCCACCAGCGCCTGCGTGCTGTTGTAGCCCACGCCGCGCGGGTCGCTCGACGGGTCGATGAGCGCGGTGAAGCGCGCCACCTGGTAGGGCTTGAGCAGCCCCAGCGACCACACCGCCAGCCCCGCGAGAGCCGCGAGCAGCACCCCGGCCAGCACCCAGCGCTTGCGTATCCCGGCGAAGACGATGATCGCGCCGGTCGTCGCCATCAGCACCATCGTGGTGCCGAGGTCGGGCTGCAGCATGACCAGCGCCGCCGCCGCGCCCGCCGCCGCCAGGGACAGCGCGAGACCGGAGGCCCTCGGCCGGTCCTTGATCTTCCCCTTCTCGGACGTCGGGGCCAGCAGCCGCGCCAGTATCACCACCAGCGCCGGCTTCATCAGCTCGGCGGGCTGCAGGGCGAAGCCCCCTCCGAGCAGGATCCACGAGTGGTGGCCGTTGATCGTCGAACCCATCGGACTGATGACCAGGATCAGCCCGACGACGGCGATGCCGTACAGGACCGGCGCGTACGTGCGCAGCCAGCGGTAGTCGCTCACCGCGACCGCGCTGTAGAGGGCCAGGCCGATGAGCAGGTTGAGCACGTGCTTCTTGGCCATGCCCGTCGGCTCGATCGACGACCACGTCCGGGTGGCCGACCAGACCAGCAGCGTGCCGACCGCGCTGAGCGCGACCACCGCGCCGAACAGCAGCCAGTCCATCCGCCAGACGACCGATCCCCGGCCGACGACGCGGCTCGCGAGCGACCTCCGCCGTACCCCGATGGCTTCAGTCATGGCAGATCCGCCTCACTGCGTTTCGCGGCTGATGGCCGGCAGCCGCGTCACCGGTTTGCCGTCCGGAAGCGCCGGCTTGAGCGGCTTGCCGTCGTCCCCCTTGCCGAGGCCGTAGATCCCCTCCCAGATGCGCCGCACCGCGGGCGCGGCGGTCGAGGCGCCGAAGCCGCCCTGCGCCACCATGACCACGGTGACCAGCCGCGGATTGTCCGCAGGCGCGAAGGACGCGAACCACGACGTGTCCTCCTTGCCGTAGACCTCCGCCGTACCGGTCTTGCCGCCGATCTTGACGATGTTCAACGGGAACCCGCGGAACACCGCCGCGGCCGTGCCGTCCGAGGGCACCTCGCTGAGCGCCTTGCGGATGTAGGTGCGGGTCTCGTCGTTGACCGGCAGGTGCGCCACGACCGGGACCGGGATCTCCTGCTTAAGGGTGCCGTCCGGACGCATCAGCGCCCAGCCGACACGCGGGCTGCGCACGTTGCCGTCGCCCAGCAGCGCCGCGTACGCCCGCGCGAGCTGAAGAGGGGTGACCAGGACGTCGCCCTGGCCGATCGAGAGGTTGACCGCCTCGTAGGCGTGGAAGATCATGCCCTCCAGGCAGTTCTCGTTGGCCAGCCGCTTGGCGAACGCGGCCCGGCTCTGGTCCTTCATCTCCGGATAGCCGATCTTGGCCCGCTTGCACATCTCCGACTTCGTGGTGTTGTACAGGTCGAGCTTCCACGCGCGGGTCGGGATGCGGCCGGCGGACTCGCCGGGCAGGTCGATGCCGGTGCGCTTGCCGAAGCCGTAGGCCTTGGCCATATTCGGCATCGGCTCCTTGACCTTGGCCTTGGGCGTCTTGCCGCCGTCGCGCAGCCACTCCTCGTACCCCGCCTTGTAGAACACGGTGTCGCACGACTTGACCAGCGCCTCGTGCAGCGAGATCGCGCCCAGGCTCATGCCGCCCGCGTTCGGGTACGACCGGCCCTCGACGTTGTAGGAACCCGGGCACTGGTAGGTGCCGTGCAGGGGCTCGCCGTCGGCGATCATCGCCGACACGGAGCTGATCTTGAAGGTCGAACCCGGCGCGTACTCGCCGGCGATCGCCCGCGACACCAACGGCTTGCCCGACTTGTCCGACAGCAGCCGCCGGTAGTCCTTCTCCGCGATGCCGCCCGTCCAGACCTTGGGGTCGTACGTCGGCCGGCTGGCCATCGCGATCACCCGGCCGGTCTTGATGTCGAGCACCACACCGGCGGCGCCGTCCGAGCTGGGCACCTCCTGCATGGCCTGGTCCAGGGACTTCTCGACGATGCGCTGCACCTTGGCGTCGATGCTGGTCACCAGGATGTCGCCGGGGACCGGGTCGGACTGCTGGTTGACCGTGATGACCTTGCCCATGCGGTCGACCTGGACGTTGCGCAGTCCGGGCGTGCCGCGCAGGGCGGAGTCATAGGTGCGCTCGAGCCCGTCGCGGCCGGTGAGGTCGACGCCCGAGTAGTTGGCCTTGAGACCCTCGCGCTTTTCCAGCTCGCTCTGGGTCACCGGCTGCAGGTAGCCGAGGAGCTGTGCGGCGTCCTTGCCGTTGGGATAGTCGCGCATCGCCTGGATGTCGGCCGTGACGCCGGGGAAGTCCTCCTGGCGTTCCAGGATCTGCAGCGCCGCCCGGGGGTTGACGTTGTCGGCGACCGGGATCGGCGTGTACGGCGAGCCGGGCCAGCACGGGCGGCTGATCCCGGGGCCGCACGCCCGGATCTCCTGCTTCAGCTTCGACAGCGGCACCTTCAGCACGGCGGACAGCCGCCGCAGGACAGCGTCGCCGCCGTCCGGCATCCGCTCCAGCCGGCCACGGTCCACGGAGACCACCAGCGTCGTACGGTTGCGCACGAGCGGGCGGCCGGAGGCGTCGAGGATCGCCCCGCGCAGGGCGGGCACCCGCACCTCGCGGGTGCGCGTCTCCGTCGCGACCGTGACGAACCGCGACCCCTGCACCACCTGGACCTGCCACAGCCGGACGACAAGCACCACGATCATGGCGATGACCATTACCTGAAGGACGATCAGGCGTCCGCGCAAACGTGTCATGCCGTCCCCCGTCTCCAGCTCGGCACGAGCTCGCCACCGCCTGCGCGCCTGCGATGGCCGCCGTGCGTGACCTTGACCGCCCAGAGCACCAGCGGAGCGGCCACGAGATTGCAGACCGCGGCCCGGGGCCATGCTGTCGCGAGCACCGCCCAGGTGACCCCCGGCGCGCCGATCAACGCGCCCAGACCCGCCAGCATGCCGGGCGCGACCACGCCGCACACCGCCACCGCGAGCAGCGGCACCCGGTCTCCCAACCGCCCGGCCGCGTAGCCGAGGGCGCACAGCACCAGCGCGTACTGGCCCAGCGTGTGGTTGGAGGGAGGCAGCAGGTCGTAGGCGAGCCCGCCGCAGAAGCCGATCACCGCACCCGGCACGGCCCCGCGCCTGGTCGCGAGTGCGGCCACCGTCAACAGCACCAGGTCGGGCGCCCAGGAGAACAGCAGCCGGTTGACCACGCTGGCCTGAAGCACCAGAGCGACGAAGAGCAGCAGCGCGGCGAGGATGTTGCGGGCCATGGGTCAGTCCCTCTCACCGCGGCCATCGTGCTGCCGGGGCGCGTCGCGCGGCTCGGCGGCGGCGGGCGGTTCGTGCGCGGCGGGCGGCTCGTGCCCCTGCTGTTCGTGTCCTTGCTGCTCGTGCCCCTGCTGTTCCTGGGCGTACCGCTCTTGGGCGCGCTGCTCCCCGTCCACGGCCTGCGTGCCGTGCCGGCCGCGCCGCTCCCGCGCGGCCTCGGGCATCTGCCGTTCGGCCGTGGCCCGCGACTCGTCGCCCGCCCCGCGGCCCCCGTCGCCGAGCCCCCACTCGGCCTCCAGCGAGGCGCGCCCCTGCCCGCGGCTGTCGTCGCCATGCCGCTTGTCCTCACGCGGCGGCTTCGGCGGCGGCGGCTTCGGCGGCAGCACCGCGTCACGCGGATCACGCTTCGGCGTCGCGACCACCACGCCGACGACGTCCAGCGCGGAGAAGTCGGCGAAGGGCCGCGCGTAGGCCGTCCTGGTCACCTCGCCCGGCGTGTTGTCCACCCGCTCGACCACGCCGATCGGCACCCCCGGCACGTACGGCTTGCTCTGCTGGGAACCGAACGAGACGATCCGGCGGCCCACGCCGATCGGCACGGTGGAGTCGAGCAGGCGGAACCTGATGAGGTTGCCGCCGCCGCCCGCCTCGCCGAGGCCGCTCACGACGCCGAGCTCGTTGCCGCCCTCCAGCCTGGCCCCGGCCGACAGGGCCGGGTCGGTCAGCAGGGCCACCGTCGAGCCGGCCGGGCCCGCCTGGACGACGCGGCCGACCAGCCCGGCATCGCTGAGCACCGTCATGTCGGGCCGGATGCCGTCACCGGTGCCGGCGTCGATCTCGACAGTGTCCTCGAAACCGGCCACCGTACGCCGCGCGACGACCTGGGCCGGCACGATGCGGTAGCGGCCGAGCCCCGCCAGCCCGAGCATGCGGTCCAGCTTGTCGGCCCGCGCCGTGTCGAGCCGCTGCGCCGACACCTCGTCCCGCAGCCGCGCGTTCTCCTTGCGCAGGTCGGCGATGGCGCGCCGCGCGGAGGGCGCGTCGCGCAGCATGCCGACGAATCCGGTGATCGGCCTGGTGACGGCGGCGCCGACGCGCTCGGCCTTCCCGAACACGGCGCCCGCGAAGTCGCGCACCGGGCCGAGGACGTGGTCGTTCCCGGCCCGGCGATCCACCGTGATGAGGATCAGCGCCACGGCGAGGAGGAGTCCGAGCATGAGACGGGCGCGGCGGGTGTCTCTCATGACGCTCCTTAGTTGCGGGGCTCCGGCACGAGCACCTGCTGGAGGGCTTCAAAGTCCTCCACGCATCGCCCGGAGCCGAGCGCGACCGAGTCGAGCGCGTTCTCGGCCAGGTGGACCGGCATGCCGGTCTCCTCACGCAACCGGTCGACCATGCCGCGCAGCAGGGCGCCGCCGCCGGTCACGGCGATTCCCCGGTCCATCAGGTCGCCGGAGAGCTCCGGCGGGCACTTGTCCAGCGTCGACTTCACCGCGTCGACGATCGCGTTGACCGGCTCGGCGATCGACCGGCGGATCTCCTCGGCGCTGATGACGACCGTCTTCGGCAGGCCGCTGACCAGGTCGCGGCCGCGCACCTCGGCGTGGAAGTCCTCGCCCGTGACGCAGGCGGACCCGACGGCGATCTTGACCTCCTCCGCCGTGCGCTCGCCCAGCATCAGCGAGTACTCCTTCTTGGCGAAGGCGATGACCGCCTGGTCGAGTTCGTCGCCCCCGACGCGGATCGACTGGCTGGTCACGATGCCGCCCATCGAGATGATGGCCACCTCGGTGGTGCCGCCGCCGATGTCGACGACCATGTTCCCGGTCGGCTCGTGGACCGGCAGGCCCGCTCCGATCGCGGCCGCCATCGGTTCCTCGATGATGTACACACGGCGGGCCCCGGCCTGGTAGCCGGCTTCCTTCACGGCGCGTTGCTCCACCGCGGTGATGCCACTCGGCACGGCCACGATGATGCGCGGCCGCACGAAATGCCGCCGTTTGTGGATCTTCTGGATGAAGTACCGCAGCATTCGCTCGGTCACATCGAAATCCGCGATGACACCGTCCCTCAGGGGACGAATCGCGACGATGTTTCCGGGCGTCCGCCCGATCATCCGCTTCGCTTCTATCCCAACTGCCACGATCTTGCCTGTCGTGACGTTGATGGCGACGACGGACGGCTCGTTCAGGACGATGCCGCGCCCTCGGACGTAGACGAGAGTGTTCGCCGTGCCAAGGTCGACAGCCATGTCACGGCCCAGGAATGTCAGCTTGCTGCCCATGCGGAAGGAAGCCTTCCTTCAGGTGGTTAGCGGTTACCGGGTTCAGCGGGAGTGCGGGATGACGCATCGCATTCGAATCGTAACGGCATGTGCTCATCACTGGGCACATCGAGCTCTCAAGCCCCCGGAAAAACCGATGTCCCCCTGCCTAAGCTCGGTCACCACCTGGAAAAACACGAGAGGCCCCGGTTTAAACCGGGGCCTCTCGTGTGGCAAGGACTAGAAACGGTCGGGAAAGAAAATCTTGATTTCCCGGGCCGCGGACTCCGGAGAATCGGAGCCGTGCACGACGTTCTCGCCGATCTCCAGGGCGTGGTCGCCGCGGATGGTGCCGGGCGCGGACTTCACCGGATCGGTCAGGCCGGCCAGCGCGCGGAACGCCTCGACGGCCCGCGGACCCTCGAGCACCATCGCGACCAGCGGGCCGCCGGTGATGAACTCCACCAGCTCGCCGAAGAACGGACGCTCGGAGTGCTCGGCGTAGTGGGCCTTTGCCGTCTCGGCGTCGAGCGTGCGCAGGTCCATCGCCACGATCTTGAGGCCCTTGCGCTCGATGCGGCCGATGACGTCCCCGATGAGGCCGCGACGGACCCCGTCGGGCTTGATCAGGACAAGCGTACGCTCGGACACGGTCTCTTCTCCTAAAGTCGTTTGACTCGCCAAACACGGTGACCCGGCGGATCGCGGGCCCACCCGTCAAGCGTCTGGGGAGCTCCGGCTCGGAAGCTCCGACGCAACGGCAGCTTACCGGTCCGGGAACGCCGCTCCGATCGGACGAGGCCGGTCCCGGCGGGTCCGGTTCCGGCGGGTCTGGGGCGGAGCGGCGGAGCATCTCGGGCGTGGCCGCGTGCGGACGGCGGGTCTTCCTGCGTGTGCCGTGTCAGTGCGCGGGGCCGGCGTTCCCGGAGACGTCGTCGTCCTCCTCCGGAGACGGGGTCGGCAACGGGATCACCACGTCACCATCCGCCGACGCGGCGGCGGCCCGCCGGGCCAGGACGGAGGCGAGCACGATCACTCCGACCACGACGAACCCACCGACAAGCGCCCACATGTGCAGCGCGTCGATAAACCCGTTGACCAGGGCGTTTCCGTCACCCTGCGCGGTCTCCGCGGCGTCGCGCAGCCGGTTCACCTGGATGCCGGTGCCGAGCAGGAAGCCCGCGAGCACGGCCGGGAAGCACAGCGACAGGCCCAGCATCGCCGACCCGAGACCCGCCGTGCGGAACGCGCCGACCAGCGCCACCGCCGACCCCGCGGCCAGCAGGACGAACGGCACCACCAGTGGCGTGCCCGACGGCGCCGGGACCAGCAGCCTGATCGCGGCCAGCCCCACGACGACGGCCGCGAGACCGAGGACCGTCATCCGAGCCGCGAACGCCTCGGGCGCCCGGCCCGCGAGGACGGCGCCCACGAGGGCGGTCGCCGCGGCCACCAGGAACGGCACCCACAGACCCTTGAGGCCGGGACCGCCCAGCGGGCCGCCGAGCTCGATGTAGGTCATCTGCGCCGCGGTCGGCAACACCACCAGGCCCACCGCGACGTTGACGAAGGCGAGCGTACGGCCGCCGGGCCCCTCGAACGTGCCGAGTGCCGCGAGGGCCAGCATCGCCACCACCACGACGGCCGCGGCGACGACGACCAGGCGCGGCGGCCAGTCGAAGGTGATCCCGACGCCCAGCACCGCGATGGCCGCGGCGGGCACGATGGCGAGCGCGAGCCGCCCGCGCTCCACCGACGTCGGCCGGCCCGCGGGCAGGATCTCCCCCTCGGCCCGCGAGACGCCGTCGCCGGAGATCATCCAGAGCACCAGGTATGCCGCGGCGAGGGCCAGCGCCACCCCGGTGAGCAGCGGGTACGGCTGAAGGGTGACCTGCCAGGAGGACACGTCCCGGATCGCCCACAGGGCGAGAGCCTGGGCCGACAGCAACGAGGCGGCGAGCGCGCCCGCCCAGATCGGCAGCAGCACCCGGTGCCGGGGACGCTCGGCGACCGCGACCAGAGTCGCCGGAACGAGCATGCCCGCGCCGATCCCGTGGAGCACGCGCAGCACGCCGACGAGCGCGACGGTGTCGGTGTAGCCCCCCGCGACGTCGGCGAGCGCGAGCAGCGTGAGCCCCGCCACGAGGATCGGCGCCGCGCGGAACCTGCGTACCGCGACCGCGGCGAGCGGCACGGTCACCAGCATGGCGGGCAGCGCCAGGCCGTGCGCGCGGATCATGTCGACCTGCGACACGCCGGGCGGCAGCAGCGCCGCCACAACGGAGATCGTGTTCGGGATGGCGACGAGCGCGAGAGGAAGGGCCACCAGGGTGAGCAGCCCGATGACGACGTCGACCAGCAGAGGGACGCGCACGGCTCGGACCGGCACGGCGGCCCGAGCCTGCGGTACGGGAGGGACGGCCATGCTTGCCGACTTTAGCGCTTCGTCGTCCCCTCGACACGGCGAGCGACGAAGATGGCCGTTATCCACAGGGCGGCAAAGATCACCCCGAGGAAGAACATGACCGGGACCAGGAATCCTGTGGCGATTGTCAGGACTTCCAGCACAGTGCCTGCGATATAGGCGTACGGGCGTTTCAGCATGCCGGCGACCACCACGCACAGGACGGCCAGACCGAGCCCGACCGTCAGCGCGATCGGAGTGGACACGCCGTTGATGGTGATCGCCACCGGGATGATGAGCGCGACGACGATCGCCTGCATCCCGAGGACGGTCGCACAGAGCCGGCGCATGCCGGGGGTCACCTCGAACACGGCGCTGCTCATTTGGCGGCCTTGAGGAGGATGCGCGCCTCGCCCGCGGTCACGACCGAACCGGTGATGAGGACGCCCGAGCCGATCTCGTCGCCCTGGTCGGCCAGCGCGATGCCCCTGTCGATGGCGTCGTCGAGCCGGTCCTCGATGTGGACACGCCCCTCGCCGAACACGGCCTCCGCACGCGTCGCGAGATCGTCCGGGCTGAGCGAGCGAGGAGAGGAGTTGCGGGTGACCACGATCTCCTCGACCACCGGTTCCAGCAGGTCCAAAATCGTGTCCACGTCCTTGTCCGCCATCACGGCCACCACGGCGACGAGCCGGGTGAACCCGAACGCCTCGGTCAGGGCCTCGACCGTGGCCTCCATGCCCGCCGGGTTGTGCGCCGCGTCGACCAGGACGGTCGGGCCCCGCCGCACCATCTCCAGCCGGCCGGGGCTGCTCACCTGCGCGAAGGCCTGCCGTACGACCTCATCGCCCAGCGGGTCGTCGCCGGCCGTCAGCGCCTCCACCGCGGCCAGGGCGCCTGCGGCGTTGCCCGCCTGGTGCGCGCCGTACAAGGGCAGGAACACGTCCTCGTACACGCCTTTCAAGCCCCTGAGCTGGAGCATCTGACCGCCCATCGCGAGCTCGCGATGCAGCACGCCGAACTCCAACCCCTCGCGGGCGACCACCGCACCGACCTCGGCCGCCCGCCGCATCAGCACCTCGGCGGCAGGCAGCGCCTGCTGCGCCAGCACCGTCGTCGCCTTCGGCTTGATGATGCCGGCCTTCTCTCCGGCGATCGTCGCGATGTCCGGGCCGAGGTAGTCCGTGTGATCCAGCGAGACGGGCGTGATGACGGCGACCGTCCCGTCGGCCACGTTCGTCGCGTCCCAGGTGCCGCCCATACCGGTCTCGACCACGGCGACGTCCACGGGAGCGTCCGCGAACGCGGCGAACGCCATCGCCGTCAGCACCTCGAAGAAACTCAGCTTGCCCACCCTGGCGTCGATCATCTCGAGGTAGGGCGCGACGTCCTGGTACACCTCGGCGAACCGCTCCTCCGACAGGGGCTCGCCGTCGATCGAGATGCGCTCACGCATCGAGTGCAGATGAGGGCTCGTGTAGCGGCCCACCCGCAGGTTACGCTCGCGCAGCAGCGCCTCGACCATGCGCGCGGTGCTCGTCTTCCCGTTGGTGCCCGCGACATGAACGACCTTGTACGAATTCTGGGGGTCGCCGAGGATCTCCATCAGTGCGGTGATCCGATCAAGAGTGGGGCTGAAATCCCACTCCACTCCCCGTGCCATGATCGCTTGCTCGACGGCTCGATATTCCACGACCCTCAGCGTACGGGAACTCATGGCCACCCCTTCATGAGGTGGTACGTCGTGCAGGTGTCATGAGCAGGCGTAGCAGGGCGGGGTCCGCTCTCGTGGTGATGGGCGTTGGGAATCGGTCGGGTCGGGGTTGTTGCGGTTGAGCCGCCGGTCGGGGTCGGTCGGGTCGGCGGCCGGATGAGGTTGGGGGTTGGGGGCGCGGTAGGTGGGGTGGGGTCGGAGGTTGGGACGTCACTGCGCCGGCCGGAAGCTCCGGTCCTCGCGAAGCCCGCTCCGCTGGGCCTTCGCTGCGGTCCTCCCTCCCGCCCGCTCCGCTCCTCCCGCACCACCGCTCGCGCCGCCGACAGCATCACCCCATGACACGAGCCAGCCCACACGACGAGCCGACCAGGCAACCCCACACCAGCCCATGCCACCCACGGAGGCGGGGGGACACCCCCTCCCCGCGTCCCACAGCACCCCCTACTAGTGCTTTGTTAGGTCAGCCTGTTGTGTCTGGTCGGTTTCTGTAGGTAGTGGTGGGATGCGGGCGTGACCCCCGAGCACCTCGCGCATGTCCGCCGGCAACTGGAGTCCTTCGCCGCTGAGATGTTCGCTCCTTTGACCCGCCGGGATCAGCGGGCCAAAGCGCTGACCTACCTGCGGGGCCTGCTGCTGGACGGCCGCCGCAAGTCGATGCAGCCGATGGCCGAACGCCTGGGCATCGACCACCAAAGACTGCAGCAGTTCCTCACCTCCTCCACCTGGGACCTCACCCAAGTGCGCCGGCACTTGGCCACCCGGGCGATCGACACCATCGCCCCTGAGGCGTGGGTGATCGACGACACCGGCTTCCCCAAGGACGGGATCGCCTCACCCGGGGTGGCCCGGCAGCACTCCGGCACCCTGGGCAAGGTCGGCAACTGCCAGATCGGCGTCAGCGTCCACGCCGTCACCGACGCCGCCTCCTGCCCCCTGAACTGGCGCCTGTTCCTGCCACCCTCCTGGGACGTCGAGCAGGCCCCTGATGAAGTCGCCGCCGAACAGATCACCGCGCGCCGCACCCGCTGCGCCATCCCCGCCGACCAGGGCCACCGCCCCAAATGGCAGCTCGCCGTGGAGATGCTCGATGAGCTGGCCGCATGGGGCCTTGCGCCCCCGCTGGTGGTGGCCGATGCCGCCTACGGCGACAACGCTCACCTGCGCGCGGCCCTTGCCGAACGCGGCCTGCACTACGTGGTGCAGGTCAAAGGCGCCGTCACCGCCCACCACGCCACCGACGAACCCGACCCGGCCACCTATTCGGGCCGCGGCCGCCCGCCCCGCCCGCACCGCTACCCCACCCGGCCGATCAGTCTGCGCGAGCACGTGCTGGCCGCCGGGCGGCAGGCAGCACTGACGGTGACCTGGCGCACCGGCTCCAAAGGAGCCATGGCCTCCCAGTTCGTCATCCTGCCCGTTCGCGTCGCCGGACGCAGGCCCCGCCCCGCAGCCGACGGATCGCTGCCGGTCAGTGTCCTGATCGCGCAATGGCCTGCCGGTGAGACCGAGCCGATCAAGTACTGGCTGACCAACCTGTCCGCCGACACCCCGCCCGCCACGCTGGTCGCCCTGGCAAAGATCCGCTGGCGGATCGAGCACGACTACCGCGAGCTGAAAACCGGCCTGGGCCTGGACCACTTCGAAGGCCGCTCCTGGATCGGCTGGCACCGCCACGTCACCCTGGTCACCGCCGCCCACCTGTTCTGTACCGAACTGCGCTTACACGACCCAAAAGCCGCAGCCTGACCCTCTACACGATCCTCAAAGAACTCCAGGTGCTCCTGGCCACCTGGACCGGCCGCTGCCCCACCTGCTCTCAACGACCACCCTGATCACCTAACAAAGCACTACTACACGGTGCCCCCGGAAGGAACGGCCCCCTAGACAGGCCCCCGAAAGAACGGGCCCTGGACATGCGAAAGCCCCGGCCAACCATGACCGGGGCACCACCCCTCCACACGCCACCCACCACACCCGCAACCAGGCGCGGGGGAAAACAAACACACCCGCCGGCGAAACACCCACCACGGGAACCCCGGAAGCCGGAAGAAGGAAACACCCCCCGGAAATGCGGAAGGGCCACCCACAAAGGATGACCCTCCCACATACCAAAGATTGTCCGGCGGCGTCCTACTCTCCCACACCGTCCCCGGTGCAGTACCATCGGCGCTGGCAGGCTTAACTTCCGGGTTCGGAATGTAACCGGGTGTTTCCCTACCGCCATAACCGCCGTAACCCCACGAAACACACAACCACACGGTTGCTGTCTCTGAGATCACATAGTGAACGCGAGCATAATATGGTCAAGTCCTCGGCCTATTAGTACCGGTCAGCTCCACACATTACTGCGCTTCCACTTCCGGCCTATCAACCCCATCATCTCTAGGGGGCCTTACCCACACAAGGTGGTGGGAGACCTCATCTTGAGGCGAGCTT
>NZ_FTNI01000022.1:91065-166751 GCF_900156315.1 Microbispora rosea | reverse complement strand
GCGCAGCCGGTGCAGCATCGCGGCCGTGGTCTGCGGGTCGAGCAGCGACTGCCCGCCGGCCACCGTGCGCACCGCGCCCACCAGGTCAGAGCCGTGGATCTGCTTGAGCACATAACCGGCCGCCCCGGCCATGACCGCGTTGAACAACGCCTCGTCGTCGGCGTAGGAGGTCAGCATCAGGCAGGCCAGGCCGGGCACCTTCGAGCGCACCTCACGGCAGACGTCCACGCCGCTGCCGTCGGGCAGGCGCACGTCGAGCACCGCCACGTCCGGCTTCAGCGCGGGGATGCGGGCCACGGCCGACTCGGCCGTCCCCGCCTCGCCGACGATCTCGATGTCGTCCTCGGCGTCCAGCAACGCCGCCACCCCACGCCGTACGACCTCGTGGTCGTCCACCAGGAACACCCGAATCATGACCTGGAGGCTAGCCTTTCCCGGGTCATGGGAGAAGTGGCGAAGGTCCCGTGTCCGGCTCTCAGTGACGGGACAGGCGGCGCAGTGCGCTCCTGATCCTGCCGCCGAACGGCGCGCGCCGCCGGGGCTGGGCGTCGCGGGCCACCCGCAGCTCCGCGAGGGCCGTGGCCGCGTCGGGCCGCTTGGCCGGTGTGGGGTCGCGCATCCGCCGTACGAGGTCCATGACCTCGGGGGCGACGCCTCCGGCGTCCGGCTCGGCGTCCACGCCGGGCGCGGGCAGCTCGCCGGTGAGGAGCTGGAAGGCGATCACCCCGGCCGAGTACACGTCGGCGGCGGGGGTCATCCGGTCGGGGCGGGCCCGGCACTCGGGAGCGACGTAGTGGACGTCGAGGATGTTGGGCAGCTCGTTGGCCACGGTGTGCTTGCGCGGGCCGGGCTTGGCGTAGTCGAAGCCGGTCAGCATCCCGTTCCCGTCGTCGGTGACGAGCACGCAGGCGGGGGTCAGCGCCCGGTGGATGACGTTGTTGGCGTGGACGTGGGCGAGGCCGTCCAGCATGTCCTCCATCACGGCGAGCTTGGCGTCGATGCCCAGCTTCCGCCCGGTGAGGTGCAGGTGCAGGGCCTGCCCGTGGACGTCGTCGAGCACGAGCACGAACCGGCTCTCGTCGTCGATCGCGAAGAAGTCCCGTGAGCGTACGACGCAGGGATGTGGCGGGATCTTCGCGAGCGACTGGTAGGCGTTGGCGATCCGGCGCTGCTCGGCCACCCGCCGCCGCTGCTCGGCCATCGGGTCGGCGCGGTAGACCCGCAGCAGCACGGTCCCGCTGGTCGGGGCGGTCGAGTTGACGGCGCGATACTCGGTGACCCGGCTGTCACCGCCGAGCTGCTCCTCCACCTCCCAGTTGCCGAAGCGCGGGGGCGCGGTCGAGCGGCGCACGGTGCCGTTCAGCGCCTCCAGGATCGCGGTGCGGTACGGCTCGGCGTCGCGGCTGCATCCGTGCCGCACCCGGGACGCGTCGCTGAGCATGGGGATGAGCCCGGGGATCGTGGTGACGTGCCGGGCGTCCCGGCCGCTGGGGTCGACGAGGACGGCTCCGGGGGCGGTCAGCACCACCACGTTGTCGACGTACAACCGCTCCAGCTCGCGGTGCTCCTCGATCAGCAGGCCCTTCAGCGCCCGCGCGGTGCCGCGCAGCTTGGCCACCGGCGAGCCGAACGCCTCCCGGTGCTGGGGGAACCACCGGGTGCCCGACACCTCGAACCGGCCCCGGGCTCCCTTCACGTCGATCACCACGAGCGAGTGGCCGGTGAGCACGACCACGTCCACCTCGAACAGGTCGGCCCCGCGCGGGATCTCGATGTTGTGCAGCAACAGCCAGTCGTCAGGGGCGTTGTCCCGCAGGTGCGCGATGACCCTTCGCTCGGCGTCATTGACGGGGCGTCCGCCACCGACGATCTGAGCCATCTCTGCCGCTCCGCCTCTCTGACCAGATTGAGAACTTAATCCTCCTAGGTAGCGGTATTCCCGCGCCACCACTGATTTCCCCGCATTGTCCCAGGGGAAATCTGGAGCTCCATCTTGGGGCTCGCTCCAGCCGGGCGAGCGTGGGGTGCATGATCGTCGATTTGTCGGGGATGGCCGCAATCGCGGTTTGTGACGACTGATGCCGGGAAACGGAGTCTTTCATGCGAGTTGTCGTGGTTGGTGCGAGCGGAAACGTCGGCACGAGCGTGCTCGCGGCCCTGGAATCCGAGCCCGGAGTGACCTCCGTCGTCGGCGTGGCCAGGCGGAAGCCGGGCTGGCAGCCGGCGAAGACCGAGTGGCGTACGGCCGACGTCTTCAGGGACGACCTCGATCCGATCTTCGCCGGCGCCGACGCGGTCGTGCACCTGGCCTGGCTGTTCCAGCCCTCGCACGACCCGATCACCACCTGGAACTCCAACGTGCTCGGCAGCATGCGCGTCTTCGACGCCGCCGTCCGCGCCGGGGTCTCCGTCCTCGTCTGCTCGTCGTCCGTGGGGGCGTACTCGCCCGGGCCGAAGGACCCGCCCGTCGACGAGTCCTGGCCGACCCATGGCTGGCCGAACGCCGCGTACGGACGGGAGAAGGCCTACATCGAGCGCGTGCTCGACATCTTCGAGCGCGACCACCCGGACATCCGCGTGGTGCGGATGCGCCCGGGGTTCATCTTCAAGGAGGAGGCCGCGACCGAGCAGCGGCGGCTGTTCGCCGGGCCGTTCCTGCCGCAGCGGCTGGTGCGGGCGGAGCTGATCCCGTTCGTGCCGGACATGCCGCGCCTGCGGTTCCAGGCGCTCCACTCGCGGGACGCCGGCGAGGCGTTCCGGCTGGCGCTCACCCGCGACGTGCGGGGGGCGTTCAACATCGCCGCCGACCCCGTGATCGACCCCGTGGTGCTGGCGGACCTGCTCGGCGCGCGGCGGGTGCCGGTCCCTGCCGCGGTGGTGCGCACGGCGGTGTCGGCCGGCTGGCATCTGCGGCTGATCCCGGCCTCGCCCGGCATGGTGGAGATGGTCCTGCAGGTGCCGATCATGGACACCTCCCGCGCCCGCGAGGAGCTGGGCTGGCGGCCCCGGCACAGCGCGGTGGACGCCCTGCGCGCCGTGATCGAGGGAATGCGGCGCGGGGCGGGCATGCAGACCCCGCCGCTCGCGCCCGACTCGGGCCGGGAGCGGATCAAGGAGGTCACGACGGGCGCGGGCACGCGGCCGTAGGAGACACCGGCGAGGGAGGCGCGATGGCGCTGCTGGACCCCGACTGCGTACGGCGGCTGCTGGAGTCGGCCGACCCGGACGTCGCGCTGGTCTTCGTCCGGGGCGAGTGCCGCGTGCTGCCGCTCGACGAGATCGACGAGAGGCACCGCGCGCTCGTGGTGGTGCGCCGCGCGGACCTGCCCGAGGCCCACGGCGACGAGCCGGTGACGGAGGAGCGGGTGGAGGCGCTCACGCGGTGCCTCGAGAACGCCGTACGCGACCTCGGGGGCTGAAGCCGCCACCCGGTCGTTGATGCGTGACGGAGGCGTCACTTTCGGTAACATCGTCTTGGACACATCCCCATCCGAGCGCGGTCCCGGCCTTGTGGAGACGTGGCGCGGCGGCCCGGATATGCCGCCCGATGCCGTCCTCTGAGACAAATGGCGGCGTGTCGCGCGCTGACCCAAAATTCCGGAAAGCGCGACGGACAAATCGGACAGCCAACTTCGCATTGCTGGACAAATCAGGATCAAAAGCTATCGCAAGCTGTGATCTGATCGTCACCCTTCGTACGGAACCTCGAATCCCGCTCGTATTCGTTGCGTGCGCGGTGGGTCACCTGTGAACATCAGGGAAAGGTCCGGAATCCCTCCTACCGGGTCGGCGGCGCGGCAGCGGCGGGGATTCCGCCCATGGTGCGCCTCGGACCGGCAGGCAACGGATTCCTGATCGGGCCGATCGACAGTTCCGAGACATCGATCTCGGACAGCGCATATGGGGAGGGGGCCCCGATGACTGCTATCAGGCCCCGCGGGAGCGGGGGACGCCGTCACGAAGGGCGGATTCACGACCCGGAGTTCGGCTCGTGGATCGGCGAGGTGGCCAGAGCGGTCCGGGACGTGGTTGACAGCACACCCCGGACCATCCGCCTCTGCGCCCTGATCGCGGTTGCCGCCGCGTCATGGGCATTCCTCAGGTAGCCGTCCAGCAGCCATGAGGAGGTGGTCGCGGACCCAGGTTAAGGCGGCCGGAGAGCCGTGACGGCCCGGTTTACGGGATCCGGACGATAACCAGGGTCAACCAGGGGCCGACCGGGGGCAGGCCGGGGGACGAGACGCAGGGTTCAGCCCGGCGCCTCCTGGGTCCGCGACGGGGCGGGCGCCCGCTCAGACGGAGTGGGCGCTGCGCCCCAGGGCGGCACCCTCGCCGACCTGCATGGACAGCCGGATCGTGGACTGCCCGGGGATCCGGTCGATGGTCACCGAGTCGCACAGCTCGCCCATGAGCCACAGGCCGAAGCCGCGGTCGCCGCGGCCGCTGGGCCGCTCGCTCGGCACGGCGCCGGGCCGCAGGACGCCGACGCGGTCGGCGACGTCGACGGCGAGCACGCCGCCGTCGCAGGAGATCGCCAGCGTGCCGGCACCCCCTCCGTGTTCGAGCACGTTGATGGCGGCCTCGTTGGCGGCGATGACGAGATCGTCCAGCCGGGGGCCGGTGAGACCCGCCTGCGCGGCGTAGCGCTGGATGTTCTCGCGCAGCGCCGCGAGATCATCCGTAATCGGCCACTGCCGGCGATGATCCACCACCTGTCCTCCTCGCCGCCGTCTTTCCCGGCCGGGTCTGCCGCCCGATGCCTTCGAGGCTACCGTCTCGTTACCCTTTGCCTGCCTTCACCTGGGAGTTGACCGCGCGCCGACCGCGTCGAGGGCCTCGGCCAAACTCGGCGCGACGGTGAAGGCATTGATCAATCCGGTGAGTCTGAAGATCCTCGCCAGCCGGGCGTTCGGGCCCGCCAGCGTCACCGCGCCGTCGCGCTCCTGCATCAACTTCCGTATGGACAGCAGGATCCGGATGCCCGTGGAGTCGCAGAAGCCCAAGTCGCTCAGGTCGAGGACGAGTTCGCGGTGCTCCGCGCCGAGGACCGCCTCGACGTCGCGGCGCAACAGCTCGGCGTTCGTGTAGTCCAGGGCGCCGTCGAGCGCGACGACCAGCACGTGGTCGGCGACCGGGGCGGACACGGGGGTCAGTACGACGGCGGCGGTCACGGAACACACCTCGGCGGACGCTGCGGGGACGAGCGGACGGTGGGGGGAAGCAGGGGGACGGGCCTGGCCGAAATCCCGGCCAGGTTCGCCAGTCTAGAGCAGCGACGTCCCGGTACCGGGACGTACGGCCTGAGGAGAGCCGGACGGTCAAGAAACGCCATGTGGGGTTTCCTGCCCGATGGCCGGGGGGAGTGGGGGACTAACCAACTGGACCCCTCCTGAAAAGACCGCTTATGCCAGACGTGACAAGGGAGGTCCAGTTCGACGCCACGCATGGACCCTCCCTCGTCGCGCAGGCACCGGTGAGTTCGGCGACGCTCACGCTCGGAGTCGAGGAGGAGTTCCTGCTCGCCGACCCGCGAACTGGACGGGTCGTCCCGGCGGCGCGGACGATCCGCGAGCGGGCGGCAGGGCCGGGGGCGGACCGGCTGGTGTTCGAACTGACGCAGTTCCAACTGGAGAGCAACAGCGCCGTGCACACCGGCCTGCACGATCTGCACGGCGATCTGCTGGACATGCGCCGCGCGGCCGCCCGCGCCGCCGCGAGCGCGGGGCTCGCGCTCCTCGCGTGCGGCACCGCCCTGGACGGCAACGCGGGAGTGCCGCCGCTGTCGTCGTGCCCTCGCTATCAGGACATGCTCCGCGAATTCGGGGCGATCATGGACTGTCAGGGCGTCTGCGGCTGCCACATCCACGTCGGGATCGCGGACCGCGAGGAGGCGGTGCAGGTCAGCAACCACCTGCGGCCCTGGCTCCCGATCCTGCAGGCGCTCGCGGCCAACTCGCCGATCGCGGACGGCCGGGACACCGGCTACGCGAGCTGGCGCGCGCTGATGATGGGCAGGTGGCCGAGCGCGGAGCCACCGCCGTTCTTCCGATCGGCCGAGCACTACGAGAGCCTGGTCAACGGCATGCTCGCCGGAGGAACGATCCTCGACCGCGGGATGATCTACTGGCTGGTCCGCCCGTCCGATCACGTGCCGACGCTGGAGATCCGCGCGGCCGACGTGTGCCCGACGGCCGCGGAGACCGTGCTGCTCGCCGGACTGGTGCGGGGGCTGGCCGAGACGGCGCTGCGCGAGGTGCGGGCCGGCGCGCCCGCCCCCGAGGTCGAGGACACCCTGCTGCGGGCGGCCTACTGGAGGGCCGCCCGTGACGGCGTGGACGGCGACGCCCTCGATCTGCTCGGAGGAGCCGGGTTTTCCGGAGCCGGGGTTTCTGGAGGCAGGGTGCCGGCTTGGCGGCTGGTCGACCGCCTGCTCGAACACGTGCGGCCGGTGCTGGAGGAGAACGGCGACTGGACGCCGCTGACCGACCAGCTCGAGCGGCTGCGCCGCAGTGGGTCGGGGGCGGCGCGTCAGCGGGCGGCGTACGCCCGGCGCGGCCTGCTGCACGACGTGGCCGAGCTGCTCACGGCGCAGACGACCGCCTCCTGCTGGGCCTGACCGGGCCGGTCCTGAACCGTCACTCCGCGACGACGCGGAGCGTCTTCAGGCTGGGGTCGCTGACGTCGGGGATGTTCATGCCGCCTTCGAGCCCGCTGGTCAGATAGCTCAGCACCGGCTGGGTGACGCGCTCGCCCGGGCACAGGGCGGGCGCGCCCGGCGGGTACGGCGTCACCATCTCGGCAACGATCCGGCCCACCGCCTGACCGGTGGGCACGTTCTCGACCCGGCCGAAGAACGCGTCCCTGGGCAGCATCGCGATGTCCAGCTCCAGCTCGCCCGGCTCGGGCAGGTCGATCACGGCCGCGGGCGGCAGGTCGCGGGCCGACGACAGGGCGCGCAGCGCGTCGAGCAGCATGCCGGCCGTCTCCTCGCCGTCGGCGACGGTGATCTCGGCGCTGACGCGGCGGTGGTCGCTCAGGGAGAGGTTGACGTGGCAGCGCTCGCGCACCCAGTCGGCGGCGTGGTAGCCGTCGACGCCGAGCCCCGACACGTCGATCACGATCTTCAGCGGGTCGACGTCGAAGGCGCCCGTGTTCTCCTTGTTCAGCACCCACAGGCCGTGCATCTTGCCGATCTCCCTGCGGACCGACTCCGCGAGCCCCAGCGTGCGGTCGAGCAGGTCCTCGCCGTGCTCCACCATCTGCCTGCGCCAGCCGTCGAGCGCCGCGTAGATCAGAGTGGAGGGGCTGGTCGTGCCGAGCAGGTCCTCGCGGGCCTTGAGCACGGCCGGGTCCACCCGGTTGCCCTGCAGATGGAACACCGAGCTCTGCTCCAGCCCGTTGCCCATCTTGTGGACGCTCGTCACGCACAGGTCGGCCCCGGCGTTCATGCCCCACGTGGGCAGGTCCTCGTGGAACGGCAGATGGGCGCCCCACGCCTCGTCCACGATGAACGTCCGGTCATACCGGCGGCACACCTCGTTGATCCCCTGCAGGTCGCCGCAGGTGCCGTAGTCCACCGGGCTGGCGACGATGACGCCCTTGGCGTCCGGGGCCGCCTTGAAGGCCTCCTCCACCGCCTCCGGCGTGGGCGGATACGACATGTGCAGGTCGCCGTCCCAGTCCCCGTGCACCCAGACGGGCTGGACGCCGCTCAGGATCAGTGCCGAGATGACCGACTTGTGGGCGTTGCGGGCGACCAGCAGGCTCTCCCCGGGACCGGCCACGGAGAGCATGGCGCTCTTGACCGACAGGGAGCTGCCACAGGTGGAGAAGAACGCCTGCTCGGCGTTGACCGCCTCCGCCATGAGCTGCTGCGCCTCTTCGAGCACGCCGTTGGTCTGCAGCCGGTCGTCCAGGCCGTTCATGATCATCACGTCGTTCTTGAAGAGGTCCTCGCCCAGGACGTCCCGAACCCGGGGATCGACCCCCCGCCCCTGCTTGTGGCCCGGAGGCGTGAAGTTGACGTCTCCCCGCCGGTGATAGGCCGCGAGCGCTTCCAGCACGGGTGCACGGGACTGATCCATGTCCGTGTTCCTCCCCTGAACGGCGTGGGGCCGTTCCCTCCGTCCGCGCGTACCCGGACCTGACCGGCACAAACGACCGCGGCAGGCGGTCGAAAGCCCCCGCCCTCGGCGAGAGGGCGGGGGCGGCGGTCAATCGGGTGTTCAGACCATGGACACGTCGTGCGAGGCCGACAGCACCATTGCGGCGACGGCTTCGACGGGCGTGCCGTCGATGACGAACGTGTCGCGCAGCCGGGTCGCCTCAAGGACGATCTTCAAGATGCCGTGAACTCCGGTGAGTCGCACGGAACCCGAGGCCTTCTCGATGTCGTCCCGGGCGTCCAGTAGCGCTTCGAGGCCGCAGGAGTCGCAGAACCGCAGACCGGACGCATCCACCACGATCCTGATGCGACCCTGGCGGACAAGATTCCTGATCGCCCTCCGGAGCATGTCCCCGCTGGCGATGTCGAGTTCACCTCGCAGCGCGACCACGACGGCCGGCTGGTGATCGCTCACAGTAATCTCGAGCTGCTGCGTTGTCATATACGCGCCTTCATCCATATTTTTCGGGCGTACTGTCTTAAGCGACGCTACCCGGCAGAGTGTCAGGTCGCGGTAATGCGCGACGGTCGATGGTATGCGGGTACGTCCAGCAATCCCACCTGTA
The DNA here is from genome assembly GCF_900156315.1 of Microbispora rosea. Lineage (GTDB taxonomy): Bacteria > Actinomycetota > Actinomycetes > Streptosporangiales > Streptosporangiaceae > Microbispora > Microbispora rosea. The sequence continues at coordinate 158,021 of NZ_FTNI01000022.1, read as the reverse complement.
CGCCAGAATGTGGCAAATAGGTAAAGAAGTTGGGACCTTCGGCGATCTTGTGGAGTGTGTCCCGAAGCTCCCGGGATCACGGGGAAACCCCTGTCCCACAGGGGCTCGCGGCCTTCGGGTGATCGCCGGAGGCGGGCTTGCGGACGCGGTGGCCGGCGCGGGCCGCCCGGTCTCGCGGATATGGAGACTGGAGTTCCTCAAATATACCAGCTAGCCAGACAAATGAGACGCATCCCGCCTTTCTCGAAAAATGCTTACTCTTCCCATTCCTTTTTGAGGAGCGCATTACCGACCTTGCCGGGCCCGTGGCTCACGCCTGACCGGTCCATCCGGAAGGTCACGGGAATGCCAGGCGCCGGCGCTTGACCCGTCCGCGCGCGGGTAGAGGGCCGGTTCCCCGGAAGTACGGCGAACGGGAGGATCGGCATGGCGGACGAGATCACCGCGGGCAGGAACGCGGCGCGGGCGCTCACGGCCAGGGCGCCCGGCTGGATGGTCTGGTACGGCGAGCGCACCGGAAGCTTCTGGGCCGTCCCCCGGGCCGGGACCGCGATCGTGCCCCGCATGCTGGAGGCGCAGACGGCGGACGACCTGGAGAACGAGATCCGGAGGGCCGAGGGCCGCCCCACGCGGGAGCAGACGCAGCCGGAGACGGAGGAGGCCGCCCGGCACCGCCGGCCGCCCGCCGAGACGCCGGCTCCCCGGATCCCCGTCGGACGCTGACCCTTACAGGCGCACGACGACGTACCGGCCGGGGCCGAGCCTGCCGCCGACGGGCCTGCCGGTGATCAGGTCGGTGCCGTGAACCGGCACGGGCTGCTCGTCTTCTGTGTGGTTGACGGCGAAGACCAGGTCCTGGCGGCGTACGACCTCGACGCCGGGGACGCCGCTCCCGGCCAGCCCGGCGCGGGCGAGGACCCGGGCGTAGCCGGAATCGTCGAGCCGCGTCGAGACGTACCACGCCGTGCCGCCGCCGTGGCGGTGGCGCGTGACGGCGGGCCCGCCGCCGGGGTAGCGGGCGACCGCCTCGGCCCCGTCCAGGTGGACGATCTCGCTCCACATCGTCGCCTGGCCGAATTCCGGCAGTTCGACAGGCTCGTCGAGTGGGTGGAACTCCTCCACGCGGATGCCGAGGATCTCGCGCAACGCCCCCGGGTAGCCGCCCGGCCTGATCCGGGTGTGCTCGTCGGCGATCCCGCTGAAGAACGACACGACGAGCGTGCCGCCGCCCTCCACGTACGCCGTGAGGTTGCGGGCGGCCTCGTCGGAGATCGGATAGAGGCTCGGCACGAGGACCGCGCGGTACGCCGGCAGATCGTGCGACGGATGGGCGAAGCAGGCGGGGACACCCTGTCGCCACAGCACCCGGTGGGCCTGCTCGACGGCCGCCAGGTAGTCGATCTCGGTGGACGGCAGGCCTGGCCCCTGGACCGCCCACCACGCCTCCTCGTCCCACAGGATGGCGACCTCCGCCTCGGCGAGCGGGCCGTCGACGGGTGCGGGAATGCGCTCCAGCGCCTCGCCCAGGGCGCAGACCTCACGGAAGACGCGGGAGTCCGGGCCGGTGTGCGGCACCATGCCGGGATGCCACTGCTCGGCGCCGCCGCGGGAGGCCCGCCACTGGAAGAACATCACGCCCTTCGAGCCCCGGGCCACGTGTTGCAGGCTGTGCCTGGCGATCTCGCCGGGCTCCTTGGGCGCCTTGCGCGGGCCCAGTACGTATCCCGTGGCCTGCTCCATCAGCAGCCAGGGCCGCCCGCCCGCCCACGACCGGGCCAGATCGGCGGCGAACGCGGTCTGCCCGGCCGCCGCCATGCCCCGCCCCGAGGGATAGTCGTCGATCGCGACGAGGTCCACCTCGCGCGACCACTTCCAGTGGTCCACGCAGGCCCAGCCGGCCAGCACGTAGTTGGTGGTGACGGACACCCCGGGGGTCAGCTCGCGCAGCAGGTCGCGCTGCTCGGTGAAGTGGGCGAGCATCTCGTCGGAGACGAACCTGCGGAAGTCGAGCGCCTGCGCCGGGTTGGGGAGATACTGCGTGGCCCGCGGCGGGGTGATCTGGGCCCAGTCCGAGTAGTGCTGGCCCCAGAACGCGGTCGTCCAGGCGTCGTTCAGCGCGTCGAGGCCGCCGTACCGCTCCCGCAGCCAGGCCCGGAACGCCGCGGCGGCGTGGTCGCAGTGGCAGGGCGTGCCGTACTCGTTGTGCACGTGCCACATCGCCGTCGCGGGGTGGTCGCGGTAGCGCTCGCCGAGGGCGCGCGTGATCCGCAGCGACGCCTCGCGGTACGCCGGGGCGCTCACGCAGTAGGTGTCGCGGCTGCCGTGCGTGAGCCGTACGCCGTCCCGGGTGACGGTCAGGGCGTCGGGGTGCGCCAGGGAGAACCAGGGCGGAGGAGAGGCGGTCGGGATGGCCAGGTCCACCCGGATCCCGCCGGCGGCGAGCAGATCGAGCACCCGGTCGAGCCAGCCGAAGGTGTAGCGGCCCTCGGACGGCTCCAGCCGCGACCAGGAGAAGACGCCGACGGTGACGAGGTTGACTCCGGCCCGGCGCATGAGCGCGACGTCCTCGGCCCAGACCTCCTCGGGCCACTGCTCCGGGTTGTAGTCCCCTCCATACCAAAGCGGCATGCACATCAGCCCTTGATCGCGCCGATGATGACGCCCTTGGTGAAGTGACGCTGCACGAACGGGTAGATGACCAGGGCGGGCAGCACGGCGATGGCGACGATGGCCATCTTGATCGCGAGAGTCGGCGGCGCGACGTGGCCGAAGCCGTTCACGCCCACGGTGGCCGTGGGGAGCGGGTTGGAGTCCACGACGTACGACCGCAGGACCAGCGCCAGCGGCCACATGCGGGTGTCGTCGATGTAGAGCATGGCGTTGAACCACGCGTTCCAGTAGCCGACCGCGTAGAGCAGGCCGATCACCGCCGTGACCGCCTTCGACAGCGGCAGCACGATCCGCCACAGGATGCGGAACTCCCCGGCGCCGTCGATGCGGGCGCTGTCGAGCAGCTCGCGCGGGATGTTCATGAAGAACGCGCGCAGCACGACGACGTTGAAGGCCGACACGGCCGACGGCAGGATCAGCGACCAGTATGTGTCCTTCAGCCCGAGCGAGGCGACCATCAGGTAGGTCGGGATCAGGCCGGGGAAGAACACGAACATCAGCAGCACGCAGAACAGGATCGGCCGGTGGAACAGCGTGCCCGGCCGCGACAGCGCGTACGCTCCGAGGACGCTCACACCGAGGCTGACGGCGGTGCCGACGACGGTGACGCCGGTGCTGACCAGCACCGCGCGGCTGACCACGCTGTCGGAGAAGATCTGGCGGTACGCGTCGAACGTGATGCCGTCCGGCACCAGCACCAGGCCGCCGACCCGGTTCACCGTGCCGGCCGACGACAGGCTGGTCAGCACGATCGTGTAGAGCGGCAGCAGCACGGCGAGCACGATGAGCGCGAGCACACCGCCCTTGCCGATCCGGCCCGCGAGCGAGCCCGGCTCCTCCCAGGGCGCGAGCCCGGAGACCTTCGTTGTGCTCATGACCGCGAATACACCCCCCGCTCGCCCAGGGCGTGCGCCACCCGGTTGGCCACCAGGATGAGCGCCAGCCCGACCAGGCCCTTGAACAGCCCCGCCGCCGCGCCGTAGCCGAAGTCGCCCGTGCGCAGGCCGGACCAGTAGACGAAGGTGTCGAAGACCTCCGACACCTTGCTGCCGACCGCGCCGCGCTGCAGCATGAACTGCTCGAAGCCGACGTTGAGCGCGTCGCCGAGCCGCAGGATCAGCAGCAGCACGATGACCGGGCGCAGGCCCGGCAGCGTGATGTGCCACATGCGGCGCCATCGGCGGGCCCCGTCGACCGCGGCGGCCTCGTACAGGTTCTGGTCGATGGTGCTGAGCGCGGCGAGGAACACGATCGCGCCCCAGCCGGCGTCCTTCCAGACCGTCTCCGCGGTCACGAGCAGGATGAACGTGTCGGAGTTCGTCATCCAGTCGATGCCCGAGTGCCCGTGGTCGCGCAGGATCTGCGCGATGAGGCCGGCGCCGCCGAACATCTGCTGGAAGATCGCGACCACCAGCACCCACGAGAAGAAGTAAGGCAGGTAGACGACGCCCTGGATGAAGGCCCGCAGCCGCCCGGAGACCACGCTGTTGAGCAGCAGCGCGAGCGCGATCGGCACCGGGAAGTAGAAGACGAGCTGGAACGCGGTGATGCCCAGGGTGTTCACCACCGCCCGGATGAACTGCGGGTCGCCGAACAGCTGGGCGAAGTTGGTGAAACCGATGATCGGGCTGCCGAGGATGCCGCCGCTGAACGGGTTGTAGTCCTGGAAGGCGATGACGTTCCCCAGCGCGGGGACCCACCAGAAGGCGGTGACGAGCACCAGCATCGGCATGGCCATGACCAGCAGCGGCCAGTCGCGGCGCAGCCGCGCGGCGAAGGAGTCCTGCCGCGCGCCGACGGGCGGCCCGGCCGGGGTCGCCCCGGGCCGGACCTCCGTCACGCTCTTCGTGTCCGCGTCGGCGCTCACAGCCGGCCGTTCTCCCTGGCGACCTTCATGTAGAACTCGCGGGCCTCGTTGCCGCCCTGCTCCTGCCAGTCCTTGACGATCTGGGCCCACTCCGAGACCGGCCGCTTGCCGCGGAAGATCTCGTTCATCTTGTCCTCGGTCGGCTGGGTCAGCCCGGCCATCTTGGACGGCCTCTCGACCCGGACGCCGACGAACGGGTCGTTCTCCAGGTATCGCGAGGCCGTCTGCTCCCAGCCGTGGTACGCCTCGACGTAGCCGGGATACTGGTTCTCGGTGATCGCGCCGGGCCGTCCGGCCAGGAACAGGTACGTCGGGGCGACCTCCTTGCGGCCGAGCGCGGTCTGCTGGACCTGCCCGTCCTTGATCGTGAAGTGCTTGCCCTCGACGCCGTTGTTCACCAGGTCGTACTCCTGCGTGCCGTACGGCGCGGAGCACCAGTCGGCGATGCCGAGCAGCTCGCGGGTGCGGGCGTCGCCGAGGCCCTTCCTGATGAAGCAGAACATGCCGGCGGGCTCGTTGCGCCAGACGATGACCTTGCCGCCCGGGTGGGCCGGATAGGGGTCGGCCGCCCGTACGTCGATCTTCGGGTTGCTGGGCAGGTAGCGGCCGAGGATTTCGTGGATCGCGCCGAGCCCGTCCTTGTACATGACGAGCTGCCCGCTGCCGAAGGGCTCCTTGTGGTCGGCGAACTGGTTGGCCACGACGTCCGGGTGGACGTATCCCCCTTCGAACAGCTTGGTCATGAGTTCGATCGACTGCAGGAACTCCGGCGTCTCGTACTTGTAGATCAGCGTGCCGTCGGGCTGCTTGCGCCACTCGCGCGGGGCGCCGAACGCCCGCTGGAGCTCCTGGCCCATGTCGCCGAACGCCCAGCGCTTCTTCTTCGGGTCGGTCAGCTCCCTGCCCAGCGTGAGCAGGTCGTCGGCGCTCTTGGGCACGGACAGGCCGAGCTCGTCGAGGATGTCCGTGCGGACGATCGTGGCGAACGGGTAGGGCGCGTTCTGCCACGGGATCCCCTGGAGCACGCCGCCGAACACGCCGTACGTCCATGCGGCGGTGTCGTAGTTGGCCAGCAGCGGGAACTCCTTGGCCTTGTCGCCCGCGAGGTAGGGCGACAGGTCGGCGAAGAGCTTGTTGGCCGCCTCGGTGAAGTGGGCGATGGAGTCGATGTTCCAGCCCGGGATCTGGATCATCTCGGGGACGTCGCCGCTGGCGAGCAGGGTGTTCAGCTTGTCGACGTAGGTGTTGCCGTCGGAGATGTTGAAACGGACGACCCCGCCGAGCCGCTCGTTGACGGCGTCGTAGTAGGAGTTGTCGCCGAGGCCGGGAGGGACGGTGCCCCACAGCGGTGTCATCGCCCTCACCTCCGCGCCGCTGGTGATCGGCTTGGCGGTGACGGCCTGGACCGTCGTGCCCGGCCTGGTCAGGAAGCCGGGTTCGACGAATTCGGAGGCCGGCAGGTCGGGCGACAGGCCCGGCACCTGGAACGGCACGCGGGTGGGCACGAGGCCCTTGAGCTTGTCGGCGGCGACGGCGGTGCCCTTGGACACTTCCTTCTTGGCCGCGCAGCCGGTGAGGCCTGCGGCGGCGAGCGCGCCCGCGCCGACCAGCCCGAGGAATCCGCGGCGGCTTGTCAGGAGGCCGCCGGGGGGTTGGCTCATGGGTGCGATCCTTCCGGCCGGGGACGGAGTTCATTTAGTTCGTCTACTGGCCGAACAAATTAACCGGTTAACGGAGTGGCGACAAGGTTTCATGAAACGTTCATCGCCATCGCGGGATCGCTCGTACGGGCGATCCGCCGACCCCCCGGACTGGCGATACTGAGGCGTTGTGTCACTGTCGTCCTTGAAGTCCCGATTGCAGAGCCGATTGAAGAGCCGATTGCGGGGCCTGCCCCCGCCCGTCGTGGACGCGGTCCTCGTGCTGGCGGTGCTCGCCGGTCAGTCCGCGCCCTTCCTCTTCACCCAGCCGGCTCCCGGCCGCCCGCCCTGGACCGTCGCCGAGTATCTGCCGGTGCTCGGGGCCTCGATCCCGCTGCTGTGGCGGCGGCGCATGCCCGTGACCTGCCACCTCGTCGTCGCCGTCTCCATGGGCTGGTACGCGTTGTACGACCCGATCCAGCCCGCACAGCCCATCTGGTTCGGCTCGCTGGTCGCGATGTACACGGTCGCGGAGAAGAGTCCGCCCGTGCGCCGTTATCTGGCCGCGGCCTTCGTCGGTCTGGGATTCCTCATCCAGACCGGACTCGCCACCACGGCGCGCGGCGTGGTCCTCTGGGCCGGTGCGTACGCCGTCGGCCGGGCCGCCGCGATGCGGAAGGCGTACTCCGCCGCGCTGGAGGCACGGGCCGTGCAGCTCGAACGGCAGAAGGAGATCGAGGCCGAGCGGGCGGCGGAGCGGGAGCGGGCCAGGATCGCCCGCGACATGCACGACATCCTCGCGCACGCGGTCAGCCTGATGGTCGTGCAGGCCGAGGCCGGACCGGTGGTCGTGCGCGGCGACCCCGAACGGGCGGAGAAGACCTTCGACGCGATCGCGGCGGCGGGCCGGGACGCGATGGCGCAGCTCAGGCGGATGCTCGGGGTCCTCAAGGAGACCGAGGCGTCCCGGGGTCCGCAGCCGACGCTCGCCAGGGTGCCCGAACTGGTCGCCGCGGTGTCCGCGACCGGGCCGCGCACGACGCTCACCGTGCGGGGACGACCGCGGCCGGTCCCTCCGGACCTCGACGTCGCGGCCTATCGGGTCGTCCAGGAATCGCTTACCAACATCGTCAAGCACGCCCGGGCCGCGTCGGCGACCGTGGCGGTCGACTGGGAGGACGACGCTCTCGTGATCACTGTCATCGACGACGGACGCGGGCCGGGAACGCCGAGCCCGGCGGCCGGCGGCAACGGGCTGATCGGCATCAGGGAGCGGGCCGCCGCCTGCGGTGGCCGGGCCGCCTTCGGTCCCGGGCCGGACGGCGCCGGCTTCCGGGTCACCGTACGGCTCCCGCTCGTGGAGACGGCGGTGGCCCGGTGATCGGCCCGGTGATCAGAGTGGTGGTGGCGGACGACCAGGAACTCGTCCGCGGCGGGTTCGCCATGATCCTGGACGCGCAGCCGGACATCGAGGTCGTCGGCGAGGCCGGCGACGGCCGGGCCGCCGTCGAGGCCGTGCGGGCGCTGCGGCCCGACGTCGTGCTCCTCGACATCCGGATGCCGCGTATGGACGGCATCGAGGCCGCGAAGGTCATAGCGGCCGAGACCGGCTGCAGGGTGGTCATGCTGACCACGTTCGACCAGGACGACTACGTCTACGACGCCCTGTACGCGGGGGCCAGCGGCTTCCTGCTGAAAGACGTGCGCCGCGACGACCTCGTGCACGCCGTACGCGTCGTCGCGGCGGGGGAGTCGCTGCTCGCGCCCTCGGTCACCCGCCGCCTGATCGGCGACATGGTGAGCAGGGCCAGGCCGCGGCCCGCTCCGGCCGGTCTGGACGCGCTCACCGCCCGCGAGCGGGAGACGCTGGAGCTGCTCGGGCGCGGGCTGTCGAACGCCGAGATCGCCGGGCGCCTCGTCGTCAGCGAGCACACGGTGAAGACGCACGTCAGCAACGTGCTGTCCAAGCTGGGCCTGCGCGACCGGGTGCAGGCGGTGATCCGCGCCTACGAGTCGGGGCTCATCCTTCCGGGGAGCTGACTCCCTCGCGCGGGGGGGAAGGAAGATCGCCGATGTGGGCGATCTCCGCGAGGGGTGTGTCCCGAAACGATGGGGTCATCCCCGAACGAGATCCCTCAAGGAGAACTGCGTGTTCACGAAGGTCGTCACCCTCGCTCTGGCCGCCGCGGTCACCATCCCCGCCGTCGCCGTTCCGGCCGCGGCGGCCGCGGCTCCCGCCGCCAGGTGTTCCGCCGCCACCCGGCCTTCGGCGCCGACGTCGCTGCCCGCCCTCGACGCCGCGGCCCTGTGCCGGTCCATCTCCGGCCTGCCGAACGGGCAGGCGACCTACTCCCTCGTCCGGGTGCGGGGCGAGGCGGGCTCCTGGACGGGCTCGTCGGGGGTGCGCGACGTACGGACCGGCGGCCGGGTGCCGGACGGCGCCCGGTTCCGGATCGGCAGCGTGACCAAGGTGTTCACCGCCACCGTGGTCCTCCAGCTCGTGGGCGAAGGGAAGATCGACCTCGACGGCACGGTGCAGCACTACCTGCCCGGGCTGCTGCCCGCGAGCTACCCGTCCGTGACGGTCGCGCAGCTGCTGAACCACACGAGCGGCCTGCCCAGCCCGACCCTGCCCGGCGACGACCAGTGGATCCTCGACCACCGGTTCGACACGTGGACGCCCCAGCGGTGGATGGACGGGGTGGCGAAGAACGCGATGGAGTTCACGCCGGGCACCAAGCAGCACTACCTCAACACCAACACCATCGTCCTCGGCATGCTGATCGAGAAGGTCACCGGCCGGCCGTACGGCGACGCGGTGCGCGCGCGGATCATCCGCCCACTCGGCCTGCGGCACACCACGATCCCGGGCGAGGACGTGCGCATCCCCGGCCCGCACGCCAAGGGCTACATGGCGGTCGACGGAACGCTGGTGGACGTCACCGAGATGAGCCAGACGATGCCCTGGGCGGCCGGAGAGATGATCTCGACCACCGCGGACCTCGACCGGTTCATGGTCGCGCTGTTCCGCGGCAGGCTGCTGAAGCCCGCCCTGCTGGACAACATGTTCACGCTGCCGAAGGGCGTGCCGATGTACGACGGCAACGACGACCCGTCCGACGACCAGCCCGCGGCGTACACCATGGGCATGTCGGTGATGACCCTGCCCGGCGGCGTGACGATCTACGGCAAGACCGGCAGCAGGTACGGCTACAGCACCGGCATGTTCGCCACCCGCGACCTCAAGCGCAGGGTGGTCGTCTCGGTGGGCTCGACCACCAAGGGCGACTCGGCCATGCTGCAGACCGTAGGCCTGGCTGCCTTCGCCTCCTGAGGACTCTTGAGGACTCTTGAGGGCTCCTGGGCCGGTCGGCTCAGGAGTCCATTTCCGGGATTGCGGACGGACGAAATAGGATCGCTCCGGAATTGACATATGCCCGCAAACAGGGTTGACATTGTCCGTAATGCGATTGAATTGCGGAGATAGCGCCGGATTCAACTACCCGTCAGTATAATTTTGTCACCTTGTACCCTGTCTGACCAGCGCAGATGTCACGAATATCCGCGCACTGTGTCCAATATCCGGTAGCGCGGACGCATTTCCGGATGAGAATGACATAATGCGTGGGAGCGCTCCCGCTCTCCTGGCTGCATTCTCCGCAGCGCCATCCGGCACGCCTGCCCTGAGGGCACGTTGGAAGGAAGGTGCCGCGTCTCCATGACGGCATTCGGCAAAAGTCCTCCGTCCGGGCCGCATCTCGACGGAAATGTTCCGTCGGACGTCGTCCGCGCCGGCTCCCGCCCCTGGGCGCCCCACCTGTGGTGGATGGCCCTGGCCGTCGGGGCGCTCGGCTTCGCCTTCGTGTGGCTGGCCACGCCGCACGCGAGAGAGATCGGCTCGCCCTGGGAGCTGGTGGCCAAGCTGGTCGCGTTCGCCTGCCTGTGCGTGGCGATCGCGGTCTTCCCCTGGGTGTCGCCACGGCTGAACTGGCTGCTCTACGTGCCGTTCGTCTTCTTCACCGGCTATCTCATCCCGCGGATCAGCTGGTTCTATTACGGCGACGGCGCTCGGGCCCAGGGCGACAGCTTCTACACGCACCTCTATCTGCTGCTCTATCCGGGCATCGTGCTCACGGTCGCCGCCGCCTACCGCATCGGCGGGGGCACCCCGGGCCGCTGCCTGAAGATCATGCTGACCGGGGTCCTCATCGTGTTCTCGGGCTTCCTCGACCTCATGTGGTTCGTCGTCAACCCGGTCGCCATTCCCGAGGTCATCGACGCACCGCACATCAACCTCTTCACCGGGGGGCCGATCTCCTTCGGCGCGACGATCGTGTTCGCGCTGGTGCACGTCCCGATCATCGTCGGGGTCAACCTGCTTCCCCTCGACCGCTGGATCGGCCGCCTGCTCGGGGCGGGTGACCCGTGAGCGTCGCCGTCGACATCTCCGTGAGCATCTCCGTGGCCGCGCCCGCGTACAACGAGGCGGACACCATCGCGGCGGTGGTGGGCGAATGGCAGGACTACCTGGAGAACGCCCCGGCCGTGGGCGACTGGGAGATCGTCGTCTGCGACGACGGGAGCGTGGACGCGACCGGCGAGATCCTGGCCGGCCTGCGGGACCGGTGCCCGCGGCTCGTCGTCGTCACGTTCGAGCGCAACCGCGGCGCGGGCGCGGCCATCGCCGCCGCGATCGCCCACACCCGGCTCGACTGGGTGGTGCTGCTCGACTCCGACGGCCAGTTCCCGATCGCCAACCTCGACCGCGTCCTGCCGCGCGTCCAGGCCGGGGAGGCCCTGGCGTTCTCCGGCGCCCGGATCAGGAAGGCCGACGGCGTGGCCTACCGATGGGGGTCGGCGGCCAGCGGCGCGGTCAGCAACCTGCTGCACCGCACGCGCTACCGCGACTTCAACTCGATCTTCAAGGTGGTGCACGGCCCGCTCTTCCGATCGCTGCCGCTGGAGTCGGCCGGGATGAACTGCTCGACCGAGATCACCGCGCGGGTCGCCGAGATGGGCCACGAGTGGGTGGAGGTCCCGATCGAGCACCGGGAGCGCGGCGGCGGCGCGCGCGGCTGGCGATACTGGCGCGGCGCCCGCGACCGGGCCCTGTTCGTCGCCTATCTCGGCTACCGCCACTGGTTGCTGCGCCGGGGGGTCCTGCGCCGGCCGTCCGCGCGTGAGGAGACCCGATGAACGTCGCGGTGACGATGTTCAGCGGCGGCAGAGGGGCGGCCGGCATCGCGAGGGGCATGCTGGGCACTCCGGGCGTCGGCCTGTCGCTGATCGTGAACGGCTACGACAACGGCCTTTCCACCGGCGCGCTGCGGCGCTATCTGCCCGGGATGCTCGGGCCGTCGGACTTCCGCAAGAACCTCCTGCTCCACCTCGACCCCGCCGATCCCGCGCAGGCCGCGCTGGCGACCGTGCTCGAACACCGGCTGCCGGGCGGGACGACCCCCGCGGGGCTCACCGCCGTCATCGAGTCGATCGCCGCGCGCCGCGATCCGTTCGCCGCGCTGCCGGAGGCGGCCCGCGAGGCCGTCACGGCCGACCTGCGTGTGTTCGCCCGGCGGCTCGCCGCGTATCCGCACGGGCTCGACCTCGCCGACTGCGCGCTCGGCAACCTCGTGTTCGCGGGGGCCTACCTGCGGCTCGGCCGGGACTTCAACGCCGCCGCCGACGCCTGTGCCCGCACGTTCGGCTCCACCGTGCGGCTGCTCAACGTGACCAACGGGGAGAACGCCTTCCTGGCCGCGCTCCGGGGCGACGGCAGCCTGCTGGCCGACGAGGCCGACATCGTCGCGCCGCAGGGCCCCGGAGTGATCACCGACCTGTTCCTGCTGCGCGAGCCGCTCGGCGCGCGGCGGCGGGCCGAGTTGGAGGCGCTGCCGCCCGCGTGGACCAGGGAGGTCCTGGGCCGCGAGCGCGCCGAGGTGACGCCGAACCCGCGGGCGCTTGAGGCGATCCGCGACGCCGACCTCATCGTCTACGGCCCCGGCACCCCGCACTCCTCGCTCCTGCCCAGCTATCTCACGCCGGGCGTGGCCGACGCCGTCGCGCGGAGCCGGGCGGCGGCCAAGGTGTTCGTCGTCAACATCCGGAGCGACCACGACGTCCGGGGGCTGAGCGCGCCCGGCCTCGTGGACCGCACGCTGGCCTACCTCGGCGATCCCCGTAACGGGCGGCGGCTGGTGACCCATGTGCTGAGCCATCGCGCGTCCGCGCCGGACGCCCCGGCGGTGCCGTACGGCGTGCTCGACCGGGGGGAATGGGCGGGGGCCCGCTGGATCACCGCCGATCTGAAACACCCCGGCCGTCCCGGCCTGCACAACCCAGGACGCACGGCGGAGGCCCTGCTCGCCATCAGGAACGAGGCGGCCTTGGTGCGGGCCCGATGACGGCGTTCCTGGCGGACGCGTGTGCCCGCCGCGTCTGGCTCTTCGACCTCGACGGCACTCTCGTGGACTCCTGCCCGGCCCACGAGGCGGCCTTCCTGCGGGCCATCGCCGAGGTCGCGCCCGACCGGCTCGCGTCCTTCCGGTACGCCGACCACGCGGGCGCGAGCACCCGCGAGGTGGCGGTGCGCCTGCTGGGCGACGGCGGGGAGGCGGACCGGCTGGCCCGGCTCAAGCAGCGGCTGTATCGCGAGCGAGCCGGCGCGGTGGCCGTGTTCCCCGGCGCGCGGCGGCTGCTCGGCCGTCTGGTCGCCGGGGGCCGCGACGCCTATCTCGTCACCAGCGGCAGCCGGGCGTCGGTCGCGCGGGTGCTTGCGGCCGGCTCGCTGGGCGCGTACTTCCGGGGGGTGCTCACCAGCGACGACGTCCCGGCGAGCAAGCCCGACCCGGCCTTCTACGCGTACGCGTGCGCGCACTGGGGGCTCGACCCCGGCGCGGCCGTGGTGCTGGAGGACTCCGCGCACGGGGTGGCGTCGGCGGTCGGCGCGGGCCTGACGACCCTGCACGTCCACGCGGCGGAGCCCGCTCCCGGGGCGGTGGCCGTACGCGACCTGGAACAGATCGTGTCTCTCCTGCTCGCGGAGGTGGGCGGTGCCGGCTGAACGGTTGTGCGCGGTGATCCCGGCGGCCGGGCGGGGCACCCGCCTGGGCCTGGACATCCCGAAGATCATGGTGGAGATCGCCGACGGCGTCACCGTGTGGCACGTGCTCCACGAGCGGCTGCGGCCGTACGTCGAGCACGTCCACGTCGTGATGTCCCCGCACGGTGAGGGGCCGTTCCGCGCGCTGGCGGCGGAACAGATCGCGGCCGGCGCGGTCTCGGTGAGCGTGCAGGACAGGCCCACCGGGATGGGCGGCGCGATCTTCGGCGCCGCCCCGCACTGGGAGGCCCACGGCGCGATCCTCGTGGTCTGGGGCGACCAGGCGGGCCTGTCCCCCGAGACGGTCGGCCGCGTCGTCCGGGCGCACGAGAAGGGGTTCACGCTCCCGCTGGTGCCGATGGACGACCCGTACGTGGAGTACGAACTCGACGACGCCGGGACGCTGGTGCGGGTGCGCCAGTCGCGGGAGGGCGACGAGTGCCGCCCCGGCGGGCTCAGCGACGTGGGCGTCTTCTGCCTCAGCACGGGCCTCAGCACGGGCCTCAGCACCGAGGGGCTCCGGGAGGAGTGGACCCGCTACCTGGGCGAGGCGGCCGTGGGCGCCCGCACCGGGGAGGTCAACTTCCTGCCGTTCCTGCCCTACCTGTCGCGGGAGCGGAACTGGCCGCTGACGGTGGTGCCGGTGACCGACCCCGACGAGGCGCGCGGCGTCAACACGGCCGACGACCTCGAGTTCGCCCGGCGGGCACACCTGCGGTGGGCGTGACGGGGTGGGCGCGCTGACGGACCGGGCGGCCGGGCTCCTGGCCGCCCACCGCTGGGCCGCCGGGCCCACGCTGGTGAGCACCGTGGCCAGCGGCACGGCCGCCGCGACCACGCTCGTGATCGCGCGAGGGGTCGGCGCCGCCGCGTTCGGCCACTTCACCGTCGTCCTGTCGATCGCGCTGATCGTCACCGTCGGCATGCTGACGAGCCTCAACTACGTCATGTTCCAGGAGTTGCCTCGGGCCGAGCCGGGGGCGCGGCCCGCCCTGGTGACGACGGCGCTGCTGGCCACACTCGTGCTGGGCACGGCGGTGTTCGCCGCGGGTCTCGCGGCCGCCCCGCTGCTGACCGCCGCGCTCGGCGTGGACACCCGCACGCTCGTCTTCGCGCTGGCGCTGGCGCTGTCGATGACGCTCAACCAGCTCACCGAGAGCTTCCTGCGCGGGCTGAAGCGCTTCCGCCTCGTCGCCGGGCTCAAGCTCGCCGTGGCCGTCGTCTACCTGGGGGCCGCCGCATGCTGCCTGCTGGTCTTCGGCGTGCGGGACGCCGAGCCCTACCTGGTCGCGCTGATCGGCACCAACCTGGTCTTCGCCCTGGTCTCCGTCGCCGGGTTCGAGGTCGTGCCCCGGTCCTGGTCGTGGGCGCTGGCCCGCTCGCTCTACCGGCACGGCGCGTACGTCACCGCGATCGCGGCGCTCACGGCGGTGGTGTTCGGGGTGGACGTCATCTTCCTCAACCACTGGGCGCCCCGGGCCGACGTCGGCGTCTACTCCGTCTACAACGGCTTCCCCAAGCGGCTGCTCGGCGTGGTGTTCACCGACGGGGTCGGCCTGGTGCTGCTGCCCACGCTGGCCACGTCGGACAAGCCCGCCGTGATGCGGCGGATCGCCCGGCTCGCCCCGGTGGTGTTCGCGGCGACCGCCGTGTTCTCGTTCGCGGCGAGCACGGTGTTCTTCCTGCTCATGGGGGGCGAGTATCCGTACTCGCTGGGCCTGATGGCGCTGTCGGCGCTCGGGATCGGCGCGCACACGGTCTTCAACCTCCAGCAGGTCGCCCTGACCATGGACGGAGTGCGGGGGGCGAAGGTGCTCATCGGCTGCCTGCTGGCCGGGACGCCGCTCGCGCTCGCCTGTCAGGCGGCGCTCATCGCCTGGCAGGGACTGGCCGGCGGGCTGGTGGCCTTCGCCCTGAGCAATCTCGTCCTCGTGGCCGTCGTGACGGCCGTCTCCGCCCGGCTCTACCGGCCGGCCGGCGCATTGGAGGTGCGCGGGTGAGGATCGCCCACGTCATCAACCAGTTCCCGCCCAACATCACGGCGGGGCTCGGCCGGTATGCCGAGCTGATCGCGCCGCATCTGGCACGCGACCACGAGATGGCGGTCTTCACGCTGAACGACGGCCGCCTGCCCGTGTGGGAGCGGATCGGCGGCATCGGCGTGTACCGGCCGCGCGGGCGGGTGCTCGGCGCGATCGCCCGCCGCCGGCGGCTCAACCGGACGCGGGGGGTGGAGTTCCTCCTGCTCGCGCTGACCGTCGTGGTGAGCAACTGGCGTTACTTCCTGCTCCTGCGCCGGCTGCGCCCCGGCCGGCGGCCCGATCTCGTCGCCGTGCACGACTCGACGAACTTCCTGTGCGGCCTGCTGTGCCACTACGTACTGCGGCTCCCGGTCGTGTTCCACGTCCACACCACCGAATACGGCGTCGCCCCGCAGCGCAGCATCACCGACCCGCTCAACCTGTTCGCCGCGCTGGAGCGGTGGCTGGCGGGGATCTCCCGGCGGGTCGTGGTCGCCACGCCGGAGGTGCGCGGGCAACTGCTGGAGGCGGGCTGGGACCGCTCGCCCATCGACGTCGTCCGCCTCGGCGGCACGTACGAGCGGGTCGTCGCCGACCCCGCGTTCGACCGCGGCACGCTGCGTCTCGGCGCGGCGGACCTGCGCGCCCGGCTCGGCATCGCCGAGGAGGATCCGGTGCTGCTGTTCGTCGGCCGCCTCGAACGGCAGAAGGGGATCTATCCGCTGCTCGACGCCATGCGCGACATCGCGCCCGCCGTGCCGGGGCTGCGCCTGGTGCTCGTGGGGGAGGGCGACGAGGCGGGCGTCGCGCGGATCGCCGGGGAGACGGGGCTCGGCGGCCGGGTGCTGACCTCCGGCGGCTTCGTGGACGGGCGGGCGCTGCTGGAGTATTACGCGATGGCCGACGCCTGCGTCTTCCCCTCGCTCTTCGAGCCGTTCGGGCTGGTGGCGACCGAGGCGATGGCCCTGGCCCGGCCGGTGATCCTCGGTGACGGCTTCTCCCGGATCTTCCTCGGCGACCCCGCGCGGCCCGCCGTACGGTTCGTGCGGGCGGCCGATCCCCGCGACATCGCCGACGGGGTGATCGAGGTCATGACCGATCCCGCGCTGCGCCGCGCCCTGGCCGAGCGGGGCGAGCGGCTGGTGCGGGAGACGCTGAGCTGGAGCCGCGCCGCCGAGGAGACGCTCGCCGTCTACGCGCGGGTGCTCTCCACCGTGCTCTCCGCAGAGGGGACGAGGCGATGATCTCGCTGGTCGTGCCGTGCTACAACGCGGCCAGGACGCTGCGGTTGTGCCTGGAGTCGGCGTTGGCGCAGACCCGCGTGCCCGGCGAGATCGTCGTGGTGGACGACGCGAGCACCGACGGATCGGCGGAGATCGCCGAGGAGCTGGGCTGCCGGGTCGTGCGCCTGCCGGAGAACCGGGGCGTGTCCGCCGCCAGGAACGCCGGGATCGACGCCACCACGGGCGATGTGATCTTCTTCCTCGACTCCGATGTGGCGCTGCGGCCCGACGCCGTCGCGAACGCCATGGAGATCCTGGAGCACGATCCCGAGGTCGGCTGCGTCCACGGGGTCTACGACACCGTGCCGCTGATCGACGACGGGCCGGTCGAGTGGTATCGCATCCTCCACGCGGTGCACTGGCGCCGCCGCCACCTCGGAGAGGTCAGCAGCGTCGTGTTCGCCCTCGCGGCCGTCCGCCGCGACGTGCTGCTCGCCGTGGGCCGGCTCGACGAGCGGCTGCGCGACTGCGAGGACGTCGAATACAGCAGCAGGCTCGCCGTACGCAGCCGAATCGTGCTGACCGACACGGTCGTGGGCCGCCACGACGACGGCAGCCGCCTGCTGCCGATCCTCGGCGAGCAGTGGCGGCGGGCCCTGCCGCTGATCCCGCTCGCGCTGACCACCACCCGGCGCGGCGCGGCCAAGCCGGAGCACGCCAACAGCCCGGCGGGCATCCTGTCGTGCGGGCTCGCCCTGGCCGCGCTGGGGCTGGTGCTGCTGAGCCTGCCGTTCGGGCTGTTCCACCTCCCGCTGCTCGCCGTCCCCGCCGTGTTCGTCGCCGGGTTCGTCCTCGCCGATCCGGAGCTGGTCGGGTTCGTACGGCGCCAGCGGGGGCCGGTCTTCGCCGTCTACTTCATGGCCGTTCACCTGGTCGTCCACGTGGTGCTCGTGGCGGGCCTGGCCGCAGGCTCGCTGCGCCTGCTGACCGGACCGCGGGACGGCCGTGCCGAAGCCGTGTGAGGGGCCGCGTGAGACGTCAGGCGCAGCCGACGCGCCGGGTGCTGAGGGCGATGTCGTCCACCCAGAGGTCGTACGCCGCGGGGGACGGGTTCGGCTGGTAGAGCTGCCAGCCGATCTTCACGGTGTCGAAGCGGGGGAAGACGAAGTCGGTGTCGTTGCCGCCGTGGCTGCGGGTCGACACGGTGAGGTCGGGCTTGGGCACGCCGTCGAACCAGAGCGAGATCGCGTTGTCGGCGGGGTCCATCCGCCATTCGACGCACTGCCACACGTCCGCCTGCGACGGGGCCGACTCGCGCCAGTTCGTCCAGTCGCCCGTCGGTCCGCCGTCCGCGCCGACGCCCCACAGGTCCTTGCCCAGCGTGGGGACCCACTGGCCGCCGAGCGGCCGGACGATCTCCGGGCCCGCGCCGGTGGCCTCGACCAGCGTGTAGTGGGCCCAGTCGGGGGCGGTGGGGAACGCCTTCACGCGCAGCCGCAGCCGGCCGTAGAAGCCGTTGCCGGGCGGGGCGAAGTCGTCCACCTTGAGGAACGCCCGGCCGTTGCCCTCGGTGTGGACGTGCAGCATCTTCTGGCCGCGGGCGCCGCGCTCCACCGTGAGCGTGCCGTGCTTGGTGTCGACGCCCCACTTGAGGCTCGCCGCGCCGCCGACCGGCAGCGACTGGAAGTCCTCGCAGAACAGCGTGCCGCCCTTCGCGCAGGTGTCCGGCCCGTGCGGCGGGGGCGGGGGCGCCGAGGCGGAGGCGGCCGGTGCGGCCGTCAGCGGCAGCAGCAGGACCAGACCGGACGACACCACGGATAACAGTCGTCGCACGACACGCTCCTTTTCCCGGTGACAACGGCAGAAGTAAGGTACGCCAATTGGGAGCGCTCCCATAGGGGTGCGTGGAAGATCGATGAAAGGGAGGAATCGCGCGGATAATCTACGCGTGAACGGACCTTCCCGGCGATTATTTCTCCAGCTCGGCGGGCTCGCCTCGGTGGCCGCGGCCTGTGCCCCCCGCCGTCCGGACGACACCGGGACCTTCACCCCGCTGCGCCGCCGCTGGCGGCAGGTCACGCTCGGCTACCCGGGGACGTTCGACCCGGAGCGGGAGCCGTACCGGACCCGGCTGGCGCGGCTGGGCGCGGAGGCCGCCCGGCACCGCGACGCGATGACGCCCGCGCGCGGGTCGCTCTGGCCCGACCTGCCCTTCCCCTCGCTCGACGCCACACCGGCCCGGTTGCGGGCGATGGCCCGCGCGTACGCGCTGCCGGGCACCGGGCTGACGGCGGAGCCGGGCCTCGGCACGGCGGTCGCCGAGGGCATCGAGCACTACGTGAGGCACGTGTACGCCGCGGACGCCGAGCAGACGGGCAACTGGTGGGACTGGCAGATCGGGACGCCCAGGGCGCTGCTCGACGCGGCCGTGCTGGCGGCTCCGCACCTGACGGACACCCAGGTCTCCGCGCTGTGCGCGGCGGTGGACGCCTTCGTCCCGGAAAGCCGCCTGGACGACTACGAGGGCAACAGCACCGGGGCGAACCGGGTCGATCTGTGTACGGTGACGCTGCTTCGGGCGATCGCCGGGGCCGACCCCGATCGTGCCGCGCTCGCGGCCTCCGCGCTCTCCCCGGTGTTCCCCTACGTCACCGAGGGCGACGGCTTCCACCGCGACGGCTCGTTCATCCAGCACGGGTCCGTGCCTTACCAGGGCGGGTACGGCGCGGTGCTGCTGACCGGCCTCGCGACGCTGTTCGCCGTGCTGCGCGGCACACCGTGGGAGATCACCGACCCGGCGGCGCGCACCGTCCTCGACGCCGTGGACCGGGCGTTCGCGCCCTTCGTCCACGACGGCGCCTGCATGGACCTCGTACGCGGCCGGGGCGTCGGCAGGCAGTCGTACGGCGACCACCGGAGGGGCAGGGAGATCGCCGCGGCGGTCCTGCTGCTGGCCGAGACCGCCCCGGACGCCGAGCGGGCCCGCTGGCGGGCCATGGTCAAGGGCTGGGCCGTGCGCGACACCGCCAAACCCATGCCCGGGGTGGCGGCACAGGGCGACCTCGCGTTCCACGCGCGTCTGTCGGCGGTGCTCGACGACGCGACCGTCCCGGCCGCCGCCGAGCCCGTCGGACACCGCCTGTTCCCCATGAGCGCGCGTGCCGTCCACCGCAGGCCCGGCTGGTGCGCGGCGGTCAGCATGGCCTCCTCCCGCGTCGCGCACTACGAGCACGGCAACGGCGAGAACCTGCGCGGCTGGCACACCGGCTCCGGGATGCTCTACTGGTGGGCGCGCGGACACGGCGACCACTACTCCGACGCCTTCTGGCCCACCGTGGACCCCTACCGGCTGCCGGGGACGACGGTCTCCACCCGGAGGCTGCCCGACGGCGCGGGCGGCGCGTGGGGCGACACCCGTCCTCCGGCCGAATGGGTGGGCGGCGCGACCGACGGGGTGTACGCCGCCGTGGGCCAGCACCTGTTCGGCGTGGAGAGCACGCTGGAGGCGTTCAAGTCCTGGTTCTTCCTCGACGACGCCGTGGTCTGCCTCGGCGCCGGCATCACCTGCCGCGACGGCGTGCCGGTCGAGACCGTCGTGGACAACCGCAGGACCGGCGCCCGGCTCACCGTGGCGACCGGATGGGCGCACCTGGACGGCCACGGCGGTTACGTCGTGCCCGCCGGTCAGGCGCTGCGCACGCTGCGCGAGGACCGCACGGCCGCGGGGGTCACCCGGGCCTACGCGACGCTGTGGCTCGACCACGGGGTGCGTCCCAGCGGGGCCGGTTACGTCTACCTCCTCATGCCGGGGGCGGGCCCGGCCGAGACCGCCGCCCGCGCCGCCGATCCCGGCTGGGCCCGGGTGCTCGCCAACACTCCTGCACAGCAGGGGGTCGAGGTCCGGTCGCTGGGCGTCACCGCGGTCAACTTCTGGACGGGCGGGCGGGCCGGGGGAGGCGTGGGCGGCCTGACGGCCTCCGACGCGTGCGCGGTCCTCGTGCGCGACCTCGGCGACGGCACGGCCACGGTGACGGTGGCCGACCCCCGGTGCGCTCTCGACGGGCTGACGGTGACGTGGGACCGGCCGGTGGCGGCGGTCACACGCGGGCACCCGCTCCTGGACCGCGCGGAGACCGGCGCCCGCCTCACGCTCACGTTCGCGGGGACGGCCGGCCACGAGGGCGCCTCCTGCACGGTGACCGTACGGCTGGGCGCTGCGGCGGCGTGAGCGCGTGTCATCATGAACGCCGTGCCCACCCTGCCTGACGACCTGGACGACGCGCTGGAAGCGTCGCTCGGACGCTTCCCGATCGCCGACCTGACGCGGAGCGTCCAGACGCTCATCCGGCAGTATCGGGAGGGCTTCGACCGGAGCGTGCCCGCGCTGGGCTCGGAGGTCGCGGTCGCGGCGTACGCCGGCTATCGCATGCCGGCGACCTACAGCGCCGTGCGCTCCGCGCTGCGTCAGGTCGCCCTGCGGGCCCCCGGCTTCGCGCCGGAGACGCAGGTGGACGTGGGCGGCGGCACGGGCAGCGCGCTGTGGGCCGCGAACGCGGTCTGGCCGACGCTGCGCACGGTCACCGTCCTGGAGCAGTCGCCCTCCGCCATCGCCTTCGGGCGCCGGCTGGCCGGTCGCGCGCCCGCCGCGGCCGTACGCGAGGCGCGCTGGCAGCAGGCGTTCGTCGACCGGAGCGCGCCCGCCCCGACGGCCGACCTGGTCACGATGTCCTACGTGCTCGGCGAGCTGTCGCCCGCCGTCCAGGAGGACGTGGTCGGGTCCCTGGCACGGGGAGCGGCCCGCGGCGCGGCCATGCTGGTGATCGTCGAGCCCGGCACGCCCGCCGGGTACGCCCGGATCGCGGCGGCCCGGCGGCTGCTGGCCGCGTCGGGCCTGCACGTGGTCGCCCCCTGCCCGCACGACGGCGAGTGCCCGATCCGCCCGGACCAGGACTGGTGTCACTTCGCGGTCCGCCTCAACCGCACCGCCCTGCACCGGCGGGTCAAGGACGGCACGCTGAGCTTCGAAGACGAGAAGTTCTCCTACGTCGCGGCGTCGGCCCGGCCGTGGCCGCGAGCGGAGAGCCGGATCCTCCGCCACCCCCTCAAGCGCAAGGGGCTGGTGACGCTGCGCCTGTGCACGACGGAGGACGGGCTGGCCGACCGCGCGGTCTCCAAACGGCAGGGCGAGACCTACCGCGAGGCGCGCGACGCCGTCTGGGGCGACGCCTGGCCGCCGCCCGCCGATCAGCCGCGTCCTCCCGAGTGAGTCCGGGCGGCCGGGGAAGCACCAGTTCGGCCGTTTCGTAGGATGGGGCAAATCATCCACCGGCAAAGCGGACCCCACGAGGCCCCCGGCCCGAGACCCCGGCCCGGTGTGACGGAAGGAGTTCGACGTCAGCACCGTCGACGAAGCGTCCGGCAGGCCGATGCCGCTCGCCTCCAGCGCCGAGGCGAGCCGTCTCGCGGCCGTGCGCCGCTACGCGGCCCTGGAGACCGCCTCCGGCGCCGCGTTCGACCGGGTGGCCGCCCTGGCTGCGCGGATCTTCCGCGCTCCCTTCGCCACCGTGACCATCGCCGGCGACGACACGGTCCGCGTCATCGCCGCGCACGGGCTGCCACCGCGCCGCGGGCTCGTCGAGAGCCTGTGCGAAGCGGCCGTACGGCACGGCGGCCCGTACGTCGTCCAGGACGCGCGGCTGCACCCCCACGCGGCCGGAGACCCGGCGGTGCGCGGTGAGCCGGGCATCCGCTTCTACGCCGCCGCGCTGATCACGACGCCCGACGGCGAGGCGCTGGGCAGCGTCAACGTCATGGACGTACGCCCCCGTGAGGCCGGGGACGAGGAGCTCGCCTGCCTGCGGGACCTGGCCGGCCTCGTCATGGACGAGTTCGAGGTGCGGCTGGCCACGCACCGCACGGTCGAGGTCGAAAGGGAGTTGCGGGCGGGCGCGGAGCGGCTGGCCCGCACCCTCCAGCGCACCCTGCTCCCGCCGGCGCTGCCCCGGGTGCCCGGACTGCGCGCGGCCGCCGCCTATCACCCCGTCTCGGCCGACGAGGTGGGCGGCGACTTCTACGACCTGTTCCCCCTCGACGGCGACCGGTGGGGGTTCTTCCTCGGCGACGTCTGCGGCAAGGGCGCCGGCGCGGCCGCGCTGACGTCACTGGTCCGCTACACCCTGCGCGCCGCGGCCGTCTACGACGCCGATCCGCACGCGGTGCTGGCCAATCTCGACGCGGTCCTGCAACAGGAGCACGCGGGCGGCGAGGCCCCGGCGCCGTACTGCACGGCGGTCTTCGGCGTCCTGCAGCCCGACGGCGACGGGTTCGGGGTCACGCTCGCCACCGGGGGGCATCCCCCGGCGCTGGCGGTGCGGGCGAACGGCGCCGTCGAGCCCATCCACCCGGCCGGGGGGCAGCTGATCGGCATCCTGCGCAATCCCCACTTCGCCCAGGTAAGCGCGCGACTGAACGCCGGTGACGCGCTGCTGCTCTACACCGACGGCCTCACCGAGGCGCGGACGCCGTCCGGCTCAATGCTCGACGAGGACGGGCTGACCGCCTATCTCGCCGCCGCCGGGCCCACGAGCGCGGACGACCTCCTGACCACCGTGCACGACCTGATCACGGCCCTGGGCAAGGGGGTGTCGGACGACACCGCGGTCCTCGCCCTCTCCGTACCGCCCGCAACTCGAACGCCGTCCTCCGGGAGTCTCGGTGCAGCATGACAACGGTCTGACCGTCAGCCTCCAGTCGCCCAGCTCCGGGCCGCGCCTGCTGGTCGTGGCCGGTGACCTGGACCATCACACCACCCCACGCCTACGCGCGGCCCTTGATGAGGTCGAGTTCGGCCCCGGCGCCGATCTGGTCGTCGACCTGTCCGGTCTGACCTTCTGCGACTCGACCGGCATCGCCACGCTGGTCGCGGCCCACCAGCGCGCCGCCGACGCGGCCGCCGCCCTGCTCCTGGCCGGCCTGAACTCCGACATCGCCCGCGTCTTCCAGATCATGGGCCTGGACCAGCTGCTCCGCTTCTACGACAGCCCGGAAGAGGCCGTACGCGCGCTGAGCAAGTGAGCAGGGGCGGGCCGCGCGGCTACAGGGGCGCGGCGACGACGACGGCGATGTTCTGCTGGATGTCGCAGTTCCTGGTCCGGCGGCAGAAACCGTCCGCCACGCTGGTCGCCCCGCCCGCGGTGCTGGCCGCCGTGTGCTGGTGGCCGCGATTGCGGGTGGGGCTGTCCAGGTAGACGATGTTCCGGTTGCGCGTGCCGTTGCCGACGGAGGCCGGGCCGTCCCCGTCTTCCCGCCCGGCCCGCGCGAACGCGGGAGCGGTGAGCAGGACCTGCGCGGCGGCGGCCGCGACGAGGACGACGGCGAACAGCGGGACACGCCCAGATGCGCCGCGTGAATGAAGCATCGCCACCGCCCGTCCGTCGGCCCGGAATCTCGTCACACCGTAGCCTCCGCCCGGGCCCGGCCGGCGTTCTCCGGCGTGCGTGTCCCGCCAAGTTCCCGGCCGGTTCGCCGTGCGTCAGCGGCCGTTGATCACGGTGCCGCTCGTCCTCGGGGAGCTCTGGTTGCGGCCCCGCAGATTCTGGGAGCCCCTGCAGCCTGGCCGGCGCATGCAGTTGGAGGCCTGCGCGTTCACCGACGCGTCCACGCCGGTGATGAGCTGCTGTGTTCCCGACATGTTCCACTGGCTGCCGGCGAGCAGGGAGTTCAGGTTGTTCTGACCGTTGTTGATCACGAACCTGGAATTGGAGCCGTTCCCGCCGCCGCCACCACCCGGTCCCCGGCCCGTGGCCGCGCCGGCGGTCGTGGGGACGAGCACGAGGCCCGCGCTCGTGACCGCGAGCGCGGTCAGCGCCAGCAGTCGCGCCGCCGGGCGGGTGAGCGCGTGCCGCCCCCTGTCGTGAGCCCTGTGACGAGCACTGTGACGAGCCCTGTGACGAGCCATGTTTCTCCTGCGCCTTCCCCGTCGTCCGTGATCCGTCAGCTCGGACCTGCCGGGCATCTACCCCCGCAGGACGCGCCGATCACGGTCGCTGAACGAGGATTAGGACCTCCCAACGGAAGGATCTTCCGACGGCGCGGTGTCCCGCCGGGCTCGCACCCGAGAAAGACGGACCACGTCGCTCTGCCGGTCGGACGCCCGCACCCGCTGCGTCAGCTCGCAGAGGCGCGACCGCCGGCGGCACATGATGCTCTGCGCGTTCGCCAGGCCGCCGACCCCGACCGCCCTCTGGTGGATGCCGGTCCCGCTTCGCGCGCTGCCCACCGTCAGCTGGCTGACGTTGCGAATCCCGTTGCCGAGGCGGACGGTGGAGGTGTTGCCGTTGCGGTCGCCGCTCCCGGCCGCACGGGCGACCGCCGCGTGGGCGACAGCCGCCTGCGCGGCGGAGGTGGGCGGCAACGCGGCGAGCGCCGTCGCCACGGCCGCCGCCAGGGCGATGCCGCCGCGCATCAGCGGTTCACCGCCCACGCCGGGGAGCGTCGTCCGACGGGCCGCGTGCGCCGATGTTCTGCGACAGCGCGCAGAGCCGGCCGCGCGGTCGGCACAGGCCGCCCTGCACGCTGCTGAGCCCGCCCACGTCCGCCGAGAACTGGTGGAGGGCGCCGCGCAGGTGCGTGCTGCCCATCGCCACCAAATTCCGGTTGCCCGAGCCGTTGCCCACGCGTACGGCCGAGCGGTTCCCGTTGCCGTCACCGGCCACCGCGGCGTACGCGTCCACCGGTGCGAGGGCCAGCACGACGGCGAGCGTGACCGCGACCGGCGCGTGCCGTCGCGGCGGACGGCCGGGGGATCGCGTGAGGGCATGGATGATCGGCATCGACGTGCCTCCTACCCCGCTCGCGGGCCCGTGTCCCGGCTCCGGCGGAAACCGCAGCGGATCATTCCCCGCCCATTGAGCGGCCGCCCCCTGGGTGAAGGGGCGGCCGGTCGCCGGTTATCGGCTGGTCACCTCGTACGTCCGCAGGTAGTCGAACGTCGCGGTGGCGCCCGCCGCGTTCATCGAGATCAGGCCGATCCTCACCGGCCCGGTGCGCGGGAGCGACCAGGTGCCGCCCCAGGTCCAGTGGGCGCCGTCGGTGCTCGACGCCATCCGGACGTCGTGCTCGCCGTTCTCCTGGTCGTAGTGGTAAACGAGCCGCAGCCAGGTGGTCTCCGCGACCGGGCCGCCGAACATGGGCGCGTTGGCGACCGCGGTGGGCGGGGTGGTGCCGGGGCGCGGGCCCTCCTTGCCGAACTCGGTCTGATGCAGCACCGCGCCGTTGCCCTGGTTGAGCGGCAGGATCGAGTGGGTCAGCTTCAGCCACCGGTCGTCGTTCTCGTACAGCAGCAGACCGGCCTGCTGGTTGCCCTTCGTGCCGTCGAAGGTGAGCTTCGTCTCCACGGCGAAGTCGCCCTGCGGCGCGTCGCGGAGCAGGATCGACGCGCTGTTGTTGCCCAGGTACAGCTCGGCGTTCTGGGTCGGCCAGACCAGGGAGCCGTTCGACAGGGTGGCCGACGGGTTGCGGACCTTCGTCCAGCCGGTGGGCGAGCCGGCGCCGTCGAACTCGTCGGAGTACGCCGGGAGCAGCGTGCCCAGGACGGGGTCGGGCACCCGCTCGGTCACCGGCCGGTACAGCGGCGCGGCGCCCACGTTGTCGGCGTCGGCGGCGCCGCGCGTGGTCACGCCGATGGCACCCGAGGTGGGCGCGCCGTCGGGCAGCGTCATGGAGACGCTCGCCACGGGGTCCCCGAGCCGGTCGGCCGACACCGAAGCGGTCAGGGCGTTCCCGCGCCGCTCGGCGGCGACGTTGTGCCAGGAGCCGTAGTCGAACGAGGACGGCAGCGGGCTGCTCGCCGTCGTCGTCCTGCCGCGGGCCTTGGCCGTGACGACGAGCTCGCCGCGCTCGCGGTCGAGCCACGCGGTGATGTCCTTCGAGCCGTTCTCGCGGGTCACGACGAGCCCGGCGGCGGTGCCGCCCTCGCCCAGCCGCAGGTCGGCCTCCACGCGGACGTCGCCTTGGACCCGGTCGTCGCTGAGCTCGCTGGTCGAGCCCTTGCCGGTGAGGTGGCCGAGCGAGTCGGGGTCGGAGGCGACCTTCCACGGCCCGGTCCACCCGTCCTTGCCCTCGTTGAACGTGCCGCCCACGGTCCAGGTGGTGACCGGCGCCGGCTGCGCGCCGGTGGACGGCCCGGCCCCGGCCCGTACGACCGGCCAGCCGTCGATCCAGTCGAGCCGGTCGATCATGAGGGGACGCCGGCTCAGGTTGCCGAGCGTCGTGCCCCAGGTCGTCGTGACCGGCCCGAACTCGGGGGCCGACGAGGGGATCGCGTGGTAGACCAGCCAGTCCTGCCCGCTGAGGTCGGTCTGGACGGCGTTGTGGCCCGGGCCGGCCCAGCCGTTGCCGTTGGCCGCGAGGACGATGCCGTCCTTGCTGGTCAGATCCATCAGGTCGACGCCGGTCGGCGTGGTGAACGGCCCGAGCGGGCTGCCGGAGCGGCCGACCTTGACCGTGTAGCCGCTGAACGCGCCGTCGCAGCACCCGGCGTCGGAGTAGAACAGGTAGTACTTGTCGTCGCGCCGGACGACGAAGCCGCCCTCCATGCGCCGCCCGCGGGCGATCTGCGTGACCGGGCCGGTGACCTCGGTCGCCTCGGCGTTCATCTTCGCGCCGCAGATGGTGTCGTAGCTGCCCCAGTAGAGGTAGTTGTCACCGTTGACGTCGGTGAACATGGCCTGGTCGATGTTGCCCGTCGGGCAGCCGCTGCCGCCCGCGGGGACGATCATGCCGTGGTCGGTCCAGGGCCCGGTCGGGCGCGGGCTGGTCGCGAGCCCGACGCCGCCCGTGGAGAGCGCGTACGTCAGGTGGTAGGCCCCGTTCACATACCGGATGTCCGGCGCCCAGGGGCGCGTGCCGTTCGGCCACCACGAGGGGTGGTCGTCTCCGGTGTAGACGTCTCCCGCGTACGTCCAGTGCACCATGTCGGGGGACGTGAGCATCGGCAGGATGTGCTCGTTCTTGCCGTCGATGGGGTTCGTGGTGCCGTAGGCGTACCAGAGGCCGTCTTTGCCGCGGATCATCGTGGGGTCGGGGAAGGTCTGCACCGCCCCGGCGCTCACCGGGTTGGTGTAGGTGGGGCCGGACGCCGCCTGCGCTGTTGCTGCCTGAGTGGGGGGCGTCACGGCCACGGAGGACGCGAGGAGTAAGGCTCCGATCACCAGTTGTCTCACGGCGAGCACCGTAGACAGGCGAAATTTTTCCGTCGAGACGTCGTCAGAATCCCGTGTCCCACCCGCCTCAGCGGCCTCCGGCCGGTGCGGCAGGATGCCTGGGAGCTTGTCGAGGAAGCGTCCGCGCTGGTCAGAGGTTTTCGTCAAGCTCCCGAACAGATTCACCGATTCTTTTTGTCGGATGGTTGACGTAAAAAACAGACGAACCTTAGGTTTCCAGCGTGTCAACGACCTCCAACGGCGTGCATGCCCTCGTGCGCCGCTCCCATGAGGAGCGGGTGTTGCGCGTGCTCCGTCAGAACGGCGCGCAGAGCCGTAACGAGATCGCGGCCCGGGTCGGCCTGTCACGCACCACGGTCTCCGAGATCACCAGCGATCTCCTCGGCCGCGGCGCCATCCGCGTCGTCGACACCGACGCCGTGGAACGCGTGGGCAGCGGCCGGCCGGCCGAGCGGCTCGCGCTGGACCCGGCCTCGGGCCAGTACATGGGCGTCGACTTCGGCCATCGCCGCGTGAACGTCCTGGTGGCCGACGCCGCGCACGACATCATCGCGTCGGGGACCGCCCGCTACGAGGAGTCGGCGCAGTGGCCCGAGCGCCTCGACGCCGGGCTCGCGCTGATCGACCGGCTGAGCGCGGAGACCGGCGTCCACTACGGGGCGCTTCAGGCGATCGCCGTCGGCGTGCCGGGCTGGGGCGACCGATCGAGCGCCGACGGCGTGGCGGAGGTGTTCGCCACCCGCTTCCACGCCGGCGTGATCGTCGACAACAACGTGCGCTTCGCCGGACTGGCCGAGGCCCTGCACGCCCAGTCCGACTCCGTACGCGACCTCATCTACCTGCGCCTGTCCGACGGCGTCGGCGGAGGCCTCGTGGTGGGCGGGCAGCTCGTGAAGGGCGCCAACGGGTACGCGGGGGAGCTCGGCCACGTGACCGCCGTCCCCGGCGGCGCGCGGTGCCGCTGCGGCAAGAACGGGTGCGTGGAGACCGTCGCCTCGGTCCCCGCGATCCTCGGGCGGTGCCGCGAGCTCGGCGTGCCCGTGGACACGCTGGACGACCTGAAGGCGGCGGTGGAGATCGCTCACCCGGTCGTGGACCAGGTGCTCCGCGAGGCCGGCACGGCGGTCGGCCGGGTGCTCGGCACGGCGGCCATGACACTCAACCCCGACGAGATCGTGCTCGGCGGCGAGATCATCCAGGTCGCTCCTGCCCTGCTGCGCCAGGTCGCGGACACGGTCACCTACGAGCTGTCGTGGCGCACCGACGCGGCGCCCGTGATCCGCCCCGCCCTGCTCTCGGACGACGGCGGGGCGCGCGGGGCCATCGCGGCCCTGTTCCACGAGTCCCCCCTGCTCGCCGGATACGAAGCGAACGTCACGACGGACGGAGGCCGATAGTGGCCGTGACCAGTGCGGGCGCCACGAGGGACGGCAACGCCCCCGCCCGGCCGCGCAAGAACCGGACCTTCCTGGTCCTCAACATCATCTCGATCGTGGCCGGAATCGCGATCTGGTGGGGGTTGTCTCTGGCCGGTCTCCAGTTCCCCACGCCGGCCGAGGTCGTCTCGGCCGCCTGGAAGATGATCCAGGACGGCACGCTCGCCACCGACGTCGGCGCCTCACTCGGGCGCGTGCTCGCCGGGTTCGCCCTCGGCTCGCTCGCGGCGGTGATCGTCGGCTTCGTCATGGGCTGGTACACGGTGGCCCGCGGCCTCTTCGAGCCGTGGATCCAGTTCTTCCGCACGATCCCGCCGCTGGCGATGCTGCCCCTGGTGCTCGTCCTGATGGGCATCGGGGAGAGCCCCAAGATCTTCGTCATCTTCCTGGCGGCGTTCCTGTCCTGCGTCATCTCCACCTACCAGGGCGTGGTGAACGTGGACAGGACGCTCATCAACGCGGCGCGGGTGCTCGGCGCGGGCGACGGGACCATCTTCGGCCGCGTCGTGGTGCCGGCCTCGACGCCGTTCATCCTCGTGGGCATGCGGGTCGGGCTCGGCTCGGCCTGGGGCACGCTGGTGGCCGCGGAGCTCCTGGCCGCGCAGGCCGGGCTCGGCCATCGGATGCAGAGCGCGCAGCTCTACTACGACCTTCCGACGATCTTCGTCGGCATCATCGCGATCGGGGTCCTCGGCCTGATCATGGACCGGCTGCTCATGATCGCCGGCAACAAGCTGACGGCCTGGCAGGAGAACCGATGAGCACTCCCAAGATCTCCGTACGCGACGTGCAGAAGGTCTTCCCGGTGGGGAAGGAGCCGTTCGTCGCGCTCGGCGGAGTCTCGCTGGACATCGCCGACAACGAGTTCGTGACCGTGGTCGGCCCCTCCGGCTGCGGCAAGAGCACGCTGCTCAACATCCTCGCCGGGCTGGAGCAGCCCACCGGCGGCGCCGCGCTGGTGGACGGGAAGCCGGTCACCGGCCCCGGCCCCGAGCGCGGCGTCATCTTCCAGCAGTACGCGTTGTTCCCGTGGCTGACCGTCCGCGAGAACGTCGAGTTCGGCATGCGCACCGCGAAGGTCCCCAAGGGGGAGCGGCGGGAGCGGGCAGAGCACTTCATCCGCCTTGTCGGCCTGGAGCAGTTCGCCGACGCGCTGCCCAAGACGTTGTCGGGCGGCATGAAGCAGCGGTGCGCGATCGCCCGCGCGTACGCGGTGAACCCGTCGATCCTGCTCATGGACGAGCCCTTCGGCGCCCTGGACGCGCTGACCCGGGTGCGGCTCCAGGAGCAGCTCCTGGAGACCTGGAGCAAGGAGCGGCGGACGGTCATGTTCATCACCCACGACGTCGACGAGGCGGTGTTCCTCGCCAACCGGGTGGTCGTCATGGCCGCCAGGCCGGGCCGCATCGCCGAGGTCATCGACGTCGATCTCCCCTATCCGCGCGACGAGGACATGAGGCTGAGCCCCGAGTTCGGGGCCCTGCGCAACCGCGTCTGGCACGCGGTGTACCACCAGCGGCAGATCAAGGAGCCCGCGAAATGAAGAAGACACTCCTGGCCGCCGCGGCGGTCGTCGTGGCACTGTCGGCGGCGGCCTGCGGGTCGGACGACTCCGGCGACTCGAGCGCCTCGGGCGGCGGCACCACCCACGTGGACTTCGGCTACATCGCCGACTTCAACGGCGCGAGCCTGCTCGCCGTCGCCGACAAGCAGGGTCTGTGGAAGAAGCACGGCCTCGACGCCAAGGTCAGCGTGTTCACCAACGGCCCGCTGCAGATCCAGGCGCTGGGCACCGGCGACCTCGACTTCGGCTACATCGGCCCCGGCGCCATGTGGCTGCCCGCCTCCGGCAAGGCCAAGGTCGTCGCGCTGAACACGCTCGGCAACGCCGACCGCGTCATCGCCCAGGCCGGCATCACGTCCATGGACCAGTTGAAGGGCAAGACGATCGGCGTGCCCGAGGGCACCTCCGGCGACATGATCCTCACGCTCGCGCTGAAGAAGGCCGGGCTGACCAGGGACGACGTGAAGATCGTCCCGATGGACGCGTCCACGATCGTGTCGGCGTTCACCTCCAAGCAGATCGACGCGGCCGGCTTCTGGTACCCGGCCATCTCGACGATCAAGAAGACCGTCCCCGACCTGGTCGAGCTGGCCAAGAACGAGGACTTCGCCGACACCGTGTCGTTCCCGACCGCGTTCGTCGGCGGCAACGACGTCGTCGCGAACGAGAAGGACAAGACCGAGAAGGTCATCGGGGTGCTGCGCGACGCCATCCAGTACCGCAGCGAGCACCTCGACGAGACCGTGGCCGCGACCGCCGAGATGCTGAAGCTGCCGGCCGACCAGGTCAAGGCCGACGCCGCCAACTCGAAGGTGCTGTCGCTCGCCGACCTCGACGGCTACACCAAGGACGGCACGATCGAGAAGTGGCTGAGCGGGATGGGTGACTACTTCGTCGGCGCGGGCAAGCTGCCCTCGGCCGTGGACCCGAAGACGTACTACACCGGCGATCTGTTCACGGGCGCCGCCAAGTGAACGTTCTGTTCCTGATGACCGACCAGCACCGGGCCGACACCCTGGGCGCGTACGGCAACCGCCTCGCCGCCACCCCGGTGCTGGACGAGCTGGCCCGGACCGGGACGCGATTCGACCGCTGGTACACCCCCACCGCGATCTGCACGCCGGCGCGGGCGAGCCTGCTCACCGGGCAGGCGCCGTTCCGGCACAAGCTGCTCGCCAACCACGAGAGGAACGTCGGCTACATCGAGGACCTGCCCGACGACCAGTGGGCCTTCTCCACGGCCCTGCGCGACGCCGGGTACAACTGCGGGCTCATCGGCAAGTGGCACGTCGGGCACCACCGGCGGGCGGCCGACTTCGGGTTCGACGGGCCGGACCTGCCGGGGTGGCACAACCCCGTGGACCATCCCGACTACCTGGACTATCTCAAGGCGAACGACCTTCCGCCGTACGAGATCCACGACCGCATCCGCGGGACGCTGCCGAACGGCGGGCCGGGCAACCTCCTCGCCGCGCGGCTGCGCCAGCCGGTCGAGGCGACGTTCGAGCACTACCTCGCCACCCGGGCGATCGAGATGCTGGAGCGGTACGCCGCAGAGCCGAAGCCGTTCTTCCTGCAGCTCAACTTCTTCGGCCCGCACCTGCCGTACATCGTGCCGGACGAGTATTTCGACATGTTCGACCCGGAGCTGGTCGAGCTGCCGACGTCGATCGCCGAGACCTTCGCCGGCAAGCCGCCGGTGCAGGCCAACTACAGCGCGCACTGGACGTTCGACACCATGCCGCTGGAGGTGACGCGCAAGCTCATCGCGGTCTACTGGGGCTACGTCGCGCTCATCGACATGGAGATCGGGCGGGTCATGGACGCCATGCGGCGCCTCGGCCTGAACGACGACACGGCCGTGTTCTTCACCTGCGACCACGGCGAGTTCACCGGCGCCCACCGGCTGCACGACAAGGGCCCGGCCATGTACGAGGACATCTACCGCACGCCCGGCCTGCTGCGGATCCCCGGCCAGGAGCCCGGGGTCGTCCGCACCGAGTTCGTCAGCCTGCTCGACTGCACGGCGACGATCCTGGAGCTGGCCGGGATCGACCCCGCCCCGGCGGTCGACTCGCGCAGCCTCGTGCCGCTCGCCTCCACCGGCGAGGTGCCGTGGGAGCAGGACATCGTCTGCGAGTTCCACGGTCACCACTTCCCGTACCCGCAGCGGATGATCAGGACCGACCGCTACAAGCTGGTCGTCAACCCCGACTCGACCAACGAGCTGTACGACCTGTTCACCGACCCGGACGAGCTGCTCAACGTCTACGGCCACCCCGAGATGGCGGAGGTGCGCGGACGGCTCATGCGGCGGCTCTACCAGGTGCTGCGCGACCGGGGGGACAACTTCTACCACTGGATGACCTCGATGTACGACGTCGGCGACGTCTCCTACGACCCGACGCTGAGCGGGCTGGACGAGGCGACCTACCGGTGAGCGGGCGTCCGAACATCGTCATGATCCTGACCGACGACCACGCGTCGCACGCGGTCGGCGCGTACGGCTCGGTCGTGAACCGGACGCCGCGGATCGACGAGATCGCCGGCCTCGGCGTCCGGTTCGACAACTGCTTCGCCACGAACGCGCTGTGCTCGCCGAGCCGGGCCAGCATCCTGACCGGCACGTATTCGCACGTCAACGGCGTCTCGACGCTGGTCACGCCGATCGACGCGGCGCAGCCGACGTTCGTGAGCCAGTTGAAGGCGGCCGGATATCGCACCGCGATCGTCGGCAAGTGGCACATGGGGGACGGCCCGGGGCACAACCCGCAGGGGTTCGACTACTGGGACGTGCTGATCGAGCAGGGGGAGTACTTCGACCCGTCGTTCCTGTCCGAGGAGGGCCTGCGGACCGTCCCCGGCTACGCCACGGACCTCATCACGGACATGGCGCTGAGCTGGGCCGGCTCGCTCGACGGCGACGATCCCTACTGCCTGCTGATCTACCACAAGGCGCCGCACCGCCCCTGGGAGCCGGACGACAAGCACGCGGGGATGTACACCGACCCCATCCCGGTGCCCGCGACGTTCGAGGACGACTACGCCACGCGCTCGTCGTCGGCGCGGCGGGCCGCCATGCGGATCGCCGAGCACCTCAACGCCGAGGACCTCAAGCAGGACCCGCCCGAGGGGCTGTCGTACGAGGAACTGGCGCTGTGGAAGTACCAGCGCTACATGGAGGACTACCTGGCCGTCGTCGCGTCGGTGGACGACAACGTCGGCCGGGTGGTCGACTGGCTGCGCGAGCGCGGCGACTTCGACGACACGCTGCTGATGTACTGCTCCGACCAGGGCTTCTTCCTGGGCGACCACGGATGGTTCGACAAGCGGTTCATGTACGAGGAGTCGCTGCGGATGCCGCTCGTGCTGAGCTACCCGAGGCGCATCCCGGCCGGCCAGGTCCACACCGGGATCGTCACGAACGTCGACTTCGCGCAGACCGTGCTGGACGCCGCCGGGGTGCCGCACCATCCCCGGATGCAGGGCCGCAGCTTCCTCGCCGACCTGACCGGCGAGCCGGGCCCGCCTCCCGCGGAGGGCATGTACTACCGCTACTGGGAGCACGACGACGTCTTCCACAAGGCGCCGGCCCACTACGGCTACCGGACGTCCCGCTACAAGATCATCTATTTCTACAACGACGGCATGGGCATCCCCGGCACGGGCGCGTTCACCTACCCGGGTGAGTGGGAGCTCTACGACCTGGAGGCCGACCCGGAGGAGCTGCGCAACGTCTACGACGACCCGGCCTACCGCGAGGTGCGCGAGGAGATGAAGGTCCGCATGTGGCACGCGCAGGCGGCTCTCGGCGACGAGCCGCATCCCAGCCAGCCGGTGCCCCAATCACTGGAAAGCACGGGAATCTGATGTCCTGCTGCACGCCCGCCACGCCCGGGCAGCCGTTGGAGCCCGTCCGTTTCACGGCGCACGGGTTCCACGGGATCGAGCAGGTGCGCCTGCCCGGCGGCGGGTTCCGGATGGGCGACGCCACCGGCGACGGCAACCCCGGCGACGGCGAGGGGCCCGTGCACGCGGTCACCGTGGCGCCGTTCTCGATCGACGCCACGACCGTGACGGTCGCAGACTTCGCCGCCTTCGCCGACGCGACCGGCTACCGCACCGAGGCGGAGGAGTACGGCTTCTCCGCCGTCTTCCACCTGGCGATGCGTGCCCACCCCGACGACGTGATGGGACCGGTGCCCGGCACCCCCTGGTGGGTGGGCGTGCGCGGCGCCGACTGGCGGCACCCCGCCGGGCGGCTGTCGCAGGCCGAGCCCGACCATCCGGTGGTCCATGTGAGCTGGAACGACGCCATGGCGTACTGCTCGTGGGCGGGCCGGCGGCTGCCCACGGAGGCCGAGTGGGAGTACGCCTCCCGGGGCGGCCTCGACGGCGCCCGCTATCCCTGGGGAGACGACCTGCCTCAGGACGAGTGGCGGGTCAACATCTGGCAGGGCGTCTTCCCCACGGAGAACACCCTGGACGACGGCTACCTCACGACCGCCCCGGTGCGCACGTTCGCGCCCAACGCGTACGGGCTGTGGCAGACGGTGGGGAACGTCTGGGAGTGGTGCGCGGACTGGTACGCGCCCGACTACTACGTCTACTCACCCTCGGACGACCCGCGCGGTCCGCTGCGCGGCAGGGCCCGGGTGCTGCGCGGGGGCTCGTTCCTGTGCCACGACTCCTACTGCAACCGCTACCGCAACTCGGCGCGGTCGTCGAACACCCCCGACTCCTCAATGGCCAACGCCGGGTTCCGCACCGTATCCCTGTGACCAGGGGCCAACGCCACGAGGCCGAGCTGGTCGCCGGTCGGGCCGAGCGCGTCTGGAAGGCCAACGCGGACACCGTCGCCTCGCAGATCTACGGCGCGCACTTCGAGGACCTCGCGCGGCAGTGGTGTTTCGAGCACGCCTCACCGGACACCCTCGGCGGGGTGGCGAGCACGGTGCGTCCGACGGAACTGCCGTGCCGGGAGCACCGCCGGAGGCACGAGCTCGACGTCGTCGTCACGGAGTCCGTCTCGTTCGCCGCCGACCGGATCCCCGCGATCGGGGAGGCCAAGGGCACCGAGGCCCCTGTCGACGTCGCTCAGCTGGAACGGCTGGAGCACCTGCGCGGGCTGCTGCCCAGCGGCAAGGTGGGCGCTCTGCCCAAGCTGCTCCTGTTCGGGCGCTCGGGGTTCTCCTCCGCGCTGGCCCGCCTCGCCGACAGACGGCCCGACGTCGAACTCGTCGACCTGGGCCGTCTGTACGGCGGAGCGTGAGACCCTGCGGCTACTTGCCGAAACCGGCGGTCAGGCCGCTGAGCAGCTGACGGCGGCCGACCGTGTAGAGGATCAGCATCGGCAGGATGGTCAGCACGACGGAGGCCAGCACGGCGGGCACGTTCACGCCGTACGGTCCGCCCTGGAACGCCGCCAGCGCCAGCGGCAGCGTGCGCTTGTCGGGGCTCTGGGTGAGGATCAGCGGCAGCAGGAACCCGTTCCAGACCTGCAGCGCGTTGTAGATCGACACCGTCACCACGGCGGGCCGCGTGAGGGGAAAGGCCAGGCCCCACAGCGTCTTCCACTCGGTCGCGCCGTCCAGCCGCATCGACTCGAACAGTTCCTTCGGCACGTCCCTGATGAAGTTGGACAGCACCAGCACCGACAGCGGGATCGCGAAGGCGATCGACGGCAGGATCAGCGCCGTCAGCGAGTCGTAGAGCTGCATCTTGATGATCAGCAGGTAGACGGGGATCACCGTCGCCTGCAGGGGGATGGCCAGGCCCATGAGGAACAGCGAGTTGACCCCGCGCAGGAAGCGGCTGGCGCCGCTGCTCCGGACGATCGCGTACGCCGCCATGAACGAGAACAGCACCGACGGGATCACCGTGCCGATGGCGACGATGATGCTGTTCAGGAAGTACAGCGGGAAGTCCATCTCGATCACGAGCCGGTAGTTGTCCAGCGTCGGATCACCGGGCGGCGCGAACGGGTTGGTCAAGTAGTAGTTGGACTGCGTCTTCAGACTGGTGACCACGATCCAGTAGATCGGGATGAGCACCACGGCCAGCCACAGCCAGCTCACCAGCCCACCCAGCCAGTTCGGGCGCTGCCGGCTCTTCGCCGGACGGCGTCCGTGCGCCCCGGACGTGGCGGGGCGCTTGGCCGCCCTCGATGTGTGGGTCACGGTCACGGTCAGGCCCCTTCCAACTGACTGGCGTAGGGGTCGCGGCCGCCGATACGGCGTAGCAGCAGCGCCAGAGCGAGGCCCACGAGGACGAGGATGACACCGATCACACAGGCCGCTCCCATGAGGTTGGCCTGGAAGCCGCGCTTGTACATGTCCAGGGCGAGCGCGCGGGTGGCGTCACCGGGGCCGCCCTCGGTCAGCACGAAGATCAGGTCGAAGAAGGTCAGGGAGCCGACGAGCATCAGCGTCGAGGACGTGATGATCGTGTACTTGAGCTGCGGCAGCGTGATGCTGAAGAACATGCGGATGCGCCCCGCCCCGTCCAGCTCCGCGGCCTCGTAGAGCGAACGCGGAATCTGCCGAACGCCGCCCTGGTAGAGGAGCGAGTGGAACGGGATGTACTGCCACGACACCACGAAGATCACGACGCCGAAGGCGAGGCCGGGTTCGCCGAGCCAGTCCTGGGTGAGGAAGTCGAGGCCCAGCCCGGCGCCGAGCCCGAAGTTCGGGTCGAGCAGCGCCTTGAAGGTGATCGCGATGGCCGCGGAGCTGAGCAGCAGCGGGATGAAGTACAGCACCGCGAGCAGCTCGCGGTAGCGCTGGCGGCCCGCCAGGAACACCCCGATCAGGATGCTGGCCGGGGTCTGGAAGGCCCAGGAGAGCAGCATGATCAGGAACGTCACCCACAGCGCGTGGGGCAGGCCGGGGTCGGTGAGCACCTGCCGCCAGCTTTCGAGCCCGGTCAGCTGGATCTCGCCCAGCGTGTCCCAGGACGTGAAGCTGAGCAGCAGGACCCCGACGAGCGGAATCAGCGCGAAGACGGCGAAGGCCACCAGGGCCGGCAGGGCCAGCCATGGCAGGACGCCGCCGCCGCGCGTGGCGGCGGCGGACGACGTCCTTCGAGCGGAGATAGCAGACATGCTTACTTACCGATGACCGCGTTCATGTTCGAGGCGAACTGCTGCGGCGAGATCGACAGCTGGAACAGCTTGGCGATGTTGTCGAGCAGCACCTCGGCCGCGGTCGGGCTGAGCGCCTGGTCCCACGACTGGGCGAACACCTTGGCGTTGCTGGAGACGCCGTAGATGAAGTTCAGGAACTCGGCGTCCTTGGAGCCGGCGAACAGCTTGTCGGAGCCCTTGACGATCGGGACGCCGCCGGTGCCGACCCAGTCCTTCTGCTCCTGGTCGTCGAGCACGCCGGTGGCGAAGAACTTCTTGGCGATCTCCTTCTGCTCGGGCGTCGCCTTGGAGGAGATCGACAGGTACTGGCCGGGGTTGCCGACGGTGTTGGTCGGGTCGCCCTTGCCGCCGTCGACCCCCGGGAAGTTCATCCAGCCGAGGCCGCCGCTGGAGACGATGTCGCCGCCCTGCTCCTGCTGGATGCCGTACGACCAGCTGCCGTGCAGCATCATCGCGGCCTTGCCGGTGTACAGCAGCGCCTGGTCGGCGTTGGAGTCGGCGGTGACCGAGGAGAAGCCCTTGATGAAGGCGTTGGCCTTGATGAGCTCCTGCATCTTGGTCAGGGCCTCGATGGAGGCGGGGTTGTTCCAGGCGTCCTTCTCGCCGTCGAAGACGGCCTGGAACACCTCGGGACCGCCGATGCGGTCGAAGAGGAACTCCAGCCACATCATGTTCGTCCAGCGCGACTGGCCGGCCAGGGAGAACGGCGCGACGCCCGCGTCGTTGAACTTCTTCACCAGGTCGAGGATGTCGCCGTACGACTGCGGCGGCTGCGCCCCGACCTTCTCGAAGACCTTCTTGTTGTAGAACAGGACGATCGGCTGCACGGTCTCGCACGGCATCGCGTAGATCTTGCCGTCGATCGTCGCGGCGCCGAAGGCGCCGGGGAACAGCCGGTCCTTCACGGCGGCGTTCTCCCCGAACCACGAGGTGAGGTCCTCGACCTGGCCGGCCTGCACGTAGCTGCGCAGACCGCCGCCGCCCCAGCCCCAGATGATGGTGGGCGCCTGGTTCGCGCCGATCGCCGTCTTGATCTTCGTCTTGTAAGCGTCGTTCTGGATCGTGGTGATCGCGATCTGGCCGCTGGGGTTGGCCTTGTTGAACCGCTCCACCGACGCGGTGCGGGGGGCCTCACCGGGCGGGCCCTGGAGGAACCAGTAGGTGGCCTTGCCCGCGCCACCACCGCTGCCGCCGGCGGCACCGCCACCGGCGCCTCCGCCGGACGGGGCCGGGCCGGACGTGCCGCAGGCCGCCAAGGCGGCACCGAGGGGGAGGCCCATGGAAAGGCTGAGGAAAGTGCGGCGGGATGGTGTCCTGGACTCCACGCTGATCTCCGTACGTCGAACGCCGAGGCTGGCCGCGGCTCGTTGAAAAATACTCGGACGCGGCGGGGGGCGACGTGGATCGGCACCCCGGTGCCACTGTCCACTCCTTCTTGAAGTCAGCTCGTTCGAAACATTTCGACACAAGCCGCGTGGCACGCCAATCTAGATTTGCGATA
This sequence comes from Microbispora rosea, assembly GCF_900156315.1. Classification (GTDB taxonomy): domain Bacteria; phylum Actinomycetota; class Actinomycetes; order Streptosporangiales; family Streptosporangiaceae; genus Microbispora; species Microbispora rosea. Next base: position 118,634 of record NZ_FTNI01000022.1, on the reverse strand, counting down.
CCTCACTGTCAAGAGCGCTCTCACGACCCCCCCAGGTCAACGTGAGGCGTGTGTAAAGTACCGACGAACAGGCGTCACCTCGGAGATCACGGTCGACCGAAAGATTAGCGATAGAACCGCTCATGACGCCGAAATGTTTCGAAACCTTTTTGAGGAGAGCAGATGACGGCCCCAGATCGGACGCACGCGGCGGACGGGACGCTCCGGGTGTGGCAGGACCCGGCACTTCCCGTGGCCGACCGGGTCGAGGCCCTCCTCGCCGAGATGACGCTTGAGGAGAAGATCGGCCAGCTCGGCAGCCGGTGGATCGGCAACGACATGCAGTCCCCGGAGGAGGTGGAGCCCGACAACGCGCACAATGTGGCCCCGATGCAGGACGTCTTCGCCGCCTCGGGCACGGTGCCCATCGAGGAGGCCGCACGCCACGGGCTCGGCCACCTGACCCGGGTGTTCGGCAGCGCTCCGTTGACGGCGGTTGAGGGCGCGGCGGAGGTGGTGCGGCTGCAGCGCGAGGTGGTGAAGCAATCCAGGCTCGGCATCCCGGCACTGGTGCACGAGGAGTGCCTGACCGGTTTCACCACCTATGGTGCGACCGTCTACCCGGCGGCCATCGCCTGGGGCGCGACCTTCGACCCCGAGCTGGTGGAGCGGATGGCCGCCGCCATCGGCGGGGACATGCGGGCCGTGGGCGCCCACCAGGGCCTGTCGCCGGTGCTGGACGTGGTGCGCGACTACCGCTGGGGCCGGGTCGAGGAGACCATGGGCGAGGATCCGTACCTCGTCGCGACGCTCGGCTCCGCCTACGTGCGCGGTCTGGAGAAGGCCGGGGTCGTCGCCACGCTCAAGCACTTCGCCGGTTACTCCGCCTCCCGCGCGGCCCGCAACCACGGCCCGGTCCCGATGGGCCGGCGCGAGCTGATGGACATGATCCTGCCGACGTTCGAGACCGCCATCGCCGAGGGCGGCGCGCGCTCGGTCATGAACTCCTACTCGGACGTGGACGGCGTGCCCGCCGCCGCCGACCCGTGGCTGCTGACCGAGGTGCTGCGCGACGAGTGGGGGTTCACGGGCACCGTCGTGTCGGACTACTGGGCGATCGCGTTCCTCGCGAAGATGCACCAGGTCGCCGCGGACCACGAGGAGGCCGGGGTGCTCGCGCTGACCGCGGGCATCGACGTCGAGCTGCCCGACACGCTCGGCTTCGGCGGGCACCTGGCCGAGCTGGTGCGGCGGGGCGAGCTGCCCGAGGAACTGGTGGACCGGGCCGCGCGCCGCCTGCTCACCCAGAAGGTGCAGCTCGGGCTGCTCGACCCGGACTGGACCCCGGAGGGGTCGGTGGCCGGCGCGGACGCCGTGGACCTCGACTCGCCGGCCAACCGGGCGCTGGCCCGCGAGCTGGCCGAGCGGTCGATCGTGCTGCTCGACGCCGGCGACGCGCTGCCGCTGCTCGGGGAGGGACGCCAGGGGCCGCGCCGGGTGGCCGTGGTCGGGCCCTGCGCCGACGACCCGCGCACGTTCATGGGCTGCTACGCCTTCCCCAACCACGTGCTGCCCCGTTATCCGAACCTCGGGCTCGGCCTGGAGGCGCCCAGCCTGCTCGACGCGCTGCGGGCCGAGCTGCCCGACGCCGAGATCGTCCACGAGCGGGGCTGCGACTGGCGGGAGCAGGACCGCTCCGGTTTCGCCGCCGCGGTCGCGGCCGCCCGCGAGTCCGACCTGTGCGTGGCCGTCGTCGGCGACCTCGCGGGGCTGTTCGGGCAGGGCACCTCGGGCGAGGGCTGCGACGCCGAGGACCTGAGGCTGCCGGGGGTCCAGGAGGACCTGCTGGTCGAGCTGGCCGCCGCCGGCACGCCGCTCGTGGTGGTCGTGGTGTCGGGCCGGCCGTACGCGCTGGGGCGGGTCCGCGAGGGGGCGGCCGCGCTCGTCCAGGCGTTCATGCCGGGCGAGGAGGGCGGGGCGGCCATCGCCGGCGTCCTGTCCGGCCGGGTGCAGCCCAGCGGGAAGCTGCCGGTGCAGATCCCGCGGACCCCGGGCGGGCAGCCGGGCACCTACCTGCAGCCGCCGCTGGGCTCCGACAGCCACGGCATCAGCAACCTCGACCCGACCCCGCTGTTCCCGTTCGGCTACGGCGCCTCCTACACCACCTTCGAGGTCGGCGACCTGGAGATCAGCGACTCCGAGGTCTCCACGGACGGGGAGTTCACCGTGTCGGTGCGCGTGCGCAACACCGGCGGCCGCGCGGGTGAGGAGGTCGTCCAGCTCTACCTGCACGACGTGCTGGCGCAGGTGACCAGGCCGACGCGGCAGCTCACCGGGTTCGCCCGGGTGCGGCTCGAGCCCGGAGAGAGCGCGCGGACGACCTTCACCGTGCACGCGGACAGGACCGCCTTCACCGGTCGCGACCTGCGGCGGATCGTCGAGCCCGGCGACATCGACGTCTACGTCGGCACCTCCGCGTCGGACCTGCCGTGTCAGGGCCGGGTGCGGCTGACCGGCCCGCTGCGCCACGTCGGCCACGACCGGCGGCTCGTCACCCCCGCGGACGTGCGACCGGCCGTAAGTCCCGATCAGGGAGGAACAGATGCCGCCCAGTCGTAGGCGGGCCACTCTCGCGACGGTCGCGGCCTCGGCAGGGGTGTCGGTCGCGACCGTGTCGAAGGTGCTCAACGGCCGCAGCGACGTCGCGCCGGAGACCCGTTCGCTGGTGCTGTCGCTGCTGGAGCAGCACGACTACGTCGCGCCGCCGCAGCGCCGGGGTGAGGCGGCGCCCGACACGATCGAGGTGGAGTTCGACGCGGACCTCAACGCGTACTCCACCGAGATCGTCCAGGGCGCGGTGCAGGCCGGCGCCGATCTCGACGTGGCCGTGGTGGTGAGCATCCGGCGCAACGCCGACCGCACGGGAGGGTGGGCGCGCGACCTGGTCGCGGCCGGACGCCGGGCGCTGGTCGCCGTCACCGGTGAGCTGACCGCCGGGCAGCTCACCGCCCTGGCCAGAGCACGGCTGCCCCTGGTCGTGATCGACCCGCTGAACCTGCCGAGGGCCCGGGTGACCAGCGTCGGCTCGACGAACTTCGCCGGTGGCATGGCCGCGACGCAGCACCTGCTCGCGCTCGGCCACCGGCGCGTCGCCTATCTCGGCGGCCCGGCGACCGCGGCGTGCAACCAGGCCCGGCTGCACGGCTACCGGGCCGCCATGGAGGCCGCGGGCGCGCCCGTCCCGCCCGGGTACGTGCGGACCGCGACTTTCCACTACTACGACGGCGTGACGGGCGGGGCGGCCCTGCTGGACCTGCCGGAGGCGCCTACGGCGATCTTCGCGGGCTGCGACGACATCGCCCTCGGCGTGCTGGAGGCGGCCAGGGCCCGGGGGCTGCGCGTGCCCGAGGACCTCAGCATCGTGGGCTTCGACGACACGCAGATCGCCCGGATGGCCTCGCCGCCCCTGACCACCGTGCGGCAGCCGCTGCGGGAGATGGGCGCCGTCGCGGTGCGTACGGCGCTGCGCCTGGCGGCCGGGGAGCAGGTCGAGTCGCATCACGTCGAGCTCGCGACGGAGCTGGTGGTGCGCGGCTCGACCGCCCCCGCGGCGCACACTGGAGGGTGAGGTCCCCCAGGGGGAAGTAATCGGCCGGCGCGAACGTTGCATAATGCAATAGTCGCGTGAAAGTTGGTGGTCTCGATGACCGTCCGGGCAAAGGCACTCATCACGCTCCTGGCCTCCGACCAGGGCGGCCTGCCGCACGAACTGCCCTTCCGCACGCAGTCGCTGGTGATCTGCGCCTGCGCGGGGGAGTACGGCAGCGGGCCCAGCCGGCCCTTCCAGGCGGCGATCACCTCCGACGACGAGGAGCCGCTGATCCCGGGTGACCGCCTGCACGTGGTGACCATCGCGACGACCGACGACGACGCGGTCGATTATCTGCGCCCCGGGGGGCGCTTCCGCCTGTGGTGCGGCCACGACGTCGGCACCGGCATCGTCTCCCGCCGCGTGATCTGAGCGTCCTGCCGGTCCTCGCCGCGACCGTGTCCCGCCCGAGCGGTCCGCGCGCATAGGCTTGTGTCGTGCCCGCGACCTGCGGGAACGGGGGGCCTGCCCGCGCGGGGAGGCGAAAATGGCCGAACAGTCGCTACCGCTCGCCGCACACCTGCGGCTGCACACACACGATGTCGACGAGGCCCGTAGACGGGTCGGGAACGACCTCGGCGTCCACGGACTGCGCCCGGTGAGTTCGGAGGTCGCGTTCGACGCCCGCATGAACGGGGTGACGTTCGACGGAGTCGCGCTGTATTCGCTCGGCTACGGCACGGAGGTGCTGATCACGCCGCAGCCGGTGGAGAGCTATCTGCTCGTCGAGATCCCGCTGACCGGTGTCGCGGAGGTGTCCCAGGGCCGCGAGAGGATCGTGGCGACGCCCGAGTTCGCCTCCGTGCTGTCGCTGACTCGGCCCATGTCCATGCGGTGGACCGCCGGGCAGGAGTCGCTGATCGTCCGCTTCGACCGCGCCGCGCTCGAAGCTCACCTCGGCAAGCTCATGGGGCGCACGCCGCGCAGGCCGCTCAGCTTCTCCCTCGGCATGGACCTGACCTGGCCTCCCGCCCGATCGTGGCTCGCGGTCGTCGAGCTGCTCAGGGGGGAGGCGGAGACCGGCGGCGCCATGCTGGAGCAACCCGTCGCACTCAGGCAGCTGGAGGGGCTGCTGATGACGCAGTTGCTACTGGCCCAGCCCAGCAACTACAGCGAGGCGCTGTCGGGCGGCCTTCCCCGGGTCGCGCCGACGGCGGTGGAACGGGCCGTGGACCTGATCGAGGCGCGGGCGGCGGAACCGCTCACGGTGGAGGAGATCGCCGAGGCGGTGGGCGTCGGCGCGCGGGCGCTTCAGGAGGGGTTCCGGCGTCAGCTGGAGACGACGCCGATGAGCTACCTGCGGGAGGTGCGCCTCGATCGGGTGCGTGCCGAGCTCACGGTCCAGGACGCGAGCGCCACCACGGTCACCGACGTCGCCTGTCGCTGGGGGTTCGTCCATCTGGGGCGGTTCTCGCTCGCCTACCGCCGGCGTTTCGGGGAGTCCCCGTCGGAGACACTGCGCCGCTGAACGGGCGGGCAGGGCCGCTCAGCGGGCCGGCAGATCGGCCCACCACGTAATCATGCCGGAGGGTCCGCTCATGCAGCCGTGCCGGATGGCGAGGGCGTCGACGACAACGGCGCCGCGCCCGCTCTCGGCCGCCGGCGCTCCGGCCCCCGGCCACACCGGAGCCGCTCCCGCGTCGGTGACCTCGACCCGGATGATGTCGTGATCGCCCTCCGCGTAGAGGAGGAGCCGGAACTCGGCCGGCGGCAGGGCGTGGAGCACGGCGTTGGTCACCATCTCGGAGATCACCAGCGCGGCCTCCTGCGCGGCGTTCCCGGGCGTTCCCCAGGCTGCCAGAACGCCGAGCGCGCGGCGTCGTACGGCGCCGACCTCCTGAGGAGAGTGCGGCACCGGACACGCGTATTCGTCGACGACCGCCTCGGCCGTGCATACGCCGGCGCGGTCCATGGTCTGCGATTTCATCGTGTCGTGCTCCTTGGTCACCAGCGGGCACCTTCCGTGGCGAAGCGCCCCCGCCCTCCAATGCGCGGTGCGTCAAACTGTTGGAAAGAGCGTCACTTATCGCAGATTAGGCGGGCCGTATGAAGGCTCGCTATCCCCAAGGCGAGGGCGGGTATCCGCTTAACGAACCATTACCCGGACGCCCGCGCGGGCGGCAGGACCGGCCGGCCGGACGGGACGGGTGGGTCGGTGACTTCGTGGGCGGAACGGGCGAGCCAGATCACCGTCAGAGCGTTGGTGGCCGTGATCGCGCAGCCGTATACGTCCCCGGAGATCCCGGCGATCTCCAGTACGGCCAGCGGCAGGAGCGCGACCGGCACCACCAGGGAGGCGATGCCATACCAGACGGTCGCCCGCCGCCAGCGGCCGTCCCGCCACTGGGTCAGAAACACCAGTGCCGTCCAGATCAGGCTCGCCAGAGCGCTGATATCGGGCATGTCGGCCACTCGCCGCGCCTCGCGCCAGCCGAGCACGTCGAACACCTCGACGGCGGCCACACTCGTGTTGGTCAGCAGGCCCGCGGCCAGGGCGAGCCCGGGGAACCCCACGGCGCGGCGCAGCACCGGGTGGAACAGCACCACGACCGCCGACATGACCAGCGAGTCGATCACCACCGCCCACCACGGCCAGGCCGGTGCGACCGCGGACACCAGCCAGGACCCCGCCGCCGCGTAGAACGCCACGCGCAGTCGCAGCACACCGCGGTCCGTCGCCGGCGGGCGCCCCGCGACCGGGCCTCGCAGGCCCTGCCACAGCGCCCAGCCCCACAGCCCGCCCGCCGCGAGGAGAACGAGCACGTTCGGCCATACGGCCGTGACATCCACGTTCGCGAGCTCCCGCGCCGTGGCGTCCTCGTCCGCCTCGAAGAAGAGCGTCAACCGCCAAAGGACTCCGATGTCGCCGCGGGCCGTCGCGACCGCGGCCGCGACCACGATCACCGCGCCATATGCGGCGGCGGCGATCAGCGCGGGAACACCCCACCGATAGTGACGCGCGGACTCATCCAGGAATCGAGGAGGGAATCGATCAAGAATCATGCGTCACCCTAACGAGCCGTCTCCATAAGAGGAAACAGATCTAAGCTTTACCCGCTATGGTGCGCGTTCTGGTATTGGGCCACATCGGCGCGGAGGTGGCGGGCCGCCCTGTCGAGCTCGGCACGTCACTCCACCGGGCTGTGATGGCCCGGCTGGTCTGCGCACAGGGGCACATCGTGTCCACCGACCGGTTCGTCGACGACCTGTGGAAGGGCCAGCCGCCGCCGAAGGCGCTCGGCGCCCTGCAGGTGTACGTGTCGAACCTGCGCCGCGTCCTGGAGCCCGAGCGGGCGCCGCGGACCCCGGCCCGCGTGCTGGTGAGCGCGCCGCCCGGATATCGCCTCGCGCTCGGCACCGAGGACGTGGACGCCTGGCTTTTCCCCAAGCTGGTCGACACCGCGGCCGGACTCCTCTCGCGGCGCGAACCCGCCGCCGCCTTCGACACGATCAGCGAGGCGCTGTCGCTGTGGACGGGCCAGGCGTATGAGGAGTTCGCCGACCAGGAGTGGGCCGTGCCCGAGGTGGGCCACCTGCTCGAACTGCGGGCGGTCGCGACCGAATACCGCGCCGAGGCGGGACTGGCGCTCGGCCGCCACGCCGAACTGGTCCCCGAGCTGGAACGCCATGTCGCCGCCCACCCGCTCCGGGAGAACGCCGTCAGGTTGCTCGCGCTCTCCTACTACCGGGCCGGCCGTCAGGGGGACGCCCTCGCGGCCCTGCGCCGCACGCGCGCCCTGCTCTCGGACGAGCTCGGCGTGGACCCCGGGCCCGCGCTGCGGAGCCTGGAGGCGGACATCCTCGCCCAGGCCCCCTCTCTCGACCTGATCGTCCGGGAGCCCGCGCCCGCGCCGCCGGTCGTGCCGCCCGACCGGCCGCGCCCGCCGTCCCCCGGCAGGATGGTCGGCCGTACGAGGGAGCTGGCCCGCCTGGCCGCCGCCGCGGAGCAGGCCGGGGACGGGTTCCGGGTCGCGTGGCTCGGCGGCGAGGCCGGGCTGGGCAAGAGCACCCTGGCCGACGCCCTGGTGGGGCACCTGTCGTCGCGGGGCTGGCGGACGATCGTCGGCCGATGCCCGGAGACGACGGGCGGCGTGCCGCCCGCGTGGGCGTGGAGCGAGGTGCTGCGCGATCTCGCGGCGACCACGCCGCCCCCGCCGGAGACCGCCGCGCGGCTGGCGCCGCTGCTGACCGACGACGCCGTGCCGGTCGGCCAGTTCTGGCTGGCCAGGGCCGTGGGCGACTATCTGGACGGCGTGCCGGGGCCGCTGCTGATCGTGCTGGAGGACGTCCACAGGGCCGACGAGGAGACCCTTCAGCTGCTGCGCCACCTGGCCGTACGGCTGGCCGCGACACCCGTGCTCGTCCTGCTCACGCACCGGCCCGGGGAGTCGGGAGCCGGCCTGATGGCGACCGCCGCCGCCCTTGCCGTGCAGACGGTGGAGAACATGGAGCTGAGCGGTCTCGCACCGGACGAGGTCGCCCGGATGCTCACCGAGCGGTCCGGCCTGGACGTGGATCAGGCGACGGTGCGGAAGGTCAGCGAGCGCACCGGCGGCAACCCGCTGTTCGTGAGCGAGACGGCGCGGCTGCTCGCGATCGACGGCCCCTCGGCGGTGAACGTGCTGCCGCCCGGGGTGCGGGACCTGATCCGGCGGCGGGTGGCCCGCCTCCCCGGCGCGGTCCAGGCGACGTTGCGCAACGCCGCGGTGCTCGGCAGGGAGGTCGACGCCGACGTGCTCATCGCGATGCCGGGAGCCGACGAGGAGACCGTGCTCGACGGGCTGGAGGCGGGGGTGCTGGCCGGGCTGCTCGAGGAACCCCGGCCGGGGCGGGTCCGCTTCGCCCACGTGCTGGTCCGCGAGACCCTCTACGAGGACATCCCCCGGCTGCGGCGCGCCCGGATGCACCGCAAGGTCGTGACGGCCCTGGAGGCGGTGCGGCCCGGGGACGTCGGGGCGCTGGGGCACCACGCGCTCGCCGCCGCGACCACCGCCACCGCGACGGCTGCGGCCGAGTACGCGTCGCGCGCGGCGGCCCAGGCGTCCGCGCTCTACGCCCACAGGGACGCGGCGGCCTTCCTGGACGGCGGGCTGGGCGCGCTCGACCTGGCGTCCGACCCGCCGGAGGCGCTGCGACTCGACCTGATGTGCCGCCTGGTGTCCGCGTTCGCACACGCGGGTGAGGTGGAAAGGGCGTTCGACGTCCGGGCGAAGGCGCTGACCGCCGCCCGGAGAACCACCGATCCGAAGGCCGTCGCCCGGGCGGCCGTGTCCTTCGATGCGCCCGTCATCTGGACCGTCCAGCCGGAGCGGAGGCTCGATCGCGATCTGGTGCACGCCGTCGAGGACGCGATTCCCCGGGAGACGGGCGAGCTGCGCTGTCTTCTGCTGGTCACGCTGTGCCATGCCGTCGAGGGGCACGACGCCGCCCGGGTGGAGTCGGCGAGCACCGAGGCGGTGGACATCGCCCGCGCCGTCGGCGACCCGCAGCTGCTGTGCATGGCGCTGAACGCCCGATACTGGGCCTGCCACGCCCCCGACAGGCGCCAGGAGCTGGAAGAGCTGGGGCACGAGCTGCTGCGGGTCTCCACGGCGGCCGGGCTGCTCGGCTACCGGACACTCGGTCACGCGGCGCTGTGCATGGTCGCGCTGGGCCGCAACGACTGGGCCGCCGCCCGGCGCCACGCCGACCAGGCGGCGGAGCACTCGACGAGCGGCCAGCTCGGCCATGCCCTCGGCATCCTCGCGTTCCTCGACGCCCTGCACCTGCTCGTGCGGGGAGAGTTCGACGAGGCCGAGAGGGCGTACACGACGCTGGGCGAGCGGCTGATGGAGACGGGAGCCTCGATCTCGGCCCTCATGGGCGCCGTGGGGCGCTTCGCGGTCCGTCTGGCGGCGGGCCGCTTCGACGAGTGCGTGGAGGCGCTCGCCCCGGTGTGGGTGCGCATCCCCGAGGAGGTCGCGGAGTTGTACGCCCGTGCCCTCGTGGCGGCCGGCCGTCTGGAGGAGGCCAGGGCCGTGTGGCCGGCGGCCCTCCCGCGCCGTGACTTCACCTGGACCGGCATGATGGCGGCGCGATCGGCGACCGCCATCGCGCTGGAGGACCGCGAGACGGCCGAGGCGTGCTACCGCCTGCTCCTCTCCGAGGAAGGGGAGATGGCCGGGCTGAGCACCGCGTCGGTCACCTTCGGTCCGGTGGCCCACTCACTCGGCGACCTCGCCGTCTTCCTGGGCGAACCCGAGGCCGCGGAGGGACACTACGCGCGGGCGGTGGAGGTGGCCCGGCAGGTCGGCTCTCCCCACTGGGAGAAGTCGGCCCGTGACGCGCTCGCGGGCCTGTGATCAGCGAGGCCGCCGGAGCACGGGGACGGGCTGCCCGCGTCGTGCGGCCTCCCGTTCGAGTCGCGGTGCCAGAGCGCGAGCGGTCCGCACCATCTTCCGCACCTGCCCGGCACGGCTCCCGCTGAGGCTGAAGTCCGCGAGGGCGCGCTCGACCCGCACGTGGACCCCGTCGGACAGGGGCGTGGCCTCGCCGACCAGCACGACGTTCTCCTGGCCGCTCATGTCGGCGTCGTGGGTGTGGAAGGTCAGGCAGGCCCGTCCACGCGCCGGGACGCCGGGCGGGCCGATCCGTACGAGGAAGCCGTCGTCCACGCGGGTCGCGCCGGACGAACGCAGCGGCAGGGGCCAGCCGTCCTCGCCGACCACGGTCAGCACGGGGTCGCCGAGGCCTGCGGCGTGGTCGGCGCGCGGGCGCCAGTCGGCGGGCGGCTCCAGCCATTTCGGAGCGCCGGCTCCCGCGGGAACGGGGTCCGACGGCGGCGCGGTCACCTCCGGCGCCGCCTCCCATCGCAGGGGAGGCGCGTCGAGCCGCCCGTCCGGCCACCACAGCACGCGCAGCGGAGTGACCTCGATCCATATCCGGGCCCAATACCAAACCTGCCGCCGTACGAGGAACCACGGCTGCCGGGCGAGGGACTGCGGATATTTCGCCAGCGTCCGCCGCAGATAGAGATCGGTGTTGGCCTGCAGATCCGCGTCGCGTACGGTCGCCAGGCCCTGAACGAGCACGGTGGGAGGGCCGGAGACGGGCGATCCCGTGGGGTCGGAGAACAGCAGCGCGACCCGGGGGTCGCGTCTGGCCCGCTCGGCCTTGGACGGATAGGTCAGGCCCGTCGAGACGTCGACCGTGCGACCGTCCTCGGCGACGTAGGGCGCCACCGGCCAGGTGATCGGCGCGCCGGTGCGGGTGAGCGAGGCGTACTCGCACGTCAGTGTGTGTTCGAGCACCGGCAGGATCTCGGCGGGCCAGTTCGTGCGCCCGGCCGTGCCGTGCGGGCGACAGGGACATCCCATGCTCCCTCGCTGCGGAAAGCCGGAGAACTCCGCAGGCGGTCCGCGGAATTCCTTACGCCGGTGAACGTAGGCGGCAGGGCTTAGACGGCACTTGGGACGGACTTGGGCGCCCGCGGGGCGCAGAAGATCAGCAGGCGGACGTGGTCTTCGGGGCGTTCAACCGCTGACGCCGGAGCTGCTCGGCGAACTCCCTGGCCATCGCGAGCTGCTCGCGCAGCTTGTCGGCGCGTTCCGCGACGGCCCGCTCGAACAGCTGCAGCCGGGTGATCAGGCCGGGGTCGTCGTCGCCGTGGGCGAGCCGGTCGGTGATCTCCAGCAGGCCGCGCATCTCCTCCAGCGTGAACCCCAGCGGCTTCATCCGCCTGATCAGCGCCAGGCGCTGCACGTCCTCCTCGCTGTAGAGCCGGAAACCCCCCTGGGTGCGGGCGGGCACGACCAGGCCGACCTCTTCGTAGTGGCGGATCGTGCGCAGGGACAGCCCGAGCCGCTCGGCGACCTCGCCGATCTGCACCAGACCTTCAGGCATCGCTCCGCTCACCTTTCCTACCCCCGTGGTCACCGCTCCCGCGCGGGTACCGTCGCCAATCACGGCCTACCCTCACGTATGGGTAGGGTTTCGCGGAACAGCTCCCTGGAACCCGTCGGTGACGATACCTCTCGCCCGGGAGTCCGGCTGGCGGGGAGGACAAGCATAAGGCCGGGGCCGCCCTGGTGGGGCCCTGCGGCAGTGCCTGCTCCCACCGCGACGGCGCGCCCGGCGAGGGGGAAGGGCCAGGCGGGCCGTGCGGTGGCGTTGACGCCTGCGATGGGTGAGCACGCGGCGAAGCGGAGTCCCACCGCAAGCGGGGCAGACTCTACTCTCACGGAAGGTTATAGAGCAATAACCGTCGAGAGCGAGCGCCGCGATCAGTAGGTGCTGGGCTCCGGCTCCTCGACGTTCCACGTGACCGTGCCGTCCGACTGAATGCATCGCCGGCGGACCCGGGTGACCAGTTGCGTCGGCAGTTGGAGCGCCGCCACCCAGGACCCGTTCCTGCTCCGCTCGAAACAGATGTTGTCGCCGTTGACGACGACGCGGTCGGCGGTGAGGGTGCGCTGGAACCCGCTGTACATCCTGACGCGGTAGACGGACATCGTCCTCCTCTCCACGTGCGGTCTCTCGTGTGGCCGGACCCGCCGCGGAGGAGGCTCCCGCGCGGGCGGGCCCCGGTGGGCGGCGGGGCCGCCCGGACGCCTGGTCTTCCGGCGGTGACGACGCGGGGCGCGGGGACTGGACGTCGCGGGACGGCAGCGCGTCGGCCGGGAGAACCACGTGACCAGCCTCACCCTACTCTGACGTCAGAGTAGGCAAACCCAAGGGCGGACGGGCACAGGGCGGACGGGCACAGGGCGGATGGGCACAGGGCGGACGGCGCATGGCCCCGGCGTTCTCCTCACGGCGAGCCGGATCACCCGCCACGACACGTGAGCGGGGCCCGCGCGGGACGTGACGGGCGGTCTGTCCGCCGCCGTCCCGCGCGGGCCCCGTAGCGCACTCTCCCGCTCTCGCTTACCCCGGGAATCGGGTGTCATGCGCGGCTCTTTTCCACCGGTCGTCCCGGTGGCCCCGTCAGCTCGTCAGCAGGCCGATGCCGAGGGTCAGCACGCCCGCCGCCAGGCAGAGCGCGCCGAGCCAGAGCAGGATGATCAGACGGTTCGGCCGGGTCACGTCCCGTCCGATGGACGACAGGAAGAACCCCGCGGACATCAGCACGGCGGCGGCTGGCACGCCGAGCCGGGCGGTCCACAGGGCGGCTCCGTCGAGGCCGGTGGCGTCGACGAAGAGGAGGCACACCAGCCCCAGGGTGACCAGCACCCCCGCGTGCGCGTGGCCGGCGCGCGCGAACGCCTGCTGGAAGGGTGTCATCGGCACCGCGCCGCGGACGATCCGGGTGAGAAACCACCCGCCGAACTCGATGGTCACGATGGTCAGCAGGACGACGGCGGCGATCACCTGGGTCGGCTGGCTGAGCTGCAGGGGGGTCATGGGATCTCCTGTCCGAACATGGTGGGGCCGTACGGGGACGGCGGTGGGGGAACGTCAGCGGCCGGTGTCCAGGGCGGCCTCGGGAAGGCCGAGTGTCCGCGCGAGCTCGGCCAGCTCCGCCTCGAACAGATCGCCCTCCTCGTCGCCGACGACTCGCGGAAGGCCGAGCGACTCCAGGCAGACCATCCCGTAGAGCCGCATCCAGCAGCGGGTGAAGGCGGCCGCGGCGGCCGTGGAGGGCATCGTGACCTCCAGGATCCGGACGAGCCGCTCGGCCAGCGGCTCGATCCGGGGCTCGCGAGGCCAGGGAGCGGGGGAGGCGCTGCCGTAGTCCCGCCAGGCTCCGGCGAAGATCTCCCCGAACAGCTTGCCCACCTGGCGTCGCGCGCGGCCGACCGCCTGGTCCTCCTCCTCCGGCGGGGACACGACCAGGGAGAGGTGGAACTCCCGGGGGTGCTCGACCCCCCACCGCCGCAACGCCCTGCTGGCGACCACGAGCCGGCCCGCCGCGTCCGCCTCGTCCACCTCGCCGACCCTGGTGACGACGAACTCGGTGAGCTCGTCCAGGATCGCCACGATGACCGCGTCGAGGAGGGCGCGGTGGCTGTCGAAGTAGCGGTAGACCCCGGGCGGGGTCATCCCCATCTCCCGGGCGACCGCCCGGATCGTCAGCGCTTCGACGCCCTGGGTCGTCAGGATCTCGCGGCTCACCGAGACCAGCTCACGCAGTGTGGCGTCACGCACCCTCTGGCGTCGTGAAGGACCGGTCGTCGAGGACCCCTTCATCGGCCTGTCTCCCTTCTTGTGTTTACACATGTTAACTCTAGCATCTTGCAGTAGCTAGTGCGTTTATGCGACGCTGAGGTTACCAACGTTCGCGGGGAATCGCCCGCCCGGCTCCTGGAGGCTCCCTTGACCACCGACTCCGGCACAGCGCTGCGCTCCAGACCCGCCGCCCCGGCCACCGCTCCGGCCACCGCTCCCCGGGCCGGCGCCGCCGAGCGCGACCGCGCCGTCGAGCTGCTCGCCGACGCGTACGGCGCCGGCTACCTGACCAAGGAGGAGTTCGACGAGCGCCTGGACATCGCCACGCGCGCTCGGCACCGCGCCGAGCTCGACGCTCTCCTCGCCGACCTGCCGGTCAAGCTGCGCACGTCGAGGGACCGGGCGCTGCGCCGGGCCCGGAAGGCCAGGGCGGCGAGGCTCGGGGTGCGTATCCACGCCGGTGTCTATGCCGGCATGTCGCTCCTCATGGTGGTCGTCTGGCTCGCCGTCGGCCGGGCGACGGGCTCCTGGTATCCGTGGCCGATCTGGCCCGTCCTGGGCTGGGGCGTCGGAGTGCTGGGCCATGCCGTACCCGTGACCCTGGCGACCCGCGCCCGCGAGCGCCGGGAGACGACGTAAATCAATCGCTTGACTTACCTCACCGGGATCGATGGACTTGCACCGGGCCGAGGGGGCCTTGTCGGTCGGTGAACCGCGGAGCGGTTCCGGTGCGGTGGTGAGGATGACCGGGAAGTCGCGAGCCGAGCGGGCCGGTGTGACCCGTGAGCGGATCCTGTCGGCCGCGGAGCGGCTGTTCGCGGAACACGGCGTGTCCGCCGTGTCCAACCGCCAGGTCAGCGAGGCCGCGGGGCAGGGCAACAACGCCGCGGTCGGCTACCACTTCGGCACCAAGGCGGATCTCGTGCGCGCGATCGTCCGCAGACACGCCGAGCCGGTCGATCGGATACGCGAGCGGATGCTGGCCGGCCTCGGCGACTCCGCCGACGTACGCGACTGGGCGGCCTGCCTGGTCCGCCCGGTCACCGAGCATCTGGCCGCCCAGGGCAATCCGACCTGGTATGCCCGCTTCATCGCCCAAGTGGTGACCGATCCCTCGCTGTGCGCGATCATCACCGAGGAGACGCACGCCTCGCTGCGGCGGGCGATGGACGGGTTCGTCCGCTGCCTGCCCGAGCTGCCCGCCGAAGTCCGGGCGGAGCGCAGCGACATGGCGCGGCAGCTGATCACGCACGTGTGCGCCGAACGCGAGCGCGCCCTCGCCGAAGGCGCCCCCACGCCCAGGTCGAGCTGGCACGGCACGGCGACCGGGCTGATCGACGCGCTCGTCGGGCTGTGGCTGGCGCCCGTTTCCGGGGAGTCGTGAGCCTCACCCCGCCGGGCGCACGCCCGCCCCGTTGTGACCGCGGCAGACGACGCCGAGCAGCCACCGCCCGGCCGTGGCCAGCCGGTCCCTGACCCCGTCGCGGAGCAGCAGCCAGGCGACCCAGCCGACGGCGAGCACGGCCCAGTAGGAGATCAGCCGGTAGAGCGCGACGACGGCCGCCGCCATGCTGCCGGTGACGCCCGCTCCGACGAACGTGGCGGCCATGCCGAGCTCGGTGACGCCGAGCCCGCCGGGGATCACCGCCACCGTCGCCGCGATCTTGCCCGCGACGTAGCCGAGCAGCACGGTGTGCGGTCCAAGCCCGACCCCTGCCGCCGCGCACACGGCGGCAAGGCAGGCCACGTCGAGAAGCCAGTTGGCCAGCGCCAGGACGACGAGGACCAGCCGGTCCCTGCCGGTCGGCCTGATCGCGTCCCTGGCCGCGAGGATCCGGGAGGCGCCGGAACGGCGTACGCCGGGCCGCCGGCGCAGCCGCACCAGCGCGATGACGGCCGCCGCGACGGCGGCCAGCGCGATCAAGGCGGGGATCCGGGTCGCGTCGCCGCCCAGCAGCGCGACCAGTCCCAGCACGGCGAAGGTGGTGGTCGAATACACGGCGCTGAGCACGAGCGTCGCGACCGACAGCGGTTTTGACGCGCCGAGCCGGCCGAGCTCGCGGATGGTGAAGGCGACCGAGAGCACCGGTCCGGCGGGCAGGGAGCCGGACACGGCGTTGCGCGCGTAGGTGACGGCCACCGAGCGCGGCCCGGTGAGCCTGACGCCGCCGCTCCTGAGCAGGCGGCGCAGCAGCCCCGCGAACAGCCGCATCGAGAGGCCCTCGGCGACCACGGCGACGGCCAGCCAGCCGAGGTTCACCTTGCGGACCGAAGCCCAGACCGCGTCCGGGTCGGGAATGCTGTCCCTGAGGGCGAACAGCGCCACCCCGGCCACGCCGACCGCGGCGGCGCTTCTGAACCGGCGCGCCGCGTGGGCGACGGAGGCAGGGGACATGCGCGGGATTCTCCGTTGCGCGATCGGGGTGGTGCGCGCCTAAATCAAGCGACTGACTTACGTTAGCATCGCCGTTTTCCCCGCTCCGGAGCGGATCCGGTCTTCGTGCTCCCGCTGCCGTGGCCGAGGTGGCGGGTGAGAACGGTGATCACGCCCGCTCCCTCCCGGCCTTATCCTTCTCCGCGGCGACGCGCTCGGCGTAGTAGCGCGCGGAGCGCTTCGGGGTCCTGCGGAGCGTGTCGTAGTCGACCCGGACGATGCCGAACCTGCGGTCGTAGCCGAATGCCCACTCGAAGTTGTCGAGCAGCGACCAGGCGAAGTAGCCGCGGACGTTGGCGCCGCGTGCGCGGGCCTCCAGCGTCGCGTCGATGTGCGACCGCAGATACTCCGCCCGCTCGACGTCGTCCACGTAACCGTTCTCGTCGGGCACGTCGGCGTACGCGGCGCCGTTCTCGGTGATGTACCAGGCCGGACCGGGATACTCCCGTTCGAGGCGGAGCAGCAGATCCGTCAGCGCGGCGGGGGTGACCTCCCAGTCCATCGCGGTGCGCGGGACGTCGCGGCGCAGAGCCACCGGCGACGGCCAGCCGTTCTGACCCACCCGCCCGGCCTGGACGGCCTGCGAGGAGTAGTAGTTGACGCCGAGCACGTCCAGCGGCTGCGCGATCAGCGCGAGGTCGCCGTCCCCGACCGGGAGCGGGCATCCCAGCTCGTCGAGCTTGTCCGCGATGTCGGCCGGATACTCACCCCGCAGCAGCGGGTCGAGGTACAGCCGGTTGTCGAACCCGTCCGCCCAGCGGGCGGCGGCGACGTCGGCCGGGGAGTCGCTCGCGGGGATCTTGGGGGCGAGGTTGAGCGTGATGCCCACCTCCAGCCGGTCGGAGCGGCCGCTCGTCTCCGCCCTGTCGCGGATCGCCCGGGTCGCCAGCCCGTGTCCCAGCAGCAGGTGGTGGAGGGCGGCCATCCCCGCGCGGGCGTCCTGGCGCCCCGGGGCGTGCTGGCCGGTCACATAGCCGAGGAAGGCCGAGCACCACGGCTCGTTCAGGGTCGTCCACTGGTCCACCCGGTCGCCCAGCGCGTCGTAGGCGATGGCCGCGTAGTCGGCGAAACGGTACGCGGTGTCGCGGTTCGGCCAGCCCCCCGCGTCCTCCAGCGCCTGGGGAAGATCCCAGTGATAGAGCGTCACCCACGGGCGGATGCCCTTGGCCAGCAACTCGTCGACGAGACGGTCGTAGAAGGCGATCCCCGCGGGGTTGCCTCCGCCGGTTCCGTCCGGCTGCACGCGCGGCCAGGCGAGGGAGAAGCGATACACGTCCATCCCGAGTTCGGCCATGATCGCCACGTCCTCGGGCATGCGGTGGTAGTGATCGCACGCGACGGCTCCGGTGTCGCCGTCCGTCACCGTGCCAGGAGTCGCGCAGAAGGTGTCCCAGATGGACGGGGTGCGCCCGTCCTCGGCCACGGCGCCCTCGATCTGGTACGACGAGGTCGCCGTGCCCCACAGGAAGTTCGCATGCTGCGTCATCAGGTCGGATTTCCATTCACGAAGGGAGTTATCGGGTCCTGGCCAGGCAGTGTGTCAGAACATCGAGCTCGGCGGACCGGCGCCTGACCTTCGAGCCGCCGATCACCGGCACCGTTTCGCCGGATGACGTCGACGCCGTCCGGGCGCGTTCAAGCTTCGGTCGCGATGGGGTCGGTGACCCGTATCCACGGGTGCGTCCTGCCCGGCGGAGACGCCCTCCGCTTTCTATCGTGTGCCCTGAAGTGATCTCTGGTGCTGCCGCCCATGCTCTGGGCGTTGACATATTCGGGGGACGAGCATGCGACTCAGGCCGCTCGCGTTGGTGTCGGGTATCGCGCTCGGGTTGGCGGTGCTGACCGGTCCGGCCGCCACGGCCGCGGACACGACGGTGACCTTCACGGTCACGTCGGGTGCGTTGACGATCACGGCGCCCGCCGGTCCGGTGAGTCTGGGCAGCGCCCAAGCGGGCGGCACGGTCAGCGGGCCGATCGGAACGGTCACGGTGACCGACGCCCGAGGCGGTGTGCCCACCTCGGACTGGACGGCGCGGGTGTCGTCCTCGGCCTTCTCGGGCCCGAGTGACACGGTCCCGGCCTCCGCGGCGACCTACACGCCGGGTCCTGGCACGCTGATCGTCGGCAACGGGACGCTGACGCCCGGCCCTGGCGGGACCCTGGACGTGCAGCGGGTCGCGATGACCTACACCGGCGGCACGGGCAACAGCCAGGCGACCTGGAATCCGACCATCTCGGTGACCATCCCGCTGTCGGTGGGTCTCGGCACCTACTCGGGCACGGTGACGCACTCTGTTGCCTGATCGACTCATCGGCTGGGCCGCGGGCGTCCTGCTTGCCGTGCCGGGTACGGGCACGGCAGGCGCGGCGCTCGCGGCCGTCCGCGTCCCAGGCCCCGGCCCAGCCTCCGTGGCCGCCGCGGCGGCGACCACCGATCGGGGGGACCCCGGGCAGGGGCTGGGCATCCGGCTGGTCGACGCACCCGTCGCCCGCCGCGCCGACCCCCGCGCGCTCAAGGGCGTGGTCGATCACCTCGATCCCGGCACCACCATCAAGCGGCGGATCGAGGTGTCCAACACCAGCGGTCACCGGATGCGCGTCTCCCTGTATCCGGCGGCGGCCGACATCCGCGGCCACGCGTTCGTCTTCGCCCCCGACCGCACCCCGAACGAACTGACGAGCTGGACCACCATCGCGCCGGCGGAGATCGACCTGGCCCCCGGGCAGGCCCGCCGGGCCTGGTTCACCACCCGCGTGCCGTCCGACGCGTGGAAGGGCGAGCGGTACGGGGTGCTCTGGGCGCAGACCACCGCGGAGCCGGACCAGGCGCACAACATCGGTCTGGCCAGCCGCGTCGGCATCCGGATGTACCTCGACGTCGGCCCGGGCGGCGAGCCGCCGTCCGACATGAGCATCGATCAGCTCACCCCGGAGCGGGACGCCACCGGTCGCCCGGTCCTGGCCGCTCAGGTGCACAACACCGGCGGCCGGGCCCTGGACCTGTCCGGCTCGCTGTCGCTGTCCGACGGGCCGGGCGGGCTGCGCGCCGGACCCTACCCGGCGCAGCTGGGCGTCGCACTGCGCCCGGGCGAGACCGGGCGGCTGGCCGTCGTCATGGACGCACGGCTGCCCGAGGGCCCCTGGAAGGTGGACATGGTCGTGCAGAGCGGCCTGATCAAACGCGAGGTCTCCGCGACCGTCGTCTTCCCCAAGGTCGGTATCGGCCGGCCCGTCACCCCGTCCGGCGCGTCGCGGCTGATCCTCCCCTCGACCGTCGCCGCACTGGGTCTCGTGGCCGCCGGTGTCCTGACCTGGCGCCGCCGCAGGGCCAGACCCCATCCCGAACCCCGAAGGGCATAAATGCGCAGACGCATCAACCCCCTCGCCACCGCGACCGTCCTGGCCGCCGCCCTGCCCGCCCCCTCGGCGTCCGCGACTGTCGCACCGGCCACCTACGTCCTGGCAAGGGCGGGAGAGCTGACCATCACCGCTCCCGTCGCGGTGTCGCTGGGCAGCGGGCCGCCCGGAAGCCAGCGCAGCGCGCAGATGGGCACGGTGACGGTGACCGATGGCCGTAGTCCCAACTCGGGCGCATGGACGGCCACGGTCTCCTCGACCAACTACACCCGCACCGCCGCGCCGGTGGTCACCATCGGCCGGGCCAACATGAGCTACTGGTCCGGCCCGGCGAGCGCAACCCAGGGTGGCGGGACCTTCGTCCCCGGCCAGCCGACCGCCGCGAGCAGGGTGACCCTCGCCGCCCCGCGGACGGCGTTCTCCCACACCGCCGTGGCGGGGATCAACAACGCCAGCTGGAACCCCACCCTGGTGCTGTCGATCCCTTTCTCCGGTGTGACCGCCGGCACCTACACCGGCGTCGTCACCCACTCCGTCGCATGACCACGGCCACCGGCGAGATCGCCACAGTCGGACGATGTACGCCTCCTCGGGGGTGATACGGCCACTTAGGACGCTCATACAACTTTCGTCCCGATTACAACTGCTGTATCCCCTTTTGTTGCGCTGCTCCGTGATCTTTGTGCATGGTCGGGCCCGTCTTGCCCGGCCGTACCCGCAGCAGCACTACTCGCAGAGGGATGACACATGGGTGCATTGCGTAAGGCCGCGGTCGTCGCGGTGCTCGGCGGCGTGATGGTCGCATTGCCGGGGATCGCCTCGGCCGACGCCGCCCACGGCAAGCCGGCCAACGGGCCTGGCAACGGCCCCGTCAATGGCCCGGGTAACGATCCCGGCCCTGGTCCTGGCAACGGCCCCGGTCACGGGAAGCGCGTGCTCGACCTCCAGGCGCACCGGGGCGGCGCCGCACTGATGTCGGAGAACACGATTCCGGCCTTCGCCAACGCACTTGAACTCGGCGTGAGCACCCTGGAACTCGACATCGCGATCACCGAGGACGGCAAGGCGGTCGTCTCGCACGACCGGCAGATCGACGGCCGCAAGTGCAAGGACACCGCTCCGGCTTTCAAGGGCGACCCGGAGTACCCGTACGCCGGCAAGTTCATCAAGGACCTGACCGTCAGGCAGATCAAGACCATGGACTGCGGCCAGACGCTGGCGGACTGGCCCGGCCAGAAGCCGGCCACCGGGGCCCGCATGGCGCTGCTGACCGAGGTCTTCGACCTGGTCAAGGCCTACAAAGCCAAGGACGTCATGATGAACATCGAGACCAAGTACGAGGTCGGGACGACCGAGACGCAGCCTCGTGAGGTGTTCGTCCAGGAGGCCGCGAAGGAGATCCGCGAGGCCGGGATGCTCAAGCAGGTCACCATCCAGAGCTTCGACTGGGGCGCGCTTATGCGGATGCACCAGGTCGAGCCGCGGCTGCCCCTGGTGGCGCTGACCAACCCCGTCTACGACGGCATCCCCGGCCTCGAGATCTGGCTCGGCGGCATCGATCTCGCGGACTTCGGCGGCGACCCGCTGAAGGCGATCAAGTCGTTCGGCGCGTCGGCGTTCTCGCCGCTGCCCGGCACCCCCGAGGGTGCCGAGGTGGGCGACGCCGACTACAAGCCCTACGTGACCAAGGCCCTGGTCGACGAGGCGCACCAGCTGGGCATCAAGGTCATCCCGTGGACCGTCGAGGAGAAGTCGACGATGAACGCGATGATCGACGCCGGCGTGGACGGCATCATCACCGACTACCCGGACCGCCTGCGCGAGGTCATGGCCGACCGCGGCTTCGAGCTGCCCAAGAGCTACCACCTGAAGAACCACGGGCACTGATCGTCGATCAGCCGATGCCGGGGACCGGCGGAAAGCGGAACGTGCCGGATCAACCGTCAGCACGTCTGGATCGACCTCTGGGAGTTCCACCGCGCGCTCGCCGAAGCACGGAAAGCCACAGTCCCAGAGGCCAAGGCCGCCGCTCTGGACAGAGCCGCCGAGGTCTGCCGAGGTCACCTCGCAGATGGCACGCCGTATCCCTGAATCGACCTCGACCATAGAGACCCGCTCGCCCTCGCCTCCGTACGAGCGTTCCTCCAACTCGGAGGCATCCATGAGAAGGCCGGAAGACCGAAGCGGGCTCTGGAAGTCATGGAACAGGCGCTGACGCTCGACCCCGTCAACGAGGCCGCCGCGGCGGCCGTCATCCGCCTGCTCATCGGACTTGGCCGCTGAGACGAGGCACGCCTACGCGCCCAGCACCTCAACGCCCACCTCGCCAGCCTCGACCTCGACCCACCCCCGCGACCCAAGCCGTCCTCATGCAACTTCACACCCGCCCCAGATCCTGACGGGAGACGAGAACTCCGACATCACCACGTCCGGCGGCCGGCTGATCCCACATCTTCGCGGCCCTGGCGACGCCGCCGTGGTTACGGGAACCCTCCGCTCGCGCAGCCGCTCAGGTTTCAGGGTTCGCGAGCGGTGGCCGGAGTGACGGGGTGACCGGCGCACCAGACAGCGCGGATGTCGCGGGTGGCCGTGATGTCCCGGGTGGGGTCGCCGTTGACCAGCAACAGGTCGGCCCGCATGCCCGGCCGGACGGCGCCCCGGTCGGCCAGGCCGAAGGCGCGGGCGGGCAGCACGGTCGCCGAGCGCAGGATCTCCACCGGCGTCATTCCGGCCCGCGCCATCAGCTCGAACTCGTGATGCAGGCTCTCGCCGTGGGGCACGGGCAGCGGCGCGGACGGCCCGGCGTTCGCGTCCGTCCCGGCGAGGATCTCAACACCGGCCCGGTGCAGACGGCCGACGTCGCCCAGTACCTCCCCCAGGTGGTCGGCCCGCCGAGGCGGCGGGCCGGAGGTCATGAAGGCGGTGAGCAACGCCTCCATCATGGTGATCGTCGGGATGGACCTCTGGCCGGCGCTCCTCATCGCGGCCACGTCGTGCGCCCGGACCCCGCCGACGATCGGCGTGTGCGTGACGAACTCCGCTCCCGACTCCACGGCCATCGTGTAGGCGCCCGGGGTGGCGGCGTGCACGATCGTCTTGAGCCCGTACTCGCGCGCCGCCTCCACCAGCGCACGCAGCGCGTCCGCGGGCGGCCCGCCCTCGCCGGGGGCCTCGGCGACGCCCTTGATGTAGTCGACACCCT
The DNA here is from genome assembly GCF_900156315.1 of Microbispora rosea. Lineage (GTDB taxonomy): Bacteria > Actinomycetota > Actinomycetes > Streptosporangiales > Streptosporangiaceae > Microbispora > Microbispora rosea. The sequence continues at coordinate 95,867 of NZ_FTNI01000022.1, read as the reverse complement.
CCGCCGCCCGCGCCTCGACGTGCCGCCGGGCATCGGCTGCCGTAAGGATGACGGCTTCCGGCGGCATTCCCGGCATGCGGGCGTGGTGGCCGCCCGGCCCGATCGCGGGCAGTCCGGCAGTACGGAAGTCGGCCGCTCCCTCGGTCTCGCGCAGCGAGGCCACCCGCTCAGCCGGCCAGCAGGCCATGTCGAGTCCGGTCGTCACTCCCCAGGCGGCCAGGGCGGCCAGGTTCCCGGGGTCGTGCAGGTGGACATGCGCGTCGATCAGCCCGGGCAGCAGCGCCGCCCCCGCCGCGTCGATCTCCTCCGCCCCTGCGGGATCGTCGCCGATCAGCGCATCGTCGATGACGACGGTACGGGGCTCGCCGAGCCGTTTGCCATCGAAGACCCGCACATTGCGCAAGGCTGTCCTGCCGTCAGTGGACATAGGCCACCCACTCCAGATAGGGAACAACTTTGTTCACTAATGGAGGCTAGCACGGCAAAGTGCGTGATATATCGGTCCTCATGAGTCCCACCCGCCGCCGCGGAGACGCCCTCACCACCGCGATCTTCCAGGCCGTCCTGAGCGAACTGGCCGGGAGCAGCTTCGAGGAGCTGACGTTCGACAAGATCGCCTCCGCGGCCGGGACCGGGAAAGCGGCCTTGTACCGGCGCTGGTCCACCCCGGCCGAACTCGTCCTCGCCGCGCTGAGCGACCCCGCGACCGGCTTCGGCGACCCGCCGGCGCCGCCCGGCACGGGCGCACTGCGCGATGACCTGATCGCCCTGCTCGAGCACTTCGTACGGGCGCTCGAAGAGCCGCGCGGCCGCGCGCTGCTCCCGCTCATCGCCCACCGCCACCGCCATCCCGAACTGTTCGAGCAGGTCCACCGGCTGGTGATCCGCCCGCACCAGGAAGTACTGCTGTCCGTCCTGCGCCAGGCGGTCGAACGCGGCGAAGCCGCACCCGGCAGCCTCACCCCGCGCGTTGTCTCAGTCGGGCCACGCCTGATCCTCCTCCAGGCTTGGGAGGGCGGTCGCGTGGACTCCGGCGAGATCGCCTCCACCGTCGATGAGGTGCTCATTCCGCTGACCAGGCCATGACCCCCTGGCCGCATCCCGCAGGGCGGCAGTGCGAGACGAAAGGCGCATGTTGTGAGTGGGCCACGGTGGTTGGAGTTCGGCTGATGCCGGAAACGTGATCTCGGGCCAGTGTCCGAGTGCCTGTCCTCGCCCTGGCATGCGTCGCTGGAGGGTCAGAATTCGAGCGTCGTTGACACCCTGCTCGATGCCCAGAACAGCGAGGCCGATCGCGTCGCCGTCGAGACGGCCAAGCGGACCATCGACGACTGCGACCGCCGGATGGCCCGCTACCGGACGACTCTGGACGCGGGTGGAGACCCCCAGGAGATCGGCAAGTGGATGGCCGAGACCCGAGCCGGGCGGCTAAAGGCAGAGGGCCGGCTACGGGCCATCACCGGGAATAGGGAGATCAGTCAAAAGGAGATCGCGGAGATGATTCCACGGTTGGCCGAGATCGCCGAGATCATCAAGAAGGCGGACCCCGCCGACCGGAACGACCTCTACACGCAGATGGGCCTGCACCTCGTCTACGACCCTCTGGAGAGAGTGGTCGCAGTTGAGGCCAGGCCCAACATGTACCAGAGTGCGTGTCCGAGGGGGGACTTGAACCCCCATGCCCATCACTGGGCACTAGCACCTCAAGCTAGCGCGTCTGCCTATTCCGCCACCCGGACGTGGTGCCTCACGCGGGATCGTCATCCCGCGTCGGCTGATACAGGTTAGCACTCTCTGCGCCCTGCTTCATACCGGGAATCGGCTCCGGCGCGGCTTCCGGGAGACCGGGGGTGAACGTCACGCCTGTACGGCGGCAGGATGGAGGCGCGAGCCGTACGACGGGAAAGGCGGGCCGCCCCCGATTGGGGCCTGCCCGGCAGGAGGAGGCGCAATGACCCCACGCTACGGGGAGGACGAGGTCGCGGAGCTGTGCCGCGACCTGATCCGCATCGACTCGGTCAACGCGGGGGACAACGCGGGGCCCGGGGAACGCGAGGCCGCGGAGTACGTGGCCGGCAAGCTGTCGGAGGTCGGCCTGGAGCCGCGGATCCTCGAGTCCGACCCCGGGCGGGCGAACGTGGTCGCCCGTGTCGAGGGCACCGACCCGAGCAGGGACGCCCTTGTTCTCCACGGCCATCTGGACGTCGTGCCGTTCGACGCGGCCGACTGGACCCACCACCCGCTGAGCGGCGAGATCGCCGACGGCTGCGTCTGGGGCCGCGGCGCGGTCGACATGAAGGACATGGACGCGATGATCCTCGCCGTCGTACGGCGGCGGCTGAGCGAGGGGCGCAGGCCGCCCAGGGACGTCGTCCTCGTCTTCACCGCGGACGAGGAGGCCGGGGGCCACTACGGCGCCCAGTGGCTGGCCGAGCGGCATCCGGAGGTCTTCGAGGGCTGCACCGAGGCCATCGGCGAGGTCGGCGGCTTCAGCGTGACCACCGAGAAGGGCCGGCTGTACCTGATCGAGGCGGCGGAGAAGGGCATCGCCTGGATGCGCCTGACCGCCAGGGGCAGGGCCGGGCACGGCTCGATGCTCAACGACGACAACGCCGTGACCGAGCTCGCCGAGGCGGTCGGCAGGATCGGCCGCCACAAGTGGCCGGTCAGGCTCACGCCCACCGTGCAGGCGTTCTTCGAGGAGGTCTTCGGCAGGGAGGTCAAGGCGGAGGACGCGGAGGCGGCGGTGGCCACCCTCGGGCCGCTCGCCAGGATGATCGGCGCCACTCTCCGCAACACGACCAACCCGACCATGCTCCAGTCCGGATACAAGGCGAACGTCATCCCCCAGATCGCCACCGCGCACGTGGACGGCAGGTTCCTGCCGGGCTACGAGGACGAGTTCTTCCAGACCCTGGACGAGCTGCTCGGGCCGAACGTGACCAGGGAGTTCGTCTATCACGACGTGGCGGTCGAGACCCCCTTCAAGGGCCCGCTGGTCAAGGCGATGGCCGACGCGCTGCAGGAGGAGGACCCGGGCTCGCGGGCCGTGCCGTACACGCTGAGCGGCGGCACCGACCTCAAGGCGTTCAGCCGTCTCGGCATCAGCGGCTACGGCTTCGCGCCGCTGCGGCTTCCCGAAGACTTGGACTTCTCCGGGATGTTCCATGGCGTCGACGAGCGCGTTCCGGTTGATTCACTCCGGTTTGGCGTCCGGGTCCTTGACCGTTTCCTCGAATACTGCTGAGAAAGCTCTTGCGATCACGTGCCGTGCCGCTACAGTAACTCTCCGTTGGGGGTTGGATCCGCACCGGGTTGACCCAGCGGACTGTTGACTCAGCGGTTTGGGGAGGTCGCGTGACGCGCACGTCGCAGGAACGGCGGAGGGCGAGTTCGCCCGCCGCGGTTCCCGGCGTGCGCGTCACGTCTCCCGGCTCTGCGGAGCGGGGCCGGATGGCGCGGTTCGCGGCCGGTTCCCGTCTGGGCCGCCTGCTGGTCGTCGGCGGGCTGATCGCCGCCGGATGGCTGCTCGGTGTGTTCTTCGGTGTCTTCGGCACGGTGACGTCCGTGCCCGGGACCACACCCTCACATGACGTCGCCGGGTCGGTTCTTCCCGATCATTTCTCAGGTTCGGACCTCGGTCTGCCGCCCTCGCCGGGCGCGGTCGAGTCCCACGGGAAGAGCACCGACGGTTTCCCCACGGCGGCGGACGACGTCTCGGTGAACGCCGAGGCGATGGCGGGGCGCACGGTCGACGGGCTGACCAGCCAGTCGAAGCCTCTGCTCCCCCCACCCTCCACCGCGGACCACGCGCCCGAAGATCAGGGCCTGGTCCCGCAGTCGAGCGGTGGAAACATCCTGTTCGGGGATGTCGCGCGGGACGTGTTCGAACCGCGCTTCACCAAGCTGCCCGCCCCACTGGCGGCGGTTGTTCCCCCGGTGGTCCGCACAGCGGCGGACGACCCGTCTTTCTCTCCTGACTGATCCCGCCTTCGTGCCGGTCCCCGTCGTACGGCGACCGGTGCCACCGCCTGCCCTCGCTCGTGGTGCCCGGGCGGCAGGCTCCCGCGGGTGACGCGGAATTTCCCATCCTCGTGACGTCCACGGCTCCGCTGTGCTCATGCGGCCTGGACATGCGTCGCGAGCTGTCAGGTAACCCCCTAGAAGAACCACTAGGAGCATTCATCATGCGAACGTGGGCGAAGGGCTCGGCCCCCGCGGCGTTTCTGGCCGCCGGCGTCATGGCCCTTGGCAGCGGTACGGCTTTCGCCGACACCGACGGCAGCCATTCCGTGCTCGGCGGCAACCAGGTCGACATCCCGGTGACCCTGCCGATCGACATCAGCGGCAACGCGGTGGCGGTCGTCGGCGAGTCCCGGGCCTCCTCCCAGGGCGGCGCGGCCGTGCAGGGCGAGGGCGTGGGCGCCGGGCAGAACAAAACCTCCGGAGCGGGCAGCATACTCGGCGGCAACCAGGTCGAAGCGCCGATCAACGTCCCGGTCAACGCCTGCGGCAACGCGGTGTCGGTCATCGGCCGGTCGGACGCGAGCTGCCGCGGCGGCGCGGCCGTCAAGAGCTCGGGACGGCACGCGAGCGCGGGCGGCAACCGCACCAGCGGGGTGCACAGCATCGGAGGCGGCAACCAGGTCGTCGCGCCGATCACCGCGCCGATCAACCTGTGCGGCAACTCGATCGCCGTCTTCGGCAACGCCACCGCCGGATGCCGTGGCGGTGCCTTCGTCGGCGGCGGCCGTGACGTCGTCCGCGCCGGCGGCAACCGCACCAGCGGCCATGGCTCGATC
>NZ_FTNI01000022.1:0-90750 GCF_900156315.1 Microbispora rosea | reverse complement strand
CCGGCGGGGGCGCGGGCGGCAACCGCACCAGCGGGGTGCACAGCGTCGGCGGCGGCAACCAGGTGGTCGCGCCGATCACCGTGCCGATCAACGTCTGCGGCAACGCCATCGCGATCGCGGGCGACGCCTTCGCGGGCTGCCGCGGCGGCGCGACCGTGATCGGCGGCTGGAGCAGGCACGGCGGCAAGGGCGCGGGCGGCAACGTCACGTCCGGCCGCGGCTCGATCCTGGGCGGCAACCAGATCGTCGCCCCCATCACCGCGCCGATCAACCTCTGCGGCAACGCGGTGTCGGTCATCGGCAAGTCCCAGGCGGGCTGCCGGGGCGGCGCCTCGGTCCTCGGCGGCGGCGCCGGCGCGGGTGGCAACATCACCTCGGGCCGGCACGGGATCCTCGCGGGCAACCAGATCGTCGCCCCGATCACCGCGCCGATCAACATCTGCGGCAACGCGGTGGCCGTGCTCGGCGACGCCGCCGCGGGATGCCTGGGCGGCGCCCAGGTGGGCGGCGGCTGGAAGAGCAGCGGCCACTGGGCCCACCCGCAGCACAAGGCCGCCCGCGGCGGGGCCATGCCCGCCATGCCGGGCGCGTCGGTGCTGTCGGGCAAGCACACGGTGCAGCCGATGAGCGCCGCCGCGACTCCGTCCGCTCCGGTCGTCGGCGACCTGCCGAACATGCTCGGCCTGCCGGAGACGCCGAGCCTGCCCGCCGCGAAGGGCAAGAAGGCCGGCAGCACCCCCGCGGCCGTCTCCAAGGCCGGTGGCACGCTCGACGACGCGACCCGCTCGCTGACCGCCACCCAGACGCTGGAGGACGCGACCGCCTCGCTGCCCGTCGCCGACACGGCGCGCAACCTGCCGACCGGCGACCTCGGGAAGAGCGCCGGCGTGCTGCCGCTGGACAAGCTGAGCGGGCTCAAGCTGATGAGCGCGGAGCAGCCGGTCGGCCTGACCGGGATGAACCCGGCGTCGTTCCTCGCCCTGGCCCTCGGCGCCATGTTCGCCGCTTCGGCGAGCCTGTTCGCCGTCACCCGCCGCTTCCGGTTCGGCCGCAAGTAGTCGTACGGCCGCGCGTGACGGCACGGGAACACCTCCGGCGGCGACGGCCGTGCGGAAGTGATCCGGCGGCGCGCGGCTGACGGAGGCGAGGGATATCGCTCGCCCGCGCCAGGGAGCGTCTGCCAGATGCTTCCGGCGCGGGCGACCAGAACGCCCCCCACCACCAGTGGAGGGGGCACGAACGCTTTGCCCGTTCCGGGGGCGCGGCCCGGGGCGGGCAAAGCCCTTTTGTCCGGTACTGTTTCGAGACGGATGGGAGCACTACGGTCATGGCATCGATGACATTGCGGATGGGCAAAGCCCTTTTGACCGTGGCGTCCGCGCCCTCGGGGGTCACATGGTCCGCGCGGCTCGTATGATCTTCCGACGCAGCCGGACACGCCTGCTGCCGTCGGGATAAAGGCGTAACCGCTCCAGCTCCCAATCTCCGTGCTCGGCATGCTCCGTGAGCATCTGCCTCGCCGCCTCGCGAGGGGTGTCCCGAGGGAGATACAGGTCCAGATAGGAGTAGTCGAGCACAGCCATTGGTCTCCGGGGCGTGCTAGGGAACTCGGTTGGGCTCTATTCTGCGTCTCCGTGGATAACAGCGCCAGGCGGGTTACATTCCCGGACATAACCGGGTAGCCCGAGGGGGAGGAACGTCCGGCGGCAGGTACCTTCAAAGCGGCGCCTCGTCGGCGCCTCCAGGGGGTAAGCGCCCCCGGCCCGGACGACGAGGGTGTCATGAGCCGGGGAGTACGAAGCCCGGCAGTACGGGGAATGACAGCGGACAGCGAGGTAGGAAGCAGCGTGCCAGCCAACAACGGCAACGCCGGCGGAACCCGCCTGGTGATCGTGGAATCGCCCGCGAAGGCGAAGACGATCGCCGGGTACCTCGGGCGCGGCTACATCGTCGAGTCGAGCATCGGCCACATTCGCGATCTTCCGGAGAAGGCCGATGACATCCCGGAGAAGTACAAGAGCGAGGCATGGGCCCGCCTCGGGGTGAACGTCGACCACGAGTTCGAGCCGCTCTACGTCGTGAACCCGGACAAGAAGTCGCAGGTGTCCAAGCTCAAGCAGCTTCTCAAGGAAGCCGACGAGCTCTACCTCGCCACCGACGAGGACCGGGAGGGTGAGGCCATCGCCTGGCACCTGCGCGAGGTGCTCAAGCCCAAGATCCCGGTGCACCGCATGGTGTTCCACGAGATCACCCCGCATGCGATCAGGGACGCGGTCTCCAACCCCCGTGATCTCAACCTCCGGCTGGTCGACGCCCAGGAGACCCGGCGCATCCTCGACCGTCTGTACGGCTACGAGGTCAGCCCGGTCCTGTGGAAGAAGGTCAAGCCGCGGCTTTCCGCCGGTCGTGTCCAGTCGGTCGCCACCAGGCTCGTGGTGGAGCGTGAGCGGGAGCGCATGGCGTTCACCGCCGCCCACTACTGGGACCTCCAGGCGCTGTTCGACACCGGCCGGGCGGGCGACGACCCCCGGACGTTCTCCGCAACGCTGACCGGCGTGGACGGCAGGCGCGTGGCCCAGGGCCGCGACTTCGCCTCCACCGGCAGGCTGAAGGGCTCCGACGTCCTCCACCTCGACGAGGCCGCGGCGACGGCCCTCGTCGGCCGCCTCGCGGGCGTGGCCTACGCGGTGCGGTCGGTCGAGCGCAAGCCGTACACGCGCAAGCCGTACGCGCCGTTCCGGACCACGACCCTGCAGCAGGAGGCGAGCCGCAAGCTGGGCTTCTCCGCCAAGTACACGATGCAGGTGGCCCAGCGGCTCTACGAGAACGGCTACATCACCTACATGCGAACCGACAGCATCACGCTGTCGGAGACCGCCGTCGCCGCCGCCCGCAGCCAGGCGATCAAGCTGTACGGCCCGGCGTACGTGCCGGACAAGCCGCGCGTCTACACCAGCAAGGTGAAGAACGCCCAGGAGGCGCACGAGGCCATCCGGCCGTCCGGCGAGGAGTTCCGCACGCCGGGCGAGACCGGCCTGTCCGGGGACATGTTCCGCCTGTACGAGCTGATCTGGCAGCGTACGGTCGCCTCCCAGATGAAGGACGCCGTCGGCGAGTCGGTGTCGGTCAAGGTGGGCGGCACGTCCAGCGCGAACGAGAGCGTGGAGTTCAGCGCCACCGGACGGACCATCACCTTCCACGGCTTCCTCAAGGCGTACGTGGAGGGCGCGGACGACCCCTCGACCGACCGGGACGACTCGGAGAAGCGCCTGCCCACGCTGGCCGAGGGCGACCGGCTCACGGCGGCCGAGCTGACCGCGCTCGGGCACTCGACCAAGCCGCCCGCGCGCTACACCGAGGCGTCGCTGGTCAAGGAGCTGGAGGACCGCGAGATCGGGCGGCCGTCGACGTACGCGTCGATCATCGGAACGATCCTCGACCGGGGCTACGTGTTCAAGAAGGGCACCGCCCTGGTGCCGTCGTTCCTCGCGTTCGCCGTGGTCAACCTGCTCGAACAGCACTTCGGCAACCTGGTCGACTACGACTTCACGGCCGAGATGGAGAAGGTCCTCGACGACATCGCCAACGACCGGGCCGAGCGGGTGCCCGAGCTGCGCCGTTTCTACTTCGGCGGCGAGGACGGCGACGAGGGCCTGAAGGAGATGGTCACCGACCTCGGCGAGATCGACGCCAAGGAGATCAGCTCGTTCCCGATCAGGGGGACGGACATCGTGATCAGGGTCGGCCGCTACGGGCCCTACCTCGACCGCGACGGCGCCCGGGTGAACATCCCGGAGGACATGGCGCCGGACGAGCTGACCGCCGAGAAGGCCGAGGAGCTGTTCTCGCGCCCGAGCGGCGACCGCGAGCTGGGCGTCGACCCGGCGACCGGCCGGAAAATCGTGGCCAAGGACGGCCGTTACGGCCCGTACGTCACGGAGATCCTGCCCGAGGAGCCGGCGCCGGAGGACGGCAAGAAGCGGACGAAGAAGGCGGACGCGCCCAAGCCGCGGACGAGCTCGCTGTTCAAGTCGATGGACCTGGACACGATCACGCTGGAGCAGGCGCTGAAGCTGCTCCAGCTTCCCCGGGTCGTCGGCCAGATCGACGGCGAGGAGGTGACCGCGCAGAACGGCAAGTTCGGGCCCTACATCAAGAAGGGCACCGACTCGCGGTCGCTGCCGTCCGAGGAGGACCTGCTGACGGTCACGATCGAGCAGGCCAAGGAGCTGTTCGCGCAGCCGAAGGCCCGCGGACGCGGTCGTGCCGCCGCCGCGCCGCCCCTTCGTGAGCTGGGCGAGGACCCGAACTCCAAGAAGCCGGTCGTGGTGAAGGAGGGCCGTTTCGGTCCCTACGTCACCGACGGCGAGACCAACGCGTCCCTGCGCAAGGGCGACACGGTCGAGGACATCACGCTGGAGCGGGCGGCGGAGCTGCTGGCCGAGCGGCGGGAGCGGGCTCCGGCCCCCAAGCGCACGACCCGTGCCAGGACCGCCACGAAGAAGCCCGCAGGGAAGTCCTGACCCCGGTCCCCGCGCTGACCCTGGTCCGCTGACCCGGGGTCCTCGCATGGCGCGGTGGCGTGCCTGTATGGCTTCGCGACTTGTCCACAGCCGGACCCCGGCTGTGGACAACGGACGCGGCTGTCGCTGTCAGCTCGTAGCATCGTCGTCAGCCGGCCCTTGATCGCCAGCCGGTCGAGGGGAGTTCTCGTGGGGTTCGTCGGCATGATTGTGGCGGCCGTCGTCGTCGTGCACGCCTATCTGTGGCGGAGGCTGGTCAGGGCGTCCACGACGCCGGGATCGCGTTCGCGCCGGGTGCTGACGTGGGCGCTCGTGGTCCTCGCCGTCCTGATGGTGGTGACCTTCGGCGGGAGCCGGCTCGGCCTCGGCATGGACGTGGAGCGGGTCGTGGCCTGGCCCGGCTACCTGTGGCTGGCCGTGATGTTCTATCTGTTCGTGTTCGGCCTGGTCATGGAGGTGCCCCGGGCGGTCGCGACGTTCGTCGTGTCCCGGCGCCGCCGTGCGGCCGAAGCCGCCGCTCCGGCCGAGCGGGCCGAGGAGGAAGCGGCGCCGGTGGACGAGGTGGTCCTCGCCGGCGCGGCGGCCGGGGGAGGCGCCACCGCTCACGGCACGGCCACGACCGGCATGCCGGTGGCGGAGGAGGCCGCGGCGGGCACGCCGGCGATCGACCGGCGGCTGTTCATCTCCCGCACGGCCTCCGCCGTCGTGGCCGCGGGAGCGCTCGCGACCGTGGGTTACGGCGTGAGCATGGCCCTCGGGGATCCGGTGATCGAGCGGGTGCCGATCCGCCTGCCCCGGCTCGACCCCCGGATGAGCGGGCTGCGCATCGCGGTCGTCAGCGACATCCATCTCGGCCCGCTGACCGGCCGCGGCCACACGGAGCGGATCGTCCGGATGATCAACGGCCTGGAGGCCGACGCGGTGACGATCGTGGGCGACCTGGTGGACGGCACGGTGGCCGAGCTCGGTCGTCTCGCCACACCGCTCGGGTCCCTCGAATCCCGCTATGGCGCGTATTTCGTCACCGGCAACCACGAGTACTACACCGCCGAGGGCCCCCAGGAGTGGATCGAGGAGTTGCGCTCGCTGGGCGTCCGGCCGCTGCGCAACGAGCGGGTCGAGATCCGGCACGCGGGCGCCGTACTGGACCTCGCGGGCGTCAACGACCTCAACGGCGTGCCGTCGGGCGACGGCCCGGACCTGGGCAAGGCGCTCGGGGGCCGCGACGCGAACCGGCCCGTCGTGCTCATGGCCCATCAGCCCGTCCAGGTGACGCAGGCCGCCGCGCACGGCGTCGATCTCCAGCTCTCCGGGCACACCCACGGCGGGCAGATGGCGCCGTTCAACCTGCTCGTGCCGCTGCAGCAGCCCGTGGTCGCGGGGCTGGCGAGCGTGCCGCGCACGGGCGGCGGCGATACCCAGGTCTACGTGACACGAGGGGCGGGCTTCTGGGGGCCGCCGGTCCGGGTGGGCGCGCCTCCCGAGATCACCCTCATCGAGCTGCGCGCCTGACCGCGCCGGACCCCCGGAAACGGAACCGGGCAGAGCATTGGCGCCATCTCGACAGCGAGGACGAGGCGGACGTAATACCCTCAGGCGACGGGCAGGCCCCAGCGGCCCGCTCGTCCGTCTCCCAAGCCCAGCGAGCACCTGGATACGCTGACATCATGAGCACCCCTGGCCGGGCCGCCGCGCGACGCAAGCAGCCGCACGTGCTGACGAACGCGCCGTTCCGCAGGCTGTGGACGGCGATGGCGACGTGCAGCCTCGGCGACTGGCTCAACATCATCGCGCTGACCGCGCTGGCCGGTAACCTGACCGCGGGGTCGGGCTTCCAAGCGCAGAGCCTCGCCATCGGCGGCGTCTTCATCGCCAAGATGCTGCCCGCGATCCTGCTCGGCCCGCTCGCGGGAGCGGTGGCCGACCGGTTCGACCGCAGGCTGACGATGGTCGTCGCCGACCTCGCGAGGTTCGCGGTGGTGCTGTCGATCCCGCTGGTCGGCAACTACCAGTGGGTGATCATCGCGACGTTCCTGGTCGAGTGCGTGAACCTCTTCTGGGTGCCCGCCAAGGACGCCACCGTGCCCAATCTCGTGCCCAAGGAGCGGCTCGAGGAGGCCAACCAGCTCAACCTCCTGGTGACGTACGGCACCGCCCCCGTGGCCGCGGCGCTGTTCGCGATCGTGTCGGGCGTGGTCACGACGATCTCGGCGGCCGCTCCGTCGTTCGACGTCGCGGCCACCAGCATCGCGCTGTACGCCAACGCGCTGGCCTACCTGGCCTCCGCCGTGATGGTCTTCACCCTGCGGGCCATTCCGAAGAACCACGTCAGGCACGTGTCCGCGCCCTCGGTGCTCCGGCAGATCACCGAGGGATGGCGGTTCGTCGGCGGCGACCGCGTCGTGCGCGGCCTGATCATCGGGATGCTCGGGGCGTTCGCCGCCGGAGGCGCCGTCATCGGCGTCGCCAAGGCGTACGTGCAGGCCTTGGGTGGCGGCGACGCGGGGTACGGCGCCGTGTTCTGCGCCGTCTTCCTCGGCATGGCGTTCGGCATGTTCTTCGGCCTGAGGCTGCTGAAGGGCCTGTCCAGGCGGCGGCTGTTCGGGCTGTCGATCATGCTCGCGGGCCTGACGCTGGCCGCCGTCGCGCTCATCCAGAACCTGGTCGTCGTGGTCGTGCTGACCGTGGTGCTCGGCGCCTGCGCCGGCATCGCCTGGATCATCGGCTACACCGTGATCGGCCTGGAGGTGGAGGACGGGCTGCGCGGCCGCACGTTCTCCTTCCTGCAGTCGCTGGCCCGGGTGGTGCTGCTGCTGGTCGTGGCGGTGGCCTCGACGCTGGCCGCGTTGTTCGGCACGCACGCCCTCGGGGTCGCCGGGATCAGCTACCGCTTCGACGGCACGAACCTCGTGCTGCTCCTGGGCGCGCTGCTGGCGATCGCCGTCGGGGTGGTCGCGCTGCGGCACATGGACGACCGGCGGGGGGTTCCCATCGCGGTCGACCTGCTGACCGCCCTGCGCGGGCGGCGATTCGAGCCGGAGGAGACCGACCCCGAGCGCGGTCTGTTCATCGCCTTCGAAGGCGGCGAGGGCTCGGGCAAGACCACCCAGTCGCGGCTGCTCGCGATCTGGCTGCGCGACCAGGGCTTCGACGTCGTGCAGACCCGCGAGCCGGGCTCGACCAAGGTCGGCATGCGGTTGCGGGCGATCCTGCTCGACGCCGCCCACCAGGGCCTGTCCCCGCGGGCCGAGGCGATGCTGTACGCCGCCGACCGGGCCGAGCACGTGGAGAAGGTCATCAGGCCCGCCCTGCGGCACGGCTCGACGGTGATCTCCGACAGGTACGTGGACTCGTCGCTGGCCTACCAGGGCGCCGGGCGGTCGCTCGACCAGGAGGACGTCGCGAGGATCAACAGGTGGGCGACGGGTGGCCTCGTCCCCGACCTGACCGTGCTCATCGACGTGCCGCCCGCGGTCGGGCTGCGGCGGATGGCCTCGCCCGCCGACCGCATCGAGGCCGAGCCGCTGGAGTTCCACGAGCGGGTGCGGCGGGAGTTCCGGGCGCTGGCGGCGGCCGACCCCGACCGCTACCTCATGGTGGACGGCACGCTCGACCAGCGGGAGGTGACGCGCCTGATCCAGGACCGGGTGCGGGAGATCCTGCCCGACCCGGTGCCGCAGGAGGCCGAGGAGGCCACCGGCACGATGCCCGCCATCCGCGACTTCGGGTAGCGGCACATGACCGTTTTCGGGGATCTGATCGGGCAGGACCGGGCGATCGACGTGATGCGGCGGGCCGCGTCGGCCGCCGCGGAGGTCGTCGCCGGAGGCCGCGGCGCGGGCATGACCCACGCCTGGCTGTTCACCGGGCCGGCCCTGCGGACCGCGGCCGCCACGGCGTTCGCGGCCTCGCTGCTCTGCCCCGACCAGGGGTGCGGCCACTGCGACGCCTGCCATCAGGTCGAGGTCGGCTCGCACCCGGACGTCACGTTCGTCCGGCCCGAGGGCCTGTCGTACAGCGTGCGGCAGACGCGCGATCTCGTGCTCAAGGCGGCGGGGGCGCCCACGCTCGGCCGGTGGCGGATCGTGTTGTTCGAGGACGCCGACCGGGTGACGGAGGCGGCGGCCAACGCCCTGCTCAAGGCCATCGAGGAGCCGCCGCTGCGGACCGTGTGGCTGCTGTGCGCGCCCTCCCCGGACGACATGATCATCACGATCCGCTCGCGCTGCCGGGTCGTGACGCTGGGCACGCCCTCCACCGAGGCCGTCGCGAACGTGCTGGTGACCCGCGACGGGGTGCCCCACGACGTGGCGCTCGACGCCGCGCGGGCGGCCCAGGGGGACATCGGCCGGGCGCGGCGGCTCGCGCTGGACGAGGAGACGCGGCGCCGGCGCGACGAGGTGCTGTCGATCCCCCGGTCGCTGACGGGTGTGGCGGAGTGCATCACCGCCGCCGAGCGGCTGGTGAAGACCTCCACCGAGGACGCCGACGCGGCCACGACCGCGCTGAACGAGGCCGAGACGGCCGAGCTGCGCAAGGTCTACGGCGAGGGCTCCTCAGGCAAGGGGCTCAACAAGGGCCTCGTCCGGGGCGGCGCGGGCGCGATCAAGGAGCTCGAGACCATGCAGAAGTCGCGGGCGACCCGTATCAAGCGCGACTCCCTCGACCTCGCGCTGCTCGAACTCGTGGCGTTCTACCGCGACGTGCTGGCCGTGCAGTTCGGTGCGCCGGTCGAGCTGGCCAACGAGGACCGCAGGCACGAGGTGGAGGCCGTCGCGCGGGCGTCCACCCCCGAGCAGACGGTCCGCCGTACGGACGCGATCATGCAGTGCCGGGAGCGGCTGGCGGCCAACGTGAACCCGCAGATCGCGGTCGAGGCCATGACCCTCGCGCTCCGTTCGCCCGCATAGGACGCAAGCAACCCCGGCGGGCGTACGGCGTCTCTGGTACATGAAGGCCGAAACGCTCGATCTGGATCAGCAACCCGGGGGGCCCGTGCCCGTCCCGTCTCCGTCGGCGGGCGCCGACGACACGATCAGCGGTCTCTACGCCGAGCACGCCCTCGGCCTCACCCGCCTCGCCCTGATCATGGTCGGCGACCGGGAGAGCGCCGAAGACGTGGTGCAGGAGGCTTTCCTCGGCCTGCATCGGCGCTTCGACCGCCTGCGTGACCGGGACAAGGCGCTCCTCTACGTGCGCGCCGCGGTGCTCAACAACGCCCGCACAGTGCTGCGCAGGCGCCGGCTGCCGTCCCGGTTCGCCGGCACGTACGACCCGCCCGTCTGGTCGGCGGAGTCGGTCGCGATCCTCGGCGCGGAGCGGCGGGAGGTCATGGAGGCCCTTCATCGCCTGCCCCGGCGCCAGCGGGAGGCCCTGGTCCTGCGTTACTACGCCGAGCTGTCCGAAGAGGAGACGGCGCGGGTCATGAAGATCAGCCGGGGCACCGTCAAGTCCACCACCTCCCGGGCGCTCGACGCGCTCGGCCGCCTCCTGGGAGAGACCCGATGAACGACGTCATCCGCCGGTTGCAGGACGCCGCCCACGCGGTGGGGGAGACGGTCGACGCCGTCCCGCCGTTCGGCCCGGGGGCCACCCCGGCCCGCCGCCGTATGCACGTGGGCGCCGGACGGGGCAGGACGTGGCTGATGCCGGTCGCGGCGGCGGCCGCCGTCACGCTCGCGGTCGCGGGCGGCGCGGCTGTCGCGCGCCATGGCGGCGGGACCGACGACACGGCCGCCGGCATCGCCGTCGGCCCGGCCGCCGACCCCGTCTTCCTCGCCCACATCGGCGACCCCGGCGACATCACGATCAGGAGCGTCACCGACGGGCGCAGCACCGACGTCGTGCCGCGGCCCGCGACGGACGAGGGATTCTTCGCGGTCCAGGCGACGCGAGACAACCGAGTCTTCTATGCGGCCACCATCTCGGACGGCTGCCGCTCACGGCTGTACCAGTTCACGCTGAACGGGGAGGGGAAGGTCGCCTCACATGGCGAGCTTCCGTACGCGCCGCCGGGAGGCACCGAGATCACCGCGCTCGCGGTGAGCGGCGACGGTGCGACGCTCGCGTACGGGCTGTCTTCCTGCGAGTCGGAGCAGCCGCGCGTGTCCCTCGTCGTCACCGACACCGCGACCGGCGGCAGCCGTACGTGGACGTCGACGCATCCGGCGAGCATCCGGGATCTCTCCCTGACAGAGGACGGACGCCGCGTGCTCCTCACCAGGGCCATGGGAACGGCTTTCGGGATCTCGGAAGTACACCGGCCTCCCAGGTCGGAGCCCCCGGACTCGAGTGCGGAGCCTTCACCGGTCAACACGGCTACGTCTGCGCCGGGTGCGGAGGCGAGTGCGGCTTTCGAGTCGGCGTCCGCCGACCCCGCGGCGACGCCCCCCGCGCCGGACTCGGGAGTGCCCGGCGAGGCCGGTGCGTCGGCGGTGCCCTCCGCGTCGGACAGCCCCGGGGCCGACGTCGCCGTCGCGGCGTCCGATCTCCCCGGGGCCCTGCCGGACGGATGGGGATGCAGCGTGCGGTCGATGGGCGCGGAGCCCAGCGGCTCTCCGGATGCCACTCCGAACGCGAAGGTCGCCTGGGCCTGCTCGGGTCCGCGGGATCCGGTGCTGCTCGACACCGGCGTCGCCGGCACTCTCGACGACGCCCGTGTGATCAAGCTGACGACTACGACAGGGACGCCCCCGGCCCTGATTTTCGGGGCCACGATCACACCCGACGGGTCGCGAGTGATCGCGGCGCAGACGACCCTCAAGCTGAGCACGGCAGAGGAGGCCGCGAGAAAGGACGACTTCGACGGCATCGTGGCGTACGACCTCGAAGGGCGTCAGATCGAGGTTCTCTACGCCCACGGCGACAGAGGGGTGGTTCCGATCGGGATGCTCGACGTGGACGGCACCGGCCGGAACTTCCTGGTCTCCAGACCCGGCGAGCTGGGCGAGATCACCCCGTCCGGCTATCGGACGCTGCGCTCCTACGACGTTCCCCCGCAGGGCGTGCCCGTCGGCAAAGTGGCCTGGTAGGCGCGTCACTCCGGCGGGGCCGGCGATCCGGCCCCGCCGCGGTCGTCCACAGGCGATGATTGCCGGTGCCGTACGGCACGTATGGTGGGTTCGGACGCGTTAGCCGTACGGATCGAGGAGGGCCGGCGCTTGGGCATGATGATGGCCGTGAGCTTCACTCGCTACGGACGGCTCTACTACCTCGATCCGGGCGGCCACTCTCCCAAGGTGGGCGACAAGGTCCTCGTGCCGACCGACTCCGGGCCCGAGGTCGCCGAGTGCGTGTGGGCGCCGCAGTACGTGAGCGAGGACGTCGAGGGTCTGCCCGTCTGCCAGGGCGTCGCGGCCGAGGAGCATCTGGCCCGCGACGAGACCAACCGCCGCCGCAGGGCGGAGGCCCGCAGTGTGTCCAAGCGCCTCATCAAACGGCACGAGCTGCCGATGAAGGTGGTCGGCGTCGACTACCTGGACGCCGACAACGTCTACACCGTCTACTTCTCCGCGCCCCACCGGGTCGACTTCCGCGCTCTCGTGCGCGACCTGGCCCGCAACCTCCGTGCCCGGGTGGAGCTGCGCCAGATCGGTCCGCGTGACGAGGCCAGGCTCCAGGGCGGCATCGGCCCCTGCGGGCGCGACCTCTGCTGCGCGACGTTCCTCAAGGACTTCGAGCCGGTCTCGGTGCGGATGGCCAAGGACCAGGACCTCCCGGTCAACCCGCTCAGGATCGCGGGCGCCTGCGGCCGGCTGATGTGCTGCCTGAAATACGAGCACCCGCTCTATCAGGAGTTCCGGGCGTCGGCGCCGCGCACGGGCCTTGCCGTGGACACCCCGCAGGGCCCCGGCACGGTGGTGGGCCACAACGTGCCGTCCGACTCCGTCATCGTCCGCCTCAACGAGGGCGGTCGCCGCTGCGCCTGCTCCAAGGCCAGCGTCTGCTCTCCGCGCAAGCAGCATGACGCGATGTACGGCGACGCTGAGACGGTGGCCGAGAGCGACCCGAGTACCTGACCATCAACGATGATCGTCAAACTCTCCGATGGGTGCGCCATCGAAGATCTCTCCGATGCTGCCCGTACCCCGGCATGCCCGGAGGTGCGCAACGATTTCGTGCCGTGGAGGTGCTTCCCTGATGCCGTGGCGCGGGGCCTTGCTGTCACAGATGGCGGTGCAGGAAATCCGCCGTCGCCTCGGCGGCGCGCGTGACATATGGCTCCACGTCGTACAGGTCGATGTGTTCGCGGCAGTCGAGCCAGAGCATCTCCTTTTTTCCCGGGCTCCGCTGGAGGAGTGTGCCCGCCAACTCGGGCGCGCAGTACGCGTCGACCCGCCCGTGAACGACGAGTAGCGGCGTAGCGGCGAGCAGTGGGGCCGCGCCGAGCGCGTCGAAGGTCATCAGCGAATGGAGCGACCCCCAGGTCACCCGGTTGTCCCAGTGCGGCGATGCGGAACGGGAGGTGCCGTAGTAGGCGTACGGCTCGTCACCGGGCATCGCGGCCTCGCCGCCGCCGGGCGCCACCGCGGGCAGATACTCGTCGTAGCGGTCGAGGAAACCCGCGAGCGCGGTCCGGTAGGCGTCGTCGCCCATTTGCTCGGCGAACCAGGCCGGGTTGTTGTAGGCGCCTGCGATTCCGGCGACGGCCTTCACCCGTGGGTCGGCGGCGGCCGCCCGCACCGCGTACCCGCCGCCGAGGCACACCCCGGCGAGGCCGATCCGGCCCGGGTCGACCTCTGCCCGGCGGGCGAGCAGGCTCACCGCGGAGCGCAGGTCGGCGAGCTTGCCCTCGCTGTCCTCGTGCCCTCGGCGCCCTCCGCTCTCACCGAACCCTCGATGGTCGAAAGCCAAAGTGACCAGACCCGCCCGGGCCAGTCGCTCCGCATACAGCCCCGTGACCTGCTCTTTCACCCCGGTGAAGGGCCCGGTGAGGGCGACGGCGGGTGAGGGTTCGAGCCGTTCGGGCAACCTGAGCTCTCCGACGAGCTTTACACCGGCTGCCGAGAAGGTGACCCGCTCGGTCCGTACCGTGGCTGTCATCGCCCGGCCTCCCCCGATGTGGTGGCCAGGGTGGACAGTTCGGAGGCCACCGCGTCGGCGCCCAGACCGATGAGCCACTCCAGGGGCGCATCCGGCAGGAATCTGCTCATTACCGTGGTCAGCTCCTGCTTCTGCCGATCCGTCAGCGAGGGGCCGTCCCCGGCCAGCCGCCGCACGACCTCCCGGTACAGCAGCAGGTACTGCCGTTGCCGGACGAACATGCCGCTGTCGCTCGGGGAGCCGTGGCCCGGGTAGAGCACCAGACCGTCCAGCTCGTCCATCACGCGATCCAGGACGTGCAGCCAGGCCGTGGAGTGCCCGTCCGCGGTGTAGGGGTGCGTTCCGCCGAACGCCAGGTCGCCTGTGAACGCCACCCGTCTCCCGCCCGCCTCCACCAGGAGATAGGAGTCGGCATGGCTCTCCGCCGGCCCAAGGTCGTGTATCCGGACCCGCAGGCCGGCGACCTCAACGATGTCCCCCTCCTTCAGAAGGCGGTCGGGTACCCGATACCGGTCGGGCCACTCGTCGCCGTACACCGGCTGCCACTGCTCCCGCTTGGGCACGGCGATCTGCTCGATCGTCTCGGCCACCGCGACCGAGGCGTGAACCGGCACGTCCTCGTCCACCACGTACGGCAGGCCGTTGAAGTGGTCGGGGTGTGCGTGGGTGACGAACGCTCCGAGTAGTGGTTTGCGGAGCGCGGCCAGGCGCGCCGCGAGGGCCCGGGCGTCGGAGACGAGCAGGTTGCCATCGACAAGGACCACCCCCTCGGCTGTCTCCAGCAGGTAGCTGTTGGCGAACAGGCCCGGCTCCGCCGCCGTGTACGTGTGGATGACGAGATCACTCATGCTTGCGCCCCTGTTCTTCTGGTGATCGCCGAAGCGATGGTGAGAGGCTAGGCGTGCCAGGGTCTTCGGGCCAGAAGGCACTTCGCGGTGCCCATCGGGGCAGGCATACGGAGGAGGGCCGCATGGATCCCGTGATCCCTGACATGCTGGAGGAGAGCTGCGCGACGCGACAGGCCCTTGAGCGGTTCGCGGCGAAGTGGCGGGTACTGGTGATCTACGCACTGCTGGCCGGTCCCCAGAGGCACAGCCAACTGCGCCGGCGGCTGCCTGGCATCACTCAGAAGGTGCTGACCGAGACGCTGCGAGGCCTGGAGACGGACGGCATGGTCGAACGGCGGGTCATCAAGGACACAGCGCCCCAGCACGTGGAGTACGCGCTGACCGACCTGGGACGTACGCTGCGCGAACCGTTGGGCGCCATCTGCGCCTGGGCGGTGGAACACGCGGGTGGATAGCCGCTACCCACCCTTCCGGTGGAGTGGGCGTTCACGCGGCGTGCCGTCTGTTCAGGCCGGACAACTGCCAGGCCAGCCGGGTGCGGACGGCGGGGATGCGGCCGGCCAGGGCGATGATGAGGTTGCGCAGCACGCGGCGGCCGGTGGCGGCGGTGGCCAGCGTGGTGAGCCGCCCCGCGAGGGCGACCACCTGCTCGGCCTGCGCACGGCGGGTGGCCGCATAGGAGTCGAGCAGGCTGTCCGGTTCACCGTCGAGCACCCGGGCCAGCGCCTCGCCCAGGTGCACGGCGTCGTCGATGCCCAGGTTCATGCCCTGGCCGCCGGCGGGCGAGTGGACGTGGGCGGCGTCGCCGGCCAGCAGGATGCGGCCCTGGCGGTAGGTGTCGGCGATGCGGTGGTGGACCCGGAAGCGCGAGCTCCAGATCAGCTCCTGCACCCGCGCGGGCTCGGCCTCGGGGCCGCGGGTGTCGAGCAGGTGCTGCACGAAGGGGATGCCGGGGTCTTTGGGGGCCTCGTCCACGGTGGCGACGATGCGGTGCAGGCCGCCGGGCAGCGGGGCGACGACGACCATTCCGGCGGGCGAGAAGTACAGAGTGACCTCGTTCTGCGGCACCCCGCCGGACAGGCGGACGTCGCTCAGGACGAACGACTCGGCGTACGTGCCGCCGGTGAAGCCGATCCCGGCGCTCTGGCGGACGGTGCTGTTCATGCCGTCGGCGCCGATCAGGTAGGCGGCCCGGATCTGCTGCCCGTCGTCCAGAGTGGCGGTGACGCCGTCGGCGTCCTGCTCGACGCGGCTCACCCGGGCGGGCCTCGTCACCTTGCCGCCGAGCTCGTGCAGGCGGGCCAGCAGGTGGGCCTCGGTGTCGGCCTGGGAGATCATCAGGGTGTAGGGGTAGGCGGTGGGCAGGCCGCCGAAGGGCACCGGCACCAGCGCCTTGTCGCGGTCGCGGATGGTGAAGACCGGAATGTGGATGCCGTGCGCGGCCAGCCGGTCCGCCACGCCGTACGGCTCCAGGACTTCCAGGGTGCGTGCGTGCACGACGGCGGCGCGAGAGGTGTTGGCGCCCTCCGCCTGCGCGTCCACGATCATGACCTGCCGGCCGTGCTGGGCCAGGACGATCGCGGCGGTGAGCCCGGCGGGTCCGGCTCCGATGATGAGCACTTCGGCGTTCACGGCGTCTCCTTTGTCAACGGTTGTTGGCATGAACGTAAGCCCGCCATGAGTAGGAAGTCAACAGGTGTTGGCCTACAATCGTTGACATGAGGAGATCCTCCGCCGAGACCAAGGCCGTGATCCTTGCCGCGGCCCGCGAACGCTTCGCCGCCGACGGTTACGACAAGGCCACCATCAGGGCCATCGCCGCCGACGCGCGGATCGACCCGGCCATGGTCATGCGCTACTTCGGCACCAAGGAGAAGCTGTTCGCCGCTGCGGCCGAATTCGATCTGGAGCTGCCCGCGTTGGCGCCGGACCAGGCCGGCGCCGGCCTGGTCCGCCACTTCCTGCGCAAGTGGGAGGCCGACGAAGGGCTGCAGGTCCTGCTCCGAACGGGCGTGACGAACGAGGCCGCGGCCGAACGCATGCGGACGATTTTCGCCGGCCAGGTCATGCCGCTCGTGATCGACCTGACCGGCGATCCGGAGCGCGCTCCCGTGCGGGCTTCCCTGATCGCCTCGCAAGTGCTGGGACTGGCTTTGTCCCGCTACATCTTGAAGTTCCCGCCGATGGTGGCGGCAACGGAGGAAGAGCTCATCGCGTGGCTGAGCCCCACGGTCCAGCGCTACCTCACCGAGTGAAACGGGTGCGGCGACAGGTCCGGCTGCCGAATGCGGAGTAAATACGCTGCCGGAGCCCGCGCTGACCGCGGCCCTGGCGGCCATGCTCCCGCCCGCGCAGGCCACCGCCTTCTTCCAGGCCGACCTGACGGCCGTGGTCCGGGGGATGCCCGGCCCGGATCTCGCCGAACTGCTCGACGACGTCGCCGACCGCGAGTCGGAGGGGCACGCCGTCGTCTGGCGCTTCTCCGGTTCGACCGTGCGCCGGGCCTTCGACCGGGGACACCGCCCGCTCGCGGGCGCTGCGCACGCTGGGCCTGCGCAAGATCGCCCCGACCGTCCTGACCAGTGCGGTGGGTGAGGAGGAGACCCTCGCCCGCTTGCGCGCCGCCGGCTACACCCCGGCGCTGGAGTCCGAGCCCGGGCGGCGATCGTCGAGAGAGCCGCTCGCCGGCGTGCCTGACGTGCGACCGGCCAGGGGCGGCGTTCAGCGCGCCACCCCTGGCCGGCCGGCCGCGGACAGCGTCAGACGCGGGTCCACTTCTGGTTGGTCTCGCCGTGGCAGGTCCAGATGTGCACCTTGCTGCCGTTGGCGGTGCCGTAGTTCGACACGTCGAGGCACTTGTTCGCCCCGACCGCGGTGATGGTGCCGTCGGAGTTGAAGCGCCACTTCTGGTTGTTCTGCCCGTTGCAGTCCCAGATGATCACCGCGGTGCCGTCCGCGGTTCCCGCGCCGTTGACGTCCAGGCACTTGTTGCCGTAGACGCGCAGCTCACCCGCGCTGGTGGAGGTCCACTGCTGGTTGGACTGCCCGTTGCAGTCCCAGATCTGCAGCTGTGCCCCGTTGGTCTGCGAGGCCTCGGTGACATCCAGGCACCGGCCCGAGCCCGTACCGCGGATCGCGCTCGTCCCCTGCGGAGTGCCCGTCGGCGAGGCCGAGGGCGAGGGCGAGGGCGATGCCGGGGGTGTGGGCGAGGGGCTGGTGGTCGGCCCCCCGTTGCCGCTGAACTGCCACCAGTTCACGTTCATCAGGTAGCCGCTGCCGCCGGTGAACCTGAGGTACAGGTCGTGGGTGCCGCTCGCGCCGGTGACGGAGCAGGAGACGGTCGTCCAGTTCTGCCAGCCGCCGGTGCCCGGGACGTCGCAGGTGCCCATGAGCGTGCCGGTGGCGCTGTCACGGCGCAGCTCGATCTTGCCGCCGCTGGCGCCCGAAGCCACCCGTGCGGAGAACGAGGTCGCGCCGTTGCCGAAGCCGACGCCCTTGACCTTGATGTAGTCGCCGTTCTCGATGAACCCGACGTTCATGCCGCCCTCGCTGGAGACCTCGGTCTCCACGCCGGACTCCCAGGCGATGGTCTCGGCCTCCTGCCGCACGTACGGGTTCAACGTGCCCACCTGGGGCGCCCCCGTGGTGGTCATGTTGATCGTCGGGATCGTGCCGTCGGCGTTGTAGGTGAACTTCTCCACCGCGACCGAGCGGGTGTAACCGCCACCGCCCGGCAACGCGCCGTTGTGGTAGAAGAAGTAGGAATTGCCGTTGAAGTCGACGATCCCCGGGTGGTTGGTGAAGCTGCTGCCCTGCGTGGACATGATCGTGCCGCGGTAGGTCCACGGCCCGGTCGGGCTGGAGGATGTCGAATAGGCGATGAACTCCGAGCAGCACTTGGCCGCGAACACCATGTAGTAGAGGCTGCCCCGCTTGTAGAACCAGGGGCCTTCTTCGAACAGCGTCGGCCGGTTGGCGTCCCCGGTGCGGGTGCCGAACCCCGACGTGGTCAGGTTGACCTTCGTCGGGCTGCCCGAGTAGGAGGTCATGTCGCTGTTGAGCTTGACGTACCACAGGTTGGGGTTGCCCCAGTAGAGGTAGGCCTGCCCGTTGTCGTCGATGTAGACGGTCGGGTCGATCTCGCCGTTCTCGACCAGCGGATGTCCCAGGGCGTCCCTGAACGGCCCGGTGGGGCTGTCGGAGACGGCCACGCCGATGGCCATCCTGCCGGTCGACCGGTTGGTCGTGGGGACGTACCAGTAGAACTTGCCGTTGCGGTAGATGGCCTGCCCGGCCCACGCGTCCGATTTCGCCCAGCTGAAGCTGGAGACGCTCAGCGGGGAGCCGTGGTCGGTCCAGTTGACCATGTCGGCCGACGACCAGACCCGCCAGTCCTTCATCGTGAAGTAGGTCGAGCCGTCCTCGTCGTGGCCGGTGTAGAGGTAGACCCGGCCGTTGTAGACCAGCGGCGCCGGGTCGGCGGTGTAGATGGTCTGCACGATCGGGTTGTCCGCCCTGGCCGCGCCGGCCGGGAGCAGCACCAGCACGCACAGCAGGCCCACGATCCAGGCGACCGTGCGTCTGGACAGCGATAATGCGGATCTCACATGCGCCTCCTGAAGTGGTGCTCGCTCACCGAGCGTTTTGGTCGGGTTACGTTAATGTGAGCGCTAACAAAACCACGGATGGCGACCGCGGTCACGCGGCGGAGCAAAGCGCATGTGCGAAGGACGGTCAAGGATCCGGACCTACCCGGCAGGGCGGTCAGCGGCCGGATCACCTGTGCCGAACTGGGGTCGGAGTTCCGATCGAGGGGACACGGAGTGTGAAAGTTTCACCGTCGCGGCGGTTAACGTACGGGCACGTGGTCGAACCTGCCGAAGGGGCCGGCGTCGAAAGTCACGCTCGTGACCCCCGGAGGGGGCGCCGGCACGTAGAAGAAGCCGCGGTTGCCCGTGCCCGGTTCGACGTTGAACGTCGCCCAGCCCGGGTCCACGTAGTCATCGGGGCCGCGCGGGTCGTCCGGCCCCATCCGTACGGCGCGATAGACGGTCCGTGAGGCGGGGTCGACGACCGAGAAGCCGGTGTACCAGCCGCCGATGTAGGCGATGTCCCCTCCGTATCCGGTCCCCGCGCCGAGGTTCCCCGGCCCGAGGTTGACGATGTCGAACACCGCGACGAGGTAGGCGCCGTCGCGGTAGAAGGGCTTCACGTCGATGCGGAGGCGCTGCCCGGACGGCCGGCCGGTGGAGGTCCGGCCGGCCACGGTCTCGCCGTCGTCCGCGTGGAACGGGGCCGGCCGTCCTCCGCTCGTGGTGGGCTCGTCGGCCCGGGTCCCCGCGGTTTCCGAGGCCGTGGAGCCGCCGGTCGGCTGCTTGACGCGGTAGGAGACCTCCACGCGCCGGTTCCTGGCACGCGCCTCCTCGTCGTCCGTCCCGCCCTCGCGCGCGACGGGCTCGGTCTCGCCCTTGCCCGTCGTGCGGAATCGGTACGCCCCGCCGAGGCGTGCCTGCAGCTCCCTGCGTACGGCCTGCGCGCGCCGCAGGGACAGGGCCATGTTGTACGCGTGCGTGCCCTTGCCGTCGGTGTGGCCCTCGACGAGGACGGGGGGCCTGGCCGGATCGGCCTTCTCCCGGGTCTCCTTCGCGACGTCGTCGAGCACGGCCCTGGCCCGTGCCGTGAGCCTGTCCGAGTCGAAGGCGAACAGCACGTCGGTGCGCAGCCCCACGGTCTCGTCGCCGCCGCTCGCGATGGTCGTCTTCTCCGCGCTCTCGGTGATGCCGTACAGGTCCTGGACGCTGCTGGTGACCTGTCCGGCCGGTTCCCGCACCGGCCACGACACCGTGGTGCCCGGCTGCGGAGTGCTGCCGGAGGCGGCCGTCGGCGACACAGTGCCGCCGGGGGCGGCCGTCGGCGACACAGTGCTGCCGGGGGCGGCCGTCGGCGACATGGCGCCGCCGGAACCGGTCCCGTCCACCACGGGCACGCCGGTGAACTCGCCGGCCGTACCCGCCGTGATCGCGGTGACCGTACGGACGCCCGCCGGGATCGGCGGGTAGTAGACGACGGTCTCGTAACGCACACCGGGCTCGTAGTATCCGGGTTTGCTGCCCAGTGTCCCCACCTGGTCGGTCAGGGGGTGATAGACCTTGCCGCCGACCGGGTCGACGAGAGGGATGCGATAGCTGCCGAAGTCGCCGGCCGCCGTTCCGAACGAGTTCCCGGTGTGGCGCGCCTCATCCTCCAGCGAGGTGACCGTGAAACGGAGGACGGACCTGTCGGCCAACCGCTCCACCCCGCGCATCTCCACCCGCGCGTGGAGGGGGCTGGTGGGGCCGAACCACCCCTCCTTGACCAGGGACGCCGCGGCGGAGGTGACGGACGGCCGAGGCGGTGCCGACGAGACGCCGCCGGAGGAAGGCGCCCGCGGCCCGCCCAGCGCCCCGCATCCGGACACCGTCAGGACCGCGACCATGGTCACTGAAACGGTCAGCTCGCGTGATCGCCACCGGTAGGCCATGCGCCGCAAGTGTAGGGATCCGGACTCCCGAACTGCCGGAGAAAGTAGTTCAGATCAGCCCGTCTTCGGACAGATTGTGCCGTTCTTGGGTGCGCGCAGGGCGAGCAGGTAGTCGTCGACCGCGTTGTCCACACATGCCGAGCCGCTGCGGTAGGCCGTGTGCCCGTCGCCGTCGTAGCCGAGCAGC
Source organism: Microbispora rosea (assembly GCF_900156315.1). GTDB lineage: Bacteria > Actinomycetota > Actinomycetes > Streptosporangiales > Streptosporangiaceae > Microbispora > Microbispora rosea. Next base: position 69,630 of record NZ_FTNI01000022.1, on the reverse strand, counting down.
ACGCCCGAGGTCAGCTCCGAGGCGAGCCCCTGAGCCCACTCGTACGGCGTGGCGGGGTCGCGCAGGGTGCCGACGACGAGGATGGGCGGCGCGCCGGTCGCCTTGAGCGGCTTGTCGGTGCCGACGGGCTTCGCGGGCCAGTAGGCGCAGGGCAGCGAACCCCACATCACGAACGGCCCGAAGTGCGGCGCCGCCTTGGCGGACTGGCCCGCGGCCTTCTGATAGACGTCGAGAGCCTTCGGGTAGGGGTGGTCCACGCAGTTGACGGCCATGTTCGCCTCGGTCTGGTTCGAGTACGAGCCGTTGGCCCGCCGGTCGACCAGCAGGTCGGCCATCTGGAGCAGGTCCGTCCCGTCGCCCTGGTTGATCGCCTTGCCCAGGGCCTCACGCAGCCGGGGCCAGGCCGCGCGCTCGTACAGCGGGGTGGCGATGCCGATGACCGTCCACGCCTCGTTGACGGGCCGGCCGTCGCCGAGGTCGTTCCTCAGCGGCTGCCGGTCGGCCCTCGTCAGCAGGTCGCTGATCTCCTTCATCGCGCCGTCGACCGTACGGCTCTTGAAGGGGCAGGAGCGGTCGAGGAAGCAGTCCTCGACGAAGGCCTTCAGCGCCACCTCGAAGCCCTTGGCCTGCACCTCGTTGGACTTCAGCGCCGGCACGGCCGGGTCCACCGCGCCGTCGAGCACGAGTGCCCGCACGTGCTTGGGGAACAGGTCGGCGTACATCGCGCCCAGATAGGTGCCGTACGACTTGCCGAGATAGGTGAGACCCGGGTCGCCGAGGACGCCGCGCAGGACGTCCATGTCCCTGGCCGCGTCGGCCGTGCCGACGTGGGGGAGCAGACGGGCCGACTTGGCTCCGCAGCTGTCGGCGAACAGCTTGGACTCCTTGTCGAGCGCCGTGACCTCCGCCGGCGTGTCCGGGCTCGAGTCCATCCCGATGTACGCGTCGAGCTGGGAGGCCGTCATGCATGTGACGGGGGTCGACTCGCCCACGCCGCGCGGGTCGAACCCCACGATGTCGAACTGGGCGCGCACCTTGTCGCTCACCACGGATCGGGCCGCACGCGCGTAATCGATGCCGGAACCTCCGGGCCCGCCGGGGTTGATGAGGAGGGAGCCGGTGCGCTTGCCGGTGGCCGGCAGGCGGATCACGCTGAGGTCGATGCGCTCGCCTGAGGGCTTCGTGTAGTCGAGGGGCACCTTGATCTTGGCGCACTGAAAGCCGTCGCCGCACGCCCGCCAGGTGGGCCGCTGCGCGTAGAACGGGCGCAGCTCCGCTGTGGGCGCATCGACCGTCGGCTGTGCCGTCGCGCCTGCGTTCGGCTGTTCGGAGGTGGCCGGGGCGTGGCTGGAGCACGCCGTGAACGGCAGCAGCGCGGCCAGCGCCGCGACCGCCATTCGCCGGCTCTGACCGCCGCCGTACCGCGTACGAGGCGATAGGACCTTCGCTTTCTGCCCAGCCGATCGCATACCCGTTGTTTCCCCTGCTGTCGCGTGCGTGACGAGCACCAGCATGCCGCCTGCCGCGGGCGGGCGGCGACCTCACGACGAGGGCCGCGCGGGATGCGGCCAAATGTCTGGTGGCCCGTCGGCGCCGTCGGGCGAGACAGGGCGCTTTTCCTGTGACAGATGCGCCTGGTATGCCCTGTCTCCGCTGGTCATCGGGTAAAGGGAGGGCCAGTAGGCGGCTGGGGAAGATTTACCGCTCTCCGATGAGCGGATCGCGCTCCCGGAGCGCTTGGAGAGCCTTCTGAGGGCCGCGACGCTCCGGGCGGCGACGGGTGCACGAGAACCGCGACGACCCTGTAGACTGTGCGAAGCCGTTCGCGGCGTGCCGCCTTAGCTCAGTCGGCCAGAGCACTTCACTCGTAATGAAGGGGTCAAGGGTTCGATTCCCTTAGGCGGCTCCAGGTCAGAAGCCCTCTGTGATGATCACAGGGGGCTTCTTGCTAACAGCCTTGCTAACAGCAGGGGTTGAGGGCGCCGGCCGAGGCGAGGCGTACACGCCGATCAGAGGTCGCGCGGAGGGGCGCGGGGGCGGCACTCCATTCGTGACCAATGGAATGTCGGTTGCCGTTGCCTGATGAGGTCCCAGGTGGTAGCCCCACCACGGTTCACCGGCTGTTCTTCGATCATCGAAGAGCGGCCTTTTCATGCCTGCGTGTCCACCTGGCCGCGAGCGTGCTGCGTGGCGTCTACAACCATCCGTTCCGCTCGGCCGCCAAGGCGGCCGTCCGGGATGACCCTGATCATGAGGCAGATTCAACGGGAACGCGGATCGCTACCCGAAAGCCGCCGCCCGGCAGCGGGCCGGACTCCATCGTGCCGCCCTCGGCCGCGATGCGCTCGGACAGGCCGTTCAGGCCGTTGCCCGGAACGTGCTTTCCCTTGGCCCGGCCGTTGTCGCGGACCTCCAGCACCGCCTCGTCGCCGTCGCGTCCCACCTCGATGACGCAGCGGGATGCGCGTGCGTGGCGGACGAGGTTGGTGACCGACTCGCGGACCGCCCAGCCGAACACGCCGTCGGCCGCCTCCGGCAGGGGCGCGCCCGCCATCCGCACAGTCGTGTCTACCCCGGCCGCCGCCAGGACCGCCCGCGCGCCGTCGAGTTCCTCGCCCAGGTCACGCCGCCGGTAGCCGGAGATCGCCTCGCGCACGTCGGCCAGCGAGGACCGGGCCACCGACTCGATTTCGCCGATCTCGGTGATGGCGCGGGCCAGGTCCCGGTCGGCCAGCCGCCGCGCCAGCTCGCTCTTCAGCACGATCAGCGACATGCTGTGGCCGAGCAGGTCGTGCAGGTCGCGGGCGATGCGCAACCGCTCGTCGGCGGCGGCGAGCCGGGCGACCTCGCCGCGAGCCTCGCGCAGCTGCACCACCAGCGTCCGCGAGTGCCGGAGCGCGACCATCATCATCCCGAACGCCAGTAGCACCAGCGCGAACCCGCCGATCATCGGGGCCGGGGCGCCGACCAGCATCCCGTCCCCGGCTATCACGGCCATCGACCCCAGCACCCCGAACGGGGCCCACCGCAGCGGCAGCGACATCGCCAGCACGAATGCCAGGTAGATCGGCAGACCCAGCCAGTCGAGCCCGAACAGCGGCGGCAGCCCCGCCGCCAGCAGCGCGAACGTCCCCAGCACCGTCACCGACCGCACCGTGTACGGGTCGTCCCATCTCCACCGTACGAATGCCGCCGCGTAGTACATCAGCGCGAACACCACGATGGCCGCCAAGCCCAGCCAGCGCCGCGTTCCCTCGTAATGGGCCACCGCCACCCCGACCGGGGTCAGGAACAGCAGCCCGAACGACATCCAGAAGGCCCGTTGCAGCAGCTCGGGGCCTTCGACGTCGCCCCGGAAAAGTCGGTTCATCAGGCGGTAACGCTAGCGCGCCGGTAGGCGGCGACCGCCGGCGAGCCCAGCGCTTCGCCCCTGCTGTCGGACGGTGTGGATCGCATGACGAACCGCGTGACAACGCCGACGGACAACCTTGGGCACTGATGATCGGCGGCCCACCTGGCTGACACGGGTAGCCGCCGGCGCCGCCCGCCGCGCCTCCTCCTCCGCAACCGCGGCAGCTTCCGCGGCCCCGGCCTCCCGGCGGGCCGCGTGGCGCCCGGGAAAGGGCAGGCCCTCCCCGCGGGCCCGGTCGCGATTCGCTCGCGGTCCGGGCACGGCGGGAAGGGCCGGCCCTCGGTGTGGTTCTCGGTACGGTTGCCGGATCAGCCGGTGATGCTGGCCTCACCGGTCTCGAGGTGACCGACGAACCGCTGCGACCAGCCCTCGTCGTTGTCGGCCGTGACCGTCACGTCGTACCAGCCGTTGCTCTCCTTCACCGGGTTCACCGTCCACGCCTCCTTGCCGTGCGCGTTGACCTTCACGGTCTGCGGCTTGCCCGAGTTGTAGTTGTTGTGCGTGATCGTGAACGTCACGCGGGTGTCGCCGTTGTTGCGCAGCCAGAGCTTCAGCTTCGGGTTCTTCGTCGACTTGCCGTCGTAGTAGTCCGCCTCGACGACGAGGTCCTTGCCCGCGGTGGCGACGTCGCCGACGAACCGGCGCAGGAACCGGTTCGGGCCGGTGACGGTGATGTCGTACGCGGTGTCGTCGGCGGAGGAGCCCACGGCGCCGGTTCCGGACATCGTCGACTTCGCGGCGACCGTGTACTGGCCCGGGAACGCGGCCGGGTACTGCGCCAGCGTCGGGAGCCCGGCCCGGTTGTTGTACACGGCGAAGTGGCTCGCCTTGGTCACGAACGGGGCGTCGTTGCTGAACGTCAGGTTCGCCACGGCGCCGGTGAACCCGGTCAGGTTGGCGTTCGGCTGGTACGGCAGCGGGCGCGCCCGCTTGGTGCCCTCCTCCTGCGTCGGCATCGTGTTGTCGCCGGGCAGCGGGGTGTACCGCGTCTCGGGGATGAGAGGCCCGGTCTCGGGAAGGTCGGGCATGCCGTAGACGGGCTTCGCGAAGTCGAAGGCGGTCGTGAGGTCGCCGCAGACCTTGCGCCGCCACTCGCTGATGTTGGGCGAGATGGCGGGCTTGCCGAGCGCGCTGGTCCACTTCTCGATGAGCTGGATGACCGAGGTGTGGTCGGAGACCTCCGAGGTCACCCAGCCGCCACGGGTCCAGGGCGAGATGAGGATGAGCGGCACGCGGAAGCCGAGTCCGACGGGGAGCGGCTCGGTGACGCCGTACGCGGCCATGGTGCCGGAGACGAACTCGTCCGCCTCGCCCGGCGCCGGAACGGGTGGCGGGACGTGGTCGAACTGACCGTCGTTCTCGTCGTAGTTGATGATCACCAGGGTCGAGTTGAACACGTCGGGGTCGGCGTTGAGGGCCTCGAGCACGCCGCGGAGGAAGTACGCGCCGTTGCTCGGCGCCGTGACCGGGTGCTCGGAGAAGAACTGGTTGTTCACGACCCAGTTCACCTGGGGGAGGGTGCCCCCCAGCACGTCGGCGCGGATCGCGGCGATGAGGTTGTCGGCGTTGCCCGACAGCCCGGTGACCGGCTCGGGGACGTTCTTCACGCCGTTGTCGTAGTAGACGTCGCCCGGTGCGGCCGTCCCGCCCTGAGTGGGGTCGAGCTTGGCGAAGGTGTTGAAGTACTCCAGGCCGTTGTCGCCGTAGTCGTCGGCGCACTGGTAGACCCGCCAGCTGACGCCCGCCGCCTGGAGCGTCTCGGCGTAGGACTCCCAGGGCAGGAACTTGCCGCGCTCGTCGCCGCCGTCGTAGGCGGTGAAGCTGCCGTGCTTGTGGTCGGCGTTGATCGTTCCGCCCCACAGGAAGGTGCGGTTGGGCCCGGTGGCGCTGAGCACGGAGCAGTGGTAGGCGTCGCCGACCGTGTAGGCGTCGGCGAGGGCGTAGTGGAACGGCAGGTCACGGCGGTCCAGGTAGCCCAGCGTGGTCGGGCCGCCCTTGGCGTAGTACCAGCCGTTCATGAGGCCGCCGTACCAGGCGCCGTGCTGGTCGGTCCAACCGTGGCTGGTGCCGCCGTAGTTGGCGGCGCCGAGCTCGGCGCTCGGCGGGGTCGCCCCACTCCAGGTCTTGGCCCCGCTCAGCCGCCACGGGTATTGCGTGTCGGCCCCGTCCGTCAACGTCTTCGGCTGCTCCCAGACGGTCTTGCCACCGGGGAGCACGATGGTCGAGCGGTCGCCGAAACCGCGCACGCCCTTGAGCGCGCCGAAATAGTGATCGAAGCTGCGGTTCTCCTGCATGATCACGACGACATGCTTGATGTCACGGATGTCGCCGTACGGCTTGGGCGGGTGACCGGGCTTCTTCTGCGTGGTGGCCGCGGCGGCGCTCGCGTTGGGCAACGCGACGCCGACGGCGGCCGCTCCTGTTACGGCAGCGGCAGTGCCGAGAAAATTCCTGCGGGACAGTTCAGGCATGGCTTAAGACCTCCGCGTGCGGGATGTGCCGCACGACGCTAGCCGCGAGATCTTGCCCGGAGACGACGGGAAGTCGAAGCCGACATTGCCGATTGGTGCTGTCCATATAGCTATGAACGCAGCCAAAGCGGACGAAAGGATTGAGCGGGCACCGCGTCAGATCTTGAGCATGTTCTCGCTCAGCTCCCAGAGCCGTTCGGCCGATTCCAGGTCGATGGCGTGGGGCGCGACGTCGGACGAGGGAAACTGGTCGGAGCCGAAGGCGACGTCTACTGGGGACTCGTCCAGCGGCGAGATGTCGTTGTCCTTCAGATAGACGCCGCCGATGTCGGCGAGCAGCGGGCTGGTCGCGGCGAACACGCTGGTGCTCGCGCCCTGCTGCGGCGTCTTCCGCTCGCGGTCGGGGTCGATGATCGGGCGGCCGGATTCGTCGAGGATCCCCATGGACCGCAGATCGTCGTCGCTCAGCCAGGCTTTCCGCTCCTCGCCATCGGTCAGCAAGGGGCCCAGGTCGGTGCCGAAGACGACGCCCGGGTGCACGGCGTAGCCGCGGATTCCGTCGGCGGCCCATCGACGGTCCAGCTCGACGGCGAACAGGACGTTGGCGGCCTTGGACTGGCCGTAGGCGAGCATGGGGTCGTACCCGGTGGTGAAGTGCGGGTCGTCCCAGCGGATGCCGGAGATTCGCTGGGCGCCGGATGACACGTTGACGACTCGGGCGCCGTGCGCGGCGCGCAGCGCGGGCAGCAGGCCCAACGTCAGCTGGAAGTGGCCCAGATGGTTGAGCGCGAAGTGCGATTCGTATCCGCGCGGGTCCCGGACGAGTTCGCCGCCCATGATGCCGGCGTTGTTGATCAGGATGTGGAGCGGACGGCCGGAGCCGAGATACCGGGTGACGAAGGCGTCGATCGATGCCGGGTCGAGGAGGTCCAGGCGAGCGGTGTCCACGCGCTCGATCCCGGCCAGCGCGGAGGCGGCGCGGCCGGGGTTGCGCGCGGCCACGGTGATCGAGGCGCCGGCCTTGCTGAGCGCACGAGTGGTCTCCAGGCCGATCCCACGGTGGCCGCCGGTGACGATGACGTTCTTACCGGACAGGTCGATGCCTTTGAGCACGTCGTCGGCCGTCGACGCCGCGGTGAATCCGGTTCCGATGGGGTGTTGTCTCTGGGTCATGGCACCATCGTGCTCGCGACCGTTCGTACTCTGAATAGTTGTGAGTCCGCATTTCTTGCGCGATAGTACGGTCATGGTCGCCGACCAACTGTCCGAGGTGTTCGATCTGGTCGAGGTCCGCGGCCTGCTGACCGGCGGGATCGCGATGCGGGGCCCGTGGGTGTCGCGCGCGGCCGTCGACGCCCCGCTGAAGTTCTTCGCGATGGTGTACGGCCGGGCCCGGCTGACCATCGACGGTGTCGACGGGCCGATCGAGCTCGGGCCGGGCGAAGTCGCCGTACTGAACAACCGGTCGTGGCTGGAGATCGAGGGTGGCTCCGGGGACGGACCGCGCCGCGAGGTCGTGCCCGAGGCGGACTTCTCGTCCGCCGGCCTCACCAGCGCCGACCGCGGTACCGACGACGTCCTCATCGGTGGACGCGTCGACCTCAACACGGCCGGCCGGGCACTGCTGCTGCAGGCGCTTCCGCCGGTGGGGCACATCCGGGCGTCGACCACCGCGGCGTCCGACCTGCGTGGCGTCCTCGACCGGCTGTTCGACGAGGTGACCGGCAACCGGATGGGCTCGGCGTTCGCGATCCGCCAGTACGGCCAGCTCCTGCTGCTCGAAGTGCTGCGCGCCTTTGTCGACCAGGCCGAGCTCCCCCCGGGATGGCTGCGGGTGCTGGCCGACGAACGTCTGCGCCCGGCGCTCCGCCTCATGCACGCCGAACCCGGAAGGCCTTGGGGCCTGGAGGAGTTGGCGCGGGCCGCGACGATGTCGCGGACGTCGTTCGCCGAACGGTTCCGCACCGTGTCGGGCATGCCGCCGCTGACGTACCTCAATCGCTGGCGGATGCTGCTGGCGCAGCGCGCTCTCCGCGACGGGGACGTCCGGGTCGGGTCGCTGGCGGCGGAGCTGGGGTACGCGTCCGAGAGTGCGTTCAGCACAGCGTTCAAACGTGAGGTCGGCGAGTCACCGCTGCGCTACCGCCACCGGGTGCGCACCGCACTCGCGGCCCGGTCTTCTCGCGCAGGTGATGCGTGATCGCGGGAACCGCCGCGGCGCCGCCCTACGCCGGAGCGGTGATCACGGTCAGGTGTTCTTCGGTACGGAAGCCGGCCGACTCGTATACGGACTCGGCCATCGTGCTCGCGTAGAGGTAGGCGGTGGTGGCGCCGGCGGCGTAGCCCGCGCGGACCATCGCCATCGTGACGGCCCGTCCGTACCCCCGCCGTCGGTAGCCCGGGAGCGTGGTGATGTTGAAGATTCCCGTCAAGCCGCCCGAAACGGCCGTCATTCCCGTCCCTACCGGTATGCCGCGCAGCTCTGCCACGTAGAAGGTGAGCCCGTCGACGTTCGCGAGAGATCGGTCGGCCATCACCGTGAACATCTCGCGTGGCGCCTCGAAGCCGTCGGCGACAGTCTCGGCGTAGAGGTCGAGTTCATCGGCCGGCACGGCGCGAATACGCAGGGAGTCGACGGCCGGTTCGGCCGGAAGTCCTCGCTCGGGCCTGCGTATCATCAACGGCTGTCTGGTGAACTGGGTCAGCCCATGCTCTGCGGCCACCTTGGTGACGAGAGGCCCCGCCTCTCCGCGTACATGGATGCTCCAGGGAACCGCCCATCGGCCTTCGGAGGCCGCCAGCGCCGCTATCTCGTCGGGGATCGGCTCCACGTCGGGGCTGATGACGGCGTTCAGCGTGGCGATCGGAGCCCCGGAGACGGCCAGCACAGCGCCGTTCGGCCCTCGTCGTGCGTGACCTGTGGCAGCGGCGAGCTTCTCGAAGGTGGCCGCGTACGCTGCCACAACCGGCTTGATCGGGTCATCGGCCGGAATGATCGGGGTATCCATTCGTAACACTCTCTCAGACGGTCGAAGGCCGGCGGTCGACCCAGTCGACGATGAGCCGGCGCTCGGCGAAATGCCATCGGCTGTCCTGCCGGACGAAGGCGTCGTGGTAGCGGATCGACATGACCATGAGGGTGCGCTGCCCCTCCTCGGTCCAGAGATGGTGCGCCAGGCAGTAGGTTTCCCCGGTCGCGCGGTCGCCGTCGACGGTCACCGTGCTCTGACCGATGAAGTGCGTCGTCTTGTCGTAGGTCCGCAGCGAGCCGAAGGCGGCGGCCAGCTCGTCGCGGCCGTTGAGGGTCTGCGCCGGGCCGGTGGTGCCGGGCTCGCCGTCGTACACCGCGACGCGGGCGTCGTCGGTGAAGAGCGCCGCCTGGCCCTGGGCGTCGCGTCGGTCCGCCAGATGGGCGTAGGCGTCGACCAGTTCGCGGATCGCCAGCCGATCAGCGAACTGTTCGGGGAACATGTCGGGACTGCTCATGGTGGTTCCTTGTGCTCGGCGGGGCGGTGCCCCCTGCTGCATTGCCAGGAGCGATACTGGCCCGGCCGGGTCCGGAGAGGCCAACAGCGATTGCCTGGCGCGGTGGCAGACGAGGCCTGTGGTCCCTGGCCGAGGTCAGCCGGTGGCGGTGAGGTCCGTCGTGGCGGCCAGGTCGGTCACCACGTCCACGATCCGGCGCAGCGCGGGCGAGGTGTTGCCGCGCCGCCAGACCATCTCGGTCGGCATGCTCTCCCCGGCGAGCGGGATGAACACCACGCCGGTGCGGCGCAGGTTGTGGGCCGACCAGCCGAGCCGGGTGATTCCGACACCGGCGGCGACGAGGCCGAGCAGCCCCTGCACGCTTGCGTCCCGGGCGACGACGTGGGGAGTGAACCCGGCGGCGCGGAAGCTCTCGTCGAACTTCTGATGCCAGGGTTCCCAGGAACTGCGCGGGGTCATCACCCAGCGTTCGTTCGCCAGCGCCGGCAGGGTCAGCTCGGTGCGGTCGGCGAGCGGATGCCCCTGGGGCAGGACGACGCACACCTGTTCGGTGGCGACGGTACGGGCGGCAAGGCCGGGGACCTGCGGCGGGCGGGTGAACGCGAGATCGTAGCGGCCGTCGAACAGGCCTTCGACGAGCGGCCCGATGGTGGTCTCCTCGGTGGTGAGTCTCAGGTGGGGGAGATGTTCCCGGGCGATGCGGACAACCGGTGGGAGGAGGTGGTTGGCCGTCGTCGCCAGGAAGGCCAGACGGAGCTCGCCGATCTCCCCGCGTACGGCTCCTCGAACCACGGCGACGGCCTCGTCGGCACGGTCCAGCACCGCGCGTGCCTCGGGCAGGAACAACGCTCCGGTATCGGTCAGGCTGGTGCCGCGACTGTCTCGGTCGAACAGTCTCGCGCACAAGATCCGTTCCAGTGTCTTGATCTGCTGCGACAGCGACTGCTGCGTGATCATCAGCCGAGTGGCGGCCCGAGTGAAGCTCGACTCCTCGGCGACGGCGACGAAATACCTGAGTTGTCGCAGGTCAGGGGTCACAGGCTGAGCCTACCGCCGCACCAGGCAACCGGTGCGTAGCAGGCCACCCGCGGGCAGCATCGTCGGTGTTCACGACGACCACGTAACGGGGAGCGGAAAGATGCAGGACGACACGCAGGGCCGGGTCTGGTTGATCACCGGGTGTTCCTCCGGTTTCGGCCGCGAACTGGCCCTGGCGGCGGCGGCCGCCGGAGACCGGGTGATGGCCACCGCCCGGCGGCCGGAAACCCTGAGCGAGCTGGCCGGCCAGGGCGAGGGCCGGATCAGCACCGTGGCGCTCGAGGTCACCGAACGGGCCTCGATCGACGCCGCGGTGCGGGCCACGCTGGCGTTGTACGGCCGGATCGACGTCCTGGTGAACAACGCCGGGTTCACCATGATCGGGGCTGTCGAGGAAACCTCGATGGAGCAGTTGCGTGCACTGATGGAGGTGAACTTCTTCGGCGCCGCGGAGGTCACCAAGGCGATCGTCCCTCTGATGCGCGAGCAGCGCAGCGGGACGATCGTGCAGATGAGCTCCCTGGGCGGCCGGATGACCTACCCGGGGCTGGCCGGCTACGACGCGGCGAAGCACGCGCTCGAGGCCTTCAGCGAGGCGCTGTCGAGCGAACTGACACCGCTGGGCATCCGGGTGCTGCTGGTGGAACCGGGCATGTTCCGCACCAAGATCTCCAGCAACATGGTTCTGGCCCCCGAGAACCATCCGTGCGCCAGCGCCCCTCGGCTGGACGGCATGGGTGGCGGACCGGATGCCGATCGCCCTCGGCTGACCTCCGTGCCTGTCCGAAGCGGCAGGCCGGAGGCCGGTTCCCGGTCAGACCTCCTCAGCTCAGCGCCTGCTTCAGGAGCGCCGCGATCCTCGCCTCGACGTCGGCGGTCAGCTCGGTCAGGGCGTACGACGCCGGCCACATGGCGCCGTCGTCGAGGTTCGCCGCGTCGCTGAAGCCGAGCGTCGCGTACCGGGCCTTGAACTTGGCCGCGGACTGGAAGAAGCAGATCATCTTGCCGTCGCGGGCGTACGCCGGCATCCCGTACCACAGCTTCGGCGTCAGGGTGGGCGCGCTGGCCTTGATCACGGCGTGCAACCGCTCGGCGATCACGCGGTCGGATTCCGGCATCTCGGCGATCTTCGCGAGCACCTCGCTCTCCGTGTCGGCCTTGGCGCCCCGCCGGGCGCTCGTCTTCAGCTCCTTGGCGCGCTCCTTCATCGCGTCGCGCTCTTCCTCGGTGAACCCGTCGTACTTCTGGCCCTTGGCGGTGGTGGTCTTCGGCGTGGTCGGCATGACGACTTCCTCTCTCTGTGACGTGCGGCTTCGGGTGGTGCTGATCGGGGACGGCGTCACCACTGGCCCGCCTGCCGGCGGGTCGGCACGTTGAGCCGGTTGAAGGCGTTGGTGATCGCGATGTTGAGCAGGAGTGCGGCCAGTTCCTTCTGGTCGAAGTGCTTGGCGGCCATGTCCCACACGTGGTCCGGCACCGGGTCCGGACGGTCGGCGAGCCGGGTCACGGCCTCGGTCAGGGCCAGCGCGGCGCGCTCCTCGTCGCTGAACCACGGCGTCTCCCGCCACGCGGCGACGGCATGCACCTGGTCCGCGGTCACGCCGTGCCGCTGGGCCTGGTGGACGCCGCCGGCGACACAGGGAGCGCAGCCGTTGATCTGGCTGGTCCGCAGGTGGCTCAGCGCCAGCAGCCTGGCGTCGACTCCGGCGCCCGCGACGGCCCTGTTGACCGCCATCAGAGCCTCCATGGCCTCGGGGATCAAGGCCGCCGGGTTCGGCATGCGCTCGGTCGACATCGTTTCTCCTTCGCCGCGGGGTTCCGGCAGTTCGTTCCGGGTGTTTCCGACAGGAGCCATCCGACCATCGGCGCGGCGGGTCCCGCCTGGTCCGTGGGACACCGTGGGACACCAAGAACCCGGCTGAGCTGCGCGAACGCGTCGCCGATCCGTCCGCGTGGGCCGGGACGGGTACGGTGTTGCACGTGTCCAGCCCCCAGGAACGACTGGTGGCTCAGCTCGCCCGGATCAAGGAGCTGAGCGGGCTCAGCCTGCGCGCCCTCGCCCGCCAGACGGGTCTGAGCAGCTCGTCGTTGTCGCGATATCTGACCGGCCGGCTCGTGCCGCCGTGGGATGCCGTCGTGGCGCTGTGCCGGGCCGTGGGACGCGATCCCCGGCCACTGCGCGCGCTGTGGGCCGAGGCGGCCGAAGCCGGCGCGGCGCCCGCCCGGCGCCGCAACGATCTGCCGGCGGACCTGTTCGACTTCACCGGCAGGGAAGCGGAGTGCGCGCTGGTCGAGGAGCTGATCCGCACCACCGGCGCGGCAGCGATCGACGGCATGGCGGGCGTCGGCAAGACCAGCCTGGCCGTGCATGCGGCCCATCGGCTGGTCCCCGCGTTTCCGGACGGCGGGCTCTATCTCGACCTGCAGGGATTCACCCCGGGGCAGGAGCCGCTGGAGCCGCACGCCGCGCTGGGCCGTCTGCTGGGCGCGCTGGACGTCACCCACCCCCCGGCCGGCACCGCCGAACGCGCGGCGCTGTGGCGGTCGGAGCTGTCCCGCCTGCGGGTTCTCGTCGTGCTCGACAACGCGGTCGACGCGGAGCAGGTGCGTCCGCTGCTCCCGGGCGCGGGGAAGTCCGCGGTCCTGGTCACCAGTCGTCACCGGCTGGTCAGCCTGGACGCGGTGCCGCCGGTGTCCCTGGAACCGCTGGCCGACGACGACGCGGCGCACCTGTTCGGCCGGGCGGCCGGGCTCTCGCTCGCAGAAGAGGAAGCGGTCGGTCAGGTGCTGCGGCAGTGCGGCGGGCTCCCGCTGGCGCTGCGGATGGCGGGCGCGCGGCTTCGCCACCGCCCGGGCTGGACGGTGGCCGTGCTGGCCGAGCGGCTGCGTGCCACCCCCAGCCGCTTCGACTCGGCCTTCGGCATGTCGCTGCAGCAGCTCGACACGGTCCAGCGCCGCATGTTCCGGCTGCTGGGCGTGCTGCCGGGCACCGACTTCGACGCGCCGGTGGCGGGCGCGCTCACCGACATGCCGCCCGACCGGGCCGGCGCGGCGCTGGAGGAGCTGGTCGACGCCCACCTGGTCCAGGAGCTCTCGCCCGGGCGATACCGGATGCACGATCTGATCCGGCAGTACGCGGCGGACCTCGCCGCCGACGAGGAGCCACGGGCCGAAGCCGCCCTGCGCCGGGTTTTGACGCACTACCTGACGCAGGCCGTCGCCCACGATCGGACCCTGCCTTCGCCACACCGCAGGGAACCCTCGCAGGGAGATCCGGCGCAGGCCATGGCCTGGTTCGACCTCGAGTACGTCAACCTGGTGGCCTGCTTCGACGCCGCCGTACGGCTCGGCGTGGACGAGGTGGTGGCCGAGCTGCCGCAGGCCATGCGGGTCTGGTTCTTCCGGCACCGCGGAACCGACGACCAGGCCCGCCTGCTCGAAGCCGCCGCGGACGCCGCGGGACGTCTCGGCCGCGATCAGCAGCGGGCCGCGCTGCTCGCGGACCTCGGCTTCGCCCGTGCCGCCGCCGGACGCCTCGGCGAGGCGCTCTCCGCCTACGAGGCGGCCGAGCGTTCGGGACCGGACGATGACACCGCGGCCGCCCTCGCGCTGCGCATCGGCTTCGTACGCCGCGATCTCGGCGACCTCGAAGCGGCGCAGGCGCACTTCCGGCGGGCACGCGAGCTGTTCGAGAAGCTCGGGCGCCGCATGGGGCAGTCGCAGGCGCTGGCCTTCGACGGATGGGTGACGCTTCACCTCGGGCGGCGCGGCGAAGCCGTCGAACTCGCCCAGGCGGCCATCGCGCTGGCGGACGGGCCCGCACAGGTCACCGGGCTCGTCACCCTCGGTCTCGCGCTGGCGCCGGACGACCCGGCGGAGTCGCTGCGCATCCTGCATGACGCGTTGAAGCTGTCCGAGCAGCACAGTCTCCAGCACAACCAGGCGTGGTGCCATAACTATCTCGGTGTCGCGCTGCGGATCGCGGGTTCACCCGAGAAGGCGCTCGAACACCACCGGCGGGCCTTCGAGCTGCTGGAGCCGCTGGCCGAGGTGCAGCTGGAGATCGACTTCCTGCACACCTACGCCGAGACGTGCCGTGCGGCGGGCCGCTGCGACGAGGCGCTGGCACTGCTCGACCGGACGATCGAGCTCGCGCGTGAGCTGGACCGGCCGCACGACGAGGAGCTCGCCCGCGCGGCGCGGGATCGCTCGTACGTCACCCGTCACACCAGAGGCGGCCCGCATGCCCCTGATCTCCCGTAGTGACTGCGAGGTGGACGTCCACGACGGGACCTTCTTCATCGTCGACATGTCGTCGTCCTGGGACCCTTTCGAGCCGTCCGACCGCCGCGGCCTCGGGCTCTCGGCGGAGGACGATCTCGTGAGCCTCACGCTCGAAGCGTGGGACGACGAGCCGGGGGACCAGCGCGACGCGTGGGCGGATGTGGTCATCGGCGTGTTCCGCTCGGAGACCGGAGAGGTCTGCGCGACCGGGCTGTACACGGACGTGCAGGACGGGTTCCTGCTCCTTGGCGAGCCGGAACGGCTGTGGAACGTACGGGTGTACACGCGGGCCGATGACGAAGCGGATCCGCGGGAGCGGTTCTTGGTCCAGTTCTGGCCGTGGGAGCCCTCGACATAGATCCGGATCTTGCCTGCGCAGGGTCGTGAGAGAACAAGATCCGGCCAACTGTTGGCACGGCCACACGTGTCGTGCCGCTCCTCTCGTCCGCGTCGGACGAATCTTCCGTGCGGTGCCAGCGCCGGTCGCACGGCCTGGTGAATCGCCACGACGAGAGGACGTTCATGATGAGGCACATCCACAGGATGTGTTACCCCGTCGCCGCCCTGGTGGCGGCGGCGGTCCCCCTGGCGCTGTCCGGAGCGGTCCCCGCCGACGCCGCGCCCGCCCGCACCGAGGCCGTGGCCACGGTGACGCCGCGGGCGGCGGCGCCGGACCCCGCGTCGTGTCCTGAGCAGGTGGCGCTGGTCAACGGCGGTTTCGAGAAGCCCGGCGTCGCCGGGACGTGGGCTCCGTTCCCCGACGCCTCGCAGAAGAACCCGAACGCGGTGCCGGGCTGGCGGACGACCGCCACCGACCACATGATCGAGCTCTGGAGCCCCCGGATGAACGTTCCGGCGGTCGAGGGCGCGCAGTTCGCGGAGCTGAACGCCAACCAGGTCTCGACCCTCTACCAGGACCGTCCGACCACCCCCGGGCAGAAGCTCTACTGGCGGCTGTCCCACCGCGGGCGGCTCGGCACCGACCAGATGGCGCTGGACATCGGCGCTCCCTCGGGTCCCGTCCAGCAGGGGACCATGTCCGACGGCAACGGGAAGTGGGGCACCTACCACGGCACCTACACCGTGCCCGCCGGGCAGACGACCACCAGGTTCGCCTTCCGCTCCATTTCCGCTGCCGGCGGCAACGCGTCGGTCGGCAACTTCCTCGACGACGTCTTCTTCGGCACCCCCGCGTGCGTGGTCGTCACCAAGTCGGCGAGCCCGCAGGGGCCGGTGAACGTCGGCGCCGAGATCACCTACCGGCTGACCGCCGTCAACAAGGGCGGCGACGTGGCGCAGAACGTCCGGCTCACCGACAAGGTCCCGGCCGGGACCGCCTACGTGCCGGGCTCGCTGCGCGTCGTGGGCGGCCCGGGCAGCGGCGCCATGACCGACCAGGCCGGCGACGACCAGGCCGAGTTCGACGCCGCCACCGGTGTGATCTCCTTCAGGCTGGGAGAGGGCGCCACGGGCACGGCGGGAGGCAGGCTGGCCAACGACACCGCCCTGCCGGACGGCGCCACCGTGGAGTTCCGGGTCAAGGTCGGCAGGCAGGCCGCGGGCAAGCAGGTCGTCAACAGCGGCGCGGTCGCCTACGAGAACCGGCTCGGCTCCGAGCCCGAGCCGCTGGCCTCCACCAGCGGTGAGGCCGTCACCGGGGTCAACCCGGCGGTCGACCTGAGCGTGGTCAAGTCCGCGGACAAGACCGAGGTCACCGTGGGCGAGACGGTCATCTACCGTGTCACGGTCGCCAACGCCGGGCCCGACGACGCCACCGGCGTCGCCGTCAAGGACGTCCTGCCGGCCAACCTCGCCTTCGTGTCGTCCACGCGCTCGACCGGCACGTACGCCGGGGGAACGTGGAACGTGGGAACGCTGGCCAGTGGCGCGACGGCCACGCTGGTCGTCCGGGCCAAGGCCACCGCGGTCGGAGAGACGGTCAACACCGCCACCGTCAGCGGCAAGGAGCTCGACCTCGACCGGGCCAACGACAGCGACGCGGTCAAGGTGTGCGTCCAGCGCGAGCCGTTCTGCCCGTTCTGCGCGCCCGGGAGCACGCGGAACGCCGGGTAGTGAGCCGCTGAAACCGCTACTGGCCGCCGGGACTACCGTTGTCGCCGAAGACGCGCCACGACGGAGAGGACCGACATGGCAGGCACTCTTCTGGACGACCTGTACGAGGCCGAGCGGCGACTGCAGAAGGCGCAGCTCCTGGGTGACGTGGAGGAGCTCGACCGGCTACTCGACGAGCGGCTGGTCTTCACGGGACCGCCGGACGGCCGGCTGCACACGGAGGCCAAGCCGCTCGATCTCCACAACCACCGTTCGCGTACGCAGGTGATGACGAAGGTGGCCGAGGAGGACCTCACCGTCGTCGTCTCGGGGACGACCGGAGTCACGTGCTTCCTCGGCACCCTTGAAGGCGCCTTCGCCGGCGAGCCGTTCGCCGGCCGGCTGCGCTACACGCGCACATGGGTGCACACCGACGAGTACGGCTGGCGCGTCCTGGCGGCCCACGCCAGCGAGGCGTGACGCGAGGTCTCGACGTCGTGAGGCCCCTCCGGACCATCATCCGGAGGGGCCTTCACGCGTGCCGGGCCGGAAACCCGCGAGCAGCGGATCGGCGGGGGTGCGCGTTCACACTGCATGGATCGTGAATCCCAATGGCCGACGGCGCTCGCGCCGCCAGGGCCTCCTCCCCAGGCCGACCTGGCGGCTCTGTATCGCGAGCACCGGGTCGGCCTGGTGCGGCTCGCGGTGCTGCTCGTCGGCGACCTGGAGACGGCCGAGGACGTGGTGCAGGACGTCTTCGCCCGGCTGCACGGCCGGCGGCGGCCCCCGGATCTGACGCTCGCCTATCTGCGGACCTGTGTGCTCAACGGGTCGCGGTCGGTGCTGCGCCGCCGCGCGGTCATGCTGCGGCGCACGCAGCGGGTCACCGACCTCGCCGACTCGGCGGAGACCGCCGTCCTCATCGGCGAATCCCGCAGGCAGGTGCTGCTGGCGCTGGCCCGGCTGCCCCGGCGCCAGCGGGAGGCGCTGGTGCTGCGCTACTACCTCGACCTGGCGGACTCCGAGATCGCCCTGGTCATGGGGGTGGGGCAGAGCACCGTCAGATCCACGACCGCACGGGCCCTGGCCAGACTCCTTCGCGAACTGGGAGAAGACGATTGAGCACCATCGAGGATCGGCTGCGTGACGCCATGGCGGCCCGCGCGCGTACGGTGCCGGACGACGACCTCGACCACGCGCTGCCCGCCCCGCGCGGATCGCGGCCGCGCGGCCTCGCGATCGCCGCGGCGGCCCTCGCGGTGGCGACCACGATCGTGGGCGTGGCACGGCTGGCAGAGCCGTCTCCGGACCCCTCTCCGGACGCGCGGGAGGCCGGCGTCGCGGCGGTCTCGTCCGGCTGGGCCGACGTCTCGGTCTTCCTCTGTACGGATCCCTCCCCCTTCGAGGGCTGCAGAGGCGGCGCGGCCACCGCCTGGGAGAAGGAGAACATCAGCCGGGTGCTCCGGGCCCGCCGCGACGTGAAGACCGTGACGTTCGAGGACCGGCGGACGGCGTTCGAGAACTTCCGCAGAAGCGAGACGAACTCCAGGCTGCTGAAGGCGACCACGGCCGAGGACATGCCGGAGTCCTTCCGCCTGAAGCTCGTCCCCGGCGCCGACCCCCAGGCCGCGGCCAGGGCGGCGAGCGACCTGCCCGGGGTGTCCAACGTTGTCGACGAAGGGTGCCTGAGGGACAACCTGACCCGGGCGGCGGAAGTCCAGAAACAATGCAACTTCCCGGACAGGGGACGTTGAGCAGGTACGGACGACGACAGAGGCACGGGCGGGAACGCCCGTGCCCCTTCGTGGCCCTACTGGCTGTCAGGACCTCGCTTCCCGGCTCACGGGTCGCAGTCCTCGCTGCTGGAGGAGTGCATCATGGGCCGGCTGTAGCTGGTGACCTGCCGCGACTCGGTGACGTACCGTGTCTCGGTAATCGGGCGCTGGTAGGTCATCATGCGGGTGTAACTGACCGGACGGCTCTCGGTGACGAAGCGCGTGGACTTCACCTCGTGAGTCTCCGGCACCATCCGGGTGTAGCTGACCGGACGGCTTTCCGTGACGAAGCGCGTCTCGGTGACCGGACGCTTGAAGGTCTCCTGACGGGTCACCGGACGTGACTCGGTGACGTACCGCGTCTCGGTGACGGGCCGCTGGAAGGTCTCCTGGCGGGTGACCGGACGGCTCTCGGTGACGTAGCTCACCACGGGACGCTGGTAGGTGACGTACCGCGTCACGGGACGTGACTCGGTGACGTACCGCGTCTGGGTGATGGGCCGCTGGAAGGTCTCCTGGCGGGTGACCGGACGGCTCTCGGTGACCATGCGCGTGTAGCTCACGGGACGCTGGTAGGACACCTGGCGCGTTTCGGTGACCGGACGCATCCGGGTGACCGTCCGCGTCTCGGTGACCGGGCGCTGGAAGGTGACCTGCCGGGTGAACGTGACCGGACGGCTCTCCGTCACCATGCGCGTCTGCGTGACCGGGCGCTGGTAGGTGATCGTCCGCGTGGAGCTGATCGGACGGCTGTACGACGACTGCTCGCTGAGCCTCGGATTGCTGCTCCGCAGCAGCGACGAGCGCAGCGACGACTCGCGCAGTGACGACGAGCGCAGTGACGACTCGCGCAGCGATGCCCGCGAGCGTTGGTAGCCGAGGTTGCTCTCCGACTGGCTGCCGCTCGACTCCTCGCTCGACGAGCCCTTCTCCTCCTGGGCGCTCTCCCGCCCGTACCCGCTCTCCTCCTCGTACGCGCGTCCGCTCTCCTGAGCCGCCTCCTCCGACTGTTCGCCGAGGCTGGTGCCCGGCTCCTCGGCCCGCGGCGCGCTGAGCGCGGCGGCGAGGCCGGTGGGGTGGGCGGCGGTGGCGGCCGATGCGATGGCCGGCCAGAGCGTGACTGCGGACAGGACTGCCGGACCCAGCAGTAATGAGAATCGAGTGCCGTGCATAGAGATACTCCTCTCCGATCAGCGATCGGGTCGTATCTCAATCGTTGTCACACGCCTCGGGAGCCCGTCCAGGCAAGTTGACCCCTCCCGGGCCGTTCACTGTGGCATTCCATGTGCGCAGTTGGGCGTGGCTGTCGATGACGACGCGGATGACCGGGCTCCGTTTTGCCCCCGCATTCCGCCGGCAATGCGCTTCGACTAATTGCCGAGACGTTTACGGAATCGGCATTGCGTGTTTTCCGCAGAATACGCAGCTCAGCGGTTGGCGATTACGGCGTATCGTTCGTCGTGGATGGGCTTGCCCCACAGCACCGGGTCGGTTAGCGGCTCCACCGCCACACTCGCGGCGTACGGCCGCAGCACCTCGACGAGAGGTCCGGCGCTCACCCCGCCCAGCCAGGGCAGGGCGCCGGCGCCCGGCACGTACGGCGGGCCGTCCCCGGAGGCCTGCCAGTTGCCCTCGATGAGGATCAGCCGGCCTTGCGGGCGCAGCAGACCCATCCAGGTGCGCAACGCGCGCTCCGGGGCGGGCAGGGTCCACAGCAGATGCCGGGCCAGGACGACGTCGAAGGAGGTTCCGGCGGCGGCCGGCGGGTCGCTCGCATCGCCGGTGAGGACGGGCGCGGCGAAGCCCGCGGCGGCGAGCTTGCCCCGGGCCGCCTCGGCCATCCTGGGGGACAGGTCCACGCCCACCGGCCGATGTCCCTGCTCGGCCAGCAGCAGCGTCAGCGAGCCGGTGCCGCAGCCCAGGTCGAGGACGTCGGCGGGAGGACGCGGCATCCAGGACCGCAGCCGCCCCGCCCAGGCCGCCCGGACCCGGAGGTCGCGAAGCCCGTGGTCGGCCTCGTCGTCGAAGGTGTCTGCCTCCGCATCCCAGTAGGCAGCGATCGACTGCGGATCCAAATCAGGCACGGACGCATCTTGTCACCCGCAGCCGACAAAAGTGGATGCAAAGGGGTAAGGCGGGTGATATTCGCGGGGGTCAGGCGGCCTGCGGCGGTGAACGGTTCACCCCCGAGGGGCGCGTGGAGGCCCCCGTAGACGCCAGGACCCCGGCAGGAGGATCTCCTGCCGGGGTCCCGCACGTGTGGTGCCGGTGCCGGGTCGCCTCTCGGCGAAAGGCACAACGCGGCTCCAGCCGAACGGTAGTCCGCGAAGGCAAATTAGGTGAGGCCCGGGGACACCTGCACACCGGCCACGCTTCATCCAACCATGTCTCCGCACTCGTTGTTCCCGGGCCACGCCATCTTTTTCCGAGCCGGTCGCCGGAGCCCGTGCTCAACCACGGAGGAAGAGGGTCTTTCCGGGCTCGGCGTCCGGCAGGGGAGGTGCGCCGGGGGAAAAGGTGTTGCCCGCTCTCGTCGTGCTCGGGGAGCCTCCCTCCTGTGGAACGAGTGATGCTGACCGGGGCGGACGGCGCTCCCGCCGTCAGTTATGTGGACAACCAGCGGTACGGGCTGCCGTGCGCCGACCTGGTCGAGGTCGTGGGCCCGGGGGCGGTCGACGCGATCATGACGAAGCTGCCGGGCTGGGCGGTGGCGGGGCCGGTGGACCTGGGCGAGGCGCTCGTCGCGCGCGGCGCCCGCGTGATGCGGCACGCCCACGAGATGACCTGTGAGCTGCGTACGGCGCCGCCCGCCGAGGCCGGCGCCCCCGGCGGCCTCCGGTTCACGCCCTGCGACCGCCCTGCGGAAGAGCTGTTCGACGCGTGGCGGGCGGCCTATCCGCCGGGTCATCCCGACCACCGGCCCGTGGACGACGCCGCCGCGTTGCGCGACGTCCTCACCCCGTTGCTGGAGGGGAAGGTGACGGGCGAGCTTCTCTCCTGCAGCGTGCTCGCCGTGGACCGGGACGATGTGGTGGCCGGCGGCGTGCTGGTCACGCTCTTCAACGGCCGTCCCTGGGTGGTCGAGGTCTTCCGGCACCCCGCCCGCACGCCCTCCGGCCTCGGGGCCCGCATGCTGGCCGCCGCACGGGAGAGGGCGGCGGCGGATGGATGGGAGCGGCTGGGCCTTGCCGTGTCCGAGGGCAACCCGGCCAGACGCGTGTACGAACGGCTCGGCTTCACCCTGGTCGCCAGCTCGATGACCGTGGTCGTCCCGGGCTGACAGACCGTCACGGGACCTTCCGGCGCTTCCCGGGCCGGCTCCCGTCACAGGGACGAGACGAACTCCTTCAACTCCCGCTCGTAGCGCCCGGGGTCCGCGTTCCAGGAGCCCGTGTGCCCGCCTCCGCTCGTCCGTACGAGCCTGACGATGTCGGGGCGGGCCTCGGCGAACCGCAGCGCCGGACCGACCGGCACGGTCGCGTCGTCGTCGTCCACGAAGACCAGCGTGGGGATCGTGAACTCCCGGGCGTGCCGCAGGTGGTCGACGTCGTCGAAGGACACGCCGGTGCGCCGCGCGATGACCCATTCGCCCACCGACACGAGGAAGCCGGGCACGCCCATCTGCTCGGCTCCGAGGGCGATCGGCGCCCGCCAGTCGATGACCGGGCTGTCGAGGATCATGGCCTTGATGGGTTCGCCGGGCAGGTTGCGCACGGTCATCGGCACGATGCCCCCGCCCATCGACCAGCCGTACAGGACGATGCCGGTCGCGCCCTGCTGCCTGGCGTACGTGATGGCCGCCGCGACGTCCTGCCATTCGGTGGCGCCGAGGTGGAGCTTGCCGTCCGAGCTCGCGGGGGCGCCCTCGTCGTTGCGGTAGGTGATGCCCAGCACCGGCATCCCCAGGCTGTGGAAAACCGGCAGCACGCGCAGGGCCTCCCCAGGGCCGCCGTTGCGGCCGTGTACGGCGATCACCCAGGTCGCCGAGGTGCCCTCGGTCCGCCAGCCGGGGAAGTCGCCGAGCGGTGAGGGGACCTTCACGTCCGTGTACGGCACGCCGGCGGCGGCCGGGGTCGCGTGGCCCCACATCCATCGGTCGAGGTAGGCGTGCACGCCGGGACGCAGCTCGCCGTGGACGACCTCGGTGACCTTCCTGGTCACCGTGCCGGCTCCGCTCGCGATCACCTGGCCCAGCAGCGCGTTGCCGTCCGCCCAGGTCAGGCCGTACGTGCCGGGGGCGGCCGTGTCGGCGCCGCCCTTGATCGTGACCTGGTCGCCGCTGACGGCCGTCACCTCCAGGGGATAGCCGGAGGTGTGGACGGGGTCGATGACCAGGCCGGAGTAGTACCAGCCCGCGCCGCCGACGGCGGCCACCGCGAGCACCACGACGACGGCGAGCGCCTGCAGCAGGCGGCGCCGCCACCGTCTCGTCTTGCGCATGGCCCAGAATCTACTGGGCCTTTATCGGTTGGTTAAGTGCGTATGACACCTTTTGTGCGCATGAGGAACTCGCCGAGGTAGGAGTCGTGCGGAACCCACGGCGGCATCAGATACGTGGGGGTGTCGCCCAGGTAGACGTTCCTGATCGACGGATCCTCCACCAGGTGGTCGACCAGCCCGTCGTCATCCGTGATCGCTGTCAGCACGAGCGTGTTCCGCAGCGGTTCGACGCCGTCCGCCCGGCTCCAGGGCGCGAACCACACGCAGGGAAACGACAGCTCGATGCCCGTCTGGGGCGCGTCAGGCCGGTCCACCCGGAAGACGGCGGGTCGCAGGACCGCGCTGCCGTCGCCCAGGTCGTCCACCACGCCGTCGCCGCCGAGCACGGGCGTGGCGCCGTTCACGTGGTCGAGCAGGTACTTCTCGATCGCGTGCGCGTCCGCGACCGGCTGGACGGGCAGCACCGCGCCGTCGTCCTCCGGCGGCAGGCTCGGGATCGCCGAGAGCCGTTCCGCGACGGCCTCGGCCACCGGCGCCGGATCGCCCTCCACGAAGACGGCGGTCGTGTTCACGCAGGCCGTCCCTCCGAAGGCGCTGACCGAGTCCACGAGCGTCCCCAGGTGGGACTCCCAGTCGTGCCCGGTGAGAAGGATCTTGGACCGTCCCGGGCCCTGCGGCAGCACCCTGACGTCGTTGCCGTACTTGTTCACGACCTCCTCGCCGCCGTACACCATGGCGAGGTCGGCGTCGCGGATGACGTCGTCGGCCACCGCGTAGTCGGTCGGCAGGAGCACCACCTGGTCGTCGCCGAACCCCGACTCCCGCAGCGCCGTGATCAGGCGGTGCGGGGTAAACGGCTCGCGCCGCGAGGGGCGCACCGCGACCCGGTAGCCGAGCGCCAGGGCCTCCAGCCACAGGGTGTGCACGCCCGGGTGGTTGCCCGCGGCGTGTACGGCGAAGACGTCGCCGCGCCGCGTCCAGACCGCCTGGCCGTTGCGCGTGAGCGGGTCGCGCCAGTCGTCCACCGCGCCCTGCGGCCGGGCGTACCGGGTGGTGCGGTACGCCTCTCCTGCCCGCCGCCCGATGCCCGCGGTAGCCGACCGGACCACGGTGATCGGCATCCCCGAGACGCGGCTGACGATGTGCTGGTATTCCTCCGCCGGGATGCCGTCCACCACGCCGGTCGCGAAGAGCCGCCCCGAGCGGGCGAGTGCCGTCGCCCGCTCGTGGGCCGGCAGGGTCCGTGCCTCGCGCAGGGCCGCCATCGTCCGCTGGACGAACAGCCGCGGCACCAGGCTCAGCTCGGCGACCGGCGTCCCGGTCAGCTCCGTGATCGTCAACCGGCTGCGGCTGTGGTAGGGCCCGCCCGCGCCCAGTGCGTCGAGCCGGATCAGCTCGTCCATCAGTACACCCCCTCGATGACCGTCTCGTTCTCGAAGGTGGGGAGCGGGCCGACGTCGGCGACGGAGTCGCCCAGCTGCCCCGGCGGCGGCGCCACACTGGTGGCCAGGTCGCGTTCGAGGTTGTTGGGCAGCAGGAAGCTCTTGCTGACGTGGTGCATCACGACCTGGCCGCGGTCGCCGTACCGGACGGCCTCGCCGGTCTCCTGGTCCACCACCGAGAACATGATGTAGGGCGAGAACGCGTCGAAGATGACGAGGTCCTCCTCCGGCGGCACGACCCGCTCGGCCAGCCCGCCGAGGATCATCGTGCTGCCGTACGTGCCGTACAGCTTGACGTTCGGGAAGACCTCGGTGCGGAGCAGGTAGCGGGTGTCGGGGTCCATGTGCGCGCCGCCCCAGCTGATCGCGGCGACCTTCGCGTTGATCAGCTCGACGAGCGCGCTCCTGCGGGCCAGCCGTGTCAGCAGCGGCGGTGTGGTCACCAATACCCGCACGTCCTGGGTCTCCAGGATGTAGGTGCTCTGGTCGATCAGGTGCTCGGCGTAGCGCTCGGCCTCGTCTCCACGGCCCTCGGCGATGCACCTCTTCACCCACCGGGGATCCATGTCGACCGTGAACCGGATGCCGCCCCGCCGCGCGGCCTGCCAGCGGACCAGCTCGCCGAAGACGTGCGGCCCGGTCGGCCCGAGCGCCAGCCAGTGGCCGCTCTCGGGATAGCCCCTCTCCTGCAGACCCTGCTGGGTCCGGTGCATCAGCCGTTCCAGCCAGTCGCGCAGCAGCACGACGCGCTTGGGCGGCCCTGTCGTGCCGCCGCTCTCGTACACGCCGATCACGTCCGCGTCCGGGCCGTACCCCCGGGGGATGAGGTCCTCCACCCGGACGTCGCGCAGCTCGTTGGCCACGTTGGGGAAGCGGCGCAGGTCCTCGAAGGTGCGCACGTCCTCACGCGGGTCGAAGCCGAGTGTCTTCGCCCGCTCCAGCCAGAACGGCGAGCCGGTCTCCGGGCTGAAGTGCCACCGCATGGCGGCCTCGATGAACTCCGGACCCTCCGGGACCTGGTCGAGCGGGCAGTCGAGGATCGGATCTGTTGACATATCCGGCCCCTTTGACTCGGAAATCCCCTGAAATGCCAGGCTATTTCCGGGCGATTCGCCACCAGGTCAAGGGATTCCGGAACTGTGGAAAAAGATCGGGCACCAGATCTCAGAGCCGCATCTCAGAGCCGCATCTCAGAGCCGCATCTCAGAGCCGCATCTCAGAGCGGATCCGGGGCCGGATCCCAGGGCCTGATTCCGGGGGCGGCTCTCGGCAGGGTCCTCAGCGGTCGGATCTCAGGGGCCGCATGGACGAGGGGAGGTGCGCTGCCAGAGCCGGCCCTGACCCTTCCCCGTCTCGGCCCGGCAGCGGGGACACACCCTCCGCACCTCGTCGGCCGCCCACGGCGGCAGGCGTCGCGGCACAAACGCCTCATGGGCGGTAGGGGACCGGACGCGCGGGTGGTGCCTGGCGAGGGCACGCTCGAATCCGGTGAGAGCGCTGATGAGTCCGCGCCGAATCGGCCCGATTCCCTCCTGGGCTCGGCGTGAGTCGGCGGCTCCTTCGTAGCGGTACGCGGTGAGCGCGGAGACGTAGGCATCGGCGTGCGACGCCAGAACCAGACTGATCGGCGGGACGACACGGGGCGCCAGCCCCCGCCTCTTGAGGATCAGATGGATGAGTGCTCGCCCCGTGCGGCCGTTGCCGTCGACGAACGGATGGATCGTCTCGAACTGAGCGTGAGCGATGGCGGCTTGCACCAGAGCGGGATGTTCGTCTCCTGAGATGTACGCGCACAGGTCCTCGAGGAGATCATGGACCCGGTCGGGTGGGGGAGGAACGAAATCGGCTGTGCATGGTGACATCCCGGTCCCACCGACCCAGTTCTGCTCGGCCCTGATCTGTCCGCCGAAGCGTTCGTCCCGAGTTCCGCCGAACAACTTCCGGTGGAGCGTCAGAATGTCCTCGACGTCGATCCTCGGCGCGTCCGCGAGATCGAGAGCTGATTCCATCGCCCTGACGTTTCCAAGGACGGCGTAGGCCGTGTCGTCATGCGTCTCTATGCCGGCACGTGATGCCAGATCCGCCTTGGCCAGTCGCTCCCTTCGCTCCATAGGAACACTTGGTCCCGAACCGTTCCTATGCTCCGGAGACGGGAACGCTTCGAGACCGGCCGGTTCCTCGGTGGCTCCGCCCGAAGAGCGTCTCGACGGCGTGGCCGACGAAAAAGAGATGCCGCGTGTAGATGTGGTGAGTAGCCTGCGCGGGAAGCGCACGAACACATCCGAGCAGGAGATCCGCGGTGGGGCATGTCGAGGTCGGGCATCTGACGCATGTGCTGCCGGACGGCAGGATGCTGCTGAACGACATCTCGTTCCGGGTGGGGGAGGGCGTCAAGGCGGCCCTGGTCGGCCCGAACGGCGCGGGCAAGACGACCCTGCTGCGGATGATCGCGGGCGATCTCCAGCCGGTCGAGGGCTCGGTGGCCCATTCGGGCGGGCTCGGCGTGATGCGGCAGTTCGTGGGCAACATCAGGGACGGCCGTACGGTCCAGGACCTGCTGCTCAGCGTCGCCCCGGAACGGGTCAGGACGGCGGCGGAACGGCTCGACGCCGCCGAGCTGGTGATGATGGAGCGGGACGACGAGAAGACCCAGATGCGGTACGCCCAGGCGATCACCGACTACACCGACGCCGGGGGCTACGACATCGAGGTGCTCTGGGACGCCTGCGCGATGGCCGCACTCGGCACGCCGTACGACCGGGTGAAGTATCGCGAGGTCGCCACTCTGTCGGGCGGCGAGCAGAAGAGGCTGGTGCTGGAGGCCCTGCTGCGCGGGCCCGACCAGGTGCTGCTGCTCGACGAGCCGGACAACTACCTCGACGTGCCGGGCAAGGTGTGGCTGGAGACGGCGCTGCGCGAGACGCCGAAGACCGTGCTGCTGGTCTCCCACGACCGGCAGCTGCTCGCCAACGCCGCCGACCGGATCGTCACGGTCGAGTCGGGCAACGTCTGGATCCACGGCGGCGGCTTCGCGACGTACGCCGAGGCGCGGCGGGAGCGCAACGAGCGGCTCGACGAGCTGCGCAGGCGCTGGGACGAGGAGCACGCCAAGCTCAGGCGCCTGGTGGTCATGCTCAAGCAGAAGGCCACCTACAACGACGGCATGAGCTCCGCCTATCACGCCGCGCAGACCCGGCTGCGCCGGTTCGAGGAGGCCGGGCCGCCGGAGCTCTCGGCGAAGGACCAGGTCATCAGCATGCGGCTGCGCGGCGGACGCACCGGCAAGCGCGCGGTGATGTGCGAGGGCCTGGAGCTGACCGGTCTCATGAAGCCCTTCGACCTGGAGGTCTGGTACGGCGAGCGGGTCGCCGTGCTCGGCTCGAACGGGTCCGGCAAGTCGCACTTCCTGCGGCTGCTGGCCGGGGAGGACGTGCGTCACTCGGGCGCGATGCGGCTCGGCGCGCGGGTGGTCCCCGGGCATTTCGCGCAGACCCACGCCCGGCCCGAACTGCTCGGCCGTACGCCCTGTGAGATCGTCATGACCGAGCACGCCCGGCTGAAGAACGAGGCGATGAAGGCCCTGGCCCGCTACGAGCTCGCCGGCCGGGTCGCCGAGCAGCGGTTCGAGACGCTGTCGGGCGGCCAGCAGGCCCGCCTGCAGATCCTGCTGCTCGAACTGTCGGGCGCCACGCTGCTGCTGCTCGACGAGCCGACCGACAACCTCGACCTGGCCAGCGCCGAGGCCCTGCAACAGGGCCTGGACGCCTTCGCGGGCACCGTGCTGGCGGTGACGCACGACCGCTGGTTCGCGGCCGACTTCGACCGCTACCTGGTCTTCGGCTCCGACGGGCGGGTGTACGAGTCGCCGGAGCCGGTCTGGGACGAGACACGCGTGGTCCGCCCGCGGTAGCCGCGTCTTCTCGACAGGGTCAGGCGGTGGAGTGCGGACCGAGCAGGTCCGCCAGTCCGATGCGGGTGAGGAAGCGGGCGCGGATGCGGTCGGCGACCTCGCTCACCTCGGCCGACCCGTCGTCGAGCGGATCCACGTGCACCCGGAAGGGCCGCGTGCCGTGCGGGGTGTCCACGACTTGGACGACGGCGTCGGCGACCAGGGACACGTCGGCGCCGGGCGGCTGCAGCGCGGCCAGCCGTTCGCCCACCTGCTCCATCAGCGCGCCGTACCGCTCCTCGTAGGCCGCGAGCACCGTCTGCTCGGCCGGGTGTCCGGCGTTGGCGAAGTGGTTGGTGCCCGAGGTGAACGCGCCGGGAATGACGATGGTGGTCTCGATGTCGAAGCGGGCCAGCTCGGCCGCGTACGACACCGCGAGGGCGTCGGCCGCCGCCTTGGCGGCGAAGTAGGGCGCGAGGTACGGCGGGGTGCCGCCCCTGGTGGAGCTGGAGCCGATCCACAGCAGCAGGCCCTGCCGCCGCTCGCGCATGTGCGGCAGGACCGCCCGGTTGAGCCGCTGGCTGCCCAGCACGTTCGTGTCGTAGACGGCGGCGAGCTCCTCGGGGGTGAACGCCTCGGCGGGGCCGAGCACCATGTGGCCGGCGTTGTGCACGACCACGTCGATGCCGCCCGTGTCGGCCAGGATGGTCGCGACCGCGACGTCCACCGACTCCTGCGAGAGCACGTCCAGCTCGACCGTGCGCAGGTCCACGCCGAGTTCCCTGGCGTAGCCGGCCGCCTCGGCGACGTGCGGGGCGTTGCGGCCGGTGGTGGCGCGCATGGCCGCGTACACGGTGTGCCCGGCCCGGGCCAGGGCGCGCGCGGACAGCGCGCCGAATCCGGAGCTCGCCCCGGTGATCAGGATGGTCTTGCTCATCGATATTCCTTACGAGTCACGCGAACGTGATGACGCGGCGGCCGCCGCCGGACCCGCCGCCCATGGCGTCGAGAACCGCCGGTGCCTCGTCGAGGCCGATCGGCGTGACCTTGGGCAGGATGCGGTGCTGGGCGGAGAAGGCCAGCGTGTCGCGCAGGTCGTGGGGCGATCCGGACGGAGAGGCCATGACGTGCAGCCGGTTGAGGACCATCGGCTGGGCGCTGAGGGTGAGCGGGGTGTTGTCGTAGCCGCAGAGCACCATCGTGCCGTCGGGGGCGAGCCCGGTGAGGACGGCGGAGGCGGCCTCGTTTGAAGGTGCGGCGTTCAGGATGACGTCCGCGCCGCCGCCCCACGCCTTGAGGGCGGCGGCCGGGTCGGTGTCCCGGCTGGCCACGTACATCTCCGCGCCGAGTTCCTTGGCGGTCCCCTCGCCCGCGGCCGACCGGCCGATCACGGCGACCCGGGCGCCCATGGCGACGGCGTACTGGACGGCGAGGGCGCCGATGCCGCCGGCGCCGATGATCGCCACCCGGGAGCTCGCGGTGGCCCCGGCCCGGCGCAGGCCGTTGAACGCGGTGAGGCCCGCGCACATCAGCGGCGCCGCGGCCACCGGGTCGAGCCCGGCCGGGAGCGGGGTCACATATCCGCCCTTGAACAGGCCGAACTCGGCATAGCCGCCGTCGGCCGTGACGCCGGTGATGCGCTTGGCCGGGCAGAGGATCTGGTCGCCGGACACGCAGTAGTCGCAATGGCCACAGGAGTCGTACAAGAACTGGGCCCCGACCGCGTCACCCACGGACAGGCCGGTGACGCCGCTGCCGAGCGCCGCGACCATGCCGGTGATCTCATGGCCGGGCACGATCGGGAAGCGGGCGAACGGGAAGTGCCCGCGGAGCAGGTTGAAGTCCGTGAAGCACACGCCGCAGGCGGTGATCTTCACCAGGACCTCGCCCGGGCCCGGCTCCGGGATCTCACGTTCGATCAGGGACAGCGGGGCGCCGACCCCGCTGGCGAGTGCTGCACGCATGTTTCCTCCGTCTGCACGGCTGACGCCCCCGCGCCGCCTTCACCAGCGTGCTGGGCATGCTCCGGTGCAGCCAGGGGTGCTCAACCCCAGGTTCCGGCCAGCCCGAACGCCGGCCCGGGCGTGTCGCGCCAGACGTCGGCGGGGTCGAGCGTGCGCAGTCTCGGCACGACGCCGGCGTCGTCGGGGACGAACCAGAGCAGCCGCTGGGCGGCGTCGGCGGTGACGATGCTGTTGCAGGTGACCTTGAGGGTGCCGAGCACCGGGTTCACGACCCGCTTGTACTCCTCGTGGCGGACCTTGACCTCGTGCGCCCGCCACAGCCCGGCGAACTCGTCGCTGGCGTCCAGCAGGTGGCCGATCAGCTCGCGGCTGACGGCGTCCGTCGGGCCACGACGCGCGACCGCGGCGCGCAGATCGGAGACGAGCAGCCGGGAGTGGTAGTCGTGGTCCTCCGGGGGATAGAGGTCGCGGGTGGCCGGGACGGTGAACCAGTGGTAGAGGAAGCTGGCCCGAATTCCGGTCAGCCCCGCCTGCGGGCCGACGAGGACCTGCGCGCTGTGGTTCTGCACCACCACCTCGTGGATGTCGGTGATCACCATCGCGGGTGTGTTCTCGAGCCGCGTCATGAGCTGCTGCAGCGCCGACTGCATCTGTACGGACTCCGCCCCGAACGGCGCCGGATGGCCCGCCAGGTGGAACAGGTGGGCGGTCTCGTCCGGGCCCAGACGCAGCGCGCGGGCCAGGGCGTGCACGACCGGCTCCGACGGGGTCTGGCCGCGCCCCTGCTCCAGCTCCGTGTAGTAGTCGGCGGACAGGCTCGCCAGCTCCGCCACCTCGTCCCTGCGCAGGCCGGGCACCCTTCGCCGGCCGCCGCCCG
This sequence comes from Microbispora rosea, assembly GCF_900156315.1. Lineage (GTDB taxonomy): Bacteria > Actinomycetota > Actinomycetes > Streptosporangiales > Streptosporangiaceae > Microbispora > Microbispora rosea. Next base: position 38,500 of record NZ_FTNI01000022.1, on the reverse strand, counting down.
GCAGGCCGACGGCCTCCGGGCGCAGCCGGTCCCTGCGCGACCTCAGGAACGACCCCAGTTCCCCGAGATCCACCGTGTCCTCCCCGTTCCTCCTCGGCCGCTTTCCGCATGTCCCCGCTTCCATACTTCCCCACCGCACTTCGATGGGCTTGCGGGGGGAAGAGGAGCGGGGAGAGCGCGGCGTGGCCGGTCCGGGACGAGACACGCGTGGTCCGCCCGCGATAGACGGCCGGTAAAGATACCGGCGGGGGCGTGCGTGTCCCGGAGGCGGCGTCCCATTCAGCGGTTATGACGGCTAAGTGACGCGACGTTGCCACATGACCGTCGCACTCGCCCTCGCCGCTCTGGCGATGGCGTCGTGCGCGAGGGAAGACAAGCAGGAGGGCCCGCAGCCGCTGGCCCTCAAGGAGCAGGTGTCCTCGATCGTGCGCTCGGGGGCCGGGTACGCGGTGACCTGGGCGGGGGTGCTGAGCAACCCGAACCGCTGGCACTTCGGGGAGAACGCCATCGCCGTGATCACGGCCGTGGACGCCGCCGGCAAGGAGGTCGTCCACCTGGAGCAGCCGCTGGACGCGGTGCCGCCCGGCCGCCCGCTGGCCTTCAGCGGCCAGGCCGCGAGCCCCGCCCAGCCGGTCCGCGTGAAGATCGACTATCGTCCCGCCTCGTGGCGGTCCATCCCGCGCATCCCGTCGGCGTTCCTCAAGTTTCCGATCTCGGACGTCCGCACGGACAAGCTGACGAACGGGTCGTATCTCGTCACCGGCTACGTGCTCAACCCGTTCCGCAAGCCCGCCTCCGCCCTCGCCGTCACGGCCCTGCTGCGTGACACGGCGGGCAAGCTCGTCGGCGGGGCCACGTCGTACGTGGACGACGTGCGGCCGGGGGGCAAGCGCAGGTTCGTCATCACCGTCGAGGGGGTGCGCGGATCGGCGGGCGCGACCGACGTGCAGGCCACGACCTGGGGCTCGACCGCCAAGACATACGAGGACCTGGCCCAGGCGGGAGCCGTTCCGCTGCACACGGTCGCGCCGACGACGGAGCCGTTCGCGAAGGACCGCGGGTATCCGCCGCCCAACGACCGGCGCCAGTGAGCGGCCCACTGCCGATCTTGAGCGGACAGGCGGGTTACCGTAGCGGGATGGCCACCCCCAGGATCGTGCTGTTCGGAGCCACCGGCTTCACCGGCAGGCTCACCGCCGAGGCGCTCGCCGCGCGCGGGGCCCGGCCGCTGCTGGCCGGGCGGGACCAGACGCGGCTCGCCGCTCTCGCCGACGCGCTGGGTGGAGACCTGTCCATCGCGGTCGCCGACGTCGGCCGCCCCGAGTCCGTACGAAAGATCGTCGCGCCGGGAGACGTGCTGATCTCGACCGTCGGCCCGTTCGTCCGGCGGGGGGAGGCCGCGGTCGCCGCCGCGACCGAGACGGGCGCGATCTACTTCGACACCACCGGAGAGCCGACGTTCGTCAAGCGGATCTTCCAGCGGTACGGCCCCGCCGCGGCGGCCAGGGGCGCGGCCCTGGTCACCGCCTTCGGATACGACTACGTGCCCGGCAACCTCGCCGCGGCCCTGGCCCTGCGCAAGGCCGGGGCGGGAGCCGTACGCGTGGACGTCGGCTACTTCGTGGAGGGCAGCGGCGCGGCGCGGCGCGCGAGCGCCGGGACCCGCGCCTCGGCGCTGGGAATGGTCCTCGAACCGATGTACGGCTTCCGTGAGGGCCGGATCGTCCCCGAGCACGGCCGCACCCGCAGGTTCCTCGTGGACGGCCGCGTGCGGCACGGCCTGGCCATCGGGGCCTCCGAGCACTTCACGCTGCCGCCCGCGCATCCCGGCCTGCGCGAGGTGAACGTCTACCTCGGCTGGCTGGGCGGGCTGACCAGGGTCGCGGGTGTGCTGGCCAAGGCCACGCCCGTCATCGCCGCGCTGCCCGGGATCCGCCGGGCGACCGAGGCGCTGGCCGATCGGGTGCTCCGCACGGGCGGGAGCGCCGCCCCGGCTCCCGCCGGAGCGGGCGTGTCGTCGAGCGTCGTCGCCGAGGCGTACGACGCGGGAGGCCGCCGCCTGGCCGCCGTCCACCTGGTCGGAGGCGATCCGTACGAGTTCACGGCCGGCGTGCTGGCCTGGGCGGCGACGACGGCGCTGGCTAAGGGTGTGCACGGCACCGGCGCCCTGGGGCCCGTGGACGCCTTCGGCCTCGACGCGCTCACGCGCGGCTGCGCCGAGGCGGGAATGGCCGTGCGCGAGTGAGAGGCGCCCGTACGGCGTCTTGTGCCACGGGCCGGTTTTTTCGCGATTAGTCATGCAATAAAACGGCGAAGTCCGGCAAATGAACCGGATGGCAGAGTGTAAAAGCTGACGATGTAGGTGTGTGACTTCGCAAGAACGGGTGGAGCGGGGAGTTACTGAGCATTTACTCTCAGTTATATGAATGATGGCGTCCTGGTCGAGGCGTTGCAGGCCCGGGATCCGGGAGCGCTGGCCGCCCTTTATGACACATATGCGGGCAATCTCTACCGGTACTGCCGCACGTTGCTGGCCGGGCCCGACGCCGCCCAGGTCGCCCTGCGCGACACGCTGATCGCCGCGGAGGCCCTTGTCGGCTCGCTGGCCGACACGGACAGGTTCCGTCCCTGGCTGTACGCCCTGGCCCGCGGCGAGTGCATGCGCCGCCGGACGCCGGGCGAGGGGGGCGTGCCGGAGGACACCGGGCCGCTCCCCGTCGCGACCGTGCCCTTCCCCGGCGTCACGGCCGAAGGCGCCGAGGCCGACCTGCGTCTCGTCGCGAGCAGCGCCGTGGGCGCGCTGTCGGTCGAGGACCGGGAGGTGCTCGAACTCGTGGCCCGGCACGGGATGACCGGCCGTGATCTGGCCGCCGTGCTCGGCACCGGCGAGCGGTATGCCGAGGCGCTCCTCGACGCGGCCACGGAACGCCTGCGTGAGACGGTGACCGTCGAGATCCTGGCCAGGCGTGCCACGCACGGCTGCACGCGGGCGTCCGACATCCTCGCCGGGTTCACGGGAGAGCTCACCCCGCAGACGCGGACCCAGCTCATCCGGCATCTCGCGCGGTGCGAGACCTGCGCGCAGCAGCGCGTCCGGCAGGTCTCCCCGGCCAAGGTGTTCGGCCTGCTCCCGCAGATCGCCCTGCCCGAGACCCTGCGGGTGCGGGTGCTCAGCAGCTTCATCGACCCCGAACTCGTCCCCTATCGGCGGTACGTCGCCAAGCGCGTCGGCGGGCTCAGCGCCGCGGGCTTCCCGAGAGCCGGCCGCCGCGAGGGCAGGCTGGCGCAGGCGGTGGCGGGCGCCGTGGCCGCCCTCGCGGCGGTGGCGACGATCGCGCTCGTGTTCGCCCAGTTCGCCGGCGACCTGCGTGAGCAGGCCGCCGACACGATCGGCTCGCTCCGGCTCCCCACGGCGGAGGCCCCGGCCGGCCCGTCCGGCGGCGCCGCCTCCCCCGAGGGGACGCCGGACGAGGACGACGAGGACGACGGGGACGACGGGCGCTCGCCCGCGCCTCCGGTCTCCCCGGACCTGGCCGAGCCGATCGTGCCCGTGGCTCCCGCGCGGCCGGTCGCCCTGCCGCGCCCGGTGCCGCTGCCCGCTCCGGTGCCGCCCTCCGCCGTCCGGCCGCACCGGCCCGCGCCGCACGGGAACCCGTCCGCGCACCCCACAGGCTCTTCGCAGGGCCCGGGCGTCTCACCGTCCGGCCCGACGCCCGAGCCCACCATCACTCCCGGCACTCCCGGCACTCCCGGCACCCCCGGCACCCCCGGCACTGGGCCGGGGGAGCAGCCCACCCCCGGCGGCTCCGGCTCCGGCGGGCCGGGCTCCGGTGGGCCCGGTTCCGGTTGGCCGGGTTCCGGTGGACACGGTTCCGGCGGCCCGGGCCCTGGCTGGCCGCCCCGGGGCGGACCGCCTCCCGCGCACTGGCCGGGACACCGTCCGCCCTGGCATGACCACCAGCACCATCCCCGTCCCCACAGGGAGTGGCCCCCGGCTGCCGCGCCTTCCCGCAAGCCCTCCGGTGACCACGGCGGGCCATCGTCCGTCCCGCCGTGGCGCGGTGGAAGCGGCGGCCGGTACGAGGCGCAGGGCGCCTGGAAGGCTCGGGAATCCTCAGGCGGGAGGCCACCCACAGGCTGGAGGCCACAGAGCGCCGGAGGCAGCGGGAGGCCACAGAGCGCCGGAGGCAGCGGGAGGCCACAGAGCGCCGGAGGCGGTGGAAAGGCACGGAGCGGCGGAAACGGTGGCCCGCCGCGGCAGGTCCGGCCCGGCGGCCCCGCCCCGGACGGCTCGCACCGCGACGGTCCGGGTCCCGGTCGTCCCGGCCGGGACGGCTCCCCGCCGGGCGTGCCCGGCGGAACCCGGGACGGCGGCTCCGACCGCGGACCGGAGCGTCGTGACACCTCCGGCGCCCCGGCCGGAGGCTCCGGAGGGCCTGGAAGGGCTTTCCCTGTCTAAACGGGACGACCTACCACATAGGTTGATTACTGGGCGTAACTTCAATGTGTACGGAGAGTAGTCGCCGGGAAGTGAGGGGAGTGGAGCAGGGAAGGGGAAGGAATTGCCACTCCTCAGAGCATCGGGGCTGGTCGCCGGGCTCGGGTCAAGTCTCGTCCTGACCTTCGGAGCCCCGGCGGGAGCCGATCCGAAACCGTCCGCCAAGGACGTCGCCAAGGCGCGCCAGCAGGTGCAGGAGCGCGCACGGGAACTGGGCAAGGCCGAGGCCGACCTCGCGAGCGCGCAGGCCCGCCGGGAGGACTTGGACACCGAGGCCGAGCGGCTCGTGGAGACGTACAACGGACAACTCGTGCAGCTTGAGCAGGCGCGTGCCGCGTACGAGCAGTCGGCGCGGCGGGTCCGCCAGGCGTCCGACCAGGTCGACCGGCTGCGCGGAGAGGTGGCCGCGAGGGTGGCCGAGGGGTACGGCGCGGTGCGGCTGTCACCGTCCGCCGCCGCCATGATCGGCGGCATCGGCGACGTGCGCGGTTTCCTGCGAAGAGCCAGCATGCTGACGCAGCTCGGCGACGAACAGACCGCTTCGCTGCAACGGCTGAAAGACGCGCAACAGGTCTTCGAGATCCTCCGAGAACAGGCGGCCCGTGCCTACACCGAGCAGTCGCACAGCGCCGACGAGGTGCGACAGGCGAAGGACGCGGCACAGCGGGCCGTCGACGAACAGCTTGAACAGACCAAGCAGATCGAGCAGGAGAAAGCGGACATCTCCAAACGCCTGGAGGCCGCGCGCGACCGCGTCGACAAGCTGAAACAGGCGAGGGCCGAGGCCCGCCAGTCGGCCAGGCGGACGGCGCTCCCCGCACGCATAAGCCTGAAGCCGCCGGCCTGGACCGGGCGGTTCGGCTCGGGGCCCGGCGAGATGGCCGCCCAATGGGCGCTCAAACAGATCGGCAAGCCGTACGTGTGGGCCGCCGCAGGCCCGTCCGGGTTCGACTGCTCGGGGCTGACGATGCGGGCCTGGCAGCGGGCCGGGGTGTCACTCGATCACTGGACCGGCACGCAGTGGACGTCGGGACAGCACGTCCCGCTCAAGGAACTGCGCACCGGCGACCTTATCTTCTACGGCCGGCTGAGCCGGAATCCCGGCGACATCCACCACGTGGGCATCTACATCGGGCGCGGCATGATGGTCCACGCCCCCCAGACGGGGGACGTGGTGCGCATCTCGCCCATCTGGCGCCACGATCTGGTCGGCGCCACCCGGCCCGGCTAGGGTCGCGCCCCTTGGATCCTTCGCCTACCGCGGTCGCCCAGGCGGCGCCTCGCTACGGCACGATCCGCGGGACGCTCCCTGAGTCAGTGCTCCTCGTCGTGGTGCTCGGTCTCCTCGAAGCGCTTGATGCTGGCGACGATCTCGGCCTCGGCCTCGACGCGGCCGACCCAGTTGGCGCCCTCGACCGACTTGCCGGGCTCCAGGTCCTTGTAGACCTCGAAGAAGTGCTGGATCTCCAGCCGGTCGAACTCGGCGACGTGGTGGATGTCGCGGATGTGCTCCATCCGCGGATCGGTCGCCGGAACGCAAAGGACCTTGTCGTCGCCGCCCTTCTCGTCGGTCATCCGGAACATCCCGACGGCGCGGCAGCGGATCAGGCAACCGGGAAAGGTCGGCTCCTGGAGCAGGACCAGCGCGTCGAGCGGGTCTCCGTCCTCACCGAGGGTGTTCTCGATGAAGCCGTAGTCGGCGGGGTACTGGGTAGACGTGAAAAGCAGGCGGTCCAGACGTATGCGGCCGGTCTTGTGGTCAACCTCGTACTTGTTCCGTTGTCCCTTGGGGATCTCAACGACAACGTCGAACTCCACTCGTTCCTCCGCATGAGTCCCCGGTCTCCCGGGCTGGCGTTAATGTCTCGTAGGCGTGGTCAAGGTCGGCGCGAAATGAGGGTGTAGTGGTGCGACGTGAGCGGTGGATGGTGGTGGCCACCCTCGCCCTGCTGCAGATCTTCGTCGTCCTCGCGGGCACGTATCTGATCACCCATGACGCCGACAGAACCCCGGCTCCGGTCGCGTCCCCGAAGCCGGCCCCGATCCCCCTGGTGACCGCGGGTCCTGTTCTGGCCGCGGCGGGGGAAGGGGCTCTCCCCGCCAAGGGTACTTTGACCACGCGGCTCACCGCTGCGATGGGTGACCCCGCCCTCGGCGGCAGCGTGGCGGGGATCGTGCTCGACGTCGCGACGGGAACGCCGATCTTCGACGGCCGCTCGGGCACCGCCATCACCCCGGCCTCGACCACCAAGCTCGTCACCGCGCTGACGGTGCTGGCCACCGTGGGGCCGGACGCCCGCCTGGCCACCCGGGTCGTACGGGGGGCATCCGCCGGATCGATCGTCCTGGTCGGCGGCGGCGACCCCACCCTGGCCGGCCCGGGCACGAACGCCCGCGAGCAGGAGGAGACCTACCCCCGGCCGGCGTCGCTCGCCCGGCTCGCGTCGAGTACGGCCAAGGCGCTCAAGGCGGCGAAGCTCACCTCGGTGGACCTGTCGTACGACGCGTCCCTGTTCGGCGGACCGCGCACGGCGCCGGGCTGGAAACCGACGTACATCCCGGAGGGCAGCGTCGCCCCGGTGTCCGCGCTCATGATGGACGAGGGCCGGGCGGCCAACGGCGCCCGCTACCCGGACCCGGCCCAGGCCACCGCCGACGCGTTCGCCACGTTGCTCAGGAAGAACGGCATCAAGGTGGGCAAGGGGGTCGACTCCGCGAAGGCTGCGCCAACGGCGCAGGAGCTGGCCCGGGTGGAGTCCGGCCCGATCTACGCGCTCGTGGAGCGGACGCTCACCCACAGCGACAACGATCTCGCCGAGGCGCTCGCCCGTCATGCCGCCATCAAGGAAGGCCTCCCGCACACCTTCCAGGGCGTGCCCACGGCGGTCGGGCGCGTGCTCACCCGTCTCGGCGTGGGCGGCGGGGTGGAGGTCCACGACGGCAGCGGGCTGTCCACGAGGAACAGAATCACGCCGACGGCACTCGCCCACATCCTGTCCGTGGCGGCGTCCCCCGCCCATCCGGAGCTGCACTCGCTGATCAGCGGTCTGCCGATCGCGCATTTCACGGGAACTCTGCACAATCGATATGAGAAGTCCGATTCGAAGGCCGGCGCCGGATTGGTGCGCGCCAAGACGGGCACTTTGAACGGGGTGAACACCCTGGCGGGCATCGCGTACACATCCGAGGGCCGGTTGCTGACCTTCGCGTTCATGGCCGACCAGGTGGCCAATCCGCCGGAGGCGATCACCGCCCTCGACAAGATGGCCACAATCGTCTCCCAGAGCTAACGATCCCCCTCACGCCTGCATGCGCGGCGAGAAGTCGGAGAACGTACGGTGGTGGGTATGCAGGTGATCGACTGGGATCTGGCCGTCGCGACCGGGGTGCGCCTTGTGCGGCCCGGCCCTCAGGTGAGCCGCGAGGAGGCCAGGCAGGCGGTCCTCGAACTGCGGCGGCTGTCGCGGGACGCCGAGGGGCACGTGCGGGAGTTCACCCGCATCGACTCGGCGACGCCCGAGGCGGCGACCGTGGTCGACCGTCCCGGGTGGATCCGCGCGAACGTGGACGGCTTCCGCGTGGTGCTGGAGCCGCTGACGCAGAAGATGTCGAACATGCCGGCGGTCGTCGGCGCGGTCGGCTCGCGCATCACCGGGCTCGAGGTCGGCGCGGTGCTGGCCTTCCTCGCCTCCCGGGTGCTCGGGCAGTACGAGCTGTTCCTCCCGCCCGACCCCTCGGGCAACGCCCCGACCGGCCGCCTGACGCTGGTGGCGCCCAACATCGTGCACGCCGAGCGCGAGCTGGGCGTCGACCCCCGCGACTTCCGCCTGTGGGTGTGCCTGCACGAGGAGACCCACCGGGTGCAGTTCACCGGCGTCCCCTGGCTCAGGGAGTACGTCCGCGGCCAGATGACCGAGTTCCTCCTCGCGTCCGAGATGGACCTGGCGACCCTGCTGGAGCGCCTGCGCGCCGCCTCCGACGCCGTGGCCGACGCCTTCAGGGGCGGCGAGGGCAACCTCATCGAGGCCATCCAGACGCCCGAGCAGAAGGCCGTGCTCGACCGCGTGACGGCCGTGATGACGCTGGTGGAGGGGCACGGCGACTACGTCATGGACGCGGTGGGCCCGTCCGTCGTGCCGTCGGTCGCCGAGATCCGCGCCAAGTTCCAGCGCCGCCGCGAGGGCGGCTCGCGCTTCGACCAGCTCGTCCGCCGGCTGCTCGGCATCGAGCTGAAGATGAAGCAGTACGCCGAGGGCTCCCACTTCGTCCGCACCGTCGTGGACGAGGCCGGCATGGAGTCGTTCAACAAGGTCTGGACCTCGCCGGAGACCCTGCCCGACCGCGGGGAGATCGCCGACCCGCACGCCTGGATGTCCCGCGTCCTGACCTCCGCCTAACCCCCCACCCCACCGCCGTGATCTTGTAGTTTGTCGCAGGGATCCCCTCTGACCTGCGGCGCATCCCTCCGTGATCACGCGATAAACCGGCCACCTCCGGGCTGACCTGGGCCGACGTCTGTCGTGATCATGCAGTCGCCGGGCCGGGAAGTTGCCCGGCCCACGGGCGGCACCGCCAGAATGGCGGCATGGGCCCGAATCCCGCCGTCGCCGACGTCCGCCGCGCCGTACGGCTGTCGCTCGCGGACCTCGCCGCCTCTGGGAGGGCGGGGGAGACGTCCGGCGCGCTCGTCCTCGTGGCCTGCAGCGGCGGCGCCGACTCGCTGGCGCTGGCGGCGGCCACCGGCTTCGCCGCCCCGCGCCTCGGCCTGCGCGCCGGGCTGCTCACCGTCGACCACGGCCTGCAGGAGGGCTCGGCAGGCCGGGCCCGTGACCTCGTACGGCTCGCGCCCACGCTCGGTCTCGACCCGGCCGAGGCGCTGACCGTCGCGGTCGGCACGGCCGGAGGCCCCGAGGCCGCGGCGCGGGAAGCCCGCTACGCCGCGCTGTCCGCCGCGGCCGGCCGGCTGGGCGCCGCCGCGGTCCTGCTCGGCCACACGCGCGACGACCAGGCGGAGACCGTGCTGCTGCGCCTGGCCCGCGGCAGCGGCACGCGGTCCCTGTCCGGCATGGCGGAAGTCTCGGGGATCTACCGGCGCCCCCTGCTGGGGCTCGGCCGGGCGCGCACCAGGCAGGCGTGTGACGCGCTCGGCCTGCGTCCCTGGGACGACCCGCACAACGACGACCCGGCGTACACCAGGGTCAGGGTGCGGCGCGACGCCCTGCCGGCGCTGGAGGCGGCGCTGGGGCCGGGGATCGCCGACGCGCTCGCCCGTACGGCCCGGCTGTGCAGGGACGACGCCGACGCCCTGGACGCGTGGGCGGACGCCGTCCACGCGCGGTCACGGGGCCCGGCGGGGGAACTGGAGGTGTCCGTGCTGGCGGACGTGCCGGGGGCGGTGCGGCGGCGGGTCATCCAACGCGCGGCCGTGGAGGCCGGGGCGCACGCCGCCGCGCTCGCGGCGGTGCACATCGAGGCGGTCGAGCGGCTGGTGACCGGCTGGCACGGGCAGAAGGGGGTGGACCTACCCGGGGGGGTGGGGGTGGTCAGGCGCTGTGGCACCCTTGTGTTCGCCGTGGACAAACTCTCGCTCGCGTAAGGAAAACCCCAGGTGGACGCAGCCGACATGGGCAAGGACCTCTCCCGAGTCCTCATCTCCGAGCAGGAGCTACAGGAGAAGATCAGAGAACTGGCGGGCCAGGTCGACGCCGACTACGCCGGTAAGGAAGTGTTGATCGTCGGCGTGCTCAAGGGCGCGGTCATGGTCATGGCCGATCTCGCCCGCGCGCTGCACGTGCCCGTGCAGATGGACTGGATGGCCGTTTCCTCGTACGGCGCGGGGACCGTGTCGTCCGGCGTGGTGCGGGTGCTGAAGGATCTCGACACCGACATCGCCGGCAAGCACGTGCTCGTGGTCGAGGACATCATCGATTCCGGCTTGACCCTCTCGTGGCTGATGAACAACCTGAAGTCGCGCAACCCGGCGTCCGTGGAGATCTGCACGCTGTTGCGCAAGCCGGACGCGGTGAAGGTCGAGTTGGACGTCCGTTACGTCGGTTTTGACATCCCCAACGAGTTCGTCATCGGGTACGGGCTCGATTACGCGGAGCGGTATCGCAACCTGCCGTTCATCGGGACTCTTGCGCCTCATGTGTACGGAGGGGAGTAAGCCCTTAGCGAAGTGACCCTCGAATCAGGCGTTATTGGGCGCCGGGACGGGGAACACGGGGTTGGCTGACGTACGTTGGAAAGGCAAAGCCGGAGCCGCTCGGGCAGTTACCCGACGCGGCTGCCGGGTGTACCTTCGGATATCCGTGGGAGGCCGGTCGGCCGTCCCGCGGTAGCCAGAAGGAGCGGTAAGGGATGCCGCGACCCCGGGGTTTCCCGGGGCAGGCCTTGGTCAGGAAGGGACGGGCCCGCCGGGGTTCCGCAACGGATGGATCTCAAGCGATTTACACGTGGCCCACTGCTGTGGATCCTGGGCATCGTATTGCTTCTCCTGCTCGTCACCACGATGTTCGGCGGCGGCGGCAACTACACCACCGCCGACACCTCGACGGTCGTCCAGCAGATTCAGCAGGGCAATGTCAAGAGCGCGACCGTGGTCGACAAGGACCAGCGCGTCGAGCTGACACTTAACCGGCCCGTCGAGGTCGGAGGCAAGACGACCGACCGCATCCAGGCCCTGTGGGTCGAGGGGCAGGGCGTCCAGCTCACGCAGGCGCTCGAGCAGGCCAAGCCCACCCAGGGCTGGACGGTCGATGTGGCGAAGGAGAACTTCCTCGTCAGCCTGCTGGTCAGCTTCCTGCCGATCATCATCATCGTCCTGATCTTCCTGTTCATCATGAACCAGATGCAGGGCGGCGGCTCCCGGGTCATGAACTTCGGCAAGTCGCGGGCGAAGCTCATCACCAAGGACACTCCGAAGACGACCTTCGCCGACGTCGCGGGGGCCGACGAGGCCATCGAGGAGCTCCAGGAGATCAAGGAGTTCCTCCAGGCCCCGGCGAAGTTCCAGGCCATCGGCGCCAAGATCCCCAAGGGTGTGCTGCTGTACGGCCCGCCCGGCACCGGCAAGACCCTGCTCGCCCGCGCCGTCGCGGGTGAGGCGGGCGTGCCGTTCTACTCGATCTCCGGTTCCGACTTCGTCGAGATGTTCGTCGGCGTCGGCGCCTCCCGCGTCCGCGACCTGTTCGAGCAGGCCAAGGCGAACGCCCCGGCGATCATCTTCATCGACGAGATCGACGCCGTCGGCCGGCACCGCGGCGCGGGCCTCGGCGGCGGCCACGACGAGCGCGAGCAGACCCTGAACCAGCTCCTCGTCGAGATGGACGGCTTCGACGTCAAGGGCGGCGTGATCCTCATCGCCGCGACCAACCGCCCCGACATCCTCGACCCCGCGCTGCTGCGCCCCGGCCGCTTCGACCGGCAGGTCGTCATCGACCGGCCCGACCTGGAGGGTCGCAAGGGCATCCTGCGCGTCCACGGCCGCGGCAAGCCGTTCGCGCAGGACGTCGACCTCGACGTGATCGCCCGCAGGACGCCCGGCTTCACCGGCGCCGACCTCGCGAACGTGATCAACGAGGCGGCCCTGCTGACCGCCCGCCAGGACCAGAAGCTCATCACGATGAACACTCTCGAAGAGTCGATCGACCGCGTGATGGCCGGTCCCGAGCGCAAGTCCCGGGTCATGTCGGACCAGGAGAAGAAGATCATCGCCTACCACGAGGGCGGCCACGCCCTGGTGGCCCACGCGCTGCCCAACTCCGACCCGGTCCACAAGATCACGATCCTGTCCCGCGGCCGCGCCCTCGGTTACACGATGACGCTGCCGATGGAGGACAAGTTCCTCGCGACCCGGTCCGAGATGCTCGACCAGCTCGCCATGCTGCTCGGCGGCCGCACCGCGGAGGAGCTCGTCTTCCACGAGCCCACCACCGGCGCGTCCAACGACATCGAGAAGGCGACCTCGATCGCCCGCCGCATGGTCACCGAATACGGCATGAGCGAGCGGCTCGGCGCCCGCAAGTTCGGCAGCGGCAACGGCGAGGTCTTCCTCGGCCGTGAGATGGGCCACGAGCGCGACTACTCCGAGCAGATCGCCTCGGCGATCGACGAGGAGGTCCGCCGCTACATCGAGAGCGCGCACGACCAGGCGTGGGAGATCCTCGTCCAGTACCGCGACGTGCTCGACAACCTCGTGCTCGAACTGATGGAGAAGGAGACGCTCTCCCGGGAGCAGGTCCTCGAGATCTTCTCGCCCGTCGTGCCCAAGGAGAAGCGTCCCTCCTACGCCGGCTACGGCAAGCGTCTGCCGTCCGACCGTCCTCCGGTCATCACGCCGAAGGAGCGCGCGAACGGCAACGGCTCCGCGCTGCCCGCCGGCGGCGCCGGCTCCACTCCGTGGGTCAACGACCAGTCGACGCAGCGGGACGAGGCCTGACCATGGCCGAACCCATGGCGGGGCCGCCTCCCGGCTTCGACCACGACCGGATCGAGAAGGCGGTCCGGGAGATCCTGTTCGCGATCGGGGAGGACCCCGATCGCGACGGGCTCCGGGACACCCCGGCCCGCGTGGCCCGCGCGTTCTCCGAGCAGTTCGCCGGTCTGGGCCAGCGGCCCGAGGACGCGCTGACCACGATGTTCGACGCGGACCACGACGAGATGGTGCTCGTCAAGGACATCGAGGTGATGTCCACCTGCGAGCACCATCTGCTCCCGTTCCACGGGGTGGCCCACATCGGCTACACCCCGAACGAGAAGGGGCGCATCACCGGCCTGTCCAAGCTGGCCAGGCTGGTGGACGTTTATGCCCGCAGGCCGCAGGTCCAGGAGCGGATGACCTCCCAGATCGCCGACGGCCTGATGCAGGTGCTGGAGCCGCGCGGCGTGATCGTGGTCATCGAGGCCGAGCACATGTGCATGACCATGCGCGGCGTGCGCAAGCCCGGGGCAAAGACGATCACATCGGCCGTCCGGGGTGACTTCCGTTCCAGCGAGGCGACCAGGGCCGAGGCCATGTCGCTGATCCTGCGCGGCTGAGCGCGGGCGACGGCCGATTGGGACGCCGCTCCTGCCTGACGGGCACCGGGTCTCGGGGCACTAGTCTTGACCCCATGACCGCAGCGAGTGTGCCCGGTATGCCCGAGTCTGGGCGCTGTCTGGTCATGGGCGTGGTCAACGTCACCCCCGACTCCTTCTCCGACGGCGGGCAGTGGTTCGACGCCGACGTCGCGATCAGGCACGGCCTCGACCTCGTGGCCGAGGGCGCCGACATCGTCGACGTGGGCGGCGAGTCCACCCGCCCGGGCGCGGCGCGGGTGTCCCTCGACGAGGAGCTGCGCCGCGTCGAGCCGGTGATCCGCACGCTCACCGAGGAGGGCGTGACGGTCAGCGTCGACACCATGCGCGCGGAGGTGGCCGAGGCGGCCGTCGCGGCGGGGGCGAAGCTCGTCAACGACGTGAGCGGCGGGCTGGCCGACCCGGTGATGCCGCGGGTGGTGGCCGCGACCGGCGTGCCGTACGTGGTGATGCACTGGCGCGGGCACAGCCGCGACATGGACAGCCGGGCCATCTACGGCGACGTCGTGACCGAGGTGGCGGAGGAGCTGCGCAAGCGGGTCGACTCCGTGCTGGCCGAGGGCGTGCGGGAGGAGCAGGTCGTGCTCGACCCGGGCCTCGGGTTCTCCAAGAACGCCGCGCACAACTGGGCCCTGCTGGCCGGGATCGGCGAGCTGAACCGCCTCGGCCGCCCGTTGCTGATCGGGGCGTCGAGGAAACGCTTCCTCGGCCGACTGCTGGCGGGACCGGACGGCGAGCCCCGGCCGTTCGACGGCAGCGACGACGCCACACTCGCCGTCACCGCGCTCGCGGCGCGGGCCGGCGCATGGTGCGTGCGGGTGCACCGGGTGCGGGCGAACGCCGACGCGGTGCGTGTGGCCGCCGCGTGGGGGGCAGCACCCGTACGACATGTTGACGAGGGCCGGTGACGAGATGCCGACAGGGACGCCGATGAAGGACATCGAGGAGCTCAACCAGGCGTTCTACAACGCCATCGAGAGCGGCGACCTCGACAAGATGTCGGAGATCTGGATCGAGGACGTCCCGGGACGTCCGGCCACGTGCGTCCACCCCGGCTGGCCGATGCTGACCGGGCGGTCGGAGGTGCTGCGCTCCTGGGCGCTCATCATGGCCAACACGCCGTACATCCAGTTCGTGCTGACCGACGTGCAGACGACCGTGATCGGGGACGTCGCCGTGGTCACCTGTGCGGAGAACATCCTCACGGCGGCCGACACCGACGAGCCGGGCTTCGCGGCGGGCCGGGTCGTCGCCTCCAGCACCTACGTGCGGACCGGGACCGGCTGGCGGCTGTGGCTCTACCACGGCTCACCGGTCCTGCAGAGCGACGACGACGAGGAGGACCAGGAGCAGTGACGGCGCGGGCGGCGACCGGTCGTGACACCGTGCGATTGACGGGTCTGCGGGCCCGTGGCAGGCACGGCTGCCTGCCCGCGGAGCGCGAGCTGGGCCAGGAGTTCGTGATCGACGTGGCCCTGTCGTTCGACACCGCTCCGGCGGCTGCGGCCGACGACCTGACGCTCACCGTGGACTACGGGGCGCTCGCGGCGGAGCTCGTCCGCATCGTGGAGGGCGAGCCGGTCAACCTCATCGAAACCCTCGCAGAACGGCTGGCGGCGGCCTGCCTGGCCCATGAGCTGGTCGAGGAGGCGGAGGTCAGCGTGCACAAGCCGGCGGCGCCCATCCCGCTGCCGTTCGGCGACGTGGTGGTGACGATCAGAAGGGGCCGCGCATGAGGGTCGTGATCGCGCTCGGCAGCAACCTCGGCCGCCGCATCGACAACCTCCAGGGAGCCGTCGACTCGCTGTTCGACGCCCCCGGGCTCACGTTCGTGGCGGTGTCGCCGGTCTACGAGACCGATCCGGTCGGCGGCCCCGAGCAGGGCCCCTACCTCAACGCGGTCGTGGTCGCCGAGAGCATGCTCGATCCCCGCACGCTGCTCGACCGCGCGCAGAGCGTCGAGAACGCGTTCGGCCGCGAGCGCAGGGAGCGGTGGGGCCCGCGCACGCTCGACGTGGACCTCATCACGGTCGGGAACCTCATGTCGGACGACCCCGAGCTCACGCTCCCGCACCCCCGGGCGCACGAGCGGGCGTTCGTGCTGGTCCCGTGGGCACAGGCCGATCCGGCGGCGGTGCTGCCCGGACGCGGGTCGGTGGCGGCCCTGCTGGCCGACATGGACCAGAGCGGGGTGCGGCTGCGGCCCGACCTCGTGCTCGAACCCCCGGCCTGATCGACGAGGAGTCCCCGCGTGAAGCCCAGCAATCCCGGCGTGCTCGTCGGCCTCGTGCTCGTGTTCGGCCTGCTCACCTGGGGGCTGCTGCTGCAGTTCTACTCCGAGGTGCCGACCCTGCCGTGGACCGCGATTCCCACCACGCTGCTGCTGGCCGTCGGCGAGGCGTACACGGGCTGGCTGACCCGGGCGAGGATTCTGCGCCGCCCGAACACCAAGCCCGTCGAGCCGCTGGCCGTCGCCCGCCTGGCGGCGCTGGCCAAGGCGACGGCGTACGCCGGGGCGGCGTTCGGCGGCATCTTCGCCGGGTTCGTGGTGCACGTGCTCGAACTGCTCGACCTGGACAAGCCCCGCCAGGACGCGCTCGTCGGAGGCGGGTCGTTCGTGGCCTGCGTGATCCTGATCTGCGCGGCACTGTTCCTCGAACACTGCTGCCGGGTGCCCGGCGAGCCGTCCGGGGAAGCCTGATTCCCTACTTGTCGATGTCGCCCACCACGAAGAACATCGAGCCGAGGATTGCGATCATGTCGGCGACCAGGTTGCCCGGCAGCATCTCCCGCAGCACCTGGATGTTGTTGTAGGAGGCGCTGCGCAGCTTGAGCCGCCAGGGCGTCTTCTCGCCGCGCGACACGAGGTAGTAGCCGTTGAGGCCGAGCGGGTTCTCGGTCCAGGCGTACGTGTGGCCCTCGGGCGCCTTCAGCACCTTCGGCAGCCGCTGGTTGATCGGTCCCGGCGGCAGGTGCCGCAGGCGCTCGACGCAGGCGTCGGCGAGGTCGAGGGAGACCTTGACCTGTTCGAGCAGCACCTGGAACCGGGCCTGGCAGTCCCCGGCCGACCGGGTCACGACCTTCACCGGCAGCTCGCCGTACGCGAGGTAGGGCTCGTCGCGCCGCAGGTCGAAGTCGACGCCCGAGGCCCGCGCGATGGGGCCGCTCACGCCGTACTGCATGATCGTCTCGCGGTCGAGCACCCCGATGCCGCGGGTGCGGGCCAGGAAGATCTCGTTGCCGGCGATCAGTTCCTCGATGTCGGGCAGCCGCCGCCGCACGGCGGCGACGGCGGCGGTGACGCGGTCGAGCCAGCCCAGGGGCAGCTCCTCCTTCAGCCCGCCCACCCGGTTGAACATGTAGTGCATGCGGCCGCCGGAGATCTCCTCCATGACGTGCTGCAGGGTCTCCCGCTCGCGGAAGGCGTAGAAGACCGGCGTGATCGCGCCGAGCTCCAGGGGATAGCTGCCGAGGAACATCAGGTGGCTGAGCACGCGGTTGAGCTCGGCGAGCAGCGTCCTGGCCCACACCGCCCTGGCCGGGGGCTGCATGCCCAGCATGCGCTCGACCGCGAGCACGACGCCAAGCTCGTTGGCGAACGCCGACAGCCAGTCGTGCCGGTTGGCGAGCACGATGATCTGCCGGTAGTCGCGCACCTCGAACAGCTTCTCCGCCCCGCGGTGCATGTAGCCGACGATCGGCTCGGCGGCCGTGATGCGCTCGCCGTCGAGGACGAGCCGCAGCCGCAGCACGCCGTGGGTGGAAGGATGCTGCGGGCCGATGTTGAGGATCATGTCCTCGGTGGCCAGCTCCCTCGCCTGCACGGCGTCGGCTCCCGAGCCGAGCCCCACGATGCGTTCGGTGCGCCCGCCCTCCTGCCCGGTCGGCACGCCGTCCTGCTCGGTCGTCATACCATCCATGGTTTCACGCCCACCCGCCATTCCGCCCCTCCCCTTCACCCCCGCCGTGATCTTGTAGTTTGTCGCAACGACGGCCCGTACGCTGCGGCGACAGGGTCGGTGATCTCGCAGTGATCGAGTGGCTGTCGCCTCTACCTGGATGCCCTGGTCGGGCGGTTCGGGCGCGATTTATTGCATGATCACGAAGGATCGCGCCGCAGGTCATATGGCATTCCTGCGGCAAACTACGAGATCACGCCCGGGTTAGGTCGTGTAGGGCGTCGATGAGGCGGTCGACGTGCTCGGTGGTGGTGCCGATGCCGATCGAGGCGCGTACGGCGCTGACCGTGCCGTCCGCGCAGCCGCCGTCCTCCCCGCCGCCGAGGAGGTGGCGGACGAACGGATGGGCGCAGAACTTGCCGTCCCTGACGCCGATGCCCCACTCGGCCGACAACGCCTCGGCGACCTCCCGGGCGGTGCGGCCCTCGACGGTGAACGACACGATGCCGACGCGCGGGTGGTCCTGCCCCCACAGCGACAGCTCGCGGACGCCGGGGATCGCGGCGAGCCCGGCACGCAGGCGGGCGAGCAGCCGCTCCTCCTCCCGCACCAGCGCGGCCCAGCCCGTCGCGGTCAGTGCGTCGCAGGCGGCGGCCAGCGCGATCGCGCCGAGCACGTTGGGGGTGCCGGCCTCGTGCCGCGTCTCGGGGTCGTCGCTCCAGTCCACCGTCTCGCCCACGGACCGTACGGCTCCGCCGCCGCGCAGGTACGGATCGGCGTCGGCGAGCCAGTCGGGGCGGCCCACGAGCACCCCGGCGCCGAACGGGGCGTAGAGCTTGTGCCCGGAGAAGGCCACGTAGTCGAGGTCGAGCGCGGCGAGGTTGAGCCCGCGGTGGGGGACGAGCTGGGCGGCGTCCACGGCGATCCGCGCGCCGTGCCGGTGGGCGATGTGCGCCAGCCCGGCGATCGGCCACAGCTCGCCGGTGACGTTGGAGGCCGCGGTCACGACGAGCAGGGCGGGGCCGTCGATCGCGGCCAGCGCCTCGTCGGCCGCGCGAAGCGCCTCGCCGGGGAAGGCGGGCGGCGCGAGCCGTACGGCGTCGGGCCAGGGCAGCAGCGAGGCGTGGTGCTCGGTCTCGAACACGACGACGGTGGTGCCCTCGGGGAGGCTGCGGGCCAGCAGGTTCATGGCGTCGGTCGTGTTGCGCACGAAGACCAGCGCGTCGCCGGGCCGGGCGCCGACGAAGGCCCGCACGGTGTGCCTGGCCTGCTCATACCTGGCCGTCGTGAGCTGCGAGGCGTAGCCCGCGCCCCGGTGGACGCTGGAGTAGGCCGGCAGCGCCGCCGCGACGGCGGCGTTCACCGGCTCCAGACAGGGCGCGCTCGCCGCGTAGTCGAGGTTCGCGTACGGCACGAGCCTGCCGCCCCTGACGGGCACCTCCAGATCGGCGCCCACGACGGCCGGCAGGCGCACGGGGGCGAGATCGGGCTCGGAGACGTGGGTGGCGGAGATGCGGGTGACGGCCTGCTGGACGAAGGTGAGTGCGGACACGCCAATCCTCCTGGGTCGGGGACCCCGGCCATGGCGTCGGAAGGCGGAGCCCGCGCTTGCCCGGCACACCTCGTGCCGGACCCGGTCCTCACCCGGGGCACCCCGCCGCGAGCGCGAGGGTTGCCGGCCAGCAAGCCGGGGCTTGACGCTGGCACTCATGACCTGGACGGCACTATAACCCGACCCCGCCCTCCGGCCGCAAGTGCGGGCGGCTCGGGCGAGGTCAGCCGTCGTCGACCGTGACCCCCAGGACGTGGGCGAACATCGGAGCGAGTTCCATCAGCTGGACGCCGCTGACGGTCGCGCCGCGCAGCGCGTCGTAGCCGTCGGAGATGCCCAGGGACACCGCGCCGCGCAGGTCGACCCGGGACATGCGCGCCTTGTCGAACCGCACCCGTTCAAGCGTGGATCCGGGGAAGTCGACGCCGGTCAGCGTGGCGCCCGCGAAGTCCACGTCGCGCAGCGTGCACTCGACGAAGGAGACCTCCCGCAGCTCGGCCGCGCGGAGGTTGACCGAGTCGAGCTTGCAGCGGTGGAAGAACACCTGGTGCATCTCGGCGCCGGGCAGCGCCGTGCCGGCCGGGGCACTCATGACGATCTCCGCGTCCACCCAGACGGACTCGGTGAGGTCGCCGCCCACCCAGCGCACGCCGTTCATCCACACGTCGGAGAACCGGGCGCGCCGATAGCGGCCGCCGGTGAACGTCACCGAGGTGAACGCCGACTCCATGAACCGGGCGCCTCCGGCGTCGGCGTCATCGAACTCCTGCCCGTCGAACAGGACCGTGTCGTAGTCGCCGCCCTGGCTGAGCCGGCCGTCGAACGGCTCCAGATGATCGGCATAAGGCAGATCGCCGAGTTCGCGAGGTTCCCTGCGATGCTGTTCGCGGCGCTTCGGCATCGCCCCAACCTACGGCATGACGCACCCGTACGCCCGTACTCCCAGGCGAGGCCTTTTATCCGTATTGTTGTCCATTGTGAAGTTTGATCCCTGGAATGCCGAGTTCATCGCGTACCCCTATGACGCCTACCGCGACCTGCGCGACAACGATCCGGTCAGCTTCTTCGAGCCGACAGGGCAGTGGCTGATCGCCCGCCACGCCGATGTGAACGCGCTGCTGCGCGACCGGCGCCTCGGCCGGTCCTACCTGCACGTGGCGACGCACGAGGCGTTCGGCCGCGAGCCCGAGCCGGAGTTCCAGGAACCGTTCTGGCGGGTGATCCGGGCCGGGATGCTCGACGTCGAGCCGCCGGTCCACACGCGGCTGCGCCGCCTGGTGTCCAAGGCGTTCACGCCCCGCATGGTCGAGTCGCTGCGGCCCCGGGTGCGGAGGATCGCGACCGAGCTGACCGAGGGACTGGTCGAGCGCGGCGGCGGCGACCTGCTGGCCGAGGTGGCCGAGCCGCTGCCGGTCACCGTGATCGCCGAAATGCTGGGCGTGCCCGAGGCCGACCGGCACCTGCTGCGTCCCTGGTCGGCCGACATCTGCGGGATGTACGAGCTGAATCCCTCGCTGGAGGCCCAGCACACGGCCGTAGGCGCGGCCACGGAGTTCGCCGGCTACCTGCGCGAGCTGGCCAGGGCGCGCAGGGACCGGCCGGGCGACGACATGATCTCGGCGCTGGCCCAGGTGGTGGACGACGGCGACCGGCTGACCGAGGACGAGCTGATCGGCACCTGCGTGCTGCTGCTCAACGCCGGTCACGAGGCCACGGTCAACGCCACCGGCAGCGGATGGTGGGCGCTGTTCCGCAACCCGGGTGAGCTGGAGCGGCTGCGCGCCGACCCCGGCCTGATGCCGACGGCGGTCGAGGAGGTGCTGCGCTACGACACCCCGGCGCAGATGTTCGAGCGGTGGGTGCTGGAGGACATCGAGGTCGGCGGGGTCACGATCCCCAAGGGGGTGGAGATCGCGCTGCTGTTCGGCTCGGCCAACCGGGACCCCGAGGTCTTCGCCGACCCCGACCGTCTCGACATCGGCCGGGCGGACAACCCGCACATCTCGTTCGGCGCCGGCATCCACTTCTGCCTCGGCGCGCCGCTCGCGCGGGTCGAGATGGCCGAGTCGTTCGCCGCCCTGCTCCGGCTGGCGCCCAAGCTGGAGCTCGCCGAGGAGCCCGCCTGGAAGCCCAGCTACATTATGCGCGGCCTGGAGTCGCTCAAGGTCACCGTCTGACGGTCTGACTGAGCCAGCCGAAGCCGCCGAGACCGGCCGGGTCGATCAGTTCGGCCTCCTGCGCGGCCCGGCCGAGCGCGCGCACGTATCCGGCGGGATCGGCCGACGCCTGCGCGAGCGGCGGCCGGGCGCCGGTGACCCCCAGCTCCCGCAGCGCCTCCCGCTGCGTGGTGAGCGTGGACGCCCGCGCCCCCGCCCGCTCTCCGGCCGCCGCGCAGGCGTCCAGCGCGACGTGGGCCGTGATGTCGCACGACCCGTCCGGCGTGGCCGGGACGACCGCGCCGTCGCGATATCCGGCGATCGTGCCGAGCGGGGGCCGCCGCCCGGCCAGGTGGGCGTAATCCACGGCGACCGCCGTGCCGCGCGCCATCCGCGCGATCAGCGAGGCCCACGCCTCGTCGCGCGGGCGGCCGATCTCGGCGCGTTCCCCCGGCGAACGCAGCGGCCACCAGCGCTCCAGCCAGGCGAGGTCCTCCGGGCCGGGAGCGGGCCCGAGCCTCTCGTCGCCGGTCGAGGGGTCCACGAGCATGAGGCGAGGGCCGTCCGGCGTCATCTCGGCGACGTCGAGCGGCACGTTGTCCAGCCACTCGTTGGCGATCACCAGGCCCCCGATCCCGTACGGCGCCTCCGGCTCCCAGGCGACGCGGGGGTCGAGATCGGCCGGCCGGGGGGACAGGTCGACGGCGGTGACCCGAAGCCGCTCCGCGAGGTCCGGCGGCGCGGCGGCGAGCACTCGGGCGGCCAGCAGGCCGGTGCCGCTGCCCATGTCCACGAGATCGACCCGGTCGGGCCTGCCGAGGGCGGCGTCGGCCCGCAGGAGCAGGCGCAGCACGGCCTCGGCGAAGACCGGCGAGGCCTGCACCGACGTGCGGAAATGCCGGTCGGGGCGCTCCCGCAGGTAGAAACCCTCCGCGCCGTAGAGCGCCCGCCGCATGGCCTCCCGCCAGGTGACCTCCACAGCGTCGTACGTTACCGACACGCCGAGGCCGTGACGAAAAGTAGTCACTTTCGTACTTATGGCTCAACATAGGCCCGTGAGAAACGGGACAAAATCCGACCGTTGGGCCACGCCCGGGCCGGCGGGAGCGCCGCCGCTACGCTGAACCGAGGGGAGGCGTCATGGACACAAGTGACCGCCCGGCGCGGCTCGCCGTGGGAGTGCTCGGCGCGGGACGGGTCGGCTCCGTGCTCGGAGCCGCGCTCATGCTCGCGGGTCATCGGGTGGTGGCCGCCAGCGGCGTATCCGACGCGTCGGCGCGACGCGCCGCCGACCGCCTCGGCCTGAAGCTCAGCAGGCCGGACGAGGTGATCGCCAGGTCCGAGCTCGTGCTGCTGACCGTGCCGGACGACGTCCTGCCCGGCCTCGTCTCCGGCCTCGCCGCCACCGGCGCCGACCTGCGCGGCAAGCTGCTCGTGCACGCCAGCGGCGCGTACGGCCTGGGCGTCCTCGACCCCGCGGCCGAGGCGGGGGCGCTGCCGCTCGCGCTGCATCCCGTGATGACGTTCACCGGCAGGAGCGACGACCTGACCCGGCTCAACGGCTGCTCGTTCGGCGTCACGGCGCCCGACCTGCTGCGGCCGGTGGCCGAGGCGCTGGTGATCGAGATGGGCGGCGAGCCGGTGTGGATCGCCGACCGGGACCGGCCGCTCTACCACGCCGCCCTGGCCGGCGCCGCGAACCACATGGTGACGCTCGTGGCCGAGTCGCAGGAACTGCTCGCGAAGATCGGCGTGGAGCATCCGGGCCGGATGCTCGGCCCGCTGCTGAGCGCGGCACTCGACAACGTGCTGCGTCTCGGCATCAGCGGGCTCACCGGGCCCGTGGTCCGCGGCGACGCGGGCACCGTGCGCAAGCACGTCGACGCGCTCATCCTGGCCGCCCCCGAGGCCGCGGACGCGTACGTCGCCCTGGCGCGGCTCACCGCCGACCGGGCGCTCGCGGCGGGCCTGCTCAAGCCGGAGGCGGCCGAACGCCTTCTGGACGCCCTGGGAGGGAACATATGGACCTGACCGTCGCCGCCGACCGCGCCGCCCTCGACAAGGCGAGGGACGCGCTCGGCCCCGGGAGGATCGCCCTGGTCCCCACGATGGGGGCGCTCCACGAGGGCCACCGGTCGCTGGTGCGGCTGGCGCGCGAGCACGCCGACCACGTGGTGGTGAGCGTGTTCGTCAATCCCCTGCAGTTCGCCCCCAACGAGGACTTCTCCCGCTATCCCCGTACGTTCGACGCCGACCTCCGGGCGTGCGAGGAGGAGGGCGTGGCTGTGGTCTTCGCGCCCTCGGCCGAGGACATGTACCTGCCGGACCGCCAGGTGGAGGTCTCGGCCGGCGGCATGGGCGGCGTGGTCGAGGGCGCCTTCCGGCCCGGCCACTTCGACGGCGTGCTGACCGTGGTGCTCAAGCTGTTCAACCTGGTGCGGCCGGACGTCGCGGTCTTCGGGCAGAAGGACGCCCAGCAGCTCGCGCTGATCCGGCGGATGGTGGCCGACCTCGACGTCCCGGTGTCGATCGTCGGCGCCCCGACCGTGCGGGAGCCCGACGGTCTCGCGCTGTCCAGCCGCAACAGGTATCTGTCCGAGGCCGACCGCGCCACCGCGCTCGCGCTGTCGCGGGCGCTGCGGGCCGGCGCGGCGCGGGCCGAGACCGCGGGGCCGGCCGGGATCCTCGACGCCGCCAGGGCCGTGCTGGAGGAGGCGGCCCGCTTCGACCCGCCGCTGCTGCTCGACTACCTGATCCTGGCCGACCCCGCGACGTTCGCCCCGGTCGCCGACGGCCACCGCGGCGAGGCGATCCTCGCCGTGGCCGCCAAGGTGGGCACCACCCGCCTCATCGACAACGTGGTCCTGACCCTGTAGGGGGTGCGACGCCTCAGGCCGTCCCGGCCCGCAGCGTGAACCAGAAGGTGGGGAACGGGTTCGTCCCGGGTGTGACGTCGGCCAGCTCCCAGCCGGCGAACCTGGCGCGCAGCTCGTCGGCGGTGACGCCGGCGAACGTGTCGCCGAGCGTTCCGGGGCCGTACCCGAACATCAGCAGCCGTGCGCCGGGAGCGGCGCGGCGGGTGAGCCCGGCGGCGTACGCGTCCCGGCGGTGCGGCGGGATGCCGCAGTAGCAGCTCAGGTCGAAGAACAGGTCGTAGGGGCCGGGCGCGTCCAGCTCGTCGAGCCGGGTGGCGTCGCCCTGCAGCAGCCGCACGGCCGCTCCCGCCGTGGCGGCCCTCTCCCGGGCCTGCTCGATCGCGCGGTCGACCAGGTCGACCGCCACGACCTCCCAGCCGTGCCGGGCCAGGTAGATGGCGTTGGTTCCGGTGCCGCAGCCGAGCTCCAGGGCCCGGCCGGGCGGCAGCGCCCCGTTCCCCGCCCCGTTCCCCGGCTCGTGCCCCTCGATCAGGGCGACCAGCTCGGGTGGCGTCACGCCGGTGTCCCACGGCGGCTTGCCGGCCCGGTAGTAGTTCTCCAGCGCTCGGCGTACGGCCTCCTCCTCGTCCAGCCGGGTGTCCGTGCCCGCGGTGTCGTGCTTGTCCATGGCTCTGCTCCAGGTTTTTAGAGTTGAACTCTAGTGACTATCTCTAGAGATATACTCGCGCCATGGACACCGTCAAGCGGCCGGACAAACGGGCCGAGCGTTCCCGTCGCACTCGCGAGAAGGTCATCCAGGCGGCGCGGGAGCTGTTCGTGGCGCACGGCTACGGGGCGACGAGCCTGCAGGAGGTCGCCGACCGGGCGGGTGTGGCCGTTCAGACGGTCTACTTCGTCTTCGGCAACAAACGCACGCTGTTCAAGGACGTCGTCGACACGTCCATCGCCGGTGACACCGAGCCGGTGGCCGTCATGGACCGTGAGTGGTTCCGCGCCGCGTGCGCCGAGCCGACCGCGGCCGGTCAGCTGCGCGCGCACGTCCGGGGCACGAGTGAGATCCTCGCCCGGGTCGCCCCGCTCATGCCGATGATCGAGTCCGCCGGGGCCGCCGACCCGCAGATCGCCGCGCAATGGCCGGACGGCCCCGACCCGCGTTACGTCGTGCAGCACGCCGCGGCCCAGGCGCTGGCCGGCAAACCCGGCGCCCGCCCCGACGTCTCCGTCGCGACCGCGGCGGACCTGCTGTTCTGCCTGCTCAGCCCGCAGCTGTACCTGCTCTTCGTGCAGGATCGCGGCTGGTCGCAGGACCGGTGGGAGGAATGGGCCCACGCCACTCTGGCCGCCCAGCTCTGCAACGACCCTGCGGCAGGCACGGGCTCTGCGGCGTCCTCCTCGTAGGAGGGGGCCGGGGCGTCACCATCGCCCGGGGGGCGTTATCGTCATTATGACGAAAGGGGATCCCCTCATGGTGGCGCTCGCACGCAGACTCACCGCCCCCGCACCCGGCTGGACCGTCGAGGCCGACGCCGTCGTGATCGGGTCGGGCATCGCCGGCCTCACCGTGGCGCTGCGCCACGTCGAACTCGACCCGCTGGCGCGGGTGCTCGTGGTCACCAAGGACGTGCTGTCGGCCGGGTCCACCCGGTGGGCCCAGGGCGGCATCGCCGCCGTCCTCGACCCCGAGGACACCCCCGACGAGCACCTGAGGGACACGCTCGTCGCCGGGGTCGGCCTGTGCGACGAGGAAGCCGTACGCGTCCTGGTCACCGAGGGCCCCGACGCGCTCAAGCGGCTGATGAGCCACGGCGCCGAGTTCGACCGAGACACCGATGGCGAGCTCCAGCTCACCCGGGAGGGCGGCCACCACCGCAACCGCATCGTCCACGCGGGCGGCGACGCGACCGGCGCGGAGGTGCAGCGGGCCCTGGCCGAGGCGGCGCTGGCCGAGCCCCGCATCGAGATCATCGAGCACGCCCTCGCCCTCGACCTGCTCCTCGACGCCGAGGGCCGCGCCTGCGGGGTCACGCTCCACGTGATGGGCGAGGGCGCCCGCGACGGCGTCGGCGCCATACGGGCCGGGGCCGTGGTGCTGGCCAGCGGCGGCATGGGCCAGATCTACGCGGCCACCACCAACCCGGTCGTGTCCACCGGGGACGGCGTGGCGCTGGCGCTGCGGGCCGGCGCGGTGGTCAGGGACATCGAGTTCGTGCAGTTCCACCCCACGGTCCTGTGGCTGGGCGAGGGCGCGACCGGCCAGCAGCCGCTGGTCTCCGAGGCCGTGCGCGGCGAGGGCGCCGTGCTGATCGACGCGAACGGCGAGCGCTTCATGCAGGGCGTGCACGAGCTGGCCGACCTCGCGCCCCGCGACGTCGTCGCCAAGACGATCATGCGCCAGATGGCGCGGACCGGTGCCGACCACGTCTACCTCGACGCCACCCACTTCGGCGAGGAGAAGTGGAGCTCCAGGTTCCCCACGATCCTCGCCGTCTGCCGCGAGCACGGCATCGACCCCGTCACCGAGCCCATCCCCGTCGCCCCCGCCGCCCACTACGCGAGCGGCGGCGTGCGCACCGACCTGTACGGCAGGACCAGCGTGCCCGGCCTGTACGCCTGCGGAGAGGTGGCCTGCACGGGCGTGCACGGCGCCAACCGGCTGGCCTCCAACTCCCTCCTCGAAGGGCTCGTGTACGGCGAGCGCATCGCCGCCCACCTGGCCGTGGAGAAGCTCGGCCCGCGCGAGCCCGGGCGGGACGACCGGCCCGAGGGCCTGGTGGACCCGCGTACGCGGCCGAGGGTCCAGGGCCACATGAGCCGGGGCGCCGGGGTGCTGCGCAGCGACCAGAGCCTCGCGCAGGTCGCCCGCGCGCTCTCCGACGCCCGCTGGACGCCGGTGGCGGTCGAGCCCTGCACCGAGTCGTGGGAGGCGACCAACCTCCTCACGGTGGCGTCCGCGCTGGTCGCCGCGGCGGCCGTGCGTGAGGAGACCCGCGGCTCGCACTGGCGGGAGGACCACCCCGACCGCGACGACGCCCACTGGCGGGCACACATCGACATCGCTCTGACGGCGGAGGGACTGACCTTGACGTACACGCCTCACGAGGAACTGCGGACCGAGCTGGAGAAGGCCGGCCTCGACCCGGACGCCGTGCTCGGTCTCGTCCGGGCCGCGCTGGAGGAGGACCTGGCCGGGGGGCAGGACGTGACCTCGGTCGCCACCATTCCCGCCGGCCAGCGGGCCGCCGCCGACGTCGTGGCCCGCAAGGAGGGCGTGGTCGCCGGCCTGGCCGTGGCCGAGACCGTCTTCCACCAGGCCGCCGGGCCGGTCGAGGTCGAGCGGCACGCGGCCGACGGCGACCGCGTGCGCCCCGGCGACGTGGTGATGACCGTGCGGGGCGCGACCAGGGACCTGCTCACGATGGAGCGCACCGCGCTCAACTTCCTCACCCACCTGTCCGGCATCGCGACCCAGACCCGCCGCTGGGCGGACGCCATCGAGGGCACCGGCGCGCGCGTCCGCGACAGCCGCAAGACCCTGCCGGGGCTGCGCGCCCTGGAGAAGTACGCCGTGCGGGCCGGCGGCGGGGTGAACCACCGGATGGGCCTGCACGACGCCGGCCTGATCAAGGACAACCACGTCGTCGCCGCCGGAGGCGTCGCCGAGGCGTTCCGCGCCGTACGGCAGGCCTTCCCCGGCCTGCCGATCGAGGTCGAGGTGGACCGCATCGACCAGATCGAGCCGGTCCTGGCCGAGGGCGCCGAGGAGATCCTGCTCGACAACTTCACCGTGGACCAGCTCGCCGAGGCCGTACGGCTGGTGGCCGGCCGGGCGCGGCTGGAGTCGAGCGGCGGGCTGACCCTCGACGTGGCCCGCACGGTCGCCGAGACCGGGGTCGACTACCTGTCCGTCGGCGCGCTCACGCACTCGGCCCCGGCACTCGACCTTGCTCTAGATCTTCGTGAGGCATAATCAGGGAATGCTGCTCACCATCGACGTCAGCAACACCCACACGGTGCTGGGCCTGTTCGAGGGTGAAGAGGTGATCGAGCACTGGAGGATCGCCACCGACCCCCGCCGTACGGCGGACGAGATCGCGGTGGTGCTCCAGGGTCTCCTCGGGCAGTCGCCGCTTCTCAAGGACGCCGACATCAGCGGCATCGCGATCTGCTCCACGGTGCCGTCGGTGCTCAACGAGATGCGGGAGATGTCCCGGCGCTACTACGGCGACGTCACGGCGGTGGTCGTCGAGCCGGGCGTCCGCACCGGCGTCCCGGTCCGGATGGACAACCCCAAGGAGGTCGGCAGCGACCGCATCGTGAACGCGCTCGCCGCCACCACCCTCTACGGCGGGCCGTGCGTGATCGTCGACTTCGGCACGGCCACCTCGTTTGACGCGGTCTCGGCCCGGGGCGAGTACGTCGGGGCGGTGACCGCGCCCGGCCTGGAGATCTCGGTGGACGCGCTGGCCACGGCCGGGGCCCAGCTCCACAAGGTGGAGCTGGTGCGGCCGCGGTCGGTCATCGCCAAGAACACCGTCGAGGCGCTCCAGTCGGGCATCATCTACGGCTTCGCGGGCCTGGTCGACGGCATCGTGGACCGTATGACGGCCGAGCTGGCCTCCGACCCCGACGACGTCACCGTGGTCGCCACGGGCACCGGTGCGCCGCTCGTGATCGGCGAGGCCCGTACGATCGACGTGCACGAGCCATGGCTCACGCTGATCGGCCTTCGGCTGGTCTACGCCAGGAACACGTCCTGACGACTCCCTCGCGTACGGGACCATAGAAGGCAGGATCCCGTTCAGAGAGGACTGACGTGATGGACGCCGACTGGGTGGCGCGTTTCGCCGATGAGGTCATCGCCGAGGCCGAACGGCGCGCACCGGGCAAACCCGTCGTCTGCGCGTCCGGCCTCAGCCCGTCCGGACCGATCCACCTCGGAAACCTGCGCGAGGTCATGACCCCGCACCTGGTGGCCGACGAGATCAGGCGGCGCGGCTACGAGTGCGTGCACATCATCTCGTGGGACGACTTCGACCGCTTCCGCAAGGTCCCGGTGGGTATCGACCCCGCCTGGAACGAGCACATCGGCAAGCCGCTGACCGCCGTCCCGGCCCCGCCCGGCAGCGAGTACCCCAACTGGGCCGAGCACTTCAAGGCGCCGATGATCGCCGCGCTGGCGGAGCTGGGCGTGGAGTTCCACGGCATCAGCCAGACGGAGATGTACACCTCCGGGGCATACCGGGAGCAGGTGCTGCTCGCCATGCGCGAGCGGCGGCGGATCGACGCGATCCTCGACCAGTACCGCACCAAGAAGGCCAAGACCAAGCAGGTCGCGGACGCCGACGAGGCCGCCGCCCTCGAAGGCTCGGGGGCCGCGAGCGAGGACGACGGCTCCGGAGCGGGGGGCTACTACCCCTACAAGCCCTACTGCTCGGTCTGCGACCGCGACCTGACCACGGTCACGTCGTACGACGACGAGACCACGGCGCTGTCGTACACCTGCGTCTGCGGCCACGGCGAGACGGTCCTGTTGTCCGAGCACACCCGCGGCAAGCTGGTGTGGAAGGTCGACTGGCCGATGCGCTGGGCCTACGAGGGCGTGGTCTTCGAACCGTCGGGGGTGGACCACAGCTCGCCGGGCTCGTCGTTCGTCGTCGGCGGCCAGATCGTCCGCGAGGTCTTCGGCGCCTCGCAGCCGATCGGGCCGATGTACGCCTTCGTCGGCATCAGCGGCATGGCCAAGATGAGCAGCTCCAAGGGCGGCGTGCCGACCCCGGCCGACGCTCTGTCGATCATGGAGCCCGCGCTGCTGCGCTGGCTGTACGCCCGCCGCCGTCCCAACCAGTCGTTCAAGGTCTCCTTCGACCAGGAGATCCAGCGGATGTACGACGAGTGGGACACGCTGACGAAGAAGGCGCAGGACGGCACGGCGCTGCCGGCCGACCAGGCCGCCTACCGCCGGGCGTCGAGCACGGCCGCCCGGGTTCTGCCGGAGACGCCGCGGCGACTGCCCTACCGGACGCTCGCCTCGGTCGTGGACATCACCACCGGGCACGATGAGCAGACGCTGCGCATCCTGCGCGCGTTCGACCCGGAGATCGCCGGGCTGGACGAGCTGCGGCCGCGGCTCGACCGCGCCCAGCACTGGGTGAACACCTACGTGCCGGCGGAGGAGCGCACGCAGGTGCGCGAGACGCCCGACAAGGAACTGCTCGACACGCTCGGCGAGCAGGACCGTGAGTCGCTGCGCCTGCTGGCGGAGGGACTCGACGCGCACTGGTCGCTCGACGGGCTGACCACGCTCGTGTACGGCGTGCCGAAGATGCAGGCCGGGCTCGACATGGACGCCAAGGCGGCCACGCCCGAGCTGAAGGCGGCCCAGCGGGCCTTCTTCGCCCTGCTCTACCGGCTGCTCGTCGGCCGCGACACCGGCCCGCGGCTGCCCACGCTGCTGCTGGCCGTGGGCCGCGACCGGGTGCGCGAGCTGCTCGGTCGCGCCTGATCGCTGTGTGATTTTCTAAGCGCGGGCCGGACGGCATGGCCGTCCGGCCCGCGGCGTGCCTGCCCAGGTAGACCGGGAGATTCAGGGCAGCAGGACCAGCCGGCCGCGCAGGCCGCCCTTCCGCAGGCGTTCGTACGCCTCGGCCGCCCGGTCCAGTGGGTAGGTGCCGGCGACCCGCAGGCTCAGCCGCCCCGCCTCGGCCAGCTTCGCGACCTCCCGCAGCTGGGCCGCGTCCGCGCGGATGAACACCGTCGAGACCCGGATGCCGCGCAGCGGGACGGGGGCCTGTCCGGCGGTGACGGCGACGAACGCGCCCCCGTTGCGCACGGCGTCCAGCGCGGGCAGTCCGACGACCGCCGCGTCCACCAGGCCGTGCACGCCGCCGGGAACGACGGCCCTGACGGCCGCCGCCAGGTCGGCGTCCCTGGGGACGAACCACTCCGCGCCGAAGCCCCGCACCAGCGCCTCGTCGCCGGGCGCGGCGACCGCCGCGACCCTGAGCCCCCGCGCCACGGCCAGCTCCACGAGATAGCCGCCGACGCCGCCGGCCGCTCCCGTGACGAGCAGGGTCTCGCCCTCGGCGAGCCCGGCGAGATCGAGCGCCTGAAGGGCGGTGAGCGCGTTCAGCGGCAACGTGGACGCCTCGGGCGCGGCCACTCCCGCGGGCGCGGGAGCCACCGCCGTCTCGTCCAGCACCACCAGGTCCGCCTGGGCCTTGAGCGGGTCCGTCAGCCGGTCCGACAGCCCGATGACCCGCTCGCCCGGACGTACGCCCGTCACGCCCGGCCCGGCCCGGTCGACCACGCCCGCCACGTCCCAGCCGAGCGCGTACGTCTCGTGGTGCGGCATGAGCCGGTTGTCGGCGAGGACGCCCGCGGCCGTGGCCAGGTCGACGGGGTTCACGGCCGCCGCCTCGACCCTGATCCGCACCTGCCCCGGCCCGGGCTCGGGCTCTGCCGCATCGACGATCCGTACGGCTCCGTCCTGTGCTACCAGTGCTCTCATGAGCCTCTTTCTCCTTCCGCTGTGGCAAGGAGCGTAGGAAGATCCGCTCTCTTTCAGTAAGAAGGCACCTGGAAGTGCGTAGGGGAGGAGAAGGGAAGAGGGTGGCCACTCGGAAGCCGCTGCTCGAAGCGATCAGGCGCTGGGCCGAGATCCACATGGACGACGTCGAGGCGGCCAGGCACGCCGCTCCGGCCCCTAGGAGCGTCCGGCGGCCCCTGTCAGACATCCCCCAACCTTGACGACCTTCACGCGAGGCGTTTACCTTCCCTGAAGGGTGGGCCGACGAATCATCGTCGTGGGGGAGGGCGGACGATGGGTGTTCCCGAGGTCGTCTACCGAGGTGACAGTCTCGCCTCGGACCTTGAGCGTGCCGGTCTCACCGAAGAGGATCTGCTTCTCCTCGCGGAGCTGGCCAAGGGTGTGACCGCAGACCGGGTGGGCCGCAGTCTCGACGTCAGCGGCCGAACCGTGCGGCGCCGGCTGCGGTGCATCTGCGACCGCATCGGCGTGGCGACGGCGATCGAGGCGGTCGCCTGGGCGGCACGCCGCCGCCTCATCTGACCGTGTTCGTTTCATAGGAAGGGACCGACGCCCCTCCGTGGAGGAGGGGCTCAGTCGGCGACGCGCACCGCTCCCGCGAACGGCCGTCCGTCGATCTTCGCGATGTGGACGACGTCTCCGGTGCGCGGCGCGTGGATCATGTAGCCGTTGCCGATGTAGATGCCCACGTGGTGCAGGTCGGAGTAGAAGAACACCAGGTCGCCGGGGCGGAGCTGGTCACGGGGGATGTGGGTGCCCGCCGTCCACTGGTCGCCGGTGTAGTGGGGCAGGCTGATGCCGACGGACTGGTAGGCCGCCATGACCAGGCCGGAGCAGTCGAAGGAGCCGGGCCCCTCGGCGCCCCACACGTACGGCTTGAGCTGCTGCCCGAGGGCCCATCGCGCCGCCTGGGCGGCCTTGCCGTCACCGATGATGGGGAACGCCGTCCTCGCGCGCGTCTCGCGGCCGATCGTCTGGGAGACCTGCCGGTAGAGGTTGCTCTCGGTCTTCTTGATCAGCTTCGTGATCTTGTCGCGCCGCGAGTCGAGGCCGCTGAGGAGCTTCTTGACCTCGGCCTGCCGGGCGGAGGCGCTCTCCCTGGCCCGTGCGGCGGCGTCCATGGCCTTGGTGACCTCGGCGACCTCCTGGCTCTGCTGCAGCTCCAGCGCGTACGTCGTGGAGGCCTGGTCCAGGTAGCGGCGGGGGTCGGCGTCGCTGTCGATGAGCACGAGCGCGTTGCCGAGCCCGTTGGTCATGTAGGAGTGCTGCGCGAGGGCGCTCGCCTTCTGCCGGCGGACCTCGAGCTCGGCCTCGCTCTTGGCGAGGTTCTTCTTGGCGAGGTCGGCGGACCGCTCGGCCGCCTTCAGGCGTACCCGCTCGCCGTTGTACTGCTCGCTGAGCGTCTCGATCTCGGTGTAGAGGCTCTCGACCTGCGCCGTGAGCTCCTTGAGGCTCGGCTTCGGGTCGGCGGTGGCGCGGACCACCGGGGCGCCGAACGTGATCGCGGTGATCGCGACGCCGACGAACGCCAAACGGCGGATGGGACCCGGACCGGCCGTGCCGGGTCCGGACCGTCGGCCGCGGGCGTGCCTGCCCGCCGGCCGCTCTCCACGCATGCGCAACCGAGCTCCTCTCCCACGTGTGCCCCGCGGCGGGCCCGTCGTCGAGACGGAGCCGTACGGCGGGGCAGTGCTGAGCGCCTACCGGGTTAGCTGACGGGTTCGGGCCGGAGTAGCCCTACCTGGCGGATTCACCCCTTGACGATCTGAGACCGAACCGATCCTGATCCTGCAGTTGGGTCCCCGGCTCCCCTTCGCACTCGGTGCTTCGAAGATTCGGCGCCCGGTCTCCGTGAGCGCTCACGATGACCGGCATCGTCGCTGGACGATAGTGCACGGCGAGTTCTTGCTCAACCAGAACTCCGAAACCCGTCTACGTTTGACAACCAAACGATCACGGTCGGGTCACGGGTTCGGTAGTGATACGTCCGTGTTCACCTGGGTTTAGAGCGATCCGAGTGTTCGGGTGTGCTGCTCGGGCTGCTGAAAAAACTGGGACGAACCTGGACAACCCCCTCGGAGCGCGACCGCACATCCGTCCGCATCCGGATGGCTACGCAGAGTCATTTCTGATGTCGGGTGGGGCGTTTGGGAATGACCGTTATCCCGGGGCACGCCCGGTGGCCTACCGCAGGGGATCGGCCGCGCTCCGGCTAGGCTGACCGGTCATGGAGCAGGTCGCCGCGCAGACGCCCAGTGAGTCGGGTGCCACGGCCGTGACGGTGCGCCGGGCCAGGACGCCGGACGTCCGGGCGATCAGGCGCCTCGTCGACGCGTACTCGGGTGTCGGGCCCCGCCTGCTCAAGAAGAGCACGGTCACGCTGTACGAGGACGTCCAGGAGTTCTGGGTGGCCGAGGCGGACGGGCAGATCGTCGGCTGCGGCGCGCTGCACGTGCTGTGGGAGGACCTGGCCGAGATCAGGACCGTCGCGGTGGACCCCGCGTCACGCGGCGGCGGCGTCGGCCATCGGATCGTCGCCGCGCTCATCGAGACCGCAAGGGACCTCGGCGTGCGGAGGGTCTTCTGCCTCACGTTCGCGGTGGAGTTCTTCGCCAGGCACGGCTTCCGGCCTCTCCAGGGCACTCCGGTCTCCCAGGAGGTCTACGCGGAACTGCTCGCGTCGTACGACGAGGGTGTCGCCGAGTTTCTCGAGCTGGAGCACGTCAAGCCGAACACGCTGGGGAACACCCGGATGTTGCTGCACCTCGACCGCCATTGATCACCATTGATGAGCATTGATCGTCGATCTTGACGCTGCTTGTCGACTGCTGCAAAGGTGACTGTTGATACACCTGTCGCTACTTTTGGCAATATCAGCGTGTGCTACTACGTGCGGCGCATGCGTCTTCGAAACGAGGTGACACGGTGAGCACCGGACAGCCGCCGTACCCCCAGGACGAGTCGGACGGAACGCCACCGCCGCCATCGAACCCCGGGTACAACACGGACAGACAATCCCAGGAATACGACCCCGACGTCACGGTGGTCAGCTATCGCGGGCAGCACACGGGCCCGCAGCAGCCGCCCGGCTACGACCCCGCCCAGGGCGGCTACGGCCAGCAGCAGGGCTACGGCGCCCAGCAGGGCCAGCCGCAGCAGTACGGTCAGCAGGGCTACGGGCAGACCGGCCCGCAGCAGACCCCGCAGCAGCAGGGCTACGGCCAGGAGGCCGCCCAGCAGCAGGGCTACGGAGCTCAGCAGGCCCAGCAGCAGTACGGCCAGCAGGGCTACGGGCAGCAGGGCTACGGCCAGACCGGCCCGCAGCCGGGTTACGCCCAGCAGGGGTATGGCCAGACCGGCCCGCAGCAGGGGTACGGCGCTCAGCAGGCCCAGCAGCAGTACGGCCAGCAGAACCCCCAGCAGGGCTACGGCGCCCAGCAGGCCGGGCAGCAGCAGTACGGCCAGCCGTCCCAGGGCGGCTACGGCCAGCAGACCGGTCCCCAGGACTACGGTCAGCAGCAGGGCTACGGGCAGCAGGCCCAGCAGCAGCAGTACGGCCAGCAGAACCCCCAGCAGGGCTACGGTCAGCAGCAGGGCTACGGCCAGCAGCCCGGTTACGGGCAGCAGCAGTACCCCCAGCAGGGCTACGGAGCTCAGCAGGGCCAGCAGCAGTACGGCCAGGATCAGTACGGGCAGCAGCAGTACGCCCAGCCGAGCCCCCCGCAGGGCTACGGTCAGCAGCAGTACGGTCAGCAGGGCTACGGTCAGCCCGGCTACGGCCAGCCGTACGCGCCCGAGGGCCCGATCCCGCCCGGCGCTCCGGCTCCGCTGGCGGAGTGGTGGCAGCGTCTCGTCGCCCGCATCATCGACGGCGTGATCGTCGGCATTCCGCTTGCGATCATCACGCTCGTGATCACGGGGATCATCGTCACCAACCCGAGCGTCGACATTACGAGCGGGGTTTACAACCCCGGAAGCGGTTACTTCCTCGCGTCACTGCTCACGGCGATCCTGGGCGGCCTCGTCATGGTCGTCTACGAATTCCTCATGCTGCGGGCGCAGGGGCAGACGCTCGGCAAGAAACTCATGGGCATCAAGGTCGTTCAGGTCGGCGGCACTCTCGACGCGGGAGGGCTTCCCCAGGACGCGGCGCTCAAGCGCGCCGGCGTGCTCTACGCTTTCGAGTTCCTGCAGTGGATTCCCGTTATCACCTACATCGCGAACCTCGCCTCTCTTCTGAACGTGCTGTGGCTGTTGTGGGACAAGCCGCTGCATCAGGCGCTGCATGACAAGGTCGCCAACACTGTGGTGGTCAAGGTCAAGTAAGGACGACGGACGGGGTCGATGGAACGGACCATCGGCCCCGTTTTTCTATGGCTCGCTATGGCTTCGATCGCACCGTGCGCTCGCCCGGCTGTGACGAAAATCCTTGCGGCCCCTCCCGGGCATGCGATGCTTGGGTTCACCGTCCCGAGAGGTGCCCAATGACCGCGAGACCGCCCCCGGCGCCAATCCTTAAGACTCGCCCCAGCCACCCCCGGGGTCATATCCTCCCACGGGCGGCTTAAGGAACCGTCAGGGGCGCTTATGGGGCCGTATGGAGCCGCACAGGCCCTTATGGCACTCTCCGATGCCCACCCGTCCACCCGGCCGCAGGCGGCGTCTGCGGAATGCGGGGATCGTTTGGTCGTGGGAAACTCCGATGCCACGACCGGCCCGGCCGTCCGCGTGATTGTGCCTCCGCTCCTTTTTTCGATCTTCAGACCTCCCGTTCGTGATCTTGATGGAAGCGGCCGGTCCTCTCTTTTTACGAGGCTTCCAGGCTGCGACGATCTGGTTGCGCGTATATCCCGCAAGGCTTGGCGCGCCGTACGAGAAGGGTGCCGGGCTCCTTGTGAAGATCCGGCCGTCGTGACGCCGGCTCCGTGTTTCAGCCGAGCTCTTCAACGGCCGTACGCCCCCGGTCCGGCCCTTTTCCGCAGGGGGTGTTTGCCGCTTCACGCGTGTTCGTCCGCGCCTGTTCGTCCCGATCGGCACGTCGCTCACCTGCGGCTACGGCGTGGGCCGGGCGGAACCCGGGGGTGTGCGTCCCCGCCGCCCGCCGTCGCCGGCGAAGCGCGCAAGCGGCCGAAACGACGGGACGGCCCAGGAGCGGTGACCGTCGACGTCGGCATTCTGGGTACGATTTCGAGTGCATCCGGTAAGGCCGCTGGAGAGACGAGGATTACCTCGGCCCTCCAGGGGCACCCCGGAAGGCGCGTCTGGTCCCTCCCGGCGCTATGGTCGTATCAGGGCGCCCGGCCCGGCAAGAGGCCGGCAGCCTTGCCACGTCCTCGAATTCCCTCGGGTGCACCTAATGACACCCCCGGCACGAGCGAGGCAGAATGACAGAGGTATTGTCCGCCTTGATACCTTCCGTGGTCGTCGCCGGCGCGGTCGTCTACGGCATCGTAAAGTTGGTACGTTCCGACGCGGCCGGCCTCCGCACGGCACGGGAGCCACTCGAGAAGTCACCGGACTCAGAGGTTCCTGAGAATCCGCAATCGTGAATTGTCAGCCAGGGGAAACCGGGTATATGTTTGGCTGACGAATCAAACTATGGGCTGCGAAAGGATTGCCGGATGGCCAAGCACACGCAGGTGATTCTCATCGACGATCTCGATGGCGGCGAGGCCAATGAGACGGTCACCTTCGCGATTGACGGCACGTCATATGAGATTGACCTGAGCGACGGCAACGCGAAGCGGCTTCGCGAGGCTCTGTCGCCTTTCGTCACCGGCGCGCGGCGCGCGGACAGCGGGCAGGCCCGTGGGCGCCGTCGTGGTGCGGGCGGCGGGGGCCAGCGAGCGATGACGCGCGAGAAGAGCGCGGAGATCCGTGCCTGGGCGAAGGCTCACGGACACCCCGTGAGTGAGCGCGGTCGCATTGCCGCCTCGATCGTCCAGGCGTACGAGGACGCGCACTAGGTCGTGTCACGCAGATCTTCTGCCTACTGGGGTCGTCCGGACGGCGCCTCGCGGCGTTGTCGCCCCACTCGCGGGGATTCCGCACAGCTCCGAATCTCCGGAGGGCCGGGAGCGGGCACCAATAGCTGCGCTATTGGCTCCTCCTCCGCCTTGCGATGCATCCGCCTGGACGATCCCGGCTACGGCAAGATCTGCGGGGACACTCCCTAACTCGAGTCTTGATCGCGCGGTTATGACAGTCGTCGGAGGACCTGACGATCGCATAACCGCGCGATTGTGTTTCCGCTCCCTTAAAACCTCGTTCGCTTGCGGCGTATCGGGAACATGTCACCCCCAGCAGGGGGTTGGATAGAGCATGAACGCCCTGCGCTTGGGGAACCCTTCTGCCAAGGAGCGGGTCGCTGGGTCGGGGCTACCATGCGGAACGACGGGCCGGATCTCCCGTGCTCGCCTGACCGCTCTGTGAGGAGCGACGAGATGTTCGAGAGGTTCACCGACCGTGCGCGGCGGGTTGTCGTCCTTGCCCAGGAAGAGGCTCGGATGCTCAACCACAACTACATCGGCACTGAGCACATTCTTCTTGGTTTGATCCATGAGGGTGAGGGTGTGGCGGCCAAGGCTCTGGAGAGTCTTGGGATCAGTCTCGAGGGGGTGCGCCAGCAGGTCGAGGAGATCATCGGTCAGGGGCAGTCGGCGCCGTCGGGACACATACCCTTCACGCCGCGGGCCAAGAAGGTTCTTGAGCTGTCGCTGCGCGAGGCGTTGCAGCTCGGGCACAACTACATCGGCACCGAGCACATTCTTCTGGGGTTGATCCGGGAGGGTGAGGGTGTCGCGGCGCAGGTGCTGGTGAAGCTGGGCGCTGATCTGAACAGGGTGCGTCAGCAGGTCATTCAGTTGCTGCACGGGTATCAGGGCAAGGAGCCGGC
>NZ_FTNI01000005.1:202166-340550 GCF_900156315.1 Microbispora rosea | reverse complement strand
ATCGGTCAACTCGATCGGTACTGCGGACGGGCCCGGATTCCCCATACGCATCAGGATAAGTATTTATCCGACGAATTTCAGGCGTATGGCACTAGCGAGTACTCCAGTGCGGTTTTGCGGTGCGAGGGTCACTCGCCGGCGGCGGCCTGTTCCCGCTTGCGGGCGCGGTAGGCGCGCAGGTTCGCGGCGTTGCCGCAGAACCGTACGTCGTGCCAGACGCCGCTGTTGTTGCGTGAACGGTCGTAGAACGCACACTGGCAGCGCTCGTTGCGGCATATCTTCAGTCGCCGCCGCTGGTCGGTCTGCTGGGCCTGGAGGCATTCGATCAGCACGAGCGATGCGACCCTCCGCCATCCGGTACCCGAAGGTTCTGCGACGACGGTGCCACGCTCGTCGACCCGCATCGAGACCGACAGTGTGGGAAGGGCGGCCAGTACCTGCGCGGACACGGCCTCGGCACCGTCGCTCTGATCGGAGAGAAGCCTGTGGAGAGCCCATCTCAGATCCCGCAGCGCCTCGCAGTCACGATCGGTGAGGTCCACCGCAGGAGCGGGCCGACCGGAAGCCGCGCTCCACTGGGCGAGCGCCTCGCTCAGCCACGTCTGCGCGGTGGTGGGGTCGTCGAGCCAGTCGGCATGGCGCGGCCTGCCGGCGGGCGAGGTGTTCAGCAGGTCCTGGACGAACGCGAGACCGCCGGGAGCAGGTTCCAAAGCGTAGCGCTCCGTGGCCGGCCACGTCATCGCGTTGTCCTTTCTCCGGGGACGCGACATCCCCTGGCGTCACGTACCACCGACACGGTGTGTCAGCGGATCCTAACGGACATGTCCGCACTGCCGACGTGCCCGTCAGGTGCTCCCCTCAGCGCTGTGGCATACGCCCCGTGTCACCCCGTTGCGGCGCGCTGGGTCACAGAGCGAGCAGGATGCGGCCGAAGGGGCCGCACTCGGCCAGGAGGCGTTGCGCCTCGGAAGCCTTCTCCAGCGGGAGGACCTGCGCCACCTTCGGGTGGAGCTCACCCTGCGAAACCAGGTCGAGCAGGGCCGTGTTGGCGGCGTTGACCTGCTCGGGAGTGAACAAGGCGAACCTGAATCCGTGGATGTGGGCGTTCTTCCATATCAGGTCGGTCACGTTGATCTCGGCGCGCACTCCAGCCGCGTAACCGATGCTGACGAGGGTGCCGCCCACGGCCAACGAACCGAGTGCCTCCCCGGTGACGGAACCCCCGACGCCGTCCAGCACGACGTCCACGCCCTTACCGTCCGTCAGCCGCGCCACCCCTTCACGCAGCGACTCGTGCGTGAGGTCGATGACCTCATACCCTGCGGCCCGGCCCAGCTCCGCCTTCTCGGTGGTGGTGGCCGTGGTGATGGCCTGCGACGCGCCCAGAACACGGGCGACCTCCACGCCGCCCTGACCGACCGCACCGCCGACGCCCGGCGCCAGTACGCTCCGGCCGCCGCGGAAGCCCGCCAACTCGTTCAGCGCCAGGTAAGCGGTCAGGTAACCGGCGCCGGTGGTCAGCGCGGCTGCGGTCTCGTCGTCGACGCCGTCCGGGATCGGCACCAGATGGGCCGCGTCGACCGCGATGTAGTCGGCCCACGAACCGTCGGTGCTCACCCCGTACCGTCCTCCGCTCAGCACGACACGGTCACCTGCGGCCAGTCCCGAGGCGCCGGGCTCCTCGACCCGCCCCACGCCGAAGCCACCCGGCCGGATCGGCAGCGGCTTGTGCAGGGCGGGTGCGAGTTTTCCCGAACGCACCGTCTCGTCCAGTGGGTTGACCCCGGCCACCGACATCCTGACGAGCACCTGCCCCTCGGTGGGCACCGGCAGGCGCCTCTCCCGCAACTCCAGTACGTCATAGCTGCCGAACCGGTCGTATTCAATCGCGCGCATGGTCGTTCCTCACCTCGGCCCCGCCGATCGGTCGGACGACCGATGGCTCAGAGCATGAAAGAAGCTTAAGCAGTTTGCCTATGTCTGTCCACTGGCTGGGTCGCACCCTGCCCTCAAGTCGACTTCGCCATACGTACGAGGTGGACGAGCGAAGCAGTCCCGCATGACTACGAGTGACCAATGAAGTCAACATAGGTGACATCTCCACGGCTATGTCTTGCCCGGAATCGATCGCGAGCTGGGATCGCCGTATCCGTGGCGGGATGCGCCGGCGCCGCCTGGCCGAGTGGACCGAGGTAGGTGATGCCGTGGGTGCGGTGGTAGGTGGCCGGCAACCGGTTCGGCCGACCATGGGCCGCCCACCCCGATCCGGCGGTCGGGCGGATGCCCAACGGCCCGAACTCGTCAAAGGCGAAGGTACGCTCCGGGCGGTGGGTCAGGGCGTATTCGATCCGGTCCAGCTTGGCGTCGACGTCCGGGTCGGGGACTCCTTCCACGTCTTGGTCCGTTGAAAGGTGACCCCCCGGCGGGCGAGCAGGGCACGTAACGCTTCCCGACCGATCCGCACAGCCCGCCCGGGAAGACGGGTCAGGTAGGCGGCGAGCTTGCGGATCGACCAGCGGGTGAAGGGATCGTTTCCGGTCACAGCACTAGGGATGTCGGGCCGGCGACGACACCGGCGCCGAGGCCGGCCAGGCGACGTCGTCGATCGCGAGCCACGGCGCCTCGGCCACGGCCGTGGGCGTGAGCCCGGCGAACGCCTTGATCTCGCGGTTGAGGTGGGACTGGTCGGCGTAGCCGCTTTCCGCGGCGACCCCGGCGGCGCAGTGCCCCGCCGCCAGAAGGTGGGCGGCGTGGTCGAACCGCACCAGCTGAGCGGCGCGTTTGGGGGTGATCCCGAGCTGCGACCGGAAACGGGACCACAGGCGCTTGCGACTCCAGCCGACCTCGTCCGCCACGCCGTCGACCCGCACCCGCCCCCGGCTCGCGAGCGTCCGCCGCCAGACGTGGGCGACCTCCGGATCTACCGGGGGACGGGCGTCCAGCCGCCGGCCGAGGAGGTCCCTCGCGATCGCGAACCGTTCGTCCCACGACGCGGCGGCGCGCAGCCTGTCCTCGGCTCGCCCGGCGTCGCGGCCCCAGACGTCCTGGAGGGGCACCACCGTGCCGCTGAGCTCGGCCGGCGCGCCGAACACGGCGGCCGCCGCGACCGGCTCCAGCCGGATCTGCAGGCACTCGACCCGGCGGCCGGCCGCCCGGAAATCGCCGGGAAGGAGCCCGGCGACGACACTGCCGCGCCGGCTCCGGCCGTGGGCGTCGTAGACGACGGCCTCCTCATCGCTCAGGTCGACGAACACGGTGACGAACGGGTACGCGACCATGGTGATGTCCCAGAGCGCGGGGGAGCGCTGGCGGAACCCGGCCATGCTCACCCCCGGCAGCCGGCCCGGCGCACCCGGGACCGCGACGTCCACCCACGCCCAGTCGTATGGGGTCCCCGTCGACGGCATACGACCAGCCTAATCACCCCAGCCGCACGTCGTGATCTCCGATGCCGGCGGGCGGCCCCGGGCCCCTGAGGGGAGGCTCCACGCTTTGTCGCGAAATTCGATTGCACGGCCTTGTTACGGTGGCCGCATGCCCTCTCAGCGTGCCCTGCTGCCGCGCTCGACACCGGCCGCCTCGGGGATGTCGTCCCGTTCGATCGGCGCGATGCTGGACCGGCTCGAAGCACGATCCGTCGAGTGCCACTCCATCATGGTCGTACGCCACGGTCACGTCGTCGCCGAAGGCTGGTGGGCGCCGTACTCGGCCGGACGCCCGCACCTTCTCTACTCGCTGACCAAGTCGTTCACCGCGGTCGCCGTCGGGCTCGCGATCGCCGACGGGCTGCTCGCGCTGGACGACCGGGTGGTGGACGTGCTGCCCGGCCACGTTCCGGCCGGCATCTCGGAGCAGGCACGCCGCATCACCGTTCACCACCTGCTGTCCATGACGACCGGACACCGCACGGACAGCCTCGCGGAGGCATGGCGGCTGGAACCCGGCGACCTGGTGAAGGGCTTCCTGCGCGTGCCCTTTCCCGAGACCGAGGGGACACGGCACGCCTACGACAACCCGACCACCTTCATCCTGGCCCGGATGGTGGAACGGGTCACGGGCCGCGGCCTCCCCGAGCTGCTCGACGAGCGCCTCTTCACGCCTATGGGCATCGACCGCGCGGAATGGGACCGGGTGGCGAGCGGTGCGGCCTTCGGGTTCCACGGACTGCACCTCACGACCGAGGCCGTGGCCGCCTTCGGCGAGCTGCTGCTGCGCGGAGGCCGTTGGGGCGACCGGCAGCTCGTCCCGCGCGAATGGGTGGAACTCGCGACCAGGCGGCACATCGACACCCTGCCGTTCGAGGACGGATCGGGGGACTCCGACTACCTGAGCGGCTACGGCTACCAGTTCTGGGTGTCGCGCCACGGTTACCACGGTGACGGCTCCTTCGGCCAGCAATGCGTGGTCGTCCCGTCGCACGACCTCGTGGTCGCCGTGACCGGCGCCCACACGCAGGCACAGGAGATGCTCGACGCACTGTGGGAGTGCCTGCTGCCGGGCATGGACCACTTCGACCGGAAGGCGGGAAGCACCCGGGACGACGAGATCCTCGCCGAGCGGCTGCGGCGGCTGTCGTTCGCGCCGGTGCCCGGTTCGGCCGCCCCGGGGCGTCCCGTCAAGGCGAGCATCGACGCCTCCGCCGAGGGTTCCGCTCTGCCCGGCGGAACCCCGGTGATCGTCGATCCCGTGGACGGTGGATGGCTCCTGCGGTTCGGATCGTCCCTCGATGTCGAGGTCGGCCACGGCGTATGGCGGGAGAGTTCGCCGCTCGGCCGCCCTGTCGTCGCGACCGGCGCCTGGCAGGGCGGCACGTTCGTCGCCGAG
The DNA here is from genome assembly GCF_900156315.1 of Microbispora rosea. GTDB lineage: Bacteria > Actinomycetota > Actinomycetes > Streptosporangiales > Streptosporangiaceae > Microbispora > Microbispora rosea. The sequence goes on along the minus strand of NZ_FTNI01000005.1, from coordinate 335,726 downwards.
CTCTACGTCATCACCACTCCGCACCGGGTCAGGCTGGTGGTCGACGCCGGAGCCGGGACAGCGGTGGCGACGTGGAACATCGTCCCCCTGACCGGTCCCGATCTGGAGTTGCACCTGCGGTCGCCGCTGATGACACGGCCCGACGTCGCGTAGGCGATGCCGGCGAGGCGCGCGAGCGCCGGCCGCTCCGTCCCCCGTGACACCGGTCGCGTCGGGCGGGTCCCGCCATGTGGGAGACAATGCGAGCCATGACGAATCCTCCCGGAGGCGCCGCGGGCAGGCCGCCCGGCGTGCAGCTCGACGCCGTGCTGGAGCGGATCACCTACGCCAACGAGGAGACCGGTTACACGATCGCCAGGGTCGCCACCGAGCGGTCCGGCACCGAGCTGCTGACCGTCGTCGGCCCGCTGCTCGGGGCGCAGGTGGGCGAGTCACTGCGGCTCACCGGCCGCTGGGGCTCCCACCCCAAGTACGGCAGGCAGTTCGAGGTCTGGTCGTACTCGACCGTCCTGCCGGCGACGATCCAGGGCATCCAGCGCTACCTGGGCTCCGGGCTGATCAAGGGCATCGGCCCGAAGATGGCCGAGCGGATCGTCGACCACTTCGGCACCGACACCCTGCGGATCATCGAGGAGGAGCCCAAGCGCCTGGTCGAGGTCCCCGGCCTCGGGCCCAAGCGGACCAAGATGATCGCCGCCGCCTGGGAGGAACAGAAGATCATCAAGGAGGTGATGATCTTCCTGCAGGGCGTCGGGGTGTCCACCTCCATCGCCGTGCGCATCTTCAAGCAGTACGGCGAGGACTCCATCGACGTGGTCCGCAAGGAGCCCTACCGGCTCGCCGACGACGTGTGGGGCATCGGGTTCAAGACCGCCGACACCATCGCGCAGGCCGTGGGCATCCCGCACGACAGTCCCGAGCGGGTCAAGGCCGGTCTGCGCTACACGCTGTCGCAGGCCGCCGACGACGGCCACTGCTATCTGCCCGCCCCCAACCTGGTCGCCGACGCCGTCAAGATCCTGGAGGTGCCGCCCGACCTGACCGCTGCCTGCCTGGAGGAGCTCGTCGCCGAGGAGGGCGTGGTCCGCGAGGAGGTCCCCGCCAGGGGAAGCGGCGAGCAGAACGGAGACGGCGACGAGAGCACCGTTCCCGCGATCTACCTCGTCCCCTTCCACCGTGCCGAGCTGTCGCTGGCCGGCACCCTGCGCACCCTGCTGACCTCCGGCCACGACCGGCTCGGGGCGTTCGCGGACGTGGACTGGCCGGCCGCCTTCGACTGGCTGCGCGGCCGGACCGGCGCCGATCTCGCGCCCGAGCAGGCCGAGGCCGTACGGCTCGCGCTGACCGAGAAGGTCGCCGTCCTGACCGGCGGCCCCGGCTGCGGCAAGAGCTTCACCGTGCGCTCGGTGGTGACCCTCGCCCGCGCGAAGCGGGCCAAGGTCATCCTGGCCGCCCCGACCGGCCGGGCGGCCAAGCGGCTGGCGGAGCTGACCGGTCACGAGGCCACCACCGTGCACCGGCTGCTCCAGCTGCGCCCCGGCGGGGACCCCACCTTCGACCGCGACAACCCCCTCGACGCCGACCTGGTCGTGGTGGACGAGGCGTCCATGCTCGACCTGCTGCTGGCCAACAAGCTCGCCAAGGCGGTCGCCCCGGGCGCGCACCTGCTGTTCGTCGGCGACGTCGACCAGCTTCCCTCGGTCGGCGCCGGAGAGGTGCTGCGCGACCTGCTGGCCGCTCCCGGCATCCCCCGGGTGCGCCTGACGCAGATCTTCCGCCAGGCGCAGGAGTCCGGCGTGGTCGTCAACGCCCACCGCGTCAACACCGGCCAGCACCCGCTGGTGCGCGAGTTCCCCGACTTCTTCCTGTTCTCCTGCGAGGAGCCCGAGGAGATCGCCGCCCTGACCGTGGACGTCGTCGCCCGGCGCATCCCCAGGAAGTTCGGGCTCAACCCGCGCAGGGACGTACAGGTGCTGGCGCCCATGCACCGCGGCCCGGCGGGCGCCGGCGCGCTCAACATCGCCCTGCAGGAGGCGCTGACCCCCGCCCGCGAGGGCATGCCCGAGCGCCGGTACGGCGGGAGGGTCTTTCGCGTCGGCGACAAGGTCACCCAGCTGCGCAACAACTACGACAAGGGCGCGGCCGGGGTGTTCAACGGCACGGTCGGCGTCGTCACCGCCATCACCTCCGAGGAGAGCAAGCTGACCGTGCTGACCGACGAGGACGAGAACGTCGACTACTCCTTCGACGAGCTCGACGAACTCGCCCACGCCTACGCGGTCAGCATCCACCGCTCCCAGGGGAGCGAGTATCCGGCCGTGGTCATCCCGCTGGCCACCAGCGCCTGGATGATGCTGCAGCGCAACCTCCTCTACACCGCGATCACCCGGGCCAAGAAGCTCGTGGTCATCGTCGGGTCGCGGCGGGCGCTCGGCCAGGCCGTGCGCACGCGGGGGGCGGGTCGCCGCCACACGGGGCTGACCCACCGCCTCCGCGTGCTCTGAACTGTCGTGTCCCGGCCGGCGCGCCCGCCCCTGCCGCCGGTCGTCAGTACATCGAGGTGTAGGTCACGAACGACGCCTGGTTGACCCTGGTGGTGGCGTTGTAGCACGCGACGTCACGGACGTAGGTGGTCGACCCCGAGGTCGTCCACAGGGTGAGCAGGTTGCAGAACCCCGGTCCGGGGCCGTACGCCGTGACCTGCACGTTGTTGGGCAGCGCCCCGACCTTGGGGAAGGTCACGAGACGCAGGCCGGTCCCGGCCGACTGGACCGTGTTGACCGCGCCGGGGTAGTTGAAGTTGATCGCGGGGGGCACCGGCGCGTACGGCCCGGGGTTGGCCGGGGTGTTGTCGAAGGTGTAGGCGAACAGCTTCGGCGGCGCGAACGCTCCGGTGATGGCCCGCTCGCGCTGGTAGGTGAGGGTCCAGCCGGTGTCGAGTGGGTTGACGGTGGCGTCGTGGCACAGCACCTGGATCTTCTGCCCGGACGTCGCCCAGCTCCAGGCGCCCACCTTGCAGCGCGCCGGCTGACCCGAGTCGACCGCGGTGACCTGGATGTTCCCCGCCTGCACCGAGGAGCCGAGACCGGGCAGCCAGACGGTCCAGTCGCCGGTGGCGTTGTGGAAGACGGAGTTCGCCGCGAGCGAGGAGTTGTAGCCGGAGGCGATGGAGCTGCCGTTCCAGAAGACGTAGCCGAACGCCTGCGCCGCCGAGAACAGCGCCCCGCTGCTGCTGCCGAAGACGATGGAGAACAGCGCCTTGGCCGGGCCGCCGCCGAACCGGTAGCACCGCACCGCCACCATCTCGTCGGTGCCGACCTGGCCCCACTTCTCGATCTGGCACCACTCGGCCGACTGCGAGATCGCCGTCACGTGCGCGATCCCGCCGCCGGAGGGGACCCCGATCTGCGGGAACCGCACGAAGTACTCCCCGGGAACGCCGGGCGTGACGGAGACCGCACCGGATGTCCAGCTGCCCGCCTGGTAGGACAGGTTCGGCACGCCGGAGCTGGTGTCGACGTAGGCGAAGCCCCACGCGTCGGGAACCGCCGCGTTCGCGGTCCCCGTCCCGGCGGCGGCGCCCGCGGCGACCGTCGCACACAGTAGAAGTAATCGGGTGAACACGGAGCGTAACAAGCGCATGCCGTCCTCCATCGCGGTGGTGCCCAGTGGGCGTACGAGATGTCGACGCCGGGTTGCCGGCGGGTGGTGCCCGTTCGTGGAGCCGTGGAACGTTCTAGAAGGGCGCGGAGTTCACGATCACCCTTCCGCCCTGTGATAACCCGCGGACCGATCTTTGAGAAGGCCCAAAGGCCCACATGTCGTACATCGCCATTTAGGCGTGAAACGTTCATCTTTCGACGGTTGCCGAAGGATCACGGCCCTAGCCTGCCGGAGAGACGACCACCACAGAAAGGGGGAAGGGGGCGGGCCTCCACGCGTCCCCGGCCACCGATGACAGCCGATCCGCCCGCCGTTCTGGAACGGCGGCTCACCCGGCACGCGGACGTGCGCGCCGTGCTCGCCGACCCCCGCTTCCTCGTCCCCGCCGTCCCCGCCGCCCCCGCCGCGCAACCCGGCACGGGGATGGCGTGGCTGCGGGGGGCGGTCAGCAGGTTCAGCAACGGGGCCGAGCACGCCTGCCGCCGCGCGCGCGCCGAGGGGTTGCTCGACGCCCTCGACCCCGTACGGCTGCGCCGCGAGGCCCGCGAGCAGGCCGGAGCCGAACTGGCGGGCGGCTCCCGGGTGGACGTGATGGCCAGGATCGCCCGCCGCGTCCCGGTCGGCGTCCTCGCCACCCGGCTCGGCGTCCCGGAGGACCGGCGGGAGGAGGTGGCCGCCGCGGTGACGGCCATGGCCGCCGCCTACCACCTCCCGCCCGCGCCCGGTGCGGCGTCCGCCGGGGACGCGGCGGTGGCCGTGCTGGCGGACGCGCTGGGCGAGGGGGAGGGGCTCGAACCCGGCCTGCTGGCCGCGGTGGCCGGGGCACTGATCCAGGCGTGTGACGCCACCGCCGGCCTGGTGGGCAACACCCTCGCCGTCGTGGCCCGCCTGCCCGCCGACCTGTCCGTACGGTGGCCGGTCGAGGCGCTGCTCGCCGAGACCCTGCGGTGGGACCCGCCCGTACGGCTCACGCGCCGGGTGGCGGCCGAGGACGCCGCAGCCGGAGGAGTCCCCGTGCCCGCGGGGGCCGTCCTCGTGCTGGACCTGGCGGCGGCCAACCGGGACCCCGAGGTCTTCCCCGACCCGCACCGTTTCGACCCCGGCCGTTTCGACTCCGAGCGCTTCGACTCTGGCCCTTGCCAGCAGGCCCCTGGCGGAAGCGGCGGGCACCTGGGCTTCGGCAGCGGGATCAGGCCCTGCCCCGGTGAGCGGGCCGCGCTCGCCCTGGCGGCGGGCGTCGTGGAGGCCGCTCTCACACACCGCCTCGCCGACCCCGAGATCCCGTACGAGCCGTCGCCGAACCTGCGCGTGCCCGCCAGCCTCCACCTTGAGGGCACCCACACCACGAAAGGACCCCGATGAGCACCCACGGCGAGACGTTCCGCGCGCTACACGAGTCTGAATTCCGTGCTCTGCACCAGTCTGATTTCCGTGCTCTGCACTATGCGAAGCAGCCGCTGGTGCTGCCCAACGCCTGGGATTACGCCTCGGCGGCCGTCCTGGCCGCCGCGGGGTTCGCCGCGATCGGGACCACGAGCCTCGGCGTCGCCGCGGCGGCGGGCAAGCCCGACGCGACCGGTGACACCGCGGAGGAGACGCTCGCGCTGGCCCGGCGGCTGGCCGGGCTGCCCTGCCCGGTGTCGGTGGACATCGAGGGCGGCTTCGCGGACACGCCGGAGGGGGTGGCCGAGATCGCCGCCGAGCTGGCCGCGCTCGGCGTGGCAGGCGTCAACATCGAGGACGGCCGGCCGGGCGGGACGCTGGCGGATCTCGGCGAGCGGTGCGAGACGATCGCGGCGGTCAAGGCGAAGGCTCCGGGCCTGTTCGTCAACGCCCGCACCGACACCTACTGGCTTGGGGCCGGGGACCTGGCCACGACCGTCGGCCGGCTGCGGGCCCTCGCCGAGGCCGGAGCCGACGGCGTGTTCGTCCCCGGGGTCGCCGACGGCGACGACGTACGGGCGCTGGTGGACGCGGTCGATCTGCCGCTCAACGTGCTGTTCCTGCCCGGCCGCCACACCGTCGCGGGTCTGGCCGCGCTGGGCGTGCGCCGGATCAGCACCGGCTCGTTGCTGCTGCGGGCCGCTCTGCACGCCGTGGCCGAGACCGCGCGGGCGGTCGCCTCGGGCGGGCAGATCCCCGCCGGCCTTCCCTCGTACGAGGACGTGCAGGCCCTCATATGACGGGCGCTGACTTGCCACTTGATCAGTCTTGACCTGCACCTTACCGTCTACAGAGACGAGCCCGTCGGAGAAGCGACCGAAATGTGACCTAAGCGCAGGAGAAAATGCCAACATAGGAGGCAACCCCGAATAAGGTCTTATAGTGCCCTTCGCGCTCATGGGGGAGTAGTTGTGCTGAGCACTGGAAGTCGTTCGAGGTGGCCGATCGCCGGAGTCGCCGTGGCGCTGGCCGCGACTCTGTCGGCATGCTCCGGCGGATCGGGCACGCCAGGCTCGACGGGCGGGGACTCCGGCGACGCCGCGCCCGCCGTACCGGCACCGAAGATCACGATCAGCCCGGCGACGGGCAGCGCGAAGGTGCGTCCCGACAAGACCGTGGTCGTCACGGCCGCCGACGGCGAGCTGGAAGAGGTCACCGTCCAGGCGGGCGACGAGACGGTCGAGGGCGAGTTCGACTCCACGCACACCAAGTGGACCTCCAAGGAACCGCTGAAGCCCTCCGCCAAGTACACCGTGTCGGCGAAGGCCACCGGCAAGGGCGGCCCGGCGGCCGCGACCAGCCGCTTCACCACTCTCAAGCCCAAGGTCGGGCTGGAGGTCGTGGACGTCACCCCCGGCATCAAGGGGGAGACCGTCGGCGTCGGCATGCCGATCATGGTCAGGTTCAACGCGCCGGTGCAGGACAAGGCCGCCGTGGAGCAGGCTCTTGAGGTGGACGCGGAGAAGCCGGTCAAGGGCGCGTGGCGGTGGATCGACGACAAGTACGTCATCTACCGGACCGCCAAGTACTGGCCCGCGCACCAGAAGGTGAAGTTCACCGCGCACCTGACCGGCGTGAAGGCCGGGCCGGACACCTACGGCATGGAGGACCACAGCACGACCATCAAGATCGGCGCCGCCTGGATCAGCTCGGTCAGCACCAAGACCCACATGATGGTGGTCCGGCGCGACGGCAAGGTCGTGCAGACCATGAAGATCAGTGCCGGCATGGCGACCACCCGCGAGTACACGACCACCAGCGGCGTCCACTTGACCATGGAACGCGGCAACCCGGTCACGATGATCTCTCCGGGCAAGAAGGAGGGCGACCCCGGCTACTACAAGGAGATCGTCAACCACGCGGTGCGCATCTCCAACAGCGGCGAGTACGTCCACAGCGCGCCCTGGTCGGTGGGCTCCCAGGGCCGGGCCAACGTGAGCCACGGCTGCGTCAACGCCAGCCCCTCCCAGGCCAAGTGGTTCTACGACAACTTCCACCGGGGAGACGTCGTCAAGATCGTCGGTACCAGCCGGATCCTGGAGTGGAACAACGGCTGGGGCTTCTGGCAGATGCCGTTCAGCAAGTGGCAGCAGGGCAGCGCACTCGAATCGTGATCCCTCGCTCGCATCGAGGAATTCCGAAATATGGGTGGGGGAGCTGTAGCCTGGGCTCATGGTGGAGAGCGTGACCTCACCGGATCCCGAGCTGGTCGAGGCGTTGCGTGCGCTGTCGAACCCGATGCGGTTGCAGCTGCTGATGTGGCTGCGTGAGCCCGAGCGTCACTTCCCGCTGCACGAAGCGATCGCCGACCCGGCCGAGGTCGGCGTGTGCGTGAGCCACATCCAGGCCAGGGCGGGGCTCGCGCAGTCGACGGTGTCCGCGTACATGGCCGAGCTGCAGCGGGCGGGCCTGGTGAAGGGCACGCGGGTGGGCAAGTGGACCCACTACAAGCGCGACGAGGAGCGCATCGCCCGGCTCGTCGCCTCCCTGGGGGAGACGCTCTAGAACCACGACGTCGCATGACGCCCGCTCTCGCATTGGGGTTCATATCGAAAATCTGCGATACTTCGATATATAGATCGGAGACGAGCACGAGGAGACACCGATGGGCGACCTCGACGGCCTGAACCTGGGCAGGTTCGGCGTCTACACCTTCGACTTCGAGCACCAGCCCGCCGCGCTGATGCGCGAATCGATCCAGGAACTGGAGGATCGGGGATGGCCTGCGTTCTGGATCCCGGAGCTGGCGGGGCGTGAGGCGTTCACGCACGCCGGTTACCTGCTCTCCTGCACCCGGCGGATCGCCGTCGTCAACGGCATCGCGCGGATCTGGTCGCGCGAGGCCCCGTGGGCGTACGGCGCCGCACTGCTCCTGGCCGACGCCTACCCCGGACGGCACGTGCTCGGCCTGGGCTTCGGCGGCGCCCCGAGGCCGGGAGTCACGCCGCTGGCGGCGATGGCCGCATATCTCGACGACATGGACGCGGTGCGGACGTCCAACCCGCTGCCGCGGACGCCGATGCGCCGCATCCTGGCGGCGTACGGGCCCAAGATGCTCGAACTGGCCCGTGACCGCTCCGCCGGCGCCCTCACCTACCACGTCACGGTGGAGCACACCGCGCGAGCGCGGGAGATCCTCGGACCGGACGCGTTCCTGGGCGTCGAGCACGCGGTGCTGTTCGAGACCGACCCGCCAGGCCCCGCGCGGCCGCTCGGCCCTCCACTCCCAAAGGTGGCCCCAGCCCCAAGGTAGGTCTGATTGCGCCGCAGTCCCTGGCCTAGGGTGTGACTTCGATGGCTTGGTGGCGTGAATTACTCCGCGGTGGTTGGCGCTCGTCGGCAGGGCAGTTGCCGTGGAGGGATTCCTTCGTAGACGCCGTCCGCAGGAGACCACCGCTCTCGCTGCCCCTTTTTCGACCTACGTGAGCTGCATCCCTATGGGGTTTGGAGCCAGGCTAGGACGGCGCGTACGCGGCGGTTGTCGTCGGCGGCGGGCTCCAGCCCCAGCTTGGTGAAGATGGCGTTCACGTGCGTCTCGACCGTCTTGCGGCCGAGGTAGAGGCGCTCGGCGATGGCCGCGTTGCTGCGGCCCTCCGCCATCAGGGCCAGGACCTGCCGTTCCCTGCCGGTCAGGTGATCCAGGGGATCCTTGCCCGGCGCGGCGGGGAGTAGGGCGGCGATGACGTCGGGGTCGAGGACGCAGCCGCCGCGGGCGATGCGACGGATCGCGTCCAGGAAGTCGTCGATGTCGGTGACGCGGTCCTTGAGCAGGTATCCCAGCGCGGTGCCGCCAGTGCGGAATAGGTCGAGTGCGCGTCCGGCGTGTACCCACTGCGACAGCAGCAGGATGCCCAGGTGCGGGTACCGCTCGCGGAGGATCGTGGCCGCCCGCAGGCCTTCGTCGGTGTGGGTGGGCGGCATCCGGATGTCGACGATGGCGACGTCGGGCTGGTGCTCGGCGACCCGCGCCAGGAGTTCGTCGGCCGTGCCCGCGGTGGCGGCGACGGTATGGCCCGCGCTGGCCAGCAGGTGCGCGATGCCCTCACGGAGCAGGGCGCTGTCGTCGGCGATCACGACGCGCATGGCAACTCCGCTCGCAGGATGGTGCCGTGTCCTGGCCGGCTGTCGACACGCATGGTGCCGTTGACGGCAGCGACGCGATCGGCCAGGCCCTGCAACCCGCCGCCGGGCGCGAGGACGGCCCCGCCGTTCCCGTCGTCACGAACCTCGACACCCACGGTGTCGTCCGGGTGGCGGGTGATGGTGATCGACAGCTGGGTGGCGGCGGCGTGCTTGACGGCGTTGGTCAGGGCTTCGCAGGTGAAGAACCAGGCGGTGGCCTCGACGACGTCGGGCAGGCGCTGCTGGGTGATGTCGAGGGTAACGGGGATCGGCAGGCGGGCGGTGACGGTGCGCAGGGCCACGGCCAGTCCCTCGTCGGCCAGGACTGGGGGCAGGATGCTGCGGGTCAGTTCGCGCAGCTCGTCCACGGCGGCGCGCAGTTCGGCCACGGCCTCGCCGAGGACAGCGGCGGTCCGACGGTTGGTGGGGGCGAGGTCGCGTTCTGCGATCCGTAGCCGTAGGGCTAGCGCGACCAGCCGCTGCTGCGGGCCGTCGTGCAGGTCGCGTTCGATGCGGCGCCGGTTGCTGTCGTCGGCTTGCACGATGCGGTTGCGCGAGGCGGTCACCTCGGCTAGCCGTACGGCGGCGCGGGCGTGCAGCGCCGCGTTCTCCAGCGGCAGGGCGGCCGCGGTCAGCGCGGCGTCGACCAGCCGGGGTTCGTCGGCGAGGCGCTGGTCAAGGTCGACGAGTGCGACGGGCGCGCCGCCCGCGGAAACCTCGCGCCGCAGCCGCGGCGGTCCTGGCCTGCTCGGCGTGCCGTCCAGCTCGATGATTCCGTCACCGTCGAGGTAGGCGATCGTGGCGGTCGGATCGTCCACGGCGCGGCGCAGCGCCGCCAGCAGGTCGGCGGGTGAGGCGGTTCCCGCGCGCAGGTCGTGGGTGAACTGGTCGATGGCGCGCACGGCCAGCCAGGTTCGCCGGTCGAAGTGGCGGTCGACCAGGGCGCGTACGGCGCGCAGCAGCGGACGGAACGCGGTAGCCACGGCCAGCGTGGCGGCGGCCACGGCCCAGCTCGAGCCGATGCCGAGCAGCGCGGCGAGTGCTCCCGCGCCGATCGCGACGGCCGCGTACAGCCCCACGAGCAGCGCCGTGATGACCGCGTAGGTGATGGTCTGGCCGACCAGCCGGTCGACGTCGAAGAGCCGATGCCGGCGCATCGCTACGGTCACGGCGACCAGGAACGGGATCGGCGCGACCAGCGACGTGACGGTTTCCGCGCCGGCCAGACCCGCCTGCGCGAGCGCCGCGGTGGCGGCGATCAGCGAGGCGGTCAGCACTACCCCCCACAACGACAGCCGCAGCTGGGCACGCTCGTGGCCGCGGGTCCCGCGCAGCCGTACCACCAACGACACCACCCCGGCCAGCATCGCGACGGCGGCGAACGCCTCGCTCGCCGCGATCACCCGCAGCGGCCCGTCCAGCTCGGCCGGGATGGCGATGTCGACCGGACCGTTGTCGGCGACGATCGCCGCCACCCGGTGCGGCCACAGCGCCACCGCGACCGCCACCGCGCCGCCCAGCCATCCGGCCAGATACAGCGCGAACACCGGCCGCCAGCGGCGCGAGGGCAGCCGCCCGTCCGGGAACAGGAACTGAAACAGCGGCAGCGACGCCCCGGCCAGCGTCCCGACGATCTCTCCGATCGCCGCGACCGTGCCGACCTGCGAGCCGACGTTCCCTGCGCGGACCTGGCCGGCGGCCCAGCTGTAGCAGAGGCTGAAGGCGACGATCAGGACCCCGCCTGCCAGGAAGCCCCAGGCGGCGCGGTTGGCGGGCCTGCGGTCCACGATGACCGCGCCGAGCACGCATGCCCCGGATCCGCTCACGATGCCGACGAACGAGGTCGGATCCCAGGCCCGGGCCAGCACCGGGCCGAGCAGTCCTGACAACCCCGCAGACACGCCGACGATCCAGCCGGCCGCCCGCAGGACCTCGCCGCGAGTTTCCACGTAGGCGATCGTCGCCTGCGGCCGCCATCTGCCACAAGGGGGCAACCCGCCGATCGTCTCCGGGAAAACCCGGAGCCAACCGCAGGGCCGCCACCCAGGACCGCGACACGTCGCCGAGGCCATCGTCTATCCCATGAACGCACTCACCACCACGACCCGCCGCCCGATGGGCACGCTGCTGGCTACGGCCAGCCTCATCGCCGGGCCGGCCCTGATCGGGCTGGCCCTGGCCAGCCTGCCGGATCTCTGGAACGGCGACAGGCCCGACTATCAGGTCATCGACGCCGACCACGGCCTGGCGCTGCTGTCGTTCAACCTCGCCGCGCTCGCTTTCCCGTTCCTGTTCGGCTCGGCCGTGGTGCTGGCGTTGGCCGCCCGCCGGTCCTCCCGGCTGGCCGCCACCGGGCTGGTCTGCGGCTTCCTGGGCCTGACGGCGATGTTCGGCAACGCCATGCTCAGTGTCCCGCTGGTGCTGATGAACGGCCTGCCCGACCACGGCGGCCTCGATCAGCTGGCGGGGCGGCTGGACAGCCCACCGCTGCTCCCGCTGCTGCTCTTCCCGCTCTTCATCGTCGGCTCCGCGCTGCAGGCGCTGTCCCTGTGGCGCTCCCGCGCCATCCCGGGCTGGGCGGCGGCGGCCGTCGGCCTGGGCGGTCTCTTTCCCGCCGCGATGGTCCTCGACGTGCCGGCTCTGGCCGTCCCCATCGCCGCCCTGCGCATCGCCGGCTCCATCCCCGTCATCACGATGCTCAACCGGAAGGAAATCCCATGAATCTCATGAAGCGCGGCCTGCTCCTCCTGGCCGCTGCCACCACGCTGGTTCCCGCGCTCGCCGCCTCGCCGGCTGCAGCCGAACCCGTCATCTAGCCGAGCACAGCGGCAAGTGCCTGGACGTCCAGGACGCCAGCCGCGCCCACGGCGCCAACGTCCTGCAGGCCACCTGCTCCGATCGCTCCAACCAAATCTGGCGCCTGCGAACCCCGTGATCTTGAGCTTGGCCGGTCGAGGAAACACGCCCGAGGAGCGTCGAAGCGCAGGGGCGCAGGCAGGTCGCCCCCCAAACGCTCTATGTGATCACCCACGCACGACACAGCGGAGGACAAACCATGAAGAGATGGACCAAGGCCCTGGGACTCACCGCCGCCGGATTACTGGCGGTGACGGCGATCGACGCATCGCCCGCCATGGCGTCGAGGACGGGGGCATCGCCCGACACCTGCAGGACCGGGTACGTCTGGCGCGGCGCCCAGAACAGCGACCACGTGTGCGTCACCCCGGCCGTTCGCGACCGCACCGCCCGCGAGAACGCCACGGGCGCCTGGCACGCCTGCACCCAGGGATTCGTCTGGCGGGAGGCCTACGCCGGCGACCACAGGTGCGTGGTCCCGAGCTCGCGCACCCAGGCGTACCAGGACAACGACCTCGCGCCATATCGGCTCGCCTGGCTGATCATGACCAGGACCAGGCACGATCCCGACTCGACGAGCTGCGACGGCGGCTCCTGCTCCACCACGAACGAGTCGTCGTACTACACGGTCGGCGTCCGTGGCTACTACCTCACCCTCGGCGCGCGAATCAGCGTCAAGATCGTGGCCGAAGGCGCGATTGTCTGGAACAAGATTGCGTACACAGGGGCCGGCAAGGACCCCGGAGGCAACTACAGCCTCGACACCGGCAACCCGCTGTGCGGCGGGGGCACGTTCGCCAAGCCGTACAGCGCCTATGTGCAGGTGCGCGAGAACTCCGGTCCATGGTCGATGCAGGTACCGATCCACTGGAAGAAGTGCTCCAACGTGTGAGGCGGCTCTACCGCCGAGCAACTCGCGCCATCAAGCCAAGTCGCAGCCCAGGGTGTTGGGATTAGATGGTTTCCCGACACCCTCTGATTGGGTCCCGCAAGCCCTCTCGAAAACCGGACATCGAGTGACGAACCGTGACGTCGGATGGCCGGTTCCGCACCCGAATTGACGACAGGATTTTCCGACAGGAAAATCGGGCTCCCGTCCTTCCCGAGGAGAACCCGGTGCAGATCGTCTACTCCCGCGTCTCCACGGCGACCCAGTCCCTGCTGCGGCAGCGCCACATCCTCACCGAGGCCGGCCTTCTCGTGCGCACCGAAGGCGTCGCCGAGGGGTTCAGCCCTGCCGACGGCGTCCTCCTCTTCGAGGACCCCGCCACCACCTCCAAGATCCCTGCCCTCGACCGGCCCGCGTTCGGCAAGATCGCCGCCAAGGCGCACCCCGGCGACACCCTGACGGTCTCGGAGCTGTTCCGGCTCTGCCGCGACCTGCTCGACATCCACGCCGTCCGCAACTGGTGCCAAGCCCGCGGCGTCGCCCTGCGCGTCCTGTCCGGGCCGCTGTCGAACTTCCACGACCTCGCCGCCACCGACGCCACCACCGCCGTCACCATCAACGTGATCACCGCAGTCGGCCAGTTCCAACGTGGCATCCAGAACGAGCTCACCGTTGAGGGGATCGCCGCCGCCGAGGCCGAAGGCCGCTACCGCGGCCGGCCGCCCGCGCTGGACGGTGACCGGCGCGAGGACGTGCGGGCGGCCTTCCACGAGGGCACCTCGATCGCGGCCCTGGCACGGGCTCATGGCGTAAGCCGGGCGGCCGTGCGAACCGCCCTGGCCGACCTGCTACCCGGCCAGGGCGTCCCGCCTCGGCCGTTGGCGTGATCGACGGGAAGGTCAGGCGACCAGGTCGAGGTCAAGACGGCGACCCATGTCGATGTCGATGGTGCCGTACAGGTTGGCGTTGGACCAAAACAGCGGCGAAAGTCCTCGCCTGTCGGCGTCGGTCATCTTCTCCTGCCAGGCGGGATCCCGCCGACCGCAGGCCCTGGTCGGTGAACACCATCGGGCAGATCTTGGTCGCCAGCCACTCGGCCAGCACCTCCTCATCGGCCCGGGTCGACTCCCGGAACTCCAGAGCCTCCCGCACCTGCGCTCGGTGGTACTCGATCGTCGACCCCGACCACCGGTACTCGGTGAACAGCGCCGGATCGACCTTCACCTGCCCCGCCACGTAGTCGACGGCGGCCTTGGGCACCTCACCTGAATGCCGAGGGAACCGGCCCTCCAGCTCGAAGAACTTCAGCAACACGCCAAAGCCCAGCCGCGTCGCGCCCCTCTTGTTCCCCACCAGCTCCCAGTCGCCCTCCAGCAGCGTCCAGGCCGCAATCAGCTCCTCCGGCTCCCAATCTCGACGCATCCCCGCCGCTCCCTTCGCACGACCGTCTGCAACACGAACATGATCAAGCAGAAACTCCGACCAACCAGCCTCATTCACTCACCCGTGACGACCACGAACCGCAATCGTGATCACACACACAGCTACTTTGGGGCTGGGGTCAGCTTCGGGAGCACCTGCACCCCTACCTGAACTCGCCGTACAACATCGCCAAGTTCCGGCGGCTGGGCTACCCGGACGAGGAGATCACGGGCGGCGGCAGCGATCGCCTCGTCGACGACCTCGTGTTCTGGGGCGACCTCGACACGATCGTGGCCAAGCTCGGCGCCCAGCGCGACGCCGGCGCCGACCACGTCGCGATCCAGGTCATCGGAGTTGAACCGGGGCGCTCCGCGATGCCCTACTGGCGGATGCTCGGCGACGCGCTGCTCCCCCAGGGGGCCGGCGTCCGCCGCACGACGTGAGGGGAAACCGCGGTCCTACTGGACGCCCCACTTCATGAGGGCGAAAGCGCCCACGATCTTCAGCGCGACGAGCGCGATGACCACGCAGAACACGATCAGCGCGGGCCGGTGCTCGAAGTGCTTGCCCTCCTTCAGCGGAGGCCGCTTGGCGACGCGCTCGGCGATGCGCTCTTCGAGGGGTTTGCGGTGGAACATGAACGCAGACTACTACTCGCGTCGCTCGGCCCATCTGGTGACGGGAGGGCCGGAAAAAGGATTGGACGAGATCACGCTCGGGCTTGTAGCGTGCGGTCCACCGTGACACCGGCCGAGGAGGTGAGACCCATGAACGCTGCATCGACGTGGGTGCTCCCCCTTCCCGTCACGGCCGGGCGATTGACGTAGGTGTCGCCGGGAGCGCCCAGCCATCAAGGCACTCCCGAAAGGCAACACCTATGCGTTCTCAGTTCACCGCCGAGCCGTCGTCGAACGACATGGCCGATCGCGACTTCACCGTGGGTGAGGTCCCCGCAGTTGTCCGGGCACCCGCCACCGACGCCGATCGCGAACCCGTGTTCGACGTGATCATTGCCGGGTGCGGGCCGACCGGCGCGATGCTGGCCGCCGAACTGCGGCTGCACGACGTGCGGGTGCTCGTCGTGGAGAAGGAGACCGAGCCCAAGTCGTTCGTCCGCATCGTCGGTCTGCACATTCGCAGTCTCGAGCTGATGGCGATGCGCGGGCTGCTGGAGCGCGTTCTCCCGCATGGAAGACGGCGTCCGGCCGGCGGTTTCTTCGCCGCCATCGACAAACCCGCGCCCAAGGGGCTGGACTCCGCGCACGCCTATCTGCTGGGCATCCCGCAGCCGGTCATCGAACGCCTGCTTGAGGAACATGCGACCGAACTGGGCGCGCAGGTGCGGCGTGGTTGCGCGGTGACCGGTTTCGAGCAGGACGACGAGGGCGTGACCGTCGAGCTGGCCGACGGGGAAAGGCTGCGTACGCGCTATCTCGTCGGCTGTGACGGCGCGCGCAGCACGGTGCGCAAACTGCTCGGCGTCGGCTTCCCCGGCGAGCCCTCGCGCACCGAGACGCTGATGGGCGAGATGGAAGTGGGTGTGCCGCAGGAGGAGATCACCGCCAAGGTGACCGAGATCAACGAGACCCACAAGCCGTTCTGGCTGAGGCCCTTCGGGGGTGGGGTCCACAGCGTCGTCGTCCCCGCCGTGGGAGTCGTCGATCGTGCGGAACCGCCCACCCTCGAGGATTTCAAACACGCGCTGCGCGCCATCGCCGGAACCGATTTCGGCGTGCACTCCGCGCGCTGGTTGTCCCGCTTCGGGGACGCCACCCGGTTGGCCGAACGTTATCGAGCCGGGCGAGTGCTGCTGGCCGGCGACGCGGCGCACATCCATCCGCCCATCGGCGGACAGGGCCTCAACCTCGGCGTTCAGGACGCGGTCAACCTCGGCTGGAAACTGGCCGCGCAGATCCGCGACTGGGCGCCGGGCACACTGCTGGACACCTACCAGGCCGAACGCCGTCCGGTCGCCGAGGACGTGCTGGACAACACCCGCGCCCAGAGGGAACTGCTGTCCGCCGAACCGGGCCCGCAGGCCGTACGCAGGCTGCTCAGCGAACTGATGGACTTCGACGTGGTGAACCGCCATCTCATCGAGAAGATCACCGCGATCGGCATCCGCTACGACTTCGGCGACGGCCCCGACCTGCTCGGCCGCCGCCTGCGCGACATCGACGTGAAACAGGGCCGCCTCTACGATCTGCTGCATCGCGGCCGCGGCCTGCTGCTGGACCGCACCGAACGCCTGACCGCCGGCGGCTGGTCGGACCGGGTCGACTATCTCGCGGATCCCACCGCGGCGCTGGATGTTCCGTGCGTCCTGCTACGCCCCGACGGCCACGTCGCCTGGATCGGCGACGATCAGCAGGACCTGGACGCCCACCTCTCCCGCTGGTTCGGCACGCCCGCCGGCTGACTTCGCCCAGGCACCGGTGATCTCGCGTGTCCTGCGCGGTCATGACGGCACTCCGGTCGCATCGGCGGCGAGGACACAGGCTACGGGCGGGTCGAGGTCGAGGGTCTCAACCCGCAGGCGGGTGAAGCCGGCCCGGGTGAGCAGGTCCTGAAGCTCTTGGGCGGCCCGGGCCGTGGTGTCCCGGGTCGCACGGTTCCTGGTGGCACGGTTCTGGGTGGCACCGTTCCGGGCGGCAGGAGGGCAGCGCGGCTGGCTGACGAGCGCGATGCGTCCCCCGGGCCGGAGCAGGCGGCGCAGCTCGCGAAGCCGCTCCACCGGGTCCGGCCAGAACCCCACGGAGTTGACCGCGAGGATCGCATCGAGCGGATCGCCGAAGCTCGGCAGCCGCTCCACGGTGGCGTGCGCGAGATGGACGCGGCCGGCGCGGATGGCGGCGGCGTTGCGACGGGCGGCCCGCCGGACCATCGTCTGCGAGTGGTCGACGCCGAAGACGTGGCCCCGAACGGCGCGGGCGGCGCACTCGGCGATGGCGATGCCGGGACCGAAGCCGACCTCGAGCACCCGGTCGGCAGGCTGCACGTCCAGCAGCGACACCGCCCAGATGTTGCGCTTCCGGTTGGAGGGGCGGTGGGCGAACATCCAGCCGTTCGCCCACCCGACGACGCCCCGGGGGTGATGGGCCTGGCCCACCAGGTATCTGATCACGCGTTGCTTGAGAGACGCACCCGCTGTTCGCATGATCGCCAGTCAACGGCTTCAAGTACGCTTGAAGTCAATGGACGAGCAGTTGACGATCGGTGAGCTGGCGCGCCGCACAGGTGTGGCCACCTCCGCTCTGCGCTACTGGGAGGAGCTCGGCCTGCTGCCGGAGCCGGCCCGGGTCTCGGGCCAACGGCGTTATCCGCCCTCGGCGGTCGGGCTGGTCGGTGTGGTCTTGATGCTGCGGGATGTCGGTTTAACGCTGCGCGAGGTCAAGACGTTCGTCGCGTCCCGGTCGCCGGCCGGCGACGGTTGGCGGGAGCTGTACCACCGCAAGCTCGCCGAGCTGGATCAACGGATCGCCCGGGCTCAGGTGGCCCGCACCGCCATCGCCCACGGCTTGGCCTGCCCCCACGAGGACATCCTCGAGTGCTCCAACTTCGCCAGCGGGGTCGCGGCGGTCCTGGAGGGGCGTTCCCTCGAAGAGGCTCACGAAGAGATCCACTCGCGCTGACCTCGCCGCCGAGAGCCGCCGAGAGCCGCCGAGAGTTGCTGGGAGCGGCCCGAGCCGCTCCGGTCAGCCGTCGAGCCCGAGCCGTACGGCCCGCGCGAGGGGGGTGGCGTCGCCGGAGGTCAGCGGCTCGGTCAGGAAGAACGGAATCTGGGACATGAAACGAGGCCGGGTGCCGCGATGGGGCTGAGCGGCGTGGACGAGGTGCGGATGACACAGGTAGACGTCGCCGGGCAGTCCCGTGGCGAGGGCCTCGGGCCGGTGCGCGGTCGCCTCGTCCAGCACCGGGCCGGAGGCGAAGAACTCCAGCCCCTGCGCGCCATGCGGCTCCAGGACGCGGACGGTGTCGAGGTGGGAGCCGACCCTGACGCGGGTGGGCGCGTCGTCGGGACCGACCTCGGACAGCAACACCAGCACGAGCATCGTGTGGGACGCGAGGGCGACGGTCCCCCAGGCGCCGGCCGGGCCGGGGTCGTTCTGGTCGATGTGCCAGCCGGTGTCCCCGGCGTCGGAGAGGTGGGGGAAGCGGACCGGCGTGTTGCCGATGGTGCCGCGCGGCACCCACCCGCCCTTGCCCGCGACGAGGTCCAGCGCCTCGGCAAGACGCGGGCCGCGCATCGCCTCCCCGAACGGGCCCTGCCCGGCGGGGTCGGGGGCGGCCCACACCACCGGCTGTGTCCAGTCCTCCGGCCGGTCGGGGGACAGTCCGATCTGCCGCCACAGCAGATCCCTGATCCGGTCCCCGGTCTCGCGGGGGAACGCCTCCTCGACCTTGAGGAAGCCCTCGGTGACGAAGCGGTCGAGGTCAGCGTCGGTGAAAACGGCCATGGCCGGACGGTAGCGAGCTCCGGCGCCGGGTGTCGATCGATTTATCCGGCGCCTCACCCGCCGCGGTCCGGGCACCCGGCGGCGCGACGTTCCGCGGCGGGTGAGGCGTCGATACAGGCGACCGGGGTCAGCGCGACGGAACGCGGCGGCCTCCGGACGCGAGAAAACGGGGTGGCTTTCCGACGCGATGAGGCATTCGTCAGGTCACGGGCTGCTGCAGGTGACCGCCGGCGATGCCGGTGATCCGTTGGCGAGGAACCCGAACGTGGCGGAGGCGTTCGCGCCCAGCGAGCCGTTCCAGCTCATGTTCTTCACCGTCACCGCGGAACCGCTGATACTCAAGGTGCCGTTCCAGAGCTGGGTGATCGTCTGCCCGCCGGCCAAGGTCCAGCGCGCCGTCCAGCCGTTGATCCCCGAGGTCCCGGCGCGCACCGTCACCTCGCCCTGGAATCCGCCGGGCCATGAGCTGATCGTCGTGTAGGTGGCCGAGCACGCGCCGCCGACCGGCGACGGGCTCGCCGAAGGCGAAGCCGACGGTGAGGGACTCGGGGATGGCGAGGGGCTCGAAGACGGTGAGGCTGAGGGCGACGGGCTCGGGGACGGCGAAGGTGAGGGGCTCGGCGATGGTGAGGGGCTCGGCGACGTTCCCTTGTACTCCGCGGCCACCTTGGCCAGGTCGGTTCCCGTCCCCCTCATGTAGGTCTGGTTGACCCACGAGGTGAAAGCGGTCTGGACGGCCGACGACGAGGTGCCCGACCACCGCTCCTCCTTGTCCTGGTCGAAGTAGACGACGTTCTTCAGGTCGGGGTAGCGGCCCGACTGCAGGACGGACGCCATGTCGTTGATCCACTGGGCCTTGTTGCCGCCGTCCTCGCTGGAGCCGACCTCGCCGATCATCACCGGGCGCTTCGGGGCGACGGCGCGCGCCTTGGCGTAGGCGCTGGAGAACATCGAGTCGAAGCTCGTCCAGTAGTTGCCGGACGGGTCCCAGGACGGGCCGAGGCCCCAGTTGTAGCCGTCGATGCCGACCCAGTCGACGTAGGCGTCACCGGGGTAGGACTGCCCGGGGTCGTTGAAGGAGGAGTTGGGGGTGGAGCTGTTGTTGAAGCACCACACCCACTGGACGTTGGTGGCGCCGGCGGCGACGACCAGATCGTGCACCCGCCGGTAGGCGCTTATGTACAGAGCCGGGTTGCTGCCGTTGTTGACGATGCCCCAGGGGTACCAGTCGCCGTTGAACTCATGTCCCCAGCGGACCATGATCGGCGCGCCGACCGATGCGAACTCCGCGCCGCGGGCCCTGATGTAGCTGTCCCACTTTCCGTTGACGATGTCCTGGAGGTGGATCTGGTTGGAGTCGCTCACGCCGAGAGCCGGGTTCCACGGTTCCCAGGTGAAGTGCGTCATGACGCCCTGGTTCCACAGGGCCCTGGCCTCGGCCGCGTTGAAGGCGTTGCCGGTGGCCCAGCTGTCGAACCACTCCACGCTCGCGGGGGTGACCCCGTACCGGCTGACGGTTCCCGAGAGGATCTGGGAGGGGCTCGTCTCACGGAACACGCCGAGGTACTTGGTTGAGGCGTCCGCGGCGGCGGCCTGCGGGGAGATGGTCAGCGCCGCGCACACAAGGAGACCGGCGACGAAGACGGCCATCGTTCGGAGGCGCCCGAACTCGATCCGATGTTTCATATGTCCTCCATGGATTTGGCGCGATCCGAGCCGGTCACACGGAGATCCGGGCGCTCAGGTCCATCGGCCTGCGCCACTCGCGCCGTCGGCTGCTCGTCGGCGCTTCGGGTCTGATCGGCGAGAGCTCGCGTGCCCAAATGGTGAAACAGAGGGCTACACGCCGAACACCCCAGGCGAGTGGCGGCAAATGTTTCCGCAGGTGAAACCGGATAATGGAATGAATGCTTCTGAAAGTTCCACGAAACACTCGTTCCTGTGCCTGCCCTGGAGGGCCGGACGGCAGGTGAACCTGGGTCAGACGAGGGGAGCGGTGCTGGAGCGCACGTGTAGCCGGGTGGCCAGCTCCACCCGCTCCTCGACCGGGGCTCCTCGGGAGGCCAGGGCCAGCACCATCTCGGCGGCGGCGGTGCCCATCTTCTGCAAGGGCTGGCGCACGGTGGTCATCGGCGGGTCCGCCCACTGCGCCAGGGGCAGGTCGTCGAACCCGACGACGCTCAGGTCCTCGGGAACGCGCAGCCCGGCCCGGTGGGCGGCCTGGTAGACCCCCAGGGCCTGCAGATCGTTGGCGGCGAAGATCGCGGTCGGCGGATCCGGGAGCGCCAGCAGCGCCTGGGCCTGGGTGCGGCCGCCCTCCACATACAGCGGGCCGGTGCACACCAGGCCGGGATCGGCCGGGATGCCGGCCGAGTCCAGCGCTGCCCGGTAGCCGTCCAGGCGGGCCCGGCAGCACATCAGCGTGTCCGGCCCGTTGATCATGGCGATCCTGCGGTGGCCCAGCTCCAGCAGGTGGCGGGTGGCGGCCAGGCCGCCGTTCCAGTTGGTGGCTCCCACCGAGGGGACGTCGTGGTCGGGCTCGCCGCGCGGGTCCAGGGCGACCAGCGGGATGGAGCGGCTGGCCAGCCGGGCCCGCTGGCGTTCACTGAGATCGGCCGAGACCGCGATCACCCCGACCGGCCGGCGGGCCAGCACCTGGTCGATCCAGCCCGAGTGCGGGGAGCGCCGGCCGCGCATGTCCGTCAGGCCGAGGATCATGCCGCGGTCCTGGACGACCTCGTCCATGCCCCGGATCAGCTCCAGCGCCCACAGGCTGTCGAGCGATTCGAAGACGACCTCCACCACCGCGCTGGAGTCGACGGCGTCCGGCCGGCGCCGCCAGCCGTGCTCCTGGACCAGTTCCTCGACCTTGCGGCGGGTTCCGGCGGCCACGCCGGGATGGCCGTTGATCACTTTGGAGACGGTCGGGGCGGACACGCCGGCCAGCTTCGCGATGTGCGCCAGCGTGACCTCCGGGCGGGGACGCGGCGCCGCGTACGGGTCGTGGGGGGTAGCGGTCACACCGAGATTCTACGAAGCATGAAAGCCGCCATGAAAATTACAGAATCATTCGCCAGAAATACCGCTATGAGCTGCACGAAATACTTTCTCGTGGGTGTTCGCGAACGTGCATCTGCCGCACCCGCCATGGCCTCGCGTACGGCGGCTTCCCGCTGTCGCGGGCCGTGACCACCTATGCCTGCAAGGCCTCCGTGACCCGCAACATCACCTTTCACCGACGACCTGCGCGGCACCTCCGTCGGACTCGGGGCCGCGGGGCGTCATCCCGTGACCGCGCGGACACGCGGTCAGCACCTGATGACGCCCCGCCCGGCTCACCAGGTCTTGCCGGCCTGTTGCCGGACGGCGCGGTTGATCCGGTTGAAGAAGTTGGTCATCGCGACGTTCAGGATGATCGCGGACAGCTGCCCGTCGTCGAAGTGGGCGGCGGCGGCCTCCCAGATCTCGTCGGTCACACCCGGCGAGCCGTCCTGGATGCGGGTGGCGGCCTCGGTCAACGCGAGTGCCGCCCGTTCCGCCTCGGTGAAGAAGGGCGTCTCGCGCCACGCCACCACGCTGTGCAGCCGCTCGTCGGTCTCTCCGTGCTTCTTCGCCGACGCGACCCCGGCGAACACGCACGGGCTGCAGCCGTTGATCTGGCTGGCGCGCAGGTGGACCAGTTCGAGGACGCGCGGGTCGACGCCACCGGCGTGAATCGCCTTGTAGAGGTGCTGGACTGCCGTGGTCACGTCGGGGTTCGCCGGGCTCTTCAGGCGTGCTTCCATCGGTGTTGCTCCTTCATCGGTTACCTCGGCCCCTCCGGGCCCGTCATCCCCATGACGGAGCAGATCCGAGGAAGGTAACAAACATGTCCGACACCAGCCCCGCGGACCCGGTGGCCGAGGCGTTCGAAGCCCAGCGCGACCGGCTGCGCGCGGTCGCCTACCGCATGCTCGGGTCGCACGCCGACGCCGAGGACGTGGTCCAGGAGGCCTGGCTGCGGCTGTCCCGCCAGGACACGGCCACCATCCACAACTTCGCCGGCTGGCTGACCACGGTGGTCGGCCGGATCAGCCTCGACGTCCTGCGGTCACGTCAGGCCCGTTCCGAGGCGTCCTACGACGACCGGCTGCCCGAGCTCGTCGTGACCGTCGACGACGGCCCGGCGCCCGAGGACGACGTCGCGCTCGCCGACTCGGTCGGGCTCGCGCTCCTTGTCGTCCTGGAGTCGCTCGGGCCGAGCGAGCGGCTGGCGTTCGTGCTGCACGACCTGTTCGCGGTCTCGTTCGACGAGATCGGCCAGATCCTCGGCAAGTCCACCGCCGCCGCCAAGATGCTCGCCAGCCGCGCCCGTAGGAAGGTGCAGGCGGCCGAACACCCGACGGGCGCCGGGCGAGAGCAGCGCGAGGTGGTTCAGGCGTTCCTTTCCGCGGCGCGCCGCGGCGACTTCGAGGAGTTGCTGCGCGTGCTCGACCCCGGGGTGAAGCTGACCGCCGACCTCCCCCATGGTGTGGTCGTCATCCTCGGCGCCACCGAGGTCGCCACCGGCGCACAGAGCCGTGTGGCCGCCGGCTCGGCCGTGCGAGGCCGGGCGGTGCTCGTCAACGGCCTGCCCGGGTACGTGTCGTGGCGAGAGGACGGCGCTCCGCTGTCGGTCATGGCGTTCACCATCGTCGACGGCCGGATCAGCGACATCTCGGTCGTGGCCGACCCGGCCAGGCTCGCGGCGATGGACCTGCCCGAGCCGGAGTGAGTCGCCGCCGAAATCGCCTCCGCGCCCACCCAGTAGCTGGGTGATGTGCCGCCCTTGTACGCCTGTAACGCTCGGCGGTCAATTGTCGAGGTAGCGCAGGATGGCCAGCACCCGGCGACTGTAGCCGGGATCGCGCGGCAACTCCAGCTTGTCCATGAGCGAGTGGATGTGCTTTTCGACAGTGCTCAGCGAAACGTGCAGGCGTTCGGCGATCACCGTGTTGATGTAGCCCTGGGCGAGGTGCCGCAGCACTTCTGTCTCGCGCGGACTCAGCGTGCTCAGCGGGTCGGCGTGGACGGTACGAGTGAGCAGTTGGCGGACCACTTCGGGGTCGAAGGCCGTGCCGCCCGCGCGTATCCGCTCCAGCGCGTCGAGGAAGTCGGCCACCTCCGTGACGCGGTCTTTGAGCAGGTAGCCCAGCCCTTCGGCATCGCCCGCGAGGAGCCTGGCGGCGTAGGTCTTCTCCACGTACTGGGACAGTACGAGCACGCCGACGCCCGAGTGGCGCCTGCGGATCTCCAGCGCCGCGCGGAGTCCTTCGTCGGTGTGAGTCGGTGGCATGCGTACGTCGATCACCGCCACGTCGGGCGGATGTTCATCGATCGCGTTCAGGAGCGCCTGCGCGTCGCCGACGGCGGCCACGGTCTCATGCCCGGCGTCGGCGAGCAGCCGCGTCAGCCCTTCGCGGAGCAGTACCGAGTCGTCGGCCAGGATCACCCGCACGGGACCTCCTTGGGCAGCGTGGCCGCGACCCTGGTGGGCCCGCCCGGCGGGCTGTCGACGGTGAACGACCCGTCCAGCGCCCGGACGCGCCTGGCGAGACCGGACAGCCCTCCGCCGGAGGGGTCGGCGCCACCCGTGCCGTCATCGGAGACCGCCACGCTCACGGTCTGCTCGTCCTCCTCCACGGCGACCAGGATGTCACGTGCGCCCGCATGCTTGATCGCGTTGCTGATCGCCTCGCGAACGATGAAGTACAGGGCAGTCTCGATCTCGGAGACGGGCCGTTCGCCCAGCAGGTAACGCACGGTTACGGGGACGCTGGACTGCTCGGCGACGCCGGAGAGCGCGGCACGCAGCCCCAGATCGTCGAGCGCGGTCGGGTAAATCCGCCAGGCCACGCTGCGCAGCTCGTCCAGGAGCCGGCGTGACTCGGTGTAGGCCTGGGCGACCAACTCGCCGGCCTTGGCCGGGTCGGCAGCGTGCTGGGCGCGGCCGATCAGCATGGCCAGCGCGATCCCTCGCTGCTGGACGCCGTCGTGCAGGTCCCGCTCGATCCTGCGGCGCTCCTCGTCCACGGCGCGGACGATGTCGGACCTGGTGGCGGTGAGCTCGGCGATGCGCCGGCGCATCCGCTCCTGGCTGCTCGGCCCGAGGAGCCGGTCGGCGAGCAAACGCTCCGTGGCAGCGGCGGCAAGCGCTCCGGCCTGAGTCAGCACGAGTACGAATCCGCCGATCAGCAGCCCTACGACACCGCTGTTGCTGATCACCTTCACACCGGGGAAGTCGACCGGTACGGACTCGCTTTCGCCGGTGAGCAGGTCCCACATCCCTCCGAATATGAGCAGGCCGCTGAGGAACAATCCGGCGAGCACGCCGTACCCTGCCACCACTCCTACTGTGGCCCGCACAGCGAGAAAGCCGTACCCGCGACCGGCTGGGGCCGTCCGATGCCCCAGCCATGTGGCGAGCCGTGCCCGTTCGAGTGACAGCAGCCGTTTCGCGATCCGGTCGCAGGGGCGCCGCATCGCCGGGATGAGGTGGAGCGGCCCGGCCACGCAGAGGAACACCAGCTCGACCACGCCGAGGACCGCTCCCGCCAGAAGTCCCACCAGACTGTGCGCACCACGCCGACCTGACACGGCCCGCAGTCTAGGCATCACACCACCTGAGCGCTCATAGCGGTTTCCCGTAAAGGACGCGGAGGGTTCCCACAATGGTGGACGGTGAGGGACCTCCGTAGCTTCGTCAGGTGCTCAGAACCACCCTTGTAGCAATCTGTCTCGCCTTTGTCCCCGTCATATCCGCGTCGGCCTCCGCGTTGGCCTCCGGGTCGATTCCCGCGTCGGTCGACGCCTACGTCGAGCGATACCGGGCGGCGACGGGCCTGCCGGGCGTCGAGGTGGCGATCACGAAAGGGGGGAAAGTCATCCACGCCAACGGATACGGCAAGACCGCCACCGGCGAGCGCGTCACAGCCGACACCCCCATGGCGATGGCCTCGGTCAGCAAGTCCTTCACCGCCTTGGCCGTCATGCAGCTGGTCGAGAAGGGCAAGGTCGCCCTCGACCAGCCGGTGTGCCGCTACCTGCCCGAGTTCACGATGGCCGACCCCCGGGCCGCGAAGATCACCCTACGGCAGTTGCTCAACCAGACCTCCGGCATGGCCGACTCGGCCTTCCACGAGAAGAGCCTGCCTCAGCCCGGCACGCTCGAAGGTGCCGTGGCACGACTCAAGACGGCCAAGCTCGCCACACCGCCGGGAACCGCTTTCAGCTATCACAACACCAACTACCAGGTCGCTGCGCGGCTCGTCGAAGTGGTGAGCGGCGAGCCGTTCGCGGCATACCTCCACGCGCACGTCTTCACGCCGCTCGGGATGGGCAACAGCAAGACCGTTGACACCGATCGTGACCTGCCCGGCAGCGCCCGCGGCCATCTGGTCCTCCTCGGCCGGGCCGTCGCCGTGCCGGAGCCGGCCGGGTTCGGCAATGGGTCCGGCGGTGTCCTCAGCACCGCCAACGACATGGCTCGATGGCTGATCGCGCAGAACAACGGCATCCTCTCCCGCGAAAGCATCAAGGAGATGCGCACGCCTTCGGAGCAGAACCAGGAGTACGCCCTCGGCTGGATGATCGGCACGACGGAACGCGGCACCCCCGTCATCGAGCACGACGGCGATCTGTTCACCTCCACCGCCGCTCAACTGCTGATGCCGGAGCCGGGGTACGGCGTCGCGGTCATGGCGAACACCGGAACGGCCTACGGCGACGCCGACGCCCTCATGGACGGCATAGTCGCCATGATCGAGGGAGGCGCACCCCAGATTCCCTCCTCGCCGCCCTACCTTGTCACCGACATCCTGTTCACCCTCCTGACCCTGGCGACCGCCGGGCTGGCCGTTCGCGGCGTGGCCCGCTCCCGGCGCTGGGCCGCCACCTCCGGGGCGTGGCGGCGGTGGCGGCTGCTGCCCTACCTGGGCCCGCTCGCACTGTGCATCATGATCGTCCCAGTGATGCGCGTGCTTCTTCGGGGCGGTGACATCAGGTGGATCCAGGTGGTCTACCTCTACCCGACGTTCATGGTCTGGCTGGTGACGGCCTCGGCCGCGGGCCTCACGGTGGTCACCGCGCGCCTCTGGGGCACAGCACGTCTACGACGGCAATGAAGCGTGCCGTGGCGAGATCATCTGGTCGCGGTTCTGCTCGATCAGAGGGCAGGTACGTCTCCGGGTCACGGACCAGGTCTCCACAGTCCGGGTGGCAGCTCGATCGAACGCACCGCCGTCAGCGTGCGGATCTCGGTCATCGACCACAGGCTCACGTTGCCCGACGCCGACGTGACGAAGGCCGGCAGGTCGAAGCCGTCGTCCTCGTCCGCCGTGGGCCGGCGGCCGGTGTGGCCCGTACACGCCGGCCACGCCCCTACCGGGCTCTCAGACTCCGGAAGAAGTCCCGGACGTCGGCGACCAGGAGATCCGGGGCCTGCAGCGAGGCGAAGTGCCCGCCGCGGGGAAACCGCGACCAGTGGACGACGGTGTTCGACAGCTCGGCCAGCCCGCGGATCGCCCGGTCACCGAGGAAGTTCGCCACCCCCGTCGGCACCGGGGATGGCGGGGGGCGCCGGCCCCACGCCTCCGAGGCGGTCTCCAGGTACAGCCGCGCGGCCGAGCCCGCCGTGGCGGTCAGCCAGAAGATCGTGACGTTGGTCAAGACGGTGTCGCGGTCGACGGGGGTTCGCTCGGTCCGGGTGGGATCCCAGTCCACGAACCACTCCAGGTTCCACGCGAGCTGGCCGGCCGGGGAGTCGTTGAGCGCGTACGCCAGGGTCTGCGGCCGGGTGGACATCTGGGTGGCGTAGCCGGAGTGGCCGTACCACCACGACTGGTTGCGCCTGGCCTGTTCGCGCTCGTCGTAGGAGAGCTTGTCCAGCTCGCCGGGGTCGATCGGCGTCGAGGCGGTGGCCAGCGCGTTGACATGGACGCCGATCACGCGTTCCGGCGCGATCCGGCCGAGTTCCGGGGAGACGATGCTGCCGAAGTCGCCACCCTGAGCGCCGTAACGCTCGTATCCCAGGCGTCGCATGAGCTCGGCCCAGGCCCGGGCGACGCGGCCCGCCCCCCAGCCGGTCGCGCGGGTCGGCCCGGAGAACGCGAAACCCGGCACCGAGGGCGCGACGACGTGGAAGGCGTCCGCCGGATCACCGCCGTACGCCCGGGGGTCGGTCAGCGGCCCGAGGATGTCCAGGAAGTCGTACACCGTGCTCGGCCAGCCGTGCGTGATGATCAACGGGGTGGCGTCGGGCTCGGGGGAGCGTACGTGCAGGAAATGGATGTCCTGGCCGTCGATCTCGGTGGTGAACTGCGGGACCCGGTTGAGGCGGGTTTCGTGCTCGCGCCAGTCGTAGCCGGTGCGCCAGTGCTCGACCAGCTCCATGAGGTAGTCCTTGTTCACCCCGTAGGACCAGCCGGTGCCGGGAAGCTCGTCGGGCCAGCGGGTGCGGGCCAGACGGCCGGCCAGGTCGTCGAGGTCGGCCTGCGGGACGTCGATGCGAAACGGTCGTGGTGTGCTCACGGCAGTCAGCCTGCCCGGTGTGTAGGACAGCAGCGGTCCTACACATCCGTCACCATGGACGAATGGTGGACACCGACACCCCGGCTCGCCTGCTCCGGCTGCTGTCGCTGCTGCAGACCCACCGCGACTGGTCGGGCACCGAACTCGCCGAACGCCTGAACGTCACGACCAGGACGGTGCGGCGCGACGTCGAAAGGCTGCGCGGGCTGGGCTATCCGGTGCACACCACGATGGGCCCCGCGGGTGGCTACCGCCTCGGGGCCGGCGCCTCACTGCCCCCGCTGCTGCTGGACGACGAGGAGGCGGTGGCGGTGACCGTGGGGCTGCGCGCCGGCGCGCCGAGCAGTGTCAGCGGGTTCGAGGACGCGTCGCTGCGTGCGCTGTCCAAGGTCGAGCACGTCCTGCCGTCGCGGCTGCGTCACCGGGTCGAAACCCTGGGAGACGCCATGGTGGCGATCCCGCCGCGCGGCGGGCCCACCGTGGACGCGGCGGTCCTGACCGCTGTCTCCGCCGCGATCCGCGCTGCGGAGACCCTCCGCTTCGACTACGTCGGCCACGAGGGGGCGCCGTCGGCCAGGACCGCCGAACCCCATCGCCTGGTCTCCTGGGGCCACAGGTGGTACCTCGTCGCCTGGGACGTGGACCGGGGCGACTGGCGCACGTTCCGAGCCGACCGGATGTCGCTGCGCACACCCAACGGGCCCCGCTTCACACACCGCGAGCCACCCGACGGCGACGTGGCGGCCTACCTCCGCAGGACGATCGGCCGTGACATCTGGCCGTACCGCTGCCGCCTGACGGTGCACGCCCCCGCTTCGCGGATCGCCGGACGCGTCGACGGGGTCGTCACCCCCATCGACGACGACAGCTGCCTGCTCGAACTGGCCTCCGACTCGCTCGACCTGGTCGCGCTCGTGGTGGGCACGCTCGGCGTCGACTTCGACGTCCAGTCGCCGCCGGAACTCGCCCGGCACCTTCGCACGCTGTCCGGCCGCTTCGCCAGGGCGGCCGGACAGCGCCGAAGGTGACGGGCCGGGGAGGCGTCGTTCAGCTCCGACCGGCGGGCGATGCGGGCCGGCGCGCCGATTTCCGGCGTCGCCCACAGCGCCCCTGCCGCGACTCGGTCCTCGGTCCTGCCACGGCCCGGACGGCTCGGGACCGGTGGCGGCTCAGGTCACCCGAGGAGTCAGACGAGGGCGAGCTGGCGGGCGGGGGAGCGGCGCCGCCGCCAGCGCCGCGCGTCCCTGCCGATGCCGTAGGTCTCGGCGAGGGACCGCACCTGCTCGGCGATCCGCAGGCGGTAGCCCTCCTCGGCGACCTGGCCCCTGCCGTACAGCGCCTGGTAACGCGGCACGAGACCGGGATGCTCGCGCTCCAGCCACCCCATGTACCACTCCCGCGCCCCCGCCGGCAGGCGCAGCACGACGGGGGTCACGCTGACCGCGCCCGCCTCGGCCGCCCGCCGCACGGTCGCCAGCAGGTGATCGGTGGAGTCGGTGATGAGCGGCAGGATCGGGGCCATCAGCACCCCGCAGGGAATGCCGGCGTCGTTCAGCGTCGCGCAGATCTCCAGGCGCCGCTGCGGCGTCGCGGCTCCCGGCTCGACGGCGCGCCGCAGGCGGTCGTCGACGAACCCGACCGACACCAGGGCGCCGACCTGGGTCACCTTCGCCGCATCGCGTAACAGGTCCAGATCGCGCAGGACCAAAGGGCTCTTGGTGAGCACGGTGAACGGGTTGGCCGCGTCGGCGAGGGCCCGGATGACACCGGGCATCAGGCGGTAGATCTCCTCGGCCGGCTGGTAGCAGTCGCCGGTGAGGCCCAGCGCCACCGGATCGCCGCCCCAGCGGGGGGATGCCAGCTCGCGCCGCAGGCGGCGCGCCAGGTCGGTCTTGACCACGATCTTCGTGGCGAAGTCGGCGCCGGGGTCCAGGCCCAGGTAGCGGTGACCGCGGCGGGCGGCGCAGTAGCCGCAGCCCGCCTCGCAGCCGCGATAGGGGCTCGCACCCCATGTGAAGGGCAGCTCGGCGCCCTCGGGCACCCGCTCCAGCGCCGCGCGGGCCGGCACCTCATAGCAGGTGATGCCGTCGAAGACGCGGGTGACGGCCTGCCGCTCGATGCGCGGGCGGGCGGGCCCCTCACCGACGAGCGACTGCTGCCCAGACTCCCGAGGCTGTCGCTCAGGCTGTCGCCCAGCCTGCACGGGCCGCCGCGCCTGCTGCTGTGCGGACTGTCCGGACTGTCCGGGCTGTCGCACGGGCTGCCCGGGCTCCTGCACCGTCTCCTGCACTTGGGGCCGCGCCGGGATCTGGTCCTCCGCGCGGGAAGTGGCGTCGCGACGCATGAGGTTCAGTAGAACACGCATTCGACCGTCGCGCCAAGTGTCCACGCCCACACGCATCCCGCCCGTGCAGGGCTCGCGGCGTCCCGCGCGGCTGCTCGGCGCTCGAGGTTCGGGGTCGGGGTTCGGGGTCGGGGTTCGGCGGTCCCCGCGGCTGCTCAGGGTTCTGCGCTCGGGGGTTCTGCGCTCAGGGCTCGGCGGAGGCGGCGGCGTGACAGGCGCCGTATCCGTCGGCGCGCGCGACCACACGGCCTGACCGCACCCGCACGGCCGCCTCG
Source organism: Microbispora rosea (assembly GCF_900156315.1). Taxonomy (GTDB): domain Bacteria; phylum Actinomycetota; class Actinomycetes; order Streptosporangiales; family Streptosporangiaceae; genus Microbispora; species Microbispora rosea. The sequence continues at coordinate 304,709 of NZ_FTNI01000005.1, read as the reverse complement.
GTCCCGTCGCTCACCGCGGTCACCCCGGCCGCCGCCGCCACGGCACCCTCATCGTCGTGCACCACGCGCAGGCGCGGCCAGGCCGCCTCGGGCAGGGCCTGCCGGAGGCAGGCGCGTACGTCGGCGAGGGCCAGCCGGGCGAGCGGCCCCAGTTCGCCGGGATCGCCGGTGACCAGGACCGCGGTGACCTCGTCGCCGGGCGGCGTCGCGCGCACCGCCTCCTCCACGGCCTCCAGCCGGTTCAGTCCGAGGACCGCCACCACGCCGTCACGCGCGAGCGAGGCCGGCTCACCCCGCACCGCGTCCACCGCGAGCGGTGGCGACCAAGGCTCGTCGGCGGGCCGTGCGCGGGGCGCGAAGGGCAGGTGAGGGGGGTCCCACCGGTCGCCGAGGTCGAGGTCCGCCAGCGCGGCGCACGCCGTGACGATGTCGAACGGCTCGGCGAAGCCGGGCGCCGCGTCGGCCATCTGGCTCGCGCCGTGCAGGGTGGTCAGGGCGGTCTCCGCGATCCGCACCCGGCGCCGCGCGGACGTGTTCCCGTCGAGTCGTTCGAGCGCGAGCCCGAGCACGATCGCGTTCAGCTTCATCAGCTGCGCGAACGGCTGGCGGACCCGCTGGTCGGCGAGCACCTCCGGCATCAGGTCCATGCCGAGCCTGCCCGGGCCGTCGGTGGCCAGAGGGAGCCGGGAGACCCAGGCGCGCGCGAACGCGGCGAGCGCCTCCCCGGCCGTGGCCGCGCCGGGTGTTCCCAAATCAACTGTCCCGAAATCAACCGTCCCTGCAGCGTTCGTCCCGGCATCGGCTGCCTCGCCGACGGGCGTTTCGCCTGACGCGGAGGAGGACCGCCGTAGGCCGTCCGGCCCGGCTTCGCGCTCGGCCAGGCCGGCCAGCACCGAGAAGTACAGCGCCCGTTTGCCCGGGAAGTTGGAGTAGACCGCGCCACGGGTGAGCCCGGCCCGGTCGGCGATGGCGTCCACCTTGGCGTCGCGGAAGCCCCGCTCGGCGAACTCGTCGCGGGCGGCGGCCAGCACCTTGGCCCGGTTGCGTGCCTGAAGCTCGGCCCTGGTGAGGCGTCCCATCCATCTCCTCGTCCGCATAACGCCCGCTTGCCGTAGGGGCGGACCCAAGATACCGTCGCCACTCAGATGATAGGAACATCTGATTTAAACATCTGGAGATGCTCGTGATCACACTGCCCGAGGTGGACATCACCGATCCCGAGGTCCTGCGCGACCCGTTCACGACGTACGGACGGGCGCGCGAGCGCGCGCCGCTCGCCCGGCTGCTCGTCCCCGGCCTCGGCCCGATATGGGCCCTCACCAGGCATGACGGGGCGCGGGCGATGCTCGGCGACGCCCGTTTCGAGCTCACCGCCGACAGCTTCATGCGCCCGCGGGTCCCCGACGACTGCCTGCCGTACATGCGGACCATGAGCGAGATGAGCGGCCCCGAGCACGCGCGGCTGCGCAAACTCGTCGCCCCGGCCTTCACCCCCCGGCGGGCCGCCGAGTTCCGGCCCGCGATGGAGGCCATCGTCGACGCCCTGCTCGACGACCTGCCCGCTCACGCCGACGGCGGGCGGGTCGACCTGCTGCGGCACTTCGCGCGGCCGCTGCCGATGGACGTCATCTGCGCGCTGGTCGGCATCCCCGAGGAGGACCGCCCACGCTGGCGCGAATGGGGCGCCGCCGTCGTCGCCGGGGCGGGTCAGGACTTCGCGCGGGCCATCCCGGGAATCATGGCGGGCGCCAGGGACGCCGTCGCCGCCCGCCGGGCCCGGTCCCGGCAGGAGGACGACCCCGGGGACGTGCTGGGCGAGCTCGTGCGGGTCCAGGCCGAGGACGGGGACCGGCTGAGCGACACCGAGATCGTCACGATGGTCTGGCACCTGGTCCTCGCCGGGCAGACCCCGACCAACCTCATCGCCAACGCCGTGGCCGCCCTGCTGTCCCATCCCGCCCAGCTCGCCGCCGTACGCTCCGACCCCGCGCTGATGCCCGGGGCCGTCGAGGAGCTCATCCGCTGGTGCGGCCCCTCACTGCTGGCGGTCCCGCGCCACGCCCGCCAGGACGTCGAGCTGTACGGCGCGACCGTGCCCAAGGGCGCCAAGGTCACCGCCCTGATCGCCGCAGCCAACCGCGACCCGCGGGTGTTCGCCGACCCCGACCGGCTGGACGTCGGCCGGACGCCCGGTGCCGGCCATCTGGGGTTCGCCCACGGCCCCCACTTCTGTCTCGGCGCGTCCCTCGCCCGCGTGCAGACCCAGGTCGCGCTCACCGCGCTGCTGCGCCGCTTCCCCCGCTTGGCGATGGCCGGGCCGCCCGAAGAACTGCGCGCCCCCGACCCCGGCACGTGGCGGCTGGCCGCGCTGCCGGTGACCCTGTGAACGGGGCTTGAGGAACATCGGAGAGAAAGCCGGCGCTGAGCCCCGTCGGGGCTTTCAGGCGCTTCGACATGGTTCGCGGGGGTGTCTCGATGCTGGGCCGCTACTCCTTCTCCCTTCCCGGACTTGCCAGAGGTCTGCGGCCCCTGCGCGAGCCGGCGGACGAGCAGCTATAGGAGCCGGCAGGAAAAAGCCGCTCAACCCGTTCACGGCAGTTGTTCCAGCACATGTTTCATCGGCAGGAAGCCGGCGGCTTCATAGAACGACCGGGCTTCATCGTTGCAATCCAGGACCTCTGTGAGGAGGCGCCGGCATCCCGCCTGCCTTCCTGCCTCACGGACCGCGTTCACCAGGGCGATTCCAACCCCGTGGCGCGTCGCCTTCGGCGCCACGGCCAACTGGTTCAGAACGATGAAGGAATCCGCGTGCATGAGAGCACTGGCGGCACGCTGCTGCAAAGACGCGGACGCGTACCCGACGCACTTGCCCTCCGGAAGCTCAGCGATGAAGATTCGCACAGACTCCCGGCTCAACTGGTCCTTGTAGAGCGCCATGAGCTCGTCTGGTGACGGATGCTCTCTGTATGTGTCCGGCCGACGCGCCACGTGCAATCCATCATGCACGTGGCCGTTCAGCTCGGCCAGAAGGCGGGCGTCCTCGGGCGTCGCTCGACGAATCGTCAGAAGTGACATTCACCGAGTGATTCTCCTGTTGAACGACAAGCCGACGGAGCCTCGATGCAGCAGTACATCGCGGCTACTCGGCGGGCGGAGGGCTGGAGCAGACCGCCTCGTCCTTCGACTTGGGCTTGGGAACCGGAGCCAGCCGTACACGGCCGGGGCGGGCCTCCTCGTGCGGGAAGACCCACCTCCGAAATGCCCAGAAACGGAAGGCCGCGGCGATCAGCGTGCCGATGACCTGCGCGCTCACGAAGTCGGCGATCTCCTGGGTGACCAGGCTCACGTCCGGGGTCTCCAGCAGGAACATGTACCGGGAGATCCACAGCGGCACTGAGCTGAGCACCAGACCGACGCCGCTGACCAGGAAGAACAGCGCCGCCTCGTGGTGTCGCTCGCGGCCGCCTCTCGTCCGGAACGACCATTCACGGCTCAGCACATAGGACACGATCGTCGCCACAAGCACCGCGATGACCTTCGCAGTCACCGGCTTCGGTTCCAGAATAGTTAGCTTCAGCCCGTAAAACACGGTGTTGTCAACGAGGAACGACGTTCCACCTACCACAGCGAACTTCAGCAGCTCACGATGCTTCACGGCAAAGGCGGGCACTGCTGGTAATCGTGCGAGTGCTGTTTGTGTTATTGCGAAACGTCCTGATCTTCTCACCTGCCGGACACCCTGGTTTCAGACTCACTGACACGGCCTTTCCGGCTCGGGCGACTGGAGCCGCGCCTGTCGGCATCTGGTATCAATGCTCACCCCCACCACAGTCGAGTACTGCGCGATGGAGCGCCCGTCAGGAGTCGAACCATCTCGGTGACCGGATGAGCCACCCAGTAAAACTGCGGTCCGGACACGACGTCGGTATGACTTTCCCGCTGAATCCGATGCTCACCACCGATCAGGCGGCCACCATACATCGCTTTTCACGGCCTTCACTCGGCCGGCACACGCCGCCTCACTCCCCGGCACCTCTGTACAGCCTGCGAATGGCAGGCTTTTGGCGACATGCAGTCGTACCTCGCCACAGGGCTGGACGTGCCGCCAGAACAGCGGTGTCACCCCACGCCGGTCGGCGGGCTTGGGCAGCCCGACCTATTCGGTGTCGGCGAGGACGTCCTGCGGCGCTGAACCACGGTCGGCGCGCGATCGGCCCACAAGCCTGGGGTTCCTGGTCGGCCCGCCCATGGCTTTGCCGCGCCGCGCCGCGTAAAATTGGGACAAGCGTACCGTTTTTATAGATGAGGTTCCCCATGGCCTGGCTCCTGCTCGTCGGCGCGATCGCCTCGGAGGTCCTGGCCACCTCCGCGCTCAAACTCAGCGACGGCCTGAGCCGCTGGGGGTGGACCATCGTGGTCGCCGCCGGATACATCGCCTCGTTCCTCCTGCTGGCCTGGGCGCTCAAGCTCCGCATGCCCGTCGGCATCGCGTACGCGGTGTGGGCGGGCACCGGGACCGCGGCGATCGCGCTGATCGGCGCGTTATTCCTCGGCGAGCACATGAACCTCGTCAAGGCGGCCGGCATCGCCCTGATCATCGCCGGGGTCGCCGTGCTCAACCTCTCCGGCGCCCACTGATCGCTCGGCGCCGATCGTTTGACCCGGCGGCGCGCGCCCGTTAAGGGTGATCAGGACGACTTCCCGCCCAAGGGCGGAGCCCCGACGACCCAGGGGAGGAACACGGCGTGCCCGATAAGGACCGGCCCGCGCCCGTCCCGGCGGCGGCCCCCGCACGCGGCGTCGCCGTGCGGGCCGTCTCGCCCCAGCCGCGGCGCCCGCAGGAGCGTGCCGTACGCCGCAGGGAGGCGCTGCTCGACGCGGCCGTCGACCTGCTCGGCGACGGCGGCTTCGCCGCCGTGACGCACCGCGCCGTCGCCCGCCGGGCAGGCCTGCCCCTGGCCGCCACCTCCTACTACTTCACCAGCCGCGACCAGCTGCTGGCCGAGGCGTTCGCCCTGCTGGTCGAGCGGGAACTGGCCCGCATGCGGGCCACGGTGGACCACCTCGCGGGCCGTACGCCGCTCGCGGTCGCCGAGACGCTCACCGGCGTGTACGCCTCCGACCGGATGCGCCAGCTCGGTTTGTGGGAGCTGTATCTGCAGGCGGGCCGGGACCCGGCGCTGCAGGCCATCGCCCGCGCGTGGACCGACGGCTGCGACGACATCGTCGCCGCGGTGCTGGGCGGCGCGGGCTACCCGTGCGGGCCCGGGGAGGTCCGCTTCGTCGCCGGTCTGCTGTCGGGACTGTGGGTGGAAGAGGTCGTCGAGGCCCGCCCGGACGGCAGGCAGCGGGCCCGGGAGGCGGTGGCCCGCGCGCTGGCCGCACTCGGACCGCCCGCTAAGGTCGGCCCATGATCTTCCATCTCGCGCTGGCCGCCGACTGGGACGCGGCCGTCCTCGCGGGCGAATACCGCGTCTCGACCCTCGGCCGCACCCTGGAGGAGGAGGGCTACATCCACGCCTCGGCCGACCCGGGCCAGGCGCGTGGCGTGGCGGGCCGCTATTACGGGCACGTCACCGAGCCCCTGGTGCTGTTGGAGATCGACGAGGACCGGCTCGGCTGCCCGGTCAGGCTGGAGGTGCCCGAGGGGGCGGACGAGGCGTTCCCCCACATCTACGGGCCGATCCCGGTGACCGCCGTCACGGCCGTCACGCCCTTCTCCCGCTGAGTGCGCAAGTCCTGGCGCCCGCAGGCGGCTGTCCGATTCGTTCAAGACGACCGAGCGGGCCGCCCCCTAGCGTGGTCGTCATGGCACCTTCGTTCGATCTCATCGGCCTGGTCGTGACCGACATGGCCGCCTCCCTGTCCTTCTACCGCCGGCTCGGGCTGGACATCCCACCCTCGGCCGACACCGAGCCCCACGTGGAGGTGACCCTGCCCGGCGGGCTGCGCCTCGCATGGGACACCGCTGATGTCGTCCACTCGTTCGACCCCGCCTGGTCGCCCGGCAGCGGCGGGCCGCGCATGGCGCTGGCCTTCCGCTGCGACGGCCCCGAGGAGGTCGACCGCCTGTACGCGGACCTGGTCGAGGCCGGATACGAGGGATACCTGCCGCCGTGGGACGCGTTCTGGGGGCAGCGCTACGCGGTGGTGCATGACCCGGACGGCAACGGCGTGGACCTGTTCGCCGCCCTGCCCACCGTCTGAAGGGCCGCAGGGCGGCAGCAGGGCGGCAGCGGGTCAGCAGCAGGGCGGCAGCGGGTCAGCAGGCCACCAGGCAGGGGCTCAGCGGCTCAGCGGATCAGCGCGCCGAGGGTCACGCCGGTCAGGGACCTCACCTCTCGAGACAGGTGGGCCTGGTCGGCGTACCCGGCCACGGCGGCCACCGTGGCCGGTGGCGTGCCCCCGCGGGCCAGGTCCACCGCCCGGTTCATCCGCAGGATGCGCCCCAGCGTCCGTGGCCCGTATCCGAACGCGTCCAGGCACCGGCGGTGCAGCCGCCGTTCGCCGACGCCCGTGTCGGCGGCGATCCGCGCGACCGGCAGGCCCGCGCGCACGCCCGTGACGACGGCGCCGACGAGAGCGGCGTCGACGCGGCGGGGCGCCCTGCCCAGCCGGCGTGCCGCCTCCTCCTCCAGCACCGCGCCCAGCCAGGGGCCCGCATCGGCGGCCTCGCCCGCCCGTTCCGTCAGCCGCCGCGCCTCGGCGCCCGGCCACAGCTCGGCCAGCGGCACCCGCCGGTCACGCAGCTCGTGCGCCGGGACCCCGAAGACCAGCGGTCCGGTGCCCGGGCCGAAGCGCAGCCCCACATAGCGGGCGCCGGGCCGGTCGGTCACCACGTGTGCGGCGGTGTCCGGCCCCGCCACCAGCAGCGCGCCGTCCGCCCAGATCACGTCCATGCACCCGTCCGGCAGCACGCGCCGCTCGGCGGCCCCGGTGCCGGGGGAGGCGCCGGGGGAGGCGCCGGGGGAGGCGCCGGGGGAGGTGCCGGGGGAGGTGCTCCACCACAGCACCGCGTCCGGCACACGCGACACCCTCTCCCGGTACATGCCCCGCATTATCCCGTGGGTGCAGCGATCAGCGGCGGTTGCCCGCCCGCAGCCAGCCGACGTAGTCGGTCACGGCCCGATCGAGGTCCCACTCGGAGGCGTAGCCGGTGTCCTCCCGCAGCCGGGAGATGTCGAGACAGGCGTCCACGGCGGGCGCCGCGGGGGAGCGCCCGGGGAGCAGCGCGGGCGCCGCCCCCGGCACGGCCCTGCCGATGGCGGCGGCGACCTCCCGGTTGGCGACGGCCCGGCCGCCACCGACGTTGTAGGTGCGGTGGCGCAACGTCGCCGTCGTCTGCAGGAGCGCGAGAGCGCGGCCGCAGTCGGGCGCGTAGCACATGTCGACGGCGTCCTCCGCGTAGGAGGGTGGCGCCTCGCCTGGCACGCCGCCCTCGCCCGCGGCCTGGGCTTCCCCCGCGCGGGCGGCAGAGGAGACGCTCGCGCCGCCGGCCGCCATCGCATGCCGCGCGGCGGCATGGACGAGCCGGGGAGTGGCGAAGAACGGCGAGGACGGCCTGCCCAACGGGCCCCAGATCGCCCCGATCCGGGCGGCGACCACGTCCAGCCCGGATGACGCGGCGATGTCGGCGGCGACTTCCGCGATCTTCTTGGCGGCCGGGATCGGATGCGGGCTCGCGACCGGCAAGGGCGCGTCCTCGCGGAGGGCCGGGTCCGTGACCCCCGCGTACACGCCGATCGTGCTCGCGACGACGACGCGGCCGGCGCCCCACTCCCGCGCGGCGCGCAGCACGGTGAACAGCCCGGCGGCGTTGGCCGACAGCTCGTCCAGCGGCGCCGACGCGCCCATCCCCGCCGCGGCCAGGTGCACGATGCCGGTCACGCGGTGACGCCTGCCCGCCGCCAGGACGCTGCCGAGGTCGGTGCAGTCCATCTGCTCCACCACGGCCCGCCCCTCCCGCACCTCCCGTTGGGTCACCAGGGCCGGCGGAGGTCCCGCCGCCCGCTGGCCGAGCACGCAGCGTTCGCCGAGGTCGAGCAGGGCACGCACGGTGTGCGCGCCGATGAAGCCGCGTCCGCCCGTCACAAGGATCATGCGGATCCCTCCAAATCGATAGCAAGCTAACGATCAGCGTAACGGTGGGATCATTAGCGCGCAAACGAATCGTAGGATGGCCAGGTGACCGAAGTGCTGAGGCTGCTCACGCGGGCGCAGAAGCTGTTGCGGGCGGCGGCGGACGAGGCGATGAGCCGCCACGGCGTGCGCGTGGGGCAGAACCTCGTGCTGGAGGTTCTGTGGGAGACCGACGGGCTGACACCCGGGGAGCTGGCGGCCCGCCTGCAGGTCACCACCCCGACCGTCGTCAACACCGCCACCCGGATGGAGGCGGCCGGGCTGCTCGTGCGTCGCCGCGACCCGGCGGACGGCAGACTCGTCCGGCTGCACCTGACCCCGAAGGCCCGCGCCGCGGAGCAACCGATCGCCGAGGCCAGGCGCCTGCTGGCCGAACACGCCACCGCGACCCTCACCGACGAGGAGCGGCGCCACCTGCACAGCGCCCTGAAGAAGATCATCGAGCAAATGACCGCATCCGCACCACCCCCCGGCCCCGGTGCGGACGGGGACTGAGGTACCCCCGCGTCCAGCTCCGCCGAGGCAGGACGCCATCAGCGCGGCAGCGTCACGAGTCCCATCTCATAAGCGGAGATCACGAGCTGGACCCGGTCCCGGGCGCCCAGTTTGGTGAGCAGCCGTGACACGTGCGACTTGGCCGTGGCCACCGTGATGAAGAGGTCCTGCGCGATCTCGGTGTTCGACCGGCCGCGTCCGACCAGGGTCAGCACTTCCCGTTCCCGCTCGGTGATGCCCTCGATCGCTCGCGCGGAGCGTTGGGCGGTGCCGGGGCGCCGAACGAAGTCCGCGATCAGGCGGCGCGTCACACTCGGCGCGATCAGTGCGTCGCCGGCGGCCACCACCCGGATCGCGGCGAGGATGTCGTCCAGCGCCATGTCCTTGACCACGAAGCCGCTCGCGCCGGCCCGGAGCGCGCCGTAGACGTGGTCGTCCTCGTCGAAGGTGGTCAGGACGAGGACACGCGTCGTCGCCGCGCCGGCCGTGATCCGGCGGGTCGCCTCGATCCCGTCCATGCCGGGCATCCTGATGTCCATCACCACCACGTCGGGGCCGAGTTCGCCGACGAGCCGGACCGCTTCTGAGCCCGTGGCGGCCTCACCGACGACATCCAGGTCGGGGTGGTCGGCTATGAGCACGCGCAGCCCTGACCGCACCAGCGGCTGGTCGTCGGCGAGCAGGATCCGGACGGTCATCGGGCCTCCACCGCGGATCCGGCGGGTTCGGGCAGCGGCAGCCGGGCTGCTACCCGGAAGCCACCCTCAGGGCGCGGCCCGGCGCTGAGGTGGCCGCCGAGCAGGCCGACCCGCTCCCGCATGCCGACGATGCCGAAGCCCTGAGCCGGTCGGGCCGCTGATCCGTTCCCGGTGGCGCCGCACCCGTCGTCGACGACCTCAACGGACAGTTCCTCGTCTCCGAAGTCGATGGCCACCCGGCAACGGCCGGTGTCCGCGTGGCGGACCACGTTGGTCAACGCCTCCTGCACGATGCGGTAGGCGGCCAGATCGACGTCGGCAGGCAAAGGACGTTGCTCCCCACTGCGGCGCACATCGACGCGTACTCCCGCGTCCGCGGTCGCCGCCGCCAGTTGTCCGACGTTCGACAGGCCAGGCGAGGGGGCGAGCGGTGACCGCTCCGGCCCGATCGCGCCCCCGTCGGCCTGGCGGAGCGCCACAAGCGTGCGCCGAAGGCTCGACAGGGTCTGTCTGCTGGCGGCCTCGATGGTGCGCAGCGCCTCGCCGGCCTCCGCCGGCTGTGTCTGGATGACCCGGCTCCCCACGCCGGCCTGGATCGCGATGATGCCGATGCTGTGCGCGACCATGTCGTGCAGCTCCCGTGCGATCCGCAGCCGTTCCGCGGTCACGGCCTCGGCCACCTCCTGTGAACGCAGCGCCGCCGCGTGCTCACGGCGCTCGCGAGTCAGCAGACCGGCCATGCACGACGCGGCTATCGCCAGGAGGGCGATCACCCCGTTGACGGTCAGGTCGTCCCCGTGCGCGAAGCCGCCGATCAGCAGGAGTTGCACGGTGAAAGACACGGCCACGGCGACGATCGAAGCCCGTCGCGCACGGGTGGCGACGACGAAGCCCAGAACGAGGTCCACTGCCAGATACGACAGGAACTGGCCCTGATACGACGCCGCCAGGCTTTCCTGGGCGGCGCTCGGAGGGCCCGCCACCACGGCTGTGGATCCGATGAGCGTCATCGCCAGAGCCGACAGCGGCATCCGCCGCACCATGCCGGCGAGCAGGCTCACGGCGAGCAGGGAACCGGCGGCGTGGACCGTGCCCGGCGCCTCCGGCGCGCCCCACACCAGCAGGCCCACCATGAGGAGGTAGGAGGCACCCCCCACCCAGGCCATGGCCTTCGTTCTCGTCATCGGCGGCGCGTCCTCTCGTGGACGAAGGTGCGACAGGCAACGCGCGCAGAAGACGGGGCGGCCGTTGAGGGGTTCATGCCCCGAGGCTAACCGGCCGCCGCCGAGGTGGCATCGGCCCGGGGACGTACGCCCGCAGGCCAACCCCGGCCACACGAGTGCCGCCGACGGCGCCGTGACCGTGTTCTCGGAGAGCGATCGCTGGTCGGCGGACGTCACCCATGTGGCCACGGGCGCGCACGCGCTGCGGACGCGCCGGAACGGCGTCACCCGCGTCACCGGCGTCACCCCTCGCCGACGCCCCTGGCCATGACGTATTTGCGCAGGCCAGAGTCGCGCGGGTGGAGTTCGTATTCGCCCGTGTCGCGGAATCCGAGCCGCCGGTAGACGCGTTCGGCGGAATCGTTGCCGGAGATCACCCACAGCTCCACCCGGGACCGCCCTGTCTCGCGCGCCCAGGCCACCACCTCCAGTGCCAGGCGCTCGGCGATCCGCCCGCCTCTGGCCCGGGGACGCACCCACATGCCGAACAGCTCGACGGCCCCGGCCCGGTCCGCCGGCACACGCCCCGCGGCCACGCCCAGCGGCGCGTGCCCGTCGAACGCGACCGCCTTGACACCGTCCTCCGTCCACGCGCGCCACCGCGCCTCGTCGTAGGCCCGCTCCTCTTCCAGGTCGCCGTGGAAGACGCCGGGCGCGTCGGCCAGCGCCGCCAGGCGCAGACGACGCCAGGTGCGCCAGTCCTCACCGCTGAGGCGGCCTATGACAACCGGGCTCATGCTCGCGCTCCTCGCATTTCCTCGGAAGATCCTCCTTCTGCCATGGTCGATATCCGGTCCGGGCCGGACAACCGGGCCCGGACATAATCGATCCGTACGCCGAGAGGGGAGCAATGAGCATTCGCCTGGGTGGCGTGGTCATCGACGCCAACGACCTCGACGGGCTCGCCGCGTTCTGGAGCCGCCTGCTGGAGCGGGACATCACCCGTCGCGAGGACGACTGGATCAGTCTCGGTCCCGACCTGGCCCTGCAGCGGGTCTCCGAACCCAAGACCGCGAAGAATCGCGTCCACCTGGATCTGGTCACCGACGACTTCGCCACCGCGGTCGCCCGCGCCACCGCGCTCGGGGCCACCCCGGTAGGGGAGATGCACGAGGATCTCTGGCAGGTCTGGCGGGATCCCGAAGGCAACGAGTTCTGCGTCTGCGTGTCCTGACTCGTCCCCAGGTGATCACGCCTGAGCGCGGTGAGCGCATGGTCGGGCACCGCGTGGAGCGGGGTGGGGCGGGCTGCCGCCGGTGCCGTCACCGTTCGCAGTCGCCGACGAAATGGTTGTCGTGGGCGTCGTGGAGCCGGCTCAGGTCCCGCTCGTGCACAGTGGCGAGCTCCGCGAAGTACTCCTCCCGGAGCACGCCCGGTGAGAGCACCATGAGGAGGGTGGCGGGTTCGGCGCGCTCCTTGCGGATCGCGTGGACGTCGCCCATCGAGGCATGCGCGGTGTCGCCGGGCCGCAGTGTTCGCCAGGCCCGCCCGTCGAAGTAGTCGACTTCACCTTCTTCGACGATGAAGGTCTCGCTGAAGGTCGTGTGGAAGTGCGGGGAGGGTCCCCGGCTGGAGGGCGACATGCGCCACCGGTAGATGCTCACGATCCCGCCGGTCTCCGCCTTGCGGGCGAGGACCTCGATGGTCGATCCGCCGGCGCCCAGCCGGATCGTTCGCGTCTTTCCGGCTTGCTCGGGCTGGGAGCAGCACCCGTCCGTCTGCGTGGTGTCGGTCATGGCCCGAGTCTCGGGGCTTCGCCGCTCCGCTCGCCCTCACTTCGGCGGTGGCCTAACAATCGGGAGATGATCCGCTACCGATTGGGCGCCGGGGCCGCGGGAGTGCGCTGGGCGATGTCGCCGATCCACGAAGTGGTCAGCCTCGCCCGGCTGTTGACCGAGCCGCAGCGTCACCCGATGTTCCACTCGTGGCTTCGCCGTCGCCGCCACCGCCTTTCCGGCCTGGACCTGACCGCGCTCACGGTCTTCATGGCCGATGGCGCCTATCGGCCCGACTTCCTCGACCCGTCGCCGATGTCCAGCGAGCCGACCTTCGACGAAGGCATGGACGCCCTCCTGTCCACCCCGGCGGATCAGGTCTACGCCGAGCTGGCCGACGCCGCCGCCGGCCGTGGGGCAGAAACAGGCCGTCGGCTGCTCGGCGACCCCGCCCGCACCAGGGTGGAGGCCGCCGACGCGGTGCGCCGACTCTGGAAGGCGGCCGTGGAACCGGAGTGGCCGTCCATGCGGCAGGCGCTGCGTGCCGAGATGCTGGACCGGGCCCTTCAGGTCAACCGCGAGGGGCTGCGCACGGTCCTCCCGCGCCTGCACCCCTCCGCGGGGTGCGAAGGCGACACCATCACCGTCGAGTCGGCCGTCGACATCGACGTCGACTGCCCCGGGGGGCTCATTCTCGTTCCGTCACTGTTCATCACCGACCGCGTGCAGTGCACCACCTCACACCACTGGGCCCCGGCGATCTATTACCCGGCGTCCGGGCGGTACCTCTGGGCGGCGCCCCCCACTCCGAGATCCCTCGACCGGCTTCTGGGAACGACCCGATCGAGGATCCTGGCCGCGCTCACCACACCGCTGCAGACGACCGTCGTGGCCGGGCTCGTGAGCGTCACCGCCCCGACGGCAAGCGAACACCTGGCGATCCTGCGCGACGCCGGGTTGATCGACAGCACCCGGGCCGGTCGCACGGCCACGCACGAGCTCACCGCGGCCGGACGCGCTGTCCTCGAGGCGGCCTCGCCGCGACCGTGACCGGTCCGGGGCTGCCCGTCCGCGCCTACTGACGGCTCGGGAGCATCGCGAGCGCCTGCGACCGCTGGGCGACCAGATCGGCGTAGGTACCGTCGCGCTCGGCCCAGCGGTGCATCAGCACGCCCTTGACGAGGATCTCGTGTGGAGTGGGATCGGCCTGGAGCAGATCCATCACCTCGGTGGCGAACTCGGCGAGGTCGAGCGCGCGGGGGTTGAGCCGAGCCTGCTCGGGCGTGGTGGCGACAGCCGGAGGGACGAGTTCGGACACCTCGATGCCCGTGCCGTCCAGTTGCGCGCGCAGCGCCTCGGAGTAGGCGTGCACCGCGGCCTTCGACGCCGCGTACGTCGGCATGAGCGGGAACGGCAGGAACCCGATACCCGAGGTGACCGTGATGACGGTGCCGGCGCCGCGCCGGACCAGGTGCGGGGTGAACGCGTCGATGACGCGGATGGTGCCCAGGAGGTTGGTGTCGATCATCTGCCGTGCGGCGCCGAAGTGCGCGGGATCGCGCAGATCCTCGGGCATCCCGACCCCGGACATCGTCATGATCGTGTCGAGGTCCGGGTGGGTGCGGAGGATCGTGTCGCGGGCACGGCCGACGCTGTCCTGGTCGGTCACGTCGATGGCAACGGTGCCGAACCCCTCGGCTGCCAGCCGGTCGAGCAGGTCGGCTCGCCGGCCGCCGACGACGACGGAGCTGCCGGCCGCGGCGAAGCGGCGAGCGAGCTCGAGACCGATTCCCGAGGTGGCGCCGGCGATGAAGACCGTGCGGTTGGTGATGTCCATTGAATGCTCCTGCTCAGGGTGGGCCCGTCCGCGGCGAAGCCGCTGGGCGCGCCCGTCGAAGTTCCGGATTGCGGTTCCTGCGCCGCGGCGTCTTCAGTGTCGATCCCTTCTCCGGCTGGAGGCAGTGCCCCCGTCTTCCGGGGTCCTGCCAGGGCCCCCTTGGCGCGGAAGGCCCGAAATACGATGGCGAACATGAGCGACGACGACCGCGCCAACCTGCTCGGCGGCTACCTGCGTGCCCGGCGGGCCCTGGTCACCCCGCAACAGGCCGGGCTCGCGCCGGGCCCGAACCGGCGCGTTCCGGGGCTTCGCCGTGAAGAGGTCGCCATGCTCGCGGGCATCAGCGCCGACTACTACCTGCGGCTGGAGCGCGGCCGCGACCGGAACCCCTCAACGCAGGTGCTCGAATCGCTCGCGCGGGTCCTGCACCTCGACGAGCTGGAACAGGACTACCTTCTCGGCCTGGCCGCCGCACGCCCCAGGCCCCGGCGGCGCAGGAAGCCCGAACGTGTCCCCGCGCGGCTGCACCAGCTCCTGGCGAGCGTGCAGGTTCCCGCCTTCGTGGAGGGGCGCGCGTTCGACGTGCTCGCCTCCAACCGGCTCGCGGTCGCGCTCTCTCCCCGCCTCCAGCCCGGGTACAACCGCCTGCGGTCACTGCTGCTCGATCCCGAGGAGCAGGCGTTCCAGCAGGACTGGACACGCTCGGCGGAAGGATTCATCGCCGCCTTCAGGAAGTCCGCCGGGGACGACATCGACAACCCGCGGTTCGTGGAGCTGGTGGGGGAGCTCGCCCTGTCGAGCGAGCGCTTCCGAACCCTCTGGGCGCGCCACGACATCCGCACCCTCGACGGCGGCACCGCCACCGTGAACCATCCCGTCGTCGGCGAGCTGCGCCTGCACCGGGACAAGCTTCCCGTGGACGGCCTGCTCCTGGTGCTCTACTACGCCGATCAGGGCAGCGAGAGCGACGAGAAACTCCGCATGCTCGCCTCCATGGCCGGGACGGCACCCACCTCGACGGGCGCCGGCTCACCTACGGTGACCTGAGCATCGGCTCGGCCCTCCCCACGCCGCCCATCGCGCCGCCCGCGGCCCTGGCATAGCGGCGGGCCAGATGCGCGAAAGCCTCCCTGAGCTCGGCAGGGCCGACGACCTCGATGTCGGCGTCGAACCTGCCGATGGCGGCGGCCAGGCCGGGCCACGACCACGAGCCCAGGACGAGCCGGCAGCGGTCCGGGCCGAGCTCCTCCACGACGCCGTCGCGGGCGTATCGGGACACGGCGGCGGCCGACAGGGCGAGGATCACCTCACCGCGGCAGGGCCAGTCGCCCGAGCCGTCGAAGCCCCGGAACCTGCCGGCCACGAAGGCGGCCACATCGCCTCCGGGCACCTCACGCGGCGTGAAACGCGGCCCCGTGGGGGAGCGCGGGGTGATCCGATCGGCGCGGAAGGTGCGCCAGTCCCCCCGGTCGAGGTCCCAGGCGACGAGATACCAGCGTCCGCCCCAGGTGACCAGATGATGCGGCTCCACTCGGCGCGGCGGCGTCAGCACCCGGTCGTCCGCGTCCGGAGGGGACGCGGCCGCGTAGTCGAAGCGCAGCACCTCAGCCGCGTGGACGGCGGCGCTGAGCGCCATGAGCACGCTGCCGTCGACCCCTACGTCCGGCCGCGCCGCGGCCCGCTCGACGGCGGTGACCTGGAGGGTGTCGATCCTGTGGCGCAGCCGTGCGGGCATGACCTGCCGGACGGTGTGCAGCGCACGCGCCGCGGCCTCCCCGATGCCGGCGCCGGTCGTGGTGGCGGTCTGGAGGGCCACGGCGAGGGCGACGGCCTGGTCGTCGTCGAACAGCAGCGGGGGCAGCTGCGAACCGGCGTCCAGCCGGTATCCACCGTCGGGCCCCTTGAAGGTCGTGATCGGATAACCGAGCTCACGGAGCCGGTCGACGTCACGGCGGACCGTGCGCGCAGTGATCCGCAGCCGCTCGGCCAGGTCCTCGCCGGACCAGGTGCGACGGGTCTGCAGCAGCGACAGAAGCGCGAGCAGCCGCGCGGACGTCTTCGGCATGAAACCCATCCTGCTCCAGTAGAGGACCCTTCCTGTCCTCTACCCGTGGAACCCTGCGGTCGTCGACACCGACCGAGTCGAACAGAAGCACGATCACCGCAGGTCACCATCCTCCCGGACAGGGGGGACGGACGACAGCGGCGATCGCCCGGAGCGCCGTCGCCGAAGCGGCACACCGCCCGGCCGCTTCCGACACGAGCTCGTCCGGCGCTTGCCCGAATGATCGAAAGCTGGGAGTCATCATGTCCATCACCACCACGACCCACCTGAACTTCCGCGGCGACGCCCGCGCGGCGCTCGACTTCTATCACTCCGTCTTCGGCGGGGACGTCGTCGCCGTCACCTACAAGGACGCGGGCAGCGTGCAGAACCCGGACGAGGCGGACTGGGTGATGTGGGGCCAGGTGGTCGCGGGGAACGGCTTCCACGTCATGGCCTACGACGTGCCCTCCCGCACACCGTGGAACCCGGGCGAGAACGCCGTCTTCGTCTCCGTACGCGGCGACGACACCGACGAGCTCACCTCCCTCTGGGGCAAGCTGGCCGTCGGCGCGACCATCGTGCAGCCGCTGGCCCCCGCGCAGTGGGCGCCGCTCTACGGCATGCTCAAGGACCGCTTCGGCGTCGTCTGGGTCCTGGACGTCGCGGCGCCGTACAACGGCTGAGTACGGCTGACCTCCCCCGCGGAGGAGGGGTGCGGCGGGGCGTCCGCCCGTCTGCCGCACCCCTCCGCTTCCCTGAATCGAAGAGGAATCGGACCACTGTGAGAATGCGCGAGCTGGGGCGAACCGGCATCGAGGTCAGCGCCTACTGCCTGGGCACCATGATGTTCGGCCCACTGGGCAACCCCGACCACGACGACTGCGTCCGCATGACCCACCGGGCGCTGGACGCCGGCATCAACTTCGTCGACACCGCCGACGTGTACGGCTACAGCGAGACCGAGGTGATCGTCGGCAAGGTCCGCGCCATCGGCTCCTCGAACCTGCCGCCCTCGGAGATCGTCGAGGCGCAGTGGGTGTCCGAACGGCGTGCTCTGCACCGGCTGCGCACCGAGCAGCCGACGTACTCCATCCTCAACCGCGGGATCGAGCGAGAGGTCCTGCCCGTCTGCCGGCGCTACGGCCTGGGCGTGCTGGTGTGGGGCCCCCTGTCGTCGGGTCTGCTGAGCGGCCGCTACCGCAAGGGCGCCCCCCGCGAGGACAACGCCAGGATGCACTGGGTGCCCAAGCACCTGACCGACGAGCGCAAGCTCGACGCCGTCGAACAGCTCATCGCCGTGGCACAAGACGCCGGCATGCCCCTGGCCCACATGGCGATGGCCTTCGCCACCACCCACCCCGGCATCAGCGCAGCCATCATCGGCCCCCGCACCATGGAACAACTCGAGGACCTGCTGGCGGGCGCCGCCATCACACTCGGCGACGACATCCTCGACAAGATCGACGAGATCGTCCCGCCCGGGACCGACGTCGGCCCCCTCGACATCTCCTACGACCCGCCGGCTGTCACGCACCCGGCGCTGCGCAGGCGCCCAGCCGACGACCGGGCCGTGGCCTGACACCATGACGGTCCTCGACAGCCGCGCGCTCAACCGTGCCACGCTCGCCCGGCAGTTCCTGCTCGACCGCACCGACACACCGGTCCTCGGCGTCGTCGCGCACCTGTGCGGCATGCAGGCACAGGAACCGCAGGAGCCGTTCGCCGGGCTGTGGTCGCGGGTGCGCGCCTTCCGCCCCGCGGCCCTGGACGGCCTGCTGACCGGACGGGACGTGGTGCGCACCCACCTGATGCGCCGCACCGTCCACCTCGTCACCGCCGGCGACGCGCTGGCCTGGCGTGCCCGGCACGACGCCATGCTGCGCCGGCGGGTGCTGACCACCTACCGCCGTGAACTGGCCGGGCTCGATCCGGACGAGGTGGCGGCGGCCGGCCGGGAGGTCATGGCCGACGGACGGCCCCGCACGATGGCCGAACTCGTCGACGCGCTCACCGGCCGCCGGCCCGCGCCGCCGCGCCGGGCCCTGGGCGAGCTGCTCGTCGCCGCGCTCATCCCCATGGCCCAGCTGCCCCCGCGCGGACTGTGGCGCGCCAAAGCAGGGGTACGCAACCTTCCCCTCGCCGCATGGCTGGGACGCGACATCGCCCCGCTCTCCCCGGACGGATCCGACCAGGCCGGGCGGGCGCTGGTCCGCCGCTATCTGGCCGCCTTCGGGCCCGCCGCGTCCGCCGACCTGCGCGCCTGGTGCGGACTGGCCGGGCTGCCCGCCGCGGTCGAAGCCGTACGCGAAGAACTCATCGCCTTCCGCGACGAACGGGGCCGGCAACTGCTGGACCTGCCCGGCGCGCCGCGTCCCGACCCCGGCACCCCCGCGCCCGTGCGCTTCCTGCCGGCGTTCGACAACGCGATCCTCGGCTACCACGACCGCAGCCGCATCGTCGACGACGCCCACCGCGGCCTGTCGGTCGCCGGCGCCCGCGTCGTCCTGGTGGACGGCCGGGTCGCCGCGACCTGGAACCTCACCGCCGGCACCGGCACCGGCACCGTGACCGTCACCCCGCTGCGCCGCCTGTCCCGATCCGACCGCGCCGCCGTGACCGAGGAGGGGCGGTCGCTGGCGTCGTTCCTGTCGGACGGCGACAGCGACCGCGTGCAGATCGACGCGTCATCCGCCTGAGCGCCCGGGCACCGGCGGGTGCGGGGCCGCGAGTCGACCCCGCACCCGCCGTCAGTCACACAGGACCCGGGTCAGGCGCCGGGAGGCGAACCAGACCCCCGCCCCGGCCAGCACGACCAGGTAGACCGCATGCCCCAGCAGCCCCCACCCCAGCACTCCCATGCACAGGCCCCGCACCAGCTCCACCGCGTGGTAGAGCGGCGTGAGCTGGATCAGCACCTCGACCCCGACCGGATAATCCTGCACGGGGGAGAACGTCCCGGAGAACAGGAACAACGCGAACTGCCCGGTGCCCATCAGGTCGAAGTCCTGCCAGCCGCGCATCAACGTGCTGACGGCCATCCCCAGCCCGCCGAAGGCCAGCCCCACCAGCACGGTCGCCGGAAACGCGGCCAACGCCCAGCCGGGCTCCGTCAGCCCCATCGCCACCATCACGACCAGGAAGATCACGGTGTAGAGCGAACCCCGGACGATCGCCCACACCAGCTCGCCCACCGCGACTTCGGCGGGCCGCACCGGCGTCGCCAGCACCGCCTCGAACGTCTTCATGTATTTCAGCTTGAAAAAGAAGTTGTACGTCGTCTCGGCCAGCGCCCCCGACATCGCCGACACCGCCAGCATCGCCGGCGCGACGAACGACGCGTACGACATGGTCCGCCCGTCCACCGTCAGATCACCGACCAGCGCGCCCACGCCGACACCGATCGACAGCAGGTACAGCAGCGGCTCGAAGAAGCCCGACAGCAGCACGATCCAGTACGACGGCCCGGAGCGCAGCGCCCCCACGTTGCGACCGATTACGGCGCCCACCCGGCCGGGGGAGACCCGGGACGCCACCAGCGTCGTCACCATCAGTCCTCCAGCCTCCGGCGGAACGCCCGAACCGCCAGGAAAAGACCCGCCGCCGCCCACACCAGCAGATAGGCGGCATGCGCCGGAACCGGCCAGGCCGGGGCCGCGCCGAGCGTCGCCGCCCGGCACAGCTCCACCGCATGCCACAACGGCGAGGCGTACGCCAGCGGGCGAAACACCGGCGTGAGCTGCTCGACCGGGAAGAACACCCCCGCGAACAACGTCGAAGGAAGAGCCACCAGCCGAAACACCAGGGAGAAATAACTGTCGTGGTCGATCGTGGCGGCGAACGCCGTCACCGGCGCCGCCACCGACACCGTCAGCAAGGCGCACACCAGCGGGGTGACCAGCGCCCACGGCGAGTGCAGCCCGCCGAAGAACACCACCACGACCAGGAAGGCCACGACCGCGATCGTCACCCGGAAGACCAGATAGAGCAGATGCCCCCGGACCATGTCCATCGGCCCCACCGGCGTGGCCCGCATCGCGTGATAGGCCCTGACCCACTTGAAGTCGCCCAGCACCGAAAAGGTCGACTCACCCACCGCGATCTGGAAGGCCGTCGACGCGAGCACGCCCGGCACGATCCACGACAGGTAGTCGACCCCCTGCACCCTGCCGACATAGCTCCCCACACCGATGCCGATGCTCAGCAGGAACAGCACCGGCAGCAGGAACGAGGAGAACACCGACGCCTGCCACAGCCGCCGGTAGAGGGTCAGGTGCCGCTCCAGCACCGCGATCGTCGGATGCACCCCGTGGGTCACGGCCATCTCAGTCCACCAACGTCCGGCCCGTCAGATGGAGGAACACATCCTCCAGCGTCGACCGCCGCACCAGCACGCTCGTCGGCTCCAGACCGCGCCGCTGGATCTCGGCGAGCGCGGCGTCGCCGTCGTCCACGTAGACCAGCACCCTGTCCGGCAGCGGATCGACCCGCTTGCCCACCCCCTCCAGCGCCGCCGCGTATCGCGGCCCCACCTCGGGCATGCCGGGGAACCGCAACTCGACCACCTCGGCCGTCGAGTAGGTCTCGATCAGCGACCTCGGCGACCCCTCCGCCACGATCCTGCCGCCGTCCATCACGACCAGCCGGTCGCACAGCTGCTCGGCCTCGTCCATGTAGTGCGTCGTCAGCACCAGCGTGGTGCCCCGCTGCTTGAGCCGGAACAACCGCTCCCACAACAGGTGACGGGCCTGCGGGTCCAGCCCCGTCGTCGGCTCGTCGAGCAGCACCAGATCAGGATCGTTCACCATCGCCCGCGCGATCGTCAGCCGCCGCTTCATGCCCCCCGACAGCGGCTCGACCTTCCCGCCCGCGCGGTCGCCGAGCTGCACGAACTCCAGCAACTCGTCGGCCCGCCTGCGGCTCTCCGCCCGCGACAGCCCGAAATAGCGGGCGTACGTCACCAGGTTCTCCCGCACCGTCAGGTCGGGATCAAGATTGTCCAGCTGCGGGCACACCCCCAGGCGCGCGCGGATCCTCGGCCCGTCGTGCACCGCGTCCATGCCCAGGATCCGCAGCTCCCCGGCGGTCGGCGTGGACACGCACCCGATCATCCGCATGGTCGACGACTTGCCGGCCCCGTTGGGCCCGAGGAAACCGAACGCCTCACCCGGCGCCACGTCGAGGTCGATCCCGTTGACGGCGGTGAACTCCCCGAAGCGTTTGACCAGGCCACGCGCGTAGATCAAAGGTTGATCGGCCACAATCCGAGACCCTAACCAACGGCCCCGACATTTCCACAACAGGTTATCCGTGCCCCCCGGCCGGGCCCTGCGCCGCCTCCCCGCCTCCCCGCCGCAGCCGTCGCACCGCCACCCGATCCTTCCTGGGCCGCCCCGGGCTCGGGCCCGGATGCGGCCGCCCCCGCGTGGCCGTACCCTGACTTGCGTGAACACGTTCGAGCTGGGCACCGACGGCCCGCGAGTGATCCTCGTCGGCATCGACGGCTCGGAGACCTCCCTACGTGCCGCCGCCTACGCCTGGGGCCTCGCCCGCCGCCAGGGTTCGCACGTCGTCCTCGTCTACGTCACCAACCCCGGAGCGATCAGCACGATGGTGCCGGCCGCGTCGGCATCGGTGATCGAGGCGGGGGAGGAGGTCGCCGCGGACCTGCGCGCGCAAGTGGAGCACTTCGTCCAGACCGCTCACTCCCGTGTCGACTACACCTTCCGCACCGAGCACGGCGACGCCGCCGGCGTCCTGGCCAGGATCGCCGACGAGATCAAGGCGGACGCGGTCGTGGTGGGAGCCTCCACCCAGGCCGGCCACCGCTTCATCGGCTCGGTCGCGCTCCGCCTGGTCCGCACCGGCCGCTGGCCGGTCACCGTCGTCCCCTGACCCGCCGCGCATTCCCCGCGCATTCCCCGGGCATCCGCCGGGGGATCAGCCGCGGTCGGGCCCGGACACGTCCAGGGCCCGCAGGCCCTCCAGCACCCGCAGCAGCGTCGCCTCGTCCGGACCGTCGTCCCGCGCGCCCACCGGGTGCCGCCGCACCCGCCGCGGCAGCGTCCCCGTAGCCGTCCCCGCAGACGTTCCGGCGGACGCTCCCTCAGCGGCGACCGGGACCGCCGCAGCCTGCCGATCCGTACCCTGCTGACCCGCCGCCGGAACCGCCGCCGGAACCGCCGCCGGAACCGCCGCCGGACCCGGCCTCCCGCCCGGTACGGAACCGGCGGCCGGAGCACCCGCCGCCCCCGGCGAGCGCGCCCCCTCCACCGGAGAGATGGCCAGCTCACACCACACGATCTTGCCGCGATCCGGCGCCGAGTAATGACCCCAGCGCCGGGCCAGGCTGCCGACCAGCACGAGCCCCCGGCCGCTCTCGCCCAGCTCACCCCCCAGCTCGCTCCCCGCCTCGCCGTGCGGCACCGGGTCACGGTCGCTGACGTCCCACACCTCGATGAACAGGCTGGGCCGTCCCGACGCCACCCGCACCCGCAACGCCACCGTACGCAGGGCCACCGGGAACATCGACGAGGCCATCGGCGGGCTGACCACGGCGTCCGTCGCCCGCACCGCGTTCGTCACCAGCTCGGACACGACCAGCTCCGCCGTCTCGGCCAGATCCGCGAGCTCCCACCCCCGCAACTGGCACCGCACGAACGCGCGCGCCCGGCGCGGAGCGGTCGCGGCCGACCCGAACACCTTGTACGCGGTCCTGCGGCCCTCCTGGGAAGGGAAGGGGGAGATCAGCATCGCGACGAACGGGCTTGGACGGACCGGCCCGCGAGGACCGGGACGGCCGGTCGGGGAAAACCCATGCCTCCGATCATCTGTCATGAACGGCTGCAAAGTGGCGGGCTTCACGGCATTCGCCTAACTTTCTCCTTCCGCTCACCCATCGGACATCGCCCTACCTGACAGCAGATGACAGGAACACGCGGCACCCTGGACCCATGAACGGACACGCCACCGGCACCTTCGACATCACCAACTGGACCGAACTGGCCACCGAGGACAAGGAAGGCGCCACCTTCGGCCGCAACCACATCACCAAGACCTTCCACGGCGACCTCGTCGGCACCAGCACCACCGAGATCCTCACCGTCGTCACCCCCCAAGGCCCCGCCGCCTACGTCGGCGTCGAACACTTCGACGGCACCCTCCACGGCCGCAAGGGCACCTTCACCCTCCAGCACAGCGCCGGCAGCCACAACGGCGAACAGTGGATGAAATGGCAGATCGTCCCCACCAGCGGCACCGGCGAACTGGCCGACCTCACCGGCGAAGGCGCCATCCGCGTGGACGACGGCCACCACTACCTCCTCGACTACACCCTCCCCGAGGCCTAACCGCCCCCCATCCGGGTAGCCGCCGGTCCATGGTGAAATCCGCTGACCGGCGGCCCGCGGACGATCACGCCGCCGCGCCCGCCACCCCCCGAACCCCGGCACCACCCCGCGTCGCCGTCATCGCACACCGCAAGAAGACCGTCGGCGGCGGCCTCGACGAGCTCCGCAAGCTCATCGCCGGCTACGACGTCGGCGACCTGCTCTGGTACGAGGTCCCCAAGAGCAAGAAGGCCCCCAAGAAGGTCCGCCAGGCGCTCAAGGACGGCGCCGAGCTGTTCTTCCTCTGGGGCGGCGACGGCACCGTGCAACGCTGCGTCGACGCCCTCGCCGGCAGCGACGCCGCCATCGCCATCGTCCCCGCCGGCACCGCCAACCTCCTCGCCCGCAACCTCGGCATCCCCGAAGACCTCCCCGAGGCCGTACGCATCGGCTTCGAGGGCCGCCGCGCCAGACTCGACCTCGGCAAGATCAACGGCGAGCACTTCGCCGTCATGGCAGGCGTCGGCCTCGACGCCGAGATGATCGCCGACGCCGACCGCGGCCTCAAGGACCGCCTCGGCCGCCTCGCCTACATCTGGACCGGCCTGCGCCACGTCGGCGGCACCGTGACCCCGATGAAAATCAAAATCGACGGCAACGACTGGTTCGAGGGCGACGCCAGCTGCGTCCTCGTCGGCAACGTCGGCACCGTCACCGGCGGCATCGACGTCTTCGAAGACGCCCGCTACGACGACGGCTGGCTCGAAGTCGGCGTCTCCACCGCGGAAGGCCCCATCCAGTGGGCCCGCACCATCGGCCGCATGAGCGCCGGCAACGCCGAGAAGTCCCCCTTCGTCCGCATCACCCGCGCCAGAAAGGTATCGGTCAAACTCCGCACCCCCATGGCGTACGAACTGGACGGGGGAGCCCGCGACGAGGTCAAGCGCATCACGGTCAAAGCCGTGCCCCAGGCCGTCACCGTCTGCCTGCCCGACACCCCCGCCTGACCACGCACACCCCGCGGACCACCGCTGCGCGCCCGGCTCGGGACCGACGGCCAACCGCCCGGCCCAGCCGGGCGCCTCGGACGACGCGCCCCGCCCGCGCGGCCTACCGAGGCCGCACGTTGTGATTGCGGGCGAACAGGTTGCCGGGGTCCCACTGGCGCTTGACCGCTGCCAGCCGCTCGTAGGTCCGCGGCGGATAAACCGCCGCCACATCCTCCTCACCCGCCGAAGCGAGGAAGTTCCCGTACGCGCCGCCGACGTGGGGCGCGAGCCCGGCCCAGATCGCCTCCAGAGCCGGCCGCGCGGCCTCCACGACGGGCGCCGGCCCCGCGACCATGGTCACGATCATCAATTCCGCCCGGCGATGCGCGTAGGCCGTGGCATCGCGGGGAACCCGGGCCACCGCGCCGCCGACGCTGCGCACGGACACGAACGGCGCCCCCTCCGCCGCCCCGGCCGCGGCGAGGATCGCAAGGACCTCGCGCACCGACTCCCTGTCGACGAAACCGCTCCGGGTGAACAGACGAATCCCCGGCGGCGCGACGGCGCCGTCCACGAGCGTGTCGGCGTAGGGCCTCAGCGCGACATCGTCGGCGATCACCGTGCCGAGCCGGCGGATCGGATCGATCGCCTGGGCCGCGAGCCGCGGGTCGTCGCCGTCGAAGGCGACCAGGACCTCGATCGGCGCCCGAGGGCCGCCGGCGAGAGGATTGGCGAGATTCGCGGTGGAAGTGAGCTCTTCCGGGGCGCGGCGCAGACACTCCGCCCACCCCTGGAGCACGGTGGCCGCCTCCGACGCCGGGAAGGCGATCCTGCCGAAGAAGACGTCCGTCGTCGGATGCGCGGCGAACGTGAAGGCGGTCACGACGCCGAAGTTGCCCCCACCACCGCGAATCGCCCAGAACAGCTCGGGGTTCTCCTCCGCACCGGCCCGCACCACCTGTCCGTCCGCGGTCACCACCTCGGCCGCGACCACGCTGTCCAACGCCAGACCGTGCTTCCTGACCTTCCAGCCGATGCCGCCCCCCAACGTCAGCCCGCCGACACCGACGCTCCTGGTGTCGCCCGACGAGATCGCCAGTCCGTGCGGGGCCAGGGCGGCCGCGACCTGCCCCCAGGTGGCGCCGCCGCCGATCCGTACGAGGTGACGCTCCTTGTCGACGACCTCGACCTTCGCGAGCCCGCTCAGATCGATCACCACGCCGTCGTCGTTCGTGCCGAAGCCCGCGAAGCCATGACCGCCTCCCCGCACGGACAACACAAGCCCCGCACCGGCGGCGAACCTGACCGCCGCCCGCACATCCCCGACACTCCTGGGCCGCAGGACACAGGCCGGACCACCTGAAGCCAGCACTGTCCGGCTGGCCGACGCGTACTCCGGTGCTCCCGGTTCGATGATGTCGCCGCCGAAATCGCGGCGAAGGCTTTCAACCGCCGCGTTCATGAGGTTGTTCATGACGTTCCTCTCAGCTCTCCATACGGCGAATACGCCGGGCCCCTACGATCCGGCGTCCTGACGAGCAAGAGATCCCGGCGACCCGATCCCTGTGACAGCACAGCTGTGTGACGTGCGTCACCGGCGACGGGTGTCACAAAGCGGTGAGCGGCGGGATCGTATGCAGGCAACGGTCGAGAACCAGCAGACAGGAACCGGTCAATGAGCGAGAGACCACCGGACGCGCCCGGACCCTACGCCCGCGGCGGCCGGACGCAGCCCGCCGTGGACCCGGCCACCGAGGCGTTCGTCGCCCATCGAAATCTGCTGTTCACCGTGGCCTACGAGATGCTCGGCTCTGCCGCCGACGCCGAGGACGTGCTGCAGGAGACCTGGCTGCTGTGGGCGGGCGTCGACCTCGACGCCGTACGGGACCAGCGCGCCTACCTCGTGCGCATCACCACCCGCCAGGCCCTGAAGCGACTCCGCACACTCGGCCGCCGCAGGGAGTCCTACGTCGGGCCGTGGTTGCCCGAGCCGTTGCTGACGGCGCCGGACGTGGCCGAGGACGTGGAGCTGGCCGAGAGCGTGTCCATGGCGATGTTGCTGGTGCTGGAGACGCTGTCGCCGACCGAGCGGGCGGTGTTCGTGCTGCGCGAGGTGTTCGACCTGGACTACGACGAGATCGCCGAAGGCGTCGGCAAGAACCAGGCAGCCGTCCGCCAGATCGCCCACCGCGCACGCTCACACGTCGCCGCCCGCCGCCCACGCGACGCCGTCTCCCCGGACCAGACCCGCGACGCCCTCCACGCATTCCGGCAGGCGGTCGAAACCGGCGACCTCCAACACCTGCTCGACGTCCTCGCCCCCGACATCGTCTTCCTGGCAGACGGCGGCGGACTCAAGCAGGCCGCCCTGACCCCCATCGTGGGAGCCGACCACGTGGCCCACGTGCTGAGCAGGATCACCCCCACGGTTTCGCTGGAGCCCGCACACGTCAACGGCCACCCCGCACTGATCGCCCGGGTCGACGGCCACGTCGACACCGTCATCACCGTACGCATCGACGACGGCCTCGTCACCGGCCTCTATGCCGTACGCAACCCCGAGAAACTGTCACGCATGGAGCGGGAGACCACGGTGACCCGCTGAACCCGGCGCTCCGCCCACCCTCGGCGGCCGTTTCCCGCAATTTCGCCACTGGACAAATCCCGCTCGATATGGCCACGCACCGGCGAGCACGGAGACATTCATCTCATTGCACGGAGCGCCATTTCATGGCCTCCCCATCGCCACCCGATCTGACCTGCGACGAGACACATCGGAAGCAATTTTCCCGGCTTTTCTAGCACCCACGGCAGGCCATTAGGGTGCACAGTCATGGAATCGACCGAACAACCGCACCGAGAAGGTATCCGCGTAAAAGCGTTGCTCACCCTGACCTGCACAGGCCAGTTCATGGTGCTGCTCGACAACACGATCGTCGGCGCCGCCCTGCCCGACATGCAGCAGCGGCTCCACACCGGACTGACCGGCCTGCAGTGGATCGTCGACGCCTACGTGCTGCTGGTCGCCATGCTGCTGCTGTCGGGCGGCGTCTTCGCCGACCGGTTCGGCCGCAGGCGGGTGTTCCTGGCCGGGGTGGCGGTGTTCACAGCCGCCTCCGTGGTGTGTTCGCTCGCACCCTCGATCGGCTGGCTGATCACCGGGCGGGTGCTGCAAGGCGCCGGGGCCGCGGCGCTGAGCCCCGCCTCGCTGGCGCTGCTCGCCGCCGCGTATCCCGCCCCGAGGGAGCGCGTCAGAGCGATCGGGTTGTGGGCCGGGCTCAGCGGCATCGGCCTGGCCGCCGGACCACTGGCGGGCGGAATCCTGGTGGAGGCCTTCGGCTGGCCCGCCATCTTCCTGGTCAACGTGCCCATCGGGGCCGTCCTGCTGCTGGCCGGACTGCGCGTGCTGGGGGAGTCCCGCAACCCGAGCGCGCCGCCGATCGACGTCCCCGGCACGGTCCTGTCCGTCGCCGCCGTGGGCGCCGTGACCTACGGCCTGATCGAGGGCGGTTCCCGAGGCTGGACCTCCCCGGTGATCCTGGGCGGCTTCGCCGCCGGACTGGTGCTCCTCGCCGCGTTCGTCGTCGTCGAGAGTCATGTGCCGACGCCCATGCTGCCGCTGCGGCTGTTCCGCCGGCGACTGTTCACGGCGTCCAACACCGCGATGGTCGTGGTCGGGTTCGCACTCATGGGGTCGTCGTTCTTCTTCTCCCAGTTCTTCGTCTACGTCCAGGGCACCTCGATCCTGGTCGCCGGGCTGCGGACCCTGCCCACCTCGCTGGCCATGGTGATCGTCAGCCCGTACGCGGGCCGCCTCGCGGCCAGGTACGGCTTCCGGGCCGTCGCCGCCATCGGCCTGGCGCTGGCCGGGCTGGGACTGCTCGCGCTGGGCTTCGTCCACGCCGACACCGGCTACGGGAACGTGTGGTGGCGGCTGGCCGTCGTCGGCACCGGATTCGCACTCACCATGTCACCGCTGACCGGGGCCGCCATCCAGGCGGTCAGCCCACAGGAGGGCGGCCTCGCCTCGGGCGTCAGCAGCACCACCCGCCAGATCGGCGCGGTGCTCGGCGTGGCCGTGCTCGGGGCGATCGTCCACACCCGGGAGTCCGGCGGCGCCTCCTTCGAATCCGGCCTCAACAGCGCCTTCCTCGCGGCCGGTGCCGTGACGCTGGCCTGCGCCGTGTTCACCGGCCTGTGGCTGACCGCCTCCGTCCGGTCCGAACAACCAGCAGACCAGGTAGTCAGTGAGCCGCCGCTCACAGCTCCTCCCAGCCGGCTCACGTCATGAGCCGCCCCACGTAGGCACCCGCACCCGAAGCAACCGGACATTGTGAGGGGTATCACACCGGATAGCGCCGAACCCCGCGGCCCGGCACAGTACCCACACACGATGGACGACACGGACCTCCCGCTGCTGCGCCTGGTCGCCGCAGGAGACGAGCACGCCTTCGAACTGCTCTACACCCGGCACGCCCACGCCCTGCTCGCCTACGCCGAAGGACTGCTACGCGACCGCGGCGCCGCAGAGGAGGCCCTCCAGGAAACCTTCATCGCCCTCTGGCGCTCGGCCCGAACCTACGAAGGCCGCTCCACCGTCCGCACCTGGCTGTACGGCATCTGCCGCCGCCAAGCGCTCAAACGCATGAACGGCGGCCGCCCCGCCCCCCGCCCCCTGGACGAGGCCGCCCTCCTCCCATCCACAGAACCCGACCCCGAAGTCGTGACCCTCGCCCGCGCCGACACCGCCGCCGTCGCCGCCGCGCTCACCGCACTGCCCGCCGCCCACCGCGAAGTCCTCACCCTCGCCCTGTCCGCCGGACTGTCCCACGCCGAGATCTCCCAAATCCTGGACATCCCCGTCGGCACGGTCAAAAGCCGGCTGTTCGCCGCACGCGCCGCCCTGGCCAGAGCCTTGCCCGTCGAGGTCGAGGGGAGACCACGATGACCCACCCCACCCACCAACTGCCCGCCTACGCCGCAGGCCACCTCACCGGCGCCGCCGCCGCCGCCGTCACCGCCCACCTGGCCGGCTGCCCCGCCTGCGCCACCCAGGCCCGCGCATGGCACGCCACCGCCACCGCCGTACACGACACCACCGCACGCGTCGCCCCACCATCCCCGGGCATCCTCACCGCCATCCGCCGCCGCCTCGCAACCACCCCCGGCACCACCCCAGGCCTGGCCACCACGCGGCCCGTCCCCACCTACCGGCGCGACATCGGCACCCGGCCCCTCCACCGCGCACTCGGCATCCTCACCCGCCAGCGAACCCTCATCCGATGGCCCGTCTGGACACTCGCCGCCGCACTCATCGCCGGCGGCGCCATCCTGGCCGCGCTCGCCCCCACCAGGCACGCCGCACAGATCCTCGCCATGACCGTGCCACTCGCAGCCGCGCTCGCCGTCGCCGGAGCCTGCGGAACCGACAACGACCCGCCCGCAGAACTCGCCGCCGCCCTGCCCACCCCACCCCGCGTGGTCCTGCTCGCCCGGCTCACCCTCGTGCTCACCGCCACCGTCACCGCCGGCCTGCTCGCCACCCTCGCACTGACCGCACTCACCCCCGGCGGGGGAGCGGCCGGACTGGTCACCGCCTGGTTCGGCCCCCTCGTCCCCCTGTCGGCAACCAGCTTCGCCCTCTCCGTCCTCTACCGGCCCTCCGCCGGCGTCACCACCGCCCTCGCACTCTGGCTGGCCCGCGCCCTGTCGACCGGCCAGACCGCCCCGACCGGCCTCAGCCCGGCCGTACTCCGCCTCGTCGACCCCCTATGGACACCCGGCCCCGCCGTACTGACCGCGGCCGCCGCCGTCGTGGCCACCACATTCCTGCTCAGCCCGCGCCTGCCCCGATCCCGGCACGCCCGACACATCTGGCGATGAACCTTCACACCCCCGCCGGTACCAACCCCCCGTGAAGCACCTACCCCTGTGGCGGCACGAACTGCGCCGCGCGGGCTGGACCGCGTGCGCGGCCCCCGCCGCCGCACTCGCCGCCACCCTCGCCCTCACCGCGACGGCCGCGGCCTTCGGCACCCCACGTCCCCAACTCGAACGCATCCTGCTCACCGGACTCGAAGCACTCATCCCGCTGTCCGCCGGCATGGCCGCCGTCGCCGTCGTCTCCCACGACCCCAGCCGCGAACTCCAGCTCACCCTGCCCACCCCGTACACCACGACCCTCGGCCGCCGCCTGGCCGTCCTCGGCATCCTCAGCGCCGCCCTGTCCATCGCCCTCTCCGCCGCACTCGCCGTCGGCGGCTGGTGGAACGGGCCCGGCCTGCCGTACGCGCCCCTCGTCTGGGCCGCCCCACTCCTGTGGCTCACCGGGCTCGCCCTCCTGGTCGCCGCACTCGGACGCAGCGTCGTGCTCGCCACCACGACCGTCGCCGCCGTATGGCTCGGCGAACAACTGTTCGCCGCGTCCTTCGCCACCACCCCCGGGCTCCGCCCGTTCTTTCTGTTCATGACCACCCGCATCGGCGTCCCCACCGACTGGAACGCCAACCGCGCGGCGCTGGCCACCTCCGGGGCACTGCTCGCGGCCCTCGCCCTGATCCTGCTGCGCCGCCCCGAACGCCTGCTCACCGAGGAGGAGACATGACCACCGTGCGACAGACGTGGGCGGTGACCCGCTACGAGTTCCGCATGCAGGTCCGCAAACGATCCCTGTGGATCACCACCGCCACCCTCGCCGTCGTCCTCACCCTCACCCAGGGCGACCGCGGACCACGCCACCTGCCCCTCGGCACCCCACCCCGCGAGGTGATGGCGGGCTGGGCCCTGCTGATGTCCATCCTCCTGCCGATCGGCTTCGGAATGGTGCTCGCCGACCGCCTCACCCGCGACCGCCGCCTCGGCCTGGCGTCCCTGCTCGAAAGCCTCCCGACCGGCCGGGGCGCGCTCGCCGCCGGCAAGTACCTCGGCGGCCTGACCTCCACCGCGGTCCCCGCCGCGCTGGTCCTCCTCACCGCCGCCGCAGGCGAGACCGCCCACCGGCACGACCCCGCCCTGTTCGCCTGGGCAGCCGTCGCCTTCGCCGTGATCACCCTCCCCGGGCTGGCCTTCGTGGCCGCCTTCGCCCTCGTCTGCCCGCTGCTGACGACCGCCCCGCTGTTCCGGGTGCTGTTCGTCGGCTACTGGTTCTGGGGCAACATGCTCAACCCCGACCTGTTCCCCTCACTGACCGGGACCCTGCTGACCCCCCTCGGCGACTACCCGGCGAGCTGGCTGATGGGGGAGCGGGCCCTGTACGCGGGCACCGACGGCTGGCTGGAGTTCCTGCGACCCGAGCCCGGCGGCGCGACGGCCGTCGTCGCCATCGCCCTGCTCCTCGTGCTCAGCCTCCCACCCCTCGCCCTGGCCCCACCGCTGCTGCGCCGCAGAAACCTGTCCGCCTGACCTCCAGAAAGACACCTCGCATGGACATCCAGATCTCCGGGCTGCGCCGCACCTTCGGCAAGGTCACCGCCCTCGACGGACTCGACCTCACCGTCCCCGGCGGCATGTACGGCCTGCTCGGCACCAACGGCGCGGGCAAGACCACGCTCATGCGCGTGCTCGCCGGAGTCCTGCCGCCCACCGCCGGCACCGTACGCGTCGGCGGCCACGACCTCGCCACCAGGACCGGCCGCCTGGCCGTACAACGCCGGCTCGGCTACCTGCCCCAGGACCTCGGTCTCTACCCCGATCTGTCGGCCCAGGAGTTCCTCGACTACGTCGGCCTGCTCAAGGGGCTCGACGACACCGCCGCCCGCCGCCGCCAGATCGGGGAACTGCTCGACATGGTCGGCCTGGCCGACGCCGCCACCCGCAAGCTGCGCGGCTTCTCCGGCGGCATGCGCCGCCGCGTCGGCATCGCGCAGGCCCTGCTCGGTGACCCCGCGCTCGTCGTGGTCGACGAACCCACCGCCGGACTCGACCCCGAGGAACGCATCCGCTTCCGCACGCTCCTGGCATCCATCGCCGCCGGCCGCACCGTGCTGCTCAGCACCCACATCGTCGAGGACGTCGCCCAGACCTGCCGCGACACGGCCGTGATGGCCCGCGGCAGGGTCGTCTTCAACGGCCCGGTCGCCGACATCGTCCAGCGGGCCGAAGGCGTGACCTGGGAACTGGTCGGCCAGGGACCGCCCGCCACCGGCGTCGTCGTCTCCGCCGTGAGCCGCTCTGACGGCACCCACTACCGTCTCGTCAGCTCCTCCCGGCCCGACCCCCGCGCCGTACCGGTCCAGCCCTCGCTGGAGGAGGGGTACGTCGCGCTCATGCACGCGGGCACGAACGGCTGAACAGCGGGGGAGAGGCGGCCGATCACCGTCGGTGATCGGCCGATCGGCCACACCCGCGGGCGGGGGACCCGCCGATCAGCCGCCGAGCGCGCCGTACGGACCCGATGCCTTCACGCGCCACACCCGCCGGTCCGTTGCCCGCGTACGACCGGTCCGGTCCCGAGTCGCTCAATGTCGAGTGCGCGAGCGCCGTGGCAGGGTCGCACTCGGAGGGAGCCGTCCGGTCGTACACGGGCAGCGGACCGGCGGGAGGAGTGGCCGGGACAGCTAACTTGACATAATGTTCATTATCGAGCAATGGCGGAAGGTGTGGAGAGGGGGCGGTCGGCAGGTTTTCGGAACGCCCTTCGATGTGCGCATACGCCGTCTCCACGACGAGACCGTCAGCCGACCTCCTCGGCCAGCGCGACGACGATTCCCTCGGGCCCGCGGATGTAGCAGAGCCGGTACGCGTCCTCGTACTGCACCACCTTGCCGACGAGTTCGGCGCCGTGGGTGCGCAGGCGCGCGATGACCTCGTCCATGTCGTCGACGGCGAACATGATGCGGCGAATGCCCAGCGTGTTCGCCGGGGCGTCCTCCGGCACGCCGCCGATCGCCGCCGGCGTGTGGTACTTCGCCAACTCGATCCGCCCGTGGCCGTCCGGGGTCCGCATCATCGCGATGTCGACTCGCTGGTCGTCGAGCCCGACGAGACGTGCCGCCCAAGGGCCCTCGATCAGCGCCTTTCCCTCCAGCTCCATGCCGAGTTCCACGAAGAACGCAATGGCGGCCTCCAGGTCGTCGACCACGATGCCGACGTTGTCCATCCGCTGAATCGTCATGGTGATCCTCCTTTGTCGCGGCCCGTCATGGCCGCCCGCAGACCTGGGACGGAGCCGGTGCCGCATTCTCGACACCCGGGTCCCAGGATCTCGCATGTGGCCGTCACCGCCGGGCGTCCACCCTTCCCTAGGTACGACAAAAGCCCCTATTAAGTCCCATACCGGACAGAAGGTGAATTCTGTCTTGTATAGGACGCAATGTCCGCTCTTTCCGTCGGTGACCGGACATTCGCCGATCAGCCTCAGCGCCACCTACGGTGGCGGCCATGAGCATGCATCCCTCAGCACCACGCTCTGATGACCGAGAACGGGGTGATCCCCTGGTCGGCGCAGCAGGCCGTCGAGCTCGGCGACCGGCTCCGCACGGCCCTGTCCGTGGTCGGCGACGACAGATGACCGGAGAGCCGCACGTCGCGCTCCCCCGCACACCGGCCCGGCTCACCCGTGACGTGGCGACGGCCTCAACAAAGGTGCCGCTGGAAGAAGCGCAGCGAGCTGTCGGCCTCGAACGCGGGAAGCTCCCCATGCCTGCCGGGGTTGGCGTGCAGCGTCTTGCCGGCTGAGGCCAAGGCGTCGAACAGCGCCAGCCCCTGGGCCCTCGGCACCCGTTCGTCGTCCCACTGCAGCAGGAACCGCACCGGGACGGTGATCCGCGCGGCGGCCTCGGCCGATGCCAGGGCCCCGCCCAGGCCCAGCACCGCCGCGCGGACCCGGGGTTCGGCGGCGACGAACGGAACGCCGAGACCGCACCCCAACGACACGCCCCAGTAGCCCACCGGCCCGGCGCCGACGTGCTCGAGTCGCTGGAGCTCCCGCAGCACCGTCCGCCATTCCGGGACGGTCTGGCGAGCCACGAGTGCCTGAAAAGCGGCGATCAGCGGAGCCGGCTCCTCCCCTGCCGTGACACGGGCCTGGTTCTCGGTCGCGATCCTGTCGTACCTCTCGTCCTTGGGGCGGTCACCGTGGCCGGGGACGTCCACGGCGGCGACCGCGAAGCCTCCCCCGGTGACGAAGCGGCGCGCGCGGGCCACGACGTCGGGGTCCTTCTTGTGCCTGCCGCCACCGTGGCCCATCAGGATGAGAGGACGGGCGCCTGCGGTGTTTTCCGGTGTCCAGAGCACACCGGGGATCTCACCGAGGATGAAGAGTTGTTCGGTGACGCCGTCGGACGACGTCTGGGAAATGAAGCGCACAGCGTTTCACGCCTTTCGGGATGCCTGCTGCGGGCACTCCCCTAGGCCATGCGAAGGAGGGAGTCCCGACCTGTCACAGCGTTGATCGGTCTCACCTCCTCGGTTCGCGGCGGCGCGCGGTGTCGGCGAACGTATCACAGACAGTCCAGGACGGGACCGCGATGTCATAAATGGGTACAGATGCGGTGTTGCCGCGTTCCTGAGGTGGCGATAGCGTGAGCGCCGTGACTGCCGGGTCGGCCATGGGCCACAAGCGAGTGAGGCACCCGGCCACGGCGTGAGGGCCGGGCGGGCGCGAGGCCCGCCGCGATTTGGACCTCGTGATCTGAATTCTTCCTCCCGCGTATCGGCGCGGCCCGCGGTGTCGGCGAAATCGCCGTCATGCCGCCCCTTTGCCGCCGCGCGCGTTTCCGCTATTCCTTCACAACCGCCTGCCCTCATGTGGCGAGGCGGTCGATTCGCCATGCCCTGACCGAGCAAGCCCTGATCAAGAAAGCAGAGAATGCCGTACGACTTCAATCAGCAGATCATCCAGGAGTTCCGCGCCAATCGGGGAAAGGTGGGCGGCCCTTTCGAGGGGGCCAGGCTGCTCCTCCTGACCACCACCGGCGCCCGTTCGGGAGTCCGTCGCACGGTTCCCCTGGGCTACCTGAATGATGAGGGGGGCCGCATGCTGGTCATCGCCTCGGCCGGCGGCGCGCCGCACCACCCGGCCTGGTATCACAATCTGCGTGCCGATCCCCGCGTCACCGTGGAGACCGGGGTCTTCACGGTCGAGGCCGAGGCCGCCGTTCTGGAGGGCGAGGAACGCGAGCGGCTGTTCGCCCGCGCCGTGGAGGCCGACTCCGGCTGGGCGGACTATCAGGCGCGGTCCGGCCGCGTCCTGCCGGTCGTCGCGTTGACTCCGCGCTCCGTGTCCTTCCCGGACCTGCCGGAAGGCGCCTCTCCCCCGCTGCACGCGGATCGTCTGGACGCCACGCTGGTCCCCGCCACCTCAGACGATCGTGCGGCCGTGATGGCCGCGATCAGGTCCCTGCTCGCCGGTGCTCCGGCGCTCGGCGCCGACGTGACACCAGCGCTTGCTCACACCGGAGGCGTTCCGGGAGTGTGGGTGAGCGCCGCGGGAGGGTCGGCCACCGGGGACGGCGTCACGCTGTACGTGCACGGAGGCGGTTTCGAGCACACCCAGCCGGCGCTGGAGCCGCTCATGGCCTGCCGCCTGTCCGAGGCCACCCGGCGTCCCGCGTTCAAGGTGGAGCAGCGTCTGGCCCCTGTCCATCCCTATCCCGCCGCCCTGGACGACGTGGTGGCCGTGTATCGGAGCTTGCTGGAGCAGGGGGTTCCGTCCGATCGCGTCATCGTGTGCGGCGAGTCGTCGGGCGGCACGCTCGTCCTGTCGGCGTTGCTTGCGCTGAAGGAAGCGGGCGATCCCCTCCCCGGTGCTGCCGTGGCGATTTCCCCGCTGACCGATCTGACCCTGTCCAGCCGCTCCCTGGACGTCGACGACGGCCGGGATGTGATCAGTCGCCGGGTCGCCGAACACGTCACCGCTCAGTATCTGGCCGGAGCTCCTGCCGATCAGGCTCCTCAGTCTCCGCTGCACGGCGACCTGAGTGGCCTGCCCCCGCTCCTGCTCGTGGCCGGGACCGCGGAGGTGCTGCTGGACGACACGCGGCGTTTCGCGGCAGCCGCCTCGGCCGCCGGTGCCGAGGTGACCCTCGACCTGTACGAGGGCATGCCGCACGCCTTCCACGCGAGCGTGATGGCACAGGATCCGCCTGCCGTCGCCATGACGTTCCTGCGCCGCCTCGCGGACTGGGTGGCGGGATCCCGGGCGAGGGGCCGGAGGGGGTGCTGATGCATCCGTAGACGCCTCTGATCGCGCGAGCGGAACAACCGGCTGAGCGTCCCGTCCCGAGGGAACCGCCCGGGCTTCGCGGTTGGGGCGGTCGCCTCGGGGCTCACGTCTCTCGCGGTCAGCCTGTGGGCATGCCGACCTGGTCGCGTTCGAGCAGGGAGCGCAGCGTGGAGACGACCTGCCGGGTGGCCGCCCCGGGGGGACCGTCGAGTGTGTCTCCGATCAGCTCGGCCAATGCGTCGGTGACGGTCGTCTCCGCCGCGTCGACGAGTTGCGAGCCGTCGTCGGTCAGGGCCAGCAGGGAGGATCGGCGATCGGCCGGGTTCGGGCGGCGGACGGCCCATCCGTGTTTTTCGAGGCGGTCGATGCCCTTGCTGGTCGCGCCGATGCCGATGGCGAATTCGGCGGCGAGGTCCGCCACGCGGGATCCGGGGTGGTCGCGCAGGTAGCGCAGCGCCTCGAACTGGGAGGTGACGATGCCGTGCCGTTCACGTAGACGGTCGTTGAGGGCGTTGTACAGGCGCGTCTCGCATCGGACGAGATCGGCGAAGAAGCTCTGGAGGCCGGCTGCCTCCCCGCTCCATTTAGATGCCATGGCATATAGTGTACGGGAATCTACTTACGGCGGGAGTACGCATGAGCAAGGAACAGCGCGCCCGAGTCGACGCGTTGCTGCGGCAGCCACAGCCCGAGGGCCCACGGTCGGTCGAGGCGCTCCGAGCGGGCTTCGAGGCGCTGATGACGCAGATGATCGTGCCTGACGCCCTTCGCCTGACGCGGACGACGCTCGGCGGCCGGCCCGCTCTGCATGTCGAGCCGGACAACGGGCGCCGCGCCGGGACGATCCTGTACTTCCACGGCGGCGGCTGGGTTTACGGATCCCCCGAGACCGCCCTGTCGCTGACGGGAAACCTGGTGGCCAGGACCGGCTTCGAGGCCTACTCGGTGGACTACCGGCTTGCCCCCGAGCATCCGTTCCCCGCCGCGATCGAAGACACCGTGGGCGCCTACCGCGCTCTTCTCGACAGCGGCGTGGACCCGTCGGCCGTCGCGTTCGCCGGGGAGTCCGCCGGCGGCGGCCTCGCGGTCACCACCTGTCTCGCCGCGCGCGACGCTGGTCTTCCGTTGCCCGCCGCGGTCGTGGCGTTCTCCCCGGGGCTGGATGCCACGCGGACGGGCGAGAGCATGGATACCAAGGAAGGCGTGGACCCGATTTTCACCCGCGAGGCCGTCGAGCGCACCGGGGTCATGTATCTCGCCGGGGCCGACCCGCACCAGCCTCTCCTCAGCCCGGCCGTCCTCGCCGATCTGACGGGTTTCCCTCCGATGCTGCTCCAGGTGGGCACCAACGAGCTCCTGCTGGACGACTCCACGCGCCTGGCCGCGCGCGCCCGGGCGGCCGGAGTGGATGTCATCCTGGACGTCACCGCCGGCGTGCCGCACGTGTTCCAGTCGTTCGCCGGCGTGCTGGACGAGGCGGACGAGGCGCTGGACCGCGCGGCTGTCTTTCTCGGCCAGCGGGTCGGCGGGCGCGTTCTCGGCGGGAGAGCGGCGCGCGCGTCCTCCCCCGCCGAGAACCGCTCGGCCGAGTCGTGATCGGTCTCGCCGGGGATTTCCCGCGCCTCGGCTGCTCACGCCCGGTCGGCCGGCTGCGTGCGGGTGGGTGCCGGCGTATCGCCGGGGAGAGCGCGTGAGGTCTTCCGGCGGGTGCCGACGGTGAGGAGCAGCGAAGCCGCTGTCAGCGTCACACCGAACCAGACGACGCTCGTGACGCCCAGGTGATCGGCGAACAGCCCGCCGAACAGCGCGCCGAGTGCGATGGACGTGTTGTACGCCATGGTGTTGAGTGACATCGCGGCTTCGAAGGTGTCGGGTGCGGCGGCCTGCGTCATGGTGATCTGGGAGAGCTGGACGACGCCGAAGGAAACGCCCCAGACAGCAAGCGCGATGATCGACCCGGCCTGCCCGTGAGCGATCGTGAGCAGCAGCAGCAAGGACGTCACGAGTCCCGCGCAGCCGACGATGAAGCTGCCCCTGGGGTTTCTGGTCACCGTGTGTCCGGCGACGAAGTTTCCCGCCGCGCCTCCCGCGCCGTAGGCCATCAGCGCCGCGGTGATGAAGAAGGGTGTGGCGGCCGCGCTGTGCTCCAGGTAGGGGCGTACGAACGTGTACGCGCCGAAGTGGCCGAGCACGAAGAGCACGACGGTGAACAGCACCAGGCGCAGCGGCACGTTCTTCAGCGGGAGGCCGAAGACTTCCCGCACCGAGACCGCGTTCGTCGACGGCAGCGACGGGATGACGGTGACGACCGCGAGGAACACCAGCACGCTGAGGCCGGCCCAGATCAGGAAGGTGGTTCGCCAGCCGGTGAGGCTTTCCAGGAGTGTTCCCACTGGTATGCCGACGACGGCGGCGATCGAGATGCCGGACATCACGATCGCGGCCGCCCTGCTCGCGTGGCGTTCCGCGACGAGGCGCATCGCCATGCTCACGCCGATGGCCCAGAACACCCCGCTGGCGAAGCCCATGATGAGCCGTGTCGTCAGGACCAGTGGATAGTTCGGGGAGATCGCGGTGATCGTGTTTCCCAGGGTCAGTATCGCCAGCAGCGTGGACAGCAGGACGCGCCGGTTGACGCGCCTGGTCCATGCCACGATGAAGGGCACGCCGAGCCCTGCCGAGACGCCGTACAGGGTGACCATCAGCCC
This sequence comes from Microbispora rosea, assembly GCF_900156315.1. Classification (GTDB taxonomy): domain Bacteria; phylum Actinomycetota; class Actinomycetes; order Streptosporangiales; family Streptosporangiaceae; genus Microbispora; species Microbispora rosea. The sequence goes on along the minus strand of NZ_FTNI01000005.1, from coordinate 265,370 downwards.
GGCGGCGCCTACGGATATGCGCAGGCTGGTGCTCATCGGGGTGAGCAGGCCGACGGGCATCAGCTCGGTCGTGAGGAAGGCGAAGAGGCTGGCGGTGATCGCCGCGACGCCGAGCCATGACCTTACGGTCGCATGCGGGTGTGTGCCGTGAGTGATCATTGGCGTTCTTTCTGGTGGTTGATCGTCCGCCGACGGCATGCGGGCTCGGCCGACGGAAGGAGCCGGCGGTGGAGGGCGTGGTGGAGGGCGTGGTCGAGCCGTCGCCATCAAGGGTGCGCGATCAACGATTGATGAGTCCAACACATACTTTTCATCGATATCGATCGTGGTTCATCATGGTTGAGTGGAGCTGCAGCAGCTGAGGTATGTCGTGGCGGTCGCAGAGACCAGGAACTTCACCCGGGCGGCCGAGCGCTGCCGTGTGGTGCAGTCGGCGCTCAGTCATCAGGTCGCCGCTCTGGAGCGGGAGCTGGGCGCGCGGCTGTTCGAGCGGACCAGCCGGCGGGTGCGGCTGACGCCGGCCGGGGAGGCGTTCCTCGGCGCGGCCCGGGAGTGTCTGGAGGCCGCGGATCGCGCGCGGGCCGAGGTCGCGGCCTCCGCCGGGGAGATCCGGGGACGGCTCGCCGTCGGCGCCATCCCCACGGTGACGGCCGTCAACCTGCCGGTCGCCTTACGGGACTATCGCCGGCGTTATCCGGGGGTGCACATCACGCTCACCGCGGCGGGCAGCGATGAGCTGATCGAGCGGGTCCGGCAGGGTGGTGTCGACGTCGCGTTTCTCGGCCTGCCGGCGCGTGCGGAACCCAAGGGCGTCCAGAGTCGCCGCCTCGGCGGGGGCGAACTGGTCGCGGTGGTCGCGCCCGATTATCACCGGACGGAGACCGAGGTGGACCTGCGGGGGCTGGCGGACGAGCCGTTCATCGACTTCCGTGTCGGCGCGGCCGGTCGGGCGCAGTCGGACGAGGCGTTCGCGGCGGCAGGGGTGCGGCGGGAGGTCCCCTTCGAGGTGTCGTCCGCCGATCTCATGGTCGATTTGGTGCGGCAGGGCCTCGGCGTGGGCATGCTTCCCGCCGCCTATGCGCCGCGCTTCGCCGACCTGCGTGTCATTCGTCTTCGCGATGCTCCCACGCGGGTGGAGCACCTGATCTGGGACAACCGGCGGTCTCCGGCGGCCGCGGCATTTCTTGAGCTGATTCACGCCGATCACGCCGACCCGCCGACCATTACATGATTACAATGCAACCATGATCCTATTTTCGAGTGGCGCAGCCCCCGGGACGGTGCTCACGTGATCGTCGAGTACATCCGCTACCGGATCGACCAGCAGGACGCGGAAGCGTTCGAAGCCGCCTACGAGCGTGCCGCGGTGTCCTTGGCGGCCGCGCCCCAGTGCGTGGACTACGAGCTGTCCCGGTGCGTGGACGAGCCCGAGTCGTACATCCTACGCATCACGTGGACCTCGGCCGAGGATCACCTGCAGGGTTTCCGGGGTGGCGAGCACTTCGGGGAGTTCTTCTCCGCGATCAAGCCGTACGTCCGGCAGATCGAGGAGATGCGGCACTACGAGCGCACCGCGGTGCGCGGCACCGGATCCTCCGTGCCGAGCCTGTACGACTGGGCGGGCGGCATCGAGGCGTTCGAGCGGCTCACCGAGACGTTCTACGAGCAGGTTCTCAAGGACGACCTGATCGGTCCTCTGTTCGCCCACATGGACCCGGGACACCCGAAGTATGTCGCGATGTGGCTGGCGGAGGTCTTCGGCGGGCCGTCCCGCTACACCGACGAGCGGGGCGGCTACCACCACATGCTGGTCCAGCACCTCGGCAAGGCCATCAGCGAACCTCAGCGCCGCCGATGGGTCGATCTCCTCATGAACGCCGCCGACGTGGTCGGCCTGCCCGCCGACCCCGAGTTCCGCGCCGCCTTCGCGAGTTACATTGAGTGGGGCACCCGCCTCGCCTTCGCCAACTCCCAGCCCGGTGCCCGTCCCCCGCAGCAGGCTCCGGTCCCCCGTTGGGGCTGGGGTGTGGCGCCGCCCTACTCCCCCACGTCGTGATCTCGGCGGCGGGTCACCCGATCGGCTCGCCGAGCTGGGACAACAGCTCCAGCTGGTCGAAGTAGAGGCGCATGCTGACGATCAACCCGTTCTCGATCGCGCAGATGTAGCAGCAGCGGAGGTTGAGGGGGCGGCCCGTCGGCGGGATGATCCTGCCGGCTGGTCCCAGGTATGGCCCCTTGTGGGTGCCGATGAGCACGAGCTCGTCGACCGTCGTGTCATCGATGTCGAGCGACTCCAGGAGCACCGTGTGCACGTCAGGGAAGGCCGCCCAGAACTCCTCCAGGTAGGAGCCCAGCTCCTCGCGGCCCTCGGCCACGCCTTCGGGGGTGAGGAACGTCCCGTCAGGGCTGACCGTGCCGAGCAGCGCGTCAATGTCATGCGCATTGAACGCTTCGTTGTATCTGTCGCGCACCCGGCGGGCTTCGCCCACGATGTCGGCCCTCCCCTATCGATGAATGCCCTCCGTACGCGGCGGCGTGTCCCTCGCGCCGCAGTTTTTGCCGAGGTCTGCTCATGGCCGTAGCCCGCTGGGGTCGTCCTCGTCCCGTACGGTGAAGCCGCCGCGGCCGTCGAGGATCACCGTGTGGACCGCGTCGAATCCGTCCGAGGGGCGCGGGCGGCGCGGGCCTCTCACCGTGGTGTGACAACCGAGCATGGTCAGACGGGCTGGCCCATGGGCCGGACGGTCAGGGTGTTGAGGTCGACGCCTGCCGGCTGGTCGAGGGCGAAACGGATGGCCTCGGCGATGGGCTGGGGAGGCAGGGCGAAGGGGGGAACGCCGGCGCCTTGCCAGAACGCGGTGTCGATCATGCCGGGGTTGACAAGAGTGACACCGACGCCGCGGATCGTGGCGAGCAGGCGCAGGTTCTCGGCGAGTCCGGTGACAGCCCACTTGGTGGCCGAGTAGAGATTGCCGGGAGAGTTCTTCAGCCCGGCGACGCTGCCGACGAGCACCAGCCGTCCGCCAGTGGCCTCAAGGTGGGGCAGGGCGGCATGGGCCAGCAGGGCGGGGCCGAGGACGTTGGTGAGCACCATCGGCGCCCACGACGCCGGGTCACCGGCCCCGATGGAGTCACCGGTCATGAATCCGGCGTTGGCCACTGCGGCGTCAAGGGCACCGAAATGCTCCACGGTGCGGGTCACGACCGACTCGGTGGCGTGCCAGTCCGCCGCGTCCGCGACCAGGCCCAGCAGCCGGTCGGGGTGGCCGGCCTCGTCGAGGAAAGCCTTCAGTTTGCTCTCGTCGCGTCCGGTGACCGCCACACGGTGGCCGCGGTCGAGGAGCAGTCGCGCGGTGTGGGCGCCGATACCGCTGGTCGCGCCGGTGATCAGTACGGTCTTGCTGGACATGGTCATGCTCCTGAGGTGTGAAGGGGGACGGCGGACGGCGCTGAAGGAGCGCCGCTCACGTCCGCCGACTCCATGGAACCGGCGCTGTATAAGGCGGGAAAGGTCGCGTTTATGGGGGGTATAAACACAACCTCTCTACCGGCCGCATCATGGGTACTGTTGAACAGATGGAACCTCTGTCCGGAAAACACACCGGTGATCCCACCGACAACCGCTCGGACATCCGCGACTTCCTGACCAGCCGGCGCGCCAAGCTCGCCCCGGAGCGGGTCGGACTGCCCACCAGCGGACGCCGACGGGTTCCTGGACTACGGCGCGAGGAGGTCGCGGCCCTCGCCGGCGTGAGCACCGAGTGGTACACGCGGCTGGAGAAGGGCCACATCGGCGGTGTCTCCGAGAGCGTGCTGGAAGCGGTCGCGCAGGCGTTGCTCCTCAATGAGGACGAGCGCACCTACCTGCTCGATCTGGCCAGAGCGGCTCGCCCCGCCCGCCGCGGGTCGCCGCGCCGCAAGGACGTCAAGATCCCGTCTGCCGTCCAATGGATGGTGGACTCCATGACCATGGCCCCCGCCTTCGTGCGCAACGGCCGTTTGGACATCGTCGCGAGCAACGCGCTGTGCAGGGCCCTGTACTCACCGATGTTCGACAGCGACACCACCGCCGACCGGGGCTGCGCCAATTTCGCCCGTTACTTCTTCCTCGACCCCGGCTCCGCTGACTTCTTCGTCGACTGGGAGGAAGGCGCCAGGGCCACGGTCGCAGTGCTCCGCGCCGAAGCCGGACGTGAACCTCACGACCGGGCCCTGCGTGAGCTCGTCGGCGAGCTGTCCACGCTCAGCCCCGACTTCCGCACCATGTGGGCCAGTCACGACGTCCGGATCCGTCACGAAGGCGTCAAGCGGCTGGACCATCCCGACGTCGGCCGTCTGGAGATGACCTTCCGCTCCCTGAACCTGCCCCTGCCTCAACAGGCCGTCCACGACCTGATCATCTACACGGCCGAGCCGGGCACGCCCGCGGAGGAACGTCTCAAACTCCTCGCCAGTTGGACAGCACCGCAGACCTCCCTCACGGAACAGATCCGTTCAGGCGGGTGAGCGTGGCCGTTCCGGAGCGCGGGGAGGAGGAGCTGACCGGGGGCGGAGTCAACCGCGTCGTCCGGGTCGGGGGCACGGTGCGCCGGCCGGCCCGCAGGTGGACGCCGGCGGTGCACGCCCTGCTGGACCATCTGGCGGAGGTGGGGTTCGGCGGCGCGCCCAGGGCGTACGGGTGCGACGGCGAGGGCCGGGAGGTGCTGGATTTCGTCCCGGGTGAGGTGCCGGACTATCCCCTGCCCGCGTACGTGATGACGGATGAGGCGCTGGCCGGCGCCGGGGTGTTGCTGCGGGGCTACCACGACGCGACGGTGGGCTTCGCGCCGCCGGAGGCCGCCGAGTGGTATTTCCCGCCGCGCGCTCCGGCGGAGGTGGTCTGCCACGGTGACGTGGCGCCGTACAACTGCGTCTTCCGGGAGGGGCGGCCGGTGGCGTTCATCGACTTCGACACCGCGCATCCGGGGCCGCGGGTGTGGGATGTGGCCTATGCCGCCTACCGGTTCGTGCCGTTGCACGATCCCGGCCGTGACGAGAGTGCTCCCGGGGTGGAGGAGCAGGCGCGTCGGCTGCGGGTGTTCGCCGGCGCGTACCGGCTCGGCGTGGAGGACGGGCAGGCGCTGACGCGGACGGCGCGGGCGCGGCTGGGGCATCTGGTGGCGCATATGCGTGCGGAGGCGGCGGCGGGTCATGCGGCGTTCGCCGCTCATGTCGCAGAGGGACACGATCTGCTCTATCTCACCGACAGCGCGCATATCGCGCGTCATGAGGCGGTGTTCCTGGCGGCGCTTTCGCCGGAGGGGCGGGGCGGCGGGGCGGGGATGTCGGCGGGGTAGAGCGAGAGCGGCAGCCCGTACGGCTCGCCGCCGGGGGGCGGGGTGTGCTCGGCCTGGCCGGGCCGGGAGCATCGCCGGATGCCGCGGCTGACCAGGGCGAGGGTCTGTTCGGTGCCGCCGCGTACGTGCCGGCGAGGCGGACGATGCCGGCTTGGCGCAGGACGCGGACGTGGTAGCCGACGGTGCCCTTGGCGGCCTGCAGTGCCGCAGAATTGCCGGGCCGGAAGCTTTGGAAATCTCGACGCTTGATGCGTCACGTGGAGGAAGCCATGCCTCATTCGACGGCGTACGTCGTCACCGACAGACCCGAGCGCTACATCAGGCAGCTCGTTTCCCACATGGGTCACAAGGCGGAGGCCGTGCTCGGCGGCGACGGCCGGGCGGTCATCGAGTTGTCGTCCGGGCGTTGCGTGCTGCGGCCCCGCGGCGGATTGGAGCTGATCGCGACCGCCGCCGACGCGGAGTCGCTGCTCGGCGTGCGGGATGTCGTCACCCGTCACCTGCTGCGGTTCGCCACCCAGGAGGAGCTGGTGGTCGACTGGTCGCCGCCGGTCGCGGGCGACGCGGCGTGGACGGTGTCCCCCGTCGTGGACGACTACCTGCTCACGCACTGCTCCCCCCCGGACGAGGTGCTGAACGACCTGGTGGTCAGGACGCGGGAGGAGACGGGCGGCGCGGCCGGGATGCAGGTCTCGCACGACGAGGGCGCCCTGCTGACGATGCTGGTGCGGATGTCGGGCGCCCGACTGGCCGTGGAGGTGGGGGTGTTCACCGGCTACTCCTCCATCTGCATCGCCCGGGGACTGCCGCCGGACGGGCGGCTGCTGGCGTGCGACGTGAGCACGGAGTGGACGTCGATCGCCAGGAACTACTGGGAGCGCGCCGGTGTGGCCGACCGCGTCGACCTGCGGATCGGCCCGGCGCTGGAGACGCTGCGCGCGCTTCCCGCCGAGCCGGTCATCGGTTTCGCCTTCATCGACGCCGACAAGCAGAGCTATCCGGACTACTACGAGGAGGTGGTCACGCGGCTCAGCCCGGGCGGGCTGGTCGTGCTGGACAACGTGTTCCAGGGCGGGCGCGTGTTCGACCCGGCCTTCCAGGGGGACGCGCAGGCGGCCATACGGCGTCTGAACGAGACGATCGCGCGGGACAGCCGGGTCGAGTCGGTGATGCTGCCGGTGCGTGACGGCGTCACGATCGCCCGGCGGGTGGGCTGACCCACGACGCTCCCGGGTCGCCCCCGAACCAGGCACACGCGGCGATCGGGGCGCCCGGCGCAAGCTGCCGCCCAGGCCCGCCCAGCGCGGTGATCGACCTTCCCGGCCGGCAAGGGCTGGCTGTTGCATGGGGCGGGGCTTACGATGATCACATGTTCGGCTTGGGCACGGTCGAGGTGTTGGTCCTCGCCGTCATCGTGATCGCGCTCGTCGGTGTGGGTCTCGCGGCGGTGCGAGCCGGCGCCCGCCCCGCCGGGCCGCTGGCGTGGCGCAGCCCCGGCCTGCTGCCGCCGGTCTCGGCCGACCTGCAGCACCGGGTCCGGGAGCTGTACGCCGAGAACAAGAAGATCGAGGCGATCAAGCTGATCCGCGAGCAGACCGGGCTGGGCCTGAAGGAGGCCAAGGACCTGGCCGAGGCCCTGGTCGCCGGGCGGCCGCTGCCGGTGGCTCCGGGCCACGCACGGCCTGATCTGGCGTCGCGGGTGCGGGAGCTCAAGGCGGCCGGGCGCGGCGAGCAGGCGGTGTTCCTGGTGCGCGGCGAGACGGGCATGGGCCAGGCGGAGGCCGAGCGGTTCGTCGAGGCGATCGACGTCGCCGACGCCGCCGGCGAGGCGTAGGAAAGACGCCGCCGCGGCGTTTGCTGTCGGTGCGGCTCGGTACGGTGTCGATCATGCTGCCCGTACAGGTGAACAGGCTGACCGTGCAGGAGGCCGGGGACCGCTATGTGGAGCTGGTCCGGGCCAAGACCGTGACCGGTGCGCTGTCACCCGCCACCGCCGAGGTGTACGCCCGGGACGTGGCCACGTTCGTACGGCTGGCCGGGCCGGCCCGGGTGCTGGACGACCTGACCGGTGAGGACGTCGACGCGGTGCTGCTGGCCTTCGCGCGCAAACCGGACGAGCGCAGGAGGAACGGCCAGGGGAAGGACACCGCGAAAGGCACGGGGGTAGGCACCGGGGTAGTTACGGGGCAGAGCGCGGCGTCGCAGGCGAGGTTCCGCCGGTCGGTGTCGGCGTTGTTCCGGCACGCGACGTCGGCGGGGTGGGTGCATCTGGATCCGATGGCGGCCTCGTCGGTGCGGGCGCGCGAGCGGGGTGGGCTGCGGCCGGAGCGCCGGGCGCTGACGCGGGAGCAGGCCGAGGGCCTGATCGAGGCGGCGGGTTCGCCCGCCGCGCCGGCCGCGGAGGCGGCCGGTTCCGGCGCGCCGCGCCGCAGGCGGGCCGACCAGCGGACGGAGGTGCGTGACGCGCTGGTGGTGCTGCTGCTGACCACGCTGGGCCCGCGGGTGTCGGAGCTGGTGCGGGCCAACGTGGAGGACTTCTACACCAACGACGGGGTGCGTTACTGGCGGATCTTCGGCAAGGGCGGGCGGACCCGGGACGTTCCGCTGCCCGACGCCGTCGCCTCCGCGCTCGACGCGTACCTGGCGGTGCGGGCGGGCGGGGACGGTGAGAAGGCGCTGCTGCTGTCGTGGCGGGGCAGGCGGCTGGCACGGGGGGATGTGCAGGCGGTCATCGACCGGGTGCAGCGGCAGGTGGATCCCGGGCGGCGCCGGGCGGTGACGCCGCACGGGTTACGGCACACGACGGCGACGCACCTGCTGGCGGACGGCACGGACATGGACGCCGTGCGGCGGGTGCTGGGCCACAGCGACCTGTCGACGCTCGGCCGTTATCGGGACGACCTGCCCGGGGAGCTGGAGGTGGCGATGGGGTCGCATCCGCTGCTGCGCCGACGGCGCGGCCGGGCCGGGCGGGACGACCAGGCCGGGCCGGACGCCTAGCGGGGTGTTCAGGCGTCGCGCACGGGCTGGCGCAGGATGGTGCGCAGCGCCGCGGGGTCGCTCTCCTGGACGCCGCTGAGGTAGATCTCGTGGTGGAGCCCGGCCGGGCGGAGACCGTGGGCGCGCATGAACTCGTCCATGAGCGCGAGCGACTTCGGTTCCTCGGCGAAGGAGCCGTGGTGGGTCATCTGGACGCACCGCCCGTCGGTGAAGGTGACGAGCTGGACGGCGTCGACGCCGGGGGCGGGGCGGGCGGCCTCACGGGCCTGCTCGGCGAGGGCAGGGTCGAGGGTGGCGGGCAGGCGCAGGAACAGGTGCCAGTGCCACTCGTCCCTGGGGACGTCGAGGGGATGGCGGGTGGTGTCCTCGACCCACCAGCGGCCTTCGAGCACGGGCATGGGCAGTGCGGCGAGTCCGGTGAGGGGTCCCGCGACGGCGTACAGGGCGGTGATCGCGGCCATGTGCGCGGATCCGCCGGGCGCGCCGCGCCCGGTGACACCGAGTCCCGTGACGGGGCCGAAGTCGGCGATTTCGGGGGTGTCTGCGGCGGAATACCAGTTCATCGTTCGTCCTCCAGTCGAATCATCAGGTGAGTGACCAGCCGCTCGGGCGGGGTGGTCGCGGGGTCGGAGACGTAGGCCTCGCGGAGCGGGCCGGTGGGGGCGTGCCCGCGTTCGGCGCACCAGGTGAGCAGGGCGTGGGCGGTGAGCGCGATCTGGTCGTAGGGGCCGACGTGGGCGGCGACGGCGAACGTGCCGCCGGGCAGGATCTCGGGGGCGGCGCCGGGCACCTGCGGCAGGCCGGTGCCGGTGAGGGCGACCGCGACGGGGACGGACTCGCCGTAGTCGAGCGGGAACAGCCCGACGAGGGCGGGTGCGGGAGGCGCGGCGGCCAGCAGGCGGGCGACGCACGCGGAGGTGGCGCGGCCGATGTCCTCGGGGGTGGCCGCCAGGTCGCGGACGACGATCGCGGGGCGCGGCGGTTCGGTGACGAGGGTGACCTCGGCGCTGGGCAGGCCGGTGGCGAGGATGCGTTCGAGGCTCTTGAGGGTGCGCCTGCGGCGGGCGAGTTCGGCCTCCAGGTCGTCCCTGACCCGGGCGAGCGCGGAGGCCGCGAAGCCCCCTCCCGGGGTGTCCCGTCCCCCGTCGCCGCCGCCGGACAACACGTCCGCGATGACGGGAAGGGGGACGTCGAGGGAGCGCAGCAGGCCGATGACGAGCGCGTCGCGGGCCTGTGCGGTCCGGTAGTAGCGGTAGCCGCTGGCGGGGTCGATCCAGGCGGGTTCGAGCAGCCCCAGCGCGGCGTAGTGGCGCAGTTGCTTGACGCTGAGCCGGGCGAGGCGGGCGAACTGCCCGATCGGCAGGAGACCGTCGTTCACGCGCCCCAGCATGGCCTCTCCCCCGGTGGGAGAGTCCATCCGCGGGATTTTTCTGAGAAGTTGTCGTGCCGGGTGTCGAGAATGTGGTGCCGGCTCCGTCCCAGGGACACGAGCGGCGACGACGGGCCGCGCGACGACGAAGGAGAACCACGATGAAATACCTGATCCTGAAGCACTACCGAGGTGGCCCGGCCCCCGTCGTCGACTGCGGGTCGATGGACAAGTGGACGCCGGAGGAGGTCGACGCGCACGTGCAGTTCATGCGCGACTTCGCGGCCCGCCTGGAGGAGACCGGTGAGTTCGTCGAAGGCCAGGCGCTGTCGCCCGAGGGCGCGTTCGTGCGGTACGACGGCGAGGGGCGCCCACCGGTGACCGACGGCCCGTTCGCCGAGACCAAGGACCTCATCGCCGGCTGGATGGTCATCGACGTGGACTCGTGGGACCGCGCGGTCCAGCTGGCCGGGGAGCTGTCGGCCGCTCCCGGGCCCGGCGGCGAGCCGATCCACGAGTGGCTCGAGGTCCGGCCGTTCCTCACCGAGCCGCCCACGGTCACCGAGTGAACGAGTCGCTGCTGCGGGAGCTCGTACCCGCGGTGATCGGTGTCCTCGTCCGGCGCGGAGCCGGCTTCGCGTCGGCCGAGGACGCCGTGCAGGAGGCCCTGATCCGGGCGCTGGACACCTGGCCCGGCGATCCGCCGCGCGATCCGAAGGCCTGGCTGGTCGCGGCCGCCTGGCGCAAATTCCTCGACGCCGCCCGCGCCGAGGCGTCGCGGCGGGGGCGGGAACTGGCCGTGGAGACCGAGCCTCCCGCCGGTCCCGCGCCCGCGACGGACGACACGCTGCGGCTGTACTTCCTGTGCGCGCACCCCACCCTGCCGCAGAGCTCGGCCGTCGCCCTGACGCTGCGCGCGGTCGGCGGCCTGACCACGCGGCAGATCGCGGCCGCCTATCTCGTCCCCGAGGCGACCATGGCGCAGCGGATCAGCCGGGCCAAACGGCGGATCGCGGGGCTGCCGCTCGACCAGCCCGGCGATCTCGGGACGGTGCTGCGGGTGCTCTACCTCGTCTTCAACGAGGGGTACGGCGGAGACGTCGACCTGGCGGCCGAGGCGATCCGCCTGACCCGCCAGCTCGCCGCCTTGACCGACGAACCAGAGGTCGCCGGGCTGCTCGCGCTCATGCTGCTGCACCATGCGCGCCGCGCGTCCCGCACCGGCCCGGGAGGCCGCCTGGTGCCCCTCGCCGAGCAGGACCGATCGCGCTGGGACACGCGCCTGATCGCCGAGGGGGTGGCGATCCTGCAGGCCGCCCTGGCCCGCGACCGGCTGGGTGAATACCAGGCGCAGGCCGCGATCGCCGCCCTGCACGCCGACGCCCGCAGCGCGTGCGAGACGGACTGGGTGCAGATCGTGGAGTGGTACGACGAGCTGCTGCTCCTGACCGGCAGCCCGGTGGTGCGGCTCAACCGCGCCGTGGCGGTCGGCGAGGCCGACGGGCCGCGGGCCGGCCTGGCGGCGCTGGCCGGCGTGGATCCCGGCCTGCCCCGCTACGCCGCGGTGACGGCATACCTGCACGAACGCGCGGGCGATCTCCAGCTGGCCGCCGAGCTGTACGCCGAGGCCGCCCGCGCCGCCACCAGCGTGCCGGAACGCGACCACCTCACTCGAGAGGCCGCACGGGCGCGGCAACTGCTCGCGCCGTGAGCGCGCCGCAGTGCTGCCGCCGGGGACGTCCAGTCATCGGGGAGGCGACCGGATTGACCCTCACGTAGCGGGAGGCCGCAGGCTTGGACCCGGAAGGGAGGAGAACCCATGGGCTACTCGGTCGGCCAGGTCGCCCGCTTCGCGGGGATCACCGTGCGGACGCTGCACCACTACGACGAGATCGGGCTGCTGCGGCCCAGCGAGCGGTCGGCCGCCGGATACCGGCGCTACAGCGAGCCGGACCTCGACCGGCTGCAGCAGGTGCTGTTCTACCGGGAGCTCGGGTTCTCCCTGGAGGAGATCGCCGTCATCCTCGACGAGCCGGGCTCCGACCCGGTGACCCACCTGCGCCGCCAGCACGAGTTGCTGCGACGCAGGATCGGGCGGCTGGAGGCGATGGCGGCGGCGGTCAAACATGCCATGGAGGCGAGGAAGATGGGGATTCCCCTCACGCCGGAGGAGCGGTTCGAAGTGTTCGGCGACTTCGACCCCGCGCAGTTCGCCGAGGAGGCGGAGGAACGCTGGGGCGGCACCGACGCGTTCGAGCAGACCCGCCGCCGGACGGCCCGCTACACCAGGGACGACTGGCGGGCCATCACGGCGGAGGCCGGCGAGGTGCTGCAGGCGTTCGCGGCGGCTTTCGCCGAGGGGGCGCCCGCGGACGGCGAGCGGGCGATGGACGTGGCCGAACGGCACCGGGCGCACATCACCCGCTGGTTCTACGACTGCACCTACGAGATCCACAAGGGTCTCGGGGAGATGTACGTGGACGACCCGCGCTTCGCGGCCAACTACGAGCGGGTCGCCGAGGGCCTGAGCCACTACGTGCGCGAGGCGATCCACGCCAACGCGGCGCGCCACGCCTGACTGACCCCGGACCGCTGACCCGGAGTGCCCGGTCAGCGGTGTCCGGTCAGCGGTGTCGAGCCGGGGTCCGCTGAGGGAGGGGTCACAGCACGGCGGCCAGCGAACCGGTCATCAGGCGGCGCCACCCGCCGTCCATGATGGAGCGGGCCCGCCGCTGCATCTCGTTGCCGGGGTCGAAGCCCTCATGGGTGAGGAACAGCCGGGTGCCCCGGCCTTCGGGTTCGAGCGTCCAGGTGATCGTCCAGTCGGCGCCGCCGGGGCTGGTGGGGTCGGCGTCGCGCCAGCCCAGACGGAGCATGCGTTCGGGCTCGAAGGCCAGCACCTCGGCCTGGACCGTGCCGGAGAACCCGGTGCCGGGCATGGCCGTCCCGCGCATGGTGTAGCGGTGTCCCACGCTGAGGCGGAAGTCGCCCGGCATGAACCACCGCGCGAGCAGGTCCGGGTCGGTCAGGGCCTGCCAGACGCGGGCGGGCGGGTGCGCCAGGTATTCGTCCAGGCGCAGCACGGTCGGGTCGTCGGCGTCGCTCATTGCTTCTCCTCGTCCGGGTCCTCCGGCTGGCCGCCGCCGTCGTGCGGGCGGCCTCCGGCGCCGGTTTCGCCGGTGGTTGTGATGCCTGTCGTTTTTGTGCCTGTCGCTTCGGTGTCCGCGGTCGCGCTGTCGTCGAGCAGGTGGCGCAGGGCGGACAGCTTGTCGCGCCAGAACCGCTCGTAGGGGTCCAGCCAGTCGCGGACCCGCACGAGCGGAACGGGCTCCAGGCTGTAGAGCCGGCGCCTGCCGTCTCTGCGTTCGCTGACCAGGCCCGCCTCACGCAGCACCCGCAGGTGCTCGGAGAAGCTGGGCCGGGCCATGGAGAAGCAGGAGGCCAGCTCCTGCACGGACCGGGGGCCGCGCTCGCGGAGCAGGCGCAGCACCTCCCGCCGCACCGGGCTGGCGAGCGCGGCGAAGATCTCGTCTTCCGCCGACGGCGCCGACCATGACGCAGAAGACGCGGGAGACGACGGTGACTGCCGCCGTACGGCGGGGGTGACGTCCACGCCACCATAATAGGTAGGAAACTTCCTACCTGTCATCAGTGAGGGCTTCACTGACAGGAAACGCGCCGGAAACACGACCCAGTCAAGATGAGGACTCGTGATCAGGGCCATTCTGTTCGACCTCGACGAGACCCTTTTCGATCATCGCCGGGCGGTCGCGCACGCCGCGACCCGCTGGACCGAGTCGGTCTGCCCCGGGCATGAGCTGCTGCCGGAGGCGCCGGCGCTGTGGCTCGACCTGGAGGACAAGCACGTGCCCGCATGGCAGGCCGGGGAGTGCTCGTTCGCCGAGCAGCGGCGCCGGCGGCTGCGCGAGTTCTGCCGGCGGCTCGGACTGCCCGAGCCCCCGGACCCGGACGCGGCCTTCGCCGGCTTCCTGACCCACTACGAGTCGGCCTGGGCCGCCTTCGCCGACGTGCACGAGGCGCTGGACGCGCTGGCGGCCCTCGGCGACGCCCCCGTGCTGGGCGTGCTGACCAACGGCGTGGCCGTGCAGCAGGAGGCCAAACTGCGCAGCATCGGGCTGATGGACCGCATGGAAGTGGTGCTGACGCCCGACACGCTCGGCGCGTTCAAGCCCGCCCCGCAGTGTTACCACAAGGCGGCGGCGAAGCTCGGCCTGCGCCCGCAGGAGGTGCTCATGGTCGGCGACAACCTCCTGTTCGACGCGGTCGCCCCCGCGCGGGCGGGGATGCACGGGGTGTGGCTCGACCGCTACCGCGCCGATCCCGGCGTCTCCTCCCCCGCCGTGGCGAGGATCACCACGCTGCGCGACCTGCCCGACGTGCTGGCCGCGCTGAGTCCGCGCCTGCTCGGCCCGTCACGCGCCGCCTGAACCGCCCAAGGTCCGTTCAAGCAGGCAGGCCCGCCGCGGCGACGCGACGGCGGGCGAAGCCGAGCCGTTCGTAGACGCCGACGGCCGCCCGGTTCCAGTCGTCCACCATCAGCGCCGCGCGGCCGTGTTCGGCGATCAGCGCGGAGGCCACGAACCGGCACACCCGCTCCCCCAGCCCGCGTCCCCGCGCCGGTGCGGCGGTCGCGACCCCGGCGAGCAGGCCCACCGTCGGCGCGGACCACGCGTCGGCCGCGACCGCCAGCAGGGCGCCCGAGCCGTCCCGCACGCCGGCCCACCGGCGTACGCGCGGCAGGCCTGGCACGGCGTAGGAGCCGGGGTTGGCGGCGGCGAGCAGCGCCGCCACCTCCGGGGCGGCGGAGTCCGCCAGCCAGGACGCCGCCCCCTCCAGATCTGTCACCCCCGGGCTCGTCACCTCCCCGCGGGGCGGGGCGAGCTTTTCCGTGCCCATCCAGGAGAAGTGCCCGGCCAGTTCCAGTTCGGGCGCGGCCTCGACGACCCGTTCGATCAGCTGTGCGTCGCCGAGGGGCCGGTACGACGGCCCGCACTCGGCCAGGGCGTGCCGCACGAGCGCGACGACCTGGGCGGCCGTGCCCCGCACGATTAGGCGGTCGCGCCGCGACGCCTCGGGGCTGGCCACCGCCACCGCGTCCCCGCACGCCCAGGCGCGTACGCCGGGCCGCATGCCCTGCGCCGCCCACACCACGAGGTCGTCGTCGCCCGAGGCGGCGACGACCTCGGCCTCGCTCACCAGTTCACGCACGCGCGTCCCTACAGGATCGCGCCCGGGGCGTAGGCGGCGTCGCCGGGATGGCGAGCGGTGATCTCGCCGATCCGCTCGGTCACGGCGGCTACCTGACCGGCGGCCGCGCCGGCGAAGGAGGCCCGGTCGGCCAGCAGCGCGTCGAGCTCGGCCCGGCCGAGCGGGAAGCGGTCGTCGGCGGCCAGGCGGTCGAGCAGCTCGTTGCCGGCGCCGCGCGAGCGCATGGCCAGCGCCGAGGCGACCGCGTGCTCCTTGATGATCTCGTGAGCGGTCTCGCGGCCGACCCCGGCCCGCACGGCCGCCATGAGCATCTTGGTCGTGGCGAGGAACGGCAGGTAGCGGCCCAGCTCGGCCTCGATGACCGCCGGGAACGCGCCGAACTCGTCCAGCACGGTCAGCATGGTCTCCACCAGGCCGTCGAAGGCGAAGAACGCGTCGGGCAGGGCGACCCGGCGGACGACCGAGCAGGACACGTCGCCCTCGTTCCACTGGTCGCCGGCGAGCTCCCCGGCCATCGAGGCGTACCCGCGTAGGATCACGGTGAGGCCGTTGACCCGCTCGCAGGAGCGGGTGTTCATCTTGTGCGGCATCGCCGACGAGCCGACCTGCCCCTCCTTGAAGCCCTCGGTGACCAGCTCGTGCCCGGCCATCAGGCGAATGGTCTTGGCCAGGGAGGACGGGGCGGCGGCCAGCTGCACCAGCGCGGTCAGCACGTCGTAGTCGAGCGAACGCGGGTAGACCTGGCCGACGCTGGTGAAGCGGCGGGAGAACCCCAGGTGCTCGGCGACGCGGTCCTCCAGCGCGGCCAGCCGGTCCTCGCCGCCGAGCAGGTCGAGCATGTCCTGCGCGGTGCCGACCGGGCCCTTGATCCCGCGCAGCGGGTAACGCTCCAGCAGGTCCTCAAGCCGCTCGTAGGCCACCAGCAGCTCGTCGGCGACGGTCGCGAAGCGCTTGCCGAGCGTGGTCGCCTGCGCGGCGACGTTGTGCGAGCGGCCCGCCATGACGGTCGAGGAGTGCTCGGCGGCCAGGCGGCCCAGGCGGGCCAGCAGCGCCACGACCCGCGCGCGCACCAGCAGCAGGCTGTCGCGGATCTGCAGCTGCTCGACGTTCTCGGTCAGGTCGCGGGAGGTCATGCCCTTGTGGACGTGCTCGTGCCCGGCCAGGGCGTTGAACTCCTCGATGCGGGCCTTCACGTCGTGCCGCGTGACCTTCTCCCGCTCGGCGATGGAGGCCAGGTCGACCTGCTCGGCGACCTTCTCGTAGTCGGCGATCGCCTGCTCGGGCACCTCGATCCCGAGGTCGGCCTGCGCCTTCAGCACGGCGAGCCAGAGCCTGCGCTCCAGCACCACCTTGTGCTCGGGAGACCACAGGCGGGCCAGCTCCGGCGAGGCGTAACGGGCGGCCAGGACATTCGGGATACGCGGCTTGGCATTCACGTTGGCCCAGTCTATTGAGCCCGCTCCCGCCGGCTGTCCGCAGGTGCCGCGCACACTCACGGGACTCTCACAGTGCGGTTCTCAGCAGTGCGGTCTCAACAGTGGGGTTCTCACAGCGCAGGGGCGAGCCCGAACGCCGCGAACAGCTCCGGCCCGAACGAGGTGATCTCCGCGACCAGCCCGCCTTCCACCCGCACAAGCGTGAGGGCGAACTCGCGATACGCGGCGTCGCCGGGCCGGCGTACGTACGACGCGACGGCCGGCTGCCGGTTGGCGCCGACCGGCAGCATCCGGAACCGCCCCTGGAAGCCGGGCGAGGCGGGATCGAAGCTGTCGGCGAGCGGCGCCGTGATCGCCTCGCGCCCCTCGAACCAGAACGGGTAGGGCGGCATCGACGCGCGGGCGTCGCCCGCCAGCAGCGCGGCGACGGCGGCGGCGTCGGCCGCCTCGTAGGCCGCCATCAGGCGCCTGAGCACATCGCGCTCCGCGGCCGCCGCGGTGGCGCGCGGCCAGTCGGCCCTGCGCGCGGGCAGGTGGCGCCGCATCGTCGTGCGAGCCCGCTGCAGCGCGCTGTTGACCGCCGGCAGGCTCGTGCCGAGCAGGTCGGCGATCTCCCCGCCGGGCCGGGCGAGGACGTCGCGCAGGATCAGCGCGGCCCGCTGCCGCGGCGGCAGGTGCTGCAACGCGGCCAGGAACGCCAGCTCGATCGTCTCCCGGTCGACCACCTCTCCGCCAGGCCCGTCCTCCTCCAGCAGACGGTCGGGGAACGGCTGCAGCCAGGGGATGTCGGTCCTGGGCCCGGCCGCGGCCCGGCCGGGCTCGCTGGCGGGCTCCAGGTGATGCGGCAGCACCCGGCGCGGCAGCCGTTCGAGGGCGTCCAGGCACGCGTTGGTGGCGATGCGGTAGAGCCACGCGCGGAACGTCGCCCGCCCCGCGAAGCCGGCGCGCCCGCGCCAGGCCCGCAGGAACGTCTCCTGAACCTGGTCCTCGGCGTCATCGAGCGAGCCGAGCATGCGGTAGCAGTGCACCCGCAGCTCACCTCGGTAGCGCTCGCACAGCTCGCTGAACGCCGCCGCGTCGCCGGCCGCCGCGGCGGCCGCCTCCTGCGGCTCCTCCTCCACAAGCGTCTCCTTCGCCTTTTCCTTCACAGCGCGGGCCTGGCCGCTGTACGGATGTGACGGCCGGGCGGGGGAAAACTCATCGGTCCCGGGCCACCGTCTCACGCGACGGGCTCGGCCGCCCGCGACTCGTGAGCGCCCCGGCCGCGCAGGCGGTCCATCTCCCGCCACTGCGGCAGCAGCGCGGCCAGGTTGGTGGTCAGGAAGTACGCCGCGCCGGCCACCAGCAGCACCGGCGCGAGACCGGACCACGCCACCGCCGCCCCCGCGATCAGCCCGCCCAGAGGGATGCCCGCCCACGCCATCGCGTCGCCCAGCGCGTTGACCCGGCCGCGCAGGGCGTGCGGCACCCGCTCGAAGGCGATCGCCCCCAGGATCGGATTGAGGAAGCCCCCACCGGCCCCGCTCACCGCGAACACCGCCAGCACCGCCCACATCGGCGCGCCGGAGGCCAGCACCAGGAACCGCGGCGCACCGGCCAGCAGGAACCCGGCGAAGAACACGACCCGGCGCGGCATCCGATGCGCCACGGCCGCGGCGACCAGGCTTCCCGCGACCGCCGTGGCGCTCCACACGCCGTTGCTCAATCCGATCGCGGTCGGGCCGTTGCCGGACCGCTCGGCCCACACGGGCAGCAGGACGGTGCCGAACGCCGCGTCCAGCAGGTTGGTGATCCCGACCATGACGATGATGGTGAGCAGCAGCGACTCGCCGCGCAGGAAGGCGAAGCCCTCACCGAAACGCCGCCAGTAGCCGGAGCCGGACGCGGCCGGGGCTTGGTCCGCCGGGTGACCCATGCCGCGCGGCAGGGCGAACGCGATGATCAGCGACCCGAGGGCGAAGCACACGGCGTTGAGGACCAGACCGGTCAGCGGTCCCAGCAGCGCCACCATGAAGCCCCCGGCCGCCGGGCCGAGGGTCGAGGCCAGCCGCTCGGTCACGCCGGAGAGGCCGGTGGCCCGCTCCAGCGGCACCCGGGCGCGCTCGGCGGCCTCCGGGACCATGATCTCCTTGGCCAGGTCGCCCGGGCCGCGTACGGCGCCGATCACCGCGACCAGGACCAGCAGCACCGGGAAGGACAGCAGGCCCGCGGCGTGCAGCAGGGGAATCGCGCCGGCCGCGGCCGCGCTGACCGCGTCGGTGCTCCAGGACACGACCCGGGATCCCGTCCGGTCCACCAGCGGCCCGGCCAGCGCCTTGACCACCACGTACGGAGTCATCTCGCAGAAGGCCACCAGCCCGGTCTGGGTGGCGCTGCCGGTCGTGACCAGCACGAACCACGGCAGCGCGACGGCCGACACCCGGGTGCCGGTCAGCGCGACCGCCATGGCCGCGAGCAGCCCGCCCAGCGGCCGCAGCCTCCGGGCGCGGGAGGAACCGCCGGTGATCGCGTCCTTGCCCGTGCCCGTGTCGTTGTCCGTGTCCTCGCCGGTCATGGGGTGTCGTCTTCCGGGGCGGCGGGCGCGTCCAGTTCGGGCAGGATCTCCACGATCAGCGACACTCGTTCGGCGTCCTCGGGGGCGCCGGCCGCCTCCGGCACGTCGCGGCGGTGGCGCGCGATGACCGCCCACAGCTCCTCCCGCAGGGCGATGGCCTCCTGCGGGGTCAGCCGCAGCGCCCAGTCGCTCATGTCGCACGCGGCACGCCACTCGCGGGGCATCGTCTGGAGCTCGTTGATCGCCCGCTGGGTGCGCATGGTGTAGGTGGCGGCGACCGACTGCAGGTAGGCCACCGTCGCCTCGGGTTCCTGCTCGGCCAGGTCCAGGTCGTCGAGGAAGGTCGACTGGTGGGCCGCGCGCCACCATCGCTCCCGCGCGTTCCCGCGCGTGGTGTCCTCCTGGACGAAGCCCGCGGCGGCGAGCCGGCGCAGGTGGTAGCTGGCCGCCCCAGAGTTGATGTTCAGCAGCTCGGCGAGCCGGGTGGCCGTCGAAGGGCCGTGCTTGCGCAGCAGGCCCACCACCTGCACGCGCACCGGATGCGCGAGGGCGCGAAGCCCCTTCGCGTCGAGGACGACCGCGTCCTCCGTGAGCGGGCTCTGGGGCATGTCGCCGTGATCGGTCATGACCCCACCATAAACCGCAAACAGTTCTTCGCGAAGGAGTCTTCGCGAAGAACTGTTTGCGGTTATGCCTTTGTGACGGCCGGGTCACTTGGCCGGTTCGAGGGCCTCCTTGCCGTACACGGTGAGGTCGTCGTCGCCCGCCGCGGGCTCCTTCGGCGTACGGCGCATGCGCTCCTTGAGCCGCTCCACCATCGTGTAGAGCGTCGGCACCAGCACCAGCGTCAGCAGCGTCGAGGAGATCAGGCCGCCGATCACGACGATGGCCAGCGGCTGGGAGATGAACCCGCCCGACCCGGTCACGCCCAGCGCCATCGGGGTGAGCGCGCAGATCGTCGCGATCGCGGTCATCAGGATCGGGCGAAGCCGCCGCCGGCCGCCCTCCATGACCGCCTCCACCACGCCCAGACCCTGCTCGCGATACTGGTTGATCAGGTCGATCAGCACGATCGCGTTGGTGACGACGATGCCGATCAGCATCAGCATGCCGATCAGCGCGGGCACACCGAGCGCCGTGTCGGTGGCCAGCAGCAGCCCGATCGCCCCGGTCGCCGCGAACGGGATCGACACCAGCAGAATCAGCGGCTGCACCAGGCTCCGGAACGTCGCCACCATGATCATGAAGACGATCGCCACCGCGAGCAGCATGGCCAGCCCCAGGTCGGCGAACGCGTCCTGCTGCTGAGAGCTCGCACCGCCGATCTCGTACGTCACCCCGGCCGGCAGCGTCAGCGTCTTCAACGTGTCGGTGACCTTCGCGGTGATCGCACCGAGGTTGGACGCGTCGGCGGTGCCCGACACGGTCGCGGTGCGGTCGCCGTCCTGCCGGGTGATCTGGGTCGGGCCGTCGGCCTTCACCACGTCGGCCACGTCGCCGAGCTTCACCATGCCCGTCGCCGTGGGGATCGCGAGCTTCCTGATCGCCGCGATGTCCTCCGGCGCGTCACCGCCGGCGCGCAGGATCACGTCGCTGGACCGGCCGTCGACGTCGATCGAGCCGACCGGCGCGCCGCGGAACGCCTGCGCGACCAGCTGCCCGATCCCGGCCTCGGTCAGGCCCCTGGCGGCGGCCTTCTCCCGGTCCACGTGCACCTCGACCCGCGGGACGCTGTCTTCGAGGTTGGAGGCGACGTCCCGCAGCCCGTCGATCCCGGCCATGGCGTCGCGCACCGCGGTGGCCGCCGTCTTCAGCGCCGCCTCGTCCGAGCCCTGCACGATGACCTGCACCTGGTCGGAGTTGAACCCGCCGCCACTGCCGCCGACCGTGACGTCGCCGATGCCCTTCAGGCTCTCCAGCCTCTGCCGCAGCCGGTCCTCCAGGGCGGACGTCTCCACGCCCTCCTTCAGCGTGACGGAGAACGACGCGCGGTCGGAGCTGCCGCCCACCCCGCCGAGGAAGCGGTTCCCGCCGCCGACCGTCACCTGGTAGGACTTCACGCCCCCGTCGGCCGCGAGCACCTCCTCGACCTTCTTGGCCGCCGCGTCGGTGGTCGCCAGGTCGGTCCCGACCGGCATCCGCTGGCTGATCTGCGTGGTGTCGTTGCCCGAGTTGTCGAGGAAGTTCGTCTTCAGGTTGGGCGCCAGCGCCATCGTGGCGGCGAACACCACCACCCCGATCAGCACCGTGACCAGGCGCCGCCGCGTCGCGAACCGCAGCACCGGCAGATAGATCCGCTGCAGCGGGCTGCGCAGCTCCCTGCGCTCGGCGTCCTCACGTGCGGCCTGCGCCTCCTGCGGAGTGAGCGACGGCGCCTTGAGGAACCAGTACGCCAGCACCGGGATGACGGTCAGCGCCACCAGCAGCGACGCGAGCAGCGCGACGGTCACCGTGATGGCGAACGGGCTGAACAACTGCCCCACCATCCCGCCGACGAAGGCGATCGGCAGGAACACCGCGACCGTCGTGAGCGTCGAGGCGGTCACCGCGCCGGACACCTCGCGCACCGCGCCGAGGATCGCCCGCCGCTTCTCCTCGCCGTAGGCGAGATGGCGCTTGATGTTCTCCAGCACCACGATCGAGTCGTCGACCACCCGGCCCACGGCGATCGTCAGCGCCCCCAGCGTCAGCAGGTTCAGCGAGTAGTCGCCGATCCACAGCGCGATCAGCGCGATCACCACCGACAGTGGGATCGACACGGCCGTGACCAGGGTCGAACGGACCGACAGCAGGAACACCAGGATCACGAGCACGGCGAACGCCAGGCCCAGCAGGCCCTCGGTGGTGAGGTCCTCGATGGACCGCTCGACGTACGGCGCCTGGTCGAACACCACGGTCAGCTCGGCCGTGTCGCCGAGTGCACGCTTCAGGTCCGGCAGCGCGTCGTTCACCTTGTGGGAGATCTGCACGGCGTTGCCGTCGGGCACCATCGTGATCGACACGCCGAGGCTCGCAGTGCCGTTGGTGCGGGTGAGCGTGGTCGCCGAGGCGTCCACGACCTTGACGTCGGCCACGTCGCCGAGCTTGACCGGTTTCGGCCGGGCCGCGGCCGCACGGGCCTGCGCCGTCGCCGCGCTCGCGGACGCCCCCGGCCCGGCGGCGCCGCCCTGTCCCGTGCCCTGGCCAGCGGCCCGTCCTGCGCTCGCGCCGCCGCCTGCGCCGCCGCTTTGGCCGCCCCCGGTGCCCTGGCCCGCCGCGGGCGCGGCGGGGGTCAGGTAGAGGTTTTCGAGGTCCTTCACCGTACGCACCGGGTCGCCGATCTGCACGGTCAGCGACTTGCCGTCCTCGGTCAGCGTGCCGGCCGGGATCGACACTCCGTTGGCCCGCAGGAGATCGGGGATGGCCGCGGCCGACAACCCCAGCGGGGCTAGCCTGCCCTGGTCAGGGGTGATGACGACCTGCTGCTCACTGGCGCCGCTGACGGTGACGTCGCGAACGCCCTCGATCGACTGCAGCTCCGGCACCATGATCTTCTCGATCTTGTCGACCATGGCGTGCTGGTCGCCGCCGTCGCCCACCGCGATCGCCATCACCGGGATGTCGTCGGTGCTGCCCGCGACCACCTGCGGATCGACGTCGGCCGGGAGCTGTGCCTTGATCCGGCTCACGGCCTGCTGCATCTTCCCGATCATCTGGTCGATGTCGGTGCCGAAGTCATAGGCCACCTGCACCTGCGACATCCCCTCGCGGGAAGTGGAGGTGATGTCGGTGACGCCGGCGATACCCTGGAACGCGCTCTCGATCGGCTTGGTGACCTGCTCCTCCACGATCTCGGGAGCGGCGCCCGGATAACTCGCCACCGTGAACGCCGCCGGGAACTCCAGCGACGGGAAAAGCTGTTGCTTCAACGAGGGGATCGCGAACAAACCGACACCCGCGAGCACCAACGCGATCATGATCACGAGGGTGCGGTTGCCAAGGCTCAGCCTGGCCAAGGAGGTCATCCGAGCTCCTGACATCGGGGGAAAGTGTTTGCCCAAGCCTAACACTTCGCCTTGTCCGAACATTCAGCGGTCGCATTAACGGCTGGTAACCTCTTGACCTGAGAGGTGACAGTGAACGACAGCCCAGCCGAGCGCCGCACCGGAACCGGCGCGGCGGCCGCCCCCCGCCCGCAGGACGACCCCGCCACCCCCGCGGAGATCGGGGAGGACCCCGAGCGCGGGTGCCTCATCACCCGCCTCGCGGAGTTGCAGCGCAGCATGGGCCGGTTCTTCGCCCGCGACCGCTCGATGCCGCTGCTGGCCTCCACCCTCACGATGCAGCAGCTCAAGGTCGTCATGTTCCTGTCGTTCGCCGGGTCCACCTCCGGGCAGGAACTCGCCCGCCACCTCGGCGTCGGCCTGGCCACCGTCACCGGCATCGTCGACCGCGTGGTGGCCCAGGGCCTGGCCAGCCGGCACGAGGACCCCCACGACCGCCGCGTACGCCGCGTCGAGCTCACCGAGGCCGGGCGGCGGCTCACCAGCGAGATCATCGAAGCCGGCACCGGAGGCTACATCCGCCTCCTGCGGCGCCTCGACACCGAGACCCTGCGCACCATGGAGACGGTGATGCGCAAGATCGAGGACGTGATGCGCGAGATGCACACCGAAGACGCCGGCCCGCCCGCCTGACCTGTCTCCCGGGCCCGCCCCGGCCTGCTGCTACCTTCCGGCGATATGCCGACCTACATCGAGGAACTCTTCTCGCTCACCGGCCGGGTCGCCCTGGTCACCGGAGGCAGCTCCGGAATCGGATACGCCATCGCCGAGGCGCTCGGCCGCGCCGGCGCCGCCGTGGTCCTGGTCGCCCGGCGGCGCAGGGAGCTCGCCGAGGCGGTCGGCGGACTCGAAGGCCACGGCGTGCGCGCGGCCGCGATCAGCGCCGACCTCGGCGACCGCGCCGACGTCGCCCGCGTGTGCGAAGAGGCGGGCGACGTCTTCGGCGAGATCGACATCCTCGTCAACGACGCCGCCAACAACATCAGAAGACCCATGGCCGAGCTGACCGCCGACGACTACGACCAGACCATCGCCGTCAACCTCACCGCGCCGTTCCTGCTCGGGCAGCACTTCGGACCTCGCATGGCCGCCCGGGGCCGGGGCCGCATCATCAACATCGGCTCCCAGCAGTCCATCAGCGCCTTCGGCGACAGCGGCGTCTACGGCGCGGCCAAGGCCGCCGTCTGCGGGCTGACCCGCTCCCAGGCCGAGGCGTGGTCGGCGCACGGGGTCACCAGCAACACGATCATCCCCGGCTTCGTCCTGACCCCCCTGACCGCGCCCGCCCAGGCCGTCCCCGGACGGGTGGAGCACATGGCCACCCGGTCCATGACCGGCCGCAACGGCGTCCCCGACGACTTCCGCGGCGTGGCCGTCTTCCTCGCCTCCGACGCCTCGTCGTACGTCACCGGCCAAACCCTCTGCGTCGACGGCGGCTTCAGCGTCCACTAGGAAGCGCCCGGCGGGCGGCGCGACCGGCTCCCCGGTCCACCCGCGGGTTTCCGGGGTCGTGGCCGACAGCTGATCGCCACTTGGCTCCGCGCCGCAGCTACGCAGGTCCAGGCCGGGTATGAGGGTCACGTCCC
Source organism: Microbispora rosea (assembly GCF_900156315.1). Classification (GTDB taxonomy): domain Bacteria; phylum Actinomycetota; class Actinomycetes; order Streptosporangiales; family Streptosporangiaceae; genus Microbispora; species Microbispora rosea. The sequence goes on along the minus strand of NZ_FTNI01000005.1, from coordinate 240,817 downwards.
GGCGGAACCGGACGAGCGACAGCGAACGCCGGGTCAGGAACAGGAAGGCCGTTACCGAGATGTCCCGCTCCCGCACGCGCGACCCGCGCGACACCAAGGTCCTCGCGTCGGGCCTCCCCGCCCGGCGGCTGTTCGTGGCCGCGCTCGTGATCACCGCGGCGGGGGTCGCGCTCGCGCAGCCGGCGAGTGCCCGCGTCGCCCCGCATCATTCGCGCGCGGAGCACATCGCCCTGCGCAACCCCGGTCCGGGCGGAGACGGCGGGCAGATGATCGGACGACGGCGTACGGGCGGCGGCCAGGTGATCAAGGGAGGACGCGCGGGCGGCGGCCAGGGGCAATCCGGCGCGGGCCGTCACAACCAGAACCTGACCGGCGTCATCAGCCCCACCTTCGTCCGGGGACAGGCACAGCAGGCCATCACCGACCACGGCGTGTTCGAGGTGGAGTCCTCCTTCTGCGGATCCGCACCGGACGTGTGCCTGATCGGGCAGAACATGTCGACCCGCCACGGGTCGTGACGCAACGAGACCATAACCGGGACAGGCCTTCGGCGAGCAACCCCGGCTCGCCGCGGGGACGCCACGCGTAGGCGGCACCGGCTCCCTCGCCGACCCTAAGGTGGCCGCCAGGGACGGCTTCGACGTCCGCGACGAGGACGTCTCTCGCCTCTCCCCGTTCGCGCGGCACCACAACCACATCACCATGCCGGGGCGGGTGCAGCCGCACGACCGGCAGCGCGCCCAGCCCGGCCGCGGAGTGCCAAGTCAACCTGACTCTTCCTCTCGCCGTCGGTCATCGCCGGCCGCGGCGGGAATGGCGTTGTCGATGAGGACGGCGGCGATGGCGGCGGCGGTGGGGAAGGCGTCGGCGTTGAGGACCCGGGTGCGGGCCGCGGCGCCGTCGATGAGCAGCGCGAGCTGCTCGCCGAGCTGTTCGGGGTCGGCGGCGCCGGCTTCGCGGGCGGTGTCGGCGAGCCGCGCGGCGACGGCTTTCTTGTAGTCGCGTGCGTACTGGGATGCGGGGTGCTGGGGGTCGTGGAGTTCGACGGCGGCGGCGATGTAGGGGCACAGCGGGGTGGTGGGGGGGATGTCGAAGGCGGCGAGGAGCCGTTCGCGGGGCGTGAGGTCGGTGCGGTCGAACACGCCGGACAGAACGGAGGGGTCGAACCGGCGCAGGTATTCGGCGACGAGTTCGTCCTTGCCGGTGAAGTGCTGGTAGGCCGTGCGCTTGGACACCTGGGCCGCCGCGCAGAGCTCGTTCATGCCGGTGCGGTTGATGCCCTGCTCGCGGAACAGCTGTTGGGACGCGCTGAGGATGCGCTCGCGGGCGCCCCGGCCGCGGCGGCGGCCCTGGGGGCCCTTCTCCACTTCCGTCATGGGCCCATGGTACCCGGGCTGGGTAACGGCCGGTGTACATAGTTTGCGTCCCGGCCACCCGCCCCGTACGGTAAGCACACAGAGCGGTGTACTTAACACCGTCACCCCCAGGTGCACACAGCACCACCGACCCAAGGGAGCGACTATGGGAAAGCTCGACGGCAAGGTCGCGGTCATCACTGGCGCCACCACCGGCATGGCGCTGGCCGGCGCGAAGCTGTTCGTCGACGAGGGAGCGCACGTCTTCATCACCGGCCGCCGCCAGGACGCCCTGGACGAGGCCGTGAAGCAGATCGGCCGCAACGTCACCGGCGTCCAGGGCGACGCCGCCGACCTGGACGACCTGGACCGCCTGTACGACACCGTCAAGCGGGAGAAGGGCAGCCTCGACGTGCTGTGGGCCAGCGCAGGCGGCGGCGAGCCCGCCCCGCTCGGCGAGATCACCGAGGCCCAGTTCGACACCTGGTTCGGGCTCAACGCCCGAGGCACCCTGTTCACCGTCCAGAAGGCCCTCCCGCTCTTCAACGACGGCGGCTCCATCCTCATGACCGGCTCCAACGCCTCCCTCGGCGGCTTCCCCGGCTGGAGCGTCTACGCCGGCAGCAAGGCCGTCCAGCAGGCCTGGGCCCGCGTCTGGCTCAACGAGCTCAAGGACCGCCGCATCCGCGTCAACGTCCTGACCCCCGGTCAGGTCGCCACCGCCAAGCAGGAAGAACTCTTCGACGAGGCCACCAAGCGCCAGTTCGAGTCCCTCATCCCCCGTGGCCAGATGGGCCGGCCCGAGGAAATCGCCACCGCCGCCCTCTTCCTCGCCTCCGACGACTCCAGCTACGTCAACGGCATGGAACTCGTCGCCGACGGCGGCACCACCGCCATCTGAACCAAGCAACCCACACCCACGGCAGGACATCTCATGAGCAAAATCAGCATCATCGGCACCGGGAACATGGCCCGCACCATCGGCGCGCGGGCGATGGCGGGCGGCAACACCGTCGAGATCATGGGCCGCGATCAGTCCAAGGCCGCCGGCCTGGCCAAGGCTCTCGGCGACGGCGCCACGACCGGAGAATGGGGCACCACCCCGGCCGGGGACCTCGTCATCGTGGCCCTGTTGTACAACGGCGTCGTGCCGGCCGTCGCCCACTACGGAGACGCTCTCGCGGGCAAGGTCATCGTCGACATCAGCAATCCCTTCAATTCCACGTTCGACGGGCTGGCGCACGGCGAGGAGACCTCGATCGCGCAGGAAGTCGCCAAGGTGGCCCCGGCCGGCGCCCGCGTGGTGAAGGCGTTCAACACCGTCTTCCGCCATGTCCTGGAGAAGGGGCGGCCCGACGTCTTCATCGCCGGCGATGATGCGGAGGCCAAGGCAAGCGTGGAAGCGTTCATCGAGAGCCTCGGGCTGCGCCCGCTGGACGTCGGCGGCCTGAAAATGGCGCACTGGCTGGAAGGAGCGGGCGTGGTCACGGTGGGCCTCGCCAACCACGGGGTGGGGAACGTGGACTTCGCCCTCAGCATCACCGAACTTCCCGTCTGAGCAAACGGCTGACGGGTGCCCGCCGCCGCATCACGGCGACTGACAGTAAGCGGCGCCCAGGCCATGCGAGGCAGGCCTACCTCCTGGTGATGTCGAGCCTGCTGGGACATCCCTCCGGTCCTGTCCCGGGCTGTTCCAGGCCCTCAGCGTCGGCTGTCTCCCGGCGCGAGCAGGCTGGTGACCTCGGCGATCGACTCCGCCGACGGGTGGAGGTACTTCCGTACGTTCTCCGGCCTCTTGTGCCGGGACTTCGCCATGAGCATCGCAAGGCCGGCCCCGGCCTCGCCGAGGTGGGTCAGGCTGGCGTGCCGGCATTCGTGCAGGTCCCAGCCCGCGCCCGGCACGCCGCCGACGGCTGTGTGCGCGTCGAGGAGGGCGCGGGCCTGCCCGTACGACAGCCGGACCAAGCCGGTGTCCTCCGATCGTGCGACGGTCTCGTACAACATTCGCCACAGCGTCTTCTCCCGAAAGTGGACGTCGCGGCGGGCGATCAGCCGGTCAACGGCCGTCTTCGAGCGCGCCGGGGCCTGCGAGTCCGGCGGAGGCGCGACCGTCACGGGACTCGAACCCGACCCCGCGACCGCCCGCGTCGCTGCCGCACTCGCGCGGGCTCCTATTCGGCGCGCATGCGTGCGACCTCGGACTGGAAGACCTCCTGCGTCCGGCTCAGGAAGGTGGCGATCAGCTCCAACTGCTCGTCCGTGTAGTCGTCCATGGCACCCCGCCATGCCTGGACGAACGGCCGGAACACCGGTGCGACGTCCTGCGCCGCCCGCTGCACCTGGAGCGTGACCGTGACCTTGCGGCGGTCGGAGTCGTCGCGTTCGCGCCGTACGTAGCCGGCCGCTTCCAGCCGGTCGATCACCCCGGTGACGGACGCGGTCGTGATGCCCGCGCGCCTGGCCATCTCGCCGGCCGTCATCGGGCCATCGCTGAGCAGGTTGAGGCAGTGCAGGTCGGTCGTGTTCACGCCGATCCGTTCGGCCGCGGCCTGGCTCATGGAGACCGACCACGCGCCATTCCGGCGCAGTGCGTCGAGCAGCCGGGCCATGAGGTCGGCGCGCCTTGACACAACCACACTTACTCCTTAGCCTTCCAAGTATCTAGCTAAACTAGAGATATGGCTCTCTAGTTGTTAGAGTACCCGGGAGGGTGTTGTGATCAAAGACGTGGTCAAGCGCTTCTATGACGAGGTGCTCAATGTCGGCGACCTCGACGTTGCCGACGAGATCGTCGGCCCGGAGTTCGCGCCCCGCGGCGGCTCCGTCCGCGGCCCCGAGGCGCTGAAGCAGACCGCCCGCTACCTCCGCAACGCGATCCCCGACCTGCGCTTCGACATCGAAGACCTGATCGCGGAAGGCGATCGAGTAGCCATCAGGTGGACCTTGCGCGGCACGCACGAGGGCGACTTCTTCGGCTTCCCCGCCACCGGCCGCCCGCTGGAAGTGCGCGCCTGCGTCGTCTTCCGGCTGGAGGACGGCAAGGTGGCCGAGATCTGGCCGGTCATCGACTCCAGCTCGCTCCCGCGCGCCGCATGACGCCTGCGGCGCCAGCCGTCACCCCGGCACTACGGCGATCGATTCGGCGGAGAGCGTGACCTCGACGGTGATGTACGGATTGTCCGGCTGCGGGAGCTGAAGCCCACGCGTGAACTCCTCCAGATCGTCCGGCATCACCTTCGGCTGGACGACGACCTTGACGCGGCCGGTCTCGTCGTCCGGGTGCGCCGTCATCGTGGCCACCTCGGGTCGGGACCTGAGCCAGGAGACGACCGTGTCCTGGGCCCGGCGGAGCTCCGCGGCCGAGAATCCCTTGCCGCCGATCAGAGTGACCTCCAAGGGGAGAGTCCTGGCCAGCTCGATCGCGCGAGGCGGGATGGAACCCTTGAAGCCGACGCGCAGCCCCCGCTGCTCGTCGACGTATCCGACGCCGGAGATCTCGTCGGGGAACTCCGCATTGAGCTGGTCGATCACCCGGCTGTTGGACGACTGCGAGCCGAAGCGGTCGATGGCCTCCTCATAGGAGATGCCCTCCGATCTGGCGACGGTCCCGAGGTCGACCAGCTCGGCGTAGGGAATGCCGTCGATCATCACGTCCGGGTCGGTCACCGCAGGGTCGTACCCCTCGAAGTCCGTCCGCCTGGGCGACGAGGTGGCGGCCACCCGGGCCGCGTACCGCTTGACCACCTCCTCCAGGGGCCGGCCCGACGACGCCGCCTCTCGCTTGAGCCGCTCCAGGGTGGGCCGGTGCACTTCGGGCTGATCGGCCCGCGGCAACACGATCGTCTCGGTCCCCGCCACAGTGGACATCGGATCAGCACCAGACTGGCCGCAGGCGCACAACGACATGAGCACCGCGACGACGGCCAAACGCGATCTCTTCATACCTGAGGGACGCGCCACCGGCCCAAAGGGTTCATGGCCCTGTTGATCACCACTGATGTGTACGTGGACGGGGGCCGGTCACGGCATCACGACGAGTCGCCTGCCTTTGAGGTCGGTTCGCCGCCAGGCGGTCTCGATGTCGCTCAACGGGACCCTTTCCACGTCGAAGGTGAGCTCGCCGGACCGCGTCCATGCCACGATCCGCTGGTACACCTCGTCCATGGTCCGCGGGTCGAGCCCCTTGGCCGCGCCGTAGATCTCCACGCCGGACGTACGCAGGCTCGACGCGGCGAGGGTGAGTCCGGCGCCGGCCGACTCGCCGATCTGGACCACGCGGGTCGGCTTGCCGAACGCGAACGACCGCGGCACCAGCGCGCGCAGCAGGATCTCGCTGGGCCTGCCCCACAGGTAGTCGAGGACGATGTCGTAGCCGTCCCCCCTGGCGTCGAGGTAGGCCTGCGCCAGCGCCTCGTCGGAGACCGCGGTGTTGATCACCGTGCCGGCCCCGAGGGCCTGCACCTCGCGCAACTGGTCGTCGTCGCGGCCGGTGGCGACGATCCGGCCGGCGCCCAGCAGCCGGGCCACCTTGACCGCGAGCCGCCCGGCGACCCCCGGTGGCGCCCTGCACCAGCACCGTCTCCCCGGGGACGAACCCCGCGGCCGCTTTCATCGACATCGCGGTGACGGCCGAGGCCATCACGCTCGCCACGGCCGGGTCGACGCCCTCGGGGATCGGCACGTAGGAGCCCTGGGGCACCACGGTCTTCTCGGCGAGCGCGCCGTAGGGCGGGCGGATTCCGCCGAACCCGACGAGCGTGCCGTCCGGGAGAGCGCCGACGCCGTCGAAGGCAGGGATCACCGGAAACCGGCCGATGTACTTCTCGCCGGCATAGTGCGTGCCTGCCGCGATCGCCTTATCGACGTTTTCGACGGCGACCGCCTTGACGTCGATGATCACCTCGCCGTCGGCGGCCACCGGATCGGGGAAGTCCTCATAGCGCGGGATGCCGCCGGCTTCGTGGAGCACCGCCGCTTTCATCCCAGCTCCTGCCCGAACAAGCGGGCGATCCGCGTCTGCCACGCGGCCAGCACGCGAGGCGGACGGGCCGGAGAGTGATTCAACCAGTGATGGAGCGAGCGGTGGTCCGGACGGCGATTCGCACGGTGGTGCGTGAGCGAGTGCTGCCACCCCTGAGCGTGGCGGGCCTGGCCCTGATGCTCGGCCGAGTGCCCGGCCGGCTGCTCGGCGTGCGCGGGAACCCCCGGAATGCGGTGGGTCGCCCGGTGCAGCAGGTCGCGGAGCGAGTGCCGATGTCTCATCGTTGCCTCCTGGCACGCGTTTCTCTATCACTGATAGAGAAACCTATCACTGCTAGAGTGCGCAAGGGAGGTGCCGGAATTGGCTCTGGACAAGCAGCGGATCGTCACCGAGGCGGTCGCGCTACTGGACGCGGAAGGTCTCGACGGCGTGACCACGCGCAAACTGGCCGCCCGGCTCGGCGTACAGTCGCCGACCCTCTACTGGCACTTCCCGAACAAAGCCGCGCTGGTCACCGCGATCGCCGAGGCGATTCTCGAGCAGCAGTTCCCCGAGCTGGAGCCACCCGCGCCGGAGGAGCGCTGGCACGAATGGCTGATCGGCCTGGCCGGGCGGCTGCGCCAAGCGCTGCTGGCCCACCCGGACGGGGCCCGCATCATCGCGGTCTCCCAGCTGTCCCTCACGATGGCCGCCATCTCCGAGCTGGCGATGAGCACACTCGTCGGACGGGGCATCGCCCTGCGACAGGCTCGCCTGATCGTCTTGACGGTGCTGCGCTTCACCGTCGGCTACGTCCTGGAGGAACAGGCCGGCCGCCCCGACGCGGACGCCCTCGACGGCTTCGACATGGCCGCCTACGCCGCGGCGTACCCCACCGTGATGGCCGGCGTGACCGAGTACTTCCAGCCTGGCCGCACCGTCGACGATCTGTTCCGCGATTGCCTGGAACAGATCATCCATGGTCCTGCGGCGCAGCCCGGCCCCGCGTCCTGACCGCCCATCCCGGCACGCTGCGGCATCGTGCGTGAAAGTTGCACGACCCGCCTAACTGCGCCGCAGCTCAAGCCCCCACCAGGGGTCTTCCGCTTGACCGTTTCAGTACGTCCTGATCACGATCGCACGGGCAAGATCCTCCAGAAAAGGGACGTAATGAGCACCCTGCGCATCGCCAGGCCGGCCATCGCACTCCTCACGGGCGCAGCGGTCGCCGCCCAGGTCCTCACCGGCGTACCCGCCGCGACCGCCGACACCGCGCTCGACACTGCGCCCGTCAACGTCACCGTCAACACCCGCGCGGGCCTGGCCGCCGCGTCCGACACCGCCGTCGGCACCAACCACGCGATCTGGGACGGCAACCTCGGCACGAACGAGACCGCCGACCTCCTCAAGGCCGCCGGCGTGAAGATGCTGCGCTACCCGGGCGGGTCGTACGCCGACATCTACCACTGGAAGACCCACACCGCCCCCGGCGGCTACGTCGCCCCCGGCACCGACTTCGACACCTTCGTCAGCGGAGCCAAGCGCACCGGCGCCCAGCCGATCGTCATCGCCAACTACGGCACCGGCACCGCCCAGGAGGCCGCTGACTGGGTCGAGTACGCCAACGTCACCAAGAAGTACGGCGTGAAGTACTGGGAGATCGGCAACGAGAACTACGGCAACGGCCACTACGGCGCCGACTGGGAAGCCGACGACCACGCCGACAAGAGCCCCGCCGAGTACGCCAGAAACCTCGTGCAGTACTCCGACGCCATGAAGGCCGTCGACCCCACCATCAAGATCGGCGCGGTTCTCACCACCCCCGCCAACTGGCCCGACGGCATCGTCGCCGAGGGCGACCAGGCCACCTGGAACGACACCGTCCTGTCGATCGCCGCCTCGAAGATCGACTTCGTCATCCTGCACTGGTATCCCCCGTACAACAATGTGGCCGACGTCCTCACCAAGACCGCCCACATCCCCGACATGATCTACCTGGTCCGCAAGCAGATCGCCAAGCACGCCGGCGCCCGCGCCGGCGACATCGGCATCGCGGTCACCGAGATCAACAGCGGGATCGCGCCGAACACCCAGCCCGGCGCGCTGTTCGCCGCCGACGCCTACGCCGGCTTCATGGAACAGGGCGTGTTCACCGTCGACTGGTGGAACGTCCACAACGGCGCCGGCACCATCAGCACCGTCGCCGGCCACACCGACTACGGCGACTTCGGCATGCTGTCCAGCGGCACATGCTCGGGCGACACCTGCGAACCCCCGCTCAACACGCCCTTCGCCCCCTACCACGCGCTCACCATGGTCAGCGCGTTCGCCCGCCCCGGCGACCGGTTCGTCCGCGCCGCCACCGACGAGCCGCTGGTCGTCGCGCACGCCGCCCGCCGCCCCAACGGCGACCTCGCCGTCCTGCTGATCAACCGCGACCCGGACGGCGAACACCAGGTGGAGATCGACTACGCCGGGTTCACCCCCGCCGCCGGAGCGCCCACCGTGCAGACCCTCACCAACGGCGCCACCTCCGTCAGCACCGGCCACGCCGGCACCGCCACCACCCAGACCCTCCCGCCGTACTCGCTGACCACGCTGGTGCTGCACCCGGCCACCGCCACCACCGGCTCCCCCGCGGCCCCCGGACAGCCCACCGCGAGCGGCGTCACCGACAAGACCGCGACGATCTCCTGGCCCGCCGCCGCGCCCGGCGCGAGCCCCGTCGCCAAATATGAGATCCACCGCCAGAACGGCGCCGTCACCGAACAGCTCGGCGAGACCTCCGGCACCTCCTTCACGGTCCACAACCTCGTCCCCGGCACCCGCTACACGGTCAACGTCGTCGCCCGCGACACCGCCGGCCGCGTCTCCTGGGCCTCCGCGCCACTCACCTTCACCACCGGCACCCCCGACAAGAGCTCCTGCTCGGTACGCCTGACGGACACCAGCGACTGGGGCAACGGGTTCGTCGCCACCGTGGACATCACCAACACCGGGACGGCCGCCGTCGACGGCTGGACGCTCCACTTCACCTGGCCCACCGGATGGCAGACCGTCAGCAGCGGATGGAGCGCCAACTGGACGCAGAACGGAACCTCGGTGAACGTCACCAGCACCCCGGACAACGGCAAGCTCGCCCCCGGCGCCGCCACCTCCATCGGCTTCGTCGGCGCCTACAGCGGCCCCAACGTGCTGCCGACCGCCTTCACCCTGAACGGCGCCCTCTGCACCGCACAATGAGCCGCGTGCCATGATCGCGGATTTGACTTAGAGCGCGCTCCAACTCCCAGACTGGTCCCCATGGACGAGGGCATGACCATCGCGCAGGTAGCGCAGCGTACCGGCCTCACCGCTCACACGCTGCGCTACTACGAGCGCACCGGACTCATGCTGGAGCCGCCGCCACGCGGCGACAACGGCCACCGGCGCTACACCGAGCGGGACGCCGACTGGATCGCGCTGCTCACCCGCCTGCGGGCGAGCGGCATGCCCATCGCCGCCATGCGCCGGTACGCCGAACTCGCCCGCAGGGGCCGGGACAGCTACGTGGCCCGCAAGGAGCTGCTCGAGGCCCACCGGGCCGACATGATCGCCAAGATCGAGCAGCTCCGAAGCGATCTCGAGATCGTCGACTACAAGATCGATCTCTACAGCCGCAGAATCAGGGGAGAAGAATGAAGCAGCACACGCTCGGCCAGGGCCTGCGCACCTCGGCGCTCGGCCTGGGCTGCATGGGGATGAGCGACTTCTACGGTCCGGGCGACGAGTCCGAATCGATCCGCACCATTCACCGCGCGCTCGATCTGGGGATCACCCTCCTCGACACCTCCGACGCGTACGGGCCGTTCACCAACGAGAGGCTCGTCGGCAAGGCCGTCGCCGACCGGCGCGACCAGGTGGTGCTGGCGACCAAGTTCGGCATCGAGCGCCTGCCCGACGGCACCCGCAGGGGCGTCAACGGCCGCCCCGACTACGTGCGCCGCTGCTGCGACGCCTCGCTGGAACGGCTCGGGATCGACCACATCGACCTGTACTACCAGCACCGCGTCGACCCCGACGTCCCCATCGAGGAGACCTGGGGCGCCATGAAGGAGCTGGTCGAGGCCGGGAAGGTCCGCCACCTCGGCATCTCCGAGGCCGCGCCCGCCACCGTCCGCCGCGCGCACGCCGTCCACCCCATCACCGCGGGACAGTACGAGTACTCCCTGTTCACCCGGGACATCGAGAACGAACTGCTGCCCACGCTCCGGGAGCTCGGCATCGGCCTGGTGGCCTACAGCCCCCTCGGGCGAGGCCTGCTGACCGGTGCGATCGCGGACACCGGCGAGCTGGCCGGCGACGACTTCCGTCATCACAACCCCCGCTGGCAGGGCGACAACTTCGCCGCGAACCAGGCCCTGGCGGCCAAGGTCGGCGAGATCGCCGCCACGCTCGGCGCGACCCCGGCCCAGGCGGCCCTCGCCTGGGTGCTGACCAGGGGCGGGGACGACGTCGTGCCGATTCCCGGCACCAGGCGGGTCACCCGGCTGGAGGAGAACGTCGCGGCCCTGGACATCACGTTCGAGCCGGAGCACCTCGACGCGCTCGACTCCCTCGCCGGTCAGGTCGCCGGCGACCGATACAACCCGGCCGGAATGAGCACCGTCAACCACTGACCACCAACCTGGCACCGGAGCCCGGCACGGACCTCGTGCCGGGCTCCTCTGTCGTAGGCAGGGGTTTCTGAGTTGATCTTGATCTCCACTGACCGGGCGCCTTTACATTGTAGATCAGGAGAGGAACTCACTCAGCAGACGGGTGACCTCACACTCCAGGCTCGGCAGGTGACCGGGCCGGGGGTCGTCGCCCTCGCCCGATGCGTCCGCTCAGCCGTCGAGGGCCTGCACCGCGGCGGCGATCGGCTCGAGCCCCGCGATCAGCTCGTCGAGCTCGTCCGCACTGAGCACGCCGTACGCCGGGGCCGCCAGCTCGTCGGTGAGCGCCTCGATCCGCTCCTTGGTCGTGCGGCCGGCGTCGGTGAACCCGCCGGCGGCGTCCACGAGGCCGCGGCTCCGCAGCCCATCGACGACGGCGGCCAGCTGCGCCGTGGGCAGGTGGTGGATCCGGCCGAACTCCTCCGGCTTCATGCCGAGGGAGAGAGCGAGCAGGACATGGGCCTCGGTGCCACCGATGCCGTGGGCGACAAGGGCCGCGTTGTGGCCGTCCCCGCGGTGCTCCCGCAGCAGCGTCGCCGCGTGCCACAGCCTGGCCACCGGCTCCCCGGGCACCGCCAGCGCCCGCAGCCCGGCGTACAGGGCTCGGCCCTCGATCGGCGCGCTGACCGCTGCCCGGGTGGCGAGGTCGGCGATCCGCACCAGACCGGGAAGGTCCGCGTGCTCCCCCATCATCTGCCGCAGCGCGGCTGCGCTGGCCCGCTCGCGCACGGCGATGGCCTCCTCCGGGCTGGTCTTCCCCCACACCCATGGGATGTGGCGCGCCACCTCGCCGGGGGCGAAGTTGTAGAAGACCGCGTGCACCACCTCGGCCGGTGCCGTCCCCAGCGGCGCGGCCCGGCCCGCGAAGTATCCGTCCCAGTAGTTGCGCATGCCGAGGGCCAGGAACGCCTCGTTCACCACCTCGGAGAAGGTGACGGTGGCGATCGGCTCGACGAGTTCGAACATGCGGTGGACCTTGGCCCGCGGGTGCAGCAGCATCGGCCGGCATCTCCCTTGGTCGTGACAGCTGATCGTGCCAGCTGATCGTGACGGTGCCCTCGTGGCGACCGCTCACCTTGGCTACGAACAGCGTGGCCCGGATACGACAACTCCGGCCGAAAAACTCCGGCCGAAAAACTCCGGTCGATTCCGCCGGGCAGCGCCGGGGGGTCGTCCGGACTGGATCGCCGCCCGGTCGCCGCAAATTGGTCCTCAATCGGCCCGCAGGATCGGACCTTATCGACCGTACCGATTCCTGCCAGGCTGAGGGGCATGACGACGACGACAACGCGTTTCGACGGCCAGGTGCTCAGGCCTGGCGACGCCGGCTACGACACCGCCCGCACGGTCTGGAACGCCATGATCGACCGGCGCCCACGAATGATCGTCCGCGCGGCGAGCGTCGCCGACGTGGTCTCCGCCGTGCGGACGGCCCGCGAGCTGGACCTCGAGATCGGCGTCCGCTGCGGCGGCCACAACGCCGCCGGCTTCGCCGTCCCCGACGGCGGACTCATGATCGACCTGACGCCCATGGGCGGCGTGCGGATCGACCCGGCCCGTCGCCTGGCCCGGGTGCAGGGCGGCGCGCTGCTCGGCGCGCTGGACCGGGCGTCCCAGGCGTACGGCCTGGCCACCACCGCCGGCAACGTCTCACACACCGGCGTCGGCGGGCTCACGCTCGGCGGCGGCATGGGCTGGCTGGCCCGCCAGTACGGCCTGGCCTGCGACAACGTCGTCTCCTACACGGTGGTCACCGCCGAGGGCGACGTGGTCACCGCCAGCCGCACCGAGAACCCCGATCTGTTCTGGGGCCTGCGCGGCGGCGGTGGCAACTTCGGCATCGTCACCGACTTCGAGTTCCGGTTGCATCACACCGGCACGCGGACGCTGGTCGCCGAGTTCGACTTCCGCGCTGAGGACGCCGTCCCGGTCATCGAGGGCTGGCGCGACCTGAACACCGTCGCGCCCCGGCAGGCGACGTTCACCGCCGGCGTCGCCGGCGCTCCCTCCGGCCCGATCGCCACGCTGGGGTTCGTGTGGGTCGGCGACCCGGCCGAGGGCCGCCGGCTGCTCCCCGCGATGGCCGCGCTCGGACGCCCGCTCGCCTCCCGCGTCACCACACCGTCCTACCTCGAACTACAGCGACGCGACGACTCCACCGGCGGCCACGCCTACCGCCGCTATTCCAACGGGCACTACCTGCGGAGCTTCCCCACCGCGGCGATCGAGGCCTTCTTGCTGCGCGGCCGCCCCGACCTGAGCGCCAGTCCGGAGCTGCCGAACGTCGGCCTGCAGGCGCACGGCGGCGCGATCGCCGATGTCCCGGATGCGGACGCGGCGTTCAGCCACCGCGGCACGATGTTCGAGTTCGGTGCCGGCGCTCGCTGGACCGACCCGGCTGAGGACGACGCCAGGATGGGTGCCGCCCGCGCCGCCGGCGCCTCGCTCGAGCCGTACGCCAGCGGAATCTACGTCAACTCGTTGACGGCCGACGAGCTGGCCGACGGGCGGCGCGGCGTGCGGCGGGCGTACTCGGCGCCGAAGCTGGCCCGGCTGACCGCGCTGAAGACCGCCTACGACCCGGCGAACGTGTTCCACCTGAACCAGAACATCCGTCCGGCGCAGTGACGGGCCGCGTCAGGAGCCCCGCACCTCACGGATGGCCGTCGCCAGCAGCGCGACCCCCTCGGCGATGGCGCTCTCGCTGAGGATGGCGTAGCCGAAGATCAGGCCACCGGGCCCGGCGCCGGCGATCCGGAACGGCCCGACGCCCTGGATGCCGAGCCCGTGCCGGGCGGCGGCCGCCACCACCGCCGCCTCGTCGAGGTCGGGCGGGAGCCAGGCGACCACGTGCTGCCCGGCGGCGATCCCGGCCGGCCGCAGATCCGGCAGATGAGTGCGCAGCGCGTCCAGCAGCGCGTCACGGCGGCGCCGGTACACCGGACGCATCCGGCGCAGGTGACGGTCGAACTCGCCGCGGGTGAGGAAGTCGGCGAACGTCAGCTGGTCGATGACCGACGAACCGCGGTCGGCGAGCAGCTTCGCCGCGGCGACGTCGGCGACCAGCTGGGGAGGCACCACCATCCAGCCGAGCCGCAACCCCGGCGCGAGCGTCTTGCTGGCCGTGCCGCAGTAGACGACGTGCTCGGGCGCCAGGCCCTGCATGGCGCCCACCGGAGACCGGTCGTAACGGTACTCCGCGTCATAGTCGTCCTCGATCACGATCGCGCCGCGGCGCCTCGCCCAGCGGATCACCTCGGCCCTGGCCGTCGCCGACAGCACCCCGCCAGTCGGCCACTGGTGCGACGGCGTGAGGACCAGCGCGTCGGCGTCGGCCAGGTCGAGGGCGTCGACCCGAACGCCGTCCGGACCCACCGGGATGCCGACCACGTCCAGTCCCGCGGCTGCGGCCAGCACCCGGGCATCGTCGCGGGACGACGGGTCCTCCAGGGCGATCCGCCTGGCCCCGCGCCGCGCGAGCACCTGGATCAGCAACGCGACGCCCTGCCCGTAGCCGTTGCAGACGACCACGTTGCCGGGGACGGCCAGCGTGCCGCGCACCCGGTTGAGGTAGTCGCACAGGGCCTGACGCAGTTCCGGCACGCCGCGCCCGTCGAGGTAGGCGAACCGGTCGTTGGGTGTGGTGGTGAGCACGGTGCGAACCGAGCGCAGCCAGGCGGCCCGCGGGAACTGCGACACGTCGGTGCGCCCGTACCCGAAGTCGATCCTGAAGCCGACGCTACGGGCGGCCTGCTGCGCCGTCGAACCGGCCGTCGAAGCCGCCATTGAGGTCGCCGTCGAAGCCGCGGAGCCCGCGCCGGCGACCGTCTGCGGCATCGTCGCGGCGACCTGGGTGTAACCGCCCGATCGGCTGGCGAGGTAGCCCTCGGCCACGAGCTGCTGGTAGGCCTCCACGACCACCCCGCGGGAAACCCCGAGCCCGGCCGCGAGGGTGCGGGTGGGGGGCAGCGACGCACCCGCTCGCAACCGACCGGCCCGGATGCTCGCGCGGATGGACGCCTCGATCTGCCGGTGCAGCGGCACCCCGGCGTCCCGGTCCAGCTCGATGAGCAGGTCCTCGGCCAGCCCGGAGTTGGTCCTCGATCGCCCCACAGGATCGGACCTTACCGGGCGTGTGCCGCGTACAGGCTCCTGGTCATCTCAGGTTTCCCCTGCGGATTTGTCGTCACGTGCGCACGGCGGGGCGCCGCGCGGGGGCTCGGTTGTTCCACCGACCGAGCGCCTTTACAAAGTAGATCAGGACAGGAACTCGTTCAGCAGTCGGGTGACCTCGGCGGGGCGCTCCAGGCTCGGCAGGTGACCGGCCCAGTCGAGTTCGAGCAGCGTCGCGTCCGGCAGCTCCTCCGCGATGTGCCGCCCGCTCTCCCGGAAGTACGGCAGGTCCTGCCCACCGGTGACCACGAGCGTGGGCGCCGTGATGACCGTCAGGTCGATCGGGTCCCTGCGCCGCTCGATCTCGGGGTCGGCCGCCAGCTGCACCTCGAAGGCGTGCCGCTGCATCGCCGCCACCCGCGCTCTGACCGGCTCGTCCGCCTCGGGACCCAGCCATGTGCGCACGTTGAGGTCCACCGCTCCCCCGACGTCGCCGGCCTCGATCAGCCGGTCCTCCTCCGCCCCGAAGGCTTCGAGGTCGGGAGTCGGCGGCAGGCCGCAGCCGGCGTTCAGCAGCACGAGCCGCGAGACGAGATCGGGATGCCCGGTCGCGAGCTCCAGCGCCACCCGCCCGCCGTACGACGATCCGACGAGCCCGACCCGGCGCAGCCCGAGCGCCGCGAGCAGGTCCGCGACGTCACCGGCGTCCGAGTAGGGCCCCTCGGCGACGCACGGTGTGCGCCCGTGCCCCCGGAAGTCGAGCCGGATGACGCGGAACCGCTCGCCCAGCGGCTCCCACTGGGGATCCCACATGCCCGAGTCGGCGACGCCGGAGTGCAGCAGGACGACGGGCTCGCCGGAGCCCCGTTCCTCGTGCCAGACGGTCATCGGGCCTCCAATGCGACGCGGACGCCGAGGGCGACCAGGACCGTCCCCGACACCTGTTCCAGGCGGCGGCGGACCGCGGGCCGGCCGAGCACGGCACCGACTCGGCCGATCAGCCAGATCACCCCGACGTACCAGATGACGTCCACGACCACCCAGATCACCGCGAGCATGGTCAGCGTCAACGGCACATGGGCGCCCTGGGGCACGAACTGCGGCAGGAACGACATCGCGAAAACAGCGGCCTTCGGGTTGGCGCCGCAGGTGGCGAGCCCCAGACCGTACGAGCGGCGCCATCCGCCGCGCACCTCTCCCCCGCCGTACGGCACGGGCGGGTCGAGCGCCGCAGGCGCGCGCCTGGCCTTCCACAACGACTGCACGCCCATCACGATCAGCAGCGCCGCGCCCACCGCCTTCATCGCGCCGTAGGCGACCTCCGAGGCCAGGACCAGCGCGGACAGCCCGAACACGGCGGCCATCGCCCACAGGAGGATGCCCGTCTCGTTGCCGAGGAGAGCCGCCACACCGGACGAGCGCCCGGCCCTGAGCGTCTGTCTCAGGATCACCGCGGTGCTGACACCCGGGATCATCGCGAGCAGGAAACACGAACCGACAAAAGCGATCCAAATCACGCGGTCATCGTCCCGGCGGGCGCCCGAGCGCCGCAACCGCTTTCCCGGCCGTTGCTCGGCCTCTGCCTTGCGCAGCCTTCGGATCGACATTGCTATATATTTCAGTCAGAGTTGAAATGACTAGCGAGCAATCACCACCCGACGCCCGCCTACGAGCCGGTGGCCGCCATGACACAGTGAACCGGCACACGATCAAGAACGGAGGACGCGGTGATGAGCACTGAGGAACAGCAGGACCGGCTGCTTCGCTGGGTGGAGCGGGTGGCGGCCTTCTGCGTCGAGGAGTGGGGGCTGCCGCCCATCACCGGACGCGTCCTCGGCTGGCTCATGATCTGCGATCCGGCCGAGCAGTCCGCCGGCCAGATCGCGGAGGTCATCCAGGCCAGCAGAGCCTCGCTCACCTCGAACATGCGCTTCCTCACGGCCATCGGCCTGGTCAAGAAGGTGAGAAGGCCCGGTGATCGCATCTCCTACTACCGCATCGAAGACGACGCCTGGCAGAAGGTCATCCAGCGCAAGCTCGAAAGCCTGAGCGCGTTCGGCGAGATCGCCGACGAAGGGCTCGACATCGTGGGCGGCGAGGGGCGCGAGGGGCACCGCACCGAGCGCATCAAGGCCGCCCACGACTCCCTGACGTGGCTGCAGAACCTCGCGGCCCGCCATCCGCTACGCCGTTAAGGAACCCCCATGCACCTCCGGCAACCCGAACTCGGGCTGGTCCAGGAAACGCTGCTGCTCACTCTCCACGCCAGGGCCCTGGACTCCGGGCGGCCCAGCCCGATCCTCGGCGACACGCTCTCAGCCGACCTGGCCGGCACCATCGATTACGACTTCGGCAAGCTGAAGGTCAAGCCCAACCTCGTCGTCACCACGGCACTGCGCGCCAAGATGCTCGACGACGTCGTCCGCGCCTACGTCGCCGCTCATCCCGGATGCGTGGTGCTCGACCTGGGCTGCGGCCTGGACCCGAGAGTGTTCCGCTGTGATCCCCCGCCCGGCGTCGACTGGTACGACATCGATTTCCCTGAAGTGGTGCACCTGCGGGCCGAATGGCTGCCCTGCCGTTCCCACCTGGTCGGAGCCGACCTCACTGGCTCCGGCTGGCTCAGCGCGATCCCCGGCGACCGGCCGGCGATGATCGTCGCGGAAGGGCTGTTCCCCTTCATGCCCGGCGACTCCTTCCAGGCGCTGACCCGCGCGCTGGCCGGTCACTTCCCTTCGGGCGAGCTCGCGCTCAACGGCTACACCCGCTTCGCCGCCTGGGCCATGAAGTATCACCCGACCATCAAGGCACTCGGCATCAAAGCCGCCCAGGGCTTCGACGACCCGCACGAACCCGAGTCCTGGCGCGCCGGCCTCGAACTGGTCGAGGAGCAGTTCCTCACCCGCGCACCGGAAATCGCCCGGTTCCCGCAGCCCCTACGCGCGCTGACCCGTCTCACCGCCCGCAGCACGGCCTTGTCCCGGCAAGGGGCACGCATTCTCCGCTACCGGTTCTGAGCCCATCGCGAGTCGCGCCCGCCCGACGAGCGGCCCCAGAGGCCGAGGACGGGTCCAGGAGGTATGGCGGTGACCGGCCCGGCAGGCCGACCGCCGATACGAGGAGACGAAAAGGAGACTGTCCGCTCCTTTCCACTTTCAACGTATAGCGCCCAGGGGGGCTTGCGGCAAGACCCCCGTCGTGCCGCACAATCGTCCGCCGGAAGCAGCGCCTGCGGACAACGGGGGACGCGACGTGCGCGCGTTGCCGTCGACGCATGGGCCGCGCGGGGACTTCGTCACGCCGGTTCGGGGCGCCTTGATGTGTGAAACGGTCGCAAGCGACCCAGATCGGAGCTGATGACGTGAACCCGCTGCCCACCAGCGCGTTCGACCTTCCCGACCGCCTCTCCCACAAGGCCGATCCGAAGTTGATCGCCGCCGACGAGCGGCACTTCGCGGCCATCGCCGAAAGCCTCGAACAGTCGATCGCCGACCTGGCCGGTCGCCTCGACGCCGAGCTGAGGGCGCCCAGCGGCGCAGGCCGGCAGGCGCTGGACCGGGACCTGGAGGTCCATCGGCTGACCGCCCGCCTGCGCGTCCTGCGCCGCTTCGGCCTCGACCTGTGCCTCGGACACATGGTCGGCGAGGACGATCCCGAGCCCGTGTACATCGGACGGCTCGGCCTCACCGACAGCGCCGGTCGCCGACTGCTGCTCGACTGGCGCTCCCCCGCGGCCGAGCCGTTCTTCGGCGCCACCCACGCCAACCCGATGGGTCTGGCCAGCCGCCGCAGGTATCGCTGGACCCGCGGCCGCATCAGCGACTACTGGGACGAGGTGTTCACCCCGGACGGCTTCGACGGGCACGCCGCGCTCGACGACCAGTCCGCGTTCATCGCCAGCCTGGGCGGCAGCCGGTCGCCGCGGATGCGCGACGTGCTCGGCACCATCCAGGCCGACCAGGACGCCGTCATCCGCGCGGGATCCGAGGGCGCTCTCGTCGTCGACGGAGGTCCGGGCACGGGGAAGACCGTCGTCGCCCTGCACCGCTCCGCCTACCTCCTCTACTCCGACCCTCGCCTCGGTCACCGCCGGGGCGGCGTGCTGTTCGTGGGCCCGCACCAGCCCTACCTGGCGTACGTCGCCGACGTCCTGCCCAGCCTCGGAGAGGAGGGCGTGCAGACCTGCACCCTGCGGGACCTCGTCCCGCAGGGTGCGGCCGCGACCGTCGAGAAGGACCCGGACGTGGCCCGCCTGAAGTCGTCCGCGGACCTGGTGAAGGCCATCGAACCGGCCGTCAGGTTCTACGAGAACCCGCCCGCCGCGCCGATGACGGTCACGACCCCCTGGTCCGACATCTCGCTGAGCGCCGACGACTGGGCCGAGGCGTTCGACGCACCGGACCCGGGCACTCCCCACAACGAGGCGCGCGACCAGATCTGGGATGAACTGCTCACCATCCTGGTGGACAAGTACGACGGCGACGCGCCGGCCGAGCTGGTCCGCAAGTCGCTGCTGCGCGACAGGGAACTGCTCACGACCTTCAACCGCGCGTGGCCGCTGATCGAGCCGGACGACCTCGTCGGAGACCTGTGGTCGGTGCCCGCCTACCTGCGGATGTGCGCACCCTGGCTCAGCCCCGACGAGGTGCGGAAGCTGCAGCGCGCGGACGCCCAGGCCTGGACGGTGTCCGACCTGCCGCTCCTGGACGCGGCGCGGCAGCGGCTCGGCGACCCGGAGGCGTCCCGGCGCAGGCGTCGCCGTGACGCCGCCGTCGCGGCCCGGCGCGAGGACATGGACCGAGTCGTCGAGGACCTGATCGAGGCCGACGACTCCGAGATGCTCGTGATGTCGATGCTGCGCGGACAGGACCTGCAGCGGGCCCTGGTCGACGACACCGCGCTGCCCGCCGCCGACCCGGACCGGCTCGCCGGCCCGTTCGCGCACATCATCGTCGACGAGGCGCAGGAGCTCACCGACGCGGAGTGGCAGATGCTGCTGCTGCGCTGCCCGTCCCGCAGCTTCACCATCGTCGGGGACCGTGCCCAGGCGAGGCACGGGTTCACCGAGTCGTGGCACGAACGGCTCAAGCGGATCGGGCTCGACCGGGTCACCCTGGCCTCCCTGAGCATCAACTACCGGACGCCGGAAGAGGTCATGGCGGAGGCCGAGCCGGTCATCCGGGCGGTGCTCCCGGACGCCAACGTGCCGGCCTCCATCCGCAGCGGCGGCGTCCCCGTCGTGCACGGCTCCGTTCCGGATCTGAGCGCGATCCTCGACACCTGGCTCGCCGAGCACGCCGAGGGGACCGCCTGCGTCATCGGCGACCCCTCGTTCGAGGAGACCCCCCGCGTCCGGTCGCTGACCCCCGAGCTGTCGAAGGGGCTCGAGTTCGACCTGGTCGTCCTCATCGACCCGGAGAGGTTCGGCGAAGGGATCGAAGGAGCGGTCGACCGCTATGTCGCCATGACCAGGGCGACCCAGCGACTCGTCATCCTCACCAGCTCCTGACGCCGGCCGTCCATCCCTAGCCGGAGAAGGCGGTCACCGATGTCACCACCCGACGGGGCCGAGGCGGTCGGTGAAGATTCCCGTCGGCCCGTCGGGGCCGATCATCGCGAGTCCGACGATCGAGTCGGTGCCCTCGGTGACCGTCAGCTGACCGGTGTGGTTGTTCATGTCGGTGGCGGCGAACGTGTGATTCGCGACTTCTCCGGGAGTCGTGGCGTTGAACTTGATCTGCGGAAGCGCCTGGGCGTACCGGACGGTGATCATGTTCAGTGCCGCCTTCGACGAGGTGTAGGCGAGCTCGTGCATCTTCGCGACGGGCTGGTCCGGATCGGTCACGACCGCGAAGGATCCGGCGGCGCTGGACACCATCACCACCCGAGGATTGTGCGCCGCCCGCAGCAGGGGAAGGAACGCGTTCGTGACCCTGATCGGCCCGTAGACGTTGGTGTCGTAGACGGAGTGGATCTCGTCCACCGTCGTCTCCGCGGGTGGGGTGACCCTTCCCGGCGCGCCGGCGTTGTTGATCAGCACGTCCAGGCGGTCGGTGTGCTCGCGGACGAGCCGTACGGCGCCGGCCACCGACTCGTCCGAGGTCACGTCCAGTGGGACCACGACCACACGAACGCCGTCGGCGGCAAGCTTGTCCGCGGCCGCCCGTCCCCGGCTCTCGTCGCGCGAACCGAGGAAGACCGTCCACCCCTCTGTCCCGAGCCGGCGGGCCGCTTCGAGGCCGAGTCCCTTGTTGCCTCCGGTGATCAGCACCGAGGTCTGCTCCGAGTTCGTCATTCGTCCTCACTCCGTGGAGTCGCATGCCGCCCGGATTGTCCGCGCGGCGTCCTGACGAACACGAGATGCCGTCGCCCCGCCGCCTGTGACAGCACGGTTGTGTGACGTACGCCACCTGCCACCGCGGTCACAGAACCCCGAGGATTGGCATCTTGTGCGTGTGGCACAGTCGAGAGCGATCGGGCAGGAGCCGGTGATGGGCGAGGGACAGGTGGGCGCGGCCGAGCCGTTCGACCATGGGATATCCGTGGACCCGGCCACCGAGGCGTTCGTCGCCCACCGCAAGCTTCTGTTCACCGTGGCCTACGAGATGCTCGGCTCTGCCGCCGACGCCGAGGACGTGCTGCAGGAGACCTGGCTGCGCTGGGCGGGGATCGACCTCGGCACGGTGCGGGATCAGCGTGCGTACCTGGTGCGGATCGTCACCCGGCAGGCCCTGATGCGGCTGCGCGCGCTCGGGCGGCGCAAGGAGTCGTACGTCGGGCCGTGGCTGCCCGAGCCGTTGCTGACCGCGCCGGACGTGGCCGAGGACGTCGAGCTCGCCGAGAGCGTGTCCATGGCGATGCTGCTGATGCTGGAGACGCTGTCGCCGACCGAGCGGGCGGTGTTCGTGCTGCGCGAGGTGTTCGACCTCGACTACGACGAGATCGCCGAAGCCGTCGGCAAGAACCAGGCGGCCGTCCGCCAGATCGCCCACCGCGCACGCTCACACGTCGCCGCCCGCCGCCCACGCGACGTCGTCTCCCGGAGCGAGACCCGTGACGCGCTGGACGCCTTCCAGCGGGCGGTCGAGACCGGCGATCTGCAACGCCTGCTCGACATCCTCGCCCCCGACGTCGTCCTCCTGAGCGACGGCGGCGGAATCAAGAAGGCCCTGGCCCACCCCATCGTGGGGGCCGGCAAGGTGGCTCGTCTCCTCGCGGCCGGTCTGGACAGGTTCGGCGGCAAGGTCTGGATCGAGCCGGTGCAGGTCAACGGCCATCCGGGCCTCGTCATGCGGATCGACGGGGAGGTCGACGGCGTCGTGGCGATGCAGATCGAGGACGGCCTCGTCACCGGGATCTACTTCGTCCGCAATCCCGCCAAGCTGACGCATGTCGAACGCGAGACCGCACTGAGCCGCTGAGCTCCGCCTCAGGGACCATGGGCGGCGGCGCCGGAGTCGTCCTCCGGCGCCGTGCCGTACAGGCGGGACAGGTCCGCGACGGCCTCGGCCATCAGCGCGCGCAGCTCGGCCGGCTCCAGCACCTCGACGAGCACGCCCATGCGCAGGAACAGCCACCTGGCGTGCGTGACGGACTCGATCGGCAGCGTCAGCCGGGTCCAGCCGCCGGGCTCAGGCAACCCGTTAGCAAGCGCCTTGTCGACGACGTCCTGCCCGACGGTGAATCGGAACAGGTCCTCCGCGCCCGGCGCGAGCCGCACCACCGCCTCGGCCGTGTACATGCGTGAGGCGAACTCCGCGGCGAACTCGCGCCAGAACTCGGCGAGGTCGAAGTCCTGCGGCCGTTCGAAGCGCTCCGAGAGCACCTCGGCCTCGATGATCCGGCCCACCCGATAGGTCCGCACCGTCCCCGAGCAGGCGGCGGCGAGATACCAGGAACCCCCCTTGAGCACCAGCCCGTAGGGATGCAGCAGCCGTTCCACCTCCGTCGGCCCCCACCGGCGGTAGCGCAGGCGGAGCACCCGCTCCTCCCACACCGCCTCCGCGACCTCCGTGAGGAACGGCGCCTCGTCGGCGCCGCGGTACCAGCCCGGCACGTCGAGGTGGAACCTCTCCCGCATCCTGGCGGCATGAGAGCGCGGCTCGGGCGGCAGCGCGGCCAGCAGCTTCAACTCCGCCGCCGCGGCGAAGTCGGCGAGCCCGAGCTCGGCGGCGGGGCCGGGCAGGCCGGCCAGGAACAGGGAGGACGCCTCCTCCACGGTCAGTCCGTTGAGGCGGGTACGGTAGCCGTCGAGCAGCCGATATCCGCCGAGCGGCCCGCGATCGGCGTAGACCGGCACGCCGGCGGCCGACAAGGCCTCGACGTCCCTGTATACGGTGCGGACCGACACCTCCAGCTCGTCGGCGATTTCCGTGGCGGTCATCCTGCCGCGGGTCTGTAGCAGGAGCAGCAGGGACAGCAACCGGCTCGCGCGCATGCGCCCAGTCTGCCACCTTTACAAAGTAGATTTATTTGCTTTCGAACATGTGCTGTGTTCAAATGAACGCATGGAAAGTGCCGACCGGATCCGGGCCATCATGAACGCGCTGCGGACGTCCGACAGCGTCTCCGTGGCCGAACTGGCGCTGGCGTACGGCGTCTCGGAGATGACCATCCGGCGCGACCTGGACGAACTCGCCCAGCAGGGGGTGGTGCGGCGCGTCCGCGGCGGCGCCCTGAGCCTGCTGTTGCGTGGCGAGGAGCCGCCGTTCGGCGTACGCGAGCGGGAGGCGCTCGACGCCAAGCGCCGCATCGGCGCCGAGGTCGCCGGGCTGCTGGCCGACGGCGAGGCCGTGCTGCTCGACGGCGGCACGACCGCGCTCGAAGTCGCCCGGGCCGTGCGCGAGCGCCGCCTGACCATCCTGCCGCTGGCACTGCAGGCAGCGCAGGAGCTGGCGGGCGCGCCCCGCATCCGCCTCGTCCTGCCCGGCGGGGAGGTGCGGCACGGAGAGATGAACTTCGTGGGGCCGCTCACAGAAACGTCGATCAAGGCCCTTCGGTTCGACACCGCGGTGATCGGCTGCTGCGGCCTGTCGGCCGAACACGGCCTGACCGCGCACGACCTGCCCGAGGTGGCCATCAAGCAGGCCGCGATCGCCTCGGCCCGCCGCGTCGTCGTCGCGTGCGACTCGGGTAAGTTCACCCGTACGGCGTTCGGCGCCGTCTGCGGACTCGACCGGCTCGACGTGGTCGTGACCGACGAGAACATCCCTCGGGATCAGCACGACGCTCTCACCGCCGCGGGCGTCGCCGTACGCACCGTCCCCGCCTCCGTTCCGGTCGGCTGAGCATCGCCTCCGCTCGGCGGGAACCGGCGTCGCAGCATGCCGACATCCGGAGGCCTACCCGCGCCGCACCCGCATCGGCCCCGCATCGGCCCCGCATCGGCCCCGCATCGGCATCCGGAGACCTACCGCCCCGCCCCGCCCCAGCCCGGCTCGGCCCCGCACCCGCATCGGCCCCCGGTGGGCCGCGGATCGGCCCTCGGTCGGCGCCTGATCGGCGGGTGCGCGAGGCGGGAACCCACCCTCAGCGCCCTCAACCCAGCAGCCCTCCCCTCCCGAGTCCCCTGGAGCCCCGGATCCGGGCCGTCCCTGAGCCTGACGCCTCCCGCGTCGGAGGCGCGAACACCTCCATTGATCGTTCGCACAGCCTGCCCGCACAGCAGGTGCGCCCTGCCGCCCCGAGGAGCACCACATGGCCTTGTCCGCCCCCGCCCGCCCGGCGCTTCTGCGCGCTCGCGTGGCCGTCTACGGACTGTTCCTGCTGTCCGGCATGGCCATGGGCACGTGGACCAGCCGGATCCCCGCCATCAAGGCGGCCCTGCGGCTGAGCGACGGCGCGCTCAGCCTGGGGCTGCTCGGCATCGCGGCCGGCGCCATCACCGGCATGCAGGTCGTCGGCAGGTTGGTGGACCGCTACGGCAGCTACCGGACCATGCTGCCGGTGGCCCTCGCCCAGGGCCTGGTCCTCGTGCTTCCCGCCTACATGCCGAACCTGCCGGCGCTCGCGCTCTCCCTGTTCGTGTTCGGCGCGGTCTGCGGCACGCTCGACGTCGCGATGAACGCCAACGCCGTGGTGGTGGAGCGGGCGTCCGGAAAGTCGATCATGTCGTCCTTTCACGCGGTGTTCAGCGTCGGAGGGTTCGTGGGGGCATCCGCCGGCGGCATGTTCGCCCACGCCGGGGCGAGCCCCGGCGTCACCTTCGCGGCGATGGGCGCGGTGATCCTGCTCATCGCCCTGCTGAGCGCCCGCTGGGCGACGCGCGACGACCCGGCGCGGGAGGCCGCGCAGGCGGGCTCCCCCGAGGCGCGACCCGCACGCCGGCGCGTCGGCGGCACCGTGCTGCTCCTCGGCGTCCTCGCGTTCTGCTGTATGATCGGCGAAGGCGCCGCGGCCGACTGGGGCTCGGTCTACCTTCGCGACAACCTGGGCTCCTCCCCCGGCTTCGCCGCGGCGGCGTACGCCGCATTTTCGATCATGATGACGGCGGGCCGGTTCGCCGGGGACCGCCTCGCCGCCTGGCTGGGGCAGGTCACCCTGGTGCGCTGCTGCGGCCTGCTGGCCGGGGCAGGTCTCGCGGCCGGGATCCTCGCCGACGAGCCGGTCGCCGGGGTCGCCGGATTCGGGCTGTTCGGTGCGGGCCTTTCGTGCATCATCCCGCAGGTGTTCTCGGCCGCCGGGCACCGCGACCCGGCCCAGTCCGGCCGTGCGCTCGCCGCCGTGGCGAGCCTCGGCTACACCGGCTTCCTGGCCGGTCCCGTTCTCATCGGCGGCCTGGCCGAGGCCGTCACCCTTCCGCACGCGCTGCTGGTGCCCGCCGTGCTCGCGCTGTTCGTGGCCCTCACCGCTCCGGCGCTGCGCTCGCCCCGTCCCGCCCTCGCGACAGATCGCCACGCGGAGCCCGCCCGCGACTGAGGCGTGCGCGGCGTCGGCGCGAGAGCGAAGGGTTGGATCGGGTGGAGCCGGGCAGTGGTGGGGCGTGGCCGTCACCAACGATCCCGGGGAACCGGTCCCCGCGCACCGGCGGCTCGCGGCGATGCTCCGCGAGGAGATCGTCCACGGCCGGATCGAGCCCGATCGGCCTCTGCCGCCGGAGGAGTTGCTCGTGCGCGAGCACGGGTTCGCCCCCGAGGACGTACGCCGCGCCGTCGAGGTGCTCAGCGGCGAGGGCCTCGTGTACACGGTGGAGGGACAGGGGGCGTACGTGTCCACCCGGGCCGAGGAGACGGGCGGCGGCTGACCGGTCGGTCGCCGCCCGTCCCCACCGTTACGGCTGTCCGGCCTGCGCGGCCGGGCGGGGCTCACGCCACATGGGGTACATGACCGGGCCGCCGGGCAGCCTGACCAGCTCGGGCATGTCGACGTAGCCGTGGCGGAGGTAGAGCCGCCGGCTCGCCTCGCTGCTCGCCTCCAGGTAGGCCGGGATGCCTTCGGCGTCGAGCCTGCGGTGATGCTCGCGCAGCAGCAGGGTGCCGAGGCCGCGGCCGGTCCTTCCTCGTTCCAGCGCGATGAACGCCAGGTAGTGGTGCGGCTCCTGGGGGTGGAGCTTCTCCGTCACTTCGCCGAAGAGGCGGTAGCGTGCGGCGTTCTCGCCCGCGAACGACGCGATCGCCTCCTGCTCCCCCGGGACCTCGGGAAACGGCGCGGCGAACCAGACCGCCACACCGGCCAGCTCGCCCGACTCGTGGACGCCGTAGACGTCGCCGTGGTCAAGCGCGTGCCCGGCCCACATGGTGAAGAACCGCCGCTGCATCGGCAGCCGGTCGTCGGCCCGGGGAATGAGCCATCGGGTGATCTCGTCGGTGTGGAAGGTTTCGGCGATGAGCCCCCCGGCCGCGGCCGGGTCCGTCATCCGGGTGATCTCGACCGTCACTTGGCACTCCCGTTGACGGCCTGGGCGCCCAGGCCGATGTTGGCGTACACCTCGGGCCTGATCGACTTCAGCACCCGGCCCCAGACGAGGCCGAGGACGATCGCGACGACGAAGATGCCGGGCAGGATCCAGCGGAGGATGGAGTCGGGCTCGACCCCGAGGACCGTGTCGAAGTTGACCAGGGTGAGCCCGATGATCACGCAGAGCGCCAGGATCGCCAGCGCCGGGGCGATGCGGGTGCGCCAGGTCGTCTCCCCCCGCGGGTCACGGGAGAAGAACACGATCACCGAGATCGAGGTGACGGTGAGCAGGGTCAGCAGCCCGAGACCCCCGAACGTGCCGAAGATGAAGAACATCTTGGTGACCGGGTCGAGGCCGGAGAACGCGTACACGGCGATCACGATCAGTCCGAGCACCGTCTGCAGCAGCGACCCGGAGATCGGGGCGGCGGTGCGGGCCGAGGTGCGGCCGAAGATCGAGGGCAGGACGTTCTCCCGGCCCAGGGCGAAGATGTAGCGGGCCGTGGTGTTGTGGAAGGCGATCATGCAGGCGATGCTGCTGGTCACGAACAGCACCGAGCCGATCGTCGAGACGGCGGTGCCCAGGTGGAGGGCGGCCTGGTTGAAGATGAGCTCGGTCCCCTGGTCCGAGGCGGCCTTGACGATCCCGCCCGGCCCGGTCGGCACCGTCTGCGCCCAGGCGGAGAACGCGTACAGCACGGCGATGATCGCGATGCCCAGGTAGGTGGCGATCGGCACGGTCCGGTGGCGGTCCTTGGACTCCTCGGCGAAGACCACCGACGACTCGATGCCGGCGAACCCCGCGACGACGGTGGCGAGCGCGGCGCCCACACCGGGCACGAACAGGGCGCCGGGGGTGAAGCCCTCGAAACTGATGCCTTCCGGCGCGACATGGGTCAGGTCGCCGAGGTCGAACAGCAACACGATGGCGATCTCACTGACGAGCAGGACGGACAGGATCTTTCCGTTGACGTCCACCCGCAGCAGGCCGAGCACGCCGGTCAGCGCCCACGCCACGAGCGCGATCACCCACCACGGGGGCGAGGCGCCGAACCAGTCCACCAGCAGCGGCTCGGCCGCCGACCCGATGATTCCGTAGAGGCCGAGTTGCAGCGCGTTGTACGCCAGCAGCGCCACCCAGGCGGTCGCGACTCCCTGGGTCCGGCCGAGCCCCTGGGCGGCGTAGGCATAAAAGGCGCCCGCGTTCACCACGTGCCTGGCCATCGTCACGTATCCGACGGCGAAGAGCGCGAAAACAGCGCCCAGCATCAGGAATGCGAACGGGACACCGATGACGCCCGTCACCGTGTACGCGGTGGGGACCGAACCCGCGACGACCATCAGCGGCGCCGCCGCGGAGATGACGAAGAACACGATGGACGGCACGCCGAGCCGGTCCTCGGCCAGTGCGGCGGTGACGGCGCTGGGCCGTTGCTGTGTGAGGGACACCTAGGAACTCCGTGGTGAGGGGGGTTGGAGGTCAGCGGCGGCTGATGACGGCCTTGCCGACGGCGACCTTGGTCTGGGCGATGAGCCTCCGCAGAGCCATGGGGAGCATGGCGGTCGCGGCGGCCACGAACCGGGGATCGTGCTCGGACAGGACCCGCTGGGCGCAGCCGGCCGCGTCCAGGAGCCCCAGGAGGACACAGTCCCGCTCCACCGGCGGCTTGCGCCTCTGGATGGTGAGGTTCAGGCGGGCGAGCGGCCACGCCGCCGTGTTCATGTCCGCGGGAGCCGGAGGCTGCTGCTTCAGCAAGTGCCTTACCGGCGGCTTGAGCAGCTTCGCGGCGATCATCCTGGCGGCGACGTCGGCGTAGATCGTCCGGGCGAAGAAGAGGAGCCACGTGCCGACCGGGTGATGCGGTTCGGCGATGACGTGCCCGAGCACCGCACGGGTGAGCGGTTCATCGGCGGCCTCCCGGGCCGTGGCGTAGAGGCGTTCCGGGCTCGCCGCGAAGTCGAGCGCCACACGCTCGGCGAGCATCAGTTCACCGAGGACCCCGCCGGCCAGCGCCAGCCCCGTGAGCCGGGAATGAAGCAACGGATGCCCCGTCACATTGTCGTGCAGGACAAAGTACAGGTCATCGACAAGGGACGGGCTCGAAAGATCGCTTTCAGCCACGGTCGGCGATGATATAGGCGAAATGTTCCACCTGTCATCGCGCAAATTTACGTTCTGGCGATCTGCGCGCGAATAGGAGAATTGTGCCAACCGGAACGGACTTTTCGGCTAATGCAATTACGGTCCACCTCGAATAGGGTCACGACGGGCGATGAAAGTCGGCGGGAGGCCCCCACGGCGAACGCCGACGATCGGGCCGGGAGTACGACGGCGGCCCCTCTCCCGCGACGAGCGCGCCGGGCCTCTCATCGGAGCAGGGCGTTGGCCAGGATCGTGAGCAGGATCGACGCGACGATCGAGATGATGATCATCAGGAGGCAGCCGGCCGCTCCCCCGAGTGGCCGAATCTTGATGTTTCCGGGCATGACGTCCTCCCCCGTTGCCGCTCCCTGTGCACCTACCCCCAGAGCACCTGTCCTGTTCGTCTGTCCCAGAGCACCTCCCCTCAGAGCGTCTCCACCCCGTACACCTTCACCCTGCTCACCTACACCCAGGGCGCCTGCCCCTGGCCATCCCGCCGAACCGAGCCCGGTTTGTCCGTTTTTCCATCGGGCATCGACGGCCTATGACCATCCAGGACGACAGGGGCGCGGCGGCCCTGGCCCGCGCCCATGGGCTCTTCAACATCGCGGGCGGGCTGTGGCCGCTGCTGCACATGCCGAGCTTCGAGAAGGTGTTCGGCGCGAAGACCGACCGGTGGCTGGAGCGCACCGTCGCCGGTCTGCTCGTGGGGATCGGATGGACGCAGATCCGGGCCGCGTCCACTCCCGGCGGCGCCGACCACGCGCGCCGTCTCGGCATGGCCACGGCGGCGACGCTGCTCGCCGTCGACCTGGCCTACGTGCCCACTGGCCGAATCCGGCCCACCTATCTGCTCGACGCGGGCGCCGAGGCCATGTGGTTGCGCGCCTGGCGGGCCCGCGCCGTACGGCCTGAGCCTGCGTCCACCCGGGCCGGCGCGGCGTTCGCCGCGGCGGCGGCACTGACCGCCGGATGCGTCACGGGCGGTGTGCTGGCCGCGCGGCTGCTGCGGCGGCGACAGGAGGAACCGAGCGAGTCCGAGCTCACCCGGGCCCGATACATGCGTCACCCCGCGGCGCGGTGAACGCAGGTTACGGGCCGCGGCGGCGGGTAGAGCGAACGGCAGTTCGACAATGGAGGAGTCATGGACCGAGGACCTGTGGAGAAGGACCCCGAGGAGTGGGCGACCGGGGACGAGCCGATGACCGCGCCGCAGGAGTCCTACCTGCGCACGCTGGCGAGGGAGGCCGGGCGGGACGTTCCGGAAGGGCTCAGCAAGGCCGAGGCCTCCAAGCTGATCGACGAGCTGCAGGACCAGAGCCGCCGCCTGAACGAGAACAGGTGAAAACGGGTGAAGAAACCCAGGGCCGCCCGGGCAAGACCTCGGGCGGCCTTATGACATCGGCCTGTGAGATCGGCCTGTGAGATCGGCCTGTGAGATCGGCCTGTGAGATCGGCCTGTGAGATCGGCTTACGACCGTCGACCCGGCTCCGTCGCACCGGCACAGTCGCGGCAGGGCGTCGGCCCGGGACGTCGGCCGGCACCCTCGTCGGGCACCCTCATCCGGCGCCCTCTCATCCGGGCAGCGTCTCGCCGCCGATCGGGGCGAGGACCTCGCCCGTGTAGTAAGACGACAGCCGGTTGGCGGCGAAGAACACATACGAGGGAGCGATCTCGTCCGGGTCGGCCGGCCGGCCCATCGGCGCCTGCCGGCCGAACTTCTCCACCTTCTCCGCGGGGAACGTCGACGGGATGAGCGGCGTCCAGACCGGGCCCGGGGCCACGGCGTTGATCCTTATCCCCCGCTCGACCAGCACCTGCGCCATGGAGTAGGTGAACGCGTTGATCGCGCCCTTGGTGGCGGAGTAGTCGATCAGGGTCTTGTTGCCGCGCAGCCCGTTGATCGACGAGGTGTTGACGATCGAGCCGCCCTCGGCCATGTGCCGCAGCGCGGCCTTGGTCACCCGGAAGTAGCTGTGGATGTTGACCGCGAAGGTGCGCTCCCACTGCTCGTCCGGCAGCTCTTCCAGTGACTGCACCGGCGACTGCGTGGCCACGTTGTTCACGAGCACGTCGATCCCGCCGAGCTCGCGGACCGTGCGTTCCACGACCTCCTCGCAGTGGCGGGGATCGGCGAGGTCGCCCGGGATGACCACACAGCGGCGGCCCTCCTGCTCCACCAGCTTCCTGGTGTGCTCGGCGTCGTCGTGCTCGGTCAGGTACGCGATCGCGACGTCGGCCCCCTCCTTGGCGAACGCCACGGCCACGGCCCGTCCGATGCCGGAGTCGCCGCCGGTGACGAGTGCGCGCTTGCCCGCCAGCAGGTCGCGTCCGGTGTAGTCGCGCATCTCGTCCCTGGGCTCGGGCGTCATCTCGCCGGTCCGGCCGGGGTACGGCTGCGTCTGCGGTGGCGGTGTGGAGTTCGGCTGCTCAGACATGCACGTCGGTTACCCCTGCCCGTCCAGGGCAAACGGCCGGCGCACCGCGCGGCGGCGGTTCCCTGACGGATACACACTGTTACCTATCCATCACGCTTTAACATCTCTAGACAGGACATCGGGTATGACGTTGCCATGACACCCCCGGCGCGGATCGCTCCGCTCGACGTGGTCTGGAGAACGTGCGACGCCGTGCCCGAGTGCCTCGGCGTCGCCCACGAGCCGTACGGCAGGTGCCTGGCGCACCTCTCGCCGGGCGAGGCGGGCAGGTTCCTGCGAGCCCTGACGCCCGGCCAGGCCCTCGATCTGCGCGGCACCCTCCTGTCGGAGGATTTGCTCGCTCGGGTCCTCGACGGGGTGGAGCGCCGGGCCGGCAGGGCGAGGTTCGACCGCGCGGTCTTCACCGGCCCGGCCCGCTTCGGCGAGGTCGTCTTCGCCGGTGACGCGACCTTCGACAATGCCAGGTTCGACCGCCTCGCCTCGTTCTACGGCGCCCGATTCCTCCGCAACGCCTCCTTCCGCGAGGCCCGGTTCCACCGCGAGTTCTCCCTGCACGACGCACGGGTGTGCGGCCATGCGGCGTTCGACCACATCACGGTGCGCGGCGACGCCCTCTTCGGCGCGGCGCGGTTCGGTGCCCCGTCGGCCGCGGCCCCGGGGACCGCCTCGCTCCAGAAGGCGTTTCAGAAGGCGTCGTTCCAGAGAGCGTCGTTCCAGAAAGCGCAGTTCCACGGATTCGCCGTGTTCGACGCGGCCGTCTTCCACGGGGACGCCGGCTTCCGCGGCGCCCGGTTCCACCGGGCCGTCTCCTTCCGCGGCTCGGACTGCGGGGCGAGCGCCGAGTTCCAGGGCGCCCGCTTCGAGGGGGCGGCCTACCTCGGCCCGATGCGGATCGTGCGGCGCCTGTCACTCGCGGGCGTACGGGCCTGCGCGCCGCTGCACATCGACACCGGCGGGTGCCGTGTGGTGCTTCGCGCGGCGGCCGTCCTGGGGCGGCTCGCCGCACGGCTGTCCGACGCCGAGGTCGACCTGCGCGACGCCACGCTCGCCGGGCTGTCCGCCGTCACCCGGCGCTCCGGCCGGCTGCGCGTGACCTCGCTCGACGGCCTCGACGCGGACGCGCTCACGCTGACCGGGGCGGACCTGCGGGCGTGCGGCCTCGGCGGGCTGCGCCGCCCCGAGGGCCTGAGCCTGCGGGAGTGCGTGTTCGCCGCCCCTCCGGGCGGGCTCGGGCTGCGCCTGGGGTGGCCGCCCGTACGGTGGTGGAGCCGCCGCAGGGTCATCGCCGACGAGCACCTGTGGCGGGGGTGGGCGGCGCAGAGCGCGGACGAGCCCGCCACAGGTCCGGCCGGCGAGCGCACGCCCGACCCGGCGCGCCTGGCGGTTCTGTACGAGCGGCTGCGGCCGGGCGTCGACGACGCGCGCGTCGCGGCCGACTTCGCGTTCGGCGCCATGGAGATGCGGCGGCTGGGCAGCCCGCGCGGCCGGATGAGACTGCTGCTGTCCCTCTACTGGCTCGCCTGCGGGTACGGCCTGCGCGCGGGGCGGGCCCTCGGATGGCTCGCGCTGGTGACGGCCGTCGTCGCGGGCGCGGCGTGCTGGGCCGCCGGGGCGCGCCCGCCGGGCAAGCCCGCCGTCCAGCGTGCCCGGGTCGCGGTCGTACGGCCCGTGGCGTCCTTCTCCCACCCGGCGCACGGACTCGGAGGCTGAGGACGGGGAGCATCGAAGACTTCGATGCTGAGGACCACAAGCGTTCACGATTGTTACGGCCGTTACCTCCTGTCGCCAGCATAAGCTCAATCGTTCGCAAAACAGGAGGTTCCATGACAAAGCGCCTATATGTGGCCATAGTCGGCGCGCTGGTCGTGTCGGCGCTCGCCGGCGGCTGCGGGCGTTCGTCGTCGGGGACCGCCGCGGGCGACAACGCGGCGGCGACGACGGGCAAGACCGCGAAGGACCTGGTTCCCGAGGACGTGCGCAAGACGGGCACGCTGCGGGTCGCCACGTCGGAGGGCTACCCGCCGATGGAGATGTACAAGAAGGGCACCCAGGAGCTCACCGGTGTCGACCCCGACCTCGGCGCCGCCATCGCGGCCAAGCTCGGGCTGAAGTTCTCCATCACCAACGCGGCCTTCGACGGGCTCATCCCCGGCCTCCAGGGCGGGCGCTGGGACATCGTGATGTCCTCGATGAGCGACACCGAGGAGCGGCGCGCGGCGGTCGACTTCGTCGACTACTTCAACGCCGGCGGCGCCATCATGGTGAAGAAGGGCAACCCGGACGGCATCAAGAACCTCGATGACCTGTGCGGACGCACGGTGGTGCTGGCCAAGGGCAGCTCCAACCTCGCCATCGGCGAGAAGCAGAACGACAAGTGCGCCACGAAGATGAAGATCATGCAGAGCGAGGACGCGCCCACCGGCCTGCTCTCGATCGACTCCGGGCGCGCGGTGGCCACGATCGTGGACTACCCCGTCGCCGTCATGTACGCCAAGGACACCGGCAAGTACGACGTGCTGCCCGAGCAGTACGAGGCCGGCCCGTGGGGCATCGCGATCGACAAGCGCAAGACGGCGCTGCGCGACGCGGTCGCCAAGGCGATGGAGGAGCTCCAGGCCGACGGCGGCTACACGTCCGTGCTGGACGAGTACGGCGTGACGGCCAACGCCGTCGACGGCGTGCTGGTCAACACCCAGCCGTGGAAGTGACGCCGGAAAGGACGGCCGGCGTCGAGCTGCCGATCGAGGCCGTGCGTCCCGTGCGGCCCGGCCGGTGGCTGGGCGCGGCCGTCGCCCTCCTCTTCCTCGTCTGGCTGGCCTACACGATCATCGTCAACGAGAACCTGCACTGGGACGTCATCGTCGCCTACCTGGCCGACGGCAGGATCCTCGGCGGTCTGTGGGTCACGATCCAGCTCACCGTGCTGTCCATGGCCATCGGCCTGGCCCTGGGCGTGCTCGCCGCCGTCATGCAGCTGTCGGACAACCCCGTGCTGCGCGGCACCTCCGCCCTCTACACGTGGTTCTTCCGCGGCACGCCGCTGCTGGTGCAGCTCATCTTCTGGTTCAACATCGGGCTGGTCTTCCCCACCTTCGCGATCGGCGTGCCGTTCGGCGGGCCCAAGCTGATCGAGTGGCAGGCGAACGCGGTCATCACGCCGTTCACCGCCGCGCTGCTCGGCCTGGCCATCAACGAGGGCGCGTACATGGCGGAGATCGTCCGCGCGGGCATCCGCTCGGTCGACCCGGGCCAGCGGGAGGCGGCCGAGTCGCTCGGCATGTCGCACCGGCAGGTGCTGCGCCGGGTGGTGCTGCCGCAGGCCATGCGCGTGATCATTCCGCCGACCGGCAACCAGTTCATCTCGATGCTGAAGACCACCTCGATGGTCTCCGTGATCGCCGGGGCCGAGCTGCTCACCGTCGCGCAGCGCATCTACCTCGGCAACTTCGAGGTCATCGCGATGCTCGTGGTCGCCTCGATCTGGTATCTCGTCCTCACCACGATCGCCAGCGTCGGCCAGCACTTCGTCGAGAAGCGGTTCGAACGCGGCCATGTGCGGCTGTCCTCCCGGGTGCGCCGCAACCTGTCGCCGCTGCCGTCCAAGGAGCCGCTGCCGTCCAAGGCCCCCCTGTCACCCGAGGAGCCGTCGTGAGCACCCCTGACCAGCCGATGGTGCGCATTCGCTCCGTCCGCAAGCGCTTCGGGTCGCTCGAGGTGCTCAAAGGCATCGACCTCGACGTCCCCGCCGGAGAGGTGGTGTGCGTCGTGGGCCCGTCGGGGTCGGGCAAGTCGACGCTGCTGCGCTGCGTCAACCGCCTGGAGAGCATCGACTCGGGGCGGATCTGGGTGAACGGCGAGCTGATGGGCTACGCCGAGCGCGACGGCCGGCTGCACGCGCTGCGCCCTCACGAGCTGTCCCGGCAGCGGCGCGGCATCGGCATGGTGTTTCAGCGCTTCCACCTGTTCCCGCACCGCACCGCGATCGAGAACGTGATGGAGGGGCCGGTCACCGTGCTCGGCACGTCCGCCGCCCAGGCCAGGCGGCAGGCGCAGGAGCTGCTCGATCGGGTCGGCCTGGCCGACCGGGGGCACCACTACCCGGCCCAGCTGTCCGGCGGCCAGCAGCAGCGGGTGGCCATCGCCCGCAGCCTGGCCATGCGGCCCAGCCTGATGCTGTTCGACGAGCCGACCAGCGCGCTCGACCCCGAGCTCGTGCAGGAGGTGCTGGCCGTCATGCGGGACCTCGCGGCGACCGGCATGACCATGATGGTCGTCACCCACGAGATGAACTTCGCCCGGGAGGTCGGCGACCAGCTCGTGTTCATGGACGACGGCGTCATCGTCGAGCGCGGCGACCCGCGCGAGGTGCTCGCCGCGCCCCGCCACGAGCGGCTGCGCGCCTTCCTCGGGCAGGTCCAGTGAGCGGTCTCGATCTGCCCAGCGGTTTCGACCTGCTGATCCGGGGCGGCCTGCTGGTGGACGGCACCGG
This sequence comes from Microbispora rosea, assembly GCF_900156315.1. Taxonomy (GTDB): domain Bacteria; phylum Actinomycetota; class Actinomycetes; order Streptosporangiales; family Streptosporangiaceae; genus Microbispora; species Microbispora rosea. The sequence goes on along the minus strand of NZ_FTNI01000005.1, from coordinate 204,726 downwards.
CCGCCCTGGCAGGCCCGCCGACGTCGGGGTCGCCGCCGGGCGGCTGACCGTGCTGCCTCCGGGTGAGGCGCCGCGTACGGGCGCGGCCGAGGTGATCGAAGCGCGCGGACGCGTGGTCGCCCCCGGATTCGTCGACGTGCACACGCACTCCGACGGCGTCACGCTGCTCGGCGCGTCCGGCGGCGGCTCGACGCTGGTGCGGGCGTCGGTGCTGCAGGGCGTGACCACCGAGATCTGCGGCAACTGCGGGTCCAGCCTCTTCCCCGCGCTGCCGGAGCGGTTGCCCGCCATGCGGGCCGAGACGCGGATCACCTTCGGCGGCGACGTCGGCGCGTACGCCGACTTCGCGGGCTTCGCCGCCGCGCACGCCGGAGTGCCCCGGGCCAACCACCTGGCCTCACTCGTCGGCCACGGCACGCTCCGGGCGGGCGTGCTCGGGCCCGTCGACCGGCCCGCCCGGCCCGACGAGCTGCGCACGATGTGCGCGCTGCTCGACGCCTCCCTGGCGCAGGGCGCGGCCGGGCTGTCCACCGGCCTGATCTACACCCCGGGCTCGTACGCGGGCACCGACGAGGTGGTGGCGTTGGCGGCTGTGGCCGCCCGGCACGGCAAGCCGTACGTCACCCACCTGCGGGACGAGATGTCGCGCGTCGAGGAGGCGCTGGAGGAGGCGATCGAGATCTCCCGGCGCAGCGGCGCGGCGCTGCACGTCTCGCATCACAAGACCGCGGGCCGCTACGCCTGGGGCCGCACCGAGCGCACGCTGCCGCGCATCGCCGCGCTGCGCGCCGAGGGCATGGACGTCACCTGCGACGTCTACCCCTACACGGCGGGCAGCACGGTGCTGGCGGCCATGCTGCCGCCCTGGGCGAACGACGGCGGCCTGGCGGCGCTGACCGCTCGGCTCGGCGACCCCGCGCAGCGCGACCGGATGCGCCGCTCCATCGCGGAGGGCGTGCCCGGCTGGGAGAACACGGTCGGCAACGGTGGCTGGGACCGGATCTCGGTCGCGTGCGCGCCCCGCCACCCGCAGACCGAGGGCAGGACCATCGCCGAACTCGCGGCCTCGGCGGGCGCCGACCCCCTCGACGTGGCCGCCGATCTGCTGGTGGCCGAGGCCGGCGAGGTGACGATCATCAGTCACTCGATGGTCGAGGAGGACGTGCGGCGGGTGCTGGCCGCGCCGTACGCGATGATCGGCTCCGACGGCGTGCCGAAGCCGGGCGGGCGTCCGCATCCGCGCTGGGCCGGGACGTTCCCGCGGGTGCTCGGCCGATACGTCCGGGAGCTGGGGCTGCTGCGGCTGGAGGAGGCGGTGCACAAGATGACCGGGATGGCCGCGGCGCGCTTCGGGCTGACCGGGCGCGGCGTGATCCGCGACGGCGCGCACGCCGACCTGGTGGTCTTCGACCCCGCGACGGTGGCCGACCGGGCGACGTTCACCGAGCCGCTGCTGCCGCCCGCCGGGATCGGCGCGGTCGTCGCGGGCGGTGTGGTCGTGGTGCGCGACGGCGAGGAGACCGGCGCCCGGCCGGGAAAGGTGCTGGCCCTGTGAGAGAGACGACGTGATGAACGGAGAGGTCACCGGCGTAGGCGGGACGGACTCTCGCGCGACGGACTCCCGCGCGCTGGAGGAGGTGGCGGCCGCCTGCCCGGGCACGCTGGCCGTCTGCGTTCCCGGGCTGCTCGGCTTGAACGAGGACGTGGTGCTGCCGCTCGCCAGCACCGGCAAGGTGCTGCTGCTCGCGGCGCTCGCGCAGGACGTGGCGGCGGGCGTCGTGGACCCGGACGAGCGCGTGACGCTGCTCGACGAGGACTACGCGGGCGGGTCGGGCCTGCTGACCGGCCTGTCGGCCCGCGATTGGACGACCGGCGACCTCGCGCTGTTCACCGCCGCCGTCAGCGACAACACCGCGACCAACGCGCTGCTGCGGCGGCTCGGGCTCGGGCGGGTGGACGCGGCCGCCGCCGCGCTCGGGCTGACCAGGACCCGGATCCACGACAAGATCCGCGAGCCCCGGCTCCCCGAGCACCCGCCCTCCTTCGCCACCGGGACGGCGCGCGAGCTGGCGGGCCTCATGCGGTCGCTGACGTACGGCCGCGAGCCGTGGCAGCGGCTGCTGCTCGGCTGGATGGCGCACAACACCGACCGCGCGCTGGTGCCCGCGCTGCTCCCGCACGAGCCGGAGGACCGCGACCCGCCGGCGGTCCTGCCGTACGCCGCGGGGGTCTGGGTGGCGAACAAGACCGGCACGGACGCCGGGACGCGGGCCGACGTGGGCGTCATGGTAGGGGCGCGGTGGGAGGGCTACGCCGTGCTCGCGCACGGACCCGCGGGCCGCGAGCACGGCCTGGTCGAGGCGATCCGCCAGGCGGGCCTCGCCATAGCGGACACCGTCCTCCGGCCCGGGTGACGCTGCCGCCGCTGTGTGACCCAGGCCACATGGAAGTTCCTGTCAGCAATCGAGGCGCTGCTCCGCTCAATTCCCCGGAAGCAGGCGAACCGACAGGAGCATCACATGAAGCACCGCATCGTCGTCCTCGGCGCCGGTTATGCCGG